>NZ_BOOF01000042.1 GCF_016863095.1 Microbispora siamensis | reverse complement strand
GATCAGCCAACGCGGAGGTGATCCGATCCCGCGCGAACATCAACTCCTCGGCCTCGGCCAGACAGATGTCCACATCCTCCGGAAGCGGAGTCAGCGCCAACTCCTGCGCCGACTCACGAAGAGAACCCACCAACACCCACGACGACCGGGCCCGGTCTCGACCGGCGCCTGACCCACAAGCACCGGCTTCCGAGCCATCCGCAGCACCGGCATCGTCCGCGACCTCCTCGTTCCCGGCTCCACAGCCGCAGGCACGTGAGTCCCCGGACGCCCACAACGGCGAGTCGGCGGTCAACCGATCCCACCAGTCGCCACCAGCATTATTCGAACGAGGAGAGCGGTCGGGATCGACAGCAAACAGATCCATCGCGATCCTCCTCGCTAGATTCGAATACTTGTATGAATTCTTTCACGCCGTCGCGCCTCGCACACTCTTTGAGCAGCGAATTGTTGGAGCGACAGGTTGAGCTGCCGGGCTGCACTCGTGCACGAAAGGAGCGGGGGCTGCCGGGTCGGCCCAAGCCCGACCGCATCGAGAACCAAGCCCGTCCACATCGAGAACCACGCCCGACAAACGGACGGGCGCCGGAGCCGGCCCGTCCGGCGTACGCGGGGAGTGCCCGTCAGATGCGGCCGATGTCGGCGGGCAGGTCGAGGGCGAGCACGTGGTCGAAGTGGAGGAAGGTCTCGAACTTGGCCCCCGGCGCGACCGACTCGTCGGCCTCCAGGTTGCGCAGCAGGCGTAGCGCCCCGGGCGTGTCGAGGTCGTCGTCCAGCGCCCGCTGGACGCGCTCGGCGTGGGCGTCGTCGATCGGGCGGCTCGGCGACTCCGCCCATTCGGCGACTCGCCGCCGAAGCCGCCGCAGTTCCTCGTCGGCGGCGCGGAGCGCGTCCCAGGTGAGGTCGACCGGCCGCCGGTAGTGCTGCTCCAGCAAGGCCAGCCGTACGGAGAGGGGATCGAGACCGGCGGCGACGACGCCGGACAGCGGCACGGCGTCTCCGATGCCTGCCGGGCGGCCCTCGAACAGCAGGCGCCCGGAGTGCGCCCAGTGAACGGCCGCCTCCTGACCTGTCGCGGCGTTCGACTGGGCCCGCGCCCTCTCGTGGTGGGGGAAGCACAGGTCGGCCCCGCCCACGTACAGGTCGAAGCGCGGGCCGAGGAACCGCAGCGGCGTGGCAGAACACTCGATGTCGCGGCCGGGGAGCCCGCGGCCCCAGGGCGCGTCCCAGACCGCTCCGGCGCCGCCGTCGGCCGGTCCCGGCAGCGGCTCCCACAGGGGCCAGTCGGACGCCGAGCCCGGCTTGCCGGAGATCTCGCCGTACGTGGGGAAGGACGCCGCGTCGAAGAACACCGCTCCCTCCGGGGTGGCGTACGCGTGGCCGCGCTCGATGAGCCGCCCGATGAGCTCGATCACCAGGCCCATCGTCTCGCTGGTCCTGGGGGAGTGCTCGGGGGCGCGCATGTTGAGCGCGAGCGTGTCGGCGTCGAGAGACGCGGCATCGCCGTTACCGCCGTCCGGGTGAAGGAGGTCGGAGACGTTACGGCAGGCGAGCACCCGCAGCCCGGCGCGTTCGGCGACGCGGCGGACCAGGTCGGCGAGCAGGGCGGGGCGCAGGTCGGCGAGACCGGCGGGCCCGTGCGCGGCGCAGGTGTACATCCGCAGGATCCGCGAGCCGGCCGGGGCGACGGGCACGACCTGCCGGTTCAGGGTGTCGTGGAGCCGCAACATGCTCCGAGCCTACGTGCTGCCCCCGACATCTCTCCCACCCCCGTGTCAGGTCAGGAAGCGCAGGATGTCGCGGTCGCCGCGTTCGCGCAGGCGGTCGAGGATCTCCTCGCGGGCGGCCCCCTCGGGCAGACCGATGCGGGCGCCGATGAGCCGCAGGCCCTCGGCCTCCGACGCCACCGGAGCGGTGTACCCGATCAGGTGCAGCGCCTGGTTGATCGCGGGCAGCCCGGCCCCCGCCACGGGCAGGAAGCGGGTCAGCAGTTCGCCGCCGTCGGAGACCGTCAGGAAGACGTGGTCGCCCTCGGACGCGTTGTACTCGGCGAGAACGTTCCTGATCGAGCCGATGGTCGGCTGGTTGTGCCAGCTGATCACCACCTCGCCCGACGCGGTGGAGGCGGTGAGCTGGCCGCCGGGCGCCATGCCGAGGTGCGCGGCGAAACCGGTCGGCAGCGGGGAGCCCGAGCCGCGCAGGTGCTCGGCGTTGACGTCGACACGGTGCCACCAGCGGCCGTCCCTGCTGCGGAAGCAGCGGCGGGTCATCGAGACGTCCCGGCGCGGCTGGTACGGCTCGGCCTGGTCCTGGGCGGCCACCCTGATGTAGCCGCGCTGGGTCCGCTCGAACCCGGGCCCTCCGGCGTACGCCCTGATGGAGCTCTCGCTCACGTCGTAGCGGGAGGTGAGGTTGTCCACGACCGTGCTCACGGACGCCTCGCCGCCCGCGCGCTCGATCTCCCGGATGATCATCTCCCGGATGCCGAGGTACTCGTCGCCGCCCCAGCGCCGCAGGCCGTACTTACTGCGGTCGAGCCGGATGAACCGCTCGTCCGAGGCGAGCTGGTTGCGGATGCCGACGAGGCTGTAGTCCTCGCCGATGCGGGTCTGGATCTCCTCGGGCGCGAGCGGGGCGCGGGCGACCGCCAGCACGGCCTCCGCCTTGTCTCCCATGCTGCGCGGCCAGGGGACGACGTGGCCCTCCATGACCCGCAGGTGCGGCACCGACGCCAGCCAGCGCTCGGCGACGTCCTCCCGGATGCCGAGCTGGGCGACGAGGGAGACCGCCTCCTCGAGCGGCCGGGGGCCGTCGGTGAACAGCTGCCGGGTCTTCTCCCTGAGCTCGTCCGCGCCGCCCGCGACCAGCCAGCCGTCCACCTGCTCGTACCCGGTCAGGAGCGTACGGACGAACCGCCAGGCGGGGATCGCGAGCGTGATCAGCTCGGTGCGGTGCCACGGCACGGCGGCGGCGAGGTCGTCGGCGGGCACGGCCGAGCCCAGCCGGGTGCGCAGCCAGGACAGATGGGCGTTCAGCGGCGCGGCGGACGGGCCGTTCAGCCAGTCCATCACGTGGTCGCGCAGGTCGCGCTCGATCTGCCGGATGCGCTCCCGGGTGACCGAGAAGCGCTGGGCCAGCTCGTCCAGCGTGGCCCGCTGGGCCTGGCCCGGTTGCTGGGAGGTGTCGAAGTAGAGCCGGTCGCGTGCGATGGCCCGCTGGCGGTCGTCCAGCCGGGCGAAGATCTCGTCGATGATCTCGGGCATCGGCCGCTCGGGGAGGGCCGGCGGGACCGGCGCCCCGGCCGGCTCCCGCGCGGGCTCGGTGGCCAGCAGCTTGTCGATCACGTCGACGTACAGGTCGTGGACGCTCTCCCGGGGGCCAGGCGTCTGGAGGCTCTCCTCGGGGTGGGTGAACCTCAGCAGCGGGAGGATGTCGCCGAGGACCAGGTGCGCCCAGCAGGCGATGGTGAGGTCGGCGAGCCGGGAGGCGACCTGGCCGGTTCCCACCGCCGCACAGGCCCGGTCGAGGGGAAGCGCCTGCCACCACGCGTCGGGAAGACCGGGGTCGCTCGCGATCGGCTCTACCTGGCTGGGCGCGGTCCAGCGCAGCGGAGGCACGATGTCGCTAAGGCTGAGATTCATGCAGGTCCAACCGGCAAGGGGAATATATCCGCAGTTCAGACTAGGGGATCGGACGTCAGGCCGGGATGAAGGGACTGGCGCGCCCCGAATAGGACACGTAGAGCAGCTCCCCCGCCCGCGTACACGCCACGTAGAGCAGCCCCCGTTCGCGTTGCAGATCGTGCGCCCGGGCCGTCGGGTCCTCGTCGGCCGGGGTCAGCGCGTCGGGCGCCGGCACGATTCCGTCAGCCACGCCTATCACGGCCACCCGGCGGAATTCCAGCCCTTTCATGCCGTGAAGGGAGGTGACTTTGACCGTGATGCCCGCTTCGCGTAGTGCGGTGCGCGCGGTACGCACGAGGTCGGAGGTGCGCGCGGCCACCGCGATCTGGGCGGTCGGCACGCCCTCCTCCAGCCATTCGGCCACGGTGGAGACGAGCCCGGCGATCTCCGCCTCCGCGTTCACGTACCCGCGCACCATCGGGCGCGTGCCGTGATCCAGCGCGCGGTAGCCGTACATCGCGGCGTTGCCCGCGACCAGGCCGTCGGCCGGACCACCGCCTCGCAGGCGCACTCCCCACGACAGGATCTCGGTGGGCAGCCGGTGGGAGATCTTCAGCTGGAACCTGCGGGCGGGGATGCCGACGTCCGCCAGCGCGACCCGGGTGTCGAACATGCGCTGGTGCGGGTCTCCCAGGATGAACAGGTCGTTCGGGGCGGCGGGGACCGCCGCCCGCAGCAGCCGCCACTGGGCGGGGTGCAGGTCCTGCGCCTCGTCCACCACGATGTGCCGGTACGGCTCCCGCCCCGGCGCCTCGTCGCCCAGCAGGTCGCCCACGGCCCGCCCGAGCAGGCCCGCCGCCTCCGACGCGAGCTGGAGCAGGGTGCGCCGGCCGGACTCCCGCAGCCGCCGTACTACCTGCTGGACGGCCTCCCACACCATCGTCCTGGCCTCGGCGTCGAGCCGGACGCCGCGGCCCGGCCGGGCGGCGGCCTGATACTCCTCCAGTGTCCGCAGGTCCTGCGCGAGGATCACCTGCTCCCACTCGCGCAGCAGGAACGCGCTGCCGAAGCGCCTGCCGGCCGCCTCCTGCCACAGCTCGGCGAGGTCGTCGGAGGAGACGAGGGCGGGGGCGCGGCCCTCCGCCTCGGCGACGATGCGGTGCGCGATCCTGTCGACGTTGCCCACCTCGACGCGCTTGCGGACCACCTCGTCGTCGATGATCATGTCGAGCCGCGCGGACAGCTCGGTCGCGAGGCTCTGCGAGAACGTGACCAGCAGCACCGGGCCGGTGGCCGCGCGGGCCAGCAGGGCCGCCCGGTGCAGTGCGATGACCGTCTTCCCGGTGCCCGCGCCCCCGGTGATCAGCACCGGCTGCTCGTACGCCGGCCAGTTGGCGTACGTGTGCTGCGGGGGATAGAGGAACGTGCACCAGCCGGGCAGCGTGAGGATGCGCTCGAGCTCGGCGGCGTCGGCGGCGAACGCGGCCCGGTCGGGGCTGCGCCGCAGCGCCGCCAGGAGGTCCTCCGGGTCGATCTCGTCGGCGACGCGGGAGCGGCAGGCGTCCAGCTCGCGCCAGGCCGCCGCCAGCGAGCCGCCGCGGGCGAGCGCCGCGAGCGGCGCGTACTGGCTGTGCGGAAGCAGCGGCTCCACGGCCGCGAGATGCGACTCCGACGTCATCAGCCGCAGCAGCGGCAGCAGGCGGGGGTCGATGCCGATGTTCAGCAGGTCGTTGTCGCACCAGTTCTCGAACAGCGGCCGGCCGCCGGTCTCCGACGCGCGGCGCAGGGCCGGCTCGATCCGCTCCAGCGCCTCGGCGTCCCAGGTCTCGACGATCCCGATGGCCGTGTTGACGCCGACCCTATGCCGCTGCGCGTACGACCACGCCTCGGCGTCCGGCAGCACGGTGAGCAGCCAGTAGACGTCCTCCTGCCGCACCACCACCCCCCGGTGGCGGTCGGCCAGCCGCAGGGTGGCGACCCGGGGGTCGCGGCAGTTGCGCACCCTCTCGGGGTGCGGCGCGGCGGACGCGTTCAGCAGGAACCGGCGTACCGCGACGGCGACGTCCCGGCGGACCGGCCGGGTGAGCGCGCCGAGCCCGCGCAGGAACTCCGGGGAGATCGCGAGCCGGGGCATCGGCTATCCCAGCAGGGTCAGCAGGTCGCGGTCCCCGCGTTCTCGCAGCCGCGCGAGGAGTTCGGGCCGCCCGACGGGCGCGGAGAGTCCGACACGCGTCGCGATCACCCGCGCCGCCTGCTCGGGCGTGCCGCTCGGCGCGGTGTAGCCCACCAGGCGCAGCGCGCGGCTCGTCTCGTCACCGCCGTTCGCCGCCGGCAGGTGCCGTACGCGCAGCATGCCCTCCTCGGACAGGGTCAGGAAGATGTGGCTGCCCTCCTCGGCCGAGACCTCGCTGAGAATCCGCTGCAGGGAGCCCAGGGCCGGCCGCGCGTGCCAGGAGAGGCCGACCTCACCGGCGGCGCTGCGCACGGTGCGGTCCTCGCCCGGCGCGAGGCCGACGTACGCGGCGAACCCGCTGGGCAGTGGGACCTCGCCGCCCTGGAGGTGGTCGCCGGAGACGTCCACCCTGAGCCACCACCTGCCGTCCGGCTGCCGGAAGCACCGCCGGGTCAGCGCCACGTCCTTGAGCCCGACCTGTTGCCGGTCCTGTTGCCGGTCCTGTTGCCGGTCCTGTTGCCGGTCCTGTTGCCGGTCAGGGGCGATCTCGGACGCCTTCTGGGCGCGCAGTTGCGGCACGCTCTCCAGCCACTGCCTCGCGACGTCGGGACGGATGCCGAGAGAGCCGATCATCTCCAGTGCCCGGGGGACGGTCGGCGGGCGCTCGGCCGAGGCGATCAGGCTCCGCGTCCTCTCCCGCAGTTCCTCGATGTCGCCGGCCACGAGCCAGTCGCCGAAGAGGCGGTGGCCGGGGAGCGTGGCGAGCACGAACCGCCAGGCGGGCACCTCCAGCGAGCGCAGCTCGCGCCCGTGCCACTCGGCCGCCGTGACGAACCGCTCCTTGGGGACCGCGGCTCCGAAGGTGTCGGTGAGCCAGGCCAGATGCTCGTTGTACGGCTTCGCCTCGGGCAGCGCGAGCCAGCGGGACAGCCGGTCACGCAGGGCCGCTTCGAGATCGTGGATGACGGCGGGGTGGACGGCCAGCAGCCTGGCCAGTTGCTCGGGGTCGGACGGCTCGTCGGCGAAGACCCGGTTCTGCGCCACCATCCAGGTCTGGTCGTCCAGGCCGCCGAACGCGGCGTCGATCAGCTCGGGGATGTCCGGGACCTCGTGTTCCGGTTGTTCCGCGACCTCTTCGTCCGGAGGATCCTCGACCCGCTCGGATATCGGCTCGGAGACAGGCTCGGCCTCGTCCGGGGACATCCGTAAGAACACGGCGGTGAACAGAGCGGTCAGCACGGGGCGGGCCTTGACGAACGGCTGGTCGGCCAGTTCCCGGCCGGACAGCGCGAGCAGGCCGTGCCACGACCCCGCCCGGTCGAGCGCGATCGCGACCTGGGGGTCGTCGGCCTCGTCGGGATCGAGCACGTGCAGCGCGGGCAGCACGTCGCCGACGGCCGCCGCCGGCCAGTGGTCGAGCGCGAGCTCGGTGAGCAGGTCGCCCAGCGCCTCGGCGTCCAGGACGGCGAGCACCCGGTGCAGGGGCAGCGTCCGCCACCACGCGTCCGGCAGGCCGGGCCGGTCGGCCAGGGTCGTGATGCGGGCAGCGTCACTCCAGCGCAGCGGTGGCACGAGGTCACTCAGGCAGAAGTTCATGCGTTCCCCATCACTCACAAAGACCAGTCCATAGTCTGGCAAATCGCCCCGTCGTGGTGGAGATGTCAGTGACGTTCCGCGGCGAAACGGAGGCGGACGTAGTCGGCCATCCAGCCGGTCTCCCGGCGCAGGGCGGGGGCGGCCAGCTCGTTGACCCGGCGCAGCAGCGGCTCCACGGCCGCCGGGGGAACCCGGTCGAGCAGCGAGCCGGCGAACATCCGGACCCAGTCGGCCGCGCCGTTCGGGCACTCGTCGAGCGGGGTGGGGCGGTCGAAATACTCCAGCAGCCGGACCGTGAAGCCGCCCTTCTCCAGGCGGTGGGCGTACTCGGCCGGGCTGGGGAAGTACCACGGCAGTTCGGGCTCGGGCAGGCCGTACTCACGCCAGGCGGTGAGCACGGCGGAGGTCAGGGCCGCGCAGTTGCCCGCGCCGCCCATCTCGGCGACGAACCGGCCGCCCGGCCGCAGCGCCTCCCGCACGCAGTCGATCACCGCGTCGGGGTCGCGGCTCATCCAGTGCAGCGCGGCGTTCGAGAAGACCGCGTCGTACGGCTGGGCGACGGTGAAGTCGTAGCCGTCGCCCACGGTGAAGTCGAGTCCGGGATGGTGCGCGATGGCCTGCTCGATCATGGAGTGGGAGCCGTCGATGCCCAGCACGTGGGCGCCGCGCCTGGCGATGTCGGCGGTGAGCACACCGGTGCCGCACCCGAGGTCGAGCACGCGCTCACCGGGGCGCGGGTCGAGCAGTTCCACCAGTGGCGCGCCCTGAGCCGAGACGTAGCCGAAGGAGCTGTCGTAGGCGCGAGCGTTCCATCGGGTGAGACTGGGAGTTTCGTACCTCAAGATCGGCTCGCATTCTGACACGTGGTGCCCGGTGTCGGGATTGCCGCAATCTCATGCCGACTGGTGAGACTGCTGGGATAACGACACACTTTACGGCTTCCGTCGCCTCTGCGAGATCGAGTGGCTCAGCCGACTGCCTGGGCCCAATGCGCGGTCACGTATGACTTGGCCTGATCCTGCTCGGGGATGTTCAGGATCACCGGGTCGCCGGACGCCTCCGGCAGCCGGGCGGCGGCGTCCCCGTCCAGCGTGTCGCGCATCTCCATCGCCTCCATCCGGGCGGGCCGCGCGTACGCCTTGAGGAAGAGGTTCTGGCCCTCGTCGGACAGCAGGAACTCCTCCCACAGCCGGGCGGCGGCCGGGTGCGGCGCGTCGGCGCTGATCGCCTGCATGTAGTAGGAGGCGAGCACCTCGTTCCTGGGGATCGTCACCCGCCAGGCCGCCGCGCCGCGGCCGGAGGCGGCCCGCGCCGCGTTCATGAAGTCCCAGTCCACGACCGCGGTCGCCTGGTCGGGCCGGCCGAGCATGCCGCCCTTCTTCAGCCGCGCGAACAGGTCCACGCCCCGCGCGGCGTCCGGCAGTCCGTTGCCGAGCGAGGCCGCCATCACGGCGCTGAACGCCGACGCCACCCGGCGCGGGTCGCCCGGCAGCGCCACGATCGTCCCCGGCCTGACCAGCGCGCCGTACGACGCGGGGGCGGGGACCTTCCTCGGGTCGTAGCCGATCGACATGTATCCGCCGTAGGCGGCGTACCAGCGTCCCCGCTGCTCCTTGGCCTCGTCGGGGATGTCCGCCCAGCCGGTCACCCGGTAGGGCGCGAAGAGCTTGGCGTTGGCGACCGCGACCTCAAGGGTGAGGTCGAACACGTCCGGCGCCTGATTCGTCCCCTTCAGGCGGGCCGCGGTGTCGATCTCCTGCTTGCTGCTCGCCTCCGGCACGATCGAGGTCACCTTGATCCCGTACTTGTCGGAGAAGCGGGCGATGATCTCCTTGTAGCCGACCCAGCCGCCGGGCAGGCCCACGACCGTGAGCGCGCCCTCCTTCTTGGCCGCCTCGACGAGCCTGTCCATGGTGCCGAACCCGGACTCCAGGCTGTCGGCCTGGGGGTTCAGGGGCGGCAGCGGCTTGTCCGACGACGACGGCTTCGAGCACGCGGAGGCCGCGGACAGGAGGAGGGCCGCCGAGGAGATCGTCACGACGCAGGCACGTATGGTCACGCGGCGTATGCTCCCCGCGCCGCGGCGGTCGTTCGCGGCGGCGCGCTGGGCCATTACCGAGTCGGCGTCCACGTCATGCACGCCGATTACCGGGCGCGGGGGGATTACCGGGCAGGCGGCGCGGGCGGCACGACCTTGGCCGTGTCCGGTGATCTTTCCAGCCTACTGCGGTCGCCCAGATGGCGCCTCGCTGCGTTCTCGCCCCACCCACGAAAATTCCTCGCAGGCTCGGAATTTCCGCGGGGCCCGGGAAAGACGCCCATAGCTCCGCTATGGGCTCCTCCTCGGCCTTGCGATGCATCCATCTGGCCGATCCTCGCTACGGCGAAAGATCACCGGACACGACCTTGGCGGCGGCCAGGGTGTCCTCGGCGATCTCGACGAGGCTTCCGTCCCGTTTCCGTACGGTGAGCACCCCGTCGTGCCAGGATTCCAACACGCCGACGGCGTCCCGGTGCCCGCCGGGCACTCTGCGCCGCGTCGTCACCCGTTTGCCCACGTCGGCGGGGGTGATGGCGACCACGAGACGGGCTCCGAGCCGAGGGGCCACGACGATTGCCCCCCTCCTGTTCCGGCTAGTCGGCAGGCACCGCAATACTAGGGCTAGCAACCCGCGGTCGAGCCGTGCAACCCAGAAGGAGCCCGAGGTGACGTACGTCATCGCGCAGCCTTGCGTGGACGTCCTGGACAAGGCGTGCATCGAGGAGTGCCCCGTCGATTGCATCTACGAGGGCGAACGCATGCTCTACATCCACCCCGACGAGTGCGTGGACTGCGGTGCGTGCGAGCCGGTGTGCCCCGTAGAGGCGATCTTCTACGAGGACGACCTTCCCGAGCAGTGGAAGGACTTCTACAAGGCCAACGTCGATTTCTTCGAGGAGCTGGGGTCGCCCGGCGGCGCCTCGAAGGTCGGCAAGATCAACAAGGATCACCCGCTGGTCGCGGCGCTCCCGCCGCAGGGTGAGGACCACTGACCGACGCCTGATCAGCGCATTCGATCAGCGCGGTCCGTGACGACTGGGGGATTTTCTTTGCTTGCGTTGCCGGACTTCCCATGGGATCGGCTCGTGCCCTATCAGGACCTGGCACGGGCGCATCCCGGCGGGATCGTCGACCTGTCGGTCGGCACGCCGGTCGACCCGGTGCCCCCGGTCGCCCGTGAGGCGCTCGCCGCCGCCGCCGACAGCCCCGGCTATCCCCTGACGTACGGCACGCCGCGGCTGCGTGAGGCGGCCGCGGGCTGGCTGCGGCGGCGGCACGGCGTCACGGTCGACCCGGCCGACGTGCTGCCGACCATCGGCTCCAAGGAGCTGGTGGCCTGGCTGCCGACGCTGCTCGGCGTCCGGCCGGGCGAGCGCGTGGTCTTCCCCGAGCTCGCCTATCCCACCTACGACGTGGGCGCGAGGCTGGCCGGGGCCGAGCCCTACGCGACCGACGGGCTCCTCGCGCTGGGCCCCGAGCGGGTGCCCCTCGTCTGGGTGAACTCGCCGTCCAACCCCACCGGGCGGGTCCTGCCCGCCGAGCACCTGCGCAAGGTCGTCGCGTGGGCGCGCGAGCGCGGTGCGATCGTCGCGTCCGACGAGTGCTACATCGAGCTGGGCTGGGAGGAGCACCCGGTCTCCGTCCTCCACCCGGACGTGTGCGAGGGCTCCCACGAGAACCTGCTCGCGGTCCACTCGCTGTCGAAGCGGTCGAACTTCGCCGGATACCGCGCCGGCTTCGTCGCCGGCGACCCCCGGCTCGTACGGCGGCTGCTGGAGGTGCGCAAGCACGCCGGCATGATGATGCCCGCCCCGGTCCAGGCCGCGACGGCGGCCGTGCTCGACGACGACGCGCACGCCGACGAGCAGCGGGAGCGGTACGCCCGGCGCAGGGCGGTGCTGCGGCCCGCGCTGGAGCGGGCCGGCTGGCGCATCGAGCACTCGGACGCCGGGCTCTACCTGTGGGCCACCGACGGCACCGGTTGCTGGGACCAGGTGCGCGCCCTGGCCGAGCGGGGCATCCTCGTCGCGCCGGGCGAGTTCTACGGCGCCGCCGGGCGCGGCCACGTCCGCATCGCCGTCACCGCCACGGACGAGCGCGTCGATGCGGCGGTGAGCCGCCTCCAGTAGGATCGCGCGCCATGACGACAGCGATCGTGATCGTGCTGGGCCTCGCCACGGTCGTCGTCGTGCTGGGCGCCTTCGCCACCGCCCGGCGCACGCGTGCGCGCGAGCCGGTCCGCACCCCGCCCGCCGCTCCGGGAGAATCGCAGCCGCGTGACCCCGCGGCCGATTCCGACTTCTTCGATCCCCGCACGATCAGGGTGGGCGACACCGTCTACGTGGAGGCCGCCCGCTATCGGGCCGTCGGCGCGTTGCACTGCACGATGCAGGGCGAGAAGTGGACGGAGTATCTGCTGGACGAGGGTGCCCGGCGCTACAACTGGCTGTCGGTCGAGGAACGGCCGGGCAAGGAGGGCGAGCCCCTCCACCTGGAGGTCCTGTTATGGACCGACGTGCCGACCCAGGGCATGGTGCCGGCCAGGCACATGCTCATCGTGGACGGCCTGGAGTTCTATCCCATCGAGCGCGGCACGGCCGCCTTCCGCTCCGAGGGGACCACCGGTCTGCCCGAGCGCGGCCTGCTCGACTTCGCCGACTACCGGGCGGGCGACGGCCGCCTGCTGTCGTTCCAGCGTGTGCAGGGCGGCCAGTGGGAGGCGTCCTACGCCCGCCCGCTCACTCCCGGTTCCATTCGAGTGGATCGGCTGCCCTGATCACACGGGTAGGTTCTGCTACGTGGAACGGCGCCTTACCAAACCTGTCGTGACCGTCATGGTCATCGTCGTCCTGCTGGGCGGGGCCATCTTCTACGGCGCCTATCACCTGCTGAAGCGGACCGAGCCGTTCGCTCTCGGCGAACACTGCATGATCAAGACCCCGGACGGCTCCCTCGACCTCGACATCGAGCAGGCCCAGGTGGCCGCGACCATCGCCGCCGTCGCGGTGCGGCGCAAGCTGCCCGAACGCGCCCTCCAGATCGCCTACGTCACCGCGATCCAGGAGTCCAAGCTGGCCAACCTGCCGTACGGCGACCGCGACTCGGTGGGCGTCTTCCAGCAGCGGCCCTCGCAGGGCTGGGGGACGGCCGAGCAGTTGCAGGACCCGGTCTACGCGGCGCGGAAGTTCTTCGCCGCGCTGGAGAAGGTGAAGCACTACCGGACCTTGCCGCTGCACGAGGCGGCCCAGGCCGTGCAGCGCTCCGCCGACGGCTCGGCCTACGCCGACCACGAGTACAACGCCAAGATCCTCTCGGCGGCGTTCATGGGGCGCGTGCCCCAGGCCGTCCACTGCTGGTATCCCCCGTCCGACAAGCCGGTCTCGCCGCAGCCCGACGCCGCGCGCAAGCAGCTCGTGCGGGCGCTCGGCTCGGACTCCGCGCCCAAGCGCGGCTGGCTGATCGCCGCCTGGTACGTCACCCACGCGCAGAAGTACGGCCTGCGCCAGGTGCGCTTCGCGGGCGTGACCTGGACGGCCGCCAGCGGGCACGACGGCTGGCGCAAGGACGCCAAGCCCGTCGCCACCGTGCAGATCGCGTGAACCCGTGGATTAAGGTCGGATGGCATGCGGCTTGACCTTGCCCAGGACGTGGGCGCGCTGACGGCGCAGCTGGTGGACATCGAATCGGTGAGCGGCGCGGAGAAGGCGCTGGCGGACGCCATCGAGGAGGCGCTCGATCCGCTGCCGCACCTGACGGTGCTGCGGGACGGCGACGCGGTGGTGGCGCGGACCGAACTCGGCCGGGCCGAGCGCGTGGTGATCGCCGGGCACATCGACACGGTCCCGGTGGCGGACAACCTGCCGAGCAGGGTCGAGGACGGTGTGCTGTACGGCTGCGGGACGTCCGACATGAAGAGCGGCGTGGCCGTCCAGCTCAAGCTCTGCCTGCTGGCCGAGCCCAACCGCGACCTGACCTTCGTCTTCTACGACTGCGAGGAGATCGAGGCCGAGCGGAGCGGCCTGCTGCGGCTCACCCGCACGCACCCCGAATGGATCACGGGTGACTTCGCGGTCGTGATGGAGCCGACCGACGGGCTGATCGAGGGCGGCTGTCAGGGCACGCTGCGCGCCGAGGTCACGGTGAAGGGCGTACGCGCGCACAGCGCCCGGTCGTGGGAGGGCGTCAACGCCATCCACGGCGTCGCGCCGGTCCTGGAGGTCCTCTCCCGATACGAGGCGCGGCGCCCGGTGGTGGACGGCCTTCAGTTCCGCGAGGGGCTCAACGCGGTGGCCGTACGCGGCGGCGTGGCCGGGAACGTGATCCCGGACGAGTGCGTGGTGACCGTGAACTACCGCTTCGCCCCCGACCGCACCCTGGAGGAGGCGTTCGCCCACGTCCAGGAGGTCTTCGACGGCTTCGACGTGCGGCTCACCGACGGAGCGCCGGGCGCGCGGCCGGGGCTCACCCACCCCGTCGCCGCGGCGTTCGCCGCCGCGATCGGCGGCACGCCCCGGGCCAAGCTCGGCTGGACCGACGTCGCGAGGTTCTCGGCCCTCGGGATGCCCGCCGTCAACTGCGGCCCGGGCAACCCGGACATCGCCCACACGGCGGGGGAGAACGTGAGCCTGGCCAAGATCGTCGAAAGCGAGCGGCGGATGACGGCCTGGCTCGGCGAGTGAGCCCGACCGGCCGCAGAAACCGGCCGTAGAACTGGCCGTAGATAGAAGAAAGTGGCTTTCCTCACCGGCCATTTGGTGGGGAAAGCCACTTTCGTCCCGAGCAGCACCCTCGTTTCTTAGACGGAGCCTCGGCGACGACCGGTTCCATCCTTCCGAGGATCTTTTTCAAGATTCTTTTCGGCGCGCCGCGGGGCGTTTGGGACGCGGGCGCCCGGGCAGTGCGTGCGTCTTGCATCGTTCCCGGCCCCGACCGTTAGCGTGACCGTCATGAACCACACCCGACCCGAACGCCGGCAGGGTCCGTCGCTGGTCCGCGGCGGCCTCGTCCCGGATTCGACCCACGACCAGCGCCTGCTCGACCGCCGCGGCCCCACCGGCTGGCTCCACGAAGACCCCTGGCGCGTCCTGCGCATCCAGTCGGAGTTCGTCGAGGGCTTCGGCGCCCTCGCCGACCTTCCCCCGGCGGTGACCGTCTTCGGCTCGGCCCGCACCGGTCCCGACAGCCCCGAGTACGAGCTCGGGGTGAAGCTCGGCGCGGCGCTCGCCAAGGCGGGCTACGCGGTGATCACCGGCGGCGGTCCCGGCGTGATGGAGGCGGCCAACAAGGGCGCACTCGAAGCCGGCGGCATCTCGGTCGGCCTCGGCATCGAGCTGCCGCACGAGCAGCGCCTCAACGACTATGTGGACCTCGGCATCGAGTTCCGCTACTTCTTCGTGCGCAAGACGATGTTCGTCAAGTACGCCAGCGGGTTCGTGGCCCTGCCCGGCGGGTTCGGGACGCTCGACGAGCTGTTCGAGGCGCTGACCCTGGTGCAGACGCGGAAGGTCACCTCGTTCCCGGTGATCATGATGGGCGTCTCGTTCTGGTCGCCGCTGATCGACTGGATCCGCGACACGCTGCTGGCCACCGGGAAGGTCTCGCCGCAGGACGTGGAGCTGGTCTCGGTCACCGACGACCCCGACGAGGCCGTGCGTCTCATCGTGGAGGCCGACCGGCGCGCCGCCACTCAGTAGGGTTGCGATGTGTTCGTCTGCGTGTACTGCTCGTCCAGCCAGAAGATCGACCGGAAGTACCTCGACCTCGCCCGGGAGGTGGGCGCCGAACTGGCCCGCCGCGGCCACGGCCTCGTGAGCGGGGGCGCCATCGTCTCCTGCATGGGCGAGGTCGCCCGGGCCGTCCGCGACGGCGGCGGCCACACGGTCGGCGTGATCCCCCAGGCCCTGGTCGACGTCGAGATCGCCGACACCGACTCCGCCGAGCTGATCGTCACCGCCGACATGCGCGAGCGCAAGGGGATCATGGACGCCAGGTCCGACGCGTTCCTCGTGCTTCCGGGCGGCATCGGCACCCTGGAGGAGCTGTTCGAGATCTGGACCTCCCGGGTGCTCGGCATGCACGAGCGGCCACTGGTCGTCCTCGACCCGTGGGGCCTGTACAGGCCGCTGCGCGACCTGGTCGACGGCATGTACGAGCAGGGCTTCACACGGCCGAACGTGTTCGACGCGATCTCGTGGGCGACCACGGTGGAGGAGGCGCTCGACCTGCTGGAGCGGCCTGCCCTCCACCTCAGCCCCACGGGCGAGGAGCTGGGCGAGTCCTGATCAGGCCAGGCCGCGGCGGGTCAGGGCGGGGGGACGGCGGCCCAGCAGGGCCTCGGTCATGTCGAGGGCCTGCCGTACGTCGTGGGACGTCCGGAAGACGCTCGCGCCCGCCCAGGCGTAGGCGGCGGCGGCCGCGATCGCCTCGGTCTCGTCGCCGGGGAGCGTCACCACGACGGTGTGTCCCGCCCGGGCCAGCGCGGACACCTCCGGCAGCGAGGCGGCCTCGACCCAGCCGGGCTCGATCTCGTCGTCGGGCCCGATCACGCGCGTCATGCTTCCATGCTCGCACGCAAAAGAGTTGTGGCACGATTCGTATGTGCTGGTCGTACTCGTCATCGCCGGACTCGCCGTGATCGCCTGCGTGGTCATGGTCTCGCTGGGACACGGCGGCGAGATGGCGGAGTTCCCCCCTGACGCGCCGCCGCTCGACCTGCCCGCGGCCGGTCAGATGACTCCCGCCGACCTGATCGCGCTCCAACTGCCGATCGGACTCGTCGGCTACAGCACCCAGGCGGTGGACGAGACGCTGCACCGCGTCTCGGTCGCGCTCGGGGAGCGCGACACCCGCATCGCGGTGCTGGAGCAGCGCGTGGCCGAGTTGTCCTACGCGCGGCCGCAGGCCCGCGAGGAGACGAAGCAGGCCGAAACGAAGCAGGCGGACGACGCCGGGAGCCGGGCCGAGCGTGAGCCTGAGGTGCCCTCGGCCACGGCCCGCGAGGGCTGGGACGGCGACCGCGCCGACGCGGAAGAGGCATGGTGACAGTGCACGACGACGGGCTGGTCCGCTGCGGATGGGCGGGCACGTCGCCCGACTACGTCGCCTACCACGACGAGGAGTGGGGCCGTCCGGTCCGCGGGGACGACCTGGTCTTCGAGCGGATCACGCTGGAGGCGTTCCAGTCCGGCCTGTCGTGGCTGACGATCCTCCGCAAGCGCGACAACTTCCGCAAGGCGTTCGCCGGGTTCTCGATCCCGGCGGTGGCGGTCTTCGACGAGGTCGACGTGGAGCGCCTGCTCGCCGACGCGGGCATCGTGCGCAACCGCGCCAAGATCGAGGCGGCCGTCGCCAACGCCCGCGCCGCCCTGGAGGTGCCGGGTGGGCTGTCGGCGCTGGTGTGGAAGTACGCCGAGGAGCCCGGCAGGGTCCCGGCCACCCTCGCCGACGTCCCGGCCCGCACCGCCGGTTCCACGGCGCTGGCCAAGGAGCTCAGGAAGCAGGGCTTCCGCTTCGTCGGCCCCACCACGGCGTACGCCCTGATGCAGGCCATCGGCCTGGTGAACGACCACGTCGCAGACTGCCACGTACGCGAGGCCGTCACCGCCCAGGTCAGCGCCCTTCGCCGTGTTTGATGGCTTCGAGGCGCCTATCGGCCCTCGCTGTGTTTGATGGCTTCGAAGCGCCTACCGGCCTTCGAAGCGGGGCCGCTCCTTGTTGAGGAACGCCTTGGTCGCCGCCGCGTGGTCGGCGGTGGCCGCGCACTCGTCCTGAAGCTCCGCCTCCCGCTCCAGCGCCTCGGCGAGGGAGGACGACGCCGCGTGATCCAGCGCCGCCTTGGTCGCGGCGTACGCCCGGGTGGGCCCCTGCGCGAGCCGTACGGCGAGGTCGCGGGCGGCGGACGCCAGCCGGTCGGCCGGGACCACCTGCCCGACCAGGCCGAGCTCCAGAGCCCTGGTCGCGTCCACGACGTCGCCGAGCAGCAGCATCTCCCGGGCGCGCGCGGGGCCGACGAGCCGCTGGAGGGTCCAGGACGCGCCGGAGTCGGGCGCGAGCCCGATCCCGGTGAACGCCATCGAGAACTTCGCGTTCTCGGCCGCCACCCGGAAGTCGCACGCGAACGCCAGTGAGGCCCCCGCCCCGGCGGCCACCCCGTTGACCCCGGCCACGACGGGCTTGCCCATCGTGGCGACGGCCAGCACGACCGGGTTGTAGTGCTCGCGCACGGTGTTCGCCAGGCCGAGGCCCCGGTCGAGGTTGTCGGCGTGCTCGCGCAGGTCCTGCCCGGCGCAGAAGGCCCGGCCCGCGCCGGTCAGGAGCACGGCCCGCACCGACGCGTCGTCTGCGGCCCGCCGCACGGCCGCGAGCAGGGCGGTCTTCATCGCGACGGTCAGCGAGTTCATCGCGTCGGGGCGGTTCAGCGTGATCGTGGCGACGGCTTCGTCGACGTCATACGTCACGGTCATCTCGGGCGGCTCCATTCAGGTCGTCATCAGCTCGTGGTCAGATTGCGCTCGACGAACGCGGCGGCGGCTGGCAGCAGCCGGGCGGCCTCCTGCTCGAAGAAGGTGCGCGCCTTCTCACCCGGCCAGCCCGGCGGCAGCAGGTCGGCGGGCAGCCCGGGGTCGCGGAACAGGAAGTTGCGCCAGCCGTGCACCAGTCTGCTGCGGACCGCGAAGACCCGATCGTCCGGGGCGTCCTCCGGCAGCGAGCCCACCAGGTCCGCCGCGCTGGCCAGCCAATCCTCGTACGCGCTGCCGATGGCGTCCAGGTCCCACGCGCGCGCGAGCAGGTCGCGCGGGTCGCCCTCGTACGCGGCGTCGAACCGGTGGCCGGGGATCCGCAGCGCGTCGAGCTCCGGCGAGGGCCGCGGGCCGATCCAGGTCGTCTCCGACAGTGGGGCGTACCCGAGGAAGGCGAGGTCGGCGCGCAGCCGCTCGCGCCGCGCCCGGTCCCTGACCGGTTCGAGCACGAGGACGTGCCAGCGGCCGGCCCACGGTGTGTCGCCCCGCCGGTAGACGCGGGCCGCCGTCTCGTCGAGCCTGCGTTCGCATTTCGGCGTGACCGCGTACCCCGGTCCCTGCGGCAGCCGTACGGGGTCGAGCCAGCCCTGCCGGACCATGCGGGATATCGCGGTACGGACGGCCGGCGCCGCGATGTCGAGCGGCGCGAGCAGCCTCACGAGCGCGGCCACGGAGGCACGGCCGCCACGGGTGCGAAGGTGGTCCCCATAGAGATCGAAAAGCGCGGCTCGGGCGTTCACCCCACCCAGTGTGGGGTCACGTCCGGTCCGCCCACAACGCGTGTCCCGCCGCATTGATCCACTGACCGGATCCGGGCCGTTACCTTTTTGAGCTCGGAGGCGGGATAATAGAACATCACAGAAACGTGAATACGCCGGTTACCCTCCGGGGCGGCCGACAACGCGGGAAGGGATACACGCATGGCGGCGATGAAGCCGCGGACCGGTGACGGTCCGCTGGAGGTCACCAAGGAAGGACGGGGCATCGTCATGCGGGTCCCTCTCGAAGGTGGCGGCCGACTCGTCGTGGAGCTGTCCGCGGACGAGGCCAGCGCCCTCGGTGACGCGCTCAAGAAGGTGGTCGGCTGATCCGTCAGCCGACCTGTTCGATTCACGGCCCTGGCGGCGGGTGATCCCGCGCCGGGGCCGCCCTGTTGGAGGTGGACGTGCCCATCGAGACCACGCCGGTCCTCACCGGTTCTCACGGCGTCACCGGTCCTCACGGTGCCGGGCCCGCGCCGGACGCCGACCTGGTGGCCGTGCCTTTCAGCGCTGGACCGGTCGTTGCCGCAGCGCCCTGGCTGGAGTCCCCCGTGCCGGTGGACGCGCTGCTGGCGCACTACGAGGCCAAGGGAGAGCCGGGCGAGGTCGTGGAGGTGCCCACCGTCAGGGACGGCGGCGTGCGGCGCGTCCTGCTGTACGGCACCGGCGACGGCTCGGCCGCCGCGCTGCGCAAGGCCGGGGCGGCCGTCGCGAGGCGCGCGAAGGGCAGGGCGTCGCTGTCGGTCGTCGTCCCGTCCGAGGGAGATGCGGCCGCCCTGGTCGAGGGCGCGCTGCTCGCGGCGTACACGTTCACCATCGGCAACAGCCGCACGAAGCCGGTCGGGGAGATCGTCTTCGTCGGCGGGGACGAGCGGGACCTGAAGCGCGGCGAGGCGGTCGCGCGTGCCACCGCGCTCGCCCGCGACCTCGTCAACACCCCGTCCTCGGTGAAGACGCCCGCCTGGCTTGCCGAGCAGGCGAAGGCGGTCGCCGCCGAATCCGGGCTCGGCGTACGCGTGTGGGAGGGGCCCGAGCTCGGCGAGTTCGGCGGCATCCGGGCGGTCGGGCAGGGATCGGTCAGCCCGCCGCGCCTGGTCCAGCTCTCCTACACGCCGGAGAGCCCGCGCGCCCACGTGGTGCTCGCCGGCAAGGGCATCACGTTCGACACCGGCGGCCTGTCCCTGAAGCCCACCGAGGGCATGAAGGCGATGAAGACCGACATGGCGGGCGGCGCCGCCGTCATCGCCGCGATGAGCGCGCTGGCGGCCTTCGAGGCGCCGGTGCGGGTCACCGGCCTCGTGGCGTGCGCGGAGAACTCCATCTCCGGCTCGGCACAGCGGCCCGGAGACGTCATCACCCAGTACGGCGGGCGCACGGTCGAGGTGCTGAACACCGACGCCGAGGGCCGTCTCGTGCTGGCCGACGCCCTGGCGTACGCGGACGCCGAACTGGACCCGGACATCGTGATCGACGTCGCCACGCTGACCGGCGCGGCCAAGGTCGCGCTCGGCGTGAACCTGGGCGCGCTCTACGCCACCGACGAGACGCTGGCCGCGGACCTGATCGCCGCCGGGGAGGCCGGCGGGGAGCGGCTGTGGCGGATGCCGCTCGTGGAGGACTACCGCGCGATGCTCGACTCCGACGTGGCCGACCTGGCCAACGTCGACAGGACGATGTCGGGCGCGGCGGGGTCGATCGCCGCCGCCCTGTTCCTGCGGGAGTTCACCGGCGGGCGGCCCTGGGCCCACCTGGACATCGCGGGGCCCGCGCGGTCCACCTCCGACGAGGGCGAGATCACCAAGGGCGGCACCGGTTTCGGCGTCCGCCTGCTCCTCCGCTACCTCACCGCCGTTTCCGTGAACGGCGCCTGACCGCCGCTGCGAACTTTCCGGCGACTTCCGCTCTCCAACCCCCTGGAAGAAAACAGTGGAAGTCGCACAAAACGGAAAGGAACCGCGATGAAGAAGCTGCTGTTCGCCGCGGCCGTCGCCGGTCTGGCCTTCGCCACCGCCACCGTCGGCACCGCCGCCTCCGCGTCCGCCTCGCCGCTCGCGACGGCGCGGATCGGCGACGGCCACGGCAACGCCCTGGCGGAGGCCACGCTGACCGACCGCAACACGGTCATCATCTGCGACCGCAGCACCGACCACCGCTACGCCATGGTCAAGATCCGCTACAAGGGTCACACCTACCGCTATATGAACTTCTACAAGGACGTCGACTGCGTCGAGCAGAAGACGCGGAAGATGAACAGCGGAAAGATCGAGTTCTGGGCCTGCGTGAGCAAGCCGTACAAGCTGCGGTTCGCCCGCTGCGGGGCGAAGCAGACCCTGCTGCGGGCGTACAAGATGACGTGAGCGCTCCGGTCAGACGAGCTTGACGGCGGCCAGCAGCCCGGAGCCGAGCGGCAGCATCAGCGGGCGCAGCCGCTCGTCGTTCCTGACGAGCTTGCCCAGCTCCCGGATCGCGACCGTGTCGGGGTCGCGTTGGGTGGGGTCGGCCACCTGGTCGTCACAGAAGGCGTCGCCGAAGACGACGACCCCACCCCGGCGCAGGAGCCGCACCGACTCGGTGAGGTAGTCGATGTACTCCTGCTTGGCCGCGTCGCAGAAGACCATGTCGTAACCGCCGTCGGCGAGGCGGGGGAGGACGTCGAGCGCGCGGCCGCCGATCAGGCGGATGCGGCTGCCGGAGAACCCCGCCTCCGCGAACGTCTGGCGCGCCATGCGCTGGTGCTCGGGCTCCACGTCCACGCTCGTGAGCGTCCCGTCCGGGCGCATGCCGCGCAGCAGCCACAGGCCGGAGACCCCGCATCCGGTGCCGACCTCCACCACCGAGCGCGCGTTCGCCACGGTGGCGAGGAAGCAGAGCGCCGCTCCGCACCCGGGCAGGATCGGGCGCGCCCCGACCTCGATGCCACGCCGGCGCGCGGTCCGCAGGATCTCGTCCTCCGGGACGAACTCCTCCGCGTACTCCAGGCTGGCCGGTGTCGCCATCGGCCTCTCCCTCCCCTGCTTCATCTTGGACGCAGCCTAGGGGAGTCGGACCGGAACGGGAACTCACGCCACAACGGGGACGTTGCACGCTTTGAACGGTCTTTGTTCAAGACCGCTCAGCCCGCGGTGCGCAGGAAGGGGCGAAACCAGGCACTATGGCTGTAGCGACGATCCTGCAGAGAGGAATGCCGGTGGACGAGCACGACCACCAGGCGGAGACTTCGGTGTCCGACTGGACGCCTCCCACCTGGGAGGAGGTCGTCCGAACTCATTCCGCTCGGGTCTACCGGCTGGCCTATCGGCTGACGGGCAACGTCCACGACGCCGAGGACCTCACGCAGGAGGTCTTCGTCCGGGTCTTCCGGTCCCTGTCGAGCTACACCCCGGGCACGTTCGAGGGGTGGCTGCACCGGATCACGACGAACCTCTTCCTCGACATGGCGCGGCGCAGGCAGCGCATCCGCTTCGAGGGGCTGGCGGACGACGCCGCCGAGCGGCTGCACGGCCGCGAGCCGTCCCCGGCGCAGGCGTACGACGACGCGCACCTGGAGCCCGACATCCAGGCCGCGCTCGACTCCCTGGCACCGGAGTTCCGGGCGGCCGTGGTGCTGTGCGACATCGAGGGACTGTCCTACGAGGAGATCGCCGCGACGCTCGGCGTGAAACTCGGCACGGTGCGCAGCCGCATTCACCGCGGCCGCGCCCAACTGCGGGAGGCACTCGACCACCGGGCGCCCTCCGCGAACCGGAACGGCGATCAAACCCCCCCTTCAATCAGCAGGGAGGGACTGTGAGTCATCTTGGCGAGCGCGTCTCCGCGCTCATCGACGGCGAACTCAGTCACAACGAGCGGGAACGCGCGCTCGCGCACCTGACGTTCTGCGCGGACTGCCGTGCGGAAGTCGACGCGATGCGGGCGCTGAAGACCCGCCTGCGGTCCATGGATCCGCCCGCCATGCCGGCGGACCTCACGATGTCGCTGCTCCGCATGGCGGAGCCGGGAGGGCCGTTGCCGCCGCGTATGCGGCCCTTTCCCGACCACCCGGCCTTCGGAGCCGGGCGGCTACCCGGCATGCACGCCGCAGGGCCCATGGACAACCGGCCCCGGGGCAGGGACGAGGGACGATCGGGGCCCGGGCGGCCCGGCAGGGCCCGACGGGCGGGATACGTCGCCGTGGGAATGGCCGGCGCCGCAGTCGCCCTCGGCACCATGCTCATGGCCGGGGGATCCACGGCCACCCCGAACCCGACGCCCGGCCAGATGTTCGTACAGCATCCCGCACAGAACAGGGCGCCCGTGGTGAGCGTGTCACCCACCCCGTCACCCAGCGTCACCAGGGGGCTTTCGCGCTGATACGAGGAATCGGCATACGATCGGACACCGTAGCCGTCGTGTGCCGCTTTCCTCGTTACCGCGGCTGCCCAGCGGATGACGCCGTGTGCGAGGAGTGACTGCCGCGATGACCGACAACACGCGTCCGTTCGGCGCGTCGGACCGGCCCGAGTTCCTTCCCGCGGGGGAGGAGCCGCAGGACTCTCCGGGCGGCCCTCCGCCGTCCACCGGCCCGTACGGCATGGGCCCCGGCTGGGCCCCGCCGCCGCTGTACCCCGTCGCACCGCAGCGGGAGCCGCGCGGCCCCAACATCGCGCTGTACGCCGCCCTGGCCGTGGTCATCGCGCTCGTGGCGGGCGGGGTGGCGAGCTGGGGCACGTTCCTGCTGACGCGTCCGTCCTCCGGCATCGACCCCGGATACGCGCTGAGCACGCCGTCGAAACAGCCCACGGCCCGGCCGCCGGAGTCGGTGGCCGGGGTGGCCGCCAAGGTCCTGCCCAGCGTGGTCTCGCTGGAGGTCAAGGGCAACAGCGAGTCGGGCACCGGGTCGGGCTTCGTCATCAAGGGCAGCTACATCGTCACGAACAACCACGTCGTGGCCGTCGCGGGACAGGCCGGGGAGATCCGCATCCGCTATAACGACCGCACCTCCTCGGGGGCGCGCGTCGTCGGCCGCGACCCCAACTCCGACATCGCGGTCGTGAAGCCCGACGGGACCGTCAAGGCGCCGGAGCTGCCCCTCGGCAACTCCGACGGCGTGGTGGTCGGCGACCCGGTCATCGCGGTCGGCTCGCCCCTCGGCCTGAGCGGCACGGTCACCACCGGCATCGTCAGCTCGCTCAACCGGCCCGTCGAGGCGGGCGGCAGCACCGGGTCTGACTACGCGCTCATCAACGCGATCCAGACGGACGCCGCCATCAACCCCGGCAACTCGGGCGGCCCCCTGGTCAACGCCGCGGGCCAGGTGATCGGGGTGAACTCGGCGATCGCCACCGTCGGCGGCTCCCTGCTGGGCCAGCAGTCCGGCAGCATCGGCCTCGGCTTCGCGATCCCGGTGAACCAGGTGCGCCGGATCGCCCAGGAGCTCATCACCACCGGAACGGCCCGCACCTCCAGGATCGGCATCACGATCGACCAGAGCTACCAGGGCCAGGGGGTGCGGATCGCGACGCAGACGGAGGGCGGCGCCGTGCCGGTCACGCCGGGAGGTCCGGCCGCGAAGGCGGGCCTGCACGCGGGGGACGTCATCCTGGAGGTCGACGGCCAGCCCGTGAGCGACAGCCGGGAACTGATCGTCACCATCCGCAGCAAGGCCCCAGGCGACCAGGTGCGGATCAAGTTCCGGCACGACGGCGAGGTGCGGACGGCGACGGTCACGGTCGGCGCGGCCCCCGCCCCCAGCGCGCGACCCTCATGAACAGGCCTTCATGAACAGGCCTTCTTGAAGCCGGGCGCATGAAGCAGGGCGTCCCCTGTCCACAGCTCGGGGCGCGGGCATTAGTCTGATTTCAGTCGCACGTGCAGGAGGAGATCGCCATGTTCGGACTCGGCTGGGGGGAGGCCCTGGCGCTGGTGGTGATCGCCCTACTCGTCTTCGGACCGGAGAAGCTGCCTCAGGCCGCCTCGCAGGCGGGCCGTACGCTGCGGCAGCTCCGGCAGATGGCCAACAACGCGAAGGCCGACCTGCAGGCCAACATGGGGCCCGAGTTCGCCAACTTCGACCCGGCCGACCTCAACCCCAAGAACTTCGTGCGCAAGCACCTGCTCGACGACCTCGAGAACGACTGGAACGGCACCTCGGCGACGACGACGGCCGAGCCGGTCGCCCCCACGCCGGAGCTGGGCGTGGGGGAGATCCCGCCGTACGACAACGAGGCGACCTGATCCGGCCCCGGTCTGGCTAGTGCTTGACCGGGGAGATGTCGAGCTTCAGGCCCTTGAGACTGGTCGACTTCTTGCCGAGCCCGGCCGCGATCCGGCGCAGCTCCGCGGCCGCCGGGGCGTCGGGGTCGGTCAGCACGAGCGGCTTGCCCTCGTCGCCGCCCTCACGCAGCCGCATGTCGATCGGCACCTGGCCGAGCACCGGCACGCGCGCGCCCAGCGTGCGGGTCAGCGCGTCGGCCACGGTCTGGCCGCCGCCCTCGCCGAACACCGAGATGCGCTCGTCGCAGTGCGGGCAGGGCAGCCACGCCATGTTCTCGATGACGCCCGCGATCTGCTGGTGGGTCTGGGCGGCGATCGACCCGGCGCGCTCGGCCACCTCGGCGGCGGCCTGCTGCGGGGTCGTCACGACCAGGATCTCGGCCGTGGGCAGGCGCTGGGCGACCGAGATCGCGATGTCGCCGGTGCCCGGGGGCAGGTCCATCAGCAGGACGTCGAGGTCGCCCCAGTAGACGTCGGTGAGGAACTGGTACAGCGCGCGGTCGAGCATCGGGCCGCGCCAGACCACCGGAGTGTTGCCCTCGGGCTTGAACATGCCGACCGAGATGACCTTGATGTCATGCGCCACCGGCGGCATGATCATGTCCTCGACCTTGGTGGGCCGTTCGCTCACGCCGAGCATGCGCGGCACCGAGTGGCCGTAGATGTCGGCGTCGACGACGCCCACCTTCAGGCCCTGGGAGGCCATCGCCGCGGCGAGGTTCACCGTGACCGACGACTTGCCGACGCCGCCCTTGCCGCTCGCGACCGCGAACACGCGGGTCAACGAGCCGGGCTTGGCGAAGGGGATCTCCTTCTCCGGCCCGCGGTCGCCGCGCAGCTTCGTCTGCAGTTCCTTGCGCTGTTCGGCGCTCATGACGTCCATGTCCACGTGGACGCGGGACACGCCGTCGATCCGGGACACGGCCCCGGTGACGTCGCGGGTGATGGTGTCCTTCAGGGGGCAGCCGGCGACGGTCAGGTACACGCCAACGCGCACCACCCCGTCGGGGGAGATGTCGACGTTCTTGACCATGCCGAGCTCGGTGATCGGCCGGCGGATCTCCGGGTCGTTCACCGTCGCCAGCGCGGCCATGACCAGTTCAGGGGATGGTGCCATGAATCCATGCTATGGACTCAGCGGGCATCCTCCGAACCCGCCCCACGCGATCTAGGCGGATCCGCGGTCAGCTCGTCCTGCAGACGCTGGAGCTCCGAGCGGATGTAGTCGCGCGTGGCCACCTCGCCGAGCGCCATACGCAGGCCGGCGATCTCCCGGGTGAGGTACTCGATCTCGGCCTGGTTGCGCTCGGCCGTCACCCTGTCCTGCTCGTACTGGATGCGGTCGCGGTCGGCCTGCCGGTTCTGCGCCAGCAGGATCAGCGGCGCGGCGTACGACGCCTGGAGCGAGAGCATCAGGGTCAGGAAGATGAACGGATAGGGGTCGAACTTGTACGGCGCGAACACGTTCCACAGCAGCCACACCCCGACGAACACGGTCATGTAGACGATGAACCGCGCCGTGCCGAGGAACCGGGCGAACCGTTCCGAGAACTCGCCGAACGCCTCGGGGTCGTAGTAGAGCCGCAGGCGGTAGGTCAGTTCGCGCGGCTGGTCGAGGCGTTCTGTCATGGGCGTTCCCGCCAGTCCTCCGGCAGCATGTGGTCGAGCACGTCGTCGACGG
Source organism: Microbispora siamensis (assembly GCF_016863095.1). GTDB lineage: Bacteria > Actinomycetota > Actinomycetes > Streptosporangiales > Streptosporangiaceae > Microbispora > Microbispora siamensis. The sequence goes on along the minus strand of NZ_BOOF01000042.1, from coordinate 78,478 downwards.
TCACCGCGCCGAGCAGGCGGCTCAGCTCGTCCACGACGGGGACCGCGACCAGGTTGTACGTCGCGAGGTAGGACGCCACCTCGTGCACCGTGAGCTCGGGCCTGATCGGGTCCACGGTGATGTCTATCACGCTGCCGAGCAGCGTCGACGGCGGCTCCCTGAGCAGTCGCTGGAAGTGCGCCACCCCCAGGAAGCGCCCCGTCGGCGTCTCGGTCGGCGGGCGGGTCACGTACACCTGGGCGGCGATGGCGGGGGGCCGCTCCTCCTGACGGATGTGCGCCAGGGCCTCGGCCACGGTGGAGGTCGGCGGGAGGACGACCGGCTCGGTCGTCATCATGCCGCCGGCGGTGAACTCGCCGTAGGTCAGCAGCCGCCGGACCGGCGCGGCCTCCTCCGGCACCATGAGCCGCAGCAGCCCCTCGGCCTGCTCGGCGGGCAGCTCCTGCAGCAGGTCGGCGGCGTCGTCGGGGCTCATCTCCTCCAGCACGTCGGCGGCACGCTCCCGGTGCAGCCGGCTCAGCACGAGCACCTGGTCGCGCTCGGGCAGCTCCTCCAGCACGTCGGCGAGCCGGTCGTCGTCCAGGGCGGCGGCGACCTCGGCCATCCGCTTGGTGGGCAGCTCGTGCAGCATGTTCGCCAGGTCGGCCGGGCGCAGCGCCTCGAAGACGGCGAGCAGGTTGGCCGCGCCCTGGTCCTTCTGGATCCCCGCGAAGCCGGTGACCTCGTCCCAGTCGACGATCAGGGTCTCGCCCCTGCGCCGCGTCCCGCGGCGTACCGCGACCTTCGTGATGAGCCAGTCGGACGGCCGCGGCTGCTCCATGGCGAGGTCCTGTACGGTCACCCGCTCGCCCTTGTACTCGACGGTGCGGTCGAGCATCTCCCCGATGGCCAGGGTCTCGGCGTCCCGGCACTCGAACCTGCGCATGTTGAGCTTGCCGGTGAAGATGAGGGCGCGGGCCTCGATGCTGGTGATCCTGGTGATCGGCAGGAAGACCCGGCGGCGTGGCTGGACCTCGACGACGAAGCCGTGGACCCGGGGGAGCAGCGGTCCCCGCAGCGAGACGACGACGTCCCGGATCCGGCCGATCTGGTCGCCGGCCGGGTCGAAGACCGCCAGCCCCGCCAGGCGGGCCACGAAGATCCGATCCACTCTGTCAGGTTACGCAAGGATGCGGACCGCTCCGGGTTATGACAGGATCAAAGCCGTTTATTGGTAATTACATGGGCAGGTGACGATGAGGGCTGTCAGCCTGGCGATCGCGGGCGTCTCGGCCTTCTGCTTCGGGTTCTCCGGACCGATGGCGAAGCTCCTCGGCATGGCGGGGCTCACCCCGCTGGAGGCCGTATGGGTCCGCATGGCAGGGGCAGGCGTGCTCCTGCTCGCGGTCCTGGCCGTCGTCAGGCCGCGCGCGCTGCGCATCCCCCGCGACCGCCTGCTGTTCTTCGCGGCGTACGCCGTGATCGCCGTGGCGGCCGTGCAGGGCCTGTTCTTCATGGCCATCACCCGGCTGCCGGTCGGCGTGGCGCTGCTGCTCGAGTACACCTCGCCGGTGCTGGTGGTCCTGTGGGTGCGGTTCGTCCGGCGGCTGCGGCTGCCGCGCTCGGCCTACCTGGGGGCGCTCATCGCGATCGTGGGGCTGGCGATCGTCGTGCAGGTCTGGGAGGGCCTGCGCCTCGACGCGCTCGGGCTGCTGCTCGGCCTGGTGGCCGCCGCCTGCTGCGCCGGATATTTCCTGATGAGCGACTCGTTCGGCGACGACGTGGACACGCTGGGGCTGATCGGCTGGGGCATGCTCGGTTCGGCGGTGGTCCTGCTGCCCGTCTCCCGGCCCTGGAACATCGACTGGCCGGCGTTCACCCGCGCCGTCGAGGTCTCCGGTCACACGGTCCCCGTCGCCGTGGTCGCCCTGGTGCTGGTCGTGGTGGCCACGGTCGTCGCGTACACGACCGGGGTCACGGCCGTGCGGCGGCTGTCGGCCGCCGTCGGGGCGACGGTCGCCTCGGTGGAGGTCATCGCGGGGGCGGTGATCGCCTGGGTGCTGCTCGGCGAGCGCCTGGGGGCCGCCCAGATCACCGGAGGCGTGATCGTGCTCGCCGGGGCCCTGCTGGCCCAGACCGCGACCGTTCGGCTCGGCTCCGAGCGCCAGGCCGCCGACGCCGCCGAGACCGTACGCGTCTGACGGGGTCAGGCCCTGTGTCTTCAGGGTCTGGGGACGAGCCGTACGACGGTGGACCCCTCGGCCCAGCGAGCGGTCAGACCGGCGGCGTCGCGGGCGTTCAGGCGCTCCTTGGCCAGCGCGGCCACGGCCTCGGGGGCGGCCGCCTGGTCCACCACCTCGGCGACGGCGGGGAAACGGACGAGCTCTGCGCCGTTGTCCTTGCTGCGCAGCACGACCTTGATCTCGCCCCGCCCGGCCGCGACCTCGGCCAGCCCGGGCAGGGACTGCTCCCCTCCGCCGGTCACCACGTAGACCGCGCCGTCGTGCCACACGTGCCAGGCCAGCCGGACCCCGGACGGCAGGCCGAGCCACAGCACGTTGGACTTCTTCGCGCCCTCTTCGATCACCGCCGGCCTCATGAGTAAGAGCTTATTCACCGCGCTACGGTGTGCCCATGCGCGCTCGACGTTCCTGCCTGGCGGTGCCCGGCAGCAACCCTCGTTTCCTGGAGAAGGCCCAGGGCCTCGCCGCCGACGAGGTCTTCCTCGACCTGGAGGACTCCGTCGCCCCCGGCGCCAAGGACGAGGCGCGCCGCAACGTCGTCGCCGCGCTCAGGGAGGGCGACTGGACGGGGAAGACGGTCGTCGTCCGGGTCAACGACCTCACCACCCGCTGGACCTACCGGGACGTCATCGAGGTGGTCGAAGGCGCCGGCGACCGGCTCGACTGCCTCATGCTGCCGAAGGTCGCGGACGCCTCCCACGTGGCCTGGCTCGACACCCTCCTCGGCCAGATCGAGCGGGCCACCGGCCTGCCCGAGGGCGGCATCGGCATCGAGGCGCAGATCGAGGACGCCAGGGGCCTCGTCAACGCGGACGACATCGCCGCCTCCTCGCCCCGGCTGGAGACGCTGGTCTTCGGACCGGCCGACTTCATGGCCTCGATCGGCATGCGGACGCTCGTCGTGGGCGAGCAGCCCCCCGGGTACGGCGAGGGGGACGCCTACCACTACATCCTGATGCGCATCCTGATGGCCGCCCGCGCGCACGGCCTCCAGGCGATCGACGGGCCATACCTGCAGATCCGCGACCTGGACGGCTTCCGCCGGGTGGCGATGCGGTCGGCCGCCCTGGGGTTCGACGGCAAGTGGGTGCTCCACCCGTCGCAGGTGGATGCGGCCAACGAGGTGTTCTCGCCGTCCCAGGAGGACTACGACCACGCCGAGCTCATCCTCGACGCGTACGAGTACTACACGACGGTCGAGAAGCGGGGCGCGGTCATGCTGGGGGACGAGATGATCGACGAGGCGTCGCGGAAGATGGCCCTGGTGGTGGCGGCCAAGGGCCGCGCCGCCGGCCTTCCCCGGTCCGGCTCCTTCACCCCGCCCAGCTGATCGCCCGCGGTACGCGAAGAATGGACACATGAACGAACCACAGCCGGATCCGGCCCGGACACCGGGCCCGGATCAGGCCGCCGGCCCGAACCAGATGCCCGGTCCCTACCTGGCGCCCGGGCCGTACGCGGGCGGGACCGCCTGGCCGGCCGGTCCGCCGCAGCCGCTGCCACAGCCGCCGCCACACCCCGCGGCCCAGCCGCAGTGGTCATATCCGGGGCCGTATCCGGGGCCGTACGCACAGCCGTATGCGTGGGGGCCGCCCCCGCGTACCCGCTGGGACGTCCCGCCCCCGCCCGGCACCCGTTACGACCGCCTGGCCCGTACGCCGTTGCACCGCTGGTGGCGGCCGATCCTCGGCACGGCGGCGATCATCGTGGCCTTCCTGGCGCTCTCGATCGCCGTCGGCCTGGTGGCCTTCGTGGTCTCGCTGGTCACCGGCGTGCCCATGGTGCGGACGGGGACCCGGCTGTTCGCCGATCCCGTCCTCGACCTCGGGTTCCAGCTGGGGGTCATCGCGCTGCTGCTGCCGCTGGTGCTCGGCGCGGCCTGGCTGTTCCAGCGAAGACCGCCGGGGTCGCTGTCGTCGGTGGCCCTGCGGCTGCGGTGGCGGTGGCTGGGGGCCTGCCTGCTGGTCGCGCTGGTGTCGGTCGTGCTCGGCCAGGCGGTCGAGGCGGGGACGCTGATGTCCGCCGGGGTGGATCCCGGATTCCGCTGGGCGGGCTGGGAGCAGTTCCTCCCGGCCGTCATCGTGATCCTGCTGCTGGTGCCGTTCCAGTCGGCGGCGGAGGAGTACGCCTATCGCGGGTGGATCATCCAGGGGTTCGGGGCGTACCTGCGCAATCCGTGGCCGGCGATCCTGGTGGGCGCGGCGGCCTTCGCCGCCTCGCACGGCTACACGGGCTGGGGGATCGCCTACGTCTTCGCGTTCGGCATGCTCATGGGGTGGCTGGCGGTCCGCACCGGCGGACTGGAGGCGCCGATCGCCCTGCACGCGACCAACAACATCGTGGCGTTCGGAGTCGTCGCGGCCTCGGGGGACATGGGGAGCGCGATGGAACAGGGCGAGGTGCCCTGGGAGGCGCTGATCGGATCGGCCGTCCAGTTCGCGGTTTTCGGCATCGGCGTGCTGATAATCGCCCGAAAGTGGGCAATTCAGACCCTCTCCCGATAAATCTCACTAGAGAGGTATGGCCCCCACGCTTTTCCCGTGTTGCTCTGGATCCGTGATGGGGTATCACTGTGATCGCTTTGCCGTACCACAGGTGGAACGGTCCGGATTGACCTCTCCGGGGAGGAGGTACTGAGCGTGGCCTCGGGCCCCCACGAGCGCGACCGTCGACGCGACGGCGAACCCTCCTCCGTGCCCCCGCCGGAGCTGCACCACCGGCCGCCCGGCCCGTCTCCGTGGGCGATGCCTCCGTTCGCCGCCCCAATTCCTGACGACGCAGCTCCCGATGACGCGGTGCCGGACGACACGGGCGAGCCGGGAGACGACGAGGACACCCGGCCCTACCGCAAGATCGCCGACCCGGACTCGGCCGACCCGGACTTACCCGGCGGCACACAGTTACCCGGCGGCATCTGGGCCCCGCGCCCCGGAACGGACGCAGGCGACGGGCCGGAGCGGGCGGCACCGCGCGACCGCGGGCCCAGGACCGGCCGCAGGCCGTACGCGGCGCCGTACGGGACGGGGCCGCACGGGACGGGCGAACCGCGCCACAGCCGCTCCGGCGGCCGGAGTCCCGAGGACCCCGGCGAGCCCGGCGACCGCGGCGCGACCGGCCCGCCCGGCCCCGCGGACGCCCCGGCGACCTGGCATGGCGAGGGTGCCAGGTCGCCGGGGGAGTTCACCGCACAGGAGTCTCCCGGGCAGGAGGAGGGCCGGCGTCGCCGGATCGTGAACCGGCCGGACAAGCTGGTCGCCTCGGGCCCGCCGCGGCGGCGGCGTGCCCAGATCCCCCGAGAGAACCCGGACGGGCCCGGCGCTCCCGAGATCGACACCCCTCCCTCGGGGCCGCTGCGCGAGCAGGACCGGCAGGACCACGGCGAGCAGGACCACGGCGAGCGCGGGGAGCACGTGTGGGCGCACACGCCGCCCGAGCCCGCCTCGCGTCACGGCCTGGGGGAGTCCGGCGGCATCCGCTTGAGCCCCGAGATCCCGGTCGAGCCCGAGCACGACGAGCCGCCGGTCGAGCCGGTCGAGCGCATCGGGCGTCCGCCGGGGGGCCGCCCCGCCCGGCCCGACGTGCTCGTGGCCGCCGGCCCGCCCCGTCCGGGCGGCGGACGCCGCCACAGGCGGGTGCTACCGGTCCGGCGGTTCCCCCCGCGCTTACCCACGCGGTTCGCCCGGCTGGTCGCTCCTGCGGTGATCGCCCTGGTCCTCGTCGCGGCAGCCGTGCTGGGCGTGGCCGTCGTCAGGTGGGCCGGCGGCCCGTCCACGGCAGGGCTGCGCCTCGCCGCCGGTGACGGCCAGTCGGGCGACGCGGCGTTCTCGGCGCCCGGGCTGCCGGGCAACGGCTCCAGCCAGGTGCTCAACGCGTTCGCGGCGGCCGGCGCGACGGTGGTGGCGGCCGGCAGCGACACGACCAGCCCGCTCGCCCGGCCGCTGTTCCTCGTGTCCGCCGACGGCGGCGCGCACTGGCAGACGGGCCGGGTCGCCGACGCCCCGGGGTACGAGTCCGCGCCGGGGGCGGTCGGCAGGGTGGCGGGCGGCGACGGCCGCTGGCTCGCCGTCGGGACCGACGCGCCCGGCTCCGCGGGCCCGGCCGCGCGCGGCATGTGGGTCTCCTCCGACGGCCGGTCCTGGACCGCGGTGGACCCCGCCCGGCTCACCGCGTTCTGGAGCCAGGACAGGATCACCGACGTGGCGCGGACCGCGACCGGCTTCCTCGCCGTGGGCGCCACGACCCTGCGGGACGGCACGGCGGGTCCGGTCGCCTGGGTGTCACCCGACGGCGTCGGCTGGACGAGGGTGGACACCGACCAGATCGGCACCCCCGACAAGGTCAGGGCGATGCGGGCGGTGGCCGCCCGGGGCGACCGGGTGGTGGCGCTCGCCGATCCCGGCTCCGGTAATCAGGGGTCGGGCGACTCGATCTCGGTCGTCCTGCGCTCCGACGACGGCGGCCGCACCTGGTTGCGCACGGCCGCGGCCCTGGCGGACGTACGAGCGGAGCCAGGGGCGCTGGCCGTGACCAAGAAGGGCTTCGTGCTCGTGCCCACCCGGCAGAAGTCGGACGAGGGCGAGGTCCGGGTCTACTGCTCGCCCGAGGGCGCCGACTGGACCCAGTGCGGCACGATAGGGCCGCTCGGCGCGGAGGGGACGGGCGTGCGCGGCCTGGCCGCGTCGGCGGCGGGCGTGGCGGCGGTCGCCGAGTCGGCCTGGGAACGGTACGCCGTCTACACCAGCCAGGACGGGCGCAAGTGGACCAGGAGCGCCGACCTCGGCGGGATCCCCGGGACGCTGCGCGGGCTGGCCATCACCGACGCCGGAGTCCTCGTGGCGGGCGGCGACAAGCGCGGGCCCGGCGACGTGGAGAACCTCCCCGTGCTGATCACCGCGGGGAAGGGCGAGGCGGCGCACACCGTGCCGCTCAAGGAGATCGCCGGGCTCAACCGGCTCGCCAGGGACACCTCGGACGTCGCCGCCTCCGGCGGCACGTTCGTGGCCGTGGGCGCGGCCAACGGCGACGCCGCGATCTGGACGAGCGGCAACAACGGGGCCAACTGGAAGGACGCGCCGTTCCCCGACCTGCTGGGCGGGCCGGGACGCCAGGCGCTCAGCGGCGTCGCGCACGGCCCAAAGGGATGGCTCGCCGTCGGCAGCACGACGACCGACCCGGCGGTGACCCGGCCGCTGCTGGTCACCTCGGCCGACGGGAAGAACTGGCGGCCCGGTCCGGCGATCGAGGTGCCCGCGGGCCACTTCCTGCTCGCGCCGGGCGTGGTGGCCGCCGGTCCGAAGGGCTACGTGCTGGCGGGGGAGGACCGGTCCGCCACCGGGACGCTGCCCGCCCTGTGGTTCAGCCCCGACCTCAAGCGGTTCACCCGTTCCGCGCCGGGCAGCATGCCGGCCGGAGGGGCTGGGGTGCGCCTCTACGACGTCACGGCGACGCGCGACGGGTTCATGGCCGTCGGCGGGTCGGGCACCGCCGACCGCGAGACGGGGGTGGTCTGGGTCTCCTCCGACGGGCTCAACTGGAACGCCCGCGGCCGGGTCCTGCCGCCGGACACCACCTCGGCCGGGCTGCGCCACGTGGTCGCGACCGAGGCCGGCGTGGTGGCCGTCGGCACCGCGATGACCGAGGACGGCCCCCGCCCGTTCTCCGCGCTGTCCACCGACGACGGCGCGAGCTGGGAGTACGGCACGCTGCCCGCCGACGCCGCCGCCTCGGTCCTCGACGTGACGGCGACAGGGCGGGGACTGGTCGCCGTCGGATCGCACCGGTCGCCCGCGGACGGCGGCGAGGCCGACAGCGCCGCCTGGGTGTCCGAGGACGGGCTGGACTGGTCGCGCCGGACACTCACGCAGGACGGCCTCGGCGGCCAGGGGGCGCAGTGGCTCGGCGCGGTGGCGGTCTCCGGCGACCGGGTCGTGGCCATCGGCAGGTCGGCCGGCTACGCCGACGACCATCTGACGATCTGGCGCAGCACGGTCACCGACCGATGACCCCCCATTCGGCGAGCGCGTCGGCGAGGCCGTCGGTCAGCGGGAGCCGTACGAGGTCGGACGGCGCCCACCAGCGGGCTTCGGCGGCGTCGTCCCCGGCGACCGGCACGCCCGTGGCGGTCGCCACGTAGTCGTGGATCTCGAAGGTCGCGCCGCCGGGGGCGGGCCGCAGCACGGTCCCTGCGAGCCGTACGACGGTGACGTCGAGGCCGGTCTCCTCGCGCAGCTCGCGGCGCAGCGCCTGCTCGTCGGTCTCGCCTGGCTCGACCCTTCCGCCGGGCAGCGACCACAGCCCCTCGCCGGGAGGGCGGCCCCGCCGCACCAGCAGCAGACGCCCGTCGGCGTCGGCGACGATCGCGCCCACACATCTGATGCACCGCACATCACCAAGATTACGACTAGATAACGGGCAGACTCTTGACGTACGGACATCACGGAAGCACCGTGAATATTTGTGAGAACCGCGCCAACATGTCCGCGGTGCTTCGGGCCGCTACACGAACCGAACGTCTGGTCGAGTTCCTGGAGATGCGCCGCCCACGGGGACGTCCTGCCCTTCCAGCCGCCCCGGCGGCCCTCGCAGGCCGCTCTGGAGGCCCTGTGCGAGGCGGCCAGGGTGCCCGTCTGGCTGCCGTGGCCACTGCCTTCCGGATGGCTGGTGACGGGCTTCGCCGAGGTGGGTGACGAGCGCACCGGCACGAGGGCGAGCGTCGTCGCCCTCTCCGGTCCGTCGGTCACCCACGGTCCCGCCGACATGCTGCTCATCGCAGAGGAACCCGGCATCGGTCTCGGCGCCGCGTACGCCGGGCTGCCGGGCCCGGACCCCGGAGCCGGCTTCGACGCCGGGCCCCCGCACGCCAAGATCGACGCGCGCGGCCATCCGACGGCGCTGTGGTGCGCGGGGCGGGGAGTGCCGGGAGACCGGGCCGTCTACGTGGGCGAGGCCCTCGGCAACTGGCTGTGGACGGTCGCCTGGCCGGTCGAGGCCGGCTGCTTCATCGCGCTGGCCAACCTGTCGCTGCGCGACCTGCGGGACCAGGACCAGGCGCTCGACCTGCCCTTCGGCGCCTTCTCGCCGCGCCTCGACGGGGATGTCTGAACGGCGGGCTGGATCCGCGAGGGATAGTAAGGTTCTGAGCCGTGACAGCGCGCATCGAACGAGTGGTGACCTCGGGCCTGGTGGACATCGAAGGCGACGAGCACAAGGTCGAGAACAACACCTGGATCGTGGGCGACGACGACGAGGTCATCGTCATCGACCCGGCGCGGGACGCCGACAAGATCCTGGAGAAGGTCGGCGACCGCGAGGTCCTCGCCGTCATCTGCACCCACGGCCTGCCCGATCACGTGGGCGCCGCGATCGAGGTGGCGGCCAGGGACGAGGCCGTGATCGCCGTGCACCCCAAGGACAAGCGCCTGTGGCGGCAGACCTGGGAGGAGACCTGGCCCGACATCGACATGGAGGACGAGGGACTGTTCTCCGTGGCCGACGTCGAGCTGGAGGTGCTCTCCACGCCGGGCGTCACGCCGGGCGGCGTCTCGCTCTACTGCGAGGGCCTCGGCGCGGTCTTCACCGGCAAGACCCTGCTCATGGACGGCCCCGGCAAGCTCGGTGGGGAGTACCCCGCGCTCGCCGACCAGCTCACCTCGATCGGCGAGCGGCTGTTCACGCTGCCGCACGAGACGAGGGTGCTCCCCGCGCACGGCGAGGAGGGCAGGATCGGCGACCTGGAGCCCGAGTTCGACCGCTGGCTGTCGGGGTCGCTGACCGGCGCCCAGGAGGCCGAATCGGCGCCGCCGCTCGTGGACGGCACCGGGGCGTCCGGCATCAAGCTGAACCTCGACGAGTAGGGCCGTGGAGCAGCTCGGCCTCGACGGCATGCCGAGGCGGCTCTACACCTGCACCCCGTCGCGGCTGAACACCTGGCTCGACTGCAGGCGTCGCTACCGGTTCACCTATCTCGACCGGCCCGCTCCGCAGAAGGGGCCCCCGTGGGCGCACAACAGCGTGGGGGCCTCCGTCCACAACGCGCTGGCCGCGTGGTGGCGGGAGCCGTACGACCGGCGTACGCCGGTGATGGCGGCCGTGCTGCTCACCAACGGCTGGATCCGCGAGGGGTTCAGGGACGAGGAGCAGTCGGCCACGTGGCGGGACCGGGCCCGCGAGATGGTCTCCTCCTACGTCGCCACGCTGGACCCGGGTGACGAGCCGGTGGGCGTCGAGCGCACCGTCGCCACGCGTACGTCGGTCATCGCCGTCTCGGGCCGCGTGGACCGGCTGGACCGGCGCGGGGACGAACTGGTCGTGGTCGACTACAAGACCGGCCGCCGCCCGCCGACCTCCGACGACGCCCGTTCGTCGATCGCGCTGGCCGTCTACGCGATCGCCTCGTCCCGCATGATGCGCCGGGCCTGTCACCGGGTGGAGCTGCACCACCTGCCCACCGGGACGGTCGCGGAGTGGGAGCACACCGACGAGTCGCTCGCCCGTCACCTGCGCCGGGCCGAGGACATCGCGACGGAGGCGGCCGAGGCCGACGACGCCTACCGCGAATGGGCTCAGAACGCGGGGGCGGGCCGCGCGAAGGGCGCCGTTCCGGCACCGAGGCGGGAGGACGGCGCGGGGGCGCTCGCGGTGCCGCCCGAGATCGACCGGCTGTTCCCGCCCGAGCCGGGCCCCATCTGCTCCTGGTGCGACTTCCGCCGCCACTGCCCCGAGGGGCGGGCGGCCTCCCCCGACCGGCTCCCCTGGGACGGCCTGGCGGAGACGCCGGTCAGCCCGTCGTACGGCCGGGACGGCGGCGAGGATCGACCAGCGCCCTGAGGCCCTTGCCGACGTCGTATCCGGCGGCGCCCAGGCGCTCGCGCGAGGCCCGCAGCATGGCCCTGGTGCCGTCGTCCAGCACCTGCTGGTGCACGACGTCGGGGATCGTGTTCATGGTCAGCCGGAAGGCCCGCAACGCCGCCGTGACCGCGATCTGGGGCACCTCGGGTAGCGCGCCGTACAGGCGGCGGGCCCAGTCGGGCAGCGTGTAGTAGCACAGCGCGCCGAACGGGAAGTAGACCGGCTTGGCCGGGGACAGGAAGCGCATGTTCTCCGGCAGGCGTGGCCAGAGCAGGAACCGCACGGCGGCGGCCGACTCGGGGATGACCCGCAGGACCGGCCGCATCCGGGCGAAGTAGTCGTTCATCTCGTCGACGGAGCCGGGCACGTCGTCCGGGTGCAGCCCGACGTACCTGGCGCTGTGCCGCTGCTCCGCGAGGTACTGGTCGGCCTGCCGGTCGCTGATCGGGACGCCCGCACGGCGGACGACCTCCAGGTAGGACATGACCTCCGCGCAGTGCACCCACAGCAGCAGCTCGGGCTCGTCCACCCGGTGGGTCCTGCCCGTGTCGGGGTCGCGGATGCGCAGGGTCCGGTGGATCGCGCGCACCCGCCTGCCGATCTCCTCCGCCTCCTCGGGGCTGCCGTACGTCACGCGGCCCACGAAGTCCGCCGTGCGGCGCAGCCGGCCGAAGGGGTCCTCCCGGAAGTTGGAGTTCTGCCACACGCCCCGCATCGCCAGCGGATGCAGGGCCTGCAGCATCAGGCCGCGCACCCCGCCCACCCACATGGTCCGGTCGACGTGGACCAGCCACGTCGCGGACTCCGGCGGCTGGGCGGTCAGGCGGCTCGTCCCGGGCATGGGGACCGGGTCATCCGTGCTGGTGCTGGAGCAGCCGGCTCTCCGCCGTGTTCCAGAATCGGGTCAGGGCCGCCGCGGTGGTCTCGGGGGCCTCCACGGCCGGCGAGTGGAGCGCTCCGGGCACCACGACGCACTCGGCGTCGAGCCTGCGGGCCATCTCGGCCTGCAGCAGCGGCGGCCAGCCGTCGTCGTGCTCGCCGTACAGGACCAGGAGGTCGAGCCCGCACCCGGCCAGCTCCGCACAGCGGTCGGACGCGCCCAGGACCTCGTGCGCCATCGCCACGAGACCGGTGGGGTGGTTGGCGAGCAGCCGCTTGCGCAGGAACGCGACGATGTCGTCGGGGACGCCCGCCGCCAGCGCCTCGGGCTCCATCCGGTTCGACCACATGTAGTCGAGGCCGTACTCCGGAAGCTCGGCCAGCATGACCCGGCCCATCCGCTCCCGCGGCCCGACGATGCCCGCGGGCCCCGAGCTCATGAGCGTGAGCGACGCGAGCTTGGCGGTGCCGTTCAGCGCCGTCTCGCGGGCGACCAGCCCGCCGAAGGAGTGTCCCAGCAGGTGGACCGGCTCGCCCTGGCCGACCACCGCGGCGATCGCGTCGATGTCCGCGCCGAGGGCCGCGCACGAGTACGCCGACGGATCGTCCGGGCCCGGCGTCTCGTACTGCCCGCGCATGTCGACCGCGATCACCCTGCGGCCGGCCTGCGCGAGCGTCTGCAGCACGGCGATGAAGTCCTCCTTCGACCCCGTGAAACCGGGGACGAGAAGGGCGGGCCAGCGCTCGGGGACACCGCTGACCGGAAGCGCTTCGAGAGCCGCGAACGAGCCCAGCGGCGTTTCGATCTGCTCACTGCTGACACCCGGAGGGAGGGTCAGGAACCGTGGCGTGCTCACGAGGCCTCCTCCACCTCACCCCGGATCCCGGGAACCGATGGGCCGGACCGGCCCCACGTCCTGGACCGTCTGCTGAAGGCTCGCTCACTCACGTGGCATCACGATACCCAGGGAAGATCCCGGCGACACTTCCGAAGCGACTACGCGGGTTTCGGACGGTCATTGCGCATGCCTCCTGTCCAGGTCATACCCACTGCGGGCGGAGCGGCCCTCAAAGCAACGGGGGCAGGGAGAGCGCCGGTTGTCCGGTGCCCTCCCTGCCCCTGCGGTCGTGCTCATCGACGAACGGGCCTGTGCCGGCCCCTCACCCCGTACGGCGGGGCCGCGGCCGGGGCGGGCGGCGCCGCTGCTGGGCGCGCTCGCTCGCGGCGGACGGCGCGGGGTCGTCGTCATCGGTCGCGAGGTCGGGGGACCTGAACACGATCATGAACGGACTGGCCGGGATGATCCGCTCCGGCTCCCGCTCCGGCTTCGGGGCCGGCCGCTCGGCGGGCTCGGCGGCGGGCTCGGGGGCGGCCTCGCCCACCGGCGCCTTCCCGGCCGGCTCCTCCACCGGAAGTGCCTGCTCGCCGATGTCGGCCGCGCGGGTCCTGCGGCGCCGGGCCGGGCGCTCCTCCACCTGCTCCTCGGCCACGGGCGCCTGATCGGCGGCATGGTCGGCGGCATGGTCGGAAGCGCGGTCGGCGGCGCGGGTCCTGCGGCGGGTCGTCCTGCGCGTGGTCGCCGCCTCCGGCTCCCGTCCGCCTCCGGCCTCGTCACCAGCCTCGGCGCCGTCCACTGGGCCGTCGACTGGGCCGTCCTTGCCGGGCCGTACGGCCGTGACGTCGGCCAGCGCGCCGGTCAGGGCCGCCGCGTTCGCGCCCCTGCGTCCACGACGCCCCGGCGCGGCCTCGGCAGCGGTCTCCACAGTGGTCTCCACAGTGGTCTCGACGGGAGTCTCCACAGGGGCTTCCACCGGGGTTGGCGCCTCGGCCGTCTCCCCGGAGGGAGCCTCGGCGTCCTGGAGGCGGCCCCCACGGGTCCGCCGCCGCTCCCGGGTACGGGCGGGGCGCTCGCGGCGCTCCTCCCGATCACTTCGACCGGACTTGCCGCGGGAGCGGGTGCGCCCGGTCTCCCCGAGGTCCTCGATCTCCTCGGCCTCCAGGCCGGCGCGGGAGCGCTGGGCGCGCGGCAGCACGCCCTTGGTGCCCTCGGGGATGTCGAGGTCCGCGTACAGGTGCGGGGAGCTCGAATAGGTCTCGACGGGCTCGGTGAAGTCCAGCGAGAGGGCGTTGTTGATGACCTTCCAGCGGGTCAGCTCGGTCCACTCGACGAAGGTCACCGCGACGCCGGTGCGGCCCGCCCGGCCCGTACGGCCGATCCGGTGGACGTAGGCCTTCTCGTCCTGCGGGCAGTCGTAGTTGACGACGTGGGTGACGTCGTCGATGTCGATGCCGCGCGCCGCGACGTCGGTGGCCACCAGCACGTTGATCTTGCCGCTGCGGAACGCCCGCAGCGCCTGCTCGCGCTGGCCCTGGCCGAGGTCGCCGTGGACGGCCGCCACCGCGAAGCCCTTGTCCTTGAGCTGCTCGGCGACCATGTCGCAGGCCCGCTTGGTCTCGCAGAAGACCATCGTGAGCCCGGCGCCCCTGCTCTGCAGCAGGCGGGCCAGGATCTCGATCTTGTCCATGCGGTGCGTGCGGTAGACGTGCTGCGTCGTCAGCGTGGTCGTCTCGGCCTCGGCCGTGCCGCTCTCCGCCCTGACCCGGGTCGGCTGGGTGAGGTAACGGCGGGACAGGTTCACGATCTCGCCGGGCATGGTGGCCGAGAACAGCATGGTCTGCCGCTTCTCCGGCACCAGCTTGATGATCCGCTCGATGTCCGGAAGGAAGCCGAGATCCAGCATGCGGTCGGCCTCGTCGAGGACGAGCATGGTGATCTGGCCGAGGTCGAGGTGCTTCTGCTTGACCAGGTCGAGCAGCCGCCCGGGCGTTCCGACGATGACGTCGACGCCGTTCTTGAGCGCCTCGATCTGCGGCTCGTACGCGCGCCCGCCGTACACGGTGAGGATGCGCGATCCCAGCTTCCCGGCGGCGAGGACCAGGTCCTCGGTCACCTGGAGGGCCAGCTCGCGGGTCGGGACGAGGACCAGGCCGCGTGGCTTCTTGCGGTTCTTCCTCGGCTTGCCGACGAGCTGGAGCATGGCGACGCCGAAGGCATAGGTCTTGCCGGTGCCCGTGCGCGCCTGTCCGATGACGTCCTGGCCGGCCAGCGCCAGCGGGAGCGCCATCTCCTGAATCGGGAATGGTGAAGTGATGCCCTCGGTCTCGAGCGCATCGGCGATCTCCGGGATGACTCCCAGGTCTCGGAACGTCGTTGTCAGCGTGGCCTGCCTCAATCAGTGCGAAGGCGGCCCTCCGGGACATCCGGCCGGCAGAGCCTCCCCGGTCCGGGTCCTCGCGGACAGTCGCGCCCTCGTCGTGAATCAGCGACCGCGGCATCCAGTGGTTCCTGGGGGTCCGGGGGTGGCCCCGGATCGACACAGGGATCGATACGGTGATCGACACCGTACTGATCCACATAGTGCGGTCGCACTTCCACGAAGCAGTCTACTCGATACCACAACACGGAACCGTTTTCTGCGTCTTCTCGCTAAAAGCTCTTGCTGTGTCGCGAGAGATGCCGGTGACGAGCACGGCACCGGCGGGCAGGCCCCGGAGCCGTACGCTGCACCCATGAGTGATTCCTCTCCCGGGACTGTGGACCTGCTCGGTGTCCTCGCGTACGCCGAGCTCACCGCCTTCCTCCGGCTGGCCGAGGACGCCGCCCTGCTGGCTCCGACGCTGAACGACAGGGCCGCCCTCGGGGACGTGGCCGCGACCGAGTACGGGCACTTCCGGGTGCTGCGGGACCGGCTGGCCTCGCTCGGCGTCGATCCGGAGGAGGCCATGGCCCCGTTCGTGGAGGCGATCGACGCCTGGCACGCCCAGACAAGGCCGAAGGACTGGTACGAGGCGCTCATCAAGGCGTACGTCGGCGTGGGGATCGCGGGCGACTTCTACCGTGAGGCGGCGCGCCACACCACTCCCTCGATCAGCGCCCTGGTGGACGAGGTGCTGACCGACGAGAGCCGCGGGGAGTTCGCGGTGGAGCGGGTGCGCGCCGCGCTGGACGCCGACCCGCGGCTGTGCGGCCGTCTCGCGCTGTGGGCCCGTCGCATGGTCGGCGAGGCGCTGAGCCAGGGGCAGCGGCTCGCCGCCGCCCGGCCGCAGCTCGCCGCCCTGCTGGTGGGTGAGAAGGGCGAAGACCTGGCGGAGATCGGGCGGATGTTCGCCAGGCTGACCGAGGAGCACGGCAAGCGGATGGCCGCCCTCGGCCTCACGCCCGGCCCGTGATCGTCACGGCTTCCGCGCGGAGGTCGTCGACGCGGGTGATTCGCGCCATCGATCCCCGCCGACCTGGCCAGATTTCCGGAACGATGGCGATCGGGAGGGCCGGGAGCCCGTCCCGCGCGCCTGCCGGTCCGGCGTTCATGGGTCGCGAACGTGGCAAACGGATGTACGGTGCGAGCATGAGGGCCTCGCGCCGCTACGGCACTTCCTTGACGAGATGTGGGCCGAACACCTGGACTCCGCGTGCGGTGTTGCGGAGAGGAAGCGCGGGCTGTCCGACGATCAGCGGGAGGCGGGATCCCCATCACGCGGATCTGACCCGCCGTCCCCGCGGATGCGGTTACGGACGCACCTGACCCGCGCGGATCCCGGTCGGCCGGTCCATGGAGAACACGGTCAGCGGAGAACACGGTCAGCCGCCGGGACGGCGCGCGCGGTGGGCGCGCGCCGTCGGCGGCGGGTGACGATCGCGGAGACGGGCTAGAGCGTCCCGCCGAAGCCGACGGGGCGAGACTCGTCCTCGCCGATCTCGACGAATCCGAGCGAGTCGACGGGGACGACCACTCGGCGGCCGCTGGTGTCGGTGAGCGAGAAGACGCCCTTGTCCGAGGCGAGCGCCTTGCGGAGTTCCTCCTCGATCTCCTCGGCCGACAGGTCGGTCTCCACGACGAGTTCACGGTGCACCGACTGCACGCCGATCTTTATTTCCATCGGGCTCCCCTTTCGCGAGGGCTGTTCCCTACCCATCGTCGTCGCCTCAGGGAGCGGTCAGCCCGGTGATCGCGTGAAGCGAACAGGATTCCGGTCAGCCGGTGCGCGGGAAACCGCTGATGCCGCGCCAGGCCAGGCGCGCCATCAACTGGGTCGCCGCCTCCTTGGGGATCGAGCCGTGGCTGCTGAGCCAGTAGCGCGCGCTCACCTCGGCCATGCCGACCAGGCCCACGCCGAGCAGGTGCGCCTCGTCGCTGGAGCAGCCGGTGTCCTCCTGGATCACCCGGCTGATCGCCTCGGCGCTCTCGTGCAGCGAGCGCTCCATCCGCTGCCGTACGGGCGCGACGTTGCGCAGGTCGGATTCGAAGACGAGCCGGAACGCCTCGCCCTGGCTGGAGACGAAGTCGAAGAAGGCGCCGATGGCGGCCTGCACCCGCTGCTTGTTGTCGGTGGTGGACTCGAGCGCCTGCCGGCACCGGGTCACCATGTCGTCGACGTGCAGATCCAGCAGCGCGAGATACAGCTCCAGCTTGCCCGGGAAGTGCTGGTAGAGCACCGGCTTGCTCACACCGGCCCGCTCGGCGATCTCGTCCATCGCCGCCGCGTGGTAGCCGTTCTCCACGAACACTTCCTGTGCCGCGCTCAGCAACTGGCGGCGGCGGGCCATCCGGGGTAGCCGGGTGCCCCGGGGCTTGGCGTCCGGGGTAGCGGTCACGGCAGTCTCCTTGCAAGATGCGCATCGGGGGCTCCCGCCCCGCGGCCTCATCCTACGTGTCGGTAATCCGGATCAGCGATAGTCGTCGTCGTCGAGGTCGACCGTACGCTCCTGCTCGGCCACGTCGGCCGGGTCGGCGTCGAACGGGACGCGCTCGGGCCAGCGCCTGTCGTCGGCGACCTTGACGAGCTGGTGCTGCTCGACCGCGTCGGCCTCCGGCGCCTCGATCGAGATCTCCTCGACCACCTCGTCGAGGGGGTCCATCTCGGGCATCTGCTTGTCCTTCCGTTCGAAGGTCGGCTGCGACAGGTCCAACACTACGGCCAGGGTGGCGGCCGGGCTAAACGGTGAGGGCTCCGAACATGTCGCCGTGTTCCGCCACGCGCTCCAGCACGTCAGATGCGGTGAACACCAGCTGGTCCGGGCTGTCGCACGCCTCGACCTCCTCCCACGACAGGGGAGTGGACGCGGTCGGCCGTGCGGCGGCGCGCAGCGAGTAGGGCGCGACCGTCGTCTTGGCCGGGTTGTTCTGGCTCCAGTCGATGAAGACCTTGCCCGGCCGCTCCTTCTTCGCCATCACGCTGGTCACGAACGGATGCTCGGCCTGCATCCGCCGGGCGAGCGCCTTGGCGTAGTCGGAGGTGCCCGGGCCCCGGTCCCAGGGGACGTAGAGCTGCATGCCCTTCTGGCCGCTGGTCTTGGGATGGCACTCCAGGCCGTCGTCGGCCAGGGCCTGCCGCAGCAGGACGGCGACCCGGCAGCAGTCGACGATCGTGGCGGGGGCGCCGGGGTCGAGGTCGAAGACGAGGGTGTCGGGCGGCTGCGGCTCGCCGTCCTTGGCCACCCGCCACATCGGCACGTGGATCTCCAGGGCGGCCAGGTTGGCGTAGTAGACCAGGGTCGGCAGGTCCTCCACGACGGCGAAGTCGATCTCCTCGCGGTTCTTGGTGCTGCCCGGCGCGGGCAGGGTCACCGTACGGACCCAGTCGGGCGTGTGCTCGGGGACGTTCTTCTCGAAGAAGAACTGGCCGTCGACGCCGTTCGGGTAACGCTTGACCGTGAGCGGGCGCCCTTTGAGGTGCGGCAGCAGGACCGGCGCGATCCGGGTGTAGTAGTCGATCACTTCGGCCTTGGTGAACGCGGTGTCGGGATAGAGAACCTTGTCCAGGTTGGTCAGGACAAGCAGGCGGCCCTCGACCTTCACCCGCACCTTCTCCGTCATCGCTGCTCCTCCCGCCGCACCTCCGCGGGGACCTTGTCGCCGCGCACGCCCCGCCACACAGGGTTGCGCAGCCGCCCGTCGCGCGTCCACATGGTGAACGCCACCTCGCCGACCACCTCGGGCCGCACCCACCGGGCGTACCTGGAGATCTCCCTCGGAAGCCCGTCAGAGAAGGGGCTCTGCCCGATCTCGAGCGGCTCAATCAGACGGAGGATGTCGCCGAGCATCGCGTCGGTGAACCCGGTGCCCACGTGGCCGACGAAGAGGAACGCGGCCGGAGAGGCCCCGGCGTACATGCCGAGCAGGAGCGATCCGACGCCCCCCGCGCGGCGGCCCTTGCCCGGCCGCCAGCCGCCGACGACCACCTCGGCGGTACGCAGGTTCTTGACCTTGATCCACCACTCCGCCCTGCGCCCCGGCCGGTACGGCGAGTCGAGGCGCTTGGCGACCACGCCCTCCAGTCCCTGCCGCCTGGTCGCCTCCAGCACCGCCGGTTCGCAGGGGAGGTACGGCGGCGCGCCCAGGCCGAGCGAGTCGAGCAGCGCCCGCCGGTCCAGGTAGGGCAGGTCCAGCAGCGTGTGCCCGTCGAGATGGAGCAGGTCGAAGGGCAGGTAGGAGACCGGCAGCCGGCCGAGCACGTGGGCCCCGGCGGGATCGGTGATGTGCATGCGCCTTTGCAGCCGGGCGAAGCTGGGCCGGCCCTCGGGGTCGAAGGCCACCACCTCGCCGTCGACGACCGCCCTGCGCCCGGCCAGCGGGGCCATGGCGGCGGAGATCTCGGGATAGCGGGAGGTGAAGTCGGCGCCGTGCCGCCCGGTAACCCGCACGCCACCGTCGACGTACGCGAGCGCCCGGATGCCGTCCCACTTCACCTCCAGCGCGTACGCCTCGGGGTCGGAGGGCATTTCTCCTGGAATGGCAAGCATCGGCTCGATCGGATACGGCACCGCCATAGTGGGTACCTGCCCATGAGGTAACTCCCTTGAATCCCACCATAGCGTTGTTCGAACACAGAGACGAGAATGTGGCTATGCGCAGCATCTGGAAAGGCGCGATCTCGTTCGGTCTTGTCACGATTCCGGTGAAGCTCTACTCGGCGACCGAACAGAAGGACGTCACATTCCACCAGGTGCACCGGGAGGACGGCGGCAGGATCAAGTACAAGAGGGTCTGCTTGATCGACGGCGAAGAGGTGCCCTACTCCGACATCGCCAAGGGATACGAGCTCGCGACCGGCGAGATGGTCGTGCTGACCGACGAGGACTTCGCCGACCTGCCGCTGACCACCTCCCGCAGGATCGACGTGCTGCAGTTCACTCCCGCGGACCAGATCGACCCCATCTACTTCGCCAAGTCCTACTACCTGGAGCCGGACGGGCAGGGCGCCAAGCCGTACGTGCTGTTGCGGGACGCTCTGGAGCGGTCGGGACAGGTGGCGGTCGTGAAGGTCGCCCTGCGGCAGCGCGAGTCGCTGGCCGCGCTCCGCGTCCGCGACGGCGTCTTCGTGCTGGAGACGATGCTCTGGCCGGACGAGATCCGCGAGGCCGACTTCGGGTTCCTGGAGGAGGACGTCGACGTACGTCCCCAGGAACTGAAGATGGCCGAGTCCCTGATCGAGACGATGGTGGCGGACTTCGATCCCACGGAGTACAAGGACGCCTACCGCGAGGCGCTGCAGGAGGTCATCGAGGCCAAGGTGGCGGGCAAGGAGGTCGTCGCTCCCGAGGCTCCGGCCGAGGCCGGGCCGGCCGTCGACCTCATGGCCGCGCTGCGGGCCAGCGTCGAGGCGGCCAAACGGGAGCGCCAGGGCGCCCCTGCGGCCAAGTCGCCCGGCAGAGCCGCCAAGGCCGCCGCCTCCGGCTCCGCCGCCAGGAAGGCCGCCTCTGACGGTGCGGACGAGGAGGAGAAGGCGCCGAAGAAGCGGAAGACCCGCCGCTCCGCGTAAGCCCGGGTCGTTTCGGAGGAGCCCCGGCGGGCGTTTCCGCCGGGGCTTTGTTCACGGTACGGAAGGTGGGCGATCCGTACAGGGCCGCAGGCTCTCGGTCGCCCGTTCACCGCCGCCCGATCGCCACGAAGGTGGCGGAGGCGTGATCAGGGCGGGCCCGGACACCGCGGCTTCGCGCCGGCGGCCCCGTACGAGTGGGTGTCACCCGTCAGTGTCAGTCGTCGTCGTCGCCGTCGATCTCGAGGACGGCGTCACCGGATGCGTTGGCCACGACGGGCCGACTGATCTTCTTCTCCTTCTTGAACTTGAAGAAGCGGAAGTCGTTCCGGTTGACGGCCGTGTTACGGCAGCCGCGACCGCGACGCCCGCAGTGGTCCCAGCCGTGGCCCCAGTTGCTGCTGATGGTCGGGGTGCCAGGGGTGGCTGCGTGAGCCGTGGTGGCGCTCAGGGCGAGCGCGCCGCCGGCCATTACCGTACTGACCGCCAGACCGGTGATGACGTTCCGGAATTTGGGCATTGAGGTCCTCCTCGAAGGATGGAGTGCCCGAGTGCGACATTCCCAGTGACTGTCGGAAATGTCCGGGTGATGTCCTGTATGTCCGGTCATCGCCCGTGGCGTCTTAATTGCCGATGCGGCCTCCCGGCAAACTCGGCCGGAGGGGATTTGGGCTCGCGTTGTGGCGCGATGCCTGGGGTTAGGCGACCGCTGACCTGATCGACATGCGTGCCTGACGTGTCTGTGCGGAATCCGGGGTAGGGCGGGCTTGGCTTCCCCGTCGCGGTGCCTCTCAATCCCCAGTTCGGGTTCGCTTCGGTCTGCGGAAGCCGGTCCTCTCAGGGCGGCGCGTGAGGCGTCGGCGGGGCGAGAACGGGGGCGCAAAGGTCAGGGCTCCGGCGAGGATCTCGCCGGAGCCCTTGTCTCATGCCATCAGGTGGACGGCGCTTCCAGGCTTCCTGCCGCTCAGTGCGCGGATGCGCTGGAAACACCTGGTTGCACTCACCGGCGCCGTCGTCCCCGGCCGGTGACGGAGAGGCACTCGTGGGCGGTCCCGCCCACAGGCTCCCGTCACCCGACCGGACGGCGCGGTGTCGCGCGAGGCGTCAGGCCTCGCGGATCAGACGTTGTTGTTGTGGTTGTTGTCCTTGTTGTTGTGCTCGCGGTCGTTGCGGTTCCACCAGTCGTTGTTGTTGTGGTCCCACCAGTTCTGGTCTGCCCACCAGTTGTTGTTGAGCCAGTTGAAGGCCTTGTCGTCCTTCTCCTGGAAACCGAAGGCGACGTCCTTGGCGACGAGGCCGAATGCGTCGTGCTGAGACTTGTCGTCCTTGTAGAGGTTCTGGCCCCACCAGTTGTTGGTGTCCCACCAGTTGTTCTGGTGTCGGTCGTTGATGTTGTGGTCGCGGTCGTTGCGCTCCCGGTTGTTGTTCGGGGAGAACGCGTGCGGGAAGAAGTCCTCCCCCTTCTTGTTGTCCTGGGCGATGCCGCCCGTGCTGTCGTCGACGCCGTTGGCCGCGCCGTCCTTGACGATGGGGCGGTCCTCCTTCTTGGTCCAGAAGGGGTTGTCGTCGGCGCTGGCGGCCGTGGCGCCCATGGCGACGGCCCCGCCGACGGCCATGGTGCTGAGCGCGAGCCCTGCGAAGATCTTCTTGAGGTTGGGCATTATGGTTCCTCCCTGACAGGATTCGATTTCGAATTGCCCTGCGTTTATCGGTATTTCCCACCCGCCTGCGGCGGGTGGAAATTTCTTCATGGCTCTTATTGAGCCTTGCTTCCGACGCTAGGGTGATTTCCTGCCGGGCGGCCCGACAAACTGACGTCTGCTGCTTTTAGTTAATGATTAGCTGCGTATAGGCTTGATTCGATGGATAATGCGCCTTATGTAGTGATAGGTACGATTTGCCCCCCAGGAGTGGACGCGGTCCGGGGTGCGGCGAGCGGGGGCGCCGGCTTACCTGGGTTCGCCTTTCGGGGGTCGGCCGGGCTGGTCGGTGAGGTCGGCGAGGTCGGAAAGCGGTCGCGATCGCGGACGGAGGAAAGGCCGCGGAGGGAAGGGAGTTGCGGCGATGACCGCGGTCAGGGGAAAAGAGCAGGGCTCCGGCGGAACCTTCCCGCCGGAGCCCTTGGTTGTCACTGTAGGAGGATTGACGGCCGTTCCCGTTCAGGCTGCCGTCGCTCGGTGAGCGAGCGGCCGGCCGGGCGGGGAACGTGTCTCTGCACTCAACGGCGCCAGTCCGTGAGCCGGAGTCGGAGACCTCGTGGGAGGTTTTCCGGATCCGTCATCTTCCCGGAACGGCGCGATCGTCTCGCAGTAGCCGCTGGACCTGCCTTCTCAGTTCACGCGGTCGTTGTCGTTGCGGTTCCACCAGTTGTTGTCGTTGTTGTTCCACCAGTTGTTGTTGTTCCACCAGTTGTTGTTGAACCAGGTGTTGTCCTTGTTCGTCTTGTCCTGGAAGCCGATCGCGACGTCCTTGGCGACGAGGCCGAAGCCGGAGAAGTCGTCCCGCTTGTCGGAGAACGCCCCCTGGTTCCAGAAGTTCTGGTTGTTCCACCAGCAGTTGTCGTCGTTCTGGTTGAAGTTGTGGTTGCGGTCGTTCCTATCGAAGTTGTTGTTGTTCGGGTTGAAGAAGACGGGGAAGACGTTCTCCCGCTCACCGCGCTCGCCGATACCCCGGTTGCCCTGGGCGATGCCGCCCGTGCTGTCGTCGACGCCGTTGGCCAGGCCGTCCTTCACGATGGGACGGTCCACGTCGCCGGTCCTGGTCGCAGCGCCGGCGGCACCGGCGCCCAGGGCGAGCGTGCCGCCGACGGCGGCGGTGCTCAGCGCGAGACCAGCGATGATCTTGTGGAGCTTGGACATGCGTGTCCCCCTTGACAGGATTCAGTATCCCTGAATTTGTTTAGGGCATTTCTGAGAGAAATGTCCTTCGGGCTCTTGATTGAGCCCTAACTTCCTGTGCTGTCATGATTTCCAGCAGGCTGGCCCGACAAACGGCCATCTAAGCCTTTTGATCACTAGTTAGAGTCTTATGAACTGACTTAGAGGTATTAGAAGAGAAATGTCTCGATTGACCGATTTCCGGTGAGGGCGTTCACGTATCGGAGCTGCGTCGTGAGGCGGAAGCGGAGGTGACGGCGCCTGAGGCGCCTGCGGTGTTGTGGGCGTCGTCCGCCCGCGTGCCGCTGCGCAAGGCCGGGGCCGGTCCGGCCGGGCCGGGAAAGGCGTCCTGGAGGGCTTGCGTGCTGTCAGGAACCTGGGCGCGAAACTGTCGCTTCGGGCCCGGTGCCTGACCCGGCGCCTGAGCCCGCCGTACGGGGGAAAAGTCAGGGCTCCGGCGAGAGTCTCGCCGGAGCCCTTGTTTCTGCTGGATCGAACGGCCGTTCCCGGAGTGTGGAGTGCTCACGGAGCCTTCGACGCCACGGGAACGTGACTGCGCCTCAGGGCGCCGTTCTCCTGTCAAGGCGGTGGAGGACGGTGTGGCCGGCCGTTTCCGTCATCCCTTCACCTGGCAGGATTCCGAGCGGCGCGGTCGTCTCGCAGGCCGTTGCCGGCCCCGCCTTTCTCAGTTGCAGAAGTTGTTGTTGTTATTGTTGCACCAGTTGTTGTTCTGGTTGTTGTTCCACCAGCAGTTGTTGTTGAACCAGCCGTTGTTGAAGAAGTTGCTCTTGCGGTTGGTCTTGTCGCTGAAGGCGATCGTGGCGCACGGGCCGACGATGGCGAAGTTGGAGTCGCTGTCGAGGTCGTCGCAGAAGGCGCTCTGGTTCCAGAAGTTCTGGTTGTTGTTGAAGCAGTTGTTCTGGTTGTTGTTGCACCAGTTGTTGTTGTTGCAATTGTTGAACGGCTGGCAGTTGTTGTTGTTGTTACAGTTGAAGGGAACGAAGTTGTTGTTGCAGGGCATGCCGCCCATACCGAAGAAGCCGTCTTCGCAGCCGGCGCTCGCGGCCGTGGCGCTCATGGCGATCGCGCCCCCGGCGATCGCGGTGCCG
Source organism: Microbispora siamensis (assembly GCF_016863095.1). Classification (GTDB taxonomy): domain Bacteria; phylum Actinomycetota; class Actinomycetes; order Streptosporangiales; family Streptosporangiaceae; genus Microbispora; species Microbispora siamensis. The sequence goes on along the minus strand of NZ_BOOF01000042.1, from coordinate 53,727 downwards.
AGTGCGAGTCCGGCGAGAACCTTCTTGAACTTGGGCATTGCTGTCCCCCTTGGAAAAGGATTGAGAATTCCCCGCATCCTTCGATATTTCTCTGTTGGAGATTCGAGAGAAATATCTCTATGGCCCCCGTGGGCCGGGTTCCTGCGATACGTTGATGTCCGGCGGCATCACCCGACAAACGCGCCTCTATGGCTTTTGATCAGCTATTAGCAGGCTATGGAACGAATTGGAGGAGAAAAGAGCGACTTGTCCCGTAATGTCCGATTCGACTGCGGGATGCGGGGCGGAGGCCGGAGACGCCGCGGAGCGTCAGTGACAGGCCGCCGAGGCCGGGATCGCACGGGGGTGGACGGTCTCGCATGGCGGCGTTCCAGGGGGCGTTCGAGAGGGCGTGGAGCGGACCGCGGCGGGCGAGGCGACCCCGGCGATTGAGGCCCGCGAGCAGAGCCTGCGGCGCGGTGGAGTGGGGGTGGGGTGGGCGAAATCCCCGAGGTGGCGGCCGAGGGAAGCCGGGGACCCCGATGACGAACCCTGGGTGGGTGCGGCGAAGAGCGGTCGAAGTGGGGGCGACGAAAAGTGCCCGTGCTCACGATGGGCGCGGAACTCCACGCTCCGGTGAGCACGGGCACATTCATCCGGCACCCGGGCCGTAGGCCCGAGGCTCAGCGAGACCGGTCATCCCGGCCATGCGAAGGACGCCGCGGATCAGGGGACGGGCTCGTACCCCGGACGCTCGTAGTCGTCCTTCTTCTTCTTCTCCTCTTCCTTCTTCTTGATGTCGGCGTCGACGTCGATGTCGACATCCTTGGTCTTGGCCTGCGGGTTGATCTGGGTGGCCGTGTTGGTGCGCGGGTCGGCCTGCGAGGACTGGTCCTGCCAGGGCCGGTTGTGCATCTGGTTCCAGTCGGTGGTGTTCGTCGTCGGGACGGTGGAGTTCTGCGACCACTGGGCGTTCCACGGCACCGCCGCGGAGCCGTTCGACGACTTCTGGAACGGCGTGAGAACGAGCGTGAAGTCACGCAGCAGGAACTGGCTCTGGGTCTCCGACTGACGAGCGTGCTGCCACTCGTGGTTCTTGTTCTTGTTCTTGTTCTTGTTCTTGTTACGGCCCTTCTGCCCCTGGGCCTGCCGGTTGGTGTTGTAGTTGCGGTTGTAGCTCGGCCGGACGTAGCGGACACCGCCGGAGGGAGCGGGAACGTACCCGCCCATGACGGTCGCTGCGCTGGCCGTGCCGGCGGTGGCGCCACCGAGCACGATGGCCGCGCCGCTCAGCGCGGTGCCGAGGGCGAGGGCCCCGGCGATGTTCTTCAACACGGACATCTGGGTGTTTCTCCTCTGAATATCGCGACCCCGGCCCGGTCCCCTGAGGGATCGGGGCGGGTGGTAGTGGATTCGGCGCCGTCGTGTGTGACGCGGCGCGATGCGTTCGCCTGGCACCGGCGGCCCTCTCCTCGAAACACGCCGCGGGTGCTCTGCTCTCTCAACTGCTCGCTCGACCGCGGACGGAGCGGCGGACACGGGTGGCGCCGGCGCCGTGTCTCACGGCCATCCGGTCGCCGCCCGTCCCGCCGGGCGGGTGTGGCCGCCGCTCCGCCGGTCGCGCGTATCTCCCGTCGCTCGCGGGTTCCGGCTCAGGTGAGGCCGCCGGTCACGAGTACGGGTGGCCGTCGGCTGGTGCGTCACCCGCCGTGGCCGGGACGTCTACCGACGCCGCTCGTGCGGATCCCGTCAGGGCACGATGTACGGCCGGTAGTCGTTGTCGTACTCCTTCTTCTCCTTCTTCTCCTTCTCCACGTCCACGTCGATGTCCGCGTCGACGTCCTTCTTCTTCACGCGCGGGTTGACCTCGGTGGCCGTGTTCGTCTTCGGCTGAGCCAGGGAGTCCTGGTCCTGACGCGGGTTGTTGAACTGGTCGCTGAAGCTGTTCGTACGGGTCGTCGGGAACGACTGCGAGTTGCCGTACTGCCAGTTGTACGGAAGCGCCCGCGCGTCGGTGTCCGTCTTCTGGAACGGCGTGAGGACGAGCGTGAAGTCACGCAGCAGGAACTGGTTCTGGGCCTGGTTCTGCCGCTCGTGCTGCCACTGCTTCGTCTTGTTCTTGTTCTTGTTCTTGTTGGCGTTCAGAGCCTTGTTCTTCTGCCGCTGCGCGTTCCGGTTGCGGTTGTAGTTCGCGTAGGGGTAGTAGCCACCGCCGCCCACATAGCCGCCCATGACGGTCGCGGCGTTCGCGCTGGTGGCGGCGACAGTGGTACCCAGGGCGACGGCGCCACCGGTGAGCGCGGCGCTGATCGCGAGGATCCCGACCAGGTTGTTGAACTTGGGCATTTCATGTCCTCCTTGAAGGATTGTTGCCCCGACACTCCGGCGTTTTCCAAGTCGTTCGGAAAATGCCCTTACTGATGACCCTTGGTGGATCATCCCTGCATTGTCTTGTTTTCCTCACCGTCCGTGTGACAAACGGCGGTCGGCGGCTTTTGCCATTCACTTATCGCTTTATTGGCATCGTTGGCACCGATAGGATGGCTTTGGTCCGAATTGCGATTCCTATCCGCATTTCGAAATGTCCGAATAGGGCCGATATTGGCCTTATGTCGCTCCTCGCCGATCGGGGCGAACCCGGATGATCGATCCCGCGCGGCTGGGGTAGCGGGAGTGCCGCCCGAGGCGGCGTACGGGCGGGGTTATGGTCGAGAAACGCGAGGCGAACAGGGGAGGACACGTGGGTGTCGAGCCGATTCCACCGTGGCCCGGCCGGCTCATCGAGGTGGGGGACGCACGCATCCATGTGCGGACGACCCCGGAGGGGCCGCCGGAGACCGCGATATACGTGCACGGACTGGCGGGCTCGGCGACCAACTGGACCGACCTGATGGGTGAGCTCGCCGACGAGGTGCGGGGGGTCGCCGTCGACCTGCCCGGGGCCGGATACTCCCCGGAGCCCGCGGACGGCGACTATTCGGTCCCCGCCCACGCCAGGGCGGTGGTCCGGCTCGTCGAGGCCCTGGGGGAGGGGCCGGTGCACCTTTTCGGCAACTCCATGGGCGGCGCGGTCTCGGTGCGGGTCGCGGCCACGCGCCCCGACCTCGTCAGGTCGCTGACGCTGGTCTCGCCGGCGCTGCCCGACCTGCTGCCGAGGTACGGCCCGGCCAGGATCGCCATGTCGGCCGCCCCGCGCCTGGGCGAACTGGCCGTCCGCTGGCTGAGCGCGCTGCCGCCGGAGCGGCGCGTCCAGGCGACGCTCAGCATGTGCTACGCCGACGCCGGGCGGGTCCACCCGGACCGGCTGCGCGAGGCGATAGAGGAACTGCGCCGCCGCGACGGCCTGCCGCACGCGGGGGCGGCCATGGTCGGCTGCGCCCGCGCGATCGTGCGCGAGTACTTCCGCGTGGGCCCCGACAACCTCTGGCGGCAGGCCGAGCGGGTCGCCGTGCCCACCCTCGTCGTGTACGGCCTGCGCGACCGGCTGGTCCACGCCCGCATGGCGCACCGGGCCGGACGGGTCTTCCGCGACGTGCGCCTGGTCACACTCCCGCACGCCGGTCACGTGGCGCAGATGGAGTATCCGGAGCTCGTGGCCCGGGAGGCGCGCCGCCTGCTGGCCTACACCAGGGCGCCCCTGCGCCGAACAGCGTGATTGGGGAATGCGGGGCCACCCCGGTTAAGTTGTGAGAAGAGCTTGTGATGGGCCCATGGAGCCGAGCGCGACCATTGGCACGAAAACGGGAGTGGAACTGTGTCGTTGCCACCGCTGGTAGAGCCGGCAGCAGAGCTGACGGTTGACGAGGTGCGCCGCTACTCGCGCCATCTGATCATCCCCGACGTCGGCATGGCGGGTCAGAAGCGCCTCAAGAACGCCAAGGTCCTGTGTGTGGGCGCGGGCGGCCTGGGCTCCCCCGCGCTGCTGTACCTGGCCGCGGCCGGGGTGGGGACGCTCGGCATCGTCGACTTCGACGTCGTGGACGAGTCGAACCTGCAGCGCCAGGTGATCCACGGGCAGTCGGACGTGGGCCGCCTGAAGGCCGAGTCGGCCGCCGCGAGCGTGCGCGAGATCAACCCGCTGGTCAACGTGATCATCCACAACGTCGCTCTCACGACCGACAACGTGATGGACATCTTCTCCGGCTACGACCTCATCGTGGACGGCACGGACAACTTCGCCACCCGCTACATGGTCAACGACGCGGCCGTGCTGCTCGGCAAGCCGTACGTGTGGGGGTCCATCTACCGGTTCGACGGGCAGGCCAGCGTCTTCTGGGCCGAGCACGGCCCGTGCTACCGCTGCCTCTACCCCGAGCCCCCGCCGCCGGGCATGGTCCCGAGCTGCGCCGAGGGCGGCGTGCTCGGCGTGCTGTGCGCGTCGATCGGCTCCGTCCAGGTGAACGAGGCCATCAAGGTCATCACCGGCATCGGCGAGCCGCTGGTCGGCCGCCTCATGATCTACGACGCGCTCGAGATGAAGTATCGCGACGTGAAGGTCCGCAAGGACCCCGAGTGCCCGCTGTGCGGCAAGAACCCCTCGATCACCGAGCTGATCGACTACGAGGCGTTCTGCGGCACGCTCTCCGACGAGGCGCAGCAGGCCGCCGCGGGCAGCACGATCACCGCGGCCGAGCTCGAGGCGATGCGCGAGCGGGGCGACGACATCATGATCATCGACGTCCGCGAGCCGAACGAGTACGAGATCGTCAACATCCCCGGCGCCGTGCTGATCCCCAAGGGCGAGTTCCTCAACGGCTCGGCCCTGGAGAAGCTGCCGCAGGACAAGAAGATCGTGCTGCACTGCAAGTCGGGCGCCCGCTCGGCCGAGGTGCTCGCGGTCCTGAAGAACGCCGGCTTCTCCGACGCCGTCCACGTGGGCGGTGGCGTGCTGAGCTGGATCAAGACGGTCGACCCCAGCCTGCCGACCTACTGATCCGCGACGACACGGCGACGGCCGCCGCCTCCCGATGAGGAGGCGGCGGCCGTTTCGCCGTGCACGCTCTGAACGCGGTCGTCCGGCACCACGCTGAGGCCGCTGGGCGCGACGATGCGCTGCAGGTTCTCGACGTACGCGGCGAACGCCGCCCGTCCCCTGTCCGTGAGCCTGAACCACGTCTTGGGCCGCTTGCCCACGTATCCCTTGCGTACGGCGACATATCCGGCGCTCTCCAGCGCGCTGCCGTGCTTGGACAGGACCGAGTCGCTGACGCCGACGGTGTCGCGGACGAACCCGAACTCCGCCTCCTCGGCCGCCGCGAGCAGCGACACGATCTGCAGCCGAGTCGGCGCGTGGATGACGGGGTCGAGCTCCATCACGAGCCGCCCACCGCCCGGCGCACCAGCATCCCGGTGAGCAGGCGGCCGGCGAGGGGCCCGGTGACGAGCAGGTACGCGGTCATCACGAGGGCGGCGTACGTCCGGGCGTAGGCCACCCCGGCGGCGTCGATCGTGAAGGCCAGGGCCAGGCAGAGCGCGATCGCCGTGCCGATCCAGGCCATCAGGGCGGCGATCATCTTCGGGCGCGTCAGACTGCGGTGGGCCTTGATCCTGCGAGTGCGGACCAGCACGGCGACCAGCGCGCCCAGGCCGGCGAACAGCAGGAGCCCCACGGCCACCGTCACCGGGACCGGGGTGCCGGGCTCGGTGACGAACTGCATGCCGGTTACGAACAGTCCCACGCCGACGCCGTACCAGGTGGGAAACCAGGGCTCGGCCGACAGCGCCTTCGCCTGCGTCTGCCGGATCGTCGCCAGGCTCCGCGCCGCTTCCTCGGGGTTCATTCGCGTCACCACCTCTTTCCAGTGAGGAAAGTACTTTTCACTTTCCGAAGCGTCAAGTACTTTCCGAGGGCATTTGTGGGGATGGCGGTCGGTAGGTCGCGTTAAGGTCACTGGAGGAGGGAGGCCGCGAAGGGAACGGAGGCGCAGTGGGCGAGACGCGGACCTGGCCGGCCGTGGCCGTGGCCTCCGCGATCACCGTCGTCTGCGCGATCGTGGGCGGGATCGCGGCCAGCGCCGCCGTCGCCGAACTGACCAGAGGACCGAGCGCCGCGGAGTTGCGCGAGGCACAGGCGGCCGAGACGGCGCTGCGGTGGGAGCGCTGGCCGGCCGGCCGGATCTTTCCCGCCACCCTGGCGTACACCAGCGAGCAGGGCGCGCGCGAGTCGGCGCGGCGGGTGGGCATCTCCTCGCGCACCGACTGCCGCAGCGCCGTCGACGCGGCCATCGCGGGCCAGATGAAGGACGCCGGCTGCCGGGCGATCCTGCGGGCCACCTACCTCGACGCCCTCCAGGGCATCGTGGTGACGATCGGCGTGGCGGTCTTCCCCGACGAGCTCAGGGCGCGCTCGGCCATCCCCATCTTTCCCGGCGTCAACTCCGCCGCCCCCGGGCTGCGCCCCCTCGCGTTTCCCGGCACCGTGACCGACCGCTTCACCGCGAGCGGGCGCCAGTCGCTGATCCTGCGTCTGGCCGGGCCGTACCTCGTGATGACGACGGCGGGGCAGGTCGACGGGCGTCCGGCCCGGGCGCTCGGGGAGCAGCGGGAGACGATGTTCTCGTTCACCGAGGACCTGGCCGAGGAGATCGCGGCGATCCTCACCGCCCCGGCATCGCCGGACTGCGCCGCCAAGGAGTGGCAGTGCTGACCGCGCTCCGGCGGAAGGTCCTGGCCGCGTCGGCCGCCGCGCTCGCCCTGTCGGGCGGCGCGTTCCTCGTGCCCGGCCCGGCCAGGGCCGACGACGTACGGCTCAGCCAGCAGGACGTGCTGCGCACGCTCGACGTCGACGACGCCTGGCGGCTGACGAAAGGCAGGGGCGTGACCGTCGCGGTCCTGGACTCGGGAGTCGACCCCGATCACCGCGACCTCGCCGGATCGGTCGTCACCGGGAGGGACTACACGGCCGGGGCCAACCCGCGCGGAGTGCAGCCGGTGCGCCTGCACGGCACGTACATGGCCTCGCTCATCGCCGGGCACGGGCACGGTCCCGGCGGCGCCGACGGCATCATCGGCATCGCGCCGGAGGCGAGGGTGCTGTCCGTGCGGGTGATCCTGGAGGACGAGGAGCCGGGGTTCCGGACGTTCAACTCCGACGCGCGGTACGAGGCCGTGGTCGCCAAGGGCATCCGCTACGCCGTGGACCACGGCGCCGAGGTCATCAACCTGTCGCTGTCGAAGGACATGCCGACGCAGGACGAGCGTAAGGCGATCAGGTACGCGATCTCCAAGGGCGTCGTCCTCGTCGCCGCGGCGGGCAACGACGGCGCGGGCAAGAGGACCGCGCCGTACTCCTACCCGGCCGCGATCCCCGGCGTGATCTCGGTGGCCGCCGTCACGTCCACGCTGAGGCGGGCCTCGTTCTCCAACCGCAACTCCTCGGTGATGGTGGCCGCGCCGGGCGTCGACGTCCTCGGGGCAGGTCCCGGCGACGAGTACTGGGTCGGCCGGGGGACCTCCCAGGCGACCGCGCTCGTCTCCGGCGTCGCCGCGCTGATCAAGTCGCGCTACCCCCGCATGTCGCCCGCCCTCGTCGCCCAGGCGCTCACGTCGTCGCCGGCCCGCCGGGCGCCGTACAACACCGGCACCGGGTTCGGGGTGGTCAACGCCTACCGGGCGCTGAGCGTCGCGGCCACCCTCGCCCGCCACCGCGCCACGGCGTCGGGGCCGGGCGTGCAGAATCCGTCGCGTGCCGTCCGCTCGACCGCGAACGACCACGACCCGATCATGGTCGTACGGCGCGACACGGGGGCGATCCTCCTGTCCGGCGGCATCGCGCTCGGCGCCTTCGCCGGCTCGGGCGCGGGCGTGGCCGTCCTGCTCGTGCTCACCAGGCGGGCGCGCAGACGACAGCGGGAGGAGGACGACGCGCTGCCGCCGGCTCCTTGGCCGACGGGCCTGCCGACGTAGCATCGAGGTATGCCGCCTGAGCAGTCCCGCATCCCGCAGACGGCGCGGACGCCGTCCGGCCTCCGACGGGCGGGTCCGCGGGCACTGCCGCTCGGCGCGTCCGCCCGCCGTGCCCGCGCGCGGCCCTGGACGGCGTCGAGGGGACGGGCCGCCGCCGCCCAGGCGGCCAGGGAACGGGCCGAACTCGAGCGCGGCATCCGCTTCCGCTCGCTCTACCTGACGATCATGGGTGTGGTCCTCGCCGTCGCCGCGGTGAACGTGCTGCTCGGGTCGGTCGGGCTGATCCAGGAGAACAGGTCCAGGCCGCTCACCGACGCCGAGCGCGCCCGCTACGTGGCCGAGGACGTGGCCCGGCGATGGCGCGCCTGGCCCGCGGGCATGGTCTTCCCCGAGGAGCTTCCGTACACGGCGCTCGGCCGCGCCCAGCAGTACGCGCGCAGGGTGGGCATCGCCCCCGAGGCGGCGTGCGCCGCGGCGGTCGACTCGCCGGTGGCGTCGGTGCTGCGCAAGTACGGCTGCCAGGCCGTGCTGCGCGCCACCTACGTCGACCAGACCTCGACGTTCGCCGTCACCGTGGGCGTCGCCGTGCTGCCCAGCGAGCAGGCCCGCGCCGACGCGGCGGGCGAGTTGCCCGTGGACGACCGCGTGGGCGTACGGCCCGTGGCCTTTCCCGGCACGGTCACCGACACCTTCGGCGCGGCCCAGCGCCAGCGCACCGGATGGGTGGGCGCCGGGCCGTACATCGTCTTCTCCACGGTGGGGTACACCGACGGAAGGACGCGTGCCTCCGTCCCCCTGGAGGAACAGGTGAACAGCGAGATGTGGCCCGTGGCCGAGACCGTGGCCGGGCGCATCGCGCGCGCCCTCGGAGAGCCCCCGGACGTCCCCCGCTGCACACAGGGGAACGCGTGCTGAGGCCGGCCTCCCTCTGCGCGGCGCTGACGGCCGTCCTCCTGGGCACCGGACCGGCGGTCTGGGCGGCGCCGGCGCCCGGCGGCGAGGATTCGCGGTGGGCGCTCGACGCCGTCAACGCCGCCGCCGCCTGGAAGGTCAGCAAGGGCGCGGGCGTGACCGTCGCCCTGCTCGGCGGCGGGCAGCCCGACACCGGCGTGCCCGAGTTGAGCGGCCGGGTCGAGCGCGGGCCGGACATGACGGGCGCGACGTTCGGCGACGACACGGTGCGGCCGGGCGACGACGTGACCGCGCTGGCCTCGGCGATCGCCGGGAGCGGGCGCGGCGGGGGAACGTCCGGGATCGCGCCGGAGGCGCGGGTGCTGTCCCTCCCCGTGGTCCGGAGCCGTCCCGGGGGCGGCTCCGCGGAGCCCGAGGGCCCGGCAGCGGAGACACAGGACAGCCCGCTCGCCCGCGGCATCCGCTACGCGACCGGCCGGGGCGCCAAGGTCATCTGCCTGCCCGTCCCCGCGTACGGCGTGGACCGCGTGGAGCGGGACGCCATCTCCTTCGCGCTGGCGCGGGGCGTGGTGCTCGTCGCGGCCGTCGGAGACGCCGGCCGGTCGCCGTACGCCCGGCAGAACGGCACCTCCTACTGGGCGTTCCCCGCGGGCTATCCCGGGGTGGTGGGCGTCGCCGCCGTCGACCGCAAGGGCGCCAAGACCCCGGGCAGCAGCGACAACCTCTCGGTCCTGGTCGCCGCGCCGGGCGACCGCGTGCCCGTCACCCTCGCCGGGGGCCGCAAGGGGGCCGTGTCGGGGACCGGGGTGGCCAGCGCGCTCGTCGCGGGCACTATCGCACTAATAAAGGCGAAATATCCGGATTTGTCGCCGGAATTGGTGTCGCGCGCTTTGACGGCGACCTCCCGTCCTCACCCGCCCGCGGGTTATGACGACAAAGTCGGATTCGGAGTCGTGGACGCGGCGGCGGCCCTGCGCAAGGCCGCGGAGCTGACCGGATATGGCCACGCGTCGTCCGTGCAGGACGACGCGCATTTCGGCAAGGGCCCGATCGCGCAGGGGCCCGCGCGCCCGGGGCCGGATCCGGTTAGGCTCTGGATCTACGGCATCGCCGTCGCCCTCGGAATCGGCGGTTTCTGCGCCGCGGCCGTCGCGCTGCGCCGCCGGTAGCCAGATGCCGCCGGTGATCACATGTTGGCCGCCGTTCTGCAGCATTTCGGACGCGGTAATCCCGATGTTCGTGTTTCCGGTGACAAAGCCAGGTCAAGTTTCGCTAGGGTCGCGGCTCATGGGGTACGAGCTGCGCGTAGAGCGGGATGCACCGCTCGCCTACGCCGAACTCGCGAGCGTCTCGGCACGGGCCGGATTCGAGCTGCGCGGGTCGCACGAGGCGGGCGAGGTCGTCGCGCGCCACGGCGACTCCGTGCACCAGATCGCGACCTGGTCGGGACGGCTCTCCGGCCAGCCCGGGTCCGACTGGCAGGTCGCCCAGCTGGCACTTCTCACCGATCTCATGGGGGCCCGGCTCGTGGGTGAGGACGGCGAGGCGTACGGCATCAGGAACGGCGTCGTCGAGCAGATCAACGGATCGTCCACCTACGAGTTCGGCAAGCTCGAAGAGATCATCGCGGCCGGGCCCACTGAGTGGAGCGCTTGAGAGACGGCCGCGGCCAGCCGCCGCCGTACGCGGAGCGGGTGCTCGACCTGGTCGAGCGGATCCCGCCCGGCAAGGTGATGTCGTACGGAGACGTCGCCGAGTATCTCGGCGAGGGCGGCCCCCGGCAGGTCGGCCGCGTGATGTCGCTGTGGGGCGGAGCCGTGCCGTGGTGGCGGGTGATCCACGCCGACGGCACCCCCGCGCCCGGCCTGGAGGGCGAGTGCCTGGCCCGGTGGCGCGAGGAGGGCACCCCGGTCCGCGGCGCCCGCGCCGACATGCGCGCGGCCCGCTGGGACGGCCGCGCCTGACCGTCGCCGGTGATCACGATAGCCCGTTCGAGGCCCTGACCCGGGAGCTGACAGGCCGCGCCCCGGACGGTCGGACGGGCGCCCTTCCCCCGGCGTAGTGCCGCTCGTCACCCCGTGCCACAGGGGCGTCACCCGCTGATTCACAGGAAATCCACAGGCTTCCGCGAGTCAGGTCCGGCAGTGTTCTGAGGGCATTACCATTTTCTGAACACAGGTCTGGCGAAGGGTGGTGCCTCCCGTATGACACCCGCACCCACGGGCGACGTCGTCGCTGAACGACTGCGGGCTGTCCAGGAGCTTTACGACCGCGGTGAGCCGATAGACGCGCTGGTCGCGCTCGTGCGCGCGGAGGGGCTGAGCCCCGCGCAGCGCCGGGAGGTCGACCGTGAGGCGATCGTCGGTCCCCTGGGTCTGCGCCTCGACGCCGCAGCCAAGCGCGGGCCCGCCCGCCGCCGCCAGACCATCGACGCGCTCCGGCCGTACCTCGCGGAGGTCGATCCGAAGGTCAAGCGTGAGCTGCCGGTCGGGCGCCGGGTCGCCTGCCACCTGATCGAGACGCAGGACCCGGGCGAGCTCGCCGAGAGCGACGCGCTGGCCAAGCTCGCCGCCGCCGCGGCCGAGCCCTCCCGCCGGGTCCGGCGGGGCCTGCGGTGGTACGCCGACCTGCCGGTCGAGGTCGGCGACCCCTCGCTGCTGCGCCTGCGGGCAGCCGACCTCGTGCCGGTCACGCAGATCGACGACATCACCTGGGTGGGCAACCGGCTGAGGGTGACCGGACACGCCTACATCGCGGGCCTGTCGGTCCGCAGCGGGCGGTTCAACCGCGCCACCGTCGTGCTGCACGGCCCCCGCTGGCTGCCGCGGGTCACGATGAAGACCCGCAGGACCTACCGCCCCGAGGCCACCCACGCCGCCCGCGAACCCGGATGCAACTACGACTGGGCCGGCTTCACGGCCGAGCTGCATCCGTTCGCCCTGCGCTGGCGCGCCGGGGTGCGGGCCCTGGTGCGCGGCGCGAAGCGGGTGCTGCGCCGCCGCCACACCGTCCAGGACACCACCACCTGGCGGGCCGAGATCGTCATCTGGAGCCGCGCCGCCCGCGCCAAGGGCGTGCTGCGCGGTCCGGTGATCGGCCGCACCGAGCGCCCGGCCGGGCTGCAGGTGCGCCCCCGCTGGTGGGTGCGGCCGGTGTGGACCTCCGACAAGGCGCTGCAGGTGGTCTACCAGCCGACCCGCGCCCAGCTCACCGGCGTGCAGCTGAACGGCGACACCATCGAGCTCACCGGCTTCCTGCCGGGCCGGCCCATCACCAGGGGCAAGGCCCGCGTCGGCGGGCACCGTATGTCGGCCGACTTCGCCCCGGTCGAGGGCGGCAGCCGCTTCTCGCTGTCGCTCGCGGTCGGCACCCTGCTCAACGCGGAGTCCCGGCGACTGTGGGTCGAGCCCAAGGGAGACCCGGCCGCGGCCGTCATGCTGGAGGGCGCGGAGGAGACCCGTCTGCTCATCGGCGAGCGCGAGGTCACGGTGCAGGGCGACCGGCGCGACCGCGTCGTCATCTCGGGCCACAAGATCCTGCCCGTGATCACCTCGGCCGAGTGGCACGACGAGTCGATCACGCTCACCGGCCGCTACCCCGACCCCGACCAGGGCCCGCGCGACCTCGTGCTGCGGCACCGGGGCGGGCTCACGATCCGCGTGCCGCTCGAGCGCGACGGCGAGCGGTTCACCGTACGGCTGTCGCCCGGCGCGATGCCGCGCTTCGGATCGGCCGTGCCGCTGGCCGAGGGCACCTGGAACGTCTCGGTGGCCCCGCCCGGCAGGTACGGCCCGGCCATGGTGCCCGCCCGGTTCGACCACGCCGGCCTCGACGCGCTGGACGAGAGCCCCCGGATCATCGGCGGCCGGGTCTACCGGTTCGTCGCCACCCGCTACGACGTGCCGGTGCTCGTGGCGGCCGAGGATCGGCCCGGCGACGAGCGGAGCGCGGCGGGCGTGTGGGCGCTCAGCCGCACCTTCTACCCCGCCGAGCGCGCCCGGCCGCTGCGCGAGGCCACCGTCTACGTCTCCTTCGACGGCCGCGCCTACTCCGACAACCCGCGCGCCATCTACGAGGAGCGGCTGCGGCGCGGCGACGAGGGCGAGCACATCTGGGTCGTCAGGGACGGCGCGTTCGTCCCGCCGGGCTCGCGTGAACTGGGCCTCGGCGACGGCGTGGTGCCCACGGTCGTCCGCGAGGGCAGCCGGGAGCACTACGAGGCGCTGGCCCGCGCCCGCTACATCGTCTCCAACAACTTCATGCCGCAGTGGTTCCGCACCCGTGAGGACCAGGTGCTCCTGCAGACCTGGCACGGCACGCCGGTCAAGCACATCGGCCGCGACCAGGCCCACATGAAGCGCGAGCCCCGGCCCCCGGTGTGGCACCGCCAGGCCGTGGAGGTCCGCGGCTGGGACCTGCTGCTGTCGCAGAGCCCGTGGGCGTCGTCCGTGCTGCGCAAGGCCTTCGGCTACGAGGGCGAGATCCTGGAGTCGGGCTACCCGCGCAACGACGTCCTCGTCGCCGGCGACCGTGACGCGCTGGCGGCGGAGATCCGGCGCCGGATCGGCATTCCCGAGGGCAAGCGGGTCGTCCTGTACGCGCCCACCTACCGCGACTACGACCGCAGGAACGCCGCGGTCAAGCTCGACCTGGCGGACGCGAAGCGGGCACTCGGCGCCGACCACGTGGTGCTGGTCCGCGGCCACATGATGCAGGCCTTCCCCCACGTGAACGCGCACGACGGCTTCGCGATCGACGTGACGACCTATCCCGACACCGCCGATCTGCTGCTGATCGCCGACGTGCTCGTCACCGACTACTCGTCGGTCATGTTCGACTTCGTGGCGACCGGGCGGCCGGTCGTGCTGTTCACGCCGGACCTGGGCAAGTATCGCTCGTCCCGCGGGCTGTACCTCGACCTGGAGTCGCAGCGCCCGGGACCGCGGCTGGAGACCTCGCCCGAGGTCGTGGAGGTCCTGCGGAACATCGACACCGTGACCGCCAAGCTGGCCGACCGTTACGCGGCCTTCGTCCGGACCTACGCGCCGCACGACAACGGCAAGGCCACCGCCCGCGTCATCGACCAGGTGTTCTCCTCCTGACCGGAACCGAGAACGTCGCGGATTGGGAGGTAGAGATGTCGGACGGACGAGGTTCGCAGGAGACGAGATCGGGAACGCGGCCGTACGGGCGAATGCTCGTGCTGGCCGCGGTGGTTCTTCTCGTGGACCAGGCCTCCAAGTTCTGGGCGATCTCCGCGCTTTCGGACGGTGAGGGCATCACGCTGATCCCGCGGCTGATCGGGTTGCGGCTGTTGCTGAACCCCGGCGCCGCGTTCTCGATCGGCGAGGGGACGACGTGGGTGTTCACCCTGACGGCGGCCGCCGCGGTCGCCGGCATCCTGTACGTCGGGCGGAGGCTGCGTTCGCCGGCGTGGGCTTTGGTGCTGGGTACCCTGCTGGGCGGCGCCACCTCCCATCTGCTCGACCGCCTCTTCCGCCCGCCCGGCTTCGCCCAGGGGCATGTCGTGGACTTCATCGACTACGGTGGCCTCTTCGTCGGCAATGTCGCCGACATCGCGCTCACCGTGGGCTGTGCCCTCCTCCTGCTGCTCATCCTGCGCGATGTCCCTCTCGGAGACGTGCCCGGCAAGGGACGTCCATCCGCGTAGGCGGGTCCCGCCGGTTCTTCCTCCTGGCCGGTACGCCTGCTACGGCCCGGGGTTAGGCATCTCGCGCCGACGCCTGGCGGGATCCCGTCGGCATGTGTCGTCAATTCCCCTGGGAAGGGATGCCGGCCGACTGGTTGGCTTTCTGACGCGGGTCCGCCGTCACCATTCGCGGTGCGGCCGTCTGCTCGCGTCATCGGAGAGCCATCCCAGAAAGCCGCACGCTCATGAGTCTTGTCCTGCCGATCCTGATCGGCCTCGCCTACGCCGTGCTGATGTCGCTGATCCCCGAACCGCACCGCCGCCGCTTCAACGCCGTCATGGTGGCCGGAGCGGGGGCCGCCTATCTCAGCGGCGGGGGCCTCGGCGGCTGGGAGTTCCCCTTCACCGCCCTCGTCGCGTACTGCGCCTACCGCGGCCTGGAGTCGTGGACGTTCATCGGGATCGCCTGGCTGCTGCACACCGGGTGGGACATCCTTCACCACCTCAAGGGCAGCCCGATCATTCCCTTCGCCCATGACTCGTCCTTCGGCTGCGCCATCTGCGATCCCGTCATCGCCCTGTGGTGCTTCAGGGGCGGTCCCTCGCTCATCGGCCTCGTCCGGACCCGACTCACCCGGCCGCACACACCGTGATCGGCGGGCCTGCTCAGGCCTGGTTGGTCGGCAGCACGACGACCTGGCGGAGGTTGACGTGCTTGGCCCGGCTGACCGTGTACCCGATCAGGTCGGCGATCTCCTCGGCGGTCATGGGCGTGATGACCTGGAACATCCCGGCCAACTGCGCCCCGAGCTCCGGGCTGTCGACGTGGTCGCCCAGCTCCGTCGCCGTCAGGCCCGGCTCGATGTTGGTCACCCGCACGCCGCGCGGGCCGAACTCCGCACGCAGGTTCGTGGACAGGTGGGTGAGGGCGGCCTTGGTCGCCCCGTAGACGGCGTAGCCGGGGAAGACGAGGTGGGCGCCGATCGACGAGATGTTGACGAGGTCGGCCGTACGGCCCTCCGCCGCAGCGGCGAGCAGGTCGGCCGTGAAGGCCCGCGTCACCCGCAGGACGCCCGCGATGTTCGTGTCGAGCATGCGCGTCCACTCGTCGATGCGGCCGTCGTCGATCGGGTTGGGCAGCATCACGCCCGCGGCGTTGACCACCAGGTCCACAGCCCCGAACTCGGCGTGGACACGGTCCACGGCGGCGGCCACGCTGTCGTCCCGGGTGACGTCCGCGGTCACGGCCAGCGCGGTGCCGCCGTCCGCGGCGATCTTCCGGACCAGGTCCTCCAGCCGGTCGGCGCGGCGGGCGAGCAGCGCGACCTTCGCGCCTGAGGCGGCCAGCAGCCGGGCCGTCGCCTCTCCCATGCCGCTGGCGGCCCCGGTGACCACGGCGACGCGTCCGGCCAGGTTCTCGTAGCTCATCGTGACTCCTTCGCGTTCGAGCTTGACGAGAGCCACTCTGGCGGGGCGTGCCGGGCTTACCCAGCGCACGCCTTTTACTGGTAACCGCAGTACTAGTCTTGGGCGCATGGATGGTGATCTGGGACGGTTCCTGCGCTCTCGCCGGGCCCGGATCCGGCCCGAGGACGCCGGGCTCCCCGCAAACGGGCGGCGGCGCGTCAGCGGGCTGCGGCGTGAGGAGGTCGCGCTGCTCGCGGGCGTGAGCGTCGAGTACTACATCCGCCTGGAGCAGCAGCGCGTACGCAACGTCTCCGACGAGGTGCTCGACTCGGTCGCCCGGGTGCTGCGCATGGACGGCACCGAGCGGGCGCACCTGCGCCGCCTCCTCCGCCCGCCGGACGACCAGCGGGCTCCCCTCGCCCATGTCCGGCCCGGGGTGCGGATGCTCCTGGACGCGGCCGACTCCCTGCCGGCCTGCGTCATCGGGCCCCGGATGGACGTGCTGGCCTGGAACGCCCTCTCCGACCGGATCAACGGCTTCTCGGCCATGCCCGCGGGTGAGCGCAACATGGCCCGCCAGACGTTCCTGTCGCCGCGGGCGCGTTCGTTTTATCGCGACTGGCCGGCCGTGGCCGCCGAGACCATCGCCCACCTGCGCCTGTACGCCGGGAGGCACCCCGACGACCCGCTGCTGGGCCCGCTCGTCGCCGACCTGTCCGCCGACCCGGACTTCGCCCGCCTCTGGGAGGAGCACCGGGTGGCCGAGAAGACCTTCGGGGTCAAGCTGCTGCGGCACCCGGAGCTCGGCGACCTGGACTTCGCGTACGAGACCCTGGCCCTGCCCGGGGAGCCCGACCTGCTGGTCGTCATGTACACCGCCGATCCGGCCTCCTCGACCGGCCGCACGCTGGAGCGGCTCCGGCAGGCCCATCGCGGCGACCTTCACGACGAGCCGGGCGTACGGGTGACGGCGGCCGGCTGATCCACCCCCACTAGGACACGGAGTGGGCATTCGGGCACGATCTGTCCCAGTGATCTGGTGGAATGCTGTGCTGTGAGTGGTCAGAACTACCGGCTGGTGCGGCGCGGGGGCGTGGGACGTCGCGCGGCTCCCGTGCTGGACGAACATCAGCGCGCCGTCGTGGAGCACGAGAGCGGGCCCCTGCTCGTGCTCGCCGGGCCGGGCACCGGCAAGACCACCACGATCGTGGAGACCGTCGTCGACCGGGTCGAGCGCCGCGGCGTGGACCCCGAGCGCGTGCTGGTCCTCACCTTCAGCCGCAAGGCGGCCGGCGAACTGCGCGAGCGGATCACCGCCCGGATGCGCAGGACCACCAGGACCCCGCTGGCCCTCACCTTCCACAGCTACGCGTACGCGCTGCTGCGCCGGGAGGCGGTGCTGGCCGGTGAGCCGCCGCCGCGCCTGCTCACCGGTCCCGAGCAGCTGCTGGAGATCCGGCGGCTGCTGCACGGCGAACTGGAGGACGGCGCGCGGCACTGGCCCGCGGACATGCGCGAGCTGCTCAAGACCCGGGGGTTCGCCGAGGAGTTGCGCGACTTCCTGTCCCGGGCGGCCGAGCGCGGCCTGTACGGCGACGCGCTGGTGCAGCTGGGCCGCGAGCACGGCAGGCCGGACTGGGAGGCCGCCGGGCTGTTCTCCTACCGCTACCAGGACCGGTTCGACCTCGATCCTGTGCCCGCACTGGACTACTCGGAGCTGATCCGCGAGGCGGCCGGCCTGCTGGCCGACGGCGAGGTGCGGCGGCGCGAGCGGGACGCGTACGACCTGGTGCTCGTCGACGAATACCAGGACACCGACCCGGCGCAGGAGTTCCTGCTCAGGCAGCTCGCGGGAGACGGGCGCGACCTGATCGCGGTGGGCGACCCCGACCAGTCCATCTACGGCTTCCGGGGCGCCGACGTGCAGGGCATCCTGCGCTTCCCCGAGCGGTTCCCGACGCGAGACGGGCGGGACGCTCCGGTGGTCGCGCTGCGCGTGTGCCGTCGCAGCGGCCCGGCCCTGCTCGAGGCCTCCCGGCGCGTCGCCTACCGCCTGCCCGCCGTACCGGGTCACGAGAACAGGACCGGAGGCCACCGCGACCTGATCCCGGTCGGGGACGCGGACCCGGGCGAGGTGAAGGTCCTGCTGGCCGACAGCGCCAGCCAGGAGGCCGCGGTGGTGGCCGACACGCTGCGCCGGGCGCACCTGCTCGACGGGGTGCCGTGGTCGCGCATGGCGGTGCTGGTGCGCAGCGCCGTACGGCACGTGCCGCTGCTGCGGCGGGCGCTGGTCACCGCCGGCGTGCCCGTCGTGGTCGCGGGCGACGAGCTCCCGCTGGTGCAGGAGCCCGGCGTCCGGCCGCTCATCACGCTGCTGCGGATCGCCGTCGCGCCGGGCACGCTCGACGTGGCGACCGCCGAGGAGTTGCTGACCGGCCCGCTCGGCGGCACCGACATGATCGGCGTACGCCGGCTGCGCCGCGCCCTGCGGATCGCCGAGCACGAGGCGGTCGCCGCGGAGTCCGCCGCGGCGGAGGAGGCGGGCCAGCCGGCGCTGCCCTTCACCCCGCGCTCGTCCGACGAGCTGCTGGTCGCGGCGCTGCGCGACGCCCGGGAGCTGGGCGGCGTCGAGCCGCACGTCGCGGCGCCGGCCGAACGCCTCGCGCGGCTCATCACGACCGCCCGCGAGGCCGTACGGCACGGCCAGGGTGCGGAGGAGACGCTGTGGGAGATCTGGCAGGCCAGCGGGCTCGCCGAGCGCTGGACGGAGGCCAGCCTCGCGGGCGGGGCGCGGGGCGCCCAGGCCGACCGGGACCTCGACGCCGTCGTCGCCCTGTTCGACCACGTGGCCCGCTTCACCGACCGGCTGCCCAAGGCCGGGGTCGCGGTCTTCCTCGACGACCTGACCTCCCAGGAGATCGCCGGCGACTCGCTGGCCGAGTCCGCCCCCGAGGGCGACGCCGTACGGATCCTGACCGCGCACCGGTCCAAGGGCCTGGAATGGGACGTGGTGGTGGTGGCGGGCGTGCAGGAGGGCCTGTGGCCCGACCTGCGCCTGCGCGGCTCGCTCCTCGGCACCGAGGCGCTGGTGGAGTTCGCGGGCGGCTCGGCGCTCGACACCACGCAGGCCGCGACGGCCGCGCTGGCGTCCAAGCTGCTCGCCGAGGAGCGGCGGCTGTTCTACGTCGCGGCCACCCGCGCCCGCAGGAGGCTCGTCGTCACCGCCGTCGGCGGTGAGGACACCGACGAACGGCCCTCCCGGTTCCTCACCGAGCTGCTGCCCGGCGGCGTGGAGCCGGCGACCGTGGACGACCGGGCCCGGTGGCTCAGCATGTCGGCGCTGGTCGCCGACCTGCGCGCGGCCGTGTGCGACACGAGCAAGCCCGAGGCGGTGCGCCGCGAGGCCGCCGCGCACCTCGCCAGGCTCGCCCAGGCCGGGGTGCCCGGCGCCAATCCCGGCGAGTGGTACGCGCTGACCCCGATCTCCGACGACCGGCCGCTCGGCTGGCCCGACGACGTCGTCCAGATCTCGCCGTCGTCGGTGGAGAGCTTCACCAAGTGCGGGCTGCGCTGGATGCTGGAGACCGCGGTCGGGGCCGGGTCGTCGAACGTCACCCAGAGCCTCGGCACGGTCGTCCACGCGATCGCCGCGATGGCCACCGAGGACGGCACCGACTACGTCAAGCGGCTCGACGACATCTGGGACCAGTTCGACTTCGGCGGGCTGTGGTTCAACCGCAAGCAGCGCCGCGTCGCCGAGCAGATGGTCGACAGGTTCGTCCGGTGGCAGAAGGACAAGCCGCGCGACCTGGTCGCGGTGGAGGAGGCGTTCACCGTACGGGTGCCGGGTCACGACATCCAGATCACCGGCCGGGTGGACCGGGTCGAGCGGGACGAGGCCGGCCGTGCCGTGATCATCGACATCAAGACCGGCAGCGGCAAGCCCAAGGACACCGAGATCGACCGGCATCCGCAGCTCGGGGTGTACCAGCTCGCCACGACGCTCGGGGCGTTCGAACGGCACGGCCTCGTCCAGCCGGGCGGCGCGTCCCTGCTGCACCTGGGCAAGGCGGCCGGCCAGTCGGCGGACGCCAGGGAGCAGGCGCAGCGGGCGCTCGCCGACGACCCCGAGCCCGACTGGGCGGAGAGCCTGGTCAAGACGGTGGCGACCGGCATGTCCGCCAACGTGTTCGTCGCCACGGTCAACGACGGCTGCCGCACCTGTGCCGCTAAAATCGCCTGCCCTGTGAACGACAACGGAGGACAGGTGTGCTGACGCCCGGTGAGCTGGCCGGCCGGCTCGGGATCCTCCCGCCCACCCCCGAGCAGGCGGCCGTCATCGAGGCGCCCCCCGAGCCGATGGTGGTCGTGGCGGGAGCGGGATCCGGCAAGAGCGAGACCATGGCCGGGCGGGTGGTCTGGCTGGTCGCCAACGGCCTGGCCAGGCCCGAGCAGATCCTCGGCCTCACCTTCACCCGCAAGGCCGCCGCCGAGCTGGCCGAGCGGGTGCGCCAGCGGCTGGCCGGGCTGGCGGCGGCAGGGCTGGTCGAGCCCGAGCTGCTCGACTCCGAGCCGACGGTCTCCACCTACCACGCGTACGCCGCCCGGCTGGTGACCGACCACGCGCTGCGGGAGGGGCTCGAGCCCACCATGCGGCTCGTCACGCCCGCCGTCGCCTGGCAGATGGCGGCCCGGGTGGTCGGCCAGTACGACGGGCCGATGGACCGGGTGGACCTGTCCCCGCCCAGCGTCACCGCCGCCGTGCTCGAACTGGCCGGTGAGCTGGCCGAGCACCTGCGCGACCCGGCGGACGTACGCGAGGTCGGCGACTGGCTGCGCGAGCGCCTGGCCTCGCTGACCGGGCGCATCGTCAAGGAGCAGCGCAAGCCGGTGGAGACCCAGGCCGTCCGCGAGCAACTGCTGCCGATGGTCGAGGCGTACGAACGGCTCAAGCGCGGCCGGGAGGTCATCGACTACGGCGACCAGATGGCGCTGGCCGCGCGGATCGCCTCGCGGCACCCGGAGGTCGGCGCGTCCGAGCGGTCCCGGTTCTCGGTCGTGCTGCTCGACGAGTACCAGGACACCAGCCACGCCCAGCTCGTGCTGCTGCGTTCGCTGTACGGCGGGGGCCACCCGGTCACGGCTGTCGGCGACCCCTGCCAGTCGATCTACGGCTGGCGCGGCGCGTCGGCGGGCAACCTGTCCCGGTTCCCCCGGGACTTCCCGTCGGCGTCCGGAGATCCGGCGCAGGTGCGGCGGCTGTCGGTCAGCTTCCGCAACGGCGAGCACGTGCTCGGCGTCGCGGCCCGGATCCAGGCGCCCCTGCGGCGGGAGGCCCGTGAGGTGCCGGTGCTGGTGCCGGGCGGCAACCGGGCGGGCCGGGGGCGGGTGCTGTGCGCCTTCCACGAGACGGCCGAGGACGAGGCGGAGTGGATCGCCGAGGGCCTGGCCGGGATCCTGCACGGCGAGGGCGCCCCCGACGGCCTGCCCTGGGGCGAGGGCGAGCGGGCCAAGCGCGGCCCCGCCCTGCAGCCGCAGGACGTCGCGATCCTCGCCCGCAAGCGGTCGCAGTTCCCGGCCCTGCGCCGGGCCCTGGAGGCCCGGGGGATCCCCGTGGAGGTCGTGGGCCTCGGCGGGCTGCTCACCGTGCCCGAGGTGGCCGACATCGTGGCGACCCTGCGGGCGCTGTACGACCCGACCGCCGGGGACGCGCTGGTCCGGCTGCTCGCCGGGCCGCGCTGGCGGATCGGCCCGGCCGACCTCAAGGTGCTCGGCGACCTGGCCCGCGAGCTCAACAAGGAGATCAGGGCGGCCAGGGGAGGGCCGCGCCCGGAGGACCCGCTCGATCAGGTCGTCGCCGACCTCGCCGAGGAGCGCGGCAGCCTGATCGACGCGCTCGACGAGCTGCCCGACCGGCCCGACTGGCTGGAACGGTTCTCCCCGCTCGCGCGGATGCGGCTGCCCGCCGTCGCCCGCGAGCTGCGCCAGTTGCGCGCCCATGCCGGGCAGCCGCTGCCCGACCTGATCAGCGAGATCGAACGCCGGCTCGGGCTCGACGTCGAGGTCGCCGCCAGGGGAGGCAGCCCGCTGGCCGCCCGCGCCGACCTCGACGCCTTCCTCGACTCCGCCTCGCGCTTCGCCGGAGACTCCGAGGACCCGACGCTCGGCGCGTTCCTGGCGTACCTGAAGGCGGCGGAGAGCGAGGAGTTCGGCCTGGAGGCCGGGCGCGTCGGCGACAGCAACACGGTCAAGCTGATGACGGTCCACGCCTCCAAGGGACTGGAGTGGCCGGTCGTGGTGGTGCCGGGCCTGTCGCAGCTCACCTCCCAGAAGGGCGGGCTGATCAAGGGGAGCATTTTCCCCGCGACCCCGGTCACCAACTCGCGGTGGACGGAGAACCCGCGCAAGCTGCCGTACCCGCTGCGGGGGGACAGCGCGGACCTGCCCGAGCTGGCCGGGCTGGACCGGGAGGCGCTGGGCGCCTTCGACGAGCGCTGCCGCGACCGTGACCTGATGGAGGAGCGGCGGCTGGCGTACGTCGCCGTCACCAGGGCGCACTACCTGCTGATCGCCTCCGGCTACCGCTGGGGGACCTCGTCGCGGCCGCTGGAACCCTCGGAGTTCCTGCGGGAGATCCGCGAGGCGGGCGCCCGCGTCGTCCGCTGGGCCGAGGATCCGGAGAGTTCGGACAACCCGCTGCTCGCCGAGCCGCCCGTGGCCGAGTGGCCGTCCGTCACGGTACGCGACGCGATCCTCGACGGCGCCCGCCTCGTGGAGGAGGCGATGATGGGCGACGGCCCGCCCCCGGCGGCCGACGGCCACGTGCTCCTCAGGGACCGGGACCGGGAGCGGATGCGGGCCTGGGCGCGCGACACCGACCTGCTGCTGCGCGAGCGGGAGACGAACCGCCAGCGGGCCGGGGCGGTCGTGGAGCTGCCGTCGCGGCTGTCGGTGTCGTCGCTGGTCACGCTGGCCCAGGATCCGGCGGCGTTCGCCCGGCAGGTGCGCCGGCCGGTGCCGCGCAGGCCCGCCCCGCTGGCGCGCAGGGGCACCACCTTCCACCGGTGGCTGGAGTCGCGCTGGGGCCAGCAGCGCCTGATCGACGACCTGGAGCTGCCGGGCGCCGCCGACGAGATGTCGGAGACCGACGTCCAGCTCGCCGAGCTGCAGGAGCGGTTCGAGGAGAGCGAGTGGGCCGCGCGTGAGCCGGTCGACCTGGAGATTCCGTTCGAGACCATGATCGGCGACCGCCTGGTGCGCGGGCGGATGGACGCGGTCTTCCGCGAGGGCGACGGCTATGTGGTGGTCGACTGGAAGACCGGCGAACGGCCGCAGGGCAGGGCCGCGGAGACCGCGTCGGTGCAGCTCGCGGCCTACCGGGTGGCGTGGGCCGCGCTGGCCGGGGTGCCGCTGGAGAAGGTCGGGGCGGCCTTCCACTACGTCCGCTCGAACGAGACCGTCCGTCCCGTGGACCTCCTCGACGCGGACGGCCTCACCGCGTTCATCCAGCGGGTTCCCGAGGACTGACCCAGGGGAGCCGCCGGCCGTCGCCGGATCGCGAGGCTCGCACGCCGCGGGAGCCCGCGGTCAGTCCTGCCCGCCCGCGACGGCCTTGATCAGACGCATCAGGTCGTCCAGGTCGGCCTCGAACTCGGTGTCGAGGTCGGACGGCAGGTCGAGCCACGGCGCGAGCCTGCTGTGGCCGGGAAGCTCGCCCTCGGGCAGCCGGCCGCGGCGGCCGCGCGGGTCGAGGGAGCCGGTGCCGAAGCGGCCGGAGGCCTCGGAGGCGGCGAATCCGATCACGAAGGTGGCGATCAGGCGCTCCAGCCGGGGCACCTCGCGGTCCGGAACCCCGGCCTCGATGAGTGCGGTGTAGATGAGGTCCACCACTCGTACGGCGTCCGGTGTGACCGCCGGCCGGGAGAAGAGCAACTGCGCCGCCCAGGGATGTCGCCGGGTCATCGTACGAACGGCGTGCGCGAGGGCGGCGAGCCGTTCGTCCCACGCCTGATCCTGCCCCGCGTCGGGCGGCAGGAGCCCGGCGAGGAGCCGGCCGACCATGCCGTCCAGGAGTTCGGCCTTGTCGCTGACGTGCCGATACAGCGCCATCGGCGTCACTCCGACACGCTCGGCCAGCGCACGCATCGAGACCTTGCCGATGCCGTGCTCGTCGGCGATCGCCAGCGCGGCGTCCAGGATCTCTTCCCTCCTGCCACTCACGTGTATACAGTGTAGACGTATACGGTGTAGACCTGGTGGGGGCGGGATGCTCGTCGCGGAGGGGTTGGTGAAGCGCTACGGCCGGCGTAGCGCGCTCGACGGCTTCGACCTCGCGGTCGCGTCCGGCGAGATCGTCGGCCTGATCGGGCACAACGGAGCGGGCAAGACGACCTTCGTCGAGGTCGTCACCGGCCTCGTACGCCCCGATGCGGGCCAGGTACGCATAGCGGGTCGTTCCGGTCGTGCCGTACGTCGGCTGCTCGGCATGGCTCCGCAGGAGTTCGCGCTCTACAACGGCGTCAGCGTGCGCGACAACCTGCGGCTGTTCGCCGGGCTGGCCGGGCTGCGCGGGCGGCGCAGGGACACGGAGATCTCCCGCGTCCTGGACGAGCTTCACCTCGCCCCGCTCGCGGACCGGCTCGCCGGCGTCCTGTCCGGCGGCCAGCGCCGCCGCGTGCAGGCGGCCACCGCCATGGTGGGCTCGCCGCCGTTGCTGCTGCTGGACGAGCCGACCGCGGGCGCCGACCCGGAGACCCGCTCGGCCCTGCTGGCAGCGGTCAAGGCGCGTGCCGAGGCGGGTGCCGCGGTCCTCTACACGACCCACTACCTGCCGGAACTCGTGGATCTCGACGCGACCGTGGCGCTCGCCCGAGCCGGTCGGGTCGTCGCGCGCGGCACCCAGCAGGAGCTGACCCGAGGCCTGCCGGGCGAGCTCAGGGTCACCTTCGCCGACCCCGCCGAGCCCGAACTGCGCCTGCCGACCGTCAACCCCGGCGCCGACCTTGCCGCGTTGCTCGCCGCGGGCCGTACGCCCACCTCCGTCGACGTACGCCGTCCCAGCCTGGACGATCTCTATCGCTCACTGGAAGCCGGGAAGGCTCGTGATGTCGCCGCGTGAGTCCGTGTTCCGTACGGGCGTCCTGGTCCGTCACAACCTGCTGCTGATGCTGCGCGAGCCCGGCCCGCTGCTGAGCCGGATGATCCTGCCGCTCGCCTTCCTCACCCTGCTGCGCCCGCTCTACGTGGCCGCACAGGGGCGGGCCGCGGGCACGGAACAGGCCGTCGTCGGCACGCTGGTCACCTTCTCGCTGCTCGCGCTCAGCATCTCGGGCAATACGATTCTCACCGAACGGCTCGGCCGGACCTGGGACCGCATGCGCGGCACGGCCCTCCACCCGGCGGAGATGCTCGTCGGCAAGGCCGTGCCCGTCTTCGCCGCTCTGCTCGCCCAGCAGGTGCTGATCATCGGCTTCGGCGTGTGCGCCCTGGACCTGAGCGTTCCCCACCCGCTCCCGCTGCTGGGCGTCCTGCTCTGCTGGAGTTGCACCCTGCTCGGAGTCGGCGCGCTGCTCGGCGTGCTTGTCCGGAGCACGGGCGAACTGTCGGCGGCGTACGACATCGGCGGCATGCTGTTCAGCAGCCTGGGTGGCGCGCTCGTCCCGCTCGACGCACTGCCGGGGTGGGCCGCCGCCGTGGCACCGGCCTCTCCCGGATACTGGGCCGTCCAGGGCCTGCGCGCCGCCATCGCCGGGGATACGCACACCGTGGCGACGGCCTGCGGCGTGCTGCTCGTGGTCGCGTCGGCCTCCGGCGCCCTGGCCGCTGTCCGCCTCCAGGGGCGCGGCGGACGCCTGGTCGCACTGTGACCCGGACGCCTCCAGCGGCCTCCGGACAGGATCCCCAGTGCGGTGACCGCAAACGTTCACCGGGTTCAGTTGTAGCTCGACCAGCCTTCTAGCATTGCCGGATGATCGAGCTTCAAGAGGACGGGGAAATCGCCTGCCCGGCCGCGCTGGTGTGGGCGATCGTCGCTGACTACGGCCAGGATCCACGCTGGCGGAAGGGCGTCAAGACGATGGCGCCGCGACCCGAAGGCATCGTCCAGGTGGGCACGACCACTGCTGAGGTGATGCGGTTCGCGGGCCGGACCTATCGCAACGGCGGCGAGGTCATCCAGGTGGAGCCGGGTCGTTCGTTTGCCTGGCGCACCACCTCGGGGATCGACGCCGAGGGCGGCAGGCTGGTCGAGCCGCTCGGCGAGGAACGGTGCCGCTTCACCTTCCACGTGCGCGTCACCCCGCGCGTGACCTCTGAGAAGTTGCTGGAGCCGGCGCTGAGATGGTTGCTGCGGCGGTCGATCCGCGCCGACATTCGCCGATTGGCAGGCCTTTGTGCTTCTTGACCCCGAGGTCACCCGTTGCAGGGCTGCTGGGACGATCAGCTACTCATGTCGCGTAATCACCCGACCCGATGAACGTTTGCGGTCACCGCACTAGTCGAAGAGCGCGCTCGTCTCGATCTTGATCCCGAACGGTTCGGGCAACTCCAGGACCTCGCCCTCCTCGACGGTGACGATCTGCCGGTACGCCTGCCGGTGGTAGTCGAGAGGCTTCAGATCGGAGAGAGGATCGCTCATCAGCGTCACTCTGCGCGGAGACGTCACGGGGTCCACGATCAGGTAGAGCGGTACGCCCGCCCGCGCGTAGTCGAGCGGCTTCTCCTGCCAGTCGACCTTGTACGTACCGGGCGAGCACACCTCCACCACCAGAAGAGCGCAGTACCCGCGCATGCGCATGGTATCGAGCTGCTCGACTTCGTCCGGGGCGACCATCAGGTCGGGCAGCCGAAGGTCCTGGTACGGCGGGATGTGCACCCCCCAGTTGTGGTGGAACCGCCAGCCGTTCGCCAGCTTCAGAGGGATCAGCAGATTGGAGAGCCTGTCGACGATGTATGTGCTCTCCCTTCCCATGGGCGGCGTCACGACGACCTGCCCGAGACGAATTTCCGCCCGATAACCGGCGTCGTGGAGTTGCATGCACAGGTGCAGCACCTCGTCAGGGAGCTCTTGGGGCTCTTCGGGCTTCCCGGCCTCTGGGGGCTCGTGCTCGTCGGAGACGAGATCGTCGGGGACGGGAGCGTCCTGCTTCTGTGGGACGGGGTGGTCGTGCCTGCCGTGCTTGGTCGGCTTCGTGAGGGCCATGTCGCCATCCTCTCCTGCTCCTCCATCTGATGGTACGGAAGGTTTCCGGAACGCCACGGAAAGTAACAGGGGAGTGAGGGGAAGGAGATTCTTCGGAGGGGGCGGCGAGGTGAAGGAAAGCCGCACCGAGAGGAGGAAAACCGGCTCTGTGAATCGGTCATGAACGACGAACCTGCCGCAAACGTCCCCCGCCGGGATCGGGATTCTCCGCGAGCGCGAATACTTGTTCCGCCGACGCCGACTATTCATGATCGGCTATGAATGGCCTATGTCGGTTTTGCGGATGGCGATGGCGGTGGCCTGCGTCGCGGCGGTGGCCGGGTGTTCGGCGTTGGCGGGGCTACATTCCCCGGAACCGCCGGATCTCACGCTCCCTCTCGACGCCTACAGTCTCGGTGCGAAGGATCGCGCCCAGGTAATACGAGCCCGGTTCATGCTGATGGAGGAATGCATGCGCCATGTGGGGCTCGATTTCCGGTTTCCCGCCGTCGAACCGGTGACCGACCTGCGCAACGTCGATCTCCTCGGATGGCTCGACCCTGAAAAGGCCAAGAAATCCGGATATCTGCAGGAAGGACGGCATCCGGATGAGATGACCGGCGTCCCGTCGTACTCCATCCCCGACGATGAGTTCTATGTGCTGTATGGGAAGGTCCGGCGGTTCCGCGGGCGGACGGTGCCGCCTGGAGGCTGCATGGCCAAGGCCGACGCCCTGCTGAACCGGGGAGCGCGGGGCGTGGCCCCGGCGGATGCCGACAAGAGGTTCGACGAGGACGAGGTTCCGCGTTACGTCGACAGCGCGGCCGACCTCGCCCTCAAGGACCCGCGGATCGCGGCGGCCGAACGCGAGTGGAGCGACTGCATGCGGTCGGAGGGCTTCGACTACCGGAGCACCGACCAGGCCGCCGGAGACCGGCGCTGGGCGGCGACCGTCAACGACGACTCGATCGGCCGGAGCCCCAAGCCGCGCGGCACGCGGGCCGAGATCGACACGGCGGTCGCGGACGCGGAATGCCGGGCCGAGACCGGCTACTCCGCCGTACGCCGCACGGTCCACGTCGAGGCCCAGAACCGAGTCATCGACCGGAACCGTGCCCGGCTCGACGTCATCAGGTCGCTCAACCAGGCCCGCCTCGCGAACTCCGCCAAGGTCCTCCACGGCACGCTGACCCTGTCCTGGTGAGGTTCAGCGCAGGTAGTGGAACGTCGGCTTCGGATGCATGAGGAAGTCGTGGTGGGAGATGTTCCACGCGTACGCCCCGGCCATGGCGAAGGCCACGACGTCGCCGACGGCGAGTGCGGCGGTCACCCCGCGCGCGAAGACGTCCTTGGGGGTGCAGAGCCGGCCCACCAGGGTCACCCGCCCGTCCTCGCCCTCCCCGCTTCTCGCAAGGACGGCGAAGGGCTGGTCGTGTCCCTTCGTGACCGGGGTCCGCAGGTGGTGCGTGCCGCCGGAGAGCACGGCGAAGCGCTCCCCGTGGACGCGCTTCACGTCGAGCACCGTCGTGAGATACCACCCGCAGTAGGCCGTCAGGGCGCGTCCCGGCTCCACGCGCAGCGTCTCGCCCGGCCGGGCCAGCGCCCGCAGGTCCGCGCCGTACGCCGCCCAGTCGAACCGCTCCTCCGGGCGGGTGTAGGAGACGGCCATGCCGCCGCCCAGGTTGAACTCGCGCAGCCCGAGGCTCCTGCCGTACGCGAGGACGGCCTCGGCGAGCGCGAGCAGGCCGGGGGCGGCCAGGCCGCTCGCGAGGTGGGCGTGGACGCCGCGCAGCCGTACCGGCGAGGACCCGAGCAGGGCGAGGCACTCGGCGATCCCGTCCGGGTCCATGCCGAACGGCGTGGCACCGCCGCCCATCGCGAGGGCCGCACCGGTGACGTTCACGTCGAGGTTGACCCGCAGCAGCACGTCCGCCGGTTCGCGCAGGCGGCGCAACTCGGCCGGGCTCTCGACGTGCCACCGGTGTGCCGAGGAGGCGAGGGCCAGCTCGGCGTCGGTCTTCCCCGGCCCGCCGAAGCTCAGCGGGACCTCCGGCAGTACCGCCCTGACGTGTGCGAACTCGCCGCCGGAGGAGACCTCGAAGCCGTCCACGTGCGGCGCGAGCGTCCGCAGCACCTCGGGGTCGGGATTGGCCTTGACGGCGTAGCAGATCTCCGTTCCCGCCAGGGCGGCCCGTACGCCGGCCGCGTGGCGGGCGAGCCCGGCCAGGTCGTAGACGTAGGCGGGGACGTCGTCCAGCGACTCGGCGGCCCTCCGCACGCCCGCCGGAACCTCGATGCTCATCGGCGCTCTCCTTCCGCCGCGCCGAACGGGTTCGGGACGGGCACGTATCCGGCGGCCCGGTCGGCCGCCCTCGCCCAGCGCACGCCCAGGTTGGCCTTGGCCGGCAGCGGCGCCCCGGCCAGCAACCGGGTCAGCGGCGCGGCCGGGTCGGTGGCGTGGTCCGCCACGTAGCGCTCCAGGCACTCCCGGGCGACCGCCCACAACGAGCGCAGCACGCCGTCCGCCCCTGTATCGGCCCCTGTATCGGCCGCTGTCGCGGCCACCTCCGCCAGGTGGTTGACGAACAGGCAGTAGGCGACCCGGTCCCAGCCGCGCGCGGCGTCGTACGACAGGGGGCCCGCCACCTCGCCCGGCACGCCGGTCAGGTCGTGGCGGCCCGCGACCAGCTTGGTGCCCTCCAGGTCGCGGAAGACCGCCTCGACCGGCCAACCGGCGGCGTCGAACCCGACGAGCACGTTCTGCACGTGGGCTTCGAGCACGACGCCGTGCCGGAAGAAGGCGTCGAGCACCGGGAACGCGACGCGCTCGACGTACGCCTCCCACCACGCGACCGGGTCGGCCGTCCGGCGCGCCAGGACGGCCTCGGGCACCCCGTCCGCACCGGCGGCCAGGGCGCCGGCGAGGACCGGCGTGGTCCCCGGCCCGCACACCGCCCACGGGCCGGTACGGACGATCACTCCGAGCCCTTCGAGCAGCCGGGTACCGAGGGCGGCCGAGCGGTAGCCGGGCTCGGGCAGCCACCGTGTGCCGGGAAAGCGCCGGGCCAGCCGCTCGAAGACGGGGCCGAGCCGCCGGGTCAGCTCGACGGCGCCGGACAGCTCATACCACGCGTTCTTCCGCACGCAGTTGGTGATCCGCACGTCCAGGCTGAACTTCAGGCACATGCCGGTGCCCGGGTCGTACACGGTCCGGACCGACGAGGTGGGCACGACCGCGCGGGGGCCGGTCCCGAGGTCGAGCAGGCGCCCGTCCGCGAGCGGTTCGCGCAGTTCGGCGGCCAGCAGGTCGAGCTGCCAGGGGTGGGCGGGCAGCGGGACGTATCCCGCAGGCGCGTCGCCGAACGCGTCGAGCGCCGCCGTGTCGCCCTCCTGGGCGACCAGGTCGGCGCGCACCCCGAGCAGCCGCGGCGCGAACCGCGCGTGCGTCTCCGGCGCGTAGTCCAGCCAGCCGTCGCCCGAGCGGGCCTTGGGAGCGGGGTGGAACGGGTGCCCGGCCACGAGGGCCTGCTCGGAGGCGAGCCACGGGTCGGCGGGCGGGACGGCCCGCGCCCGGGCGGCCAGGATCGCGGCGACCGCCTCCCGCCCGGCGCGCACCTGGGCGGCGAACTCCGCGTTGCCGCCATCCAGCTCCCGTTCCACCAGTGCGACGAGGGAGGGCAGGTCAAGGGGCCGCCAGTGTCCCTCCGCCAGGTGCTCGGGCGGGCCGTCGAAGCGCAGCGCGATGCCGCCGCGGGCGCGTACGCGCACCAGTGTGCCGGCCACACGGAGCGTCAGGTGGGGCCCGGCGGCGCGCACATGGCCACGGGGGCCGCCGACCTCGCGCAGCCAGCAGCGCAGCAGCGCCCCGAGCGCCGCCTCCTCGGCCGGGGCGGCGTGCGGGTCCAGCAGGAGGCGGTCCATGCTCAGGCACCCCTCAGATAGTTGGGGCCGGTCGTGCCGTAGAACTTGTTGACGTCCCTGGCCCCGGTGCGGTCCTTGGCCACGAGCGTCCCGGCGACGACCATCGACTTGCCGGTGAGACGGGCGGCCTCCAGCGTGCGGGCCCGCAGCAGCCGGGCCATCGGGTCGTCCCCGTACGGCTCCAGCGCGGCCCTGAGCGCCTGTGTGACCACCGCGGCGCCGGAGCCAGGCAGTACGCCGTGGGCCACGGCCGTGGCGGCCAGATGCAGGGTGATCGTCACGAAGACGTCGGCGAGCGCGTAGGGGTCGTCGGTCAGCATGCGCTCGTCGCCGAAGCCGGGCGCCTCGATTCCCGCCGCGTGCAGCCGCAGGGGCGAGGCCAGCAGCCCGTCGTTGTCCTTGACCAGCAGCCGCATGGGCCCGTCGCCGAACACCAGCGCGAGGTTCTGCTGGTGGGCCTCCAGTGCGACGCCGTACCGGACGAACAGCGTGACGTTCCACGCGAGCAGCACCGTGAGGTAGTCGCGCAGCAGCGCCTCCACGTCGCCGCCGTGGTGGCGCTCGGCCACCTCGTGCACGACGAGCCGCCCACCGGAGTCGGCGAGCGGCGCGAGCAGGGCCGCGACCGGCACGATCTCCCCTTCGGGCAGGGCGCGGACGAGCCAGCCCAGGTATTCGTGCTCCGCGTGCCCGTAGGTCTGCTCGTCGGCGAGGCAGACGCGCAGGCCGGGCTCGCGCGCCAGGATCTCGCGCAGCAGCGACTCGGCCAGCGCGCCGTCCCGCAGGGTGCCCGGTTTGATCGAGCGGCGGTTGCGCAGGCCCAGCGTGCTCGCCGGGAGCGGCACCTTGAGATGGACGCGCTCGGAGACCTCGACCGTACGGGTGGACAGGGTCGGCCGCACGGTCACAAAGGGCCGCGGGCCCGCGACCAGCCCGGGAAGCCCGGCCACCAGCGGCTCCGTCAGCGGATGGACGGGAAGGAGCACGTGCGTGCGGGCCAGGCCGGGCGGCAGCCCGACGTCTCCGGGCGCGGGCCACCAGCCGGGGAGGTCCGGCCGGGAGAGCGTCACCCGCTCGCGCGGCGCCGCCGTCCACCGCATGGCGAACTCCGGGGCGAACTCCGGGGCGTAGGCCGCCAGGCCGGCGGGGGAGATCCCGAGGCGGCACCGGGCCGTCGGGTAGAGCGGATGGTCCACCGCGGCCGCCAGCGACTCGTAGCGGATGAGGCCGTGCCGCTCGCGCAGCCGCCGGGCCACCTCGCCGCGCATCCGGTGGTGGGTCTCCAGGGCCGCGAGCGTCTCGTGACACTCCCGCTCGAAGGCGGCGACCCCCTCGGCGTCGGCGGGGTGGGCGACGGCCTCCAGCGTCTCCAGCACCTCCGCCAGGCGCAGGCGCTCGTACGGGGCCGTGGCGAAGTCCTGGAACGGGTTGCCCGCCGTGAGCCCGACCCGCCGTCCCGAGGTGAGGACGATCGCGACCCCGTCCTTGTCGTGGGTGACCCTGGCGGAGATCCCGGCGTAGTCCTCCCGCAGCAGGGCGTTCAGCACCCGCGCGGCCAGGTAGTGCTCCCGGTCCGTGGTCTCCTGGTCATCGGGGGCCGCCGGGATCATGCGAGCACCCAAGGGTGCTCCTTCCTGAAGGTGTCGATCGCGGTGTCGACGCTCGCGCGGTCCGGGCCGACGGCGCGGAGCAGGCCGAGATAGTCGCGGTTCGTGCCCGTCACCTCGACATGATCGCCGATCTCGCGCAGCGCCCGGTGCCACAGCCGTACGCCGTCCTCCGTACCGGGCGGGGACAGGTCCGCCGGGTGGAGGTCGGGCGGCGCGGCGGTGACCGTGCCGGAGCGCTCGGCCACGAGGCTCACCACGGCCCCGTACGCCGCGCGAAGGCCGTCCGGATCGAACACCGGCAGCGGTTCGCCCGCGTGGACGCGCAGGATCCACTGGTGCAGGGGGACACCGAGCAGGTCCGCCAGCAGGAAGTCGCAGTTGTCGCCGATCAGCCGGTAGTTGATCTCGATGACGCGGGGGCCGTCCCGGGTGACGGCATACTCGGTGTGGCACACGCCGAAGCCGATCCCCGCCGCGTCGAGCGCCGCGCTCAGGTGAGGCAGGTGGCCGGCGTCCGGGGGCCGCCAGTCCAGGCGCTCCTCCACGAAGTGCGGCAGCGGGCCGAGCGTGGTCGCGAACCCGCCGAGCACGTGCCGCACGTCGCCGTCGCCCAGCGTCTCCAGCGTGCGGAGCGGCCCGTCGAGGAACTCCTCCGCGACCAGGACCTCCTCAGGCCGCCGCTCCCTGATCTCCGCGACGGCGGCGGCCAGCGCGTCCCGGTCGTCCACCAGTACGACGTCCTCGCTGGCCACGCCCAGCGCGGGCTTGACCACGACCGGGTACGGCAGGTCCTCGGGCACCTGCCCGCCGGGCGGCAGCCGTACGGACCTGACGGGTTCGACGGCGGCGAGGGCGCGGCGGGTGAGCGCCTTGTTCTTGGCGGTGACGCAGGCCCGCCAGTCCTTGCCGGGCAGGCCGAAGTACGCGGCGGCGAGCGCGGTGGCGGCCTGGAGATGGTCGGAGTTGGAGAAGATCACATCGGGCCGGTGGTGTGAGGCCACCGCGTCGATCACCGCCCGGGGGTCGCGGACGTCGGCCGCCACGACGTCGTACCCCGAATACCGATCAGGCTGGTCGGTGAGTATCGTCACGTCCCAGCCCAGCGCGGCCGCGGCGGGAAGGAATCCGCCGGTCACGGAGTCGGTCGGGTTGAGCGTGGTGAGGTACAGCCGCACCGGCCCTCCATAGGTAAGGCTAACCTAAGCGACTGCATCCTAGCGGGATCGCGATCTCTTGGCCGGAAGATTGCCGGGGCGGCGGCAGTGGAAGGATGACGGCGTGGAAATCCCCGAAGGACTGCTCGGCCCCCTGCTCCTGGCGAGGAGCGCCATCGACAGATCGGCGGCACTGCGCGGCGACGAGGAATGGCTGCGGCGCGCGTGGGAGGCGGAGAAGACGAGAGTCCTCCTCATCCACGACGGCCGCACGCTGGTCCGCCGCTTCACCGACGGCGCGGCCCTGGTGCTCACCTCGCCGGCCGAGGCGCCGGAGGGCACCCGTTACCTGCTGGGCGTGGACGAGGACGGCGTGGCCTACTTCGCGGTCAACGCGCCGCTTCCCGAATCCCCCCAGAGCACCGGCGACGCGGCGGGCCTCAGGGAGGCCGCGGTGCTGCTGGACGACCGCGACGCCGGGCTCCTCGTCTACGCGGTGGCCCTGGAGGCGTGGCACGCGACGCACGAGTACTGCCCGAGGTGCGGCAGCCTCACCGACGTCACCGCGTCGGGCCACATGCGGGTGTGCCCGCGCGACGGCAGCCAGCACTTCCCGCGCGTCGACCCCGCGGTGATCATGCTGGTGCACGACGACGAGGGCCGCATCCTGCTCGCGCGGGGCCCGGAGTGGCCGCAGGGCCGGATGTCGGTGCTCGCCGGGTTCGTCGAGCCGGGGGAGTCGCTGGAGCACGCGGTGGTCCGCGAGGTCCTGGAGGAGGTGGGCGTCGCCGTCACCGCGCCGCGTTATCTCGGCAGTCAGCCCTGGCCGTTCCCGCGCAGCCTGATGCTCGGCTTCTTCGCCCGCGCCGTCACCACCGACCTGCGTCCCGACCTGGAGGAGATCGCCGAGGCCCGCTGGCTGTCCCGGGAGGAACTGGAGGCCGCGGTGCGTTCGGGCGACCTGGTGCTGCCCGGCCAGGTCTCGATCGCCCGGCGGCTGATCGAGACCTGGTACGGAGCGCCGATCCCCGACACCGGCTGGTGAATCAGCAGGCGCCTTCGAGGTGCCGCTTCACCTCGGCCACCGAGGGGTTGGTCATGGTGTGGCAGTCCGCGACCACCGTGGGGACGACCTGGTTGCCGTTGTTCACGCTCGCGACGAAATCGGCGGCGTCCGGGTGGCGCTCGATGTCGACCTCGCTGAAGACGATGCCCTCCCGGGTGAGCTGGCTCTTCAACCGCTTGCAGGGGCCGCACCAGCTCGTGGTGTAAACCGTCAGCGCCATCTGTCGTCCCTTCCGTGCGCATCACTGTTGCCGAGAGCAGTCATGGCAACATCGCGGACGCGCCGCGTGTTCCCGGCTACGGGGCCACACGCCCCAGGCGGGCGACGATCCAGGCCTGGACGGTCTCGGCGACCCCCGGCTCCCGGTACAGCGGGGCGCTGTGCTGGGTGCCGGCCATCGTCTTGACGGTCATCTGGACCCCGACGCTCTCCAGCGACTCCTTGAGAATCTCGCTCTGGTAGGGCGGGACGAACTCCTCCGAGGAGTGGACGGTGAGCATCGGCGGGTCACCGGCCGAGGCGTGGAAGGGCACCTCCATGCTCGACCAGACGCGCGGGCACTTGGCCGGCGTGCACCCGCCGGCCAGCCTGATGGCCGCCCTGCGCAGCTTCTGCTGCTCCTTGCTGCCGAACACGCTGCCGTCCGCGAACGCCGACAGCGGCGAGACGGGCGGGGAGATCCCGACGACGCCGCGCAGGCCCGGGCGGCCGTCGCCGTACGCGCCGACGGCGGTGGCGAGGTGACCTCCGGCGGAGAACCCGACCAGGACGTAACGGTCGGGGTCGGTGTTGAAGAACGCCGCGTGCCTGCGCACGGCGTTGACGGCGGTCAGCACGTCGGTGCGCTGCGCCGGCCAGGCCGCGTCGCCCGACAGCCGGTAGTCGAGGTTCACGACGGTGTAGCCGAGCTGGGAGTAGCTGCGGCTGATCGACGTCATGTACTTCTTGTCGCCCCCGGACCACCAGCCGCCGTGGATGACGAACACGGCCGGGCGCCGCGGGCCGGCGGTGTGCCACCACACGTCCATGATCTGGCGCGCGTGCGAGCCGTACGCGTAGGTGCGGATCCGCACGTCGGGCGGCGTGAGCGCCGGCGAGGGCGAGGCCGACGGGGACGGCGAGGGTGACGGGCTCGCGGTGGGCGACGGGGAGGGCCCGGCGGAGGGCGCCGCGGACGGAGCCGGGGAGGCGGAGGGGTGATGGACGGGGTCGCCCGCCGAGGTGGCCGCGTGGGCGTCCGGCGGGGCGAGCATGAGGGCGGCGAGGGCGGCGACGCCCATCCCTAAAGCAGTTCGGACCGCGGTGGCCACGGCGTGTTCCTCCCCGATGTCGCGTCGTGCGCCGACCGGTCCCCGGGACACGCTCGGTCGGCTGCTGGAAGGATGATGCCAGTAACAACGTCCGCAACGCATGTTGGGAGCCGTTCCTTGGACGTCCTCGACGGTCTGGATCCCGAGCAGCGCGAGGTCGCCCAGGCGGTGCGCGGACCGGTCTGCGTGCTCGCCGGGGCGGGGACCGGCAAGACCCGCGCCATCACGCACCGCATCGCGTACGCCGTGCACACCGGGGTCGTCGAGCCGCAGGGTGTGCTCGCCGTGACCTTCACGACCCGCGCGGCGGCCGAGCTGAAGCAGCGGCTGCGCGGCCTCGGGGCGCCCGGCGTGCAGGCCCGCACGTTCCACGCGGCGGCCCTGCGCCAGCTCAGCTACTTCTGGCCGCGCGTGGTCGGCGGCGACCCGCCGCAGGTGGTCGAGTCGAAGCTGCCGCTGCTCGTGGAGGCGGCCAGGCGCCTGCGCAGGAACCCCGACCGCGGCGAGCTGCGCGACGTCGCGAGCGAGATCGAGTGGGCGAAGGTCACCCAGATCGGCCCCGAGGACTACCCGGCCGCCGCCGCCAAGGCCCGCCGCACCCCGCCGATCGCGCCCGAGGAGGTGGCGCGGCTGTTCGAGGGGTACGAGGACCTGCGCCGCCAGCGCAACCTGATCGACTTCGAGACGATCCTGGAGCTCACGGCGGCGGTGATGACTGAGCACCGCGAGGTCGCGGCGCAGATCCGCCAGCAGTACCGCTACTTCGTGGTCGACGAGTTCCAGGACGTCAACCCGCTGCAGAAGCTGCTGCTCGACACCTGGCTCGGCGGGCGCGACGACGTGTGCGTGGTGGGCGACCCCAACCAGACCATCTACTCGTTCACCGGCGCGACGCCCCACTATCTGACCAACTTCGCCGTCGAGCACCCCTCGGCGGCCGTGATCAGGCTGGTGCGCGACTACCGCTCGACCCCGCAGGTGGTCACGCTGGCCAACCGCGTCATGGCGCGCTCGCCCCACCGGCTGGAACTGGTCGCCCAGCGGCCGGACGGACCCGAACCGGTCTTCACCGAGTACGACGACGAGCAGGCCGAGGCGCTCGGCGTCGCGCTCACGGTCAAGAAGCTGATGGCGGACGGCGTGCCCACGCGCGAGATCGCGGTGCTGTTCCGGGTCAACGCCCAGTCGGAGGCGTACGAGCAGGCGTTCACCGACGCCGGCGTGCCTTACCTGCTGCGCGGCGCGGAGCGGTTCTTCGAGCGCCCCGAGGTGCGCCAGGCCGTGGTGCTGCTGCGCGGGGCGGCCCGGTCGTCGTCCGAGGAGCCGCTGGCGCCCGCCGTGCACGCGATCCTGTCGGGCATCGGGCTCACCGCGGAGCCGCCCGGCGGCGGCAAGGCCAGGGAGAAGTGGGAGTCGCTCAAGGCGCTCGCCGACCTGGCCGAGGACATGGCGGCCGAGGGCGCCGACCTGCCCCGGTTCGTCGGCGAACTGGAGCGCAGGGCGATGGAGCAGCACGCGCCGCCGGTCGAGGGCGTGACGCTCGCCTCCCTGCACGCCGCCAAGGGCCTGGAGTGGGACGCGGTCTTCCTCGTCGGCCTCACCGACGGCATGGTCCCGATCGTCTACGCGGAGACGCCGGACCAGATCGAGGAGGAGCGGCGGCTGCTGTACGTCGGGATCACCCGCGCCCGTGAGCACCTGCACATGTCGTGGGCGCTCGCCCGCTCGCCGGGAGGCCGCCGCGCCCGCAGGCCGTCGCGCTTCCTCGACGGGCTGTCCCCCCGTACGGCGAGCCTGGCCCGGCCCGAGCGGCCGGGAGGCCAGGGCGGCCGGGCGAAGCGGTCGGCGGCGCCGCTGCACTGCCGGATCTGCGGCAAGACGCTCTCGGTCGCGGCCGAGCAGAAGCTGGGCCGCTGCGCGACCTGCCCGGCGGACTACGACGAGGCCCTGCTCGAACGGCTCAAGGCGTGGCGCACGGCGGAGGCGAAGGAGGCCAAGGTGCCGGCGTACGTCGTCTTCACCGACGTCACCCTCCAGGCCATCGCCGAGCGGGTGCCCACCTCAGAGGAGGACCTGCTCGCGATCGCCGGAATCGGACGCGTCAAACTTGAGCGGTACGGCGACGCGGTCCTCGAGCTCTGCCGCGGCGCCGATAGTGTTACCGACGAGTAATACCCGCGTGCGCTGGAGGCCCCTGTGAACTCGGCCCTGAAGGAGCTGCTGGACCTGCTCGACCTCGAGCCGATCGAGCTCGACATCTTCCGGGGGCGCAGTCCGGAGGAGCGCATCCAGCGGGTCTTCGGCGGCCAGGTGGCGGCGCAGGCGCTCGTGGCGGCCGGCCGTACGGTGCCGTCCGACCGGATGGTGCACTCGCTGCACGCCTACTTCATCCGGCCCGGGGACCCGGCCGTACCGATCGTCTACAACGTGGAGCGGGTGCGCGACGGGCGGTCGTTCACCACCCGGCGCATCACGGCCATCCAGCACGGCAAGGCGATCTTCTCGATGTCGGCGTCGTTCCACATCGAGGAGCCGGGCGTGAGCCACCAGGCCGCGCGCATGCCGCGGGTGCCGGACCCCGAGACCCTGCCGACCTTCCAGGAGCGGATGCTCGACGTCGTGGGCGACGAGCCGGGCTGGCGCGAGCTGCTGGCCAAGCCGCGCCCGGTGGACGCGCGATACGTGAACGCGCTCACGTGGGAGGCCGCCCACGACCCCGCCCTGGTCACCCCGGAGAACAACGTCTGGTTCCGGTACGACGCCGACCTGCCCGACGACCCGCTGCTGCACGTCGTGCTCGCGGCCTACGCCAGCGACTTCACCCTGGTGGACACCGTGCTGCTGGCCCACGGGCTGGCCTGGGGGTCCTCGGCGGTGTCCGGCGCGTCGCTGGACCACGCGATGTGGTTCCACCGGCCCTTCCGTGCCGACGAATGGCTGCTGTACGCCCAGGAGTCGCCCTGGTCCGGGGCGGCGCGCGGGCTCGCCCGCGGGCAGATGTTCACCGCCACCGGGGAGCTGGCGGTCTCCGTGGTCCAGGAATGCTTGATCCGGGTGTCGCCCGCGCTGCATCCCGATGTCACGAAGTCGTGAAAATCGCAGGTAGAAAATAGGTTGCCCGCCCTGCCGCGGCGGTTTAGGGTCTTGGACATGTCAGCCGGACGCTTCCGTCCGGCGCGATCGCACTGAAATGGAGGTGAGTCCAGTGAGGAACATGACGACGTCCCGCACGCTGTGGCTCGCCTCCGCATGCCCGGCCGCCATTGTCATGCCGACGAAACTGCGGCGTGGCGAGGCCGCCTCTGCCCTGGCTCCGGTCGCCGGAGTCGCGGGCTCGGCCGCCTTCGGCGCGTTCGCCCGCCTGGCCAGCCACCGCAACCCCGCCCACCTTCCGGTCTATGTCAACCGGCCGATGGGCGATGAGCAGATCCGCACCGCCGCTCGCGGCGGTGCGCAGGGTCCGCACGATGCCTGGAGAGGACCAGTCATACCCTGACCGGTCTCCCTCTCCGGGCCGCGGATCCGCACCAGGATCCGCGGCCTTCTTGTTTGTCGGCCACGAATCCACACCCCACAACGAGGACACCCAGACCAATCCATTCAAAGAGGTGACGCAGATGGCGGCCCCGGTCATGGACCTGATCGAAGCCGAAATCCCCTGTCGTACCGACCCCGACCTGTGGTTCGCCGAGTCTCCCGAGGACGTGGAGTTCGCCAAGGCGCTCTGCGGCGGCTGCCCGATCCAGAAGGCCTGCCTGGCCCGCGCGCTGGAGCGCGAGGAGCCCTGGGGCGTCTGGGGCGGGGAGCTCATCCTGAGGGGGGTCGTCGTGCCCCGCAAGCGTCCCCGTGGGCGCCCGCGCAAGTCTCCTGTCGCCGCCTGACCAGCAAGCACAGCAGTTCATTCCGGAAGGAACCGATCCAGATGAGCATCTCCCCGATCACGACCCTGTATCTGCATCAAGAACTGGCGCACGAGCGAATACGGACCCTCCACGAGGAGGCAGCGCAGGAGCGGCTGGCCGGCCGGATCAGGAGCGTGCAGAAGGCACGCCGGCAGGCCGAGCGCGCGTCCCGGCGGCTGAGTTCCGCGCTGGCGCGCATCTGACGCGACCCTGACGCGCCACCGACGGTGCGAACAGTGCGATCCGAAGGCCCGGGCCCGGCGAACGGCCCGGGCCTTCGGCCGTTCCCGTGCAGGCCGTACTCCGTGCAGGCCGTACTCCGTGCAGGCCGTACTCCGTGCAGGCCGTACTCCGTAAAGAAGAGATCACCGGACGCACAGAAGATCGCCTGCCGTGGGAGCCCACCGGGATCACGGGGTATGAGCGGGATCGCCACCGGGGCCGGATGGTCACGGGCGGCAGGCGGAACGATGCGCGAGCAGTGGGTGGGACTTGGATGGGCGACCGGACGTCAGGCGCGCTTGATCTCGTGGCGGCTGCGCGACGGTTCGCCGTCACCGCGCTCGTCATCGGACTGTGGGGTTCGGTCATGCCGGGGGCCGGGGCCGCGCCGGTTCCCGGAGCGTTCCGGGTGGCCCGTCATGGCAGCGGCCACGGTCACGGCGACGGTGACGGAGGGACCCAGGTCACCGGGGGCACCAACACCTCGAACGCACCCACCATCAAGAGCCCGCCCAAGCAGATATCGGGGGGCCGGCGCAACGTGAACGCCCCCGCGGCCAACAGCGCGGTCACGTTCGCGGGCATCCAGCAGGTGTCGAGCGTCAGCGTCTTCACCAACACCCTCAACGGCAACTGCAAGAGAGGGATCAACCGCTGCATC
This sequence comes from Microbispora siamensis, assembly GCF_016863095.1. GTDB lineage: Bacteria > Actinomycetota > Actinomycetes > Streptosporangiales > Streptosporangiaceae > Microbispora > Microbispora siamensis. The sequence continues at coordinate 12,849 of NZ_BOOF01000042.1, read as the reverse complement.
ATCAACCAGAACCTGCGGACGGTCGAGAGCCGGGGCGGCCGATAGCCCCGAGCGGCCGGCTCAGGTGAGGGCGAGCGCGCTGTCCTCGGACTCGCCCGTCTCGTCGGCGAAGCCGGGGACCCAGCGCACCACCTCGTCGCGGAAGCGGGCGGTGGCGCCGAGCTGGCACAGCACGCCGACGCCGGCCGCGTGCACGCGGTGGATCAGCACGTACGACGCGGGCAGGTTGAGCTGGCGGACCACGTTGTTCGGCCGCAGGTCGGCCACGGTCGCCGCCTGCTCCCGCAGCCACTGCCTGCTGAAGGCGAACTCCTCGACCCGGGTCGGCTCGACGTACGGCGCGAGGAAGGCCCGCAGGGCGTCGACGTCGACCTCGATGTGCGGGCGGATGAACCCCTCCGCGCGCAGTCCGCGCACGACCGTCTCCATGTCGCCCTGGTTGAAGATGCGCGTGAGCGTGCCGAAGGCGACGGGGTAGCCGCCGGGCATGCGGTTGACCGCCCCGAAGTCCAGCACGCCGAGCCGCCCGTCCTCCATCAGCCAGAAGTTGCCGGGGTGGGGGTCGGCGTGCAGCATCCCGACCCGGGCCGGAGAGCAGAACAGGAAGCGGACGAACAACAAACCGGCGTGGTTGCGCTCCTCCTGCGTGCCGTCGGCGATGATCCTGGAGAGCGGGGTTCCCGTCATCCACTCGGAGACGAGGATCTGCTCGTTGGCCGCGATCACGGCGGGCACGTGGAAGTCCGGGTCGTCGCGGAACTCCTCGGCGAACGCGTGCTGGGCCTCGGCCTCCTTGAGGTAGTCGAGCTCCTCGGACACCCGCTCCTTCAGCTCGGCCAGGACCGGCTTGATGTCCAGGCCGGGCAGCAGCGCGCCGAAGAGCTTGCCGAGCCGCGCGAGCTGGTTGAAGTCGGAGATCAGGGCCTTGCCCGCCCCCGGATACTGGATCTTCACGGCGACCGGGCGGCCGTCGTGCCACACGGCGCGGTGCACCTGCCCGATGGACGCCGCGGCGCTCGGCCGGTCGTCGAACTCCAGGAAGTTCTCCCGCCAGTCGTCGCCGAGCTGCTCGGTCAGGACGCGGTGGACGGTGGTGGCCGGAAGCGGCGGCGCGGCGTCCTGCAGTCGCGTCAGCGTCGCCCGGTACGGCCCGGCGATCTCGGGCGGAAGCGCGGCCTCGAAGATCGACAGAGCCTGGCCGAGCTTCATGGCCCCGCCCTTGAGCTCGCCGAGCACCTTGAAGATCTGGTCGGCCGTACGCTGCTGGATCTCCTGGGCGACGATCTCCGCGGAGGCGCCACCGAGCCGCCTGCCCAATCCGAGCGCGGTGCGGCCGGCGAACCCGAGGGGGAGTGTCGCGAGCTTCGCCGAGCGGGTCACGGCACGGTGGGGAAGGTCACTCACACGACCATTGTCGGCGATGAAGGGTGCTTTCGACCACAATTTCCGATCGGCTGGCCGCAGCGGCTCCGGCGGTCGCGAGCCATTCGGGGAAATAGGCGGTCTATGACGTTGGTCACACCATCGCTGCCGTGACGTGAGTTTCCGCTGGTGAGAGGCGTGACACTCACGCGATGCGGCCGGCGACGTCGTCGCGCAGGCATCCGCACCTGTCGTGCGCGTCCAGGCGGCGGTGCCGCCAGCGCCATCCGGGCGACACCTCCAGCAGGCCGCCGGGCACGCGTCCCTCGTCGAGATAGGCCAGCGCTTGACCGGCCGCCTGCGCGGCGACCAGGCAGGACAGCACCACGTCGCAGGCGATCTCGCCCGCCGGGTAACCCCCGAGCCGGGCGCCCACGAGCGGCCAGGAAGGGTCCCGGTCGCGGCGGGTGAGATCGAGGCAGCGCAGGCAGGGGGTGAGCCCGGGGACGACGAAGGGCCCCACGGAGCCGTGCCCCTCGAAGGCGCAGACGAGCAGGTGTGCCACGCCCTCGGCGACGATCTCGTGGACCAGCGTGGCGTCGAGCGGGTCGGCGGGCGCGAGGATCACGAGGTCGGGGCGGACCCCGCCGTCGGACAGACGGGAGGCGGCCCGTCCCGGCCAGGCGTTGACGGCGGGGGAGATCCGCCGGGCCGCGAGCACGGCGGCCTCCTCGCGGGTCATCCCCGTCTCCGCCCGGCCGAGCCCGCCCGGGACCACGTCGCCCGCGGTGGCCGTGCCGGGATCGACCACGCAGATGTGGCCCACACCGGCCGCGGCGAGCAGGGTGACGACCCGGGCGCCGACCCGGCCGGCGCCGTACACGCGGACCCGGGCCGCCCGCCGCGCCGACAGGGCGCTCATGCCGCCGTCGGTGGAGGTCAGCGACAGCCTGTCCAGTTCGGGGCGGAGGCGGTCCCGCTCGGCCAGCGGCAGGCCGGCGAGGGGTTCCGGCCGGGCCGCGGCGTCCTCGATCAGGCCGTGCGCGGCGAGCCTCGCGACCACCTCCTGGGCGGACGCCTCGTCGAGGCCGCTGCCGGCCACCGCCTGCCGGAGGGTGCGGGTGCCGTCCAGTCCGTCGATCAGGCGGCGTACGGGCGGCTCGACGCCCGTCAGCACGACGGCCCGCAGCGGATGGACGCCGAACTGCAGCGTGCGGCCGTCCCGTTCGATCCGGCGCAGGACGGGCTTGAGGCGAGGTCTCATAGTCGCAAGACCTTGCCATACGCCGGGAAGGCTCGGCGTCGGAACCAGCGGGGCTGTGGATAATTACCGGGGTGATCGTGGTTGGTGAATATCCGCAACCCCGTAGTTTTCACGCCCGCAAGGTCACGTTCGCCCGATTGACCAGGGAGAACGTGTACCACCCCCTGTGGAATTCGGCGCGTGTCGGCTACCTTTCATATGTGCCCCCCGAGACAGTCGAGGTTCGTCGGAGCGCACGACGGCGGCGAACCGTTTCCGCGTACCGCGATGGAGACAAGACCATCGTGTTGCTTCCGGCTGGTCTGAGCACGACCGACGAGGAGCAGTGGGTACGCCGCATGCTCGACCGCCTTGCGGCCAAGGAGCAGCGAAGACACCCGAGCGACGACGACCTGCTCGAACGGGCGACGGAGCTGTCGGCGCGCTACCTGGACGGAAAGGCCGTGCCGATCAGTGTGCGCTGGGTGGAGAACCAGCTGCACAGATGGGGCTCGTGCACCCCCGACCACGGCACGATCAGGCTGTCGGCGCGGCTGCGGGGCATGCCGGCCTGGGTCGTCGACTACGTCATCATGCACGAGCTCGTCCACCTGCTCGTGCCGAGCCACGGCCCGCGGTTCTGGGCCCTCGTGGAGCGCTACCCCCGGGCGGAACGCGCCAGGGGCTTCCTGGAGGGCTTCTCGATGGCGGCCAACGGCGCGCCGGAGGAGTGTTGACCAGGGTCGCCGCGGTGCTGGTCACGCCAGGCATGGCCGACGCCGCTCCGCCCGGCGTCGACCCGGCCGAGTTCCTGACGGCGATGGCCGAGGACACCTACGAGATGGTCGCCGGGCTCGAACTGGTGCGGCCGGTGATCCTGTCGGCCGGCGTGCCGGGGCTCGAGGACATCGCCTGGCCTGGCACGCCCGTCCTGCCGATCGCCTCACCCGCCGCCGCCTTCGCCGCGCTGCCTCCGGCGGACGAGGCGGTGATCGTCAGCGCCGACGCCCCCGACCTGCCGCCGCTGCTGATCGGAAAGCTCTTCCGGGAGCTCGGGCGGGCGCATCTCGCGGTCTGCCCGGCCGAGGGCGGCGGCGCCGTCGCCGTGGCGGCGCGCCTGCCGGTCCCCGAGTGGGCCGCGCCCGACCTCGACGAACCCGACGTCGTCGCGGCGATGCGCCGCCGGGCGCCGGGCCCTCGCATGGTCGCCACCGGTCCCGGCTGGCACCGGCTCAGGAAGCCGGAGGACGTGGCCCGTCTCGACCTGGGTCTCGAAGGCTGGGACAACACCCGGGCCCTGCTGACCTGAGTCCTGCTCGTAGGGGTCACAGGCTCCGGGGGAGGCGAAGCTCGGCGAAGAACGCCCGGTGGTCGCTGCCCGGGACCTTGTGAACGCTGGTGCTCACCGCCGACGCCCTCTCGTCGTACAGCACGTGGTCGATCGTGATCAACGGCGGGTACCGCCTGTCGGCCGGCCAGGTGGTGGTCAGGCCGTCGCCGGTCGCGTCGGCCGCGTCCGCGTATCCCCGCCCCAGCACCGCGCGCAGGGCCGCGTGGTCGAGGCTCGCGTTGAAGTCGCCGGCCAGGACGCGTACGACGCCGGGGGATGCGGCCGGGAGCGCCGCCAGCTCGGCGGTCCACTGGGCCACGTCATGGCCGTTCAGCGGGGCGAGGGTGTGCACGTCGACGATCTCCACGGGCGGCCCGGACGGCAGAGCGAGCCGGGCCCTCGGCATGTTGTGGCCGCCCTCGGGCACGAAGTCGGGCGCCGCGGTCAGGGGATGGCGGGCGTAGATCCCGCTGCCCGAGGGCCCGGGCCCGTCCTCCAGGTGCCGGTACGGCAGCAGCGTCCCCACGCCCGCCTCGTCCAGCGCCCGGACGGCCTCGGGGGTGAGCTCCTGCGTGTTGAGCACGTCCGGATCGAGCCTGCGTACGAGGTCCACCACGGTCGCGGCGTCGCCCGCGCCGAAGAAGAGGTTGACCGTGAGGATCCGCAGCGACGGCCCGGTGGCCGTGGGGGCCGAGCCGGCCGCACGGGGCAGGACCACGGCCGCCAGGAGGACCGACGCCGCCACCGCCACCGCGATCACGGCCGCGCGGCGGGCGGCCAGTGCGATCGGCACCGCCAGGAGCGACGCGGCCGCGACGTACGGCGTGCCCGTCATCAGCGCGACGCCGACTCCCCAGATGTGGACGGCGCTGTCGATTCCGGCGAGCCGGGCCGCCGCCCAGACCGCGAACGGCGCCACCGCGATCCACGCCAGGAGCGGGGGGACCCGGAGCCTCCGGCGCGGGGGAGAAACGATCTCGCCGCCCACGTCAACCTTGGTCACGGTCCGACCCTAGCCAGCGGTTGCGCACGGCGATGTAAGAGTGACGTGCACGAATCGTGTAGAAGTCAGGCGCGGCGGAGCGACCGGGCGCGGCGGGCCAGCCGCCGGGTGGCCTCGTCGCTCAGCTCCGGGATCTCCTCCACGGGGAACCAGCGCAGGTCGAGGGACTCGTCGCTGATCACCGCCTCGGCTCCCGGCGGCGCGACCGCGCCGTACTCGACGTCCAGATGCCAGCTGTGCGGCGGGTGGCACCAGACCTTGTGCCGGTCGAGGGCGAGCGGCCCGTCCAGCAGGACCAGGCCGGGGATGCCCGACTCCTCGGTGGCCTCGCGCAGGGCGACCTGCGCGAGCGTGGCGTCGGATGTCTCGCAGTGCCCGCCCATGGGCAGCCACATCCCGGCCTTGGGGTGCAGGGTCAGCAGCACCCGTTCGCCGTCGTGCGACAGGACGGCCGTCGTCGCCGTGAGATGGCCGGGAGCGCACTCGCGCCACATCGCGTCCTCGTGGCTGCGCAGGTGCGTCAGGAACTCCTCGCGGAGCCGCTCCTCCTCGGGGGTGGGCGCGACCCATCCGGCCAGTACGGCTTGCGCGTCACGATGCAGGCTCACCGGCGCAGCCTACCGACAGGCGGCGAACCCTACTCGCCGGTCTCCCCGCCGGAGCCGGGCTCCTTGGGCTCTTCCAGCGCGGACAGGTCGAACTCGGCCTCGCCCTTCACGAACGACTCGGGGTTGTCCAGGTCGTCCGCGGTGGGCATCAGGTCGGGGTGACCCCAGACGGCGTCCCTGCCCTCGATCCCGCGCTCGTCGCCCAGGGCCTTCCACAGGGCGGCCGCCTCACGCAGCCGTCTCGGGCGCAGCTCCAGGCCCACCAGCGTGGCGAAGGTCCGCTCGGCGGGGCCGCCCGTGGCACGGCGGCGCCGTACGGTCTCGGCCAGCGCAGCGGCGGACGGGAGCTTGCCCTCCGCGGCGGCGTCGACCACCGTGGCCACCCAGCCCTCGACCAGCGCGAGCGCGGTCTCCAGCCGGGAGAGCGCGGCCTTCTGCCGCTCGGTCTCCTCGGGCTTGAGCAGCTCGCCGCCGCCCAGGACCTCCTGGATGCGCTCCGGGTCGCTGAGGTCGAGCCCCTGGAGCTTGTCCTGCAGGGCGGACACGTCCACCGTGATGCCCTGGGCGTACTCGTCGACCGCGCCGAGCAGGTGCGCCCGCAGCCACGGGACGTGCTGGAAGAGCCGGTGGTGCGCCGCCTCGCGCAGCGCGAGGTAGAGACGGATCTCGTCCGAGGGCGTCTCCAGGCCGCTGCTGAAGGCGGCGACGCCTCCGGGCAGCAGGGCGGCGGTGTCCGACAGGGGCAGGCCGATGTCGGAGGAGCCGACCACCTCGCGGGCGAGCGAGCCGAGGGCCTGGCCGATCTGCTGGCCGACCATCATGCTGCCCATCTGCCTGAGCATGCCCATGAGCGGCCCGGCCATGGCCTGCGCCTCGGGCGGCAGCCCCGCCCCGCCGAGCGTGCCGCCCATCGTCTCCACCATCTGGGCGGCGACGGGATCGCACAGCTGCTTCCAGACCGGGATCGTCTTCTCGATCCACTCCGACCGGCTCCAGGCCTGCGGGGTGGTCACGCCGCTCGGCAGCGTGGTCACCTCGTTGAGCCACAGGTCGGCCAGGTTGAGGGCTTCGACGATCTGGCGTCGCTCGCCCTCCATGACGCTCGGATCGCCCTCGGCGACCACGGCGTGCCGTGCGATGTTCTTCGCCATGTCCCAGTTGACGGGCCCGGCCTCCGGCGAGGCGGACAGCATGTCGGCGAACTGCCGCATGGCCGCGGCGATCTGCTCCGGGCTGCCGAACATGGCGAACGGATTGTCGTTGGGGTCGTTTTCGCGACCTGGCAGGTCAGTCACCGCGCCACCTCGTGCAGGATGGAGGAGTCCACATCCGCCACGTTATCCGCCGTGGGGCGGATCAGTGCAAAGTGAGGACCTCGTGCCTACCTCGAAACGCCTGCGTCCCCCCGTCGTCGCCGTCACCGGCGCCGCCTCCGGTCTCGGCCGGGCGTTCCTCGCAAAGGTGGCCTCGTCTGCGGATTTCCGCCGCGTGGTGGCCATCGACGAGCAGCGCGGCGACGTCCCGGACGTCACCTGGCGAGTCCTCGACATTCGTGATCCGCTCTTGGCGAACCGGATCTCCGACGTGGACGTCCTGGTGCATCTCGGCACGGACGAGTCGCTCGACACCGATCCCGCCGAGCGCCGCCGCTACAACCTGCGCGCCGCCCAGACCGTGCTCACGGCCTGCGCCGCGGCCCGGGTGCGGCGGGTCGTGCTGGTGACGAGCGCGATGGTGTACGGCGCCGCCGCCGACAACCCGGTGCCCCTGCCCGAGGACGCCCCGGTCGCGGCCGAGCCCGACACCGGCCTGGTGGGCGATCACCTGGAGATCGAGGCCCTGGTGCGGCGGTCGCTGCGGGCGCATCCCGGCCTGGAGGTGACCGTGCTGCGGCCCGCCGCCCTGGTCGGGCCGGGCGTCGACACCGTCATCACCCGCCACTTCGAGGCGCCCCGGCTGCTGGTCGTGAAGGGCTGCCTGCCGCGCTGGCAGTTCTGCCACGTCGACGACCTGGTGTCCGCGCTGGAGGCCGCCGCCCTCGGCCGGGTCGGCGGGGTCGTGGCGGTCGGCTCCGAGGGCTGGCTGGAGATGGAGCAGGTGGAGGAGATCTCCGGCCTCAAGCGGTTCGAGCTGCCGGCGGGTGTGACGTTCGGCACCGCACAGCGGCTGCACCGGCTCGGCATCACGCCGACCGCCGCGACCGACCTGCACTACGTGGTCTATCCGTGGGTGGTCGACGGCGTGGCGCTGCGGGAGGCGGGCTGGAAGCCGGCCTGGACCAACGAGGCGGCCCTGCGGGAACTGCTTGAACTGTCCGAGGGCAGGCACGCGGTCGTCGGCCGCCGCCTGTCGGGCAAGGAGGCCACGATCACCGCCGCGGGCGCGACCGTCGCGGTCATCGGCACGGCTGCGATCGTCCGCGCCGCCCGGCGGAAGCGCCGCACCTGATCGGGTTCAGGCACTAATCTCGGGAACGTGGACGTCATCCGATTGCTGGGCATTCGCGACACCCCGCTGTCCGTGGACGAGGTGCTGGGCGCGGTGGAGGACCACGCCGCAGGGGGCACGGCGGTCTTCGTCGGCACCGTACGCGAGCAGGACGGCGGCAGGCCGGTGACGCTCCTGTCGTACTCGGCGCACCCGTCCGCGGAGGAGCACCTGCGCAGGGTCGCGGAGAAGGTGGCGACCGACCACCAGGTGACGGCGCTGGCGGCCGTCCACAGGGTGGGCGACCTGCGCCTGGGGGAGATCGCCGTCGTCGTGGCGGCCGCCTGTCCCCACCGCGGCGAGGCGTTCGAGGCCTGCCGCAGGCTGATCGACGATCTCAAGCACGAGGTGCCCATCTGGAAGCACCAGGTGTTCGCCGACGGGGACGCCGAGTGGGTCGGCGCCTGCGATTAGCGCCCGCGGAATGCCAGGAGCCCGGAACGCATAGAGTTCGTCCATGTCCCGACGCGCTCTGACCCTGCTGGTCGCGGGTTTCCTCGCGCTCGCGTTGGCCGTGATCGGCGCCATGCTGCCGGTGCCGTACGTCGTGCTGAGCCCCGGCCCCACCGAGAACACGATCGGGGACGTCAAGGGCAAACCGGTTATCACGATCTCGGGCCATGAGACCTATCCCACACAGGGCAGGCTGAGCCTGGTCACCGTCGCCTACCAGGGCGGGCCCGACAACCGTCTCGACCTGCTCACCGCGCTGCGCGGCTGGCTCGACCCGACGGTCGCCGTGGTGCCGGAGGAGACGCTGTTCCCGAAGTCCACCTCGGCCCAGCAGGTCGCGGAGCAGAACACGCAGGAGATGACCGACTCGCAGCAGTCGGCCACCGCCGCCGCGCTGAACGCGCTCAAGATCCCCATCGAGAAGGTGGTCACGGTCGCGCAGACCGACAAGGGGGCGCCGGCCGACGGGAAGCTCAAGCCGGGTGACGAGATCACGGCGGTGGACGGCACGGCGGTGGGCGAGCTCACGTCCGTCGCGTCGTCCGTGCAGAGCCACAAGCCCGGCGAGCAGGTGACGTTCACGGTCAGGCGCGCCGGCGCCTCGACGCAGGTGCAGGTCGGCACCGTGGCGGGCAAGGACGGCAAGTCCAAGGTCGGCGTCCAGATGCGTTCGGGCTACCGGTTCCCGTTCAAGGTCGACATCAGCGTCGGCGAGGTCGGCGGGCCGAGCGCGGGCCTGATGTTCTCGCTGGGCATCTACGACAAGCTGACGCCGGGGGCGCTCACCGGAGGCATGTCGATCGCGGGCACCGGCACGATCGACCCGGCCGGCCAGGTCGGCCCGATCGGCGGCATCGAGCAGAAGATGGTGGGCGCACGCCGGGCCGGCGCCACGGTCTTCCTCACGCCCGCCGGCAACTGCGCCGACGCCGTCAAGGCCGCGCCCGCCGGGCTGCGCCTGGTGCGGGTCGAGACGCTGGACGGCGCGATCAAGGCAATCGACGCCCTGCGCGATCACTCGGGCGAGGTCCCCGTCTGCCCGGCCGGCTGAGCGTACGCCGCGGGCGCGGGGCCGTGACCTGCCCGTCTTGAGGCGGGAGGGCGTCACGAGAACGATCAGATCTGTTACCACGACCACGCCGGCCGCAGTGTAGGTTTCCAAGCACGGACCGTTGCCCTCTGACAATCATGGCCCTGCCAATCTGAGACAAGGGGTTGAGCGTTGAGCTTCCGGAGCCCCGGAGCCGGACGGGCGGTGCGCTTGCCCCGACGGCCGCGCCTTCTGATACCCGTGCTGATCGCCGTCGTGGCGATCGTCGTGTTACTGCTGGTCTTCTCGGGGATCTACACCGACTACCTCTGGTACGACTCGGTGAACTTCTCCTCGGTTTTCTCCACGATGCTGCTCACCCAGGTGGTGCTGTTCGTCGTGGGCGCCGCCCTGATGATCGCCGTCGTGGGCGGCAACATGGTGCTCGCGCACCGCACCCGCCCGATGTTCGGGCCGGGGATGTTCGGGGCGCCGCAGGGCGCCGACCGCTACCGGGTGGCCCTCGATCCCCACCGGCGGCTGGTCTTCCTGGTCGGCCTGGGCGTGCTGGCCCTGTTCACGGGCTCGTCCACGGCCGGACAGTGGAGGATCTGGCTGCAGTTCGTGAACCGCACGCCCTTCAACGAGAAGGACGCGCAGTTCGGCCTCGACCTGTCGTTCTTCGTGTTCACGATCCCGTTCCTGCGGATGCTGCTGAACTTCCTGTTCACGGCCGTCGTCCTGTCGATCATCGCGGCCGTGGTCGTGCACTACCTGTACGGCGGGTTCCGGATCTCCTCGCCGGGCGGGGTGCACGCCACCCGGGCCGCCCGGGCGCACCTGTCGGTGCTGCTCGGCGTGTTCGTCCTGCTCAAGGCCGCGGCCTACTGGCTCGACAGGTACAGCCTGGTCTTCTCCGACCGCGGCAAGGTCTTCGGCGCGTCGTACACCGACGTGCACGCGGTGCTCCCGGCGAAGGGGATCCTCGCGGTCATCTCCCTCATCTGCGCGCTGATCTTCTTCGCCGGCGTCATCAGGCCGGGCGGGATGTTCCCGGGCGTGGCGTTCGGGCTGCTGGTGCTGTCGGCGGTCCTGATCGGCACCGTGTATCCCTCGCTGGTCGAGCAGTTCCAGGTCAAGCCGAACCAGCAGAGCAAGGAGCAGGCGTACATCCAGCGCAACATCGACGCGACCCGAAAGGCCTACGGAGTCGACACGGCGAAGGTCACGGAGTACAGCGCCAAGACCGACACCGACGCATCCGTGCTGCAGACCGAGGCGTCGGCCATCCCCGGCATGCGCCTGCTCGACCCGAGCCTGCTGTCGCCGACGTTCCAGCAGAAGCAGCAGATCAAGGGCTACTACCAGTTCCCCGAGCAGCTCGACATCGACAGGTATCCCGTCGACGGCAAGCCGCGCGACACGGTGGTGGCGGTCCGCGAGATCGGCCGCCCGCCGGACGGGCAGCGCAACTGGATCAACGACCACCTGGTCTACACGCACGGGTTCGGCTTCGTCGCCGCGCCCGGCAACAAGGTGGACAGCAGCGGCCTGCCGGAGTTCAGCGAGCGCGACATCCCGCCGGTCGGCGACCTCGGCGACTACGAGCCCCGCGTCTACTTCGGCGAGAACTCGCCCGACTACTCGATCGTCGGCGGTCCCAAGTCGGGCAAGAAGATCGAGCTCGACTACCCGCAGCAGGGACAGCCGGGCGCCGACCAGCAGAACAACACGGGCCAGGTCAACAGCACCTATGAGGGCAAGGGCGGCGTCTCGATCGGGAACTTCTTCCGCCGCCTGCTCTACGCGGTGAAGTACGGCGAGACCAACCTGCTGCTGAACTCGAACATCAACTCCGAGTCCCGCATCCTCTACAACCGCGAGCCGGTGGAGCGCATCCAGCAGGTCGCGCCGTTCCTCACGCTGGACCGCGACCCGTACCCGGCCGTGGTGGACGGGCGGATCGTGTGGATCGTGGACGCGTACACGACCTCCGACTCCTACCCCTACTCCGAGCGCAAGAGCCTGGAGTCGCTGACCACCGACGTGCAGTCGAGCCGCCTCGGTGTGCCGCAGGTGCCCAGGGACGAGATCAACTACATCCGCAACTCGGTCAAGGCGACCGTGGACGCCTACGACGGCACGGTGACCCTGTACGCCTGGGACGAGTCCGACCCGGTGCTGAAGACCTGGGAGAAGGCCTTTGGCGGGGTCGTCAAGCCGGCGTCGCAGATCAGCCAGGCGCTGCGCGCCCACCTGCGCTACCCGGCCGACCTGTTCAAGGCCCAGCGGGAGATCCTCACCTCCTACCACGTCACCGACGCCAACGCGTTCTTCGGCGGCCAGGACTTCTGGAAGGTCCCCGAGGACCCGGCGACCGGCAAGAGCAAGCAGCCGCCGTACTACGTGACGATGAAGATGCCGGGCAGCGAGACCGAGCGTTTCTCGCTGACGACCACGTTCGTGCCCAACCAGCGGCAGAACATGGCGGCGTTCATGGCGGTCGACGCGACGGCCGCCACGCCGAACCCGCCACTGGAGATCCTCCAGTTGCCGAGCACGACGGCGATCCAGGGTCCGCCACAGGCGCAGAACCTGTTCGAGTCGAACACCACGGTGTCGACCGAGCTCAACCTGCTGCGCGGCGGCGGCACCGACGTGCTGTACGGCAACCTGCTCACGCTGCCGTTCGGCAACGGCCTGCTGTACGTCGAGCCGGTCTACATCCAGCCGCGCGCGGAGACCTCGGGCAAGTATCCGACCCTCCGCCGGGTGCTCGTGCTGTACGGCGAGAAGGTCGGCTTCGGCCCCACGCTCGGCAACGCGCTGGAGCAGGTGTTCGGCGGCACCGTGGCGACACCGCCCGAGCAGACGCCGAACCAGCCGCCCGGGCAGGTCACCCCGCCGGAGAACTCCTCGGCGCTGACGTCGGCGCTCGACCGGGCCCAGCGGGCGTACGACGACTCGCAGAAGGCGCTGTCGGCGAACCCGCCCGATTGGAAGGCGTACGGCGATGCGCAGACCTCGCTGAAGAAGGCGCTGGACGACCTGGCCAAGCTGAAGGGCGGGACGCCCGCCGCGACGGCGTCTCCCGCCCCGAGCGCGAGCGCCAGTCCGAGTGCGAGCGGGAGCCCGCCGGCCGGTGCGACTCCCAGCCCCACACCGAGCGGCTGACCTTCCGGAGCCCCGCGTCCCCACGGGCGCGGGGCTCCGGTTTGCCTCCCGCCCGATACCGGGATAACCTCGTAGAGCCGACGCGGGGTGGAGCAGCTCGGTAGCTCGCTGGGCTCATAACCCAGAGGTCGCAGGTTCAAATCCTGTCCCCGCTACCAA
>NZ_BOOF01000041.1 GCF_016863095.1 Microbispora siamensis | reverse complement strand
CGTTCACCCACATCCACCTGATCCGCACGGCGCAGGCGCTGGCCCGTCACGCCGAGCGGCGGTAGCCGAGGCTCCTGGCGCACTCGCGGAACCCGAGCGACCGGTACAGCCGGGCGGGCACCGGATAGGCGTCGTCGCCGCGCGGGCTCACCACGGCCCGCCGTGCGCCCGCCCGCCGCGCCGCGTCCAGCGCGGCCAGGCAGACGGCCCGCGCGAGGCCGCGCCGGCGGTGGCCCGGCGCGGTGCCGGCCGGTTCGATCCGGGCGGCCAGGTTGGCCTCGTCCAGCCAGACCAGGCAGAACGCCGCGGCGCTCCCGTCCGGCGCCTCGGCGATCCAGTCCAGGTCCGGCCGGTACGGCCAGGCCCGCCGGACCGCGCGGTAGCTCTCCTCGGTCACCCTCGACGGATGGAACGCCGCCCGGTGCGCGGCGACGCGCTGGGGGACGTCGGCGTCGCCCACCGCGCGCAGGCGGTATCCGGCGGGCGGGCTCGGCTCGGACAGGCCGTCGTCCAGGTCCATGACCATGTGCAGGAAGAAGGGTCCCTCGGCCGTACGGCGGTAGCCGTGCCGGTCGAGCGCCGGGAACAGGTGCGTCTCGGTGCTGGAGACCGTGACCGTCCGGGCCGGTCCGGGTGCTGTCGCCGCGAACCAGTCCAGGACCTCGCCGGCCAGTGCGGGGTGCCGCGGATCGGCCGCCAGACCGAGGTGGCCGGAATCGGCCCACCCCCAGGCCGCGGTCGCGTCACCGGCGGCCCAGAGCATGGTCGGCCACTCGTGCTCCCTGCCCGTGTGCTGAAAGCGTTCCCACGCCAGGTCGCCGACGTGCCAGGTCGCCCCCGGGCGACCACAACCGGGCGGCGAGATCCTGCATCGCCCGCAGGTCATCCACCCCGGCGTACGGCCTGCGGTCGAAGCGCGCGCTCGTCACGCCGGCCAGTCTCACCCCTGCCGGCGTCCCCCCGCACCCGATTTCCGGGTCGGGCTACTGCTGGCCGGCGATGCGGGCGAGGAGCCGGGCGAACTCCGGCGGCGGCGCGACGACCAGCCTGGTCTGCCCGTCGTGGCTGATGAGGTCGGCCTGGATGCGGGTCAGCTTGCCCCGGCGCCACCAGTACACGTGGGGGCTCAGCCCGTCGGGCCGGCCGGCATGCTCCCGGTGGGCGAAGATGCGCAGGCGCTCGATCGCCCGGACCACGCCGATGCCGGCCACCGGGTGCACCGCGACCATGCCCCGGTGCGGCAGCACGGCGAGCATGCCGTCCTCGGGCACGTCCATGTACGCCGTCAGGCGGCGCAGGTGGGCCGCCGCGCTGGGCGCGGTCAGCAGCGACACCTCGGTCCCGGCGAGGTCGAGCCGCGACACGGTGGGCCGCTCGTCGGTCAGGGCGTTGCCGATGGCCACGTCGAGCGCCTCGGCCGGCGGGATCGGCCAGCAGAACGCCTCCTCCGGCCGCACCGGACGGGCGCCGATGGTCAGCACCTCGATCAGGTCGGCGCTGAGGTGGCGGCCGATGATGCGGGAGGGGTCGGGGAAGGCGGGGTCGTCGGCGGCGTGCACCCGGGTGCGCAGCAGCGGCTTGATCGGCGTGAGGTTGCAGGCGTCGAACGGCTCGCCCGACACGGCGTGGGCCAGGTGCTCGGAGACGAGCATCGGCCAGTCCTCGCGGGCGCGGCGCGCGGCCTCCCGGCGCAGGCCGACGAGGTTCACCACCCGCTCGCGCTCGGGCGAGGTCAGCGTCAGCGACGTGCCGTCGGCCGCGAACGCGCAGGTATAGCCCATGGTCTCGGCGACCAGGGCCAGCAGGGAGTCGAGATCGACGTCCTCGACGGCTCTCGGGGCGGGATGGTCCGGCCGCGTCCGGCTGAGCAGTCGCCGCAAGAGTCCCAACGCACCATCCCTTCGCCACGGCCCGGGCACATCCGGGCGCGTCTCAGGTTGCCGCGTCAGAGTCGCGGAAGGTGCCCGCGACAGAGCACGATTCGGTCACAATAGTCACATTCGTCTCCAACCACATCGGCAACTGTGGTGCGCCATGGCCCACGGGCAGGCCCGCGACGGTCGGCACGCCCAGCGGAGCCAGGAGTTCGGCCAGCATGGGCAAGGGCTCGCCGCAGTCCACCCACGATCCCAGCACGATGCCCGCCACTCCGTCGAGACACCCGGCCTGCAGCAGTTGCGTCACCATGCGGTCGATCCGGTACGGCTCCTCGGTGACGTCCTCCAGCAGCACGATACGGTCCCGCGCGCGCAGCGCGTACGGCGTGCCGCACAGGGCGGCGAGCAGGGCGAGGTTGCCCCCGGTGAGCCGGCCCTCGGCCCGGCCCGGGACGATCACCCGGTCGCCCGTGATCGGGGCGGGCGTGCCGCCCTCGAACAGGGCCTCCTTCAGGTGAGCGAAGGTGACCGGCTCGGGCCCCTCCGGGTCGCTGATCGTCGCGCAGGCCGGCATCGGCCCGAACAGCGTCGCCAGGCCCAGCCGGTCGGCGAAGGCCCGGTGCAGCGCGGTGATGTCGCTCGACCCGAGCAGGATCTTCGGACCGGCCGCCGCCATGGCGTCCCAGTCGAGCAGCCCGAGCAGCCGGGTGGTGCCGTAGCCGCCCCTGGCGCAGACGACCGCCGCCACCCCGGGATCGCACCACGCGTCCTGGAGGTCGGCCGCCCGTGCGGCGTCCGGCCCGGCCAGGTAGCCCTCCCGCGCGAGGATCGACGCCCCGTGCACGACCCGCAGCCCGAGCCCGGTCAGGACCTCGGTGCCGCGCTCGAGCCGTACGGGATCGACGGGGCCGGCCGGCGCGACCAGCGCGACGGTGTCGCCGGGCCGCAGCCGCCGGGGCAGGCTCGGGACCGTTACCGAGGCGTCACCGCCCGCCCCGCCGGGGAAGCGCTCGCTCACCCTTCAAAGGGTGTCAGACTTAGCGGTATCTATGCGACCTCCGACGCACATCCTCGTGGTCAACGGTGTCAAGGTCCGCCGTCCGGTGTTCGTTGTCGCGGCGCCGCACTCCGGCGCGGACCTGCTGGGCCGTGCCCTCAAGCGCTCGCCCGGCTTCCACGTGACCATGGGCAGGGGCCCGGTGGCCCGGGTCGTCTACGCCTTCGCCAGGAGGCCGTCGATCGCCCGCAGCGGCGGCGCCCCGCAGGTGCTGCGCGACGTGCTGGCGGAGGCGTGGCAGGTGGTCCCGGCGGCGTGCGCGGAGTGCACGGCCGCCTGCAGGGAGGCGGGCGGCATCGTCGGCGCGGGGCCCTGCGTCGGGCCGGGCACGCTGTCCCGGTTCGGCGACGCCAGCCCCGACCTGCTCTACAGTGCGCCGGTGCTGCTGCGGGCGTTCCCCGACGCCCGGCTCATCCAGATCATCCGCGACGGCCGTGACGTGGTCGCCGACATGCTCGCCGACCCCGCCTGCATGACCTGGGTCAAGCCCCACATGCTGAGCGAGGACGCCGAGTTTCCCAACCCGTTCCTCGGCGTGCGCTCCGCCGAGCATCGCGAGCGCTGGGCCGGGATGCCGCCCGCGGGCAAGTGCGCCCTGCGCTGGCGCGGCGCCGTACGGCTGAGCGCCGCCCTGCGGCGCGAACTGCCCGGCGAGCACCTGCTCACCCTGCGGTACGAGGACATGGTGGCCTCGCCGGGAGAGGCCATGGACGCGGTGTCGTCCTTCCTGGAGGCCAAGGTCTCCACGATCGCGCTGTACGGCGCGACGATCCCCCGGCCGGGAAGCTGGCGCAGGCGGCTGTCGGCCGAGGACGCCGAACTGGTCGAGAAGGTGGCCAGGGAGGAGCTCACCCGCCTCGGCTACCGCTGAACCGTCATCCCGGGCGGTCCCGTCCCTTCAGGAGCCGTCCTGGCCCGGGCCGGTGAACTGGGTGCGATACAGCTCGGCGTACGCGCCGCCTCGCTCCAGCAGCTCCTCGTGCCGGCCGCGCTCGACGACCTGGCCGTCCTCGACCACCAGGATCGTGTCGGCCTCGCGGATCGTCGACAGCCGGTGGGCGATCACCAGCGACGTCCTGCCCCGCAGGGCGGTCTTCAGCGCCTGCTGCACCGCGGCCTCGGACTCCGAGTCCAGGTGGGCGGTGGCCTCGTCGAGCACCACCACCCGCGGCGCCTTCAGCAGGAGCCGGGCCAGGGCGATGCGCTGCTTCTCCCCTCCCGACAGCCGGTAGCCGCGGTCGCCGACGACCGTCTCCAGCTCCTCGGGCAGGTTCTTCACCAGGTCGGCGATCTGGGCCGCGCGCAGGGCCTCCCAGACCTCCTCGTCGGTCGCCTCCGGACGGGCGTAGCGGAGGTTGTTGCCGATCGTGTCGTGGAACAGGTGGGCGTCCTGCATGACCACGCCCACCGTGTCCCTGATGCCGTCGAGGGTGGCGTCGCGGACGTCCACGCCGTTGATCCGCACGGTTCCCTCGTCCACGTCGTACAGCCGCGACACCAGTTGGGTGATGGTCGTCTTGCCCGCGCCCGAGTGGCCGACGAGCGCCACCAGCTCGCCCGGGTGCGCGGTGAACGACACGCCCTTGAGCACCTCCTGCGAGGGCCCGGTGTCCGGGCGGGCCACCGACTCGAGCGAGGCCAGCGACACCTCGGATGCGGCCGGATAACGGAAGCGGACGTCGTCGAACTCGATCGTGACCGGCCCATCGGGGATCGGCCGCGCGTCCGGCTTCTCGGCGACCATCGGCTTGAGGTCGAGCACCTCGAAGACCCGGTCGAAGCTCACCAGCGCGGTCATCACGTCCACGTGGACGTTCGACAGGCTGGTCAGCGGGCCGTACAGGCGCATGAGCAGGGACGACTGGGCGACGAGGGTGCCGAGCGCGAAGGCTCCGGAGATCGCGAGCGCGCCGCCGAGTCCGTAGACGAGCGCGGTGGCCAGCGCGGCGACCAGGCCCAGCGCGATGCGGAACACCGCGCCGTACATGGCGACGATCACGCCAACGTCGCGGACCCGGCCCGCGCGCTCCGCGAAGTGGGCCGCCTCGTCGTCCGGCCTGCCGTACAGCTTGGCGACCATGGCCCCGGCCACGTTGAACCGCTCGGTCATCACCGAGCTCATCTCGGCGTCGAGCTGCATCTGCTCGCGGGTCAGCGCGGACATCCGGCGGCCGACCCACTTGGCCGGGAAGATGAAGATCGGCAGCAGCACCAGCGCGACCAGCGTGACCTGCCACGACAGCACGAGCATGGTGCCGAGCACCATGACCAGGCTGATGACGTTGGACACCACCGACGACAGGGTGCTGGTGAGGGCCCGCTGCGCCCCGATGACGTCGCTGTTCAGCCGGGAGACCAGTGCGCCGGTCTGGGCGCGCATGAAGAAGGCGACCGGCATGCGCTGCACGTGGTCGAAGACCTCGGTGCGCAGGTTGTAGATCAGGCCCTCGCCGATGCGCGCGGAGTACCACCGCTGCAGCAGGCCGAGCCCGGCGTCCAGCACCGCGAGCGCCCCGATCGCCACGGCGAGCCACACCACCACGTCGACCCGCTTGGGGGCGATGCCGTAATCGATGATCGCCTTCATCAGCAGCGGGTTGGCGACCACGATGACCGCGTCGACCACGACCAGCGCGAGGAACCCCGCGATCTGGGCGCGGAACGGCCGGGCGTAGCCGGCGATGCGCCGGACGGTCCCCGGTGCGAGCCGCTCCTTCGTCACGGAGCTGTCACGCCGTAAGGACCGCATCACCTGGAGACCGTAGCCCCCGTTCATCATCGACATATGCCGTACATCCTCCCAGCCGTGCAGCGGTGGGAGGACTCCCCCGATTCCCCCGTCAGCTCGAAGCGAACAGCACGTATCAGTTCGACCCGGACACCGACCTTAGTTCGACCCGAACAGCGCCCTTCAGCTCGACCCGAACAGTGCCCTTCAGTTCGACGCGAACAGTGCCCTTCAGTTCGACGCGAACAGTGCCCGGATGCGCGTCACCTGCTCGGCCCGCTCGGCGGCGGCCTGCTCCTCCAGCGTGCGTCCCGGCGCGGCCTGCAGCAGCCTCTTGGTGGCGGCCGCGGCGGCGCGGTCGGTCGCCAGGAGCGCGGCGGCCAGGTCCTGTACGGCCTGGGCCAGCTCGGACGCGGGCACCGCGATCTCGGCCAGGCCGAGCCGTACGGCTTCGGCGGCCCCTACGGTACGCGCGGTCAGGCACATCTCGATGGCCCGGGGAACCCCCACGATGTCGGCCAGGGGCTTGGTCCCGGTCAGGTCGGGAACCAGCCCCAGCGCGGGCTCCTTCATGCAGAACTTCACGTCGTCGGCGACGACACGCAGGTCGCACGCGAGTGCGAGCTGGAAGCCCGCCCCGATCGCGTGGCCCTGCACGGCCGCGATCGACACGATCTCCGGTCTGCGCAGCCACAGGAAGCCCTTCTGGGCCTCGGCGATGCGCTGCTCGAACTCGGTGTCGCCGAGCGCCGCGGCGCTCGCGAACGACCCCTGCCCGGGCACCCCCTCAGGTGTGAACATACGCAGGTCGATCCCGGCTGAGAAGGACGGCCCCTCGCCTCTGACCACGACCACTCTCACCTGCTCCGGAAGGGTTTCCCCGATCCGGGCCAGGGCCGACCATGTCGCGAACGTCTGAGCGTTGCGCTTGTCCGGCCGGTCCAAAGTGACGGTCGCGATCTCGCCGTCCACCTCGAAGCGCAGTCCGACCTCGGCCGGCGCGGCCGCCGAGATCGTCGACACATCGGAGCCGTCGCCCGTTTCACGGGCGTGCTCCAGATTCCCCCCCATTGCCGCTTCCGCCATGCCCTGCTCCTGCGTCCGGTGCGGAGCGACGTCGCCTCGCACGGCCGGTCCGGTGCGGCGCACCGTCCGTGCCGGGCGTCCGCCCTCCTGTTTCATCCCGCGGTCGCGCCCGAGCTTACCGAATATCGTTCTGGCGAGTCGGACGCGACCGCTCCTCCTGCAGGAACGAGCGGCTGCGGTCGCGCGTCTTGAGGTGGATCTCTAGCGCTTGGACTTGCCCCGGGTCGCGCCGCCGCGCCCGCGCAGAGTCACCCCGGACTCGCTCAGGATGCGGTGGATGAACCCGTACGACCGGCCGGTGGAAGCAGCCAGAGCGCGGATGCTCTCACCCGCGGAATAGCGCTTCTTGAGATCAGCGGCCAGCTTTTCCCGGTCGGCCCCGGTCACCCGGGTGCCCTTCTTCAGAGTCTCGGCCACGAGTACCTCCTGTAGTGCCAGACTTCCGCAGCGTTACTTCAGCCCATGATCAGTCATTTCGACGGGATCGGCTACCTACTCCGCGGGAAAAGATCCCTACCCGCTCAAATTAAGATCAGGCAAGCGCCACAAGATCGGAAAATTCGTCGCTCCATGCGTCTTCTACTCCGTCTGGCAACAGAATCACCCTATCCGGCTTCAGCGCCTCCACGGCCCCCTCGTCGTGCGTGACCAGCACAATCGCGCCCGTGTAGGAGCCGAGGGCCGCCAGCACCTGATCGCGGGAGGCCGGATCGAGGTTGTTGGTGGGCTCGTCGAGCAGCAGCACGTTGGCGCTCGACAGCACCAGCGTCGCGAGGGCGAGACGGGTCTTCTCGCCGCCGGACAGGACCCCGGCGGGCTTGTCCACGTCGTCGCCGGTGAACAGGAACGACCCCAGCACCTTGCGCAGGTCGACGTCGGCCAGGTCGGGCCCGGCCGACCGCATGTTCTCCAGGACCGTGCGCTCGGGGTCGAGCGTCTCGTGCTCCTGCGCGTAGTAGCCGAGCTTGAGCCCGTGACCGGGCACGACCTCGCCGGTGTCGGGCTTCTCGATGCCGCCGAGCAGGCGCAGGAGGGTGGTCTTGCCCGCGCCGTTCAGGCCCAGGATGACGATGCGCGAGCCCCGGTCGACCGCGGCGTCGACGTCGGTGAACACCTCCAGCGAGCCGTACGACTTGGACAGGCCGCGGGCCGTCAGCGGGGTCTTCCCGCAGGGCGCGGGGTCGGGGAAGCGCAGCTTGGCCACGCGGTCGGAGCGCCGCTCGCCCTCGACGCCGGACAGCAGCCGCCGCGCGCGCCGCTCCATGTCCTGGGCCGCCTTGGCCTTGGTGGCCTTCGCCCGCATGCGGTCGGCCTGGGACAGCAGGGCGGACGCCTGCCGCTCGGCGTTGGCCCGCTCCCGCTTGCGCCGCTTCTCGTCGGTCTCCCGCTGGGCGAGGTAGGCCTTCCAGCCGACGTTGTAGGTGTCGATGACGCAGCGGTTGGCGTCGAGATGGAGCACCCGGTTTACCGTCGCATCAAGAAGGTTTACGTCATGGCTGATGATCACCAAGCCGCCCTGGTGCGAGCGCAAAAAATCACGAAGCCAGCCGATCGAGTCCGCATCGAGGTGGTTTGTCGGCTCGTCAAGCAGGAGAGTCTCCGCTCCGGAGAACAGGATGCGGGCCAGTTCCACTCGCCGTCGCTGGCCGCCGGACAGGGTCTCCAGCGGCTGGCCGAGGACCCGGTCGGGCAGCCCGAGGCTGGAGGCGATCGAGGCCGCCTCCGACTCGGCGGCGTAGCCGCCGAGGACGTGCAGGCGGTCCTCGAGGCGGCCGTACGCGCGCACCGCCCGGTCGCGCACGCGCTGGTCGTCGGCCGCCATGCCGGCCTCGGCCTCGCGTAGTTCGCGGAGCACGTCGTCGAGGCCGCGGGCCGACAGGATCCGGTCGCGCGCCAGCACGCTCAGGTCGCCGGTGCGGGGGTCCTGCGGCAGGTAGCCGACGCTGCCGGAGATCGTGACCGTGCCCGCGGCGGGCAGGCCCTCTCCCGCCAGCACCTTGGTGAGGGTGGTCTTGCCGGCCCCGTTGCGGCCGACCAGACCGATCTTGTCGCCCGGGTTCACCCGGAACGAGGCGCCCTCGATGAGCAGGCGCGAGCCGGCGCGAAGTTCGATGTCAGAAGCAATGATCATGATGAAGGGGACACTCCCGTAGGTGATGAGGTCGGGATCGGCACCGGGAGCGATCAATCGGGAGTGCGCATGGGCTCAAGTGTAGTGCCGCCGCGTCCATCGCCGCCTGCGGCGAAACCCCGCCCGCGCCCCGCCGCCGCGGGGCCGGTCAGGGGTCGAGCAGGCGGATCCGTACGGCGCGGAACAGTGCGGGGGTGCCCTCCAGGACCGTCAGCCGGGGGTCGGGGACAGTGAGGAAGGGACCGGTCTCCAGGGCGAACAGCGGTGCGAGGCGCCGGTCGGCCCTGATCTCGTCGATCGAGCGCCGGTCCCCGCCGAGCACGACGGCCTCCAGGTCCGCGAGCCTCGGCAGGAGCACCCGGGCGGCCACGTCGGCGGCGGCCCGCAGCGCCTCGGCCGACTGTTTGTCCCTGCGCCGGGCGAAGCGCTGCTGCGACCACCCGCCCGCCGCGCTGCGCCCGTGGACCTGGCGCGAGCCGACCTTGCCGGTGACGAGGCGGGAACCGGTGAAGACGCCGGCGGCGTGCCCGCCGAGCCGGGCCAGCAGCACGCCGACGGTCCGTTCGCGGCACACGTGCGCCACCAACGCCGCCGCGGGCGGAGGAAGACGGAACTCGCCCTCGCTCCCGCCGACGCTCTCGCCCCCGTCATCGCGCGCGCCGTCGCAAGGCGCCGCCGGCTGCGGCGCCACGCGGGCGGGCTCCGCCGACGGGGACGACGAGCTCGGCGGCAACGGCGCCGGCGAGGAGCGCAGCGGCGGGAACGGCACGTGGCACTCGGCGACCGCGCCGTCGGCGGCGTCGAGACGGACCAGGTCCGTCAGGACGACGGCCTCGACCGCGCCGTGCCGCTCGGCGAAGCGCGTGATCCATCCGGCCAGCCGCTCGGGGGCGACCGAGATCCATCTGCCGCCTCCCACGGCGGACCGTGCCGTCATGGCTGATCAGCCTACTCGTGCACCGTCTGTCGGATTCCGTCCAACTGACGGGGAAATATAGGTGAATTTCCTCCTGCGGACGTCAACGTCGGGGGCCCGGCGTCCCACAATTCAATCGTGTCGCTCCCCTCCCCCTCGGCGGCGCCGCTCGCCGCGACCCCTCAGAGCGTCCCGGCGCCCGGCCCGGCCCCGGCGAC
Organism: Microbispora siamensis; assembly: GCF_016863095.1. Lineage (GTDB taxonomy): Bacteria > Actinomycetota > Actinomycetes > Streptosporangiales > Streptosporangiaceae > Microbispora > Microbispora siamensis. Next base: position 102,806 of record NZ_BOOF01000041.1, on the reverse strand, counting down.
CCCGTTCCCCCCGGCCAGCGCGCGGGAACACGGCCCGGCGGACACCGTGCGGGAGCACGGCCCGGCGAACGGCGTGTGGGAACACGGCCCGGCCGACGTCGTGCCGGAACACGCCCCGGCCACCATGGTGCGGAGGTACACCCCGGCGGCCGCCGCCCAGCCGTACGACCCGCGCGCGTACGCGCCCGCGGCTCCCGTGCCCGGCTTCCCCGGCCCGGCCGCACCGCTCTTCCTCCCGGTGGTCGACCTCGACACCGGCGGCGCCGTGGCCATCGAGGTGATCGCCGAGGGCGCCTCCTCCGGCGCCCCGGGCGTGGCGGGCACGGTGAACGGCGTGCTGGCCGCCGCCCGCGAGGAGGCCCTGCTGCCGCTGGTCCTGCCGATCTCCGCCGCCGCCGTGGCCGGGGGCTCGGCCGGCCTCGCGCCGCTGCACGAGGCGATGCGCATGTGCAACCGGCGCCCGCGCGAGGTCATCCTCGTGATCGAGGGCGATCACGCGCCCGTGGAGCGTACGGCCCTGCTGTCCGGGATCGACGGGCTGCGCGCGGTGGGCTACCTCATCGCGTTCGGCGGCATCGGCACCGCCGCGCTGCCGCTCGACCTGCTCGCCGACGCCTCGCCGTACGTGATCGCGCTGTCCGCCGAACTGGTGGCGCGGGGGCCGCGCGATCCCCGGCGCGGCGCGCTCGCGGAGTCGCTGGTCCGCCTGGCGCGCGGCATCGGCGCGCACGTGCTCGCCCCGGGCGTGCGGGACGAGGCACAACTGGCGGCCGTACGCGGCTGGGGCATCCGGCTCGCGCAGGGTCCCCTGCTCGCACCGTCCGACTGGCGGCCCTCCCACGGGTACAACCGCGTCCACGTGCCGCTGCCGGTGCCGGAGGCGGCCGCCGTCAACGCGGCGCTGGGCCCCCGGGTGCAGGAGTTCCTGCTTCCCGCGGTGACGCTGCCCGCCGGGTCGACGGCCGAGGAGGTGGTCGCCGTGCTGAGCGCCGAGCCCTCGATCACGAGCGTGATCCTCGTGGACGAGTACCAGCGTCCGCAGGGCAGCATCGACCGCAGCCGGTTCCTGCTCTTCATGGCCGGGGCGTACGGCCACGCGCTGCACGCGAAGAAGCCGGCCGGCCGCCTGGCGGACCCCGCGAAGATCGTGGCGAAGACGACTCCCGTGATCGCGGCCATGCAGGTGGCGGGGCGGGACAACGCCCGCGTGTACGACGACCTCGTGGTGGTCGACGAGGTCGGCAGGTGCATGGGCGTGGTCCGGGTCGGCGACCTGCTGCGGCACGCCGCCGACCTCCAGTCGCAGCCCTCCCGCTGAGCCCGCCGCGGGACCACGGCCGGGAGCGCGTCCCGCCTTCTTCACGGGCGATGCGTACGGCCGCGTCGCCGCTTGCCGCGAACTTTCGGCTCGTCCAACTTCGCCGGGTGGCACATCGCTCAGGCGCAGGAGGCCGCGCGGTCCCGGCACTTCCTCGGGCTCGTCAGCGAACAGTCCATCTACAACCTGATGTCGCGCTGGGCCGAGCTGGAGGTGCTGCCCGCCGCGCGGCACTACGGGCTGGGGGTGATCCCATGGTCGCCGCTGCACGGCGGAGTGCTCAGCGGCGTCCTGCGCAAGTAGCGTGAAGGGGTCGCCGGCCGCAGCGGCTCAGGGCTCTGGGCCGCCGCGCTGGCCGAGCACCGGGACTCCGTCGAGGCGTACGAGAAGTTGTGCGCCGACATCGGCGAGGACCCGGCCCACGTCGGACTGGCATGGCTGCTCGCGCAGGACGGCGTGACCGGGCCGATCGTCGGGCCGCGGACGGTCGAGCAGCTCGACGGCTCGCTGCGCGCACTGAGGATCACGCTCGACGACGGCACGCTCGCCAAGCTGGACGAGCTCTTCCCGTCCCCCGGGCCCAACGGAGCCAGGCCCGCGCCCGAGGCGTACGCCTGGTGACCGCGCCTGCCCCGCTAGAGCCAGCCCTGCGCCTGGGCCTTCTGGACGGCCTCGATGCGGTTGCGCGCGCCGGTCTTCTGGATGGCCGCCGACAGGTAGTTGCGCACCGTGCCCTCCGACAGGTGCAGCCGCAGCGCGATGTCGTTGATCGTCGAGCCGTCCGCGGCGGCGGACAGCACGTCGCGCTCGCGCGGCGACAGGGGGTTCGGGCCGGCGCTGAGCGCGGCGGCGGCCAGCCCCGGGTCGATCACGCGCTCGCCCCGCAGCACCCGCCTGATCGCGGCGGCCAGTTCGCTCGCGGGGCTGTCCTTCACCAGGAAGGCCACCGCCCCGGCCTCCATCGCGCGGCGCAGGTAGCCGGGCCTGCCGAAGGTCGTGAGGATCACCACCCGGCACCCGGGGACCCGGCGGCGCAGCTCCTCGGCGGCGGCGATCCCGTCCCTGCCGGGCATCTCGATGTCGAGCAGCGCGATGTCCGGCCTGGTCGCCTCGGCGACGGTGATCACCTCGTCGCCGTTCGCCGCCTCTCCGACCACCTCGATGTCGGGCTCCAGGCCGAGCAGGGAGGCGAGCGCTCCCCGCACCATGCTCTGGTCCTCCGCAAGCACGACCCTGATCACTTGCCCAACCTATCCGCGATCATCTCCGCCGTACGGTTTGGGGGCGGCGCAACCGCGATCCGCACCCGGAACCCCCGCTCGCCAGCCGCGACCTCCAGGTTCCCGCCCGCCGCGCGCACCCGCTCGCCGAGCCCGGCGAGGCCGTTGCCCGGCTCGTACGCACCGCCGCGGCCGTTGTCGCCGATCTCCAGCACCGCGCCCTCCTCGCCGTACGACACGTCGATCTCGCAGCGGGTGGCGCCGGAGTGCCGTACGACGTTGGTGGTGGCCTCGCGTACGGCCCAGGCGAACAGGCCGTCGAGGTCCTCGGGCAGCGGGGTGCCGCGGGTGCGCACGGTGAGGGCGACGCCGGCGGCGCCCAGCGCCGACCTGGCGCCGTCGATCTCCTCTGACAGGCGGCGCCGGCGGTATCCGCTGACGGCTTCGCGCACCTGGGCCAGCGCCTGCCGCGCCACCGACTCGATGTCGGCCACCTCGCCTGCGGCCTTCGGCGAGCCCTGCTCGCCCAGGCGGCGGGCCAGCTCGCTCTTCAGCACGATGAGCGAGAGGCTGTGCCCCAGCAGGTCGTGCAGGTCGCGGGCGATCCGCAGCCGCTCCTCTGTGGCGGCCAGCCTGGCGACCTCGCTCTGCGCCTGCCTGAGCTGGACGACGAGGACGCGGGTGTTGCGGACGCTCATGAACAGCACGCCGAGCGTGACGACCTGCAGCACGAGCGCCCACACCGTGCCGTCGTCGGCGCCCATGACCTTGCCCTCGGCGACGACGAGCGCGGCCATGGCCGCGACCCCCAGCAGGGCGCGGCGGGGCGGCAGTCCCATGGCGTAGGCGACCACCAGATAGACCGGCAGGGTCAGCCAGGAAGGGCTCCGGAACAACAGCGGGAAGACGGCCCCCATCACCGTCGCGACGCCGAGCAGGGGGAACGTCCACCGGGGATGGTCGTCGAGGGCGCGCGGCCCCAGCACGACCGTCAGGTAGACGGCCACGAAGACCGCGAGCGCGGCCATCCACCAGACCGCCCGCGCGCCGGTCACCGTGCCGTCGACCACCTCGGACACCGGGTAGAAGAGGTAGATCAGGCCCAGCGACATGCCCATCAGGCGCCTCAGGCGGGAGGGACGGTCGTCCATCCCGCCGAAGGTGAACACTCTGGCCAGCCGGCTCATCCCGCTGTCCCTCCGAACGTGGTGATATCAGGCGCACACTGTCGCCGGTGTCCGATCAGGCGCGCACTGTGGCACGTGTCCGATCAGGCGCGCACTGTGGCACGACGGTAGGCGACGAGAGCCAGCGCCACCAGGGCCACCCCCCAGACGAGGATGCCGGCCGCGTCGGCCGTGTGCGGGGTCTCGCCCGCCGCGATCCGCCATCCGATGCGCGCGTAGTCGTACGACGGGGTCACGTGGGCGATGCTCTTCATGGCCGCGGGCATCATGCTCTCGGGGAACCAGAGCCCGCCGAGCAGGGCCAGCCCGAACATCCCGATCATGGCGACGGGCTGCGCGGTGTCGGGCGGCAGCAGGGAGCCGATCGCCAGGCCGAGCGCCGCGAAGGGGATCGTGCCGGCCCACATCGCCAGGATCAGCTCCACCCACCGCACCGGCGACAGCGACACGTGCTGGGTCAGCACCGCGGCCAGTCCGACCAGCAGCAGCGACGGCAGGACCAGCAGCAGCGAGGAGACCAGCTTCGTCAAGATGATCGCCCGGCCGGGCAGCGGGGTGATCTGGAGCTGCCGCAGCCAGCCGCTGTGCCGCTCCTGCGACCAGGGCACGGCCGTCGACATCATGGCGGCGGCCAGCGCGCCGTACGCGGCCATCGAGACCATCAGCAGGACGCTGCCGCGCAGCCCGGTGGCCTGGTCGGACTCCGATCCCCACAGGTTGGAGTAGAGGAGGTAGAACCCGACGGGGAAGGCGACCACGAAGATGACGTAGCGCTTGTTGCGCAGCATCCGCAGCAGTTCGACCTTGATGTAGTGCCGCATCGTCAGGCCTCCTTGGTGAGGGCGAGGAAGGCGTCCTCCAGGTCGGCCCCGTGGAGCTGGAGGTCGCGGATGTCGAGGGTGGTCTTGCGATACAGCGCGGCGACGGTGGCGTCGAGGTCGGTGGTGCGCAGCGTGACCCGGCCGCCCTGGAGTTCCACGCCGGTCGTCCCGGGCAGGGCGTCGAGCCCGGCGACCGGCTGCTCGCCCAGCAGGAAGCTCACCGCCTGACCGGCGACCCCGGCCTTGATCTCGGCGGCGCTGCCGTCGGCGACGACCCGGCCGCGGGCGATCACGACGACCCGGTCGGCGTTCTCGTCGGCCTCCTCCAGGTAGTGGGTGGCGAACAGGATCGTCCGGCCCCGCGCGGCGTACGCCCGCATGTTGTCCCAGAACGTACGGCGGGACTCGACGTCCATGGCCGCGGTCGGCTCGTCGAGCAGCAGCAGCCTCGGCCCGCCCGCGATCGCCAGCGCGAACCGCACCCGCTGGGTCTGCCCGCCGGACAGCCGGTCGGCCCGCCGGCGGGCGAGCTCGGTGAGGTCGGCGAGCCGGAGGATCTCCTCCAGCGGCAGCGGGCGGGGGTAGAGCCGCCGGACGAAGTCCACGGTCTCGGCCACGGTCAGCTCGGGGATCAGCGCGCCCTCCTGGAGCATCGCGCCGATCTCCCCGTTGGCGACCGCCGTCTCCGGCGGCTCGCCGAAGACCCGGATCTCGCCGGAACTGGGCCGCAGCAGGCCGAGCAGCATGTTGATCGAGGTGGACTTCCCGGCCCCGTTCGGCCCGAGGAGGGCGACCGTGGCGCCGGCCGGGACCTCCAGGTCGAGGCCGTCGACCGCGAGCACGTCCCCGTATCTCTTGGTGACGTCGGTGAAGGCGATGGCGTTCATGCCCTCACGGTAGGGATCGGGCGGGTCCGCCCGTCAGTGCCGCGTCTCCGGCCTTCGCGATGACATTTGTCATCCGCCTCCCTCCCCCGTACGAGAGGGGAGGGAGGAGGTACAGGGGTCGTCAGGCCACTCGTCTCAGGTCCATCTGGAAGTTCTGCCGCCAGGTGACGCCGCCGTCGAGGGTGTACTCACCGACCTCGTGCCACGTTCTGCCGGTGAAGCGCAGGGTGTACCGGATGGTGGGCCCCCCGGTGTGGAGGCTCCACTGGAAGAAGTGGTCGCCGACCACGGGCACGGACTCGGTGACGTGCCCCTGGGAGAACGCCTCCCACCGGTACTGCCCGGTCTCGTCGCTGTAGCCGACGACCGCGAGCGCGGTGTCCACGATCCTGCCCGGATCGGCCTTGTCCCGTCCCTGGCCCTCCACCGTGAGCACCTGGCCGCCCGCCTTGTAGGCCACCTTCTCGGTCTGGAGGAACTCCTGCCGGCCGGAGGCGGTGTCGACCCATCCCGAACCGGCCCATCGACCGACCATGAAGTCGAGCCTGCGGATCGCGTCGAGTTGCGTCGCGGGGACCTCTGCCGTCCCCGCGCTGGTCGCCGAGTGCTCCGCCGCGACGGCGGGCGCGCCCGCCGCGAGGGTGAGCGCGCAGATCAACGGCACCAGCAGACGTTGTAATCGCATCATGACGCGATCTTGACACAGGGCGCGCCACGGTGACAGCGGGTCGAGAGAGCCTGGTTCAGAGGCGGCAGGCGAAGATGGCGGTGACGAGGATCGCCTTGGCGCCGATCTCCCAGAGCTGGTCCATCACCTGCTGGTGGCCCTTGCGCGGGACCATCGCCCGCACGGCCACCCAGCCCTCGCGGTGGAGCGGGGAGACGGTCGGCCCCTCCATGCCGGGGGTGATGGCGATGGCCTCGTCGATGCGCTCGGCCCGGATGTCGTAGTCGATCATGACGAAGTCGCGGGCCACGATCACGCCCTGCAGGCGGCGGATGAGCTGCTGGAACCCGTTGGCCTCGGGCGCGCCGGCCCGCTTGATCAAGACGGCCTCGGAGTGCGCGATGGGCTCGCCGAACACCTCCAGGCCGACGTTGCGCAGCGTCGTGCCGGTCTCCACCACGTCGGCGACCGCGTCGGCGACGCCGAGCCTGATCGCCGTCTCGACCGCGCCGTCGAGCTTGATGACCCGGGCGTCCACGCCCTGGTCGGCCAGGTACTTGCCGAGCAGCCCGGCGTACGAGGTGGCGATGCGCAGGCCGGACAGGCCGGAGACGCCGGAGTAGGCGCCCGGCGTGGAGGCGAAGCGGAACGTCGACCGGCCGAACCCGAGCGGCATGACCTCCTCGGCGGGGGCGCCGGAGTCGAAGAGCATGTCGCGGCCGGTGATCCCGGCGTCGAGGGTGCCCTCGCCGACGTAGACGGCGATGTCGCGCGGGCGGAGGAAGAACAGCTCGCAGGAGTTCTCGGAGTCGACGACCACGAGCTCCTTGCTATCCCTGCGCTGGCGGTAGCCCGCCTCCTTCAGCATGGTCTGGGCGGCCTCGGAGAGCGCGCCCTTGTTCGGTACGGCGATGCGCAGCATGAGTGGGAGATCCTTTCGGGCAAGAACGAGGTCGATGGACGATCCGGGCCGCCGTGGCGGCTACAGATGCTTGTAGACCTCGTCCAGCCCGATCCCGCGCGCCAGCATCAGGACCTGGACGTGGTAGAGCAGCTGCGAGATCTCCTCGGCCGCCCGGTCCGCCGACTCGTGCTCGGCCGCCATCCAGCTCTCCGCGGCCTCCTCGACGACCTTCTTGCCGATGGCATGGACGCCGGCGTCCAGGGCGGCCACGGTGCCGGACCCCGCGGGCCGGGTGCGCGCCTTCTCTGCCAGCTCGGCGTACAGCTCTTCGAAGGTCTTCATGGTCTCTCTCGGGTCGTGTGCCTGCGCGTTCAGGGTATCGGCCCCAGGGTAGTCGCGGGGGCGGGCCGCCGCGCCCCGCGTCCACCCTGCGAGATCGGATTCAGCCGAGGATCTTCCTGGCCAGCCTGAGCAGCTCGAGCGCCTGCTGCGACTCCCCGCCCTCGTGGCCGTTGAACGGCCAGACCGTGATGTCCTTGGGGCCCGCGTAGTGGTTGTAGGCACCGAAGACCGTCGAGGCCGGGGTGACGCCGTCGCGCAGGGCGACGGAGAACCGGGCGGGCGTGCGGGCCCGCGCCGCGAAGTGCAGTCCGTCGAAGTAGTCGAGGGTCGCGAAGATGTCCTCCACCCGGGTCCTGTGGATCCCGCAGAACCGGCCCAGCTCGCCGTACGGGTCCTCGTCGGTGATCTCGACGGCGCGCCGGATGTCGCACATGAACGGCACGTTGACGAACGCGTAGGCGAGGTCCGGCACGAGCGCGGCGGCGGCCAGCGCCATGCCGCCGCCCTGGCTGCCGCCGGTCACGACGACCCGCCCGGCGTCCACCAGGGGGTGCGACCTGGCCGCCTCGACCGCGCGCACGACGTCGGTGTAGAGCCGCCGGTAGTAGTAGTCGTCCCGGTCGAACACGCCCTGGGTGAGCTTGCCGGGGATCTGCGCGCCGTTGCCGCCCACCGGGTCGGGGGTGTCCCCCGAGCGCCAGGTGCCGCCCTGCCCGCGGGTGTCCATCACGAACGTCGCGTATCCGGCGGCCGGCCACAGCAGCCAGTCGTGCGGCCGGCCGCGCCCGCCGCCGTACCCGATGAACTCCACCACGCACGGCAACGGTCCCGGCGCGCCCGCCGGCGCGATGAACCACCCCTTGATCGGATGCCCGCCGAATCCCGCGAACGTCACGTCGGCCACGTCCACCAGCGCGAGGTCGGCCTCGTACGGCTCGAAGACGGGGTTCAGGTCGTGCGCGCGGGCCTCGGCCAGCGTGCGGTCCCAGAACGCGTCGAAATCGGCCGGTTCCCGGCGCTCGGGCACGTACGCGCGCAACTGGTCGAGGGGCATGTCGACGAACATGGGGGCTCCCGTGGGGATGGTGGGCCTGGCTCGTGTACGCCGCAAGGTTACACAAGTGCCCTGTTTCATACTTCTGACCCGGTTAAGAGTCGTACGCCGGAATCCACCTCGCCACCGGCAACCCAGCTGACCTGCGAAATCACGTACCGAACGGCGTGACGTCCGGATTGACGGGATGAAACGCCCTCTTGAAACTAATCCGGTTTAGTGCTGGACTCTGCACGAATTCCAAGCGTGGGAGGTGCGCCGCGCGGACACGGCCTCGCGGCGGGCCGCCTCTCGGGGGGCGCGACATGTCAGTCGATCACTTTCCGTAGAGATCGGAGACGTCCATGCGACGAACGACGGCGGCCACCTGCGCCGCCCTGATCGCCGCCCTCGGCGCGGGCTGCGCCACCAGCGGCACGCCGGAGACCAAGCAGGCGGACGCGAACGCCCCCGCCGCCATCACGTGGTGGTCCACCGGGGGCGACGACGAGAGCGCGGCCTTCCAGAAGGCCGCCGACCTGTACACGAAGTCGCACCCCAACGTGACGATCAAGGTGCAGACGCTGAGCTGGGACGACGCGTACGCGAAGCTGCTCGCGGCCTCGACCAGCCGCAGCGGGCCCGACATCATCTCCGGCGGCATGACCTGGACCATCCAGTTCGGCCTGCGCGGCGGCATGGTCGACCTGCGCAAGTACGGCATCGAGCAGCTCCAGGCCAAGGCGCAGCCCGCCCAGTGGAAGTCGGCCGTCTCCCCCGACGGCACCGTCTACGGCATCCCGCTCGACATGTCCACCGAGGCGCTCTACTACCGGACCGACCTGTTCGAGAAGGCCGGGCTCAAGGAGCCGCCCAAGACCTGGAACGAGCTGACCGCCGACATCGAGAAGCTCAAGAAGTCGGGGGTCAAGACGCCGATCAGCATCGACTGGGGCAACCTCGACTGGATCGGCTACTTCAACTTCCTCTACCAGGCCGGCGGCAGCTTCTACACGCCGGACTGCAAGCCCTCGCTGAACACCCCGCAGGCCGAGCAGGCGCTGTCGTACTGGATCGACCTGTACCGCGAGCACGGCGCTCCGAAGGACACGGTGACGACCTCCGACGCGCTGGACGCGGGCACCGCGATGGTCTACGGCGGCAACTGGAACGCCCTCGCCATCGACACCAGCAAGCCCAAGCTGAAGGGCAAGTGGGCGATCGCCCCGCTGCCGGTCGGCCCGGCGGGGCCCACGACCTTCATCGGCGGCCGGGCCGTCGGAGTCACGTCGTACAGCAAGCACATCCAGCAGGCGGCGGACTTCGTGAAGTTCCTCTACACCGACGAGGCCGTCGACGCGGTGTCGGCGGAGTCGAAGGCCCGCAACGTCGCCTACATCCCGCCCCGCCCGGACAAGGTCGCCGACTCCCCGTTCACGCCGGAGCACTCGGCGGTGTTCGCGGAGATCATCAAGACCGGTGCGGCGGCGCCCGGGTGTCCTGGCTGGGACGAGAGCGCCTCCGACGTGGCCAAGCAGCTCCAGGCCGCGATCCTCGGCAATGCCGACGTGAAGACGGCGCTGGCCGAGGCCGCCAAGGTCATGGAGCGCAACGCCGGATAGGGACGGCCGTGGCTCGCCGGTGACGCCTGACCCCTCACCGGCCGCGGCCTCCGTCCTCCACACCTGCCCGGGCCGGTGCCGCCCGACCCCGCACCGGCCCGGGTCCGCCCACGGTTTCCCTCGCACGGGGAACGACCCGACTGGAGACGACATGGCAACCCACGCCGCCGCACCCCGGCAACGATGGCGCCGCTACGGCACGTCCTATCTGATGCTGCTGCCGTTCCTCGGCCTGTTCGCCGGTTTCCTCGTCTGGCCGCTGGCCAACTCGCTCTACCTCAGCTTCACCAAGTTCGACGGGGTGAACGCACCCGAGTTCGAGGGGCTGGAGAACTTCCGGCGCCTGCTGTTCGACGACGACCGGTTCCGGCACGCCCTCGGCAACACCTTCCTCTACGTCGTGGCGTCCGTCGGGATCGGGACGCTGCTGTCGCTCGGCCTCGCGCTGGCCTTCAGCGGGTCGAGCTGGCCGCACCGCATCATGCGGACGATCTTCTTCCTGCCCTCGGTGACCTCGTCGATCGCGCTCATGCTGCTCTGGAAGTGGATCTTCAATCCGGGCGACTTCGGCCTGGCCAACACGGTCATGACCTGGTTCGGCGGCAGGGCCGTCGAATGGCTCGCCACCCCCGGGCTGACGATCCCCATCCTCGTGCTCATGTCGGTCTGGGGCGGGATGGGCTACGGCATGGTGCTGTACGTCGCCGGGCTCAACACGATCCCGCAGGAGTACTACGAGGCGGCCCGCATCGACGGCGCCACCAGCTGGCAGCAGTTCCGCCGGGTGACGCTGCCGCTGCTGCGCCCGGTCACCACGTACGTGGTCGTGACCGGCCTCATCGGGGCCTTCCAGGTCTTTGAAGCCGTCTACATCGTGTTCCGTGGCACCAACAACATCGGCGGCGTGCTCGACTCGGGCCTGATGATCGTGCCCTACCTGTACGACCAGGGCTTCACGCACTTCAAGCTCGGCTACGCCTCGGCCATCGCGTGGGTGCTCTTCCTGATCATCTTCGCCCTCAGCATGGTCAACCTCCGCATCGGCCGCGCCCTGAAGGAGCTGTGATGGCCGTCGCCCCCACGACCACCCCGCTCGTCGCCGATCCCGCCGCCGCGCCCCGGCAGGCGCCCGCCGCCGGGTCGGGCGCCACCTGGCGGGGCCATCTGCTGCGCCTGCCGTTCTACCTGCTGTCGCTCACGATGATCGCGCCGTTCTACTGGATGCTGATCACGGTGTTCAAGCCGGTGACGGAGCTCAACCGGCAGCCACCGTCGTTCGTGCCCGAGCATCCCACGCTGAGCAACTTCTACGACCCCGGCTACTCCCCCACCCAGGTCAACCCCGGCCATCTCCAGGGCATCTTCCAGCGGTTCCAGGTGGACTTCGGGTTCGGCCGCTTCATGTTCAACAGCCTGGTGATCACGGTCGCCATCACGGTCGGGTCGCTGCTGATCGCCTCGCTGGCGGCGTACGTGATCACCAAGCACCGCGTGCCGGGGCGGCGGCTGATCTTCCTGCTGATCGTCGCCTCGATGATGGTGCCCTGGCAGACCACCCTGGTGCCGAACTACGTCATCATGCGGAACCTGGGCTGGCTGGACACCTACCAGGGCTACATCGTCCCGGCGCTGGCCAAGGCGTTCGTGCTGTTCTTCCTGGTGCAGTTCCTCCACTCGGTGCCGGACGAGCTCATCCAGGCCGCCCGGGTCGACGGCGCCGGGGAGTGGCGCATCTGGTGGCAGATCGTGCTGCCGCTGCTGCGCCCGGCCCTCGCCGCGATGTCGATCTTCATCGTGCTCGCCGAGTGGAACAACTTCCTGTGGCCGCTGATCATCGTGCAGAGCGACGAGATGGCCAACATCCCGGTCGCGCTGGCCCGCCTCAACACGTACTTCGGGGGCGCGCAACACCAAGGGGCGATCATGGCGGGCGGCCTGCTCGCCTCCCTGCCGTCGATCGCCTTCTTCCTCGCCTTCCAGCGCTACTTCACCCGCGGAATCGTGCTGAGCGGCCTGAAGGGCTGAACGTTCTGAAGGGCTGGACGGCAGGCGCTCCCGGGGAGGCGTTCCACCCGCCGACGGCGTGGGCGACCTCCTCGGGGTGCGTCAGTTGCGGGTGATGACCCGCGCCCGGGATCACCGTCACGGTGGCCCGCGGGAGCGTGTCCAGGAGGGCCCGTCCTTCCGGACCGAGAGGGTCGCGGGAGCCCACGACGACGTGCACGTCTCCCGGGTAACGCGCCAGCTCGGCCCGGAGGTCCGCCCGCCACCGCGGCGACGCCGCGGCGGCCAGGAGCCGGGCGGCGGTGGCGGCGGCGCCGCGGCGCAGATCCGCCACGCTCGATTCGAGGGCGGTCGCGTGCGCCGGGTCTCCGGTGAGCCGCTCGGCCAGCGCCCGCGGAGAGACCCGGGTGAGATACCAGCGGGCCGGAAGCCGGGCGGCGGGAGCGGAGCGCGGCTGGAGGAAGAACGGCGCCACGAGCGTGAGCCGGTCCACCGTTTCCGGATGGGCGGCCGCGGCCTCGACGGCGGCCGCGGCGCCGATGGAGTGGCCGACCAGGTGACGCGCGCCGGTCTCGGTCACGAGGGCGGTCAGCCAGGACGGCCAGTCGTCGCGGCCTCCCGCGCTCATCCCCAGCCCAGGCAGGTCGGCGGCGCGAGCCCGGCCCAGCGCCGCGACGACCGGCGCCCAGGTGTCGGCGTTGACCGGCAGGCCAGGCAGCACCACCGTGGGCGCGCCGGTTCGCCGAGCTCAAACGTCCGCACCCCGCCCGGGCCGGTGAACCGCCTGCCGTCGGCGGGGGCGTCCCCGAACCGGCTCGCCGCCAGGTCGTCGGCCCAGCGGCGGATCGTCGTGGCGGTGTCCGGCATGGTCAGCCCATGACGGGCGGCGAAGGCACGCGCCGAGCCGGTGGGATAACGGTCGGCCGACAGGAACGTCAGCGTCTCCGGATCCGCCTTCGTGAGCCGGCGGGGCAGGCGCTTCACCAGGGCCACCGGAACCCGCACCCGGGGCGCCCTGACCCCGTAGTGCTCCGCGACGAGCGCGATCAGGCCGGGCAGCGCGGGCGTGTCGTCGTCCAGCAGCCAGTAGGAGGCGCTCTGGGCGGTCTCGTCCACCGGCAGCAGGGTCATGAACCGGGCGAGGTGGTCGACCGCGACCACGGGGACGAACGTCCGCGCGTTCCCCGGAACCGCCGCGAGGCCGCCCTGCCAAAGGTCGCGCAGGGTCGACGCGAGCCCGAGGTACTGGCCGGACTCGCCGGTGACGCTGTCACCGATCACGCTGGCCGGATTGACGACCGACCAGGGAACGCCCAGCCGCTCCGCCTCGGCCCGGAAGACGGCGTCCGCCTCCATCTTGGACGCCTCGTACGCGCCCAGGGCCCGGTAGGTCTCTCGCCGCCGCTCCTCGCTCCAGGGACGGGAGTCCTGCCGGCCCACGCGATACCCCGAGACGTGGACGAGCCGGCGCAGGCGCGGCAGCCGCGCCGCGAAGGCGACGACCGCGCGGACGCTGTCGACGTTGGCCCGGCGAGCCTCGTCCGCCGACATGCCGAACCGGTAGGCGCCGGCGCAGTTGTAGACCTCAGTGACGTCGTCGGCCGCCCCCTCGATCAGCGGCCCCTCGAACGGGGACGGCTTCGCGAAATCGACCCGGAGGTCGGCCGGGGCCTCGTCATGCCCGTGCTCGGCCAGCCAGCGGGCGAGCCGCCGGTAGGACTCGTGGCTCCGATTGGCCGTGCTCACCCGGACGCCGGCATGGCCGAGCGCGAGGACCAGGTGCCGTCCGACGAAGCCGGTCGCGCCCAGGACCAGCGCGTGCCGATCCCCGGCGCTCACGACGCCACCATGCTGACCGCGGCCGTCTTATCAATCATGCCGGGAGAATAGACCGGTCTACATAGTTTGTGTCAACAGGGGCCCACATGCCACCGGGCCGCCCGTACGGACGGCCCGGTGGTGGTGGGGAGGACGGTAGGGATCAGCGGCCGGTGAAGCGGCTTCCGCTGCCGCGGCGCCCGCCACGGCCGCCGTCCCCGCCGTAGCCTCCGCGCCCGCCCTGGCCGCCGTGTCCGCCCTGGCTTCCGTATCCGCCTTGGCCGCCGTGCCCCCCGGCGCGGCCACGACGGTGGCCGCCGCGGGGCTCGGTACGACCGTCGCCGGTCCAGGGACCGCGAGGCCGCTCACCCTGGTCGGACGGCCTGCGCCGGCCGTCCCCGTCGCCCGGGCGGTCGGCGCCGCGGTGGCGGTCCCCGCCGTGCCGGCGACGGCCGGGCGTACGGTCGTCCCGCGCGGGCCGCAGCGGCCTGCGCACGTCGGGCTCCCACACCGGGACGGCCTCGCCGCTCGGCCGCCGGGCCCCGGCGATCTCGGCCAGGATCGGGTCGCCCGGCGCCACCCGGTGGCGGGACGGAGTCACGCCCGCCTTGCGGGTCATCGACTCGGTGGCGCGGCGCTCGCTCGGCAGGACCAGCGTCAGCACCACGCCGCGCTCGCCCGCGCGGGCCGTACGGCCGCCCCGGTGCAGGTAGCTCTTGTGGTCGGCCGGCGGGTCCACGTGCAGCACGAGGCTCACGTCGTCCACGTGGATGCCGCGGGCGGCGACGTCGGTGCAGACGAGCACCCCGATGGTGCCCTCGCGGAACCCGTCGAGGATGCGGGTGCGCTGGTTCTGCCGCTTGCCGCCGTGCAGACCGCCCGCGCGGACCCCCAAGCGGGCGAGTTGCTTCACGACGCGGTCCACGCCGTGCTGGGTGCGGACGAACATGATCGTACGGCCGGCCCGGTTGGCGATCTCCGCCGTCACGTCCGCCTTGTCGTCGCGGTGCACCTGGAGCAGGTGGTGCTCCATCGTCTCCACCGAGGAGGTGGCCGGGTCCAGGGAGTGGATCACCGGGTCGGTCAGGAAGCGTTTGACCAGTGTGTCCACGTCACCGTCGAGCGTCGCGGAGAACAGCAGGCGCTGCCCGTCGGCGGGCGTGCGCGCCAGCAGCGCGCTGACCACGGGCAGGAACCCGAGGTCGCACATGTGGTCGGCCTCGTCGAGGACGGTGATCTGGACGTCGTCCAGCGCGCACTCGCCCTGCTCGATGAGGTCGGTGAGGCGGCCGGGCGTGGCGACGACGATGTCGACCCCCCGGCGCAGGTCCTCGATCTGACGGCCCATGGACATGCCGCCGACGACCGTGCGGGTGCGCAGCGACAGCCCGCGGCCGAGCGGTTCGAGGGCGTCGGTCACCTGCAGGGCCAGTTCGCGGGTGGGCACCAGGACGAGGGCCCGGGGCCGGCCGGGGCGCGCCTTCTCCCCCGCGACCCTGGCCAGGGTGGGCAGGCCGAAGGCGAGCGTCTTGCCGGAGCCGGTCTGGCCCCGGCCGAGTACGTCGTACCCGGCGAGGATGTCGGGGATGGCCGCCCGCTGGATCGGGAACGGCGCGGTGATGCCCTGCCGGGCGAGCCCTGTCACGAGCGGTCTGGGCAGCCCCAGCACCGCGAACTCGGCGGGGGTGGTCGTGCCCTCACCGAGGTCAGAGATGGTCACGTAATCGTGCCTTTCGAGAAAAGACGTGCCGGAACACGCGGGCGCGTCACTTCTGCGAAAGGACGAGCCGGGTCGGGTACGGCAGGCGAGCCGTACCGATCGAGCGCCACGGGCCGGAGACTGAAGCGGCCTGCGCCCGCATGATGCGGTGAGCACGCGTCCCGCAGAAGTGGAGACCGCCGGGCGGCGGCTCTCACGGACGCCTTTCACTCACGTCGCACAAGGGAAAGCAAAAAACAACTGTACGGCATTCCCGCGCCGCGCCGGCCGTTCGCGCCGTCGCGGCGCGCCTTGGCGCACAGAGCGCGCCTGGCGCGCGGCACGGCCGCACGCACGGAAACCGGTCGAAAAGCCACGCGTCCCGCCGCGTACGAACGCGGCGGGACGGCGCGGAATGCCCCGGGCGGGAAGCCGGCTCAGACGTTGAAGCCCAGCATCCTGAGCTGGTCGCGGCCCTCGTCGGTGATCTTGTCGGGGCCCCACGGCGGCAGCCAGACCCAGTTGATGACCACGTTGGAGACCAGGTCGGCGAGCGCCGAGTTGGCCTGGTCCTCGATGACGTCGGTCAGCGGGCAGGCGGCGCTGGTCAGCGTCATGTCGATGGTGGCGATCGGGCGCTCGCCCTCGCCGGCCGGGTCGAGGTTGACGCCGTAGACGAGGCCGAGGTCCACCACGTTGATCCCCAGCTCGGGGTCCACGACGTCCTTCAGCGCCTCCAGCACGTCGTCGAGGGCGGTCTCCCCGTCGTACGTGCCGGGGGCGGCGCCGGCCGTCTCCGCGACCGGTCCCGTGGGGGTCTGGGTCGGCTTGCTCACGTCGTCTCCTCACCTCGCGGCGCCCGCGGCGCGGCGCCGTTCTCACCAACGCGCCGAAGGCCGCCGGTCATCCCTGGCTCCTCATCAACGCGTCCTTGTACGCCATCCAGGCCAGCAGCGCGCACTTGACGCGGGCGGGGAACTTCGCCACACCGGCGAACGCCACCGCGTCGCCCAGCACGTCCTCGTCGGGCTCCACCTGGCCCCTGCCCTGCATGAGCCGGGTGAACTCGTCCACCACCGACAGCGACTCGTCCACCGTGGACCCGGTGGCGAGCTCGTGCAGCACGGAGGCGGCGGCCTGGCTGATGGAGCAGCCCTGACCGTCGTAGGACACGTCGAGCACCTTGCCGCCGTCGGCCACCTTCACCCGCAGCGTCACCTCGTCGCCGCAGGTCGGGTTGACGTGGTGCACCTCCGCGTCGTACGGCTCACGCAGGCCCCGCCCCTGGGGATGCTTGTAGTGCTCCAGGATCAGCTCCTGGTACATGGATTCACCGATCATGGCTCAGCCGAACACCTTCTGCACGTGGTGGAGGCCGCGGACCAGTGCGTCGATCTCGGCCGTCGTGTTGTACAGGTAGAAAGACGCCCGCGTGGTCGCCGGAATTCCGAACCTAAGGTGGAGCGGCCGGGCGCAGTGGTGACCTACCCGCACCGCGATCCCGTACACGTCGTCGAGGATCTGCCCCACGTCGTGCGGGTGGATCCCCTCCAGCGTGAACGAGATCGTGCCGCCGCGGGCGATGGGCGTGCGCGGGCCGATGATCCTGAGCCCGGGGACCTCCGGCAGCGCCTCCAGCGCGTACGCGACCAGCTCCTTCTCGTGCGCCTTGATCTGGTCCATGCCCACGGCGGTCAGGTAGTCGGCCGCGGCGCCGAGGCCGATCGCCTCGACGATGGGCGGAGTCCCCGCCTCGAACTTGTGCGGCACCGGCGCGTACGTCGAGCGGTCCATCCAGACCGCCTCGATCATCTCGCCGCCGCCGAGGAAAGGCGGCATGGCGTCGAGCAGCTCGCGGCGGCCCCACAGCACGCCGATGCCGGACGGCCCGACCATCTTGTGGCCGGTGAACGCGACGAAGTCGACGCCCAGCTCGGTCACGTCCACGGGCTGGTGGGGCACCGACTGCGACGCGTCGAGCATCATCAGCGCGCCGACCTCGCGTACGCGGGCCAGGATCGGCGAGACCGAGTTGACCGTGCCGAGGACGTTCGACTGGTGCGCGATCGAGACGATCTTCGTGCGCTCGTTGACCAGCTCCTCCAGGCCCCCGATGTCGAGGCGGCCCTCGTCGGTCACCGGGAACCAGCGCAGCGTCGCGCCGGTCCGCTGCGCGAGCAGTTGCCACGGCACGATGTTGGAGTGGTGCTCCATCTCGGAGATGACGATCTCGTCGCCGGGCCCGATCCGGAACCGCTCGTCCTCGCCGACGGGGTTGCCGAAGGCGTACGCCACGAGGTTGAGGGCCTCGGAGGCGTTCTTGGTGAAGACGATCTCGTCGCGCGACGGGGCCTTAACGAACGCGGCGATCTTGTCGCGCGCCGCCTCGTACGCCTCGGTCGACTCGCTGCCCAGCACGTGCAGCGCCCGGCCGACGTTGCCGTAGTGCCAGGTCAGGTGATCGCGCATGGTCTCGATCACCTGGGTCGGCTTCTGGGAGGAGTTGCCGGAGTCGAGGTAGACCAGCGACCTGCCTCCGGGGAGTTCGCGGCCGAGGACCGGGAAGTCCTTCCTGATCCTCTCCACGTCGAAGCCGGGCGCACTCATCAGGCGGACGCCGCCTTCGCCGTGTCAGCCTTTCGCGCGTCCCGCACGTATGCCTCGTAGCCCTCGTTCTCCAGCTTGTCGGCCAGCTCGGGGCCGCCCTCCTCCACCACGCGCCCGCCGGCGAAGACGTGGACGAAGTCCGGCTTCACGTAGCGCAGGATGCGGGTGT
This sequence comes from Microbispora siamensis, assembly GCF_016863095.1. Taxonomy (GTDB): domain Bacteria; phylum Actinomycetota; class Actinomycetes; order Streptosporangiales; family Streptosporangiaceae; genus Microbispora; species Microbispora siamensis. The sequence goes on along the minus strand of NZ_BOOF01000041.1, from coordinate 84,508 downwards.
AGTGGGTGATCAGCAGGACGCCGGTGTCACCGGAGGCGCGGAACCGGTTGATGCCCTCGGAGACGACGCGCAGGGCGTCGACGTCGAGGCCGGAGTCGGTCTCGTCCAGCACCGCGATCTTGGGCTTGAGCAGCTCGAGCTGGAGGATCTCGTGGCGCTTCTTCTCGCCGCCGGAGAAGCCCTCGTTGGTGTTGCGCTGGGCGAAGGCCGGGTCGATGGACAGCGCGTCCATGCCCGACTTCAGCTCCTTGGCGAAGTCGCGGAGCTTCGGCGCCTCACCGCGGACCGCGGTGATCGCCGAGCGCAGGAAGTTCGACACGCTGACGCCGGGGACCTCGACCGGGTACTGCATGGCGAGGAACAGGCCGGCGCGGGCGCGCTCGTCCACCGACATCTCCAGCAGGTCCTCGCCGTCGAGCAGCACGGTGCCGGAGGTGACGGTGTACTTGGGGTGCCCGGCGACGGCGTACGCCAGCGTGGACTTGCCCGAGCCGTTCGGGCCCATGATGGCGTGCGTCTCGCCGCTGCGGACCGTCAGGTCGACGCCGCGCAGGATCTCCTTGTCGCCCACGGCGACGTGCAGGTCACGAATCTCAAGGGTGGACACTTGTATTTACTCCTTCGAGAGCGAGACGTACACGTCGTCGCCTTCGATCTTGACTCGGTAGACGTTGACGGGCCTGGTCGCGGGCGGCCCGGTGGGCTTGCCGGTGCGCAGGTCGAAGCAGGAGCCGTGCAGCCAGCACTCCAGCGTGTGGTCGTAGACCTCGCCCTCGCTGAGGCGGACCTCGGCGTGGGAGCACACGTCGTGCAGGGCGAAGACCTCGCCGCCGGTCCGCACCAGCGCGACCGGCGTCTCCCCGACCTCCAGGCCGAGGGCGCCGCCGTCGGGGATGTCGCCGACCTGGCAGACCTTCTCCCAGTGGGCGGTCTCCGCGCTCATCGGGCCAGCTCCGCCTCGACCGCGGACAGGACCCGCTCGCGGATCTCCGGCACCTCGATCTTCTCCAGCAACTGGGCGAAGAAGCCGTGGATGACCAGGCGGCGGGCCTCGTCGAACGGGATGCCGCGGGCCTGCAGGTAGAAGATGTGCTCGTCGTCGAGGCGGCCGGAGGCGGACGCGTGGCCCGCTCCCGCGACCTCGCCGGTGAGGATCTCCAGGTTCGGCACCGAGTCGGCGCGGGCGCCGTCGGTGAGGATGAGGTTGCGGTTCAGCTCGTAGGTGTCGGTGCCCTCGGCCTCGGCCCGGATGATCACGTCGCCGATCCAGACCGCGTGGGCGCCGTCGCCCTGCAGCGCGCCCTTGTAGGTCACGTTGCTGCGGCAGTTCGGCACGCTGTGGTCCACCAGCAGGCGGTGCTCCAGGTGCTGGCCCTCGTCCACGAAGTACAGCCCGGTGAGGTCGGCGTCGCCGCCCGGCGCGGTGTACGACACCGAGGGCGACAGCCGTACGAGGTCGCCGCCGAGGGTGACCACGAACGAGCGGAACGTCGCGTCCTTGCCGAGCCGCGCGTGGTGGTGGGAGACGTGCACGGCGTCGTCGTCCCAGTCCTGCAGGCTGACGACCTTGAGCGTCGCGCCCTCGGCCACGTCGAACTCGACGTTGTCGGCGTAGACGGCGCTGCCACGGTGGTCCAGGACCAGCACGGCCTCGGCCATCGGCTCCACCGACACGAGGATGTGCCCGTACGCGGCGGCGCCCGCCCCGGAGCCCCGCAGCGTGATCACGGTGGGCCGGGAGGCGGCCGTCATCTTCGGCACCGTGACGACGGTGGCCTTCTCGAACGACGAGTACGCCTGCGCGCTGACCCGGTCGGCCGGCGTGTAGGCCCTGCCGAGCCGGGCGTCGTCGCGGCCGACGGTCTCGACGCGCACCTCGGGCGCGGCCTCGACGTCGACCACGACGCCGCCGGTGACGGCGGCGGTGCCGTTGTGCAGCCCCTTCAGCCGCGACAGCGGCGTGAAGCGCCACTCCTCCTCGCGGCCCGTCGGCACCGGGAAGTCGGCCACGTCGTACGACGACTTCTCGTGCAGCGTCGACAGCGGCTTGGTCTCCAGGCCCATCAGCCGACCGCTCCTTCCATCTGCAGCTCGATCAGGCGGTTGAGCTCCAGGGCGTACTCCATGGGCAGCTCGCGGGCGATCGGCTCGACGAAGCCGCGCACGATCATGGCCATCGCCTCGTCCTCGCCGAGGCCGCGGCTCATGAGGTAGAAGAGCTGGTCCTCCGACACCTTGGAGACCGTGGCCTCGTGGCCCATCGACACGTCGTCCTCACGGACGTCCACGTAGGGGTAGGTGTCGGACCGGCTGATCTGGTCGACCAGCAGCGCGTCGCACTTGACGGTCGAGGCCGAGCCGGCCGCGCCCTCCTCGATCTGCACCAGGCCCCGGTAGGACGTGCGGCCGCCGCCGCGCGCCACGGACTTGGAGATGATCGTCGAGGACGTCTTGGGCGCGAGGTGCACCATCTTGGCGCCCGCGTCCTGGTGCTGGCCCTCACCGGCGAAGGCGACCGACAGCGTCTCGCCCTTGGCGTGCTCGCCCATCAGGTAGACGGCCGGGTACTTCATCGTGACCTTGGAGCCGATGTTGCCGTCGATCCACTCCATGGTCGCGCCCTCGTACGCCACGGCGCGCTTGGTGACCAGGTTGTAGACGTTGTTCGACCAGTTCTGGATCGTCGTGTAGCGGCAGCGGGCGCCCTTCTTCACGATGATCTCGACGACCGCCGAGTGCAGCGAGTCGGACGAGTAGATCGGCGCGGTGCAGCCCTCGACGTAGTGGACGTAGGAGTTCTCGTCCACGACGATCAGGGTCCGCTCGAACTGGCCCATGTTCTCGGTGTTGATCCGGAAGTAGGCCTGCAGCGGGATCTCGACGTGCACGTTCGGCGGCACGTAGATGAACGAGCCGCCCGACCACACGGCGGTGTTGAGCGCGGCGAACTTGTTGTCGCCCACCGGGATCACCGTGCCGAAGTACTCCTTGAAGAGCTCCTCGTGCTCGCGCAGGCCGGTGTCGGTGTCGACGAAGATGACGCCCTTCTCCTCGAGGTCCTCACGGATCTTGTGGTAGACGACCTCGGACTCGTACTGGGCGGCGACGCCGGCGATGAGGCGCTGCTTCTCCGCCTCCGGGATGCCGAGCTTGTCGTAGGTGTTCTTGATGTCGGCGGGCAGCTCGTCCCAGGACGCGGCCTGCTTCTCCGTCGAGCGGACGAAGTACTTGATGTTGTCGAAGTCGATGCCCGTGAGGTCGGAGCCCCAGGTCGGCAGCGGCTTCTTCTCGAACAGCCGAAGGCCCTTGAGGCGCAGGTCGAGCATCCACTCCGGCTCGTTCTTGAGCGCGGAGATGTCGCGGACGACCTCTTCGGACAGCCCACGACGGGCCGTGGCTCCGGCCACGTCCGTGTCGGCCCAGCCGAACTTGTAATTCCCGAGGCCTTCCAGCTCCGGGCGGTCGGTGACAGTCACCTTCCGGACTCCTTGCTCGTCGATGTGCTCGATAGATGTGCGGCCGATAGATCGGCGGTCGGTAGATCGGGACGCGCGTGCCGTGCGGCGAGCGCGTGTGAACTCACGTGGGTGGTGCAGACCCCGTCGCCGTTGGCGATCGTGGCCAGCCGCTGCACCGGCGTGCCCAGCAGCCGGGCGAAGGCCTCGGTCTCCGCCTCGCACAGCTGGGGGAACTGCGCCGCGACGTGCGCGACCGGGCAGTGGTGCTGGCACAGTTGCTCGCCGCCCTTGCCCGTCGCGGACGCCGAGGCCGCGTAGCCCTCCGCGGACAGCGCCTCGGCCAGCACGCGGACCCGCTGCTCGGCGGGGACCTCGCGCATCAGCGCCTCAAGCCGGCCGACCAGCCCGGACACCTGCGCCCGAGCGAACTCCGACACCGCCTCGCCGCCCAGGCGCTCGGCCAGGAAGCGCAGCGCGCTGCCGGCCAGGTCGTCGTAGGCGTGGACGAAGGCGCTGCGGCCGGCGTCGGTGATCGCGAACATCTTCGCCGGTCTGCCGCGCCCTCGCTGGCCGCGCGGGCGGGCCGTACGGGGCTCTATCATGCCCTCGGCCAGCAGCGCGTCGAGATGGCGGCGCACCGCGGCCGGGGTCAGCCCGAGTCGCTCGCCGAGCGCCGCCGCGGTGACCGGGCCGTGTTCCAGGATGAGCCGCGCCACCCTGGCCCGGGTGCCGCGCTCGGCACTGATGTCCATGTGCACAGGGGTTGCCGGAACAGGCCGTGTCACCACGGCCTTCTCGGCGCTCTGCTTCCCCTGCACGTTTTTCACAACATCAGTGTGCCGTAATTCCTTCCCCGGCGACAAACCCAAGGCGAGGTCGGCGGAGATGCAATTTCTCACGCAGGTAAGCCTTACCTAACCTGCGATGACGCGACTTTTCCACATCCTTTACCTCTCAGGGCTGGAATGGCGGCACTCGCCGACGAGAGCGCGCCTCCCGCTCCCTAGACTCGATGCCGTCGACGACTGACCAGGGCGGCCGCATCCGGCCGGCTCCGGCGGTCGGTCCTGTGAGGGGAGGCCGGTGGGAGTGCCGGGGGTTGACAGCACGTTCGAGAGCACGCTCGGCAGCGCGGGCGACGGCGCGCCGGCGGTCGAGATCGACGGGCTGGTCAAGCGCTACGGAAGCACCACGGCCGTCGACGGGCTGAGCCTCACCTGCGCGCGGGGCGCCGTCACGGCGATCCTCGGGCCGAACGGCGCGGGCAAGACCTCCACGATCGAGATCTGCGAGGGCTTCCGCCGGCCGGACGGCGGGACCGTGCGCGTGCTCGGCCTGGACCCCGCCGACCCCGCTCTCAGGCCGCGCCTGGGGATCATGCCGCAGACCGGAGGGGTGCCTCCCGCCGCCCGCGCGGGCGAGTGGCTGCGGGTGGTCTCCCGGTTCTACGCCCACCCGCTCGACCCCGACGCCCTGCTCGGCCTGCTCGGCCTGGCCGACCACAGGCGCACGCCGTACCGGCGGCTGTCGGGCGGCCAGCAGCAGCGCCTGTCGCTCGCGGCGGCGGTGATCGGGCGGCCGGAACTGGTCTTCCTGGACGAGCCGACCGCCGGGCTCGACCCGCAGGCGCGGCACGCCTGCTGGGACCTGGTCGCCGCGCTGCGCGCCGCCGGGGTGTCGGTGGTGCTGACGACCCATCAGATGGACGAGGCCGAGAAGCTCTCCGACCACGTGGTGGTCATCGACCACGGCCGGGTGGTGGCCGAGGGCACGCCCGCGTCGCTGACCGGCGCCGAGCGTCAGCTCAGGTTCCGCGCGCGCCCGGGACTCGACCTGGAGGAACTGCTGGCCGCGCTGCCGCCGGGCAGCGCCGCCAAGGAGTCGCCCTCGGGGCACTACATCATCGAGGGGCAGGTCGGCCCGCAGCTGCTCGCCACCGTCACCGCCTGGTGCGCCACCGAGGGCGTCACCACCGAGGACCTGCGCATCGAGCGGCGCACGCTGGAGGACGTCTTCCTCGAACTGACCGGCAGGGAGCTGCGGTGAGCACGATCGCCACGCTGGACCTCACGCCGCGGCCGGGGGCCGCGCCGCTGCACCGGATGGTCCTCGCCCAGGCGGGCGCGGAGATCCGGGCCATGCTGCGCAACGGCGAGCAGCTCCTGCTCACGATGATCATCCCGATCCTGCTGCTCGTCGGGTTCTCCACGGCCCCGCTGGTGGACGTCGGCGGCGGCGCGCGCGTCGACTTCGTCGCCCCCGGCATCCTCGCGCTCGCGGTCATGTCCACCGCGTTCACCGGGCAGGCGATCGCGACCGGCTTCGAGCGCAGGTACGGCGTGCTCAAGCGCCTGGGCGCGACCCCGCTGTCGCGGGCCGGGCTGCTGCTGGCCAAGACCGTCGCGGTCGTCGCCGTGGAGGCGCTGCAGGTCGTGGTGATCGTCGCGGTGGCGCTGGCGCTCGGCTGGTCGCCCCACGGCGACCCGCTGTGGGCCCTGCCGCTCCTGCTGCTGGGCACGGCGGCCTTCAGCGGCCTCGGCCTGCTCATGGCGGGCACGCTGCGGGCGGAGGCCACGCTGGCCGGGGCCAACCTCGTGTACCTGGTGCTGCTCGGGCTCGGCGGCGTGCTGTTCCCGCTGGACCGGGTCCCTGCCGGGGTGCAGCACGTGCTCGGGCTGCTGCCGATCAGCGCGCTCACCTCGGGCCTGCGGACCGTCCTGAGCGACGGCGGCGGCTTCCCCGGCGGCCCGCTGCTCGTGCTGCTGTGCTGGACGGTCGCCGCGCTCGCCCTGGCCGCCCGCACGTTCCGCTGGGAATGACACCGGGCCCCCGGAAATGAGCGGGCCGCCTGCGGTGATACCGGGGGCCTCACCTGCGGCCTGACGGCCGGCGCATATGATTGCGGCGTTTGTTCGTGATCTATGCCATTTTGTGGGGTTGCCGGCATGACCGCTGAATCCCTTCCGGGAGCCGAGCCGTATCGCATGAGGCCGTCGCCCGGCCGGGTGCTGCGGGCCGCCTCGGACGCGATACCGCCGTCGGGGCTGGTGCTGCTGGGCATCCTGTCGGTCCAGGTGGGCGCCGGACTGGCCAAGAACCTGTTCACGCAGCTGCCCCCTTCGGCCGTGGTCTTCCTGCGCATCGCCACCGGCGCCCTCATGCTGCTGGCCATCGCCCGGCCCAAGGTGCGCGGGCTGTCGCGGCGCGACCTCGCCGTCGGCGTCGCGTTCGGGCTCAGCCTCGGCCTGATGAACCTGTCGTTCTACGAGGCCCTCGCCCGGCTGCCGATCGGGATCGCGGTGGCCATCGAGTTCATCGGGCCGCTCACCCTGGCCGTGTTGTCCTCCCGCCGCCGGCTCGACCTGCTGTGGGTGGGTCTGGCCGCCGCGGGCGTGATCCTGCTCGCCCCCTGGGGAGGGGCGGGGACCGTGAGCTGGGCCGGCATCGGGTTCGCGGCGCTGGCGGGGGCGTGCTGGGCCGCCTACATCGTGTTCTCCGCGGCGACGGGCGCCCGCTTCCCCGGCGCGAGCGGGCTGTCGTTCGCCATGATCGTGTCCACGGTCGTCATCGCGCCCATCGGGGTCACCGCGGGCGGGAGCGGCCTGCTGCGGCCCGAGGTCCTGCTGATCGGTGCGGGGGTCGGCCTGCTCTCCTCGGTCATCCCCTACTCGCTGGAACTCGAGGCGCTGCGCCGGATGCCCAAGCGGGTCTTCGGCATCCTGATGAGCCTGGAGCCCGCCGCCGCCGCGCTCGTCGGCCTGTTCGTCCTGCACGAGGTGCTCCAGGTCCGCGAGTGGGCGGCGATCGGCTGCGTGGTCGTGGCCTCCATCGGCGCCACCCGCGTCGGCGACGGCTGAGCCGTACCGGTCAGGCCGGGGGCGGGTGCGCCGACCAGATCGCGCGCGCGTGCTGGAGATGGTGGTTCATCAGGCTCTCGGCCGCTGCGGCGTCGCCGCGTACGAGAGCGTCGAGAAGGTCGAGGTGCTCGCGCGCCGAGGCCGCCATCATCCGCGCACTGGACAGCCCGTGCAGCCCGTGCAGCCCGCGCAGCCCGTAGAGCCGGCACCGGGCGCGCAGGTCCCTGACCGTCTCGACCAGCCGGGCGTTGCCCGACAGGGCCAGCAGCGCGAGGTGGAACCGCTGGTCGGCGGCCACGTAGGCGAGCAGATCGCCCCTTCCCGCGGCCGAGACGATCTCCTCGGCGATCGGGCGCAGCCCCTCGGCCTCCGCGACCAGGGACTGTCCGGCGAGCCGGGCCACCGTGGGCACCTCGATCAGCCGCCTGATCTCGATGATCTCGTCGAGGTCGCGCTCGGACACCTCCGCGACCCGGAAGCCCTTGTTGCGCAGGGCCTCGAACAGGCCCTCCTTGGCGAGGTCGAGCATCGCCTCCCGCACCGGTGTGGCCGAGACCCCGAACCTGGCCGCCAGCGCGGGGGCCGAGTAGACGACGCCGGGCCGCATCTCCCCGGCCACCAGCGCGTCGCGCAGCGCCTGCGCCACCTGCTCGCGCAGGTTCTGCCGCGCTCCGGCGCCCGGCGCGCGGTGGTCGTCGCGCTCGCGGCCCGCCGGGCCGTCCCACGCCCCGCCCATCGACCGGCCACCGCCCTCCTCGGTCCCGTACGGCCGATCGTACCGGCCTGTGCCGGGGGAAACGATCAGCGTGTGCCCGCCCGGGCATCGCCGGACGGCACGTGGGCCGGGGAAGGGACCACCCGCGGGGCCGCCTACGATGAAATCCGTGAATCCCACGACTGACCGGATCCGCGGCACGCTGCTCGCCTTCTACCGCTCGTTCATGTTCCCGACGAGCGAGTCCATGCGGCGGTGGGCGCTGGCGGCGATCGTGGTCAACGTCGGCATCACGGTCACCGGCGCCGCCGTCCGCGTCACCGGCTCCGGCCTCGGCTGCCCGACCTGGCCGCGCTGCACGCCGGACAGCTTCGTGCCGGCGAGGATCGACACGCACGCGCCGGTCAACATGGCGATCGAGTTCGGCAACCGGCTGCTGTCGTTCCTCGTGCTCGCGGTCGCGGTCGCGTCCGTGATCGCTGCGTGGCAGTTGTCCCGGGGCGAGCGCGGCCGCCCGGTCCTGCTGCGGCTCGCGCTGCTGCAGCCGGTCGGCGTCGTCGTCCAGGCCCTGTGGGGCGGGCTCGTGGTCCACACGATGCTCAATCCGGTGACCGTCAGCGTGCACTTCCTGCTGTCCATCGGCATGACCGCCGCGGCCGTCGTGCTGTTCGCCCGGGCGGGCGAGGGTGATGCCCCTGCGCAACGGCTGGTCCACAGGGACATCCGCACGCTCGGATACGTGCTGGCCGCGGCCGCCTTCGCGCTGCTGCTGGCCGGGGTGGTGGTGACCGGCACCGGACCGCACTCGGGAGACGAGGCCGCCTCCCGCTTCGGCTTCGACATCCAGAGCGTGGTGCGGCTGCACACCGACATCGCCTACGTCGTCGTCGGGCTGACGTTCGCCCTGCTGTTCGCCCTGCACGTCACCGACTCCCCCGGGCGCGTACGGCGCGCCGCGCTCGTGCTGCTCGGGGTGGAGCTGTCCCAGGGTGTGATCGGGTACGTGCAGTACTTCCTCGCCGTCCCCGCGGCGCTGGTGCTCCTGCACGTGCTCGGAGCGACGCTCGTGTGGGTCTGCGCGCTGCGCGTCGTGTTCCTGATGCGGACCCGGGGCCCCGCCCCCGCCCCCGCTCCCGAGCAGCCGGAGCTCCACCACGCGGGGGTCTGACCAGTGCGCGCCCTGCGCCCCTGGACCTGGTCCCGTACGGCCCTGCGCCGGGGCTTCCAGGGGCTGGTCGCCCTGAGCGTGCTGCCGCTGGTGCCGATGACCTGGGCCTGGCTGACGAGCGCCGCCCACCGGGTGACGGCCGAGCCGGGCAAGCGCTGGACCGCCGAGGTGCCCGCGATGCCGGCCGCGCTCGTGCTGGGCGCCGGTGTCCAGGGCGACAATCCGTCCGCCATGCTGAGGGCCCGGCTCGACATCGCGGCCGAGCTGTACCGCACGGGCAGGGTGCGGGCCCTGCTGCTGTCCGGCGACAACAGCCGCAGGGACTACGACGAGCCCTCGGTCATGCGCGGCTATCTCGTCTCCCGCGGCGTGCCGGCGGAAAGGATCGTGCTCGACTACGCCGGGTTCGACACATGGGACTCCTGCGTACGGGCCAAGACGATCTTCGGCGCGTCCCGTCTCGTCGTCGTGACCCAGGTGTTCCATCTTCCCCGGGCCGTCGCGCTGTGCCGCGCGGCCGGGCTGGACGCCTTCGGCGTCGGCGACGACTCCAGCCGCGACTGGCCGATTGAGACGGTGGCCTACGCCGTCAGGGAGTTCCCCGCCTCGGCCAAGGGCATGCTGGACGGCCTGGTCCTGCACTCCTCGCCGCGCTTCCTCGGCCGTCGCGAGACCGCGCTCGACCGCGCGGTGGCCCGCTGACTCTCGCCTCCCGGGCGTCCGGAGAGGACGGCACGACGGGCGGCACGGCCGGACTTTCATCGGGCGGCACAACGGGCGGCGCGGCGAAACTTTCATCGGGCGGCACGCCCTGAGCTGGGCGGACAGGGCGGTCGGAGGCGCGTCCGCTGGCCGGTGACGGCGCGGCGCGTTAGGGTCCGGGCCATGTGGGAGCGCTCCCACCATCCCCAGAGGGAGGTGAGGCCACACCCACAGTGGCTATCGCACCGCGGGTACGAGGCGGATCCTCCTCCGCCCACCCATCGCGCAACGCCCGGGGAGCCGCCGTGACGGCGTCCCCGGGCGTCACCCGCGGAGTCCGGTGCCGGGCCGCACCCGGCGAGATCGGGTCCCGCCCGGCCGCCCGGCACCGCCGGGATCCGCTCAGCCGCAGCTGATGTCGCTGATCGTCGGCGTGGCCGACCCGCTGCCGAGGAACCCGGCCGTGGCCGAGGCCCCCGGGGCCAGCGAGGAGTTCCACTCCGGCGCGTGGATCATGGCGAACGGCCCGCTCTGCATCGACGTCCCGTTCCACGCCTGGGTGATCGTCGCACCGTTCGACATCTGCCACTGGACGTACCAGCCGTTGAGCGGGCCGGTGCCGGTGTTCTTGATCGTGACCTCGCCCTGGAAGCCGCCCTGCCAGGTGTTGGTCAGCTTCACCGTGGCCGTGCAGGCCGGGTTCCCGGCCGTCGGGGAGGCCGAGGGGCTCGGCGACGGGCTCCTGGTGGGCGAGGCGCTCGGTGACGGGCTCGGCGAGGGGCTGGGCGTGGCGTTGTCATTGACGAAGTTCACGTCCGAGCAGCCGTAGAAGGTCTCCTGGCTGTCCGACCGGTACCAGACCGCGTAGATGATGTGCCGGCCGCTCTTGTTGGGCAGCCTGCCGGAGAAGCGGTAGGCGCCGTTGCTGACCGCGGGCTCGGGGTCGACTGTGAGGAACGGCTGCTCCTCCATGTCGGCCCACGTCAGCGGCTTGGTCGGGTCGTAGCCGTCCTTGGTGACGTAGAGCTTGAAGCCGCCGGGGTGCGGCACCCACGCGCCGTAGACGAAGTCGTACGTGCTGTTGGCCTTCAGCGTGGTGGTCGGCCAGTCGGCCCTGGGCGCGTCGTAGGCGGCGTACTTGCTGAAACCACCGCTGCACAGCTGGCCGTCGGGGATGAAGCCCCGGGTGCGGCCGCCCCCGTCGGAGCGGAGCACGCCGTACCAGTCGTAGAGGGGCTGGGTGCCGCCGGCCGCCACGGCGTCCTTGCAGGCGGGGTTCTTCGGGATGATCTGGCCGCCGGTGAGGCCGTCGGTGTAGCACGCGTACGTACGGCTCGCGGGGGCCTGCAGGGCGCCGTGCGCCTCGGCCGCCGTCTGCGTCAGGACCGCGACGAGGCCGGCGAGCACGGCCGCCACCGCGGCGAGGACGGCGAGCTTTCGCCCGGATCTCAGGGACAGCGATCTCGGACGCGGGGATTGCATTGCGCTTCCCGTGGTGGGGGTTCCCATGGTGGGGGTTCTCCTCATGGTGGGCGGGCACGCCTTCCGGGGAAGGGCGCGCCGTCGAGGCTGTCGTACGAGAAGAACGCATGCGGCATCGCCGCACGCCCTCCTGGAGCCCACCCATCAAGTGGCCACCGCGCACAGTGATTGAAACACGCACCGGCCGTCCGGGCCAAGCGGCCCGGCCGGACGATCCCGGGCCGCCGTCCCGCCGGCGACCGTGCCGAGGATCCGTCAGGTCGGCCGAGGCCGCCGGGGGACGCCGCCGGCGCTCCGGGCCACCTCCGCGCGGATCGCGGCGCCGTCGGCGTCGAGCACCGGCGGGGCGGCGTGCTCACGGCGGGTGGTCTCGATCTCGCCGTCCGGGCCGGGGGTGAAGAAGCGCAGCGGAGGGGCCGGGCAGTCGCAGCCGGCCGAGGGTGTCGTGCTCCACGTCGACGAGCAACCCCTGCGACAGGGTCTGCCCCCACGTGTAGACCTCGTCGATCGTGCGCACCCTGCCGGCCGGGATGCCGGCCGCGGCCAGCCGGGCCAGCAGTTCCTCGGCGGGATGGTGCGCGAAAGCGTCCTCGAGCAACTCGATCACCCGTTGCCGGTCGCCCACGCGCTCCGCATTGGTCGCCATGCCCGGCGTCTCGGGGTCCAGGCCGAACTCGGCGCAGAGCCGGCGCCACAGCGACTCGCTGCCGCACGACAACTGCACCGATCCGCCCTTGCAGCGGAACAGCCCGTACGGCGCGATCGACGGGTGATGGTTGCCCTGCGCCCGGCCGACCTGGCCGGCGACCGTCCAGGCCGTCCCCTGGAAGGCGTGCACGCCGACGATCGCCGCGAGCAGCGAGGTGCGCACCACCTGGCCACGGCCGGTGCGTTCCTTCTCCACCAGCGCGGCCAGCACGCCGTAGGCGCCGTACATGCCGGCCAGCAGGTCCGCGATCGGGACGCCGACGCGCTGGGGATCGTCCGGATCGGACCCGGTCAGGGACATCAGCCCGGCCTCGCCCTGGGCGATCTGGTCGTAGCCCGCCCGGCCGCCCTCCGGCCCGTCGTGCCCGAAACCGCTGATCGACAACACGACCAGCCGCGGGTTCAGCACCGCCAGGACGTCGGTGCCGAACCCGAGCCGGGCCAACGTGCCGGGCCGGAAGTTCTCCATGAGCACGTCGGCCCGCCGCAGCAGTGTCGTCAGCACCTCGCGGTCGGCGTCGTCCTTCAGGTCGAGGGCGATCGACTCCTTGTTCCGGTTGGCCGACAGGAAGTACGTCGACTCACGGCCGCCGGTCTCCGGCTGGGCGAAAGGCGGCCCCCAGCCCCTGGTGTCGTCCCCGCTCCCGGGGTTTTCCACCTTGATGAGCCGAGCAGCGCGACGGCGGCGTCGACGTCCTTGCGATCGGCGATGCCGGTGTAGGTGTGCAGCAGGTTGGCGATGTGATGCCGGGCCTCGGCGCCCGGCTGCCGGTCGTGGCTCACCGCGCCCGCCGCTCCTGCCACTGCCGGACCCAGGCGCGGCCGTAGTCGTTGCCGTGCGGGGTGCGCAGCACGGTGTGGACGTGGAACGGCTTGGGGGTGTCGTAGTCGAGGAAGACGCCGCAGTGGTGGTCGAGCTCGGCGATGACCACCGGGGACTGCAACCGGAAGTAGAAGACGTCGCCCGGCTCGTGACCGCCGATCCAGCAGAACCAGGTGTCGTCGAGGTGCTCGGCGATCTCCCGCATCCGGGCGGCGCGCGGGCCCCGCGGGAGCGGCTTCACGAAGGACTCGGCGATCGCCAGGGCGTGCCGCCGGGCCTCGGCGGGCATGTCCGCGACCCGGACACCCTCGACCGGGATCACCCGGTTGTCCTGGAACGCCCCGGCCAGGTGCCGCTCGTCGCCCGGGTGCACCCGGCCCTCCGGCATGGCGGGGTCGTCCATGCGCTCGTAGACGACGGCCCGCCGCCGTTGCTCGCCGGGCAAGGCGGCCATCAGCCGCAGGCCGAGGTCCACCCGGTCGGCGAACAGGCCGCGCAGCCCGGCGCGCGGGCCCGCGTCGATCTCGTCGGGCTCGGCGCCGAGGAACACCGGCGACAGCGCCATGCGGCCCTCGGCGACCAGGCAGTTGAGGGCGCAGTGGTGGCCGTAGAGCTGCCAGCCCCACGGGGCCCGCGGGTCCGGGGTGCCGTAGAGGGCGATGTTGTAGCTGAACTCGTTGAGGATGCTCTCCAGTCCGACGACCTCTCCGAGGAAGCCGTTGATCAGCATCATCCCGTGCGCGAGTTCGTAACCCTCCGGCGAGAGCGAGGCGCGCATCAGGGCCAGCGCCTTCTCGCGCACGAGCTGCGGCTGCAGGTCCAGCCGCAGCCCGGTGTCGAACTGCATGAACTCCGGATTGGCCCAGGTCTGCCACTCCACGGCGTCGACCGGGAAACAGATCCGCTCGCGCCCCTCGTCGTCCAGGACGGCGAGCAGATCGTTCGCGGCGGCCACCATCGCCGCGACCGGCGCCTCCTCCCCCGGCTCGGCGGGCGTCAGCGGGTAGAGGCCCTCCCGGAGGGCGCCGTCCTCGGTGATGCCGCGGAAGTCGTTCTTGTACAGCGGCGTCCAGCCCTCGATCAGGCCACCGGTGAACGTGCCCGGCTTCTTGGCGAACTCGCCGTAGGCGTAGGGGTCCAGGCCCCGCACCTCAGCCAGCCTCGGGTGGTCGTACGGAAACAGGTGCTGGCGAAACTCACCGGGCATGACGGGCCCTTTCGGCGCTCAGTGGTCGGTCTCAGGTGGTGGCGTTGTGCCGGGCGACGGCGGCGCGGACGGCGGCCTCGTCGCCGTCGGCGATCGCCTCGACCAGGTCGGCGTGGACCTGGTAGCGGCCGGCCCGGTAGTGGGCGGCGGCCGCGTCGTCGTCGGCCAGCCGGGAGGACGCGGTGCCCAGATGGCCGAGGGTGCCGATGTAGACGGCCCGCGCCATCGCGTTCGGGCTGATCGCGGCGATCCGTTCGTGCAGCGCCCAGTTGACGCGCATGAAGCCGTCCCAGTCCGGCGTGGCGCGCATCTGCTCCAGCAGACGGCGGAGGTCGGCGACGTCCCGGCCGGTCCGATGCCTGGCGGCGCCGACGTCGATGAGCTCCTCGAGATGGTCACGCAGCTCGATGGCGTCGGCGACAGTCCCCGGCTCCTCCGCGACGCTCAGCAGGGTGTGCCGCAGCCGGACCACCGGCCCGCGGTCGGCGACGAACAGGCCCCCGCCGCGTCCGGGCCGGATCTCCAGCACACCCCGGTCGCGCAGCAGCCGTACGGCCTCGCTGACCGTCGCGTAGGCGAGACCGGTCTCCGCGCGCAGCGACTCCAGCGTCCCGACCGGGGCCCCGGGCGCCAGCCCGCGCGAGCGGATGCGGTCGTCCAGGGCGGCGGCCAACTGCTCGGCACGGGTGCGGGCACCCCGCCCGACCCCGGTCAGCGGGTCGTCCGGGACTTGTCCCGGAAGGTCTGTCTGCGGCATAGTCCTTAAACCTACGAACCTTTTGAAGGATTCGCAAGATTGTGGACTGGAGGAGACGGCCGATGAGGATCGTGGGGATCCGCCGGAACGGCGGCCCGGTGGAGGTGGCGTCGCTGTCGCCCGACGGCGCCGAGGTCACGGTGCTGGCCTCGCTCGAGCGGTTCTGGGCCGACGCGAAGGGATTCGTCTCCCGGGAGCCCGCCGGCGAATCCGTCCCGGCCCGGGAGGTCGCCTTCGTGCCGCCGGTGCTGCCGGAGGCCCGCGTGATCTGCATCGGGCTGAACTACCTGAAGCACGTCGCCGAGGGCTCCTTCGCCGGCGAGGGCGTCCCGCCGCACCCGACGCTGTTCGCCCGCTGGACGCGGTCGCTGACCGTCGACGGCGCTCCGGTGCCGGTGCCGTCCGACGAGGAGGGCCTGGACTGGGAGGGCGAGGTCGTCGCGTACGTCGGCGCGCCGCTGGTGGACGCCGGCCCGGACGAGGCGCTGGCCGCCGTCGTCGGCTACTCGGCCTTCAACGACATCACCGCGCGCAGGGCCCAGAAGCTGACCAGCCAGTGGATCCTCGGCAAGAACGGCGACAACTCGGGGCCCCTCGGTCCCATGGTGCCCGCGGCCGAGGTCGGCGACCTGCGCGACGGCCTGCGGGTGCGCACCCGGGTCAACGGCGAGGTCGTGCAGGACGGGCGCACCGACGAGATGGTCTACACCGTCGGCGACACCCTCGCTCTCATCTCGCGCACGTTCACGCTGCGCCCGGGAGACCTGCTCGCCACCGGCACCCCTTCCGGGGTCGGCTACGCCCGCACTCCCCCGTGGCTCCTGCACCCCGGCGACGTCGTCGAGGTCGAGGTCGAGCGCGTCGGCACGGTGCGCAACCCGATCGTCGGCAACGACGCCCGGGTCCGCGGCGCATGACCCGGCTGGGCGCCCGCGCGCTGATCGACGCCACGGTCGACCCCGGCAGCTTCCGCTCCTGGGACGAGCCGATCGACCGCACCGGGTACGACGCCGGCTACCTCGCCGCGATCGAGCGGGCGGAGACGAAGGCCGGAACCGACGAGGCCGTGCTCACGGGCCGGGCGCTGATCCGCGGGCACGCGGCCGCGCTCGTCGTCAGCGAGTTCGGCTTCCTCGGCGGCTCCATCGGAGTGGCCACGGCGGCGCGCATCGTCGCCGCCGTCCGGCGGGCCACCCGAGAACGACTGCCGCTGATCGCCGCTCCGGCCTCGGGCGGCACGCGCATGCAGGAGGGAACGCCGGCGTTCGTCCGGATGGTCGAGATCAGCCGGGCGGTCGTCGCGCACAAGGCGGCCGGCCTGCCCTACCTCGTCTACCTGCGCCATCCCACGACGGGCGGCGTGTTCGCCTCCTGGGCATCGCTCGGGCACGTCGCGGTCGCCGAGCCCGGCGCGCTCATCGGCTTCCTCGGCCCCCTCGTCTACCGGACCCTGCGCGGACAGCCGTTTCCCGACGGCGTCCAGGTGGCCGAGAACCTCGTCGCCAAGGGAATCCTCGACGCCGTCGTCCCCACGGGGGAACTGGCCGAGGTGGCCGCCCGCGCGCTCGCCCTCCTTTCCGGAACACGCCGTCTTTCCGGAACACGCCGTCCAGCCGCCGGGACGCCGCCCCGGGAGGCGCAGTTCGAGACGGCGCAGGCCGAGACGGGGCAGGCGGGCACCGGGGGTGACGCCTGGTCCTCGATCACCCTCACCCGCCGGCCCGACCGGCCCGGCGTACGGGAACTGCTCCGTCATGCCGCCGACGACGTCCTGCCGCTGAACGGCACCCAGTCCGGGGAGACCGACGACGCGCTCCTGCTGGCGCTCACCTCTTTCTCCGGCACTCCCTGTGTCCTCGTCGGGCAGGACCGGCGTACCCAGTCCCAGCACCGTCCCCTGGGTCCCGCCGCATTGCGCGGCGCCCGCCGCGGCATGCGCCTCGCCCAGGAACTGGGCCTGCCGTTGATCTGCGTCATCGACACCCCTGGAGCGGACCTGTCCGCCGCCGCGGAGGAGGGCGCGCTGGCCGGCGAGATCGCCCGCTGCCTGGCGGAGATGGTGGAGCTCACCGTCCCCACCGTCTCGGTGCTGCTCGGCGAGGGCAGCGGCGGCGGCGCGCTGGCCCTGCTGCCGTCCCGCCGGGTGATCGCGGCCGGCAACGCGTGGCTGTCCCCTCTACCTCCGGAGGGCGCCAGCGCGATCCTGCACGGCGGTCCCGAGTTCGCGGCGCAGGTGGCCCGACGGCAGCGGGTGCGCGCGGTCGACCTGCTCGCCGACGGCACCGTGCACGCCGTCGTGCCCGAGCCGGTGCCGGCGCACCGGGATCCTGCCGGGTTCGCCCGCCGCGTCGCCGACGAGTGCCTCCGCCAGATCGAGAGCCAGCGCCGTACCCCGGCGTGAGGAGACGCCCCGAGGACGACGCCCGTCAGTTCCCCCACCCGGGGTCCTGCGGCCCGTTCCGCGGCGGGTTCGGGCCGCCCATGGGGGGCCGGCCGGGAGGCGGCGGACCCGGCGGCGGACCGTAGCCCGGCGCGCCCGGCTGCTGCCCGTACCAGGGCGGCACCGCGGGGCCGCCGCCCGGCCACCGGCCCGGCGGCGGGGCGCCCGGCGCGTACCCCGGCGGGGGCACCCCCCGCGCGGCGTTCGCCTGGTGGCGTTCCGGCAGCGGGAACGACATCCGGGCGTAGGCCATGAGATCCGCGAGCGACCGCTGCTGGGCGCGGAAGGTCTCCTCGTCCACCCCGCCCCGGGCCGCGCGGGCGTGCAGCAGCCCGAGCTCGGTGGAGGCGACCTGGTAGTCGATCATCGCCCGTGCCCCGGCCCTGCCGCCGTGGGCCTTGGCCCACGCCCTGGCCTGCCGCCGCCGGCGCAGGGACGACAGCATGAAGATGTCGGCCTGGTTGATCAGCCCGTTGCGCTCGTACGGCGGCAGGTAGTGCTGGATCAGGCCGACGATCCGCCGTCTGTCCCGGAAGATCACGATGATCTCGACGATGAGCAGGATCATCAGCAGCAGGTAGGCGATGGCGAGCCCGCCGAGGCCGCCGAAGGAGGCGAAGCCGTTCCAGAGGCCGTGCAGCAGCATGGCGCCGATCCACCCGATGACGATGACGACGACCCCCACCGCGCCCCCGCGCTGGGCGGCGTACGCCACCGCGATGCCGATCAGGGAGGTGAACAGCGGATGGGCGAACGGCGACAGCACGGCCCGCAGCACGAGCGTGGCGGCCAGCCCCTGCGCGCCGTTCTCCTCCAGGGCGGCCAGGTAGTAGCTGACGTTCTCCGACATGGCGAAGCCGAGCCCGACCATGCTGGCGTAGATGATCCCGTCGGTGGGCCCGTCCAGCTCCTGCCGCCGGAACCACAGCAGCCCGAGCAGGACCAGCCCCTTGGCCGTCTCCTCCACGGGCGGGGCGCCGAACGTCGCGACGAGATTGCGCGCGCTGGTCGTGTCCCCGAGCTGATGGGCCACGTAGACGAGGTTGAGCGAGTTGAGCACGCCGGCGAGCAGGACGGCGATGCCGGCGCCCCAGGCGAACGCGAAGATCAGGTTGCTGCGCGGCTCCGGCTCCATCCGGTCCAAAGCGAGCACGCCCGCGAGCAGCAGCGGCACGGGGGCCACGGCGAGCCCGAGCGCGATGAAGAACTGGACCGGCTCGCCGTTGATGATGTCGAAGGAGAACGACACGAGGGCGCAGATTCCGGCGACGACCAGACCCACGATGAGGCCGATGGACGGACGCTCCCTGAGAACGGCGCGGGGGTCGAGGCCTGCCACTGTGCGACTGTAACCGACCACGCCCGCCGAGGTCCTCCTCCGGCCCCAAAAGATCCCCATGCATTCCGTGCCGGGGCAAGTATCTCGCAGGCCGGGCGTGCCGTCCGTCCCGAGCACGTCCCGGTTGCGGGCACAATGGGCGATCATGGATGTCGCACCACGTGGCGGGCTCGGACGACGCGGTTTCCTCCGGGTCGCGTGCGCCGCCGCCGTCGGCTCGGTCGCCGCATGCGCGCCCGGGTCCCGGGAGGCCTCCGCTCCCGCCTCCCCCGCGCCCTCTCCCGCCCCCACGGCGGCCGGGAAGCCGGTGCCGGAACGGCTGCAGCCGGGCGACCCCGACTGGCGTGTGCGCAGGCGCGGCCCCGACGAGGCGATCGAGGGCTACAGCGACCGCGCGAGCGTGCTGCCCGGGGAGACGTTCGGGCTGCACGTCTCCACCACCGAGGGCCGCTATCGGGTCACGGCCTACCGGATGGGCTGGTACGGCGGGACACTCGCCCGCCGGGTGTGGCGTTCCGGGTGGATGAGGGGACGCGACCAGGGCCGCGGACGACTCGTCGGCGACACCCGCACCGTACGGGCCGGGTGGCGGCGCTCCCTGAGCGTTTCCACCGAAGGCTGGCCCGAGGGGGCGTACCTGCTGCGCCTGGACACCGAGCGCGGCCACCAGCGCTACGTGCCGATGGTCGTGCGCTCGGCCTCCGGAGCCGGCCGCACGGTCCTGGTCCACGCCACCCCCACCTGGCAGGCGTACAACCGGTGGGGCGGCTACAGCCTCTACTACGGCGAGGACGGCCGCTACGAGAGCCGCTCGCTCGCGGTCAGCTTCGACCGGCCCTACGACCGCACCGGGATGGAGAAGTTCCTCATCCACGAGCGGCCGGTGGTGGCGCTGGCCGAACGACTCGGCCTGCCCCTGGCGTACACGACGGGCGGCGATCTGGAGGCCGGCGACGACGTGCTCAGCGGCGCCGCCGCGGTGATCTTCCTGGGACACGACGAGTACTGGACGCCCGGGGTGCGCCGCACGGTGACCGAGGCTCGCGACGCGGGCGCCAACCTGGCCTTCCTGGGCGCCAACACCTGCTACCGCCGCGTCCGCATGGAGGAGGACGGCAGGCTGGTGGTCTGCTACAAGACCGCGGTGGACCAGGATCCGCTGGTCCGCACGCGCCCGTCGCTGGCGACGACCGACTTCAGGGCGGCGCCGAAGGCCGATCCCGAGTCGTCGCTCATCGGGGTGTACTACGACGGCTATCCCGTGGACGCGCCGTTCGTGGTGCACGATCCCGGCCACTGGATCTTCGCGGACACCGGCGTGCGCCGCGGCGACGCGTTCCCGCACCTGGTGGGCGTGGAATACGACCGGGTGAACACGGACGTGCCGACGCCCAGGCCGCTGCAGATCCTCGCCCACTCGCCGGTGACCTGCGTGGGGCGGCCCAGCTTCGCCGACGCGGCCTACTACACGGTCCCGAGCGGGGCCGGGGTGTTCGCCTCGGGGACCATGCGGTGGGCCGAGACGCTCATGGCGGGCACCCGCGACCTGCCGCGGGCCCACGGGATCGACGCCCGTACGCGGGCCTTCGTCACCAGGGCGACGACCAACGTGCTGAAGGGCTTCGCAGAAGGCCCCGCCGCCGAGCGCCTCCCCACGCCCGACGACAACGTCCGCCGTACCTATCGCCGCTGACGCTCACGGCATCGCCAGGGAGCGGCTGCGGGCCGGGCTCCGCCCCTTCCAGGCGGCAGGAGCCCTCGTCTCTCCGGCAGGCCTCCCACGTCGACGCGTTCGCCGGGATCGCGCCGGGTTGCGCTGTGGCGACCTCGACGTGCTGGTCTGCCGGGCTGCCGGGATGCCGATCGAGGAATCCGACCTGATCGCAGACCCCGGTCCCGTTGACGAGTAGATCGACCGGTCGATATAACACTATAGACCGAACGTTCTATCCCTTCCAAGGAGCCGAAGTGCCGCAACGAACCACGGCCGAGGTCATCGACCGCTTCAACCACGCGTTCGTCCGGCACGACCCCGAGATCCTCGACGACCTGATCGCCGAGGACTGCGTGATGGAGGCGATCCAGCCGGCCCCGGACGGGGAGCGCGTCGAGGGACGCCAGGCGTGCCTGACGTTCTGGCGGGCGCTCGCCGGCGACCGCACCACCCAGTTCGGGCCCGAAGAGGTCTGGGTCGACGGCGACCGCGCGACGATTCTGTGGCGCTACCGGTTCGGCGACGGCCCCGAGGACTCGGTGCGCGGGGTGAACCTCATGCGGGTCCGTGACGGGAGAATCTTCGCGGCCCTCGGCTACAGCAAGACCGGCGCCCCCGTCCCGCTCGCCACCGACTCCGAGGCCCGGGCCTGATCATGCGCGGCTACCACCTCGACAGCGGCGCCGGGCTCGCGGGCTGACGATCAGAGACCACCCCGGCCCGGTCCCCGGCGCCGGTCAGGTCGTCGTCGCCGTACGCGCGGCGTCTCTGAGCTTCCGGGAACTGATGATGCTCACGACGCCTACCGCCACTACGCCTCGGGCAAGGCGTTCGGCAAGGTCGTCATCACCATCTGACCGGAACAAAGGACGAGGTCCCGTCCGAACTCCTCTCGGACGGGACCTCGTGGGTGGATCAGACGAACAGGGAGTCGAGCGCGACGGCGAGGAACAGCAGCGCCAGGTAGATGTTCGACCAGTGGAAGAACCGCATCGGGCGCAGGTCGACGCCGGTCTTGCCGGCGTTCACCCGGCCGAGCAGGCGGTAGACCTCCACCAGGCAGACCGCGCCGAGCACGAGCGCGGCGGCCGGGTAGAGCAGGGAGGTGCCGGCGACCGGCCACAGCAGCAGCGAGCACAGCACGGTGGCCCAGGTGTAGGCGACGACCTGCTGGACGACCCGGCGCTCGGTGGTGACGACCGGGAGCATGGGCACGTCGGCCGCCGCGTAGTCCTCGCGGTAGCGCATGGCGAGCGTCCAGGTGTGCGGCGGCGTCCAGAAGAACACGACGCCGAACAGCACGACCGGGGCCCACGACAGCCCGCCGGTGATGCCGGCCCAGCCGATCAGCACCGGCATGCAGCCGGCGATGCCGCCCCACACGATGTTCTGTGACGTACGCCGCTTGAGCACCAGCGAGTACACGAAGACGTAGAAGAGGATCGCGCCCAGCGCCAGCGCCGCGGCCAGTACGTTGACCGCGAGGGCGAGGCCGAGCGTGGAAAGAGTGCCGAGAATCACACCGAATATCAGCGCGCCCGCCGGCGACACGTCGTGCTTGGCGAGCGGCCGTCTGCGGGTGCGCCGCATCGTCCGGTCGATGTCCCGGTCGATGTAGCAGTTCAGGACGTTCGCGCTGCCCGCCGACAGGGTGCCGAACACCATGGTGGCGGCCGCGGTCCACAGGTCGGGCAGGCCATGCGCCGCGAGGAACATGACCGGCAGGGTCGTGATCAGCAGCAGCTCGATGATCCGGGGCTTGGTGAGCGCCACGTAGGCCTTCACGAGCGCCCCGATGGAGCGGGGAGCCGTGGCCGTCGCGGTGGACCCGAGAGGGGCCGCCGTCTGCTTGTTCGTCAGGACCGTCAAGGCGCTTCCAACACGTGCGGGGTCAACGCGTAACCTCTGATTAGGGCGGATCTCCGGGCAGCCTGTCTCCGGGCGGCAGCCGGCACTTGCGAAATCACTGTAGTCGCCACCGCAGGTGGTCCCCGAACCGGGGCCGAAGCCGCAGGCGGCGTTACCGAGGTGGCTACCAAACGGTATTACGAGGAACCCGTTAGGGTCCCCTGTGGGCGGGAAATGCCAGAACCGGCGCGAAAACAAGAGGGGATCGAGCAGTTGAGCAGCGCAAGCCTTGAGTGGAGTGACCTTGACCGGCAGGCGGTCGACGTCGTGCGGGCCCTGGCGATGGACGCCGTGGAGAAGGCGGGATCGGGTCACCCCGGCACCGCGATGAGCCTCGCGCCCGCCGCCTACCTTCTCTTCCAGCGGGTCCTGCGTCATGACCCCTCGGATCCCAAGTGGGCGGGACGCGACAGGTTCGTCCTCTCCTGCGGGCATTCGAGCCTGACGCTCTATATTCAGCTCTACCTGTCCGGCTACGGCCTGACCCTGGACGACCTCAAGGCGCTCCGGCAGTGGGGCAGCCTCACCCCGGGCCACCCCGAGTACGGCCACACGGCCGGTGTGGAGACCACGACCGGCCCGCTCGGCCAGGGCATCGGCAACGCCGTCGGCATGGCCATGGCGGCCCGCCGCGAGCGCGGCCTGTTCGACCCGGACGCCGCGCCCGGCGCCTCGCCGTTCGACCACATGATCTGGTGCTTCGCCTCGGAGGGCGACCTCGAGGAGGGCATCAGCCACGAGGTCAGCGCCCTCGCCGGCCACCAGAAGCTCGGCAACCTCGCCGTGGTCTTCGACTCCAACCACATCTCCATCGAGGACGACACCCAGATCGCCCTGTCCGAGGACATCGCCAAGCGCTACGAGGCGTACGGCTGGCACGTCCTGGAGGTCGACTGGACCGCCACCGGCGAGTACAAGGAGGACGTCCAGGCGCTGTACGACGCGCTGGAGGCGGCCCGCGCCGAGACCGAGCGGCCGACGTTCATCAAGCTCCGCACGATCATCGGCTGGCCGGCGCCGAACAAGCAGAACACCGGCAAGATCCACGGCTCGGCCCTGGGCGCCGAGGAGGTCGCCGCGACCAAGCGCGTCCTCGGCATGGACCCCGACAAGAGCTTCGCGGTGCCCGCCGAGGTGCTGGACCACGCGCGTGAGGTGGTCGCGCGCGGCCGGGCCCTGCGCGCCGAGTGGGACAAGGGCTACCAGAGCTGGCGCGAGGCCAACCCCGAGCGGGCGGAGCTGTTCGACCGCATCTCCAAGCGCAAGCTGCCGGAGGGCTGGGACAAGGCGCTGCCGTCGTTCGAGATCGGCTCGCAGGTCGCCACCCGCAAGGCGTCCGGCGAGGTGCTGAGCGCGCTCGCGCCGGTGCTGCCGGAGCTGTGGGGCGGCTCTGCCGACCTCGCGGAGTCCAACAACACCACGATGAAGGGCGAGCCGTCCTTCATCCCGGACGAGTACCAGACCAAGGAGTTCCCCGGCAACCGGTACGGCCGGACGCTGCACTTCGGCATCCGCGAGCACGGCATGGGCGCCATCCTCAACGGCATCGCGCTGCACAACGGCACCCGCCCGTACGGCGGCACGTTCCTGGTGTTCAGCGACTACATGCGGCCGTCGGTGCGGCTCGCCGCGCTGATGAAGCTGCCGGTGACCTACGTCTGGACGCACGACTCGATCGGGCTCGGCGAGGACGGCCCGACCCACCAGCCGATCGAGCACCTGTGGGCGCTGCGCGCGATCCCCGGCCTGGACGTCGTCCGCCCGGCCGACGCCAACGAGACGGCGGCCGCGTGGAAGGCCGTCCTGGAGCACAACGACCGGCCGGCGGGCCTCGCCCTGACCCGGCAGAACGTCCCCACCCTGGACGGCACGGGCGACCCGGACGCCGTCGCGCGGGGCGGCTACGTCCTGCAGGACGCGTCCAACGGCCAGCCCGCGGTCGTGATCATCGGCACCGGCAGCGAGGTCCAGCTCGCCGTCGAGGCCCGCACGATCCTGGAGTCGCAGGGCATCCCGACCCGCGTGGTCTCGATGCCGTGCGTGGAGTGGTTCCGGGAGCAGGACGCCGCCTACAAGCAGACCGTGCTGCCCCCCGCCGTCAAGGCCCGGGTCGCGGTCGAGGCGGGAATCACGCTGGGCTGGCGCGAGTTCGTGGGAGATGCGGGCGAGGTCCTGGGTCTCGAGCACTTCGGCGCCTCCGCGCCGTACAAGACGATCTACGAGCAGTTCGGCCTCACCGCCGACCGCGTCGTCGCCGCCGCCAAGGCCAGCCTGGCCAAGACGGGCGCCGACAAGGGCGAGACGACCGGAAACTGAGGGACGAAGGATGAATGAGAATCTGAAGCGGCTGACGGACGCCGGAGTCTCCATCTGGCTCGACGACATCAGCCGGGAGCGGCTGCGCTCCGGCAACCTCGCCGCCCTGATCCGCGACAAGAACGTGACGGGGGTCACCTCCAACCCCACGATCTTCGCTTCCGCGCTGAGCAAGGGCGACGCCTACGACGCGCAACTGCGCGACCTCGCCACCCGCGGCGTGACGGTCGAGGAGGCCGTACGCGCGATCACCACGTTCGACATCCGCTGGGCGGCCGACGTGCTGCGACCGGTCTTCGACGCCACCCGCGGCGTCGACGGGCGCGTGTCGATCGAGGTGGACCCTCGCCTGGCCCGCAAGACCGAGGCGACGATCGCCGAGGCCCGCGCGCTGTGGTGGCTGGTCGACCGGCCCAACGTGCACATCAAGATCCCGGCGACCGTCGAGGGCCTGCCGGCGATCACCCAGGCCATCTCCGAGGGCATCAGCGTCAACGTCACGCTGATCTTCTCGCTGGAGCGGTACCGCCAGGTGATGGACGCCTGGCTGAGCGGCCTGGAGAAGGCGAAGGCCAACGGCCTCAACCTGGCCACGATCGAGTCGGTCGCGTCGTTCTTCGTCAGCCGCGTGGACACGGAGATCGACAAGCGCCTCGACAAGATCGGCACGCCGGAGGCCGCCGAGCTGAAGGGCAAGGCCGCCGTGGCCAACGCCCGCCTGGCGTACGCCGCGTACGAGGAGGTCATGAACTCGCCGCGCTGGCAGGCGCTGCGCGCGGCCGGCGCGCACCCGCAGCGCCCGCTGTGGGCCTCCACCGGCGTGAAGAACCCCGACTACCCCGACACCCTGTACGTGGAGCAGCTGGTCACGGCCGGGGTCGTCAACACCATGCCGGAGAAGACGCTGGACTCCTCGGCCGACCACGGCCGGATCTCGGGCGACACGATCCGCCCCTTCTACCAGCAGGCGTGGGACGTCATGGCCTCGCTCAAGCAGGCCGGCATCGACTACGACGACGTCGTCCGCGCGCTGGAGGAGGAGGGCGTCGAGAAGTTCGAGACGTCCTGGAGCGAGCTTCTCGAAACCGTCGACGGCGAGCTGCGGAAGGCCTGAGCTGCATATGACAATCGAGGTGACCCTCGGCGACGAGGCGGACGCCGTCAAGGCGGTCAAGGACAAGCTCGTGGCCGAGGGGGTGCCCGCGGCCCTCGCCGCGGGCGACTCCACGCTGTGGGGCCCGCAGGCGCAGTCCGAGGCCGCGATCCGGCTGGGCTGGCTGGGCCTGCCCGGCACGAGCCGGGAACTGCTGCCGGAGATCGCCAAGCTGGTGGAGCGGGCCCGCGCCGAGGGCCTTGACCACGTGGTGCTCGCCGGCATGGGCGGCTCCTCCCTCGCTCCCGAGGTGATCTGCGCCACCGAGGACGTGCCGCTGACCGTCCTCGACACGACCGACCCGCACCAGGTGCGGCGCGCGCTCGCCGACCGGCTCGACCGCACGATCGTGGTGGTGGCGAGCAAGAGCGGCGGCACGATCGAGACCGACAGCCACCGGCGCGTCTACGAGCAGGCGTTCCGCGACGCGGGGATCGACCCGGCCGAGCGGATCGTGGTCGTCACCGACCCCGGCTCCCCGCTGGAGCGGACGGCGATCGAGGCCGGATACCCGGTCGTGCTCGCCGACCCGAACGTGGGCGGCCGCTACAGCGCGCTCACCGCGTTCGGCCTGGTCCCGAGCGCCCTGGCGGGCGCCGACGTGGCCAGGCTGCTCGACGACGCCGCCGCCGTGGCGCCGCTGCTCGCTCAGGACGAGGGCAACCCGGGCCTGGAGCTCGGCGCGCTGCTCGGCGCGCGGGCGCTGCACGGGCGCGACAAGCTGATCCTGCGCGACGCGCCGTCCGACATCACCGGCCTGCCCGACTGGATCGAGCAGCTCATCGCCGAGTCGACCGGCAAGGAGGGCAAGGGCATCCTGCCCGTCGTCGGCGCCGAGGCCGCCGAGGCCGACGACCAGTTCCTCGTCACCATCGGGCCCGACAGCGGCACGACCGTCGACGGCCCGCTCGGCGCGCAGTTCCTCGTCTGGGAGTACGCCACGGCCGTCGTCGGCCGGGTGCTCGGGATCAACCCGTTCGACCAGCCGAACGTCGCCGAGTCGAAGGAGAACACCACCCGGATCCTGCAGGAGGCCGGGGACGGCCCGCTGCCGACCGGCACCCCGGTGCTCACCGACGGCCCGGTCGAGGTGTACGGCGACCTGCCCGGCGACCTGAAGAACCTGGCCGACGTCCTCACCTGGCTGCTGCGCGCCATTCCGGAGCGCGGCTACCTGGCGATCATGGCGTACCTCGACCGCGAGGCCGCGTTCGACGCGGCGGTCGTCGGCGAGGCGTCCTTCGAGGAGATGACCGAGACCTGGGCGAGCGCCGACGTCGCCACGCTGCGGGCGCTGCTCGACTACCGCACCGACCACGCGGTCACGTTCGGCTGGGGCCCGCGCTTCCTGCACTCCACGGGGCAGTACCACAAGGGTGGGCCGGCGTCGGGGGTGTTCCTGCAGATCACCGGGGCGGTGACCGACGACGTCGACGTCCCCGGCAAGCCTTACACGCTGGGCAGGCTGCAGCTCGCGCAGGCGCTGGGCGACCTGGGAGCCCTGACCTCCCGCGGCAGGCCGGCCGTGCGCCTGCACCTCACCGACCGCGTCGCCGGGGTCAGGCACCTGCTCTCCGTGGCGGAGGAGCTCTGACCATGCGATGCGTTACTGGCGAAGGGCCCGTCCGCAGGGAGGACACATGACGGAGCAACAGGAGCCGCAGGCCCCCGCCGACGACGCCCGGCAGGCGCCGGAGGCGCGCGGCGCCGTGCAGCAGGCGGGGGACGAGCTGACGAGCGCTGAGCAGGCGGTGCTGGCCGCCGCTCAGGCCGCCACGACCGCGACGACCGAGCTGACCATGGCCGCCAACCCGCTGCGCGACCCGCGCGACCGGCGCCTGCCCCGGGTCGCCGGGCCCTGCGTGCTCGTGCTGTTCGGCGTCACGGGCGACCTCGCCAAGCGCAAGCTGCTGCCGGCGATCTACGACCTGGGGAACCGGGGGCTGCTGCCCCCGGGCTTCTCCCTGGTCGGCTTCGCCCGCCGCGACTGGGCGCACGAGGACTTCGCCCAGGTCACGTACGAAGCGGTCAAGGAGCACGCGCGGACGCCGTTCCGCGAGGAGGTCTGGAAGCAGCTCAGCGAGGGCATCCACTTCTGCCCGGGCGAGTTCAACGACGACGGCGCCTTCGACGTGCTCGCCATGATGCTCAAGGAGATCGACGAGACCCGGGGCACGGGCGGCAACTACGCGTTCTACCTGTCGGTGCCGCCGAAGTTCTTCCCGGTCGTGATCGAGCAGCTCAAGCGGACGAACCTGGCCAAGGCGCCCGAGGGCGCCTGGCGCCGGGTCGTCATCGAGAAGCCGTTCGGGCACGACCTGAAGAGCGCCAGGGAGCTCAACGAGATCACCAGCGCGGTGTTCCCGGAGAGCTCGGTCTTCCGGATCGACCACTACCTCGGCAAGGAGACCGTCCAGAACATCCTGGCGCTCCGCTTCGCCAACACGCTGTACGAGCCGATCTGGAACCGGGGCTACGTCGACCACGTCCAGATCACGATGGCCGAGGACATCGGCATCGGCGGCCGGGCCGGCTACTACGACGGCATCGGCGCGGCCCGTGACGTGATCCAGAACCACCTGCTCCAGCTCCTCGCGCTGGTCGCGATGGAGGACCCGACCTCCTTCGACGCCGACGCGCTGCGCCGGGAGAAGGAGAAGGTGCTGCGGGCCGTCAAGCTGCCCGCCGACCTGGCCACCGGCACCGCCCGCGGTCAGTACGTCAGGGGCTGGCAGGGCGGCGAGCCCGTCGTCGGCTACCTGGAGGAGCAGGGCATCTCCCCCGACTCCACCACAGAGACGTACGCCGCGGTGAAGCTGGAGGTGGCCAACCGCCGGTGGGCCGGGGTGCCGTTCTACCTGCGTACGGGCAAGCGGCTCAGCCGCCGGATGACCGAGGTGGCCGTCGTCTTCCAGCGGGCGCCGCACCTGCCGTTCAGCAAGGACGACACCGAGATCCTCGGGCACAACGCGCTGGTCATCCGCGTCCAGCCGGACGAGGGCATCACGGTGCGCTTCGGCTCCAAGGTGCCGGGCACGGCCATGGAGGTCAGGGACGTCAACATGGACTTCGCCTACGGCGAGTCGTTCATGGAGTCCTCCCCCGAGGCGTACGAGCGGCTGCTGCTCGACGTGCTCATCGGCGACCCGCCGCTGTTCCCGCACCAGCGGGAGGTGGAGCTGTCGTGGAACATCCTCGACCCGATCGAGGAGTTCTGGGCCTCCCACGGCAAGCCCGAGGGGTACGCGTCCGGTTCCTGGGGCCCCGCCTCGGCCGACGCGATGCTGGCCAGGGACGGACGCGCCTGGAGGCGGCTGTGAGCGTGGCTGTCAGCGAGGCGCGTCCGGGGTGGAGCGAGCGGAGAGCGGTGTGACGACCTTCAACCTGACCGAGACGACCGCGTCGAAGATCTCTTCGACGCTCACCCGGCTGCGGCACCAGATGGGCGCGCCCGCCGTCGGCATGGTGCTGACCCTCGTCGTGGTGGTGGACGAGGCGGGGCAGTACGACGCCCTGCGCGCGGCCACCGAGGCGGCGCGCGAGCACCCCTCGCGCATCCTCATGGTGATCATCCGCGATCCGGCCGAGCCCAACCGGCTGGACGCGGAGATCCGCGTGGGCGAGTCGGCGCCGGGCGAGGTCGTGCTGCTGCGCCTGTACGGCGAGCTGACCGAGCACGCCGACTCGGTGATCACGCCGCTGCTGCTCACCGACACGCCGGTGGTGGTGTGGTGGCCGGGCGAGTGCCCGGAGGTCCCCGCCAAGCACCCGATCGGGCACCTGGGCAGCCGCCGGATCATGGACGCCAGGTCGGCCGCGGACGCGGTCGCCGCCATCTCCTCGCGGGCCGGCAGCTACGTCCCCGGCGACACCGACCTGGCCTGGACCCGGCTCACGCCGTGGCGCAGCCTGCTGGCCGCCGCCTTCGACCAGCCCATGGGGAAGATCACCGGGGGCGTGGTGGAGGCCGCGGCGGGCAACCCCAGCGCGCCGCTGCTCGCCGCCTGGCTGTGCGACCGGCTGGAGGCGCCGATCGAGGTCGTCGGCTCCGGCGGCCCCGGCCTGACGGGCGTGCGGCTGTCGATCGAGGGTGGCGGCGAGCTGACGGTGAGCAGGAGCGACGCCAGGCTCGCCACGCTGTCGCGGCCCGGCAACCCCGACCGGCGGGTCGCCCTGGCCCGCAGGCCGACCTCGGAGCTGCTGGCCGAGGAGCTGCGCAGGCTCGACCCGGACGACATCTACGCCGCCTCGATCCGCCGCCTGGCGGAGATGAAGGGGCGGGGACGGGCGTGACCGGCGTTCCCACCGTCATCGTCCACCGGGACGCCGAACTGCTGGCCCAGGCCGTGGCCGCCCGCCTCATCACGCGGCTGGTGGACACGCAGGCGGCCCGCGGTTCCGCGCACCTGGTGCTGACCGGCGGCACCGTGGGCATCGCGACGCTCGCCGCCCTCGCGGGGACGGCGGCGCACGACGCCATCGACTGGCGGGCGCTCGACATCTGGTGGGGTGACGAGCGGTTCCTGCCGACCGGCCATCCCGAGCGCAACGAGACCGGGGCACGCCAGGCCCTGCTCGACCACGTTGACGTGGATCCGGCGCGGGTGCATCCGATGCCCGGCCCCGACTCGGGGATGACCGCCGAGGAGGCCGCCGACGCGTACGCGGTGGAGCTGGCCAAGGCGGCCAGGCCGGAGGACCATGGGCCGGTGCCCTCGTTCGACGTGCTGCTGCTCGGCATGGGCCCCGACGGCCACGTGGCCTCGCTGTTCCCGGGCCAGCCGGCCGTCTACGAGGAGGACCGGCCGGTCGTGTCCGTGCACGGCTCCCCCAAGCCGCCGCCGACCCGGGTCTCGCTGACGTTCCCCGCGCTGCGGGCCGCCAGGGAGGTCTGGGTCGTCGCGGCGGGCGAGGAGAAGGCGCAGGCCGTCAGGATGGCGCTGTCCGACGCCGGACCGTTCCAGGTGCCGGCCGCCGGGGCGCGCGGGCGGCAGCGCACGCTGTTCCTGCTCGACCGCGCCGCCGCGCACAAGATCCCACCGTCGCTGGGGCGGATCGCCTCCCCCTGACGGAGATCACATCGGAACGGCCGGGCCGGGGCACACGCCCCCGCCCGGCCGTTCCGGTATGAGAAGTCACCAAGGTGAGGCAGCACCGCCCACTGTGAGACGTCACTGCGCCGGGCGGAAGCTCCGGTCCTCGCGAAGCCCGCTCCGCTCCTTCCCGCCGCGCCGTCATTCGTGGGCGGATCGGGCCTCTTCGAGGGCGGCACGGGCCTGGTCGGCGCGCTGGCGGGCGGACCGGGCGGCGCGTTCGGCGTTCGTCTCCTCGCGGCGGGCGACCTCGAGCCGGTGTTCGGCCGCGTTCAGCTTGTCCTTGGCCTTGGCCAGCTTGGCCGTGAGCGTCTCGACCTTGGCCGCGCGCCGCTCGTGCTCGCGTACGGCCTCGGCCCGCTCGGCCTCCCAGTCGGCGCGGCCCCGCTCCGCCTCGGTCGCGGCTCGTTCGGCCTCGGCGAGCGCGTTTTCGAGGCTCTCGATCCGGCGCTCCCGCTCCGCTTTGCGCCGTTCCCGCTCCGCCTCGTCGCGTTCGGCCTTCGGCGCGGGCTGCCTGCGCGCCGCCGGTTCGGGTGCGGGCCGTACGACGGGGGCGGGCGTGAAGCCGCTGTAGCTCAGGGGTCGGGTCAGCCGGCCCAGGCGCACCTGCTCGGCCGCGTCCTCGTCCACCACGGCGGCGTCGAGGGTCTGCTCGATCTCCAGGTCGGCCGTGGGGCCCAGCGGATGCCCGGCCGCCTCCGCCTCCTCACGTACGGACCGGACGAGACGGGCGATGAGCGGGGTCCGTTCGCGGCCCGCCTCGGCCAGGGCGTCGGCGTCCTGGGTCCGCCACGCGTCCCGCAGCCGCCGGCCGAGGTCGAGCAGCCGGCCGAGTTCCTGGCCCCGTTCCCGGGCCGTCCGGTTGACGGCCCAGGCCACGACCGTGGGCTTGCGCAGCGCCTTGATCCGCTTGGCCAGCGCGGCGTCGCCGCCCGCCTTCGCCTCCTTGGCCAGCGCGTCGCGGGCCGAGGTGAACTCCTCGGGCACCATGCCGTAGAGCCGGTCGGCCGCCTCGTCGAAGTCCACAGACCACCTGTACCTGAGTTCCCCGTGGCGGTCCACCATGGTAGGTACTCTCCGCGTGGAGTTCTTCTGTTATCACCGCGATCGGCCCGGCTCGGGGGCGCTGCGCGACGAACTGCTGGAAGAGCACTGGTCCTACATGGACCGGTACGACGCGGAGATGATCGCCCGCGGCCCGACCTTCGACCGCGTCACCGACATCGCCACCGGCAGCGTGCACATCGTCGACTTACCGGATCTCGCGACGGCGCGTGCGTTCGCCTTCGACGAGCCCAACTACCAGGCCGGTGTGTACCGGGACGTGATGGTACGGCGATGGCGCAACGTGCTGGGGCGCACCATGTGGGACTTCCCCGGCGGCAGGGACGGCGGCAACCGATATCTGGTGCTGGGCCTGGGCTCCGGGGAGGCCGCCGACCTCGTCCCGCCGCCGGACCGGGACGAGCTGATCGCGTACGGGCCGCTGCTGTCCGACGACGGCGCCGCCTGGCTGGGTACGGCGGTGCTGGTCCGGGCGCCGGACCCGGACGCGGCACGCGCCGTCCTGACCAGGGACCGGTACGCCGACATCGAGGTGCACGACTGGGAGTTCGGCGGGCGGCGGTGAGAAGCACGGCGACCCGTCCTGGTCCGGCGCCCTGAGCTACGCCGGACCAGGAGGATCACCCGTGAGGGCGTCAGCTCGGGGAAGCCGTCGCCATCACGCCCACGGCGATCCGCGCCTCCATCACACCGGGATCCTCGGTGTGGGTGAGCGTCGCGCCGAGGGAGCCGAGCAGCCTGCGCATGCGCGTGTTGTCGTACAGGAGGGTCGCCCGCACCTCGGCGAAGCCGAGGTCCCTCGCCTGGGCGAGGAGCATCCGGGCCAGCCGGCCGCCGAGCCCCCGGCCCTGCCAGCGGTCCTCCACGAGGAAGGCGATCTCCGCGATGCCGGGGTCGGCGGTGAACATCAGCGACGCGAGCGCGACGACCTGGCCGTCGTGCCCCGCGACGAGCGACTGGCCGCGGGCCCGGTCGCACAGCCGGTCGAACGTGCGCGGCGGCAGGGTGGGGTTGGCGGTGAAGTAGCGGAACCTGCGCGTCTCGGGTGAGCAGCGCTCGTGCAGGTCGCGCAGCGCCTCGCGGTAGAGCGAGGTCAGCGGCTTGACCTGCACCTCGGCGCCGTCGGCGAGCCGCACCGGCCCCTCGGCCGCGGACGGTTCCGCCGGCGGCTGCGCCAGCCTCACCATCGCGGCGGCGCGGGCCGCCTCGGTCAGGGTGAACGGCAGCCCGGAGCGGCGCAGCCGGATCGACCGCCGCGGCGCCACGGGCACCACCAGCAGGGTCGGGTCGGGCAGCTCCGAAGCCTCCTCCTTCTCCCGCTCGCCGTCCTCGTTCGGCGCGCGTACGGCGGTCGCGCCGTACACCCAGCGGGCGTCGTCTGCGCGCAGCAGTTCGCCCAGGATCTCCGGCAGGCGCCACGGCGCCGAGCGCAGCCGGGCGGCGAGCAGCAGCGTCCGCGTCGGCTCGTCGGTCAGTTCGTGCGCGGTGGCGGGCACGATCCGCACCCGCCTCCCGCCCGCGGCCTCCAGCGCCTCGCGTACGGCCTCGGGGGAGGCGGGGATGTCCGTGACGAACTCGTCGACCGTGCCGTCCGTGTCGGGCTGCACCGACAGGCCCAGGATGTTGCCGCCCTTGTCGGCCAGGGCGGTCGCCAGCGACGCCAGCCGCCCGGGCCGCTCGTCCACGGTCGTACGAATCCGGAAGAACCCCATCGGTATCCGCTCCCTCCGTTGCACTGGTCTTCAGCGTGCCGGAGCGTTGTTACGCGTTTGCTACACAGCGGTGAGCCGATCGTTTCCTTCCGATGGAGCACGTTACGACTACGGTTATCCGCATGTGTCTCCACGGATCTCCACGACATCCGTCGCCGAATGGCGAGATGAGCACGGATATAGCAGGATGTGCACCATGACCGCTCCCCTGTCCCCCGGATTCGTCAACGGTGAGGTGTCCTTCTGGTACCGGTCTCTGGGGGTGCCCGCGCCCGGAGAGCCGCTCGGCGGCGACCTGCAGGCCGACGTGGCCGTGGTCGGCGCGGGCTACACGGGACTGTGGACCGCCTACTACCTGAAGAAGGCCGACCCGTCGCTGCGGGTCGTCGTGCTGGAGAAGGAGTTCGCGGGCTTCGGCGCCTCCGGACGCAACGGCGGCTGGCTGACCGGCGCGCTGGCCGGCTCGCCCGAGCGGTACGCCAAGACCCACGGCCCGGACGGGGCCCGGCGGCTGCAGCGCGCGATGTTCGAGGCCATCGACGAGGTCATCCGTGTCGCCCGCGAGGAGGGCATCGACGCGGACATCGTCAAGGGCGGCCTGCTCACCGTCGCCCGCGGCCCGGCGCAGGCCCTGCGGCTGCGCGAGGAGCTGGCGGGCCAGCGCGCCTGGGGCTGGGACGCCGACGACGTCCGGCTGCTGACCACCGACGAGATGAACGACCGGCTGCGGGTTGCGGGAGCCACCGGGGCCACCTGGAGCCCGCACTGCGCCAGGATCCAGCCGGCCAAGCTCGTCCGCGGCCTGGCGCGGGCCGTACGGGACCTGGGCGTCGAGATCTACGAGCGGACCCCGGTCACCGAGATCATCCAAGGCCGGGCGGTCACGCCGTACGGGACCGTCCGGGCGGACCACGTGCTGCGCTGCACCGAGGGGTTCACCGCCACCATCGCCGGTCACCACCGCGACTGGCTGCCGATGAACAGTTCCATGATCGTCACCGAGCCGCTGCCCGAGCAGGTCTGGGCGGAGATCGGCTGGCAGGGCCGCGAGCTGCTCGGCGACATGGCGCACTACTACATGTACGCCCAGCGGACGGCCGACGACCGCATCGCCTTCGGCGGGCGCGGCAGGCCCTACCTGTACGGGTCGAGGATCGACGAGCGGGGGCACACGCACGCCTGGACCGTGGACGCGCTGTGGGAGCTGCTGGTCGCGTTCTTCCCCGCGGTCGCCGGGTCGCGGGTCGAGCACGCCTGGTCGGGCGTGCTCGGCGTGCCGCGCGACTGGTGCTCGGCCGTCCGCCTGGACCCCGCGACCGGTCTCGGCTGGGCGGGCGGCTACACCGGCCACGGCGTGACCACCACCAACCTCGCCGGGCGCACGCTGTGCGACCTGGTGCTGCGCCACGACTCCGACCTGACCCGGATGCCGTGGGTGGACCGGCGGGTGCGCGCGTGGGAGCCCGAACCGCTGCGCTGGCTCGGCGTCCACTCGATGTACCGTCTCTACCGCCTGGCCGACGCCCGCGAGAGCAGGGGCATGGCCAGGACGTCGGTACTGGCGCGAATCGCCGACAAGATCACCGGGCACTGAAAGGCATCACGTGAGCTCCTCCCTTCTGTTCCGCGGCGGCCGCGTCTTCGTCCCCGGCGGCTTCGCCGAGGCGGTCCTCGTCCGCGACGGTGTGATCGCCGCCGTCGGCGCCGAGTCCGACCTCGTACGGCTGGCGCCGAGCGCCGAGCCGGTGGACCTCGGCGGCGGCCTGCTGACGCCGGGGTTCACCGACGCGCACGTCCACCCGGTGCAGGCCGGGCTGGAGCGGGCCAAGTGCGAGCTGTCCGAGGTGTACGGGCTCGACGCCTACAGGGCGAAGATCGCCGACTATGCCGCGAAAAATCCGGACAAGGAGTGGATCGACGGCGGCGGCTGGGACATGTCCGCCTTTCCCGGCGGCCTCCCCCACCGGTCCCAGATCGACTTCCTCGACCGGCCGGCGTACTTCGTGCAGCGCGACCACCACGCCGCCTGGGTGAACACGCGGGCCCTGGAGGTCGCGGGCATCACGAAGGACACCCCCGACCCCGCGGACGGCCGCATCGAGCGCGACCCGGACGGCACGCCGAGCGGCGTGCTGCACGAGGGCGCCATGGACCTCGTCGGCCTGCTCACCCCGCGCCCGACCCCGGCCGACGCCGACGCCGCCCTGATGGACGCGCAGGCCCACCTGTTCTCGCTGGGCATCACCGGCTGGCAGGACGCCATCGTCGGGTCGTACGCCGGGTCGGACGACCAGCTGCCCACCTACCTCTCCGCGGCCTCCTCAGGACGGCTGAAGGCGCGCGTGGTCGGCGCCCTGTGGT
This sequence comes from Microbispora siamensis, assembly GCF_016863095.1. Classification (GTDB taxonomy): domain Bacteria; phylum Actinomycetota; class Actinomycetes; order Streptosporangiales; family Streptosporangiaceae; genus Microbispora; species Microbispora siamensis. The sequence goes on along the minus strand of NZ_BOOF01000041.1, from coordinate 48,530 downwards.
GGGACCGCACCCGGGGCGCCGAGCAGATCCCCGGCCTGGTCGAGCGGCGCGCGATGGCCGAGGGCCTGGACCGGTTCCGGGCGACCTCCGTCAAGATCATGCAGGACGGCATCCCCGAGAACTTCACCGCCGCCGTCATCGAGCCCTACTGCCGCTGCGGCGGCACCGGCCTGTCGTACATCGACCCCGCGCTGCTCGGCGGGTACGTCAAGGAGCTCGACGCCCTGGGCTTCCAGGTGCACTTCCACGCCATCGGCGAGCGGGCCGTGCGCGAGGCGCTCGACGCGCTGACCGGCACCGACCCCGCCAACCGCCACCACATCGCGCACGTGCAGATCATCACGCCGCAGGACGTGCCGCGCTTCGCCGAGCTCGGGGTGACGGCCAACCTGCAGGCGCTGTGGGCGACCCATCACCTGCAGATGGACGAGCTGTGCATCCCCTACCTCGGCGAGGAGCGCGCCTCCTGGCAGTACCCCTTCGCCGACCTCGTACGGCACGGCACCCGCTTCGCCGGGGGCTCGGACTGGCCGGTCTCCTCGGCCAACCCGCTGGAGGCCATGCACGTGGCGGTCAACCGCACCGAGCCGGGCGGTTCCGTCCACGCGACGTACCCCACGGCGCAGACGCCCTTCCTGCCCGAGCAGAGCCTCGACCTGCGGACGATCATGACGGCCTACACCGAGGGCTCGGCCTGGATCAACCGCTCCCCCGCCGGGATGATCGAGGAGGGCCGCCCCGCCGACCTCGTCGTGCTCGACCGCGACCCCTTCACGCTCGACCCGAAGGACATCTGGACCACCAAGGTCGTCATGACGTTCCTCGACGGCGAGCCGGTGCACGGCGGGTAGCCGGGCGGCGTTTCAGCGGTCCCCGGCCAGGGCGGCGCGGTGCCGGGACACGGCGAACGCCACGGCGAGGCAGCCCGCGGCGAGCAGCAGCGCCGAGCCGCGGAAGCCGAGCGGACCGCCTTCCCCGACGGGGCCGCCGACCACCCAGCCGACGGCCAGCGACGGACCGGCCCACCAGGGCAGCACCCGGGCGCGAAGCAGGCCGATGGCGAAGAGCACCAGCCCGATCAGCGAGGCGAGCATGGACAGGAGGTAGACCGGGCCGAGCGACTCGGCGTCGCCGCTGACGAGCGACACCGCGAGCGGAGGCAGGAAGCCGAGCATGCCGACCGTGGTGAGGACGAGCGCCACCGAGCCGAGCCGGCCGTCGCGGCCGCCGTGCAGCGCGTGGATCGCCGCGACCGATACCAGCATGCCCAGGACGAAGGGGAACCCGTCCGCGGTGAACGCGTAGTCGGCGGCGTCGATCAGCCGGTCATGCTGCGGCACGGACGTGAACAGGTCGAGCAGGGCGAGCGCGGCGGCCGACGCCGCGCCCGTCAGGAGGCCGGCCTGGGCCAGCCCGTACGGCAGGCGCGCGGGTCCGGTGTGGGCCTGGGTGGCCGATGTCGTCATCGTGTTCTCCCTCGATGTGGTCATCCGACGGTCGGCGACGACACTAGGAACCGGCAGGCCGCCGGTCGTCCGGCCGCGCGGGGAAATCCCGTCCGCCCGCCGCATGAGCCAGGAGTCCGCCCGTGGTGGGACGACACGGAAGCGGACGGGGCCTAATCTTCGGGCGATGGACCAGCTCTTCCCGCCATACCGATGGGGTACGGCCGTCAGCGGCGATCTGCTGCTCGCGGCCGCGCTCGCGCTGGTCATGGCCGCGGCGGCCGCCCTGGACGGGCCGGCGACCCTCAGCGGCCGGGTGGGCGCGGTGGTCGCCGCGGGCGGGCTGCTGGCCCTCGCCCACCGGCGCCGCCGTCCGGCGACGGCGGTCGCCGTCGTGACCGTGGTCACCGTGACCGAGGTCGTCGCCTCCCCGCAGGCCAGCACGGCTCCGGCGTTTCTCGCCATCATGGTCGCCACGTACTCGCTCGGCGCGTACGCGTCGACGTGGCCGCTCGTCGCGGGCCTGGCGCTGGCCACGGCCGGGGTGGCGACCGCCCAGTATCTGGGGCCCTCGCAGGGATACTCACGCGCCTCGGCCGACACGTTCCTCGTGGCGTCGCTGGTGCTGGCGCCGGCGGTCGTCGGCGGCGTCGTGGGAGCGCGCGACCGGCTCGGCCGGCGGCTGGACGCGGGGACGGAACGGCTGCGAGCGGCGCGGGACGAGCGGATCGCGGAGGAGCTCTCCCGCGAACGGCGGCGGGTCTTCGGCGCCCTGGACGTTCTGCTCCGCGGCCTGGACGAGACCAGGCGGCACGCGGCGGTCACCGGGCTGGCGGACGTCACCGCGCTGGAACGGATCGCCCGCGACCTGCTGACCCGGATGCGTACGCTGGTCGGGGAGCTCCGGGCGCCGAGCACCGGCGACAGGCGGCCGGTCCGCGAGGTCGCGGAGCTGCGGACGCAGGTGCGAGAGGCGCTCGCCATCGCGAACCTGCCCGAGACGGCCTGGAGCGGGCTGCGCCCCGCGGGCAGGTGGACCCTGGTCGCCCCGAAGTGGCGGGACGGGGTGCCGGCGAGGGTCGCGGCCCCACTGGACTGGGCCAGGCGGCATCCCTTGACCTGCGCCGTGATCTGCCTGGCTGTCACGCTCGCCTACACGGCGGCGACCGCGAGCCCTGATCCCTTCGACGGTCTCGCGCCCTGCGGGGTCCTCGTTGTGTCGCCGTTCATTCTCGGTGTGGCCTGCCCGATCCGCCGGGCGCTGGCCGGGCTCGCGCTCTGCCTGCTGGGCTGCGCGGGCCTCGGCCTCGCCGGCTCTGCCGCGCTGATCACGGCGCCGGAGGCGACCGCGCTTATCACGGCGCCAGAGGCGGCCGGGGCGGTCGCGGTGATCGTGGGCTGCTGGGCGGCGGGCCGCGTGCTGCGCGGCGGCGCCGAGGCGCTGGCCGCGCGGGCGCGGACCACCATCGCCGTCGCGGAGGAGACCCGGAGAAGCGCGACCGCCGCGCTGGACGAACAGCGGGCCCGCCTCGCCCGGGACCTCCACGACGCCGCAGGGCACATGATGACCGTCATCGTCCTGCAGGCGACCGCCGCACGGCGGGTCTGGGAGACCCGCCCCGACCTGGCCGGCGAGCACGTGGCCGTGTTGCGCCGCACGCTCGCCGAAGCGCTCGGCGAGTTGCGCCCGCTCCTGCTCTCACTCGCACTCGCCGACGTCCCCGCCACGATCGGGCTCGGCGGCCTGCCCACGCTCGCAGAAAGAGCGAGCGGCTGCGGGTTGCGGGTGGCCCTGGAAGTGGACCAGGACACCGGCACGGGGGCGCCGCTTCCGCGTGCGGTCGACGCGGCCGCCTACCGGATCGTCCAGGAAGCACTGACCAACGCGGCCCGGCACGCTCCGGGCGCGTTCGTCCGCGTCAGGATCACGCGCACGAGGCGGACCCTGGCGGTCGACGTGAGCAACACCCCGCCCGCCGATCGGCCGGCGCTGTCCACCTCCGCCGGGCATGGCCTCAGCGGCATGGCCGAGCGGAGCGCCGCCTGCGGCGGCACGTTCGCGGCCGGTCCCCGGCCCGGCGGCGGCTTCGGCGTCCGTGCCGCGTTCCCTCTGGAGGAAGCAGCGTGATCCGCGTCCTGCTCGCCGACGACCAGCCCTTGGTGCTGACCGGGCTGCGCACCATCCTGTCGGCCGAGCCCGACATCGACGTCGCCGGCCAGGCGCGGGACGGCCACGAGGCCGTCGCGCTCGCGCGTGACCTGCGGCCGGACGTCGTGCTGATGGACATCCGCATGCCGGGCCTCGACGGGCTCGCCGCCGCACGCCAGATCCTCGCCGCCATGCCCGACGTCCACGTGATCATGCTGACCACGTTCGACCTGGACGAGTACGTCTACGAGGCGCTGCGCGCGGGAGCCAGCGGCTTCCTCGTCAAGGACCTTCCGGACGAGCAACTCGTGGCGGGCGTGCGCACGGCGGTCCGCGGGGACACCCTGCTCGCTCCGTCGGTCACGCGCCGGTTGATCGAGGCGTACACGCGGCGTCCTCCGGCCCGGGTCGCCCTTCCTCCTGGCGCCGACAGGCTGACCCCGCGGGAGGTCGAGGTCTGGAGGCTGGTCGCCCGGGGCCTGTCGAACACCGAGATCGCCGCCGAGCTGTTCGTCGGCGAGGCCACCGTGAAGACGCACGTCTCCCGGCTCATGGCCAAGCTCGGGGCCCGCGACCGGATCCAGGCGGTGGTGCTGGCCTACGAATGCGGCCTGTGACGAGCCTTCCCGCAAAGCGCGTCAGGCGGGGTGCTCGGCGCACAGGCAGCCGACGCCCTTCTCGATCCATTCCCGGCCGGCCCACTCCGGGTGCCGCTCGATCATGAGCGCCCTGACCTCCTCGACGATCGTCTGCTCGCTCACGGCCGAGTCCCGGCGCGCCCAGGTCTCGTCGCGCAGCAGTTCGAGGTAGTCGCGGACGTCGGCGAGCAGTTGCGGGCCGCCGACGTCGCCGTGGCCGGGCACCACCACCCGCGGCGATGCGTCGGCCAGCCGCCGCATCACGCTGATCCAGCGGGTGCCGGACACGTCGGTGTCGTGCGGCGGGAACCACGGGAAGATGGCGAACTGCCCGGCCTCTGCGAGATCGCCGGTGAACATCACCCCGGCGTCGGGGACCGTGATCACCTGGTCGCCCCTGCTGTGCGCCCGGCCGGCGGCCCGCAGCCGCACCACCCGGCCGCCCAGGTCGAGGTCGTACGCGTCGTCGTAGACCACGTCCGGAGTGGCGATCTGGACGCCCTCCAGCTGCCGGGCGACCGGTTCGCCGAGCCCCCTGAACATGTCGAGGTAGGCGGCGCCCTTCGCGGCCAGGTCCTCGGCCTGCGCCCGGTTGACCAGGAACGTCGCCTCCCCGGCGAACACCTGCGCCCCGAAGGCGTGCTCGGGGTGGAAATGCGTCGTGGTCAGGTAGAGCCGGCGGCCCGCCGCGTACTCCGCCACGAACTTGAGCACGGTCTCGGCGTTTCGCGGGCCCATTCCGGTCTCGACGACCAGCACGGAATGCGTGCCGCCGATGACGCCGATGTTGGGCACCAGTTGCACCCGGCGATTGGGGATCACCACCAGGTCGCGGGCGAGTTCCCGCACCTCCTCGATCCGCACGACGGGCTCGGGCAGCATGTGTTCGGACATGGGAGATTCACTCCTCGGAGAGCCTGACAACCGGGCCGCTCCAGTCCATTACGGGATGCTCCGCCGCGTCCAACACCGGTTGCGCACGCCCGATACCGTGCCGGTATCGTCGCCGGTGATGGACCTACGCTCGCTGCGCTATTTCGTGGCGGTCGCCGAGGAGCGCCACTTCGGGCGGGCCGCCGCGCGCCTGCACATGACCCAGCCGCCGCTGAGCCGCGCCGTCAGGCAACTGGAGGCCGACCTCGGCGCCCTCCTGCTGCACCGGTCGCCCACCGGCGTCACGCTGACCGCCGCCGGTGCCGCGCTCTACGACGAGGCACGCGCGCTGCTTGAGCAGGCCGAGCGGGTGCGCGCCCGGGTCGCCGCGGCCGCCGGCGCCGCCACCCTGACCATCGGCACGCTCGCGGACAGCGCCGAACAGGCCGGAGCCCGGCTCGCCGCGGCCTTCCGCCGGCGCCACCCCGGAGTCCAGGTCCGCGTCCGTGAAGCCGACTTCACCGACCCGACCACGGGCCTCCGGGCCGGGCTCGTCGACGTCGCCCTCACCAGGGAACCGTTCGACGACACCGGGATCACCACCCGCCTGCTGCGCTCCGACCCCATGGGGGTGGTCCTGCGGGCCGACGACCCGCTCGCCCGCCACCAGACCCTGCGGCTGAACGACCTCGCCGACCGCCCGTGGTTCCGGCTGCCCGACGGCGCCGATCCCATCTGGCGCGCCTACTGGAACGCCTCCACGCCCGGCGGCGAGCTCAGGGACGGCCCGGTGGTGCGCACCGTCCACGAATGCCTGCAGGCCGTTCTCTGGAACGGCACGGTCGGGCTGGCGCCGACGGCCCACGCGCTGCCCGAGGGGCTCACGTCGGTGCCGCTGGCCGACATGCCGCCCAGCCGCCTCGTCCTGGCCTGGAACAGCGCCGACGCCAACCCGCTGATCCGCTCGTTCACCCACATCGCCGCGGCCGTGTACCGCTCCGCCGGCCGGGAGCCGGCACATACGTGAAGGCCCTCCCCGCCTGAGCGGGAAGGGCCTTCACGGTCGTCCGGATCAGTAGATCGGGCGGGAGGAGGAGCGCAGCCGCTCCAGCGCCTCGGCGAGGATCTGCGCGCCGTCCTTGTCGCTACGGCGCTCCTTCACGTACGCGAGGTGCGTCTTGTACGGCTCGTTCTTCGGCGGAGCAGGCGGGTTCGACTGGTCCTGCCCGGCCGGCAGTCCGCACCGCGGGCAGTCCCAGAACTCGGGGACGGCCGCGTCGCTGGCGAAGCTCGGGCGCGTCTCGTGCATGTTCGCACACCAGAACGAGACCCGCACACGGGGGGCGGCCTCGCCGCGTTCGGCCTCTCCCATGGGGCCGGCGCCGACTCGGCTGCCACGGATCGCGTTGCCACTACCCACCGATGAACTCCTTGCTCGATCGCCCCGCGGACGGGGGGAGGTGAATCTCTGTCACGCGTGGCCGGAGGCCGTCCGCTACGGCTTGAGCAGCAGGCCCAGCGCGATGATGCAGACGAACCAGACGATGCCGGTGATGATGGTGAGACGGTCCAGGTTACGCTCCACCACCGACGAACCGCCGAAGGAGGACGAGAACCCGCCTCCGAACAGGTCGGACAGGCCGCCGCCCTTGCCCTTGTGGAGCAGGACGAGCAGCACCATCAGAGCGCTCGACAGGATGAGGGCGATGGAGATTCCGATTGTCACCGTAGACCTGTTCCTATGTCCGGGCGTGCACGACGCGTTGTGCACGATGCCATCGGCGTGACGATTCAATTGTGTTCTTTGAGGGTACGTCCTGATGTCAAGTCGCACCCCCCAAACGGCTCAGCTAGCCGGCGGTCTCGCCGAATCGGCAGATCTTGGCGAATTCTCCCGCGTCGAGGCTGGCCCCTCCCACGAGGGCGCCGTCGATGTCGGCCTCCGCCATGACGCCGGCGACGTTGTCCGACTTCACCGAGCCACCGTAAAGGATACGGACAACAGAGGCCACATCGGCACCGTAAAGCTCGGCGAGTCGCGTCCTGATGGCGCCGCACACCTCCTGGGCGTCCTTCGGCGTGGCGACCTCACCGGTGCCGATCGCCCAGACCGGCTCGTACGCGATCACGATGGACTTCGCCTGCTCGGCGGGCACGCCCTCCAGAGCGCCGTCGAGCTGGGCCAGCGTGTGCTCGACGTGGCGGCCCTCCTGGCGCACCGGCAGCCCCTCGCCCACGCACAGGATGGGCGTCAGCGAGTGCCGGTAGGCGGCCTTGACCTTGGCGTTGCACAGCGCCTCGTCCTCGCCGTGGTACTGCCGCCGCTCCGAGTGGCCCACCAGCACGTACGTGCAGCCGAGCTTGCCCAGCATGGCCCCGGAGATCTCCCCGGTGTACGCCCCGGAGTCCTGCGCCGACAGGTCCTGGGCGCCGTAGGCGATGCGGAGCTTGTCGGCGTCCACGAGCGTCTGCACGCTGCGCAGGTCGGTGAACGGCGGAATGACCGCGACGTCCGCCTTGTCGTAGTCGCGGTCGGTCAGCGTGAACGCCAGCTTCTGCACCAGGTTGATGGCCTCGAGGTGGTTGAGGTTCATCTTCCAGTTGCCGGCGAACAGCGGCTTGCGGGCCATCTACTCCTCCAGCGCGGCGAGTCCGGGCAGCGTCTTGCCTTCGAGGTACTCGAGGCTCGCGCCACCACCGGTGGAAATGTGCGAGAAGCCGTCCTCGGGCAGGCCGAGCCTGCGCACGGCCGCCGCCGAGTCGCCGCCGCCGACCACGGTGAACGCCGTGGAGATCACCAGCGCCTCGGCCACCGCGCGGGTGCCGCCGGAGAACGCGTCGAACTCGAACACGCCCATCGGGCCGTTCCAGAACACGGTCTGGGCGTCGGCCAGCTTCGAGGCGAACAGCTCCCGGGTGCGGGGTCCGATGTCGAGGCCCTCGCGGTCGGCCGGGATCGCGGTGGCGTCCACGACCTCGTACGGCGCGTCGGCGCCGAACTCCGTGGCGGCCAGCACGTCCACCGGCAGCACCAGCTCGACCCCGCGGGAGGCCGCCTCGTCGAGGAAGCCCTTGACCTGGTCGATCTGGTCCTCCTGCAGCAGCGACTTGCCCACCTCGTGGCCCTGGGACTTCAGGAACGTGTAGGCCATGCCGCCGCCGATGAGCAGGCGGTCCACCTTGGACAGCAGGTTCGCGATCACGCCGAGCTTGTCGGAGACCTTCGCGCCGCCCAGCACGACGACGTACGGCCTGGCCGGGTCCTCGGTGAGCTTGCGGAGCACCTCGACCTCGGCGAGGACCAGGTCGCCCGCCGCGTGCGGCAGCCGCTTGGGCAGGTCGTAGACGCTGGCGTGCTTGCGGTGCACCGCGCCGAAGCCGTCGCCGACGTAGAGCTCGGCGAGGGCGGCCAGCTTGTCGGCGAACTCGCCCCTGACCGCGTCGTCCTTGGACTCCTCACCCGGCTCGAAGCGCAGGTTCTCCAGGAGGGCGACCTGCCCGTCCTGCAGGCCCGCCACCACGCTCTGCGCGGACTCGCCGACCACGTCGGTGGCGAACGCCACGTCCTCGCCGAGCAGCTCGGCCAGCCGCCGGGAGACCGGGGCGAGCGAGTACTTCGGCGTGACGGAGCCCTTGGGGCGGCCGAGGTGGGCGGCGACGACGACCTTCGCGCCGCGCTCGATCAGCTTCCTGATCGTCGGCACCGACGCCCGGATGCGGCCGTCGTCGGTGATCGTCTCCCCGTCGAGGGGGACGTTGAGGTCGGCGCGCACGAACACGCGCCGGCCCTTCACGTCGAGCTCGTCGATTCCGATCATCAGAGGGAGGCGCCCACGTACTCGATGAGGTCCACGAGGCGGTTGGAGTAGCCCCACTCGTTGTCGTACCAGCCGACGACCTTGACCTGGTTGCCGATGACCTTGGTGAGGCTGGCGTCGAAGATGCAGGACGACGGGTCGGTGACGATGTCGCTGGAGACGATCTCGTCCTCGGTGTAGCTGAGGTAGCCCTTCAGCGGACCCTCGGCGGCGGCCTTGAGCGCGGCGTTGACCTCCTCGACGGTGGTCTCGCGGCCGACCTCGACCGTGAGGTCGGTGGCCGAGCCCGTCGGGATCGGCACGCGCAGCGCGTAGCCGTCGAGCTTGCCCTTCAGCTCCGGCAGGACCAGGCCGATGGCCTTGGCGGCGCCGGTGGAGGTCGGGACGATGTTCAGCGCGGCGGCGCGGGCGCGGCGCAGGTCCTTGTGCGGGCCGTCCTGCAGGTTCTGGTCCTGCGTGTAGGCGTGGATGGTGGTCATCAGACCCTTCTCGATGCCGAAGGTGTCGTTGATGACCTTGGCCATCGGGGCCAGGCAGTTGGTGGTGCAGGAGGCGTTGGAGATGATCGTGTGAGCGGCCGGGTCGTACTTCTCGTGGTTCACGCCCATGACGATCGTCACGTCTTCGTTCTTCGCCGGAGCGGAGATGATGACCTTCTTCGCGCCGTTGTCGGCGTGCACCTTGGCCTTGGTGGCGTCGGTGAACAGACCGGTCGACTCGACGACGACGTCCACGCCGAGGTCGCCCCAGGGCAGCTTGGCGGGGTCGCGCTCGGCGAACGCCTTGATCGCCTTGCCGTCAACGGTGATCTCGTCCGCCGAGGCCTTCACCTCGTACGGCAGGCGGCCCAGGATGCTGTCGTACTTCAGCAGGTGGGCCAGCGTGGCGTTGTCGGTGAGGTCGTTGACGGCGACGACCTCGATGTCCTTGCCGCTGGCCGCCACAGCGCGCCAGAAGTTGCGGCCGATACGGCCGAAGCCGTTGACGCCTACGCGGATGCTCACGGATCCGATCTCCTCGTACGTCGTGCGCCGGAGTACCGGCGCCAGGGCTGTGTTAAACCTCAATGACAGACCTTATCGGACCCAAATTGGTGTAGACCACCGGGCCACGCTTTGACGGCGTGTCAGGCCGGACGAGCCGGTGAGCGGGCCGTTTCCGCACGGCGACGACCCCGCCTCGCCCCTTCCGCAGGGCCCTCGCCGGGGCGCCCGCGAACGCCCGACCGGACGGCGCGAGGGCGGCATAGCGGACCGTCCCGGCGGCCGGGACAGGACCGGGACGGAACCTGGGACGGAACGTCCGAAGGCGTCGCTACTGCGCCAGCATGTCGGCGGTGAGATTGGCCTCGGTGTTGGCGATGCCCAGGTCCTGGGCGCGCTTGTCGGCCATGGCCAGCAGCCGCCGGATGCGCCCGGCGATGGCGTCCTTGGTCAGCGGCGGGTCGGCGATCTGGCCGAGCTCCTCCAGGGACGCCTGCTTGTGCTCGACCCGCAGCCGGCCGGCGATCACCAGGTGCTCGGGGGCGTCGTCGCCGAGGATCTCCAGCGCCCGCTGCACCCGCGCTCCGGCGGCGACGGCCGCCCTGGCCGACCTGCGCAGGTTGGCGTCGTCGAAGTTGGCCAGGCGGTTGGCGGTGGCCCGCACCTCGCGGCGCATCCGCCGCTCCTCCCAGGCCAGCACGCTGTCGTGGGCGCCGAGCCGGGTCAGCAGTGCGCTGATCGCGTCGCCGTCGCGCACGACCACGCGGTCGACGCCGCGCACCTCGCGGGCCTTGGCATGGATCTTCAGCCGCCGGGCCGAGCCGACCAGGGCCAGCGCCGCCTCCGGCCCGGGGCAGGTCACCTCCAGCGACATCGACCGGCCGGGCTCGGTCAGCGAGCCGTGCGCGAGGAACGCGCCCCGCCAGGCCGCCTCGGCGTCGCAGGTGGCTCCGGAGACGACCTGCCGGGGCAGCCCCCGCACGGGACGCCCGTGGTTGTCGATCAGGCCGGTCTGCCGGGCCAGCGCCTCGCCGTCCTTGTAGACGCGCACGACGTAGCGCGAGCCCTTGCGCAGTCCCGCGGGGGCCAGGACCAGCACCTCCGCCTTGTGGCCGAAGACCTCGCCGATGTCCTTGATCAGCCTGCGGGCGGTGGCGTTGGTGTCGAGCTCGGCCTCGATCACGATGCGCCCGCCCACCAGGTGCAGCCCGCTGGCGAACCGCAGCAGCGTCGAGACCTCCGCCTTGCGGCAGCAGGGCTTGAGCACCGGAAGGCGGCTCAGCTCGTCTTTCACCACACCCGTCATGGCCATCAGCTCGTGTCCTCCCCCAGACAGACTCTGCCCGTCAGTCTCTCGCACCTTGGGAGCACGCAATCACCGCTTCTCACGGAAAATCTCATCCAGGACAGCGGCAAGACGTGGTCCGTCGTGCCGCGCAGATCCGTCAGAGGCGGCCACATCGGCCAAAACGACTCGGCCGCCCATCGACCATGCCGCCTTCTCCAGCGCCCTCGGGTCGGCGACCACACCGCCGTCCGCGATCACCGCGTCGACGACCAGTGCGGGGGCGTGCTCCCTGAGCACCTCCAGGTGCCGTTCCGGCGAGAAGCCGTCGGTCTCCCCCGCCTGCGGCGAGAGGTTGAGGATCACCAGCCGCCTGGCGCTCGTCTCGTGCAGCGCCCGGGCGAGCTCGGGCACCTTCAGGTGCGGCAGCACGCTGGTGAACCAGGACCCCGGCCCGAACACCACCCAGTCGGCCGCCTCGATCGCCTCGATCGCCTGGGGGCAGGCGGGCGGGTCGGACGGCAGCAGCGAGATCGAGCGCACCCGCCCGGGTGTCAGCGCGCAGGCGACCTGCCCGCGCACCGTCGTGATCGTCCCGTCCAGCTCGACCTCCGCCTGGATGTCGAGCGGCACCGAGGCCATGGGCAGCACCCGGCCGTGCGCGCCGAGCAGCCGGCCCACCCACTCCAGGCCGACGACGGGGTCCTCCAGCAGCTCCCAGAGCGCGACGATGAGGAGGTTGCCGACGGCGTGGCCGTGCAGTTCGCCCTCGCTTCTGAAACGGTGCTGGACGACCTCGCTCCAGGTCTGGCCCCACTCGTCGTCGCCGCACAGGGCCGCGAGCGCCATCCGCAGGTCACCGGGCGGCAGAACCCCCAGCTCGCGCCTGAGACGCCCGCTGGAGCCGCCGTCGTCGGCGACCGTCACCACGGCGGTCAGGTCGTCCGTGACGGTCCTGAGGGCCGACAGGGAGGCGTACAGGCCGTGGCCGCCGCCGAGCGCGACGACCTTCGGGCCGCTCGTGGCGGTCGCGGGGTGCGGGGGAAGCATCGGGCTGCCGGGGGTTGGGGACTTCCGGGGATGATCGGGGACGGAGGGGTCCGCGGGTTCGGGGGCGGGGTCCTTCATCGTCCTCCTCGCCTCGCCACGAGCACCGCTCTGCGGAGCCGTGGCGCTCATGTCGTGCCGATCGGCCCGGCCCCGGCGCCCGCCGGGGCCCGCCGTACGAGGTTCCGCCCGCGGGCCCGCGGGCGGCCCGGGCGGGGGCCGTCACTCGCGGCCCGTGTCCCGGTGGCTGACCTGGACGTCCATGCCGCGCTCGCGCAAGCGGGCGCCGAGTTGCTCGGCCATCGCGACGCTGCGGTGCTTGCCCCCGGTGCAGCCCACGGCGAGGGTGGCATAGCCCTTGCCCTCGCGCGTGTATCCGGCGGCCACGACGCCGAAGACCTCCTCGTAGCCGTCGAGGAACTCCTTGGCCCCGGGCTGGCTGAGCACGTAGTCGCGCACCGGCGCGTCGAGCCCGTTCATGGGCCGCAGTTCCGGCACCCAGTGGGGGTTGGGCAGGAACCGGCAGTCCACGACGAGGTCGGCGTCGACCGGCAGGCCGTACTTGTAGCCGAAGGAAACGACGTTGACCTTGAGACCCGGCCGGTCCTCGCCGCCGAAGAACGACACGATCTTCTTGCGCAGCTCGTGGACGTTCAGCAGGGACGTGTCGATGACGAGGTCGGCGTTGGCGCGGACCTCGCGCAGGATGCCGCGCTCGCGGTCGATCCCGTCGACGAGCCGCCCGTCGCCCTGGAGGGGGTGGGGCCTCCGGACGTTCTCGAACCTGCGGACCAGTTCCTCGTCGCTCGCCTCCAGGAACACCACCCGGACGCCGACGCCGCGCCCGTCGAGTTCCTCGATCGCCGCGTTCAGGTCGGTGGTGAAGGCGAGGCTGCGCACGTCGACCACGGCCGCGACGCGGTCGGTCGCCATGTTCACCCGGCCCGCCTCCTCGGCGAGCGAGGACAGCAGCCCCGGCGGCAGGTTGTCGATCACGAACCAGCCGAGGTCCTCCAGAGCCTTCGCGGCGGTGCTGCGCCCCGCCCCCGACATTCCGGTGATCACCACGAATGCCGGCTCAGTCGTGCTCATCGCCCGCTCACCGCCTTGCCGCCCATGTCAGCTCGCCCAACGTCAGCCCCGTCGCCGTCCGCCGCCCACGCCGGGATGGCCGACCCTCCCGCGGGGACCGGGTCCGCTCCCGGCGGGAGGGACCCTTTGGTGCCGGAGCATGACACCTCTTCACCTGATCACGCCACCGCCACGCCGGGCGACTCCCACGGCGCCCTCCCCGCTGCCCTGCCGGGGACGGGACATGCCACGGTGCTCGCGCGGGCACCTCACGACCCCTGCCCCGCGGGGGACGGGCTCTCACCGCGCAGCGCCGCGACGATGGCCTCGGCGGTCGCACGGCCGATGCCGGGGACCTCGCGGATCTCCTCCGCGCTCGCCTCCCGCAGCCGCTTCACCGAGCCGAAGTGCCGCAGCAGGGCCTGACGGCGTGCCGGGCCCAGGCCCGGCACGTGGTCGAGCGCGCTCTCCTTGAGCGATTTCGACCTCTTCGTCCGATGGTAGGTGATGGCGAACCTGTGTGCTTCGTCGCGGACGCGCTGTAACAGGTAGAGGCCCTCGCTGCTGCGCGGGAGGATCACCGGCTGGTCGTCGCCGGGCAGCCAGACCTCCTCCAGCCGCTTGGCCAGCCCGCACACTGCGATGTCGTCGATGCCGAGCTCGTCCAGGGCGCGCTGGGCGGCCGCCGCCTGCGCCGGGCCGCCGTCCACCACCACGAGGTTGGGCGGGTAGGCGAACTTTCGGGGGCGGCCGGTCTCCGGGTCGATCGGCGTCGCCGCGCCCCCACGACCGACCGCTTCGTATCCGTCCGCTTCGTACCCGTCCGCGTCGTGTCCTGCCCCGTCGTACCCTGCTCCGTCGTGCGCTGCGTCGTGCGCTGCGGCGTCGTGCGCCGGCGCGTCGTCCGTCTCCGCGTCCAGCTCGCCCGTCGCCGCCCGCTCCTCCAGGTAGCGCTTGAACCGCCGGCAGATCACCTCGTATATCGAGGCGACGTCGCCTTCCGTCGTCCTGACGGAGAAGCGGCGGTACTCGCTCTTGCGGGCCAGGCCGTCCTCGAAGACCACCATCGAGGCCACGACGTTCTCGCCCTGGATGTGCGACACGTCGTAGCACTCGATCCGCAGCGGCGCCTGGTCGAGGTCGAGGGCGTCCGCGATCTCCTGCAGGGCCCGGCTGCGCGTGGTCAGGTCGCTCGCGCGGCGCAGCTTGTGCTGGGCGAGCGACTCCTTGGCGTTGCGCTCCACGGTCTCCATGAGGCTCTTCTTGTCGCCGCGCTGGGGAACGCGCAGGTCGACGCGGGAACCTCGCTGCTCGCTCAGCAGCTCGATCAGCGCGGCCTCGTCCGGGGGCCGCGCCGGCACGAGGATCTCGCGAGGGATAGTGGCCTCGCCGTACATCTGGAGCAGGAACTGCTCCACCAGCTCGCCGGGGGTGGCCTCCTCGACCTTGTCGACCACCCAGCCGCGCTGCCCGCGGATCCGGCCGCCGCGCACGTAGAAGACCTGGACCGCCGCCTCGAGGGGGTCCTCGGCGAGGGCGATCACGTCGCAGTCGGTGCCGTCGCCGAGCACGACCGTCTGCTTCTCGAGGGCCCGTTGCAGCGCCTGGATGTCGTCGCGCAGCCGCGCGGCCCGCTCGTACTCCTCCACGGCCGCCGCCTCGCGCATCTCGCGCTCCAGCCGCTTCATGAAGCGGCCGGTGTTGCCGGCCATGAAGTCGCAGAAGTCCTCGGCGAGGGCGCGATGCTCCTCGGGGGTGACCCGGCCGACGCAGGGCGCGGAGCACTTGTCGATGTAGCCCAGCAGGCAGGGCCGTCCGATCTGCCCCGCACGCTTGAAGACCCCCGCCGAGCACGTCCGCACGGGGAAGACGCGCAGCAGCAGGTCGACGGTCTCCCGGATGGCCCAGGCGTGCGAGTAGGGGCCGAAGTAGCGGGTGCCCTTCCGCTTGGCCCCGCGCATCACCTGCACCCGGGGGAAGTCCTCCCCCATCGTCACGGCCAGGTACGGGTACGACTTGTCGTCGCGGTACTTGACGTTGAACCGGGGGTCGAACTCCTTGATCCAGGAGTATTCGAGCTGGAGCGCCTCGACCTCGGTGCCGACCACCGTCCAGTCCACGGACGCCGCGGTCGTCAGCATGGTCTGCGTCCGCGGGTGCAGGCCGGCGAAGTCCGCGAAGTACGAGTTGAGCCGCTGCCGCAGGCTCTTCGCCTTGCCCACGTAGATCACCCGGCCGCCGGGGTCGCGGAAGCGATAGACGCCTGGCGACTCAGGAATCGAACCGGACGCCGGTCGATAGGTTGCCGGATCCGCCACACCCAAAGACTACTGGCCTACGCCGACAATCCCGCCGTGGCGGGCGGTGGATCCGCCCGGGAGGAACCGCGGCGGCGCCGTGCCGTCCCGCGAAGTCGCGACGAGCCGCCGGCGCCGGTGCTCTCACACGTGGCGCTCAGGATGGCTGGACTTCGTCGAAGAAGGCGAGGGCCTCGGTCGGGTCCGGGCTCACGAGGCGTTCCAGACCGGCCATCGTGAACTTCGCCCACCTGCCGGCCCGTGCCCACATCTGTTCCTCGAAGGCGCGGACGGCCTCGTCCAGATCGCCAGGACCGGGGGCGGCGGCGACGGACTCGGCGAGTTCGGCGCCCTCCAGCATCGCAAGGTTCGCGCCCACCCCCAACGGGGGCATCAGGTGGGCGGCGTCGCCCAGTAGCGTCACCCCGGGGACGTGGGCCCAGGTGTGGGACACGGGCAGGACGTACAGGGGGCGGGGGACGAAAGCGGTGCCGTGGCGGAGGAGGTCGAGGACGGGAGCGGCCCAGCCCTCGAACAGAGCCAGCAAACGTGATCGCACGGCCTCGACATCGGCCAGGTCCAGGCCTGCGCCCAGGACTGCGCCCAGGCCAGCGTCCAGGCCCGCGCGCCGGTTCACGCCCCTGTGCCGGTCCAGGCTCGTGTGCCAGTCCAGCGGCGCACGGAACTGGGCGTACACCTTGACGTGGCCGCCGCTGTTGCGCTGGGCGACGAGGCCGCGGTTCACGCCGTACACAGCCACGGAACCGTCGCCTATCAGCCGGGCCAGGTCGGGGTGACGGGTGTCGACGTCGTCCAGGGAGGTCTCGACCACGGTCACGCCGGTGTAGTGCGGCGTCGCGGACGAGACCGCCGGGCGGACCCGGGACCAGGCGCCGTCCGCGCCGACCACGAGGTCGAACGTCTCCTGTCGCCCGTCCGCGAAACGGACCAGCACGCCATCTCGGGTCCCCGGCACCACCTCCGTCACGCCCCGCCCCCACTGGACGTCCAGGGGGCCGAGCAGCAGATCACGGAGTTGCCCGCGGTCGATCTCGGGATTGGCCCGGTCATCCGGACGGGGTCGCCAGTCGCGCAGGACGGTCCCGTCCGTGTCCAGGATGCGCATGGCCTGCCCCTCGGGACGGGACAGCGCCCGGAACTCCGCCAGCAGTCCCGCCTTGTCCAGCGCGAGCTGGCCCAGATTTTCGTGCAGGTCCAGCGTGCCGCCCGGGGGACGGGCGTCGGGGGCGGGATCGCGTTCGAGGACGGTGACGGGGTGATCGTGGCGGTGCAGGACGCGGGCGAAGGTGAGGCCGGCGGGACCGCCTCCGATCACGGCGATACGATGTCTCATGTCGATACACTGTATTTTGCCGAGACGATGTATCGCAACAGTACGATGTACGCATGACTGTGTGGGACCGGCCGGAGCCGCCGACTCGCCCCGCGCCGCTCGACCGGGAGCGAATCGTCGCCGCCGCCATCTCGCTGGCCGACGAGGGCGGACTGGAGGCGGTGTCGTTGCGCAAGGTCGCCGCCCGGCTGGACGTCGGCCCGATGCGGCTGTACGGATACATCTCCACCAAGGAGGAGTTGTTCGACCTCATGGTGGACGAGGTCTACGCCGAGATCCTCCCCGAGGAGCGGCCAGGCGACTGGCGGGAGGCGCTACACATCCTCGCCCACCGCACCAGGCAGGCCACCCGCCGTCACGAATGGCTGGCCGACCTGCTCGGCGGCCGTCCGGCCCTGGGCCCGAACGCCCTCGCCGTGACCGAGACCACGCTCGCCGCCTTCGACGGCCTCGCCGACCTCGAGACCGTCGCGCGCGCCGTGGAGACCGTCAGCGCCTACTTCACCGGCGCGATCAGGCGCGAGATCGCGAACCTGCGGGCCGAGCGCGCCACGGGCCTGTCCGATCGCGACTGGCAGCGCGCCTCCGGACCGCATGTGACGAGGATGCTGGCCACGGGCCGGTTCCCGGCGCTGGCCAAGTTCGTGCACGACGGCACGGAGGTGGATGCCGACGTGTCCTTCGCGACCGGCCTGGACTGGGTCCTCGACGCCGTGGCCGCCAAACTCGCCCGGCCGTCGGCGTGACGCGCAGGATTTCCCGGTGACATCCGTGGCACCGCACGGCGCCGCCGGACCGGGCCCGCGCGATGGTGTGTCTCCTGGCGCCCTCGGGCGAGGGGGTGCTCGCGCGCCGGCGGCCATCGGGCACCGGGCCTGCCGGAACGGCAGGCCCGGTAGCCCCCGTCAGGCGAGGGTGATGCTGTCGCCGCTCACCGTGATCTTCTTCTCGGCGAGCGGCTTGGCCGCCGGGCCGTTGGTCACGGAGCCGTCCTTGGCGCTGAACTTGCTGCCGTGGCACGGGCAGACGATCTCGTTGTTCGAGACGCTGGAGACCGGGCAGCCCTGGTGGGTGCAGGTCGCGCTGAACGCCTTGAACTCGCCGGCCGCCGGCTGCGTGACGACGACGTCCTTGTCCTTGAAGACCTTGCCGCCGCCCTGGGGAATGTCGGAGGTCTTCGCGAGCTCGCCCCCGCCCTGTGCCGCCTGAGACTGGGACTGGCCGCCCTGGGACCCGTCCTGGCCCGCCGACACCGTCGTGTCGTCCCCGTCGGAGGCGCCGCACGCGCTCAGCGCCACGGCCAGCCCGGCGCCTCCGGCGCCGAAGATCACGGCCCGGCGTGTCGTATCCGTCATGCTCATCCTTCCCTGATGCGGCGGCCCGGGACGTCCACGGCCCCGGGTCCTTCCCCTGCGCGACGCGTCACCCTGTGTGTCCTCAGGTACGGCCATCACCCCGTCGCCGGTTCAGAGTGACGCGGTCGGAAGCAGAAGAGTAGGGAGAAATAATGAGACGAATACTCATACGCCCAAGATCTTGCGCAGGAACGTGCCGGTGTGGCTCTCCTCGACCCGGGCGACCTCTTCGGGCGTGCCGGCGGCGATGACCCTGCCGCCGCCGGACCCGCCCTCGGGCCCCATGTCGACGATCCAGTCGGCGGTCTTGATGACGTCGAGGTTGTGCTCGATCACGATCACCGTGTTGCCGGCGTCCACGAGCCGGTTGAGCACGCCGAGCAGCCGCCGGATGTCCTCGAAGTGCAGACCGGTGGTCGGCTCGTCCAGCACGTACACCGTGCGGCCGGTCGAGCGCCGCTGCAGCTCGGAGGCGAGCTTCACCCGCTGCGCCTCGCCGCCCGACAGCGTGGTCGCGGGCTGGCCCAGCCGTACGTAACCGAGACCGACGTCGTTCAGGGTCTGCAGGTGACGGCGGATGGCGGGGATCGCCTCGAAGAACTCCAGGGCCTCCTCGATCGGCATGTCGAGGACCTCGGCGATCGTCTTGCCCTTGTAGTGGACCTCCAGCGTCTCCCGGTTGTACCGGGCGCCGTGGCAGACCTCACAGGGGACGTAGACGTCCGGCAGGAAGTTCATCTCGATCTTGATGGTGCCGTCGCCGGAGCACGCCTCGCAGCGCCCGCCCTTGACGTTGAAGCTGAACCGGCCCTGAAGGTAACCGCGGACCTTCGCCTCGGTCGTGGCCGCGAACAGCTTGCGCACGTGGTCGAAGACGCCGGTGTACGTCGCCGGGTTGGACCTCGGCGTACGGCCGATCGGCGACTGGTCGACGTGGACGACCTTGTCCACCAGGTCGGTGCCGACGACCCGGGAGTGCCGCCCCGGCACGGTCTTGGCCCCGTTCAGCTCCTTGGCCAGCGCCGCGTACAGGATGTCGTTGACCAGCGTCGACTTGCCGGACCCCGAGACGCCGGTGACCGCGGTGAAGACGCCGAGCGGGAACTCGACGTCCACTCCCTTCAGGTTGTGCTCACGGGCGCCCTTCACGACGAGCTGCCGCTTCTTGTCCCGCGGGCGCCGGATCTCCGGCACGGTGATCGCCTTGCGGCCCGACAGGTACGCGCCGGTCAGCGACTGCTCGCTGGCGAGCAGCTCCTGCACGGTGCCGGACACGACGACCTGGCCGCCGTGCTCACCCGCGCCCGGGCCGATGTCGACCACCCAGTCGGCGGCGGCGATGGTGTCCTCGTCGTGCTCGACCACGATCAGCGTGTTGCCCATGTCGCGCAGCCGGATCAGCGTCTCCAGCAGGCGCTGGTTGTCCCGCTGGTGCAGGCCGATGGACGGCTCGTCCAGCACGTACAGCACGCCGACCAGGCCGGAGCCGATCTGGGTCGCCAGCCGGATCCGCTGCGCCTCGCCGCCCGCCAGCGTGCCGGCGGCACGGTCGAGCGTGAGGTAGTCGAGGCCGACGTCGAGCAGGAAGCCCAGCCGGGCGTTGATCTCCTTGACCACCCGCTCGGCGATGTGCATGTCGCGCTCGGACAGCCGCAGGCCGGACAGGAACTTGGCGCAGTCGGCGATCGACATCCCCGAGACCTCGGCGATCGAGGCGTCCCCGACGGTCACGGCCAGCGAGACCGGCTTGAGGCGGCGGCCCTTACAGGCGGGGCAGGGCACCTCGCGCATGAAGCCCTCGAACCGCTCCCGGCTGGCGTCGCTCTCCGACTCGGCGTGCCGGCGCTGGACCCAGGGGATCACACCCTCGAACTCGGTGTAGTAGGACCGCTGCCTGCCGTACCGGTTGCTGTAGCGGATGTGGACCTGCTCGTCGTGACCGTGCAGGATCGCCTTCTGCGCCTTCTTCGGCAGCCGCTCCCACGGGGTGTCCAGGTCGAAGCCGAGCGCGTTGCCCAGCGCCTCCAGCAGCCGCACGAAGTAGTCGCTGGTGTGGCCGTTCGCCCACGGGCTGATCGCGCCGTCGCCAAGCGTGCGTTCGGGGTCGGGCACGAGGAGGTCGGGGTCGACCTCCATGCGGGTGCCGAGGCCGGTGCACTCGGGGCAGGCGCCGAAGGGCGAGTTGAACGAGAACGACCGGGGCTCCAGCTCCTCGAACGACAGGTCGTCGTAGGGGCAGTAGAGGTGCTCGGAGTAGAAGCGCTCACGGTTGGGGTCGTCGTCCGGAAGGTCGACGAAGTCGAGCGTGATCGTGCCGCCGGACAGCTGCAGCGCGGTCTCCACCGAGTCGGTGAGCCTGCGCCGCGCGCTCTCCTTGACCGACAGCCGGTCGACGATCACCTCGATGTCGTGCTTCTCGTACTTCTTGAGGGTCGGCGGCTCCTCCAGCCGCACGATCGTGCCGTCCACGCGGGCGCGGGCGTAGCCCTTGGTCTGCAGCTCGCGGAACAGCTCGGCGTACTCGCCCTTGCGGCCGCGGATGATCGGGGCGAGGACCTGGAAGCGGGTGCCCTCCTCCAGTTCGAGCACACGGTCGACGATCTGCTGCGGCGTCTGGCGGGCGATCGGGCGTCCGCACTGCGGGCAGTGCGGCTTGCCGATGCGCGCCCACAGCAGACGCAGGTAGTCGTAGACCTCGGTGATCGTGCCGACGGTCGAACGGGGGTTGCGGCTGGTGGACTTCTGGTCGATGGAGACGGCCGGGGAAAGGCCCTCGATGAAGTCCACGTCGGGCTTGTCCATCTGACCCAGGAACTGCCGGGCGTACGCGGACAGGGACTCCACGTACCGGCGCTGTCCCTCGGCGAAGATCGTGTCGAAGGCCAGGCTGGACTTGCCGGAGCCCGAGAGCCCGGTGAAGACGATCAGAGCGTCTCGCGGGAGGTCGAGCGAGACGTCCTTCAAATTGTGTTCGCGTGCGCCACGCACGATCAGGCGGTCAGCCACGGTGGTCCCGATAGGTCGATGAGGTGAATGGAGGTGCACGGGCAGGCTATCCAGAGCCACCGACAATTTCGGGGGGCATCGTCCGGCGGCCGGAAGGGGCGGCCCCGCGTGCTTCCGTGGGACACGCTCCGTGAACCAGGGTATGAGCTTCGTCAAACCCGCGCCCGGCATCCGCGCGAAACCCCTGCTCATACAACCTCCGGGGACGCCCTCCTCTTCCCGCGCGGTTGCGGGGACGGCGGCCGGGGACTCCAGGGCATGATTCTTGCCATGTCCGTTATCGACGAGATCGCGCGGGAGCTGGCCGAGGCGACCGAGCGCCTGCTGGCGACCGCCGCACGCCTCACCGACGAGGATCTCCGCGCGCCGTCCCTGCTGCCCGGGTGGACGAGGGGGCACGTGCTCACGCACGTCGCCCGCAACGCCGACAGCTACGTCAACCTGCTGGACTGGGCGCGCACGGGGGTGCGCACTCCGCAGTACGCCTCGGCGCGGGCCCGCGAGGCCGGCATCGAGGCGGGTGCCGGCCGCCCGGCCGGTGAACAGCTCGCCGACCTGCGCGACAGCGCGCAGCGGTTCGCGGCGGCGGTCGGGCGGATGCCCGCCGAGGCGTGGACCACGCCGGTCTCGGGGATGAACCCGCCCGAGCACCCCTCCTGGTACGTCCCGATCCGCCGGCTCAGGGAGGTCGAGGTGCACCACGCCGACCTCGGGGCAGGGTACGGATGGGCCGACTGGCCCGAGACGTACGTGAGACGAGAGCTGTACGACACGATGCTCTGGCTCGGCGACGAGGGCCCGGTGGGCGAGGTCGTCGCCCGCGACCCGGGCACCGGCGAGGTGCTGAGGGTCTGGACCGGCCTCGGCGACGGCCCGGCCGTGGAGGGGACGCCGCGCGAGCTGCTGGCCTGGCTCGCGGGCAGGACCGACGGCACGGGCCTGCGGCTCGCCGCACCGCACGGACACATCCGGCACGACGCCTCCGATGCGCGCCTCCGGCACGACGCCTCCGATGCGCGCCTTCGGCATGACACAGCCGGTGCACGCGACCGGGACGACGCGGCCGGGAGGCTGCCGTCCCCACCGCCCTGGCCGAAGCCGTCTCCGGCGGGGCTGCCCACCGAACCACCGTCGTCCTGGCCGCCCGCCGGGAACTAGAGAGGAACGATCATGACTTATACCGGAAACGTCACCAAGGGCGGACCCGCCGACGTACGCGAGGTCCCCGGGCTGACGATCTCGAAGATCGAGGTCGGCGACTTCGGCAACAACGCGTACCTGCTCCGGTGCGCCGAGACCGGCGACGGGCTGCTGATCGACGCGGCGGCCGAGCCCGACCGGCTGCTCGAACTCATCGGCGACATGCCGATCAGCTCGATCGTGACCACCCACCGGCACCCCGACCACTGGGGGGCTCTGGAGGAGGTCGCCCGGGCCACCGGCGCGCAGACGGTCGCGCACCCTCTCGACGCCCCCGAGCTGCCCGTGAAGATCACCAGGGAGGTCGAGCACGGCGACCGGGTGACGGTCGGCGTGGTGACGCTGGACGTCATCCACCTGCGCGGTCACACCCCCGGCTCGATCGCGCTGCTCTACCAGGACCGCCACCTGTTCACCGGCGACTCCCTGTTCCCCGGCGGCGTCGGCAACACCCAGAAGGACCCGGCGCGGTTCGAGCAGCTGTTCACGGACGTGGTGGAACGGATCTTCGACCGTCTGCCGGACGAGACGTGGGTCTACCCCGGCCACGGCAGGGACACCACCCTCGGCGCCGAGCGGCCGCACCTGCCCGAGTGGAAGGCCCGCGGCTGGTGACGTACGCCTGACGTACGCCCGGACGACCGGCGTCCCGCCGCGGGACGCCGGCTCGCGCGCCCCGGTTCTCTCAGTCCGATTCTGTCGGTCCGGTTCCGTCGGTCCGGTTCCGTCGGTCCGGTTCCGTCGGTCCGGTTCCGTCGGTCCGGTTCCGTCGGTCCGGTTCCGTCGGTCCCGGGCCGTGAGCCGCGGCGCGTGATCCGGTTCGCGTGATTCGGAGGGCTCCTGAGGGGCAGCGGCTACCGCACGGACCGTCGGAGGAGCCCCCGGATGACCCCCCTCGTGACCACCCCCCTCGCGAGCGCGGCCGCGTGGAGCGGCCATGACACGCGCCTCATCGTGGCCGCCCTGGCCGGCATCGCCGTCATCGTGCTGCTGATCACGAAGCTGCGGACCCACCCGTTCCTCGCCCTCGCGCTCGGCTCGGGCGTGCTCGGCCTGGTGGCCGGCATGGCCCCGGAAAAGCTGATCGACAGCTTCTCCACCGGGCTCGGCTCGACCGTGGCCGGCGTCGGCGTGCTCATCGCACTCGGCGCGATGCTGGGCAAGCTGCTGGCCGACTCGGGCGGGGCCGAGGAGATCGTGGACGGCATCCTGCGCCGCAGCGGCGACCGGGCCCTGCCGTGGGCGATGACCCTGATCGCGGTGCTCATCGGACTGCCGATGTTCTTCGAGATCGGGCTGGTCCTGCTGATCCCCGTCATCCTGCTGGTGGCCCGGCGCAGCGGCCGTCCGCTGCTGCTGATCGCGGTCCCCGCCCTGGCGGGCCTGTCCGTCCTGCACGGCCTGGTGCCCCCGCATCCCGGACCGCTGGTCGCGATCGACACGCTCAAGGCGGACCTCGGGCTCACGCTCGGGCTGGGCCTGCTGGTGGCGATCCCGACCGTGATCGTGTCCGGCCCGCTGTTCGCCAGGTTCGCCGCCCGATGGGTGCGGCCGGCGCCGCCCGAGCGCCTCGAACGCGAGCAGACCCCCGAACCGGAGGACGCGGAGCGCCCCCGGCCGGGGTTCGGCGTCACGGTGGCCACGATCCTGCTGCCGGTCGTGCTGATGCTGGGCCGGGCCGTCGCGGAGATCGTCCTGCCGAAGGACCACGCGGTGCGCACGGTGTTCGAGGTCATCGGCACTCCCCTGATCGCCCTGCTCATCGGGGTGATCGTGGCGATGTTCACGCTGGGCCGCGCCGCGGACTTCGGCCGGGCCCGGATCTCCTCCGCGATCGCCGACTCGCTGCCGCCGATCGCCGGGATCCTGCTCATCGTCGGCGCGGGCGGAGGATTCAAGCAGACCCTGGTCGACTCGGGCGTCGGCAAGGTCATCGGCGAGGCCGCGCAGAGCGCGAGCGTGCCCGTGCTCGTGCTCGGCTGGCTGATCGCCGTCGGAATCCGTCTCGCCACCGGTTCCGCCACGGTCGCCACGATCTCCGCCGCCGGGATCGCCGCTCCGCTGGCGGCCGGGCTCTCCCCCGCCCACGTCGCCCTGCTCGTGCTCGCCATAGGCGCCGGTTCCCTGTTCTTCTCCCACGTGAACGACGCCGGGTTCTGGCTGGTCAAGGAGTATCTCGGGATGTCCGTCGGCGAGACCGT
The DNA here is from genome assembly GCF_016863095.1 of Microbispora siamensis. Classification (GTDB taxonomy): domain Bacteria; phylum Actinomycetota; class Actinomycetes; order Streptosporangiales; family Streptosporangiaceae; genus Microbispora; species Microbispora siamensis. The sequence continues at coordinate 23,808 of NZ_BOOF01000041.1, read as the reverse complement.
CAAGAGCTGGTCGATCATGGAGGCGATCATCTCGGTGGTGTCGTTCTGCTGCGTGCTCCTGCTCGGGCTGGTGCTCTGAGGACCTTCCGGGGACCTCCGTATAGTTGTCGGCGCAAGCCGTCCTTCCCCTGGAGCCCGGGCACCTCATGGAGATCACTGGAATCGAACTGCGCCGGATCGCGATGCCGCTCGTCGCGCCGTTCCGGACGTCGTTCGGCACCGAGACCACCCGCGACGTTCTGCTGGTGCGGGTGGTGACGCCGGAGGCCGAGGGCTGGGGCGAGTGCGTGGCGATGTCCGAGCCGCTGTACTCCTCCGAGTACGTGGACGCGGCGGCCGACGTGCTGCGGCGTTTCCTGATCCCCGCGCTTCCCCGCGAGCTGGATCCGCAGGCCGTCGGTCCCGCCCTCGCGCCGTTCAAGGGCCACCGGATGGCGAAGGCGGCGCTGGAGGCCGCGGTGCTCGACGCGTCGCTCCGGATCACCGGGGAGTCCTTCGCCCGCTACCTCGGCGCCACCCGTGACCGCGTCCCCTGCGGCGTCTCGGTCGGGATCATGGGCTCGGTGGCCGAACTGCTCGACACCGTCGGGGCGTACGTCGAGGAGGGCTACGTACGTGTCAAGCTGAAGATCGGGCCGGGGTGGGACGTGACGCCGGTCCGCGCGGTCCGCGAGCGGTTCGGGGAGGACCTGCTGCTCCAGGTGGACGCCAACGCGGCCTACACGCTCGCGGACGCCCGTCATCTGGCCCGGCTGGACGACTTCGACCTCCTGCTGATCGAGCAGCCGCTGGCCGACGACGACCTCGTGCAGCACGCCCGGCTCGCCCGCTCGATCCGCACGCCGATCTGCCTCGACGAGTCCATCGAGTCGGCCGCCCACGCGGCGGCGGCGATCAGCCTCGGCGCGTGCTCGGTGGTCAACATCAAGCCCGGCAGAGTGGGCGGTTACCTGGAGGCCCGGCGCATCCACGACCTGTGCCGCGCCCACGGCGTCGCGGTGTGGTGCGGCGGCATGCTGGAGACCGGGATCGGGCGGGCTGCCAACGTCGCGCTGGCCGCGCTGCCCGGTTTCACGCTCCCGGGCGACACCTCCGCCTCCCGGCGCTACTTCCACACCGACGTGACCCCGCCGTTCGAGCTGGACGGCGGGCACCTCGACGTTCCGGACGGTCCGGGGCTGGGCGTGGACCCCGTCCCGGACGTCCTGGACAAGGTCACCACGGCGACGGAGTGGATCAGCCTGTGACGGCCCGGACCGGTCAGGCGTCGCCGAGAGCAGGGACGACCCGTCAGGCGTCGCCAAGAGCAGGGTGCGGCCGGGGCTCGCCGGTGGTGAAGACCTTCACGATGCGGTCGGCCGCGAGAGCGGGCTCCTCCGCGCTCTCCACGACGTCGCCCCAGGACCAGCGGTAGAACCAGCCGTCCGACATCGCGACGCAGTCCACGGTCTCGGTGAACAGCGCGGCGTCAGGGTCGCGGACCTTCAGCGAGGGCGGGTCGGGGCGCAAAGACGCCTCCAGCCCCCGCAGTTCAAGCTCCCGGGCCAGTTTGCCGAGGAAGTACGTCCGGGTGTGCTCACGAGGAGGCATGGCGACCAGGGCTCCATTGGACTAGGCGGTTTTCTCCACTGATTGGCCGGGCCCAAGGTGGCGGGCCCCAGCCGACCGGGGCCCTGTTCGTGCGACGACGTCAGCCCGCGTTCTCCGAGCGTCGTTCCCTGCGCTGCTGCTGTTTGAACATGAGAACGCGAAGCGGAATGGCGGACACGATCGCGATCTGCATGGTGGCGCCCACCTTGATGAGCTGGTCGCCGCCCGCGAGACCGGCCGCCCAGATCGTCAGGCAGGCCACGTTGATCAGCATCCAGGCCAGCACGACGGCGGCCAGGTTGCCCTTCGGCTTGGGGTATTCGATCCGGCTGACCATGAGCCAGGCCACGGCGAAGATGGCGGCGAGCGTGACGTAGTTCGGCTGGAAGAGCAGCACGATCGACACCACGGTCATCGCGCCCATCGGGATCGGCAGGCCCATGAAGTCGCCGCTCTTGGTCTTCACGCAGGCGAAGCGGGCCAGCCGTACGACGCCGGCGAGCAGCACGGACCCGGCCGCGCACAGCACCAGCCACAGCGGGAGCTTGCCGGAGAAACCGGCCCAGATCATCACCATGAAGGCGGGCGCGAAGCCGAAGCTGATCACGTCGGCGAGGTTGTCCAGCTCGGCGCCCATCGCGGACGCGCGGAACTTCCTGGCCACCAGGCCGTCGAACAGGTCGCAGGTCGCGCCGATGAGCAGCAGCACCACGGCCGTGCCGAAGAAGCGCGGGTCGGGGGCGAACTTGCCGCCGGCCTGCAAGTCGCTGATCGCCGACCAGGCGAGCACGCAGACGGCGAGGAAACCGCTCAGGGCGTTGCCGAGCGACAGGGAGTCGGCGGCCGACAGGCGGAAGGCCTTGCCGACGGGCCCACGCGGCTCCTCGGCCACCTCCTCCACCGGCCAGGAGGCCTCGGCTCCGAGGTCAGACGTGGTCAAGGCGCGTCACCCCCGCGACGGTCCGGGTGCCGACGGTGACCGCCGGCCTGATGCCCTCGGGCAGGTAGACGTCCACCCGGGAGCCGAAACGGATCAGGCCGACCCGCTCGCCCTGGACGACCTTCGCGCCCGCGAACAGGTACGGCACGATACGGCGCGCGACGGCGCCGGCGATCTGCACCATCTCGATGTCCCCGATCGCGGTGTCGAAATGCCAGACGACACGCTCGTTCTTGTCGCTGTCCTTGTTGAACGCGGGCACGAAGCCGCCGGGCACGTGCTCGACCGAGGTGACCGTGCCGGCCGCGGGCGCCCGGTTGACGTGCACGTTCAGCGGGCTCATGAAGATCGCGACGCGGGTGCGGCCGTCCGGCCACGGGTCGATGCTCTGCACGACGCCGTCGGCGGGCGAGATGAGCCTGCCCTCGCCGGGCGCGCGCTCGGGATCGCGGAAGAACCACAGCATCCCGCCGGTGAGTGCGGCGAGCGGCGCCGCGGCCAGCGCCCAACGGGGCGACCTGCGGGTGAGGACGGCGGTGACGGCCGCCGCCGCGGCGGTCGGAGCCAGCCACGGGGACACCCCGCGTGCGAGCCTGACTCGGCCCCGGGCACTTCCCGCGAGCCCGGATTCAGGGCCGCGGGGCAACGATTCGTTGGACACAGATGACCTTTGTACTCTTCTGGCGACTATGGAGCGGCATGCGAGCTAACGATCGATATTACCGATCCGGCAGTCAATGTGTGGCACAACGAGAACAAGCAAACAGGGTGAGTGCCCGTTTCGCTAGCCCTGCGGGGCTTCCGCCTGAGACGCCTCCGTCTGAGAGGCTTCCGCCGGAGTAATGGCCCTGTCGTCGCGGCGAGCCTTGATGAGACTGGCGACGGTGGTCACGGCCATGGTCACGCCGATGACCGCCAGCGACACCCAGATGGGGATCTGAGGGGCCCAGGAGACCTCGTTCTCGTGAAGTGCTTCGAGAATCAGCTTAACCCCGATGAATCCGAGGATGAACGCCAATCCGTAGCTGATGTAGACCAGCCGCTGCAGCAGTCCGCCGAGCAGGAAGTAGAGCTGACGCAGTCCCATCAGGGCGAACGCGTTCGCGGAGAACACGATGAAGGCCGCCTTCGTGAGCCCGAAGATGGCCGGGATCGAATCGAGGGCGAACAGTAGATCCGTGGTGCCGATGGCGATCATCACGATCAGCATGGGTGTCACCATGCGCTTGCCGTCCACGCGCACGGTCACCCGGGAGCCGACGTAGTCGGGGGTGGTCGGGAAGACCCGCCGGGCCCAGCGCAGGAGGATGTTCTCGTTGAACTCCTCGTCCTCCTTGTTGTGGTCCCTGATCAGCGTGTACGCCGTGTAGATGAGGAAGACCCCGAACGCGTACAGCAGCCAGCCGAAGCGGCTCAGCGCGGCGGCCCCGATGGCGATGAAGATCCCGCGCATGACGAGCGCCAGGAGGATGCCGACCAGCAGGACCTTGTGCTGGTAGATCCGGGGCACCCCGAAGCGGGTCATGATGATGTAGAAGACGAACAGGTTGTCGACGCTGAGGCTGTATTCCGTCAGATAGCCCGCGAAGAACTCGCCACCGGTCCCGGGACCGGCCCAGACCGTTAACCCGATGCCGAACAGCACGGCCAGGCAGACGTAGAAGCCCACCCAGATGCCGGCTTGCCGCATCGAGAACTCGCGTGGTTCACCCCGATCGACGATCCACAGGTCGACGGCGACCACGACAAGAAGACCCACGATGACCAGGGCCCACAACCACAGGGGCGCATGTACCACGATTACCTCCGGCGCGCGCTGAACACACTGCCGGAGGTCTCTCCCGCCCGTACGCGCACGGCGGACCGACGGCCCCGGGTGCTTACACCGTGATGACGGAACCGCCGCGAAGGGATACTCCCCCCCCAACCCGTCCAGTATATGGATCAGACTTAGCCTCACCTAATCCTTGCCGGAACGTCGGCGCTCGTCCGCAGGAACGCGCGACGGCTCACCGGGCCGCCGGTCTTGTGTCACCGGCGCGAGAGGGGGGTCGCACCCTCTCGCCACCCCGCCGCCGCTACGAGGCGAGCCCGTACGCCGCGAGCACCGCCCGCAGCGCCGCGTCCTCGTCGGGCAGCTCACGGCCACGCCGTACGGACGCCTCCGCCAGGCGGGCGGCCAGGGCCGGATCGCCGAGCAGGCGGCCGATCTCCCGGCTCAACGCGCCGGGGTCCTGCGGTGGCACCAGCAGGGCCGCCTCGCCCACCATCCCGGGCACGCCGCCCACGCGGGTCGCGATGATCGGCCTGCCCGCCCGCAGCGCCTCCTGGACGCTCAGCGGCTGCCCTTCCCATCGGCTGGGCACGATCACCGCCGTCGCGACCTGGAGCAGGTCGGCCGGTTCTGCCCAGCCGTACAGGACCACGGGCAGTTCCTCGGCCTCGACGCGGGCCTGAAGCTCCTCGCGCAGCGGCCCGTCACCCGCGATCACGAAGACCGGGTCCCCCTTGTACGGCGCGGCCGCCGCGTCGAGCAGCGTCTCCAGGCCCTTCTGCTGGGCCAGCCGGGCGACCGTGAGCAGGATCGGCCGCTCCTGCACGGCCCGCGGCGCGTCCGCCGGGCCGGGCAGCCGGGTGGCGATCTCGGCCCGCACGTCCTCGGCCGGGCGGGCGGGTTCGGCGAGCGGCGGCGCGGGCACGACCGCGAGGTCCACCCCCCGGGCGCCCCTGGCCCGCATGCGCTCCGCGACGTCGGGCGAGATGGCCAGAACCCGGTCCGCACGCCGGGCGACGATCCGTTCCAGCAGCCGGTAGACCGCGCCGATCGCGCCGCCCGCCGTGACCGCGTTGTGCAGGGTGACCACGAGGCGCGGCCATCCCCGCGCCCCGGTGAGGGCGAGCGCGGCCAGCGCTCCGGCCCGCAGGCCGTGGGCGTGGACGACGTCCGCGCCGCGGGCGAGCCTGCGCAGGCGCAGGGCGGTCCGCAGGTCGTACGCGGGGTGCGGCCGATCGGCGATCACGACCTCGGCGAAACCCGCGCCGGTGCCGGTGAAAGAGAATGCCTCCTCGGTGCTGCCGGGACCCGCGACCAGCACGCGGTGCCCCCGCGTGACCAGCCCACCGGCGAGCATCCGCACGTGCCGGGCCACGCCCCCCACGCTCGATCCCAGCACGAGCACGATTCGACTCATGCCGCCTCCTCGCCTCCGGCTCGGAGTGGCATGCGCCAGACGCTGTGCTTACTGATTCGCTCGCTACGCTCGCTCATGCCACCTCCTCGCCTCCGGCTCGGAGTCCGGTCGTGCCGGAGGCGCGCGATCCGGCGCCTCGCCAGACGCTGTGCCTACTGATCAGCTCGTTCATACCGTCTCCTCGGCCGGTGGCTCCGCCGGGCTCGCGCCTCTCCCGCGTCTCACTCCGGACAGGGCGGCGGTCAGGTCTCTCCGATCCACGAGGGCGGCGACGAGGACCCCCGCGACCACGGCGGTCAGACCGGCGAGAGCGGCCGTCAGGAGCCCGCCCCACGGGCCCTCGCCTGACAGGGGAAGCCGCGCGGCCGCCGCGCCCGCGAGGAAGCCCGCGCCCCCGCCCAGCAGGGCGGCCAGACCGGCCCGCGGGACGCCGTGAACGGCCCGCGCCCCTCGCGCCCGCACGACCGAGGCCAGCAGCAGCCCTGCCCCTACCGTCATGCCGGCCGCCTGGCCGAGTGCGAGCCCGCCCAGGCCCCAGCCGTCCGGCAGTACGAGGACGAACGCCACCTGGGCCACGGCCACGACCAGCCATCCGGCGACCTGCCCCCGGGCCGCCGCTCTGCCCTGTCCCGCCGCGTACAGCACCCGGCTGAGGTGAGCCACCAGGCCATACCCGATGAGCCCCGGCGCGAACAGCGCGATCCCCCGGGCGAAGTCCGCTGCGGCGACCGCGGTGTCGGCCCGGGCGAGGAAGACGTGCGCGACCGGTTCCGCGACCGCGGCGAGCGCACCGGCCGCCAGGCCGCAGACCAGCACGACCGCGCGTGTCGTCCGCGCCGCCAGTGCCGCGAAGCCGTCGCCCCCGCCTCCGTCCCCGCCCCCGTCCGCGTCCTCGGCCTGCGCCCGGGCGGCGAGCGCGGGGAACGCGCTGGTCGCGATGGGCACCGCGAGCACGGCGTACGGCACCTGGTAGATCGCCCACGCGTAGTTGTAGGCGGGCAGCGCGCCTCCGCCGACGCGGTTGGCGATGGGAATCAGGATCGCCGCGGCGGCCTGCTGGGCGACCAGCGCGCTCAGCCCGGCCAGAGCGAGCCGCCGCACCTGTACGGCGACGCCCTCGGGAAAGCGGAGCGTGGGCCGCCACCGCAGGCCGAGCCGCCACGTGGGCCCGGCCACGGTGACGACCAGAGCCAGCACGCCGAGCGTCGTGCCCGCAGACAGCGCGATCTCGGCCGGCGCGGGCACCGCGGCGGGGTCCTTGTGACCGCCGCTGAGCGGCCCGAAGGCCAGGTAGGCGATGATGACCACCACGCTCGACACCAGCGGCGCCAGCGCCGGCCCCGAGAAGCGGCGATGGGCCTGCAGCACGCCGTAGAGCACCACGGCCATGCCGTACAACGGGATCTGCGGCGCGAACACGACCAGCATGCGCGCGGCGACGGCAGCCACCTGGCCCACGTCGCAGTGCTCCACCTCGGAGCCGACGAGCAGGCGCGCCACCGGCGCCGCGACCAGCGCGGTCAGCGCCGCGAGCGGCACCAGCAGCACGATCACCCAGGTCAGCAACGCGGAGGCGATCCGGCCGACCTCCGCACGCGCCCCGCCGTCCGATCTGGCGGCGGCGCCGGCGAGCACCGGGACGACCATCCCGGCGAGTGCGCCGCCCACCACGACCTCGAACACGATGTTCGGCACGTTGTTGGCCGTGTAGTAGGCGGTGGCCAGGCAGTTCGTGCCGACCGTGCGCGCGAACGCCAGTTGCTTGGCGAAGCCGGTCACCCGCGCCAGGACCGTGATGACCCCGATGAGGACCGCCGCCCCCGCGATCCCCGCCCCGAGCCGTCTAACCATTCCGCTTACCCATGCCGGTGCCGCACGCCTCCGCGGACGGCCCTGGTCGTCCAGGTCACCCGTGCGACCCCGGCGAGCCGGGGGCGGTCTGGGGAGCGCGGCGGCCGAGCATGTCCAGGCGGTTGAGCACCCGGTTGCCGGCGATGACCTTGGTGAAGCTGACCTTCTCCGAGGCGGCGGTGAGAGCGGCGACGACACCGAGGGCGGCGATCCGGCCGGGCCTGCCCAGCCGGGCCGTGGCCGCCAGGCCGAGCAGCGCGCCGAGCGCGTTCGCCCCGGCGTCGCCGAGCATCGCCCGCTCGCCCAGGTCCTCGGGCAGCAGCGCCGCCGCCGCGCCCAGCGGGACGGCGGTCAACGCGGCGGCCTGACGGGAGCGCGGGCCGTAGGGCGCGGCAATCGAGGCGGCCAGCAGGGGGACCCCGGCGAGCAGCCCCACCTTGATCGCGCGGCCGGGCCGCAGGTCGAACAGGTTGGCCAGATTGGCGCTGCCAGCGATCAGCGCGCCGTCGACGAGCGTGTCGAGGGACCGCGCCACCACGCCCTCACCCTGGGCGTGCCGGGGGGCGAGGACCGCCGCGGCGAGCCCGGTCGCGCCGATGCCGAGGATCTTGACCGCTCCGCTGGTCACCTCGCCGCGTGCGAGCGCGGCCAGATGGCCCTTGAACCCCTTCGACGAGGTCGTGCCGAACAGGTCGTCGTACGCGCCGAGGACGCCGCTGCCCGCGCCGGCGAGCACGGCGGCCGCGCGGGCGCGTACCGGGAGGCCGGGGGCGAGGGCGGAGGCGGCCACGGCGCCGGCGGCGAACGCGGGGCCCTCCAGCAGCGTGACCGGCTCGCCCCGATGGTTGACCCGGGTCCAGTACTCGTCGGCGGTCTTCTCGTCGCCGATCGGCGGGCGGCGCCGGAAAGCGGCGAAGGCGGCGCGCGCGGCGGCCGCGCCGAGCGCGGCGCCGACGGCGGCTCCGAGCACCGCGGCGGCGCGGGTGCCGGCCTGGGGACGTCTGGCCACGGCTGTTGCCCTTCTCTACGTGTTCGTCAGGCGTGATGTGCCGGTCGGCGGCTCAGCCCCGGCTCGCCGCCGGGGTGGGGGTCTGGCTGGGCGCGGTCACCGTGGGCTCGAACGCCGTCGCGCCGCTGCCGATGCCGTACGAGCCCGAACGGCCAGCCAGTTGCTCCCGCAGAGCGTAGACCACCACGACACGGCCTGCGGCGAAATCGACGGTGTCGACGGTCGAGACCGCCGAGGCCACGCCGCCGGTGTCGTGCAGCGCCGCGATGACGCCGCCGTTGGCGGAGGCGGTGACGGTGCCCGCCAGGACGGTGCCGAGAGCGCCGCTGTCGAGGCCGGCCGCGACCGAGACGAGCGCGTTCGTCTGCCGGTCGGCGTCCTCCCCCTCGTACGGCTGGGCCGGCGCGAGCACGATGGCCATCGTCGCCCGCTGCTCGGGGTCGCCGTTCAGAGTCAGGAAGTCGCCCGCCTGGAACGCCTCGAGCACGCCGGTGGCCGCGGGGTTGGCCCGGCCCGCCTGCGCGCGGTCGTTGGTCACGATCGCGCCGGCGAGCATCGCGGCGGCCTTGTCGTACGGCGTGGCCCCGTCGGGGAAAGCGGTGCCGGCCGGGGCGAGGTTGGTGGCCAGCCCGTCCACCACGCTCGCCTGCTCGGCCTCGACGAACTTCTCGGTCAGGCTGACCCTGCCGGCGTAGGAGGCGCCCGCGCTCGTGACGAGCTTCTCGATCGGGTCGCGCAGGGCGGCCGACGCACCGGGAGCCTCGACGAGCACGACGCGCTCCCCCGCGAGCTGGCCGCGCACGAGCTCGGGCAGGTGGGTCGTGACCAGCGAGTCGCCGCCCTCCTCGCGCGTCTGCAGCTGCGAGATCTGCGTCAGGTATTTCTCGTTGGCCTGCCGCAGCGACGCGGTCATCTCCTCGGCCGACTTGAAGAACGTGGGCTCGAGCACGGTGCTGCCCAGCACGATGCCGACCGTGAGCGCGAGGAAGATCGCCACGATCGAGACGAGGTGATAACGGAAATCGATCACGAGAAGAGTCCGACCAGCCAGAAGATGAAGCCGTTCCAGGCCACGCGCAGGCCGTTCAGCCACACCTGACCAATCGGCGATACCGAGAGGACCACGCCGATCGTGACCAGCGTGGTGGCCACGAGCAGCAACAGGGAGGGCGTGGAGATCCGGCTGCGGTAGAGCCTGCTCACGCCCTTGGCGTCCACGAGCTTGCTGCCCACCCGCAGGCGGGTGAGGAAGGTGCTCGCCGCGCCCGACCTGCCCTTGTCCAGGAACTCGTCGAGCGTCCAGTGGGTGCCGACCGCGACGATCAGCGTGGCGCCCTTGTCGTCGGCCAGGAGCATCGCGATGTCCTCGCTCGTCCCGGTCGCGGGGAACACGACCGCCTCCTGGCCCAGCTTGCGCACCCGCTCGAGCCCCGGCGCCCGCCCGTCGCGATAGGCGTGGACGACCAGTTCGGCGCCGCAGCACAGCGCCTTCTCCGAGACGGAGTCGAAGTCGCCCACGATGATGTCGGGCACGTACCCGGCCTCGAGCAGCGCGTCCGCCCCGCCGTCCACGCCGATCAGCACCGGGCGGTACTCCCGGATGTACGGCCGCAGCGTGGCGATGTCCTCCTTGTAGTGGTAACCCCGCACCACGATGAGGGCGTGGCGGTTCTCCAGGGAGGTACGGATGTCGGGCACGCCGACCCCGTCGATCAGAAGGTCGCGCTCGCGCCGGACGTACTCCATCGTGTTCGCGGCGAAGGCCTCGATCTGGACGGCGAGGCCCGCGCGCGCCTCGGTCATCGCCGCTTCGACGCTCTCGGCGGTCTGCGGCTCCCCCTTGCCGACGAGTTCCTCGCCGAGGTAGACCATGCCGTCGTGGACGCGGACGACCTCGCCGTCGGCGATCCGCTCGAACAGTTCCGGCGACGCGTTGTCGATCAGAGGGATGCCCGCGTCGATCAGGATCTGCGGCCCGAGGTTGGGGTAACGGCCGCTGATGCTCGCGGCGACGTTGACCACGGCCGCCACGCCGCACGCGACGAGAGCCTCCCCGCTGACCCGGTCGATGTCGACGTGATCGATAATCGCGATTTCCCCGGGCTTGAGGCGCTTGGTCAGCCTCTTCGTCCGCCTGTCGATTCTCGCCACTGCCGTCACCCCGGGAAGGCCGTCGGCCTTCCTGCGGCGGAGGCCCGGAACATTCAAGCTCGGGACCTTCATCATGACCATCCTGCCAGAGGCGGCGACCGCCACGCTTCCACACCCCACGGCTCGTCTGAATTGTCACTGCAAGTCAGGGATGTTGCCGAGGTGCGCCGACCGGGGGCAGCCGAGCCAACGCACACCTTCCGCGACGCCGTCCGCCCCCCGTTCCTCCGCCCCCTCGTTGCCGGGGCTTGACTGCTTCCCGGCGCGCCCTGCTCCAAACGTCACCCCCGCGCGCGCCCCGCCGAGTGTACGCGCTGGACGGGCCGGCGGCGGCGAGCCGCGGCAGGTCCAGCAGGCTCGCCCCGGCCCGGCATCTGCGCGATTTCGCGCTGCCGCAACCGCGAGCCCCCCGCGCGCGAAACCGCACCGCGCCTACACCGCGCCTACACCGCGCCTACACCGCGCCTGCACCGCACCGCCTGCACCGCACCGCCTGCACCGCACCGCGCCTGCACGGCACCGCGCAGTGGCCGGCGACGGCCGCAGCCCTCAGCCGGCGGCGCGGCGGCCCCCGCGCCTGGTCGCCCCCGGGGACGCCTTCTCCCAGGCGGCCTTGTCGGCGGCAGCGATGGACAGCAGCTCGGCGGCGTGCGCCCGGCCGAGCTCGGAGTCCTCCAGGCCGGCGAGCATCCGCGACAGCTCCCGCTCGCGGCCCTCCTGGTCGAGCGTCACGACGCCGCTGCGGACCACCCTGCCGTCGCTCGCCTTCTCGACCACGAGGTGCTGGTCGGCGAAGGCCGCCACCTGCGGCAGGTGGGTGACCACGATGACCTGCGCCGTCCTGGCGAGCTTGGCCAGCCGCCTGCCGATCTCCACGGCCGCCTTGCCGCCCACCCCCGCGTCGACCTCGTCGAACACGAACGTCGGAACGGGGTCGGCACCGGCGAAGACCACCTCGATGGCGAGCATCACCCGGCTCAGCTCGCCGCCGGAGGCGCCCTTCGTCAGCGGCAGCGGCGGCGCGGCGGGATGGGATGCCAGCCGGAGCTCGACCTCGTCCACACCGTGCGGGCCGAAACCGTCGGTGGCGGTGATCGCCACGCTCACCCGGGCGTGCGGCATGGCGAGCGCGGTCAGCTCCTCGGTCACCGCCTGGCCGAACCGGTCGGCCGCCGCGGTGCGGATCGCCGTCAGCTCACCGGCCAGCTCGCCCAGCCGCTCGGTGAGTTCACCGTGCTCCCGTGTCAGCTCCTCGATGCGCTCGTCGTCGCCTTCGAGCTCCGTCAGCCTCTCGGCGGCCCGCTGCGCCCACGCGAGAACCGCCGTGACGTCCTCGCCGTACTTGCGCATGAGCCCGTTCAGCGCCGCCCTGCGCTCCTGCACGGCGGCCAGCCGCGCCGGGTCGGCCTCGACCGACTCGGCGTACGCGGCCAGCTCGGTCGCCACGTCGGAGACCAGGTAACCGGCCTCGGCCAGGCGGTCGGCGAGCCCGGCGAGCGCGGGGTCGAAGTCGCGCACGGACTCCACGGCCGCCTTCGCGTGACCGAGCAGCGACACGGCGTCCTGCACGTCCTGCGCGCTCGACATCGGATCGCCGAGCAGCGCCGCGTGAGCGGTCGTGGCGGCGGTGCGCAACGCGTCGGCATGCGAGAGCCGCTCGGCCTCCTCCTTCAGCTCGGCGTCCTCCCCCGCCCTGGGCTCGACCTTCTCGATCTCCTCCAGGCCGAACCGCAGCACGTCGGCCTCCTGCGCCCGCTCCCTGGCCTTGACGGTCAGCTCGTGGAGCAGCTCGCCCACCTGCTTGTGCCGCTTGTAGGCCTGCTCGTAGGCCCGCAGGGGTTTGACCAGCTCGTCACCGGCGTAGCGGTCGAGCGCCGCGCGCTGCCTGCCGGGCTGCAGCAGCCGCTGCTGGTCCATCTGCCCGTGCACGGCCACGAGGTCGTCGGCGATGTACGTCAACGTGCCCACGGGCACCGCACGGCCGCCCAGCCAGGCGCGGGAGCGGCCCTCCGCGGAGACCGAGCGGGAGATGATGAGCTGCCCGTCCTCGACCTCGCCGCCGACGTCGGCGACCTGCTGGGCCACGCGGCCCCCGGGCTCGATCACGAGCGTGCCCTCGATCAGCGCCTTGTCGGCGCCCGGCCGGACCCTGGCCGGGTCGGCCCGCCCCCCGAACAGCAGGCCTAGACCGGTGACGACCATCGTCTTGCCGGCCCCCGTCTCACCCGTGACGACGGTGAATCCCGGTGACAGCTCCAGTACGGCCTCGTCGATCACGCCGAGCCCCTGGATGCGGACCTCCTCGACCCGTGGCCGCACTGGTCCCTCCCGTTTTGCCGACCGAACTCGCCAGAGATCCTACGCGTAACTCGTCAAGATTTTCGAGGACAGCGTGTCCGGACCGCGACCCGAACGAGAATCTGTGGACACGAAAGCCCTGCTCACCCGGCATATCACCATCAACCACCACAACTCGCTGTGGACCACGGCGCGTCTCGCGGTCAACCGGAGCGTACGCGGCCCCGCCAGCCCTGCACCGGCAATCCGAACTTCGCGACCAGGCGGTCGGTGAAGGGCGCGCCTGTGGTCTCCACGCCGAGCAGGCGGGCCAGCCGTACGGGCACCTCGCCCCTGCGGACCTCCACGCGGGCGCCGGGCGGGATGTCGAAACGGCGGCGGCCGTCGCACCACAGCACACCGGCGCTGGTGTCGGGGAGGATCTCCAGCGCGAGCGTGGACTTCGGCGACACCACCATCGGCCGGGCGAACAGGGCGTGGGCGCTGTTGGGCACCAGGAGCAGCGCCTCCACCTCGGGCCACACGACCGGACCGCCCGCCGAGAAGGCGTACGCCGTCGAACCGGTGGGGGTCGCGCAGATCACGCCGTCGCACCCCCAGCGCGACAGCGGCCGGCCGTCGATCTCCGCGACGACCTCCAGCATGCGGTCCTTCTTCTCGACCGACGCCTCGTTGAGCGCCCAGGTCCGCGCGAGCACCGAGCCGTTCAGGCGCACGACGACCTCGATCGTCATGCGCTCCTCGACCTCGTAGCGGCCCTCGACCACCAGGTCCACCACGGACGACAGGTCCTCCACCTCCGCCTCGGCGAGGAAGCCCACATGCCCCAGGTTCACGCCGAGCAGCGGCACCGCGGCCGGGCGGGCCATCTCGGCGGCGCGCAGCAGCGTGCCGTCACCGCCGAGGACGATGATCAGCTCGGCCTCCTCCAGCGCCGCCCCGTTGTCCGGGACCACCTCGGCGTGGGCGCAGCCGAGCTCCTCGGCCTCCTCGTCGAGCACCCGGACGTTGATGCCCGCCTCGATCAGCCGTTCCATCACCAGGCGGGCGCTGCGCACGGCCGCCTCCCGGCCCGTGTGCGCCGTGACCAGGACGGTCCTCTTGGCGTCCGCCCGGTCGTCCGTCGCGCCGCCCGTGCTCATCGCGCTCATCGTCTCCACGCCTCGCCGCCCGCGCTCACCGGGGCCCCTCCGCGACCGCCGTGTCGATGGCCGCGTCCACGTCGGGCACGGGGTCGTGTCCCGGCCCCTTCCCGAGCCACAGAACGTATTCCACGTTCCCCGACGGCCCCGGCAGCGGGCTCGCCGTCACGCCCTTCACGGTCAGGCCCAGCGAGCCCGCCGCCGCAGCGACGTCCCGCACCGCCTCCGCCCGCAGAGCCGGGTCGCGTACGACGCCTCCCGAGCCCACGCGCTCCTTGCCCACCTCGAACTGCGGCTTGACCAGCATCGCGAACTCCGCCACCTCGGCCGCGCAGCGCACCAGGGCCGGGAGGACGAGCCGGAGGGAGATGAAGGACAGGTCTCCCACGATCAGCGTCGGCGGCTCGCCCACCATCTCCGGGGTCAGGTCGCGCACGTTGACCCGCTCCATCACCGTGACCCGCTCGTCCGTACGCAGCGACCAGGCGAGCTGGCCGTATCCCACGTCGACCGCGAGCACGTGGGCGGCGCCGTGCCTGAGCAGCACGTCGGTGAAGCCGCCGGTCGAGGCTCCCGCGTCGAGGCACCGGCGCCCCTCGACGCGGAGCCCTTCGAACGCACGCAGCGCGCCGAGCAGCTTGTGCGCGCCCCTGGACACGTAGTCGGGTCCCTCGGCCGTCTCGGCGACAACGATGGGGGCGGCGGTGTCCACCTGCGTGGCCGCCTTGCCCGCCACCCGTCCTCCGACGCTGACCCGGCCCGCCTCGATGAGCTGGGCCGCCTGCTCTCTGGACCGGGCGAGCCCGCGGCGTACGAGTTCGCTGTCGAGCCGTACGCGCTTCACCGGGCCCGCTCCGCGCCGTCCCGTGCCGTCCGGCCCGGCGTCCGCGTCCCACTCGTGGCGTCCACGGCCGCTCCCGTGGCGCTCACTGATCGTTCTCCCGGCCGCCGTGGGCTTCCGGCTGCCGCCCGTCGGCATCCTCCACGGACGCGAGCACCGATTCGAGGCCGGCGAGGACCTGTTCGAAGACGCCCACATGCTCGGAGACCGGCGCGTGAGCCAGCCGTCCGAGAGGCGACAACGCGGCCTGCACGCCGTCGGCGCCCGAGGCGAGGTGTTCCCCGGCCGCGATCCCGCTGTCCGTCATGGTCCCTTCCTGCTCCGATCAGCTGCCCCCGTCACGCTTGCCTGTCCAGCTTCCCGTGCGCGGCCTCACGCTCGCGCCGGGGCTGGTCGCCTCGACGCTATCGGACGCCACCGACGATCGTGCGCCATCCGGCCCTTCCACGGGGAGCACGGGCCTGCCACCGCGTGATCTCGCCTCAAGTCCTGAGCGAGGCCACCCACACCTCGCCGTCCCTTTGGTTGCGAAATCTACGGCTCGCGGACCGCCGAACTCGTGCCGTTGCCTTTCCATGACCCGACGCGGATTTCGCGCGGGCCGCCCGTGGAAAGCTACTGTCGGTAGGTAGAGGGGAATCACATCGTCGACCGGTGATCCGTGCGCGGTTCGCAAGGAGACATGGTCCGCGGAGACACGGTCCGTGAGGAGAAAGGCAGGCGCATGGCGACCGTCGAGGAATGCCGGGCGGCGCTGGACAAACTCGTCGAGCAGTTCGGCGAGATAAGCGAGGAGGACCGTGCCAAGCACGTGGTCGAACGCCGGCTGGCCTGCCGGATCTCCGACCTCGGCGTGACCTTCTACGGCCGCATCCACCGGGGCGGGCTCGACCCCTTCAAGGAGGTGCCCCCGGAGGACGGCCGGCCCGCCGAGGTCAAGCTGACGCTCAAGAGCGAGGACCTGGTCTCGATGGTGAACGGCGAGCTCGACATGGGCCGCGCGCTGCTGGGCGGCCGGGTCAAGATCGACGCGAGCCTCGGCGATCTGCTGCGCCTGCGCAAGCTCCTCTGATACCAGCCCCTCCGACGCGAGTTCCTCTGGCCGCCTCCGCACAGACCACGCCGCACGGAGCATGCCGTACATAGCGGGATCCGGACCGCGAGAACGCGGCGTGTCTGAGCGGGCGGGGTCGCCGGGCCGCGACCTCGAATGCAGGTGGACGGGGTCGCGGGGTGACGACCTGGAACGCGGGCGGACGGCGTTGCGTGGGGCCACGACCTCGAACGCAAAGCGGACGGCGTTGCGGGGCGACGACCTGGAACACGGGCAGACGGCGCTGCGCGGGGCGATCTCGAACGCAGGCGGACGGCGTGACGCATGGTGCGTGCGACGACACCGCCCCCGCGTCGATCAGCGGCCGAGCGCCGCCAGTGCGGCCTTCACCGCGTCCTCGTCCGCTCGGCCGTCCCCCGCCGCCTCCCAGGTGGCGGCGCACGCGGCGCGCAGCCCCTCGACAGGGTCGCCCTCCCCGGCGAGCACGAGTTTCCCGTCCTGCCACACGGCCGTCCAGCCGCCGCAGGTCCAGCCGCCCGATCCACGCCGCACGGGGACCACGGCGGCGTGCAGGCCGGACAGGTCGGCGGCGATGTGAGTGGGGCGGTGGTGAGGCGCGGCGGTGAGCACGTCGAGAGGAGTGGCGACGCCGGTCAGCACGAGCAGGCTGTCGACACCGGCCCGGGTCGCGCCCTCGATGTCGGTGTCGAGCCGGTCGCCGACGATCAGCGGCCTCTCGGCGCGGGTGCGAATCATCGACTCGCGGTGCAACGGCGGCTCCGGCTTGCCCGCGACCACCGGTTCGACGCCGGCCGCGGTGGCGATCACGCGGCTCATCGACCCGTTTCCGGGCTGCTCGCCCCGGCCCGTCGGCATGGTCGTGTCGCCGTTCGCCGCGACGAACCACGCGCCTTGACGTACGGCGAGCGCCCCTTCGCACAGCAGCCCGTAGGACAGGTTGTCGGCGATGCCCTGCACCACGGCGGCGGGCGCGTCCAGGGCCGTGGTCACGGGGCGCAGGCCGTGCTCGCGCAGCGCCATCCGCAGTCCCATGCCGCCCACCACAAGGACGGCCGAGCCCGCCGGTACGTGCTCGGCGACCAGCCGGGCCGCCGCCTGTGCGGACGTCACCACGTCCTGCGGTGCGGCCGGAATGCCGAGATGGCTGAGGTGCTGGGCGATCGCCCCCGGCGTGCGGGACGCGTTGTTCGTCACGAACGCGAGCCGCACGCCCTGGTCCCTGGCCTTCACCAGCGCCTCCGGCGCACAGGGAACCGCGTGTTTACCGAGGTAGACGACACCGTCGAGGTCGAGCAGCAGCGTGTCGTAGGCGTCCACGAGCACGCCGGTGGTTTCTGGCATGTCGGAAGTATGGCCTACGGTCACGCCCGCCTCGCCCGCAGCGTGGCCCTGACCTGCTTCAGCGCGGACACGTAGTGCCGCAGGTCGGGGCGCATCGCGACGGCCACCGCGAGGGGCTCCTGCGCTCCCTCGATGTCACCGCTGCGCCACAGGGACAAGCCGAGACCGAAGTAGGCGTAGTCCTCGGCGGGGTTGGCGTCGACGATCCAGCGGAAGCTGCCCGCGGCCTCGTCGTAACGCTTCGAGTTGAACTGGGCCCGCGCGAGGGCCTCACGGAGGCTGCGCGAGTCCGGCTCGGCCCGTACGGCATGCTCCAGGATCGCCGCCGCCGCGGCCGGGCTGCCCTCTTCGAGCAGTTTCATGCCGCGCTTGAACCACTCATAGACGCCGCCGGAAGGCGTACCGCCCGGATCATTGGAAGAAGCAGAGGCCTCGTTTCGTCCTTCGATCATGGGGTAAGCCCTCCTGCACTCCGATTTCACAAGCAACCGGGCACCGCAGCGTCGGGGAGTCCGGGCACTTATGGCAACATGCCCGGTATGGAGAGTTCTGAACGGGCGGGACTGGTGCTACGTCCGTTCCACGGCGTCCGTTACGCGGTGGACGATCTGGCCGCTGTCACCTCCCCGCCGTACGATCTCATCTCCCCTGACGAACTGCGGGAACTGCTCAGTCGTCATCCGAACAACGTAGTGCGCCTGATCCTTCCCGGGGTCAGCCATTACGGTGAGGCCAGCGCCGCGCTGAGCGAGTGGCTCTCCGACGGGGTGCTGACGGTCGACTCCCTGCCCGGTCTGTACGTGTACGAGCAGAGCGGCGTCGGTTTCCTGCAGCGGGGCCTGATCGGAGGCGTCGGGGTCGGGTCGACCTCGGTCCTTCCGCACGAGAACGTCCTGCCGGAGCCCGTCGCCGACCGGCTCGCCCTGATGCGGGCCACGCAGGCCAACCTCGAGCCGATCTTCCTGTTGTACGAAGGCGGCGGCACCGCCTCCCGGCTCGTCGACGACGTGGCGGCACAGCGTTTCCCTCTTATGGACGTCCGGACCCGTGAGGGCGTGCACCATCGGCTCTGGGCGGTGACCGACCCTCACGAGATCGAAGCCGTCGCGGAGGACCTGCGTGATCGTCAGGCGCTGATCGCGGATGGTCACCATCGTTACGCCACTTACGAGGCGCTGCAGAAGGACCACATCGGCCCCGGCCCCTGGGACTACGGCCTGGCGTACCTGGTCGACTCCACGGTCTACCCGCCCGACCTCAGGGCCATCCACCGGGTCATCCCGGGACTGCCCCTGCAGGAGGCCGCCGCCCGGGCCAAGGGCGCCTGGCAGGTCCACGAGTTCCCCTTGGTCGAAGACGCCCTCGCAGGGCTCGCCACGACGACCGGCCCCGCCTTCGTGCTCGCCGGCGAGGGACCCGCCCATCTTCTGACGGACCCGGACCCGCTGCAGGTCGAGCACGCCATGCCGTCCGGGCAGTCCCCGCGGTGGCGGATGCTCGACACCTCGATCCTCACGACGTTCCTCCTGCCCAGGGTGTGGGGGATCACCGACAGCGAGCAGTCGGTGATGGTCGTGCACCACGACGCGCTCGCCGCCGTCGAGAGGGCGCGCCGGCTCGGCGGGACGGCGGTGCTGCTGAATCCGCTGTCCACGGAGGACGTCCTCACTGTCGCGGCGCAGGGCGAGCGGGTGCCGCGCAAGTCGACCTCGTTCGGTCCCAAGCCCCGTACGGGCCTGGTCATGCGGACCTTCGCCACTGACTGATCACCCCGCCGGCGGGCTCAGCCACGACGGCCTCGTCCCGGTGGCCGCGGGACGACGTCGCCGGAGGGCCGACGGCCTGACCGTCCGAAGAGCCTGCCGGAAGCCCCCCGGGCTTCGCCTCATGTCCGGAGGCACCGGAGGACGCCTCACCACCGGAGGCCGCCTCCTCGGTCACGCCCGCATCGGCGACCGCATCCTCATGATCGGCCTGACCGGTCTCGGCGGCGGTGCCGTCGTCGGCGTGGGGCCTTCTCCTGCGCGGCCTGCCGCGGGGCACGGCCGCTTCGACGCGGCGTGCCGTACGGACCTCGATCTCGTAGCGGCTGCCGCCCCGCCACCAGCGGCGGCGCAGCGCGCCTTCCACCTCCACCAGATCATCGAGTTGCCACCCGGCCAGCATGCCGCGCACGACGTCGTCGAGCGTCGCGCACTCGATCGCGTCCGACCGCTGATGGCCCGAGCGGCCCCCCGGCCTGCGGACCGCGAGACGCCACTGCGTCAGCAGGGCTCCGCTCGGCAGTTCCCGGTGTGCCGGCTCCATGGACAGCCGCCCGGCCAGCACCACCTCGTTGCGGTGCATGTGATCTCCTCTCCGCCGTGGAGATCACTATGCGTGGCCGGGTTGGGTCGGCGCGGCCCTGAATGCCATTCTGTGGATACCGGTTCTAGTTTCAGGAGTGGGCTGTGGACAACGTGACTCCACTCGGCGGCGACGTCTACGAGATCGACACGCGGATGGCGGGCTATTCCGGCATCACCGCGGGCTATCTGATCCTCGGCGACCGCCCCTGCCTCGTCGAGACGGGCACCTCGACCTCGGCTCCCGTGGTCAGGGACGCCCTGTCCTCCCTCGGGGTGGGACCGGACGATCTCGCGACCGTCGTGGTCACCCACATCCACCTGGATCACGCCGGCGGCGTGGGGGACATCGCGAACTACTATCCGTCGGCGGAGATCGTCGTCCATGAGAAGGGCGCCCGCCATCTCGCCGATCCGTCCCGGCTCATGGCGAGCGCCAAGATGGTCTGGGGCGACAAGCTCGACGTACTGTTCGGCACTCTGGCGCCCACCGACGCGGCCCGCATCAGGGCCCTGGGCGACACCGGAACGATCGATCTGGGCAACGGCCGCACCCTGGCGAGCCACTACTCCCCCGGCCATGCCAAGCACCACGTAGGCCTGCTCGACTCGCTCACCGGTGACCTGTACGTGGGCGACGCCGCCGGCGTCTACCTGCCCGAGACCGGAGACCTGCGGCCCGCCACGCCGCCACCGGACTTCGACCTCGACGTGGCCCTCGGCTCGATCGCGCTGTTCACGGCCCTGAAACCGCAGCGGCTGCTGTTCAGCCACTATGGACCGGTGGAGGACGTGCCCTCGACCCTCGAACGGTCGGCCGAGGAGCTCCGGATCTGGGTGGACCTCACCAGACGGGCCAGGGCCGAGGGACTCGACCTCGATCACGCCGTCGCCATGGTGCGCGACCGGACACGGGAGCGGTACGCCGCGCTGCGCGCCGACGAGGCCACCGCCGAGCAGTTCGAGCTGCTGAGCGGCGCGCCGTCGAACGTCGCGGGAATCATGCACTGGCTGGACCGCACCCCGCACTGACTCCCGAACCCCTGAAAGCGCCGCTTCTCCCGACGCAAAGTAAACGGGCGCCGCCGAGGCGGCGCCCGTCCACAACGTCAGGCCTGACGCTTCACCGGATCCTCGGAATCCTCGGGGCCGTCGAGCACGTCACCGAAGTCCGGCTCGATGAACGCGGGACCGTAGGACGGCGCGCTCGTAGCCGAAGGCCGCTCGGCCACCTCATCGGCGTCACGGGCCTCCTCTCCGGCCGATGCCGACGGTACGGCCGGTGCCGACGGTACGGCCGGTGCCGCCGGTGCCGCCGGTACGGCCGGTGCCGCCGGTGCCGCCGGTGCCGCTGGGGCGGCCACCTCGCCGGCCGAGGACGTCACGGCCGCATCGTCGTTCGCGGGCTCGCCGTCCACCGCGTCGTCGGTCAGATCGCCCTCGTCGGAGAGGTCGCCGTCCCGGCCGCCGTCGGAAATGTCCGCGTCGTCCTCCTCGTCCTTGACCGCCTCGCGAATCGCCTCGTCGCCGACTTCCTCTTCATCGTCGGCGAGGTCGTCCAGGAGATCACCGGACTCGGCATCGGACTCGTCGTAGCCCTCTTCCAGGTCCTCGATGAGTCCGCCGGTCAGCTCGGCGTAGCGTTCGGCCGCATCGGTCTCGCCGTCCTCGTCGAACGCCATGGCCCGGGCGAACCAGTCGGTCGCCGCTTCCTCGTGCCCCGCGTCGGCCAGGGCGTCCGCGTACGCGAACGCGAGGCGTGCCGACCACGGCTTCGGCTGAGGATCGCGCAGTTCCGGAACCCGCTGCAGCGTGATCACGGCCGCGTCGTGCTGGCCGAGGTCGCGACGGGCCCCGGACTCCACGATGGCCAGTTCGATCTTGCCCGCGCGGTCCAGCCGTTCGGCCTCACGCGACCGGACGAGGTCGAGCGCCCGCTCGGGCCGCCCGAGCCCACGCTCGCAGTCCGCCATGATCGGCAGGTACTCGTCCGAGCCGGTGATCCGCCTGGCGGCCCGGAGGTCGCCCAGCGCCTCGGCGTACTGACCGGCGTGGTAGGCGGCGATCCCGGTGGCCTCGCGGACCACGCCGATCCTGCCCGCGAAGCGGCGGGCCACCTTGGCGTGCTCGTAGGCCTTCTCCGGCTCCTCCGCACTCAGCGCACGGGCCGCCGCCACAAGGTGGCTGGCCACGAGATCCGCCAAGTCGTTCGGCAGCGAGCGGAGCTCCGCACGCGCCTCCCGGTCCAGCTCGTCCGGCGTGATGTCCGGGTCGAGCGGAGGAATCTCCTCCCGCGTCCTCGGCCTGCTCTGCTCGTCCGGCCTGCCATAGCGGGTACGGCTGCCGCCCCGATCGTCGCGGCTGAAGGGACGTGCCGCGTCGCGGTCGCCGCTGAACGGCCTGGACTCGTCACGGTCCCTGCCGAACGGCCGGGCACCGCGATCGCCATCGAACTGGCGTCGTGGCCGGTCGCCGGAGCCCGACTCACGCCCCCGGAACGTCCGAGCCCCTTCGTCACGGTCGCGGCCCGGCCGCCTGTCGTCGCGGTCCCGGAACGACCCCCCGGGCTTGTCCCCCGGCGTACGGCGCGGCCTGTCGCGGAACGAGTCCCGGTCGCGGTACCGGTCCCCACCGACGTCCTGCCGATCCCCATAGGGGCGCCTGGGCCTGTCCCCGCCGCCTCTGCCGTCGCGGTCGCCGAACGAACGCCGCGGCCGCTCCTCACCGCCGAAGGCGCGATCGGTGCCCCGGTCGCCACCTCGATCGCCGTACGGACGCCGGGGACGGTCCTGCCGCTCGTACCCGCTTCCGCCCCTGTCGTCGCGGCCGTAACCGCGCTCCTGGTCCGTACGTCGCGGCGGGCGGCTGCCGGACCCGTCACGATCATCACGCTCGTACCGAGGCGTGAAGGAGCGGCCTTCCCGGCTCTCCCGACCCTCACGGTTGTCGCGGCCGTCGCGCTCGCGGAAGCCGTAGCGTCCACCGAACCCGCCGCCCTGGCGCTGCGGGCGGTCTCCGTATCCGCCGCCTTCCCGCCGATCCGTGCGGCGCTCACCGTACGGCCGGCTGCCGCGGTCGTCCGACCGGAACGGGCGTCCGCCCCGTTCCTCGCGGTCCCGCGAGCCCTGTCCGCCTCGGAAGCCGTCGCGGTCGCCGTAGGAACGGCGCGGCCGATCGGTACGGAAGGCGTCCCGGTCCTGATAGACGCGCTCCCCGCGTCCTTCGGAGCCTCCGGCTTCCTTACGTCCTTCGTAGCTTCCGGATTCCCGGCGTCCCTCGAAGCCGCCGGCCGCGCGTGGCCGGTCGAAGCTCCGCCCTCCGTCGCGGTCGCGGTATCCGCCGCGGTCGTCGCTTCGGCCACCCGTGCGATCCCCGGTGCCGAAGGGACGGCGACCGCGGTCATCCCGGTCACGATAGCCGCCGCGCCTGTCACGATCCCCATAGGAGCCGGTCGCCCTGTCGTCACGATCACGCGAACCGAACCGTCCCCCGGACGGTCCGCCCTGGTCGCGGTTGCCGCGCCTGTCGGACTGGAACGGGCGCTCGCCGCGTTCGCCGCGGTCGCTCCGGAAGCCTTCTCGCCGCTCTCCATAACGACCGCCGAAGCCGCCGCTTCCTCCGTTACCGCGGAATCCTCCGGAGCGCTCAGCCCGGTTTCTGCTCTCTTCGCGGTTGTCTCCGCCACGGCCCGCGCCGTCGCGCCCGTCTTCTCTGTTCACTTCTGTCCTCTGTTGCTTGCTCACCGCGTCCGGTTCGCCGGCCGCAGGGCTCTGTCTTCCCACTGTCCTGACTTTTGGGGATCCGCCCCATACCCGATGAGTTCCAGGGAAGACACGTTGTTTGCGCCGCAGGTCCGCTGGGATCGCGTCCGCCGCAGCCTTCGCTTCTCGTCCGATGCGACGAAGGCCACCCGTGGTGGGGTGGCCCGGCATTGCCAGCCTAGCGCGCCGTCACCACCGCCCGGGCCTCGACGGGAGCTTTCGTTCCCGTCAACGCGGTTTCCGCAGGGTGAAGACATGGCCTCATAAACACAG
>NZ_BOOF01000040.1 GCF_016863095.1 Microbispora siamensis | reverse complement strand
GCGGATGCGGCGGCGGAGGGCGGGGTCGATCTTCACGTTGCGCCCGGCGTCCGGCGGCACCACGACCTCCTGGCTCGCCGCCACACCGCCGGCCAGCAGGTCGACGTCCACCGGCACCGTACGCTTCACGACCGCGAGGGCGATCGGGCCCAGCTCGTAATGGCGGGCCGACGAGCCCACGAAACCGATCTGGCCGGGCTCGGCGGAGCCCTCCACGGCGGCCTCCGGCTCGGCCTCGACCGGCGTGCCGACCCCGAGGGTCACCGGGGCGCCGTGCGGGGGCAGCTCGTCCACGCTGCCGTCGAGATGCAGGAAGACCAGGCGGCGGGGCGGATGGCCGAGGTTGTGGACGCGGGCGACCGTCTCCTGCCCCCGGTAGCACCCCTTGCTCAGGTGCACGGCCTCGTCGATCCAGCCGACCTCGTGGGGGATCGTCTTGTGGTCGGTCTCGAACCCGAGCCTGGGCACGTGCGCGGCGATGCGCAGCGCCTCGTAGGCCCACAGACCGGCGGGCCGCAGACCCAGCGCGTCCGGGAGGCCGCCCAGCCGCTCACGCGGCACGAGCAGGTCGCCGCCGATCGCGACGGCTCCCTCCACTGGAGCGCCGGCCGCTTCCACGGGTGCGCCGACGGCCCCGGCGCTCACGGCCGGCGGGGGCGGGGCGAGCGAGACCACCGCGTAGTCCGAGGTGACGTCGGCGACCTCGACACGCAGCATGAACCGCATCTTCTCGAGGAAGGCGACCAGCTCGGCCGAGGTGCCCGGCTCCACGTGGGCCCACATGGCCTCGCCGTCGTCCACGAGCGTGAGGTGGTGCTCGACGCGGCCCTGCGGGTCGAGCAGCAGCGTCTGGGTGGGCGTGCCCGGCTGGAGCGTGTCGAGCTTCTGCGAGCTGAGGCTGTTGAGCCAGCTCAGCCGGTCGGGCCCGGCGATCCGCACGACCTCGCGGTTGCTCCGGTCGACCAGCGCCCGCCCGCCGGCCAGCGCGCGCTGCTCCGCGTAGGGATCGCCGTAGTGGGCCGCGACCGTCTCGTCCGGCGCCTGCGCGGCCACCGCGCCGGGTGTGTCAAGCAAAGGGCTCCGCATGCGTTCAAGGCTATTCGGTCCCGTACGGCCGACGTGGCGGCGGCGGGCTCACCTGTGGACAACACGCGGCCTGTGGACGACGCCTCACAGCTGTGGACGCCTCAGACCTGTGGCGCCTCAGACCTGTGGACGCCTCAGAACGGCACGCGACGGACGGCGACCAGTGCCACGTCGTCCTCGCGGGCGCCGAAGGTGGCGATCAGCCGGTCGCAGAAGCCCTCCAGGTCGTCACCCACGTCCTCGGCCTGCTGGCGGGCGACCTCCAGGCTCTCGTCCAGCAGTTTGTCGCGGTCCTCCACCAGCCCGTCGGTGAACAGCAGGACCGTGGCGTCCTCGGGCAGCCGGACCCGGTCCACCCGATAACGCTCGTGGGCCACGCCGAGCAGCAGGTTGCCGAACCTGTGGTAGGCCGCCCCCTTCCCGGCCAGCAGCGGCGGGATGTGCCCGGCGTTGACGATCTCACTCTCCCCCGTCACCGGGTCGATCAGCATCAGGCAGACGGTCGCCGTCATGCTGGGGTGGTAGCGCCGCAGGACGGCGTTGAGCAGGCTCATCGACTGGGCGGGATCGACGGTGTCGATCACCGACGCCCGCAGCGCGTTGCGCAGCTCCGCCATCACGGTGGCGGCGTGCAGCGAGTGGCCCTGCACGTCGCCGAGCGCGACCAGGACCCGGTCGCCGAGGGGCAGGACCTCGTAGAAGTCGCCGCCCACCTCCACGTTGTCCACCGCCGGCTGGTAGCGCACGCTGATCCGCAGGCCGGGGATCTGAGGGATCTCGGCGGGCAGCAGGCTGCGCTGCAGCGTGAGCGCGATCGTGTGCTCCTCCGCGTACGCGCGGGCCGCGTCGACCGCCAGCGCCAGCGCCTGGCCGAGCTGCCGCAGCAGGCTCAGCTCCGCACCGTCGAGCGGCGATCCCGTCTCCACCCCGAGGAAGACCGGCGGCCGGCCCGTCTTCGTACGGCACAGCACGCCCGACACGCGCGCGACGACGTCGCTGTCGGGGACGACGCGAGCCCAGGTCGCGTTGTCGATCTCGAACGTCTGCACTCCGGGGAACTCGCCGATCGAGATGGCGCTCAGCCGCTCCAGCGTGTCGGGATGGACCGGCCTGACCGCCGCGCGCTCGGCCGGCCGGGCGGCGAACCTGCGCAGCCGACCGTCCGGCGCGATCGCCAGCACCCGCGAGTAGCGCTCCAGCAGGCGGGAGCAGCCCTCGGCGGCCACGGACAGGAGCCGTTCGAAGTCCTCCGCCTGGTTCATCTCCAGCGTGATCTCGGCCAGCTCGCTCAGCCTGGCCGCCATCCGCTCGGCACGCTGCCGCGCCCGGTAGTAGCGCAGGGTCGCCCGCACCGTCGCGGCGAACTCGTCGGGCTGGATCGGCTCCGAGAGGTACGCGTCGGCTCCGCGTTCCAGCCCCTCGGCGCGGTCGGCCGGGCTGACGGCGTTTCCGGACACCTGGATCACCGGGATCGAGGCCGTCTCCGGGTCCGCCTTGATCTTCTCGCACACCTCGATGCCGTCCACGTCGGGCATCCGTACGTCGAGGATGACGAGGTCGGGCTTGAGCGCGCCGACGACGGCCAGCGCCTCCTCGCCGCCGCCGGCCTCGACGACCCGGTGCCCGCCGCGGCGCAGCCAGCTCGCCAGGATGTAGCGCTTGGTGGGGACGTCGTCGACGACCAGCACCGTCGCCGCGGCGTCAATCATGGGTTCCACTCCCGTCACCCTCACCGCCCCCGGCCCTGTCGCGTACGGCCTCCCGGATCGCCTCGAGAAGCTGGTCCCTGCGCAGCCCGTGCTTCGACAGCACCGGGTGAGCCGCCCCCGGCTGCTCGGACACCACGGACACGACGATGGCGGGGATGCCGTGCAGGACGTCGTCCTCGGCCATCCTGTGCAGCAGCGCCGTGCCGTCCAGGCGCGGCATGAGCAGGTCGACCAGGACCACCTCCGGGGGCCGCTCACGCATCAGGTTCAGCGCCTCGATGCCGTCGGCCGCCTCGTCCACCCGGGCCGCGAAGCCGAAGAGCATCCGCCGGGCCACCGAACGGAACCCCGCGTCGTCGTCGGCCACGAGCACCCGGCCCACCTCCGGAGTGACCATCCGGTGCGGCACCCGCAGCGTGGCCGTGGCGCCCTCACCCGGTCTGCTCGCCAGTTCCAGCGTGCCGCCGAGCGCCTCCGTCAGCCTCCGGGCGTACGGCAGGCCGAGGCCGGTGCCCTTCGCCCTGAGCTGCAGCGCCCCGGGCACCTGGAAGAACTCCTCGAAAACGCGCTCCAGGTGCTCGGGGGGAATGCCCACGCCGGTGTCGGTGACGGTGAAGACGACCTCGGCCATAGCGGCGTCCACCACGGCCGTCAGCCGCACCTCGCCGTATTCGGTGAACTTCAGCGCGTTCGACAGCAGGTTGCGCAGGATCGTGGTCAGCATCGTCTCGTCGACGAACATCTCGCCGATCTCGTCCGACACGTCGACCGACAGCGTGACCCCGTCGGCGGGCCCGGCGGGCTGGAGCGTCATGCGCAACCCCTCGGCCAGGGCGACCACGTCCACCATCGACGGATGCGGGTCCAGCCGCCCGGACTCGGCCTTGGCCAGGTCGAGCAGCTCGCCCACGAGCGCCAGCAGGGTCTCCGCGGAAGTGCCGATGAGGGTGATCTGGTGCTCCTGCTCCTCGCTGAGCGGTTCCGCGCCCGAGCCGAGCAGCAGCCGGACCAGCCCGATGATCGAGGTCAGCGGCAGGCGCAGCTCATGGCTCACGCTGGCCCAGAACCGCTGCCTGGCCTCGGCAGCCTGCCGAAGCTGGGACGACTTCTCGTCCAGCTCGGCGTAGAGCGCCACGACGCCGCGGTTGGTCTCCTCCAGCTCGGCCGACAGCTGGTTGTACAGCGCCAGCACGCCCTGGTTGGTCTCGGCCAGCTCCGCGTTGAGCCGAAGCACCTCCTCCAGGGTGCCGGCCAGCTCCCTGTTCTGCTCACGCAGCACGTCCAGGGCCGTGGTGGACGGCGACAGGCGGGCCAGCTCCTCGCGGATGCCGTCGATCGACAGGCGCCCCCGTTTTCCGGAGACACCGTGCTCGGGCACCCGCTTCACCAGCGTGACGCGTCTGTCCTCGGCCGAGAGCGCGACCTCGTCGACCAGGCGACCGGCCAGCTTCACGCCCTCGCTCTGCCGCACGTCTGCGCCGTCGAGATAGTCCACGGTGATGACCAGCCGGTCCTCACGCAGGTCGAAGACGACGGCGCTCCCGGCGCCCCGCGCCAGGGCCTCACGGCCGATCTCGCTGAGCGCCGTCGCCACCCGGATCTGGTCCTGGGATTCCAGCCCCGCCAGCTCGGCGATCCGGCGGCCCAACTGCCGTACGGCGAAGACGTCCTGGTCCCTGCAGATCTCCGCGCGGGTGAGCACCTCGCCCATCACTGCCCCTGTTTGACGGTCACGACGCAGGCGTCGTCCCTGCGGCTGCCCGCGTCGCGCAGCAGGGTCGCGCCCACCACGGCCGGGGAATGCGCGAACAGCCCGGGGAAGGAGGCGGGGTCCCAGCGGTCGGTGAGACCGTCGGAGTGGAGCACCACCGTGGCGTGCGGCGGCAGCGCGTAGTCGTACTGCTGGGGACGCCTGCCCTTGTGCCCGGCGATGCCGGGCAGCGAGATCATCCCCTGGCGGCCTTCGGCGTGGGCGATCCAGCCCGAGATGTTGCCCAGCCCGGCGAACGTGACGCTCTGGCGGCCGACCCGCACCACCGCGACCGCCCCGCCCCTGGTGTGGCCCAGCCCCCGGTGCAGGCGTTCGAGGGCGGCGGCCGGAGGGGCGTGCGGATCCTCCATGAAGATCCGTACGGCCTCGCGGGAGGCGTGCGCGGCGAGCCCGCCGTGGCCGAGCCCGTCGCAGACGAGCACGCTGATCGCGTCGCCGTCGTCGGCGAAGGCGAAGGAGTCGCCGCACACGCTCTCCTCGCCGATGGGACGGCGCAGCCCGCTGACCCGCAGCGGCGGGCCGGGCAGGCCGTCCGGGGTGAAGTGCAGGACCAGCACGGTGCCCCTGCCGGGC
This sequence comes from Microbispora siamensis, assembly GCF_016863095.1. GTDB lineage: Bacteria > Actinomycetota > Actinomycetes > Streptosporangiales > Streptosporangiaceae > Microbispora > Microbispora siamensis. The sequence continues at coordinate 111,944 of NZ_BOOF01000040.1, read as the reverse complement.
ACCGAGTAGACGTCCCAGCCGGTGGCCATGCGGGCGATCGCGCCGAGGCCGATGCCGAGCGTGCCCGAGGTCGAGTAGCCGTCCCGCAGGGCGCGGGCGAGGTCGGCGATGCCGGGGCCCTTGTCGACGGCCACGAGTTCGACCGCGCCCGGCCGCTCCACGTGGGGGCGTACGAGCACGGCGCCCTCCACCGCGTGCTTGACCAGGTTCGAGACCGCCTCGGTCACCGCCACCGCGACCTGGCCGGTGCGGCTCTGGTCGAACCCGGAGGCCGTGGCCAGCGCGACGGCCGTCCTGCGCACTGCGCCGATCACACTCGGATCGGCGGTGGAGACCCAGACGTCCTCGTGCCGGTGCGTCATCGTCATGTCACCGCGCCCACTCAATCACCGCGCCCACTCAATCACCGGGCCCACTTGGTCACCGTCACGCGGGTGCCCTCGCCGGGTGCGGAGACGAGGTCGAACTCGTCCACGAGCCGCCGCGATCCGCTCAGCCCGAGTCCCAGCCCCCCGGCGGTGCTCCAGCCCTCGGTCAGCGCCTGATCGACGTCCGGGATGCCGGGCCCGTCGTCGCTGAACACGAGTCGCAGTCCGGGCCGCCGCCCGCCTTCCAGCACCTCGATCAGCACCCGGCCGCCCCCGGCGTGGACGAGGGCGTTTCTGGCCAGTTCGCTGGCGGCGGTCACGATCTTCGTCTGATCGACCAGGGAGAGCCCTATCTCGGCCGCGAGGCTTCTGACCTGCTGACGTACGACCACGACGTCACCGTTGGTGGCGATGGGCAACTCCCGGGGCGCGCTCACCCGGCGGCGCCCCTGACATGCTCCAGCATCGCGACGCCCTTTTCCAGGTTGAGAGCCGTGCGCACACCGCCGAGCGACAGGCCCAGCTCGACCAGTGTGATCGCCACCGCGGGACGCATGCCGACCACCACGGTCTCCGCGTCGAGCATCCGGGTCATCGCCGCGATCGTGGAGAACATCCGGCCGATGAACGAGTCGACGATCTCCACGGCCGTGATGTCGATGATGACCCCCCGCGCTCCCGAGGAGACCACCATGTCTGCCAGGTCCTCCTGCAGGGCCAGCACGCTCTGGTCGTCCAGGTCGATCTGGATCGAGACGATCAGGATGTCGCCGAGCTTGAGAATCGGCACACGTTCCATCAGGCGCGCTCCGCCCTGACCGCGACCCGCGTCCGCGCGGCGCCCGTGATCTCCACCCCGCTCCGGCTCAGCGCGTACGACAGCGCGTCGGCCAGCGAGGCCTTGGTGACGATGTCGCCGAACTCGATGCCCAGCGTGACGATCGTGTGCGCGATCTGCGGGCGGATGCCGGAGATCACGCATTCCGCGCCCATCAGGCGGGCCGCGACGACGGTCTTGAGCAGGTGCTGGGCGACCTGCGTGTCGACGGCGGGCACACCGGTGATGTCGATGACCGCGTGCTCCGAGCCCGTGTCGACCAGGGTCTGGAGCAGCTTCTCCATGACGACCTGGGTGCGGGCCGAGTCGAGCGTGCCGACGAGCGGCACGGCGACGATGCCCTCCCACAGTTTCACCACGGGCGTCGAGAGCTCGAGCAGCTGCTCCGTCTGATCAATAATGATCTTCTCTCGGGCGGCGGTGTAGCTCTCGAAGGTGTACAGGCCGAGGTCGTCGACGAGCCGGGAGAACCATACGAACCCGCGCAGCGCCTCCGGGCCGCCGTCGGCCTCGGCGACCTCGTACAACGCCTCCTTGAGGGAGAACACGAGCCGCGCGGTGTCGGAGGGCGTGTGGCCCTGCCGGACGCGGGCGCGGGAGAGCTCGGCGAGCAGCCCGCGCACGTCGGCGAAGTCTCCGTCCTCGCTGCTGAGCGCGGTGCGCAACGCCTGGTAGAGGTCACGGAGTTCGCCGGGAGACGCTCCGGACAATTGGGTCCACCGCTGGAGCAGCCGCTCCTCGCTGGACAGAAAGAGATCAACTATGCGCCGCCTGGCGGCCTCCGCGGGAACGGTCACCCTCATCTCCTGACGATCGGGGTGGTGCGCCACTCGTCACGCTACCGGCAACAGGGCAAAGCTCCCAAAACGGACCAGAATAGTCAAAGGCGACATTTTCGGCAATGGCCGAAGACGGTGAGATGGCGGACGTCGGTGGCGAAGCCCAGTTCCGCGTCGAGGGTCGAGACGAGGCCGTCCACCATCTCCGGGGCCACCTCGGTGACCTCGCCGCAGCCACGGCAGACGAGGTGGACGTGGTCGGCCTCGGAGGCGAGGTGGTAGGTGGGAGCGCCGTGCCCGAGATGGGTGTGTGTGACCAGCCCCAGCTCCTCCAGGAGTTCGAGGGTCCGGTAGACGGTCGAGATGTTGACACCTCTGGCCGTCTGCTGCACGCGGGAACAGATGTCCTCGGGCGTGGCGTGTCCCAGCTCGGTGACCGCTTCCAGCACGAGCTGGCGCTGGGGGGTGATCCGGTAGCCGCGGGCCCGCAGCTCCTCGTGCCAAGTCTCGGCCATGCCCAGAGTTTAGGCCGTCCGCGGAGAGAACTCCCCGGCTGTCGCGAGAGGGCGCGAACTTCGTCGGATTAATCGTTTGCCCGCGCGTGGGGCGCTCGCATAGCGTGAAGGCACGCAGAAGGGAGGTGGTCCAAACAATGGTTGATCATTCTTGGGCTAGCGAGGTGGCTGTCCGCTAGGACTCGTCCATCTGGACCTTCCGTCTGGATGTCGGACGACGTCCTGGCGAATCCTCAACAGACACCGGAACCCCGGGCAGCCGGCGGCCGTGGACTTCCGTCCCCGGCCATGGTCCAGCCGGCCCGCCTCGTCAGGAGGCGGAGCGCGCCCGGGGTTCTTTCTTTTCCTGCTCTATCCCTCGAAGTTCTATTCGGCGACGTTCTACTCGTCGAAGTCGCCGACCCGCTTGAGCTCCGCCGAGGCGTGCGACTGCAGCGGATGCCCCATCGCCGACATGTCGTAGGCGTACATGAGGTTGCCGTTGACCAGGCCGTAGAGCCGGTGGCCCGCGTTGTACTCCTTGGCCGTCGTGGTCCGCGCGACCACGTCCGTACGCAGCTCGATCTTGTGGAAGACGACCTCCCCCACGTAGATCTCCACGATGCCGGTCGGGTGCGCGAGGCACACCTCGATCTGGCGCTCGGGCTGGATCCGCCAGAACCCCGTCTCCGTGGACAGGGGCCGGACCTTGTTGCCCTCGGCGTCGAGCAGCCACGTACGGCTCTGATAGGTCAGGAACGGCTTCCCGTTGTGCCCGAAGACGATCTCCTGGCCGAAGTTGGCGCTCTCCATGGTGGGATAGCCGATCACCCCGGCCCCCTCCCAGCGGCCCAGGAGGAAGGCGATCGGCTCGAGGTCGGGATGTACGTCCATGGAGACGAGCTTAGAGGCGCGCGGACGGCCCCTCGCACCACGCACGGCATGCGCGGAATGCCCAACTTGTACGGCATGCGCCGACACACCGGCGACCCCGGCGGACTAGGCTCGCAGCATGGCACGATCACTGGTGATCAAGGTGACGGCGGGGGCGGACGCCCCGGAGCGCTGCAACCAGGCGTTCACGGTCGCGGCGGCCGCGCTGGCGAGCGGTGTCCCGGTCTCGTTGTGGCTGACCGGCGAGTCCTCGTGGTTCGCGCTGCCCGGCCGGGCCAAGGAGTTCACCCTGGCCGAGGCCGCCCCGCTGGAGGACATGCTCGACGCCGTGCTCGCCGCGGGCAGGGTCACGCTGTGCACCCAGTGCGCCGCCCGCCGGGACATCACCGTGGACGACGTGATCGACGGCGTGCGCATCGCCGGGGCCTCCACGTTCGTCGAGGAGGCCCTGGGCGAGGGCGTGCAGGCGCTGATCTACTGACCGTCCGGGATCTGCTGAGCAGCCAGGACCTGCTGACCGATCAGCTCGGCAGCACCGCGCGCAGGCGTTCGTCGCGCAGCGCCTGATACCAGCTGTCGTCGATCGGGGGCAGCGGTCCGGTCACCCAGCTCAGCAGCAGGTCGGCCAGCGCGGGGTTGCGGGCGAGCGCCGGCCCGTGCAGGTAGGTACCGATGACGCGGCCCGCGTAGCAGCCCTCCGTGCCGTCGCCGTTGCCGGTGCCGACGAGGGTCCGCGACAGCGGGCGCACGCCGGGGCCGAGCCTGGTCACGCCCATGTGGTTCTCGAAGCCCGTCAGCGTGGGCAGCCCCAGGGCCGGATCCACCTCGGCGGCCAGCTCGCCGACGGCGCGCCGCTCGCCCCGCCCCGAGCTGATGTCCAGCAGGCCGACGCCGGGCACCGGCTGCCCTTCCTCACCGCCGAACACCGTGCCCATGATCTGGTAGCCGGCGCAGACCGCCAGCATGGCCGCGCCCCGCTGGATCGCGGCGTGCAGGCCGCCGTCGCGGCGCAGCCGCTCCGCCCCGAGGATCTGCGGCCGGTCCTCGCCGCCGCCGATCAGGTAGACGTCGCCCTGCTGCGGCACGGGGTCGGACGAGCGTACGTGGACGGTCCTGGTCGGGATGCCCCGGGCCCGGGCCCGCTGCTCCAGCACCAGGACGTTGCCCTGGTCGCCGTACGTGCTGAGAAGGTCGGGATAGATCCAGACGATGGACAATTCAGACTGCACGGCCGAACTCCGCTCGGATCTGCTGGAACGCGGTGTAGTTGGCGATCACGTCGATCTTGCCGGGCGCGAGGAGGCCCATCGCCTGCTCGAACGAGTCGCAGAGCTGGAAGGGGACGCCGGCGACGGCCAGCCGCAGCGCGAGGTCGAGGCGGCGCTCGCCGGTGACGAGGACGGGCCGGCCGCGCAGGATGCGGTAGTCGACGTCCCACAGCCAGGAGGTGTCGCGGCCGTCCGGCCCCTGCGCGTTGACCGACAGGATGATCGGCAGCGCCGGATCGGCGACGTCGAACGCCTCCAGCCAGCCGGCCGGGTTCTTGGCCAGCAGCAGCCGCAGCGACCTGCCGTCCCGCTCGACGGTCGTGTAACGCCCGGCCACGGAGGTCACCGTACGCAGCCGGGGCAGCGCCCGGCCGGGGTCGAGGCCGAGCGTCGCGGCGACCGCCAGCGCGACGGCGGCGTTCGCCCGGTTGGCCTGGCCGGGAAGCTGGATGTCCAGGCGCCAGTGCTGACCCCAGGGGTCGGTCACGTACTCCCCGTCGAGCACCCAGTTGGGCTGGGGCCGGCGGAAGGTGCACTCGCGGCACGCCCAGTTCGTGTCGGCCATCTGGGCCGGAGTGAGCCCCTGACCTCCGTTGCCGAACCCGGCGCGGTCGAGCGGGCCGCCGCACTCGGGGCAGCACCAGGAGTCCTCCCGCCAGCGCTGCCCCGCCGCCACCCAGGTGACCCCGGCCGCGGCGGACGCGGCCCAGGTGACCAGCGGGTCGTCGCAGTTGGCGATCACGTGGACGGGCCTGCCGGCGAGCGCGCGGCGCCACTTCTGGGCCAGCAGCCAGATCTCGGCCGCCCGGTCCATCTGGTCGCGGCTCAGGTTCATGAGGCAGACGATGCCGGCGTTGGTCGTGTCGAGGACCTCGGGAAGGTACTTCTCGTCGACCTCCAGCACGCCGTACGGCGCGTCCTTGTTGGAGGCGAGCGCCGACACGTGCCCGGCGGGCATGTTGGCGCCGAACGCGTTCGTCGCCACGTCGCCGAGCTCCTGCAGCGCCGAGGTGATCAGACGCGTCGTCGTGGTCTTGCCGTTCGTGGCGCTGACCAGGACGAGCTTGCGGTCGGCCGCGAGCTTGCGCAGCAGGTCGGGCTCCAGCATGAGGCCGACCCTGCCGCCGATCACCGAGCCGTCGCCACGCCCGGTGGCCCTGGACAGCGTCGCGGCCGTGCGGCCCAGGGCGCTGGCGAGCTGCGCCCGCAACGGAAGCTGACTCATGCCGCGATCCTAGTCGGCCACGCGGATGTCACGATCCGAAGGACAGCTCCGCGGGGGTGTCGCCGTCGAACGGCAGCACGAACCGGCGCGGCCAGGACAGAACCGTCTCCAGCCAGCCCGCGCTCATCGTCTGGGCCACGTATTTGACCCGCTCACGCGGCTCGACCCCGATGGCGACCGTCGTCACGTCGCGCTGGATGCCCTCGTGCTCGTCGTCGCCCAGGATGACCCGCCAGGCCAGCGCGCGGTTGCGGTCCACCTCCATCGACAGCGGGTGGTGGCGCAGCGCCTTGGCGCGGTGGCCGAGCAGCTCGGTGCGTACGCCGACCGCGACCCCGCCCTCGGCCGGCTCGGCGCCGTTGACCCCCTGGTGGGGGTACGGCCGGCCCGCGGGGTCGGTGCCGAACAGCGGATACTCCATCGCCGGGGCCGGGCTGCGCAGGTTGGGCGCGGGATGCCCGAACGGGAACAGCCGGTCCACCTCGTGCAGCCAGCGGACCTGGGGGATCACCCAGGCCGCGCCCGGCCGCTCGCCCGCCCGCATCGGCGGCTCGCTCTCCGCGCCGTCCGCCTGGCCCGCCGCGAGCAGCCCGGCGGCGACCTCGGCGGCCTTCTCGGTGAGCAGCGCGGGGTCGAACCACGTGCGCAGCGACCAGGCGCGGCGCGAGACCGACCGCTCGACCAGCGTGGCCAGCAGGCACTCGCGCCGCTTGGCCGGCAGCTCCGCCCAGATGTCGGCGAGCACGCGCGGCACGCCCGGCAGCGACCGGTTCGTCACGAACGCCAGGACGACCGTGTCGGTCCAGATGCGCAGCCACGCCCATTCCGGGGCCACCGCGAGCAGGTCGGCCTCGCGCAGCTCGACCAGCGTGCACGCCTTCCCCGTACGGCACTCGCGCCCGCAGGCGGCCGAGCGGCGCCCGCAGATGGGCGGCACCGGGCCGAGCGTCTCGCGCTCGCGGTCCTCGCCCAGCGGCACCTGGACGCGCAGCGGACGGTCCATGCCGTCGGCGAACACCGCGGCGAAGCCCGGCTGGAGCGACACCACCTGGCGCGACTGGTCCTCGCTCAGGTTCATCGCCGCGCCGACGAGCGCGCGGTCGTCCTCGGCCGGGAGCCGGTGCACGACCTTGAGCGCGGTGTTCTTCACCACGTCGGAGACGAGCTTGGTGGGAATCTGCTCGGCCACGATGATGCCCTCGCCGTACGCCCGGATCTCGGCGAGCATCCCGGCCAGCAGCTCGACGGCGTGGGTGGAGGCCCGCTGGGAGCCCCGGTCGCGCAGCAGCCGGTGGGCCTCCTCGATGACGATGACGTGCCGCAGGCCGCCGACGCCGTCCTCGGCCCGCGGTTCCGAGCGGGCGCGCATCCGCAGGTGCTCGACGATGCGGATGATGAGCGTGCCCATGAGGAACGCCTTGTCCTCGTCGTTGGCCACGTCCTCGATCGCGAGCACGACGTTGCGCTGGAGCAGCCCGCCGATGTCGGCCGGGTGACCGCCCTCGAAGAACCGGCCCGCGCTGCCGACGCGCAGGCTGCGCAGGCGCAGGCTGATGAAGCCCTCGACGTCGGCCTGGACCTCGTTGCCGTACCCGATCTCCTGGATGACCTCCAGAGCGTGCTGCTGGAGCTGCTCCAGGGTCGGTACGGCCGGCTGCACGGCGGCCCCCGGGATGCCGCCGCCGGTGACCACGTCCCAGCCGTTGGCCTCGTAGACGCGCTGCAGCGCCAGCGACATGATCTGCGGGAACGGCTCCTCAGCGTCGAAGGCCGCCATGAACAGCGCCCTGACCATGTCGATGTGGGCCTGCACCGGATAGCCGGGCTCGGGCGCGAGCGGGTTGACGCTGATCGGCACGTTGTCGGGTGCCGAGGGGTTGATGACGGTCAGCGGCGCCAGGTGCTCCACCCGGCCGGCCATCGCGGCGTACTCCGACTTGGCCGGCTCGATCGCCAGCCACGGAATGCCCGCCTTGGTGAGCTGTTCAAGCAGGTGCCGCACGGTCTGCGACTTGCCCGAGCCGGTGGCGCCCGTGACGAAGGCGTGGCGGTTCAGCGTGGCCAGCGGCACCCGGAATGTTCCGACGGCGCGGTCCTGCCCGTCGACGATCGCGCCGAGGTCCACGGTCTCCGCCGAGCCCTCGACCTCGGCCTCGCTCGTCACGTCGAAGAAGCCCGCGTCGAGCACCCGGACGCCCGGCACCTCTCGGCGCGGCAGCCCGGCGAGCGCGGCGAGAGCCCCGGCCGTCGCCGCGAACGGCGCCGCCGCGCCGTCGGCCGAGTCCTGCAGGTTGACGGCCAGCGCCTCGCTGAAGCCGTACACCGACTCGCAGGTGCCGTCGCCGCTCAGGGCGGGCAGCGACATCGCGCTGCGCAGCCGGTAGGGGTGGTGGCTCATCTCCACCGAGCCGACCAGCACCGGAGCGATCTGGCGCAGTTCGTCGGGGCCGGCCGCACCGGCGAGCACCCGGACGTTCCACAGCCCGGCCTCGCGGAAGGCGTCGAGCTCCTGCATCCTGCGCTCGGCCCGCTCGGCGTCGAAGCGCGACCGCTCCGAGGCGTCGCCATACTGGCGCAGCACGTTGAGCTGGGTGCGCAGGTGGGCCACCTCGGCGTCGAGCAGGTCGGTCGGCTCGGCGACCACCACCCACGCGAACGGCCGGGACATGAGCGTGACCAGCGTCGACTCGAACAGCGTGGGCCGCTTGGTCTCGTCCGGCTCCGGCTCGCGCCTGCCGTAGAGCGGCGGGGCCTGACGGCCGGGGCACGGCGTCCAGACGAGGTCGGCGAGGTCGGCCAGCCACTCGTCGCCGATCTCCAGGCCGCGCGCGCCGCCGGGGAACAGCAGCGGCTGCGGGCCGGTGACCGGCGGCTCCGGCGTGGTCGCCGCGCGCTTGGGCGGCTTGGGCGGCGTGAGCGGTCCCGCGTTGGTGATGAGCTCCAGCGGCGCACCCGAACCCCGCGACAGCCAGCCGATGACGAACGGCCGGTTGCGCTGCGCGGCGGACAGGACCGCGGGGAGCACCGTGACGAAGTCCCACTCCGCGGACGAACTACGCGATGGGGCGGTGATCGCCTGAATCCGGTACCACGGCCCGCTCAGGGGAAACGGCTGCATCAGACCCCTCAGTTAACGACGAACAGGGGAGAGACTCCTTCAACGATCACGCCCGCACACCCCGGTTGACGATGCCCTTACCGACAGCGGACGGTGTCATGGGCGCGTACGACGTTTCGGGAGCGGTCATGGCCGCTTGCGCCAGTCGAGGCGCGGCGGCGGCGGGCCGAGGTTCGGGGGCACGTCGGGCAGCGCGGGCTCCTCCGGCTCCGGCTCGGGCTCCGGTGGCGCGAGGGCGGCCCGGCGGATCTCCTCGAACTCCCCCAGCGTCGTCTTCGGAAAGGTGAGTATCGCCGGATTCGCGTCCGCGAGGCGCACCTGGCGTCCCTCCGCCGTCGAGTAGGTGACGATCACGGAGGTCGTGGGGAGCTGCTGGAGCTGGTGCGGCTCGACCAGGAACTCCCGCGACCGCTGCAGGACCCCGTCGGCGACCGTGGGCGCGCGCCGCCCCCACTCGGTCGACTCGGTGATGTCCTCCCGCAGGTCGCCCTCGCTCTTCTCCTCCCCCTCCGTACGGCTATCGCCGACGGTGGAGGTGTAGAAGCCGCTCGGGCCGTTGACCGCCGAGCTGAACGTCTCGGTGAGCTGGGCGAGCTCCAGGCGGTGCTCGGTGCCGACGTGCTCACTGGCCACCCGGGCGTCCTCGGCGTTGCCCAGGCGCATGAACGCGACCGCCGCGTGTCCCCGGCCGAGCCGCTCCCGCACGGTCGGGGTGAGGCTGCGGTAGGTCAGCACGAGCCCGGTGCGCGAGGTCTCGCAGGCGTCCATGAGCCGGTCGAGCACGTCGCCGCGCAGTTTGTCCGCGCCCGCCACGATGATCGTGTGATACCAGGGCCGCTCGCTCGCCGGCGACTGGCGCAGGATGTGCGTGAGCGCGGTCGCGACGTACGTCCCGAGCACCCGGTTGCCGAAGACCCCCGCCTGCCGGTCCATGCTGACGACCCGCAGCCGCGCGGGCGGCAGCCGTACGGCCTGCGAGCCGAGCGTCTCCAGCTTGCGCAGCTGCGATTCCAGCGCCCAGGCCCGCTCGATGACCACCCGGTCGGCCACGCCCCGGCCGAACAGCGTGCCGATGCGTTCGAGCTGCGACGCCGTGAGCAGGCCGCCCTTCATGTCGTCGCGCGGGTCGCCCACCTGGGCGAGCGCCCGCAGGGCGGCGGTGACCTGGCTGATCGTCGCGTTCTCGCCCAGGACCTCAAGCACGCGCTCCAGGATCGCGTTGTCGAAGCCGATGTCCCTGCTGGTCTCCTCGCTCACGCTCACCACGTGGGCGAGGACGTCGGCGAACGCCTCGGGCTTGAGCGTCGCGCCCAGGTCGAGCCGGGGCAGGTCCACCGGGAGCACCCAGACGAGCGGGTCGTCCCCGCCCCTGCGCGCCAGCTCGATCAGGTCCTTGGCGATCGCGCCCTCCGACAGGTCGAGCACGGTCAGGTGGCCGCCGCTGTAGAGGCGGGTCGCGCCGATCAGCGTGACCAGCGCCGACCAGCCGGTCAGCGTGCCCCCGGCGACGTCGACCCGGTCGATGTCGTCGGGCACCGCCACGGCATACCAGGTGATCTGCCTGTCGAAGCGGTTCTTCTTCTCGGCCCAGTCGCGGTATTTCGCGGCGTGCTCCTCCTGGGCCGTGACGATCTCCCGCTGGCGGCGCTCCTGCTCCCGCAGCGCCTTGCGGCGGCGCTCGTCGAGCCGCTCGTTCACCGTGCGGTCGCCCTGCCGGATGGCGTAGGTGCAGATGGCGGCCACACCGCCGGCGGCGACCAGGCCGAGCGCCACGAACGACCAGGTGAGCAGGCCGGTCACGCCGAGGACGAGGATCCCCGCGGCCACCACGGCCATGAACGTACGGAAGATCCGGACCGGGCGGTTGAGCAGGTCCTTCTGGAGCCGCTCCCGATGGATCCACTCGGTGTCCACCGGAGGCTCGGTGACGTCCTCCCTCGCGGGTCGCTTCGGCGGCGGCCCGGGATCCGGGTACAGCAGCGCGTACTGCCAGCCCAGGTAGATCCGGTCCGCCTGCAACTGGGCATGCTCGGGGTGCGGGTCGCCCACGGGCCCTCCATGTCCGCCTCGGTCACAGCGTAGGAGCTGGAAGCCCTGTCAGGGCGGGCTTCTCGCCATTCGGACGTATTTCCGCGCGAGGGTCAGAACCATTGCGACCAATGGGGCAACTGTGGTCGTACTACCATCGCTTGCCATGACGTCATCCCCCAATGGCGCCCGCCGACGACGCCCGGTCCTCGTCCCGGTCGCCCTCGCACTGGCCGTGGTGGGCATCGGCGTCACGGCCGCCTTCGGCGGCTTGAAGGAGGCCCCGGAGAAGCCCCCGCCCACGGTCTCGCCCGGGGACATGATCGACCAGGGGCAGTTCCACACCCAGTTCATCAAGGCGATCGACACCACCGAGAAGGGCGACTTCGGCGACACCAAGCGCTACCTGGAGCTCGTCCTCAAGGTCACCAACATGGGCGACAAGACGGCCTCGGTCGGCGTCATGCCGGATGCCGGGAAGTACTCGCCGTTCGGCTCCTTCGCCGGCTCTCTCCTGCGGACCCGTCCGGAGATCAAAACCAAGTACGGCCCCGACGTCTCCGTGCTCAGTCTCGGCGTCGAGAGCCACCAACTGCATCCCGGAATCACCACCACGGTCGTGGTGAAGTACGAGCTCGAGCCCGCCGCGACCGCGCCCCCCGAGATCAGCCTCGACGTGGGCTCGTTCGAATACGAGGAACTCGGACTGCTGAACCAGGGCCATGACTGGATGCTCGTGGGCGAACGCAAGGACGACAAGGGCCCCTTCGAGCCTGAGGTGGCCGCCCGGATCACCCTTCCCGTACGGAAGGAGAGCAGCTGATGACGCTCACCCAGGCGGACAGCCGTACAGCCCGTCGTGCCGCGAGCCGCAGGCCGCCCAGGCGCGGACTGGCGCGGCGTTTCGCCGCCGGGGTGGCGGGGATCGCTCTCGCGGCCGCCGCCGTGTACACACAGCAGAACTTCGCGATGTCCTTCGAGCAGCGTGTCTCGTACCTGACCTACAAGGGCCGGATCGGCGAGACGGTGGAGACCAAACGCTTCACCGTGAAGGTCCTGTCGGTCGCGGCCGCCCGCGCCGTGGACACCACGGACTACTCGAACAAAGTGACCAAGGTGGCCACGAGCAACCTGTTCCTCCTGGTCGACGTCTCGGCGACGAGCGCGCGCGAGCCCTTCAAGCTGAGCAGACTCAGTCCCCCCGTCCTCCTGACGGCGGACGGCCGGCGCTACCAGCCGACGGACAAGGTCAACGACGCGCTGACGCTGTTCAACAAGTACATCCAGCCCGGGTTCTGGTCCAGCGGGCTGCTCGTCTTCGAGGTGCCGCAAGACGCGGTGCCGGGTGCCGACCTCGTCTTCATCCCTCCCGTCAGCCCGTTGGTGAGCGACAACTACGCGCCCGAGGCGCAGATCGACCTGGGGCTGTCCGGTGCCGCCGCCGACCGGTTGATCTCACAGGCGAAGGACTACCACTCTCTCGTGAGCGCGAGCCGATGACCGAGACGCCCATGGACGGAACCCCGCCGAGGAACGGCCCGGACGCCCGCGACTGGTTCGCTCCCCCGGCCGAGCAGCCCTCCGACATCACCTACAGCGGCGCGCTTCCCCCGCCCATGCCGACGGCGCCGCCCTCCGTACCCATCCCCGGCACGCTGAAGCCGCCGACGGACCTGCGCGTGTGGCCGCCTCTGGAGCCCGAAGGCGAGGACAGGTCCACGCAGCCCTTCCCCGCGCTGCGGACGAACCGGCAGCCGCCTCCCGCGGCGCTCGCACCCGCTCGCCCATCCGCGGAGGCGCCCAGGGAAGCGCCCACGGAGCCGCCCGCCGAAGTGTCCGCAGAGGTCTCCGCGGAGGAGTCCAGAGCGCCCGCGCGGCGTACAGGCCTGCTCGTTGGGGGAGCCATGCTGTCCGTCGTGCTCGCCGTCGGCGCCCCCACGGTGTTCGGCTACCAGGCGTACAAGTACGGCCGCCCCGACTACACCGTCCATGTCGTGCCACCCGGCCAGGCCGGAGTCTGGCAGCACGTGTCGTGGCGGGTGACCGTGGAGAAGATCAAGGATCCCACCGGCAAACCGGAGCGGTCCGACCGCCAGTGGCTGAAGGTCGTGGCGACCAGGACCGCGCTCGACGCCGAGGGCGCCATTCGTCACGGGGAACCGGCGGAGGTCGCGTTCACCGACCGAGCCGGGCGCACGTGGCGAGTGGAGATGGTGAACAACGAGACACCGCCCGACACCAAGGACAACGTGATCGGCACGCCGTACCGGCTGGAGATGATGGGGGTGGTCCCACCCTCCGTGGCCGACGAAGTCGAGGTCAGCCTGCGGCCGAGCAGCTACCGGGACGTGCCCGGTCAGTCCGCCGAGGATTTCGTGAAGGACGCCTTCACTCGGACGGAGAGGGACGATCAGGTTCTGCGATTTCGCCGGTGACCGCTGCTCCGCCGTTCGCCCGCACCCGCGCCCGCGTCGCGGCCAGGTCGAACGTGGCGGCGATCAGGCACATCGTCACCAGGGTCACGACCAGGTCCACGACATAGACGACCGGCTCACCGGTCGCCAACCACTGGTACGGCTCCTCGCTCGCCGTGAGATAGCGGCCCGCCCTGAGGAGATAGTCGCCGCCGATGTGCAGGCCGACGTAGCAGAGGGCGAACAGCCCGAACAGCGGGGCGCCCCCGCGCACCGTCAGGCGCAGGGAGTTGAGCAGCGGGATCCACCGGGAGGTCCAGCCGGCGCTCAGCTTCGCGAGGGCGAGACGCGTCCAGTTGTGCGTGCGCTCCAGGTGCACCGCCGCCTGCTCCAGGCGGGTTCCCCTGATCGTGGTCTGGGTGTCCTCCGCGTACGCGCCGTAGACGAGGATGCCGACGGTCAGCCACGCGAGGGGGATGGCGAGGGCGTCGATGACGTGGGGCCAGACGTCGCCCAGCCACTCCGAGACCTGCTTCCACCCCGGGATGCCGTCCTCGGCGCCGGCGGCGAGATCATGCCAGGCGGCGACGGCGGACCGGTGACCGATCCAGTCGGAGCGCGCCCCCACGGCGGCGGCGATCGCGTTGAGCCCGTAGAACGCGAACGTGAGCTCCCCGAGCGTGGCGAGCATGCCGGAAAAGCGCCCCTCGCCCGCTTCGTGGCGGCGGCCGAAGTACCACTTGACCACGTAGGCGACGGCCATCGTCGCCAGGGAGACCTTCGGGTCGAGGTTGATGAGCCCGCGCATCACTCCGCTGTCGTTGCCGCTGCCGGCATCGAGCACGTACCGGTCCGGCTGCCGCATCATGTCGATGCCCGAGAACTCGCGGGCGTCCTCGGCGACGAACCCCCAGGTCGTGTAGATGCCGGCGAAGACGAGCGCGGTCCGGTTGAGGGCGTTCAGGAGGCTCTCCTTGGCCTCGCCCCCCGCGCGCCGGACCTGGGTCTCCAGCAGCGCCTCACGGACGACGTACAGCATGCCGACGGTTGTGGCGAGCGACGTCATCACGACTAGCGTGAAGAGGAACATCACCACGACGAGGCGGGCCTGGTACCACGAACCGTGCGAGATGGTCGCGGCCAGCAGGAGCAGCGCCCACCGCACGAGCCGTCCGGCGGAGAACCAGAAGATCAGCGGCAGGGCGCACTTCGCGAGGATCCGCAGAGCGTTCAGCGGCAGCGCGTACGGCGACAGCGCCCAGGAGGCCCGGCGCGGCGCGGCATCCTGGCGAGGGGCGGCAAGTGCGGACGTTCCGGACACCTGCCGCATGCTATCGGCTCCCGCTCCTCCCTACGGAGCGATGAGCTCGACTGTGGGGAAGTAAGTCCGATATCGAGCGGTGTCACGAGTGAGCAGCCGGTATTTCCGCACCGCCGCGTGCGCGCCGATGAAGAAGTCGGGCAGCGGCGACCTCTTCTCACCCCCACGTCTGCGATAGGCGAGAAATGCCTTCCCGGCTAGAAAGGCCGCCTCGAAGGGGACATCCTCGCGCTCGTAGTCCTCGGGCGGCAACGCCTCGTTCAAGCTCTCGATGCTCTCGTAGCCGACCGACACCTCGGAGTACACGACCGGATTGACGACCAGCCGTCCTTCGTCCAGCGCCCGTGCCAAGGCGTCGGCGGCCCAGGCCGCCCACTTGGGGTCATCGGTGGCGACGTCGAGCAGGACACAGGAATCGACGAGGGTGACCCGCTCACGGACGACGCGCAGGGTGTTACTCGTCACGCAGCAGTCCCATGATCTCGTCGGTCGTCATGGACGTCGTTGCACTGCCCCTGAGCCGCTGAATGGCGCGCTGACCCCGAGTGCTGCTGCTTTCCCGGCGCACGATCTGCAGGGTGTTGCCCACTTCGATCACATCGACCTCGTCACCGGGATGCAGGCCGTACTTCTCGCGCATCTCGGCGGGGATGGTGACCTGTCCCTTGCTGTTCAGCCGCATCGCGCCCGTTCCCGTCACGTATTACATGTAGCACGTAATACTAGCCGTCGACAGGAAAACCGAGAAGGCCGGTGCGTTCGCGGAACGCACCGGCCTTCTCGTGAAGCGGTGGATCAGACGGTGACCGAGAGCTGGGCGACCTCGCCGAGCTTGGCCTCGACGGGGACGTCCTTGGTGACGCCGCCGCCGGCGATGATGCGGACGGTCCACTGGCCGGGCGCGGCGAAGAAGCGGAAGATGCCCTCGTCGGAGACGACGACCTCGCCGGTGAACTCGCCGCTGTGGTCCAGCAGACGGGCGTACGCCGTGCCGGCGCCGGTGACGACGCCCTGGATCACGGCCTGGTTGGACAGGTCGATGCCGGCCGGCAGCGCGACGGTCTGCTCAGGAGCAGCGCAACCCTGGGTGGTAGTCATCAGCGGGCCTCCCCCAGCTCGATCGGCACGCCCACGAGCGAGCCGTACTCGGTCCACGAACCGTCGTAGTTCTTGACGTTGGGCTGGTCGAGCAGCTCGTGCAGCACGAACCACGTGTGCGCGGAGCGCTCGCCGATGCGGCAGTAGGCGATGGTGTCCTTGGCGAGGTCCACGCCGGCGCCCGAGTAGAGCTCGCGGAGCTCGTCGTCGGAGCGGAAGGTGCCGTCGTCGTTGGCCGCCTTCGACCACGGGATGTTGCGGGCGGTGGGCACGTGGCCGCCGCGCTGCGCCTGCTCCTGCGGGAGGTGGGCCGGGGCGAGCAGCTTGCCGGTGAACTCGTCGGGCGAGCGGACGTCCACCAGGTTCTGCTTGCCGATCGCGGCGACGACGTCGTCGCGGAAGGCGCGGATGTCGTTGTTCGGCTCCTTAGCCACGTACTGGGTGGCCGGCCGCTCCACGACGTCCTCGACCAGCTCGCGGGACTCCAGCTCCCACTTCTTACGTCCGCCGTCGAGCAGCTTGACGTTCTCGTGGCCGTAGACCTTGAAGTACCAGTAGGCGTAGGCGGCGAACCAGTTGTTGTTGCCGCCGTACAGGACGACGGTGTCGTCGTTGGCGATGCCCTTGGCCGACAGCAGGGCCTCGAAGCCGGCCTTGTCGACGAAGTCGCGGCGGACCGGGTCCTGCAGGTCGGTCCTCCAGTCGATCTTCACGGCACCGCGGATGTGACCCTTGTCGTAGGCGCTGGTGTCCTCGTCGACCTCGACGAGCACGACACCCGGCGTGTCGAGGTTGGCCTCGACCCAGTCGGCGTCCACCAGAACGGCGGAGCGGCTCATTGGATTCTCCCAGGTTGTAGACGGCGAATGAGCAGGTACATTTCGCAGCCCAGGCAGAAGCCGAACGCTGCGTTGAGGAAGGCGGCCAGCAGTGCCGCTGCTGTCGCACCCAAGGCCAGTGCGGTGATCCCCGCCGCGAACCCGATCAGTCCCACCACAGCGAACCCCAGCCCGACGGCCTGCGCGAACCGCGGCGGCGCCGCGTCCTCCGTCTCGGCCGGCGGCCCCAGCCTCGGCCGCACGAACCGGCGGAAGACCAGCCCGTACGGCGACGCGTCAGCGGCGCCGAGCGCGAAGACGATCGCCTGTGCGGCGAGCAGCCAGGGATTCTGTGTGACCAGTACGACCGCGAGGACCGCAGTGGTCACGGCCGCGCCGAAACGCGGGCCACGAGGGTCTATCTGCATCGTGGGGATGCTCCTGAAGGATTCTTGGAACGCGGCACGAAGCCGCAGGAATCACCCTCAGGCCATGCGACAGAGCGAGGTCGCGACGCGGCAGAAGTCCACCGCGCGCCGCTTCGTGAGCAGCTCTGTCGTGGGAGTCATGGCCACGACAGTACCTTCCGTCTCGGCATCTGTCACACCGTGTCCGATGGATGAGACGCCCCGTGAGACGCGCCGTCCACGGCCGCGCCGAGCGCGGCGATGACGTCGGCCTTGCGCGGCTGGCCGGACGCCCTCTTCACCACGTTGCCCGCGCCGTCGAGGACGAGCACGGTCGGGGTGCGCAGCACGTCGAAGCGCCTGACCAGGTCGAGGCGCGACTCCGCGTCGATCTCCACGTGCCGTACGCCGGGAACCATGCCGGCCACCTCGCCCAGGATCCGGCGGGTCGCCCGGCAGGGCTGGCAGAAGGCGGTCGAGAACTGCACCAGCGTGGCGCGCTCGCCGAGGTCGGCGCCGAGATCGCCGCTCGTCACCGGGGCGTGTTCCACGACCCGCATCCTTCCGTCGCGCCGTCTCACGACCAGCCCGAGGACCACGCCCAGGACGAGCGTGGCTACGAGGGTCGCGATCCCTGCCATCACCGTCTGCAACCGCAGGCCCGGTGCGGCTGATTCCCGGGGTCAGGTCACGGCGAGGTCACAGCCTGGCGGACGCCAGGACGCGACCACCCGAGTCGGCGAGCTCGATCCGGTCGATCTGGCCGGGCCGCAGCGCCGTCGAGCCTTCGAGGACCATCTTCTGCCCGCGATACTCACCTCTGCCCACGGTCCAGCTGCCGAGGGTCGAGACCGTGCCGTCCTTGGCGACCGCGCGCAGCGTGCAGACCGTGCCCGCCGGGACTCCGGCGATCCTGGCGACGACCTGCGTCCCGCCGTCGTGCGGCACGAGCCGTACGGCGATGCGTACGTCGCCGCTGCTCCCGCGTGCCTCGGACGGCACGGGCGACGCGGTGACGGTCGCTTCTGCCGCCGGCGGCTGGACCTTCCTCGCCACCGCCCCGCCGGACGACGTGGCCGACGGCGCGGACGAGGACACGGGCGGCTCGGGCGACGCCATAGTGAAGAAGGACTTATCGGGTGCTTCCGTCCCCGCCTGGCCGGCCTTGTCCGCCTGGGCCTCGAAGATCTGGCCCTGCTCCGCCTGGTCCTGGGGGGCGCTGCTCGCCTGGGCGGCGGCGGCCGACCCCACCGCCGGGCTCTCCGACGCCTTCTGCGCCGCCGACACCCACGCCGTCCCGCCCGCCGCCGCGACGACGACGGACGCGGCGAGCGCCAGCAGCACGCGGGACCGGCGCCCGCGCCGAGGGGACGACACGCCCGGGGGCGCGACCGCCGCCGAGCCCGGACCCTCGGGCGCATTGGCTGGAACATCCGCGGCCACACTCGCGAAGACATCCGCGAACACACCGTCGAGCACGGCGCGCGGCGGCGCCGCGGCGCGCTCGATGTCCTCGGCCGACACGCGGGCCAGCAGCGGCGGCAGCCCGGACAGCTCGGTTAGCTCCGCCCGGCACGCCGCGCAGGTCTCCAGGTGGGCCTCGACCTCGGCGGTCTCCTCGGCGTCGAGCGCCCCCAGCACGTACGCGCCGAGCGAGATCCGCACCTCCTCGCAGGTCATGGCGCCAGCCCCCGTTCCTCCAGGGCGAGCTTCAGCGCCCGGAGGGCGTAGTAGGTCCGCGACTTCACCGTTCCCGGCGGGATGCCGAGGATCTCCGACGCCTCCTTCACCGATCTCCCCCGGTAGTACGTCTCCAGGAGCACCTCGCGGTGCTCCGCCCTGAGCGAGGCCAGCGCCTCCGCCACCCCCCACGACTCGACGGCCCGTTCCAGCTCGTCGTCGGCGGGCAGCACGGCGAGCGCCTCGTCCCCCGTCTCCTGTGGCCTGGACTTGCGGGCCCGGTGCTGGTCGACGACGAGATTGCGGGCGACGGTGAACAGCCACGCGCGAACCGGGCGTCCCTGGAGCCCGGAGGGATGCCGCCAGGCCCGAAGCAGCGTCTCCTGCACCACGTCCTCCGCCCTGCCCGGATCACCGGTCAACCGCAGCACGTAGCCGTACAGCGGCCCTCCGTGATCCTCCCAAAGTGCGCGTATGAGCTCCTCGTCGGCGGTTCCGGCTGGACTCACATCCTCATCACGTACGCCGGGGCGCGGCGGTTCGAGGGTGTGACGATCGTCACGCGAGCCTTCATCGGAGGGGGACATCGGACGCGGTGCCCTGGACCGCGAGCCCTTCGCTCGTCGACTTCACCCGGGTGATCTTGAGGTTGAGCGGCAGGTTCTTCACCGGCACCGTGAACGAGATGAGCCGCTCGGGGTTCGGCACGGGGATGGCGCCGGCGATCTTCACGTTCGCGGGCGTGAGCCGTATCCCGCCCTGGACCACCTGGATCTTCATGTCGGCGGTGACCGGCACCTGGTTGCCGAGCACGGGCACGTTGCCCGAGACGCGGAGTTTGTCGTCGCCGGCGCCCTCGACCTTGATGCCGCGCGGCGCGTGGGCCGACAGGGTCTGCCGGGAGATGACCACGGTCCCCGTCACGCGGTCGGCCCTGATCTCGGTGGCCGCGGCGTTCTGGATCAGGTCGGAGAGCGGGGCGGTGACGCCGTACAACGTGGCGTCGATGCGCTCGAGCTGGACGCCTTCCCGCTCCACCTTCCCGATGCCGATGCTGATCTCCTCGTACCGGCCCGAGATGGCCTGGGTGAGGAACGGTATGCCCTTCACCTGCACCGACGGCGTCTGCGCCAGGTCGTACTTCGCCTCGATCTGCCGGGCGATCTCACGCTGCACCCCGACCACGGCGACCCGGTCGAGCACGACGAGCAGGATGGCCAGCAGAGCCACCGCCACGACCAACTTGCGCATCCGACCCCTCCGAAGGCGCCTTTGTGATCAGAGTAGTGCCTTGACCGGCAAGATTTGCCCGAAACGAGCGGTGTCCAGAGTGGTGCATCGCAAGGCGGAGGAGGAGCTCGTAGCCGGAGGCTACGGGCGACGACGACAACGCAGCGAGGTGCCGCTCTGGGCGACGCGAGGGGCAAAGATTGACGGGAGAGGCACTTGCGGCTCATCCCCCGGCGAAGGGGGGTAAAACCTCGACCACGGCGCCTTCGGGGAGGTCGATCGTCGCCGGATCACGCGTGCCCACCGGGGCGCCGTCGACGAGGAAGGAGCACCGGCGCAGCACGCGCTCGACGGCCGGGTTCCGCGAGATCCCCGCGAGCAGGTCCCCCAGCGTCTCGGCGTCGAACGGCTCCTCCGGCACTCCGGCGGCCTCCTTGGCCGCCGCCCAGTAGCGGATCGTTCCCCTGGCCATGACGCGCCGCTCCCCTCACTCTCACGTCACCCTTCGGAAGCTCTCCGTCACCGTCACGTTACGGCGGTAAACCACGTGACGTGTTGTTCACACGGGTGACGCACATTGGACGCAAACTTCGTGTGGGCTACCCTACGAATTAATGGACTCGGGCGATGTGGCCCCCGGGTCCTTACGTGTTTGTACGGCTGTCGCGGTTTCCAGTGCTGCAAACGGCGCCGAGCCGACATGGTGCGAGGAGGCTCATGTGAGCAATCTGCTCCTGCTGACCAACGCTCTGGAGCCGTCGGCGGAGGTGCTCCCGGCACTCGGACTGCTGCTGCACTCGATGCGGGTCGCGCCCGCCGAGGCCTCCGCGCTGATCGACACGCCCCCGGCCGACGCCATCCTGGTGGACGCGCGCCGTGAGCTCGTGCAGGCCAAGAGCCTGTGCCGGCTGCTGCGCACGACCGGCGTCACCTGCCCGCTGATGGCGATCGTGACCGAGGGCGGCCTCGCGGCGATGACGGCGGAGTGGGGTGTGGACGACGTGATCCTCGACACCGCGGGACCTGCGGAGGTCGAGGCCCGGCTGCGGATGGCGGTCGGGCGGCTGTCGCTGGCCGCCGCCGACGAGGTCCCCGACGAGATCCGCAGCGGCGACCTGTCGATCGACGAGGCGACCTACACGGCCCGGCTGCGCGGACGCGCGCTGGACCTCACCTTCAAGGAGTTCGAGCTGCTGAAGTACCTCGCCCAGCACCCGGGCCGGGTCTTCACCCGCGCCCAGTTGCTGCAGGAGGTCTGGGGCTACGACTACTTCGGCGGCACCCGCACCGTGGACGTGCACGTACGGCGCCTGCGGGCCAAGCTGGGCGCCGAATACGAGGCGCTCATCGGAACGGTCCGCAACGTCGGCTACCGCTTCGTCCCGGATCGCGGCGAACAGAACGAGGCCGAACCCGCCAGACGCTGACGGCCCGCCCCTGACGGGGCGGGCCATAGCTTTCTCCGTGGCTACCGGATGAGGTTGATCCGGCCGGTGGCCGGCGGGGCGATCGGCGAGTGCGCGCCCATGTAGGCGACGAACGCGTCGATGTCCAGCGGGCCGCTCCACAGGTTCGTGCCCTGGGTGAAGACGGTGAAGCCGTCACCGCCACCGACGAGGAAGTTGTTGGCGGCCACCCGGATCTGCTGGGCGTCGGTCACCGCGGTGCCGTTGATCTTGATGTCGGAGACCCGCGAGCCCACCGGCTTCGTCGTGTCGAAGGTGTAGGTCAGCGACGAGGACGGCTGCAGGATCCGCTGGGTGATGCCGCCCGTCGCCGGGTCGACCGTCCAGATCTGCTGCTCGAGCAGCGCCTTGAGCTGGGCCCCGGTGAGCGTGACGACCTGCATGAGGTTGTTGAACGGCTGCACCTGGAAGGCCTCGCCGTACGTCACGACGCCGTCGCCCTCGGAGCCGCTCTGGGCGTAGGTCAGGTCGGTGCGGACGCCGCCCGGGTTCATCAGCGCGATCTCCGCGTTGCCACCGGCCTTGGTCGCCTCGAGCTGCGCGTCGGCGATCAGGTCGCCGAGCGGGGTCTCGCCGACGTTGCTGCCGCGCCCGATGTTGGCCGTGATCTTGCCGATCGGCTTGTTGGCGACGGTCGAGACCCGGTCCTTCCAGGTCTGGATGTACGCCTCGGTGTCGGGGTCGGGGGCGATCGTGCGGGTCACCACGTTGTTCTTGGCGACGACGCTGGAGCGGATGACGTCCTTCGTCCTGCGGTCGACCCGGAAGTCGATCTGGGTGATCGCGCGGCCGAACGACGAGCCCTGGGTGTAGACGCGGTCCTGACCGGCCGGGTCCTTCACCTTGCAGACGTACGCCTGGTGGCTGTGGCCGCTGATGACCAGGTCGACCTGCGGGTCGAGGCCCTTGGCGATCCGCGAGCCGTTGCCGGGGACGACCGGGCACGAGCTGGGGTCCTGGTTCGGGGTGATGTTGTCGCCCTCGTGGACCAGCACGACCTGCGCCTTGACCCCGTGCTTGGCGAGGTACTTCGACACCTTGTTGGCCGCCGCGACCTCCTCGGTGAACTGCAGGCCCTTGATGCCGGCGGCGGTGACGATGTTCGGGGTGGTCTGGGTCACCAGGCCGATGAACCCGATCTTCACCCCGTTGATCTTCTTGACGTAGAAGGGCGGCAGGGCGTAGTCGCCGTTGCCCTCCTTGAGCACGTTCGCCCCGAGGTAGTCGAAGCTCGTGCCCTTCCACTCGCCCGCCGGGGAGCAGCCGTCGACCGGGTGGCAGCCGCCGTTCATGATGCGGTTGAGCTCGTCGATGCCCTCGTCGAACTCGTGGTTGCCGGCCGAGGAGGTGACCAGGCCGAGCTTGTCGAGCAGGGCGGCGGTCGGCTCGTCGTGGTAGGCGGCGGACAGCAGCGGCGACGCGCCGATGAGGTCACCCGCGCCCACCAGGAGGGTGTTGGCGTCGCGCAGCTGCTTGAGGTGGGCGGCGAGGTAGGACGCGCCGCCCGCGATCGAGTACTTCGCGCCGGCGATGCCGGTCAGCGAGCCGTCGGTGTCGGTGTTCGCGCCGTTCGGGTCGAGGATCCGGGAGCTGGACCCGGTCGGGGGCTCCAGGTTGCCGTGGAGGTCGTTGATGGTCAGCAACCGGACGGGAACGGAGGGACCGGGCTTCTGGTCGTGCTTGCCGGATTGGGGAGCGGGAGATGCGGCGGCCGTGCCCATCGTGAGGGCCGCGACGCCGACCACGGCGGCGCCGGCGACGGCCAGTCGCGTCAGGGATGCTCGGGTCATGACCCTCGACAGTAGAGCGGGGACCTAAGCAGGAAATGGCGCAAAGATAACGATTCAGGGAGGGAACCCATGGCGTCTATTGCCGAAGCCCGGTAGGGGGATCGCCGGACCTTCACCTATCGTGCCAGACATGGACGTACGCGTGGAGATCACGGAACGGCTCGATGACGAGCAGGTGGCGGCGGTGCTCGCCCTGGTGGAGGCGGCCGCCGAGGCCGATGGTGTCGCTCCGCTCAACGAGCACGTGATGCTCCAGGTGCGGCACGGCGGCGATCAGGGTGCGAGAGCCGTACTGCTGTACAAGGACGGAAACGTCGCGGGCTTCGCCCACCTGGACCCGGCGGACCCGGAGGAAGGGCCGAGCGGCGAACTCGTGGTGCATCCGGCGTTCCGCCGGCTCGGCCTGGGCCGGCGGCTGCTGGGCGACGTGCTGGAGGCGAGCGGCGGCAGGCTCCGGTTGTGGGCCCACGGCGACCTGCCCGATGCGGCCCGCCTCGCCGCGAGCGCGGGCCTGACCCGGGTGAGGTCCCTATGGCAGATGCGCCGCCCGCTGTCCGAGCCCCTGCCCGCCGCCGCCCTCCCGGAGGGCGTACGGCTGCGCACGTTCGAGCCGGGACGCGACGAGAAGGCGTGGCTGGCGCTCAACGCGCTGGCCTTCGCCACCCACCCCGAGCAGGGCTCCTGGACGGAGACCGACCTCGAACTGCGGAAGAGCGAGCCGTGGTTCGACCCCGCCGGCTTCTTCCTCGCCGTACGGGGAGACGCGCTGGCGGGCTTCCACTGGACCAAGGTGCACGGCGGCGACGAGCCGATCGGGGAGGTCTACGTGGTGGGGGTCGCGCCGGGCGAGCGCGGCACGGGCCTCGGCCGGGCGCTGACGCTCGCCGGGCTCGCGCACCTGCGCGCGCTCGGCCTCGCCCAGGTCATGCTTTACGTGGACGAGGAGAACAGCGCGGCGGTCCGGCTGTACGAGTCCCTCGGGTTCACCCGGTGGAACACCGACGTGATGTACCGGCGCTGAACGCCGACGGGCCGGTCCCCCGCAGGGGCCGGCCCGTCTCGTACAGGGATGTCCTCTATCCGAGGACGAGGTTGAGGATGAAGTAGCCGATCGCCGCGACGATGGCCGCGGCCGGGATCGTCAGGACCCACGCGGTCACGATGTTGCCGGCGATACCCCATCGCACGGCCGACAGCCGCTTGGTGGCGCCGACGCCCATGATGGCGCTGGTGATCGTGTGCGTGGTCGAGATCGGCGCGCCGAACCCGATGGCCGCCGTGTAGAGGACACCGGCCGCCGCCGCCTCGGCCGCGAAGCCCTGCGGCGGGTCGAGGTGAATGATCCTGCGGCCCAGCGTGCGCATGATGCGCCAGCCGCCGGCGTACGTGCCGAGGGAGATCGCCAGCGCCGACGCCGTGATGACCCACTCGGGGATGCTCGCGTCCTTGGGGACGTACCCTCCGACGACCAGGGCGAGGAAGATCACACCCATCGTCTTCTGCGCGTCCTGCAGGCCGTGGCCGAGGGCCATCCCGGCCGCCGACAGCGTCTGGGCGTACCGGAACCCCTTGCCCGCCTTATGAGGGTTCGCCTTGCGGAAGATCCACAAAATCGCGATCATGATGAGCGCGCCCAGGAAGAAGCCCACGACCGGCGACAGCACCATCGGGATGACGACCTTCTCGACCACCCCGTTCCATTTCACGGCCTCGGTCGCGGCCAGGGCTGAACCGATCAGGCCGCCGATGAGAGCGTGACTGGAGGACGAGGGCAGACCGAAGTACCACGTGATGAGGTTCCACACGATGGCACCGATCAGCGCGGCGCCAACGATGATCAGGCCGTGCCTGCCGTCCGGGGGAGCGATGATCCCCTTACCCACGGTCGAGGCGACCGACGTGCCCAGATGCGCGCCGATGAAGTTCATGACCGCGGCCATGAGCAGCGCCAGCCGGGGCGTGAGGGCGCGGGTCGAGACGGAGGTGGCGATGGCGTTGGCGGCGTCGTGGAAACCGTTCGTGTAGTCGAACACCAGCGCGATGACGACCACGCCGATGACAAGCGCGAGCTCCACTTAGCTTTCCTTGACCGCGATCGACTCGATCGTGTTCGCGACGTGCTCGAAGGCGTCGGCCGCGAGCTCGAGCTGCTCGATGACCTCGCGCATCTTCATCACGGTCAGCGCGTCGTACTCGCCGCTGAACAGCTTCGCCAGCAGCCTACGGTAGACCTGGTCGGCCTGGTTCTCGAGCCGGTTGATCTCGATCCAGTACTCGTTGAGGTGCTGCATCCCGCGCAGGCGCGGCATCGCGTCCGCCGTGAGCTCGGCGGCCCGTTCGAGGACCTCCACCTGGCGTACGACCTCCTTGGGCAGGTGGTCGATCTGGTAGAGGACGATCAGGTCGGCGGCGGCCTCCATGTAGTCCATCACGTCGTCGAGATTCGACGCGAGGCGGTAGATGTCCTCACGGTCGAAGGGCGTGATGAAGCTCTCATTGAGCCGGTTCATGATCGCGTGAGTGCGCTCGTCGCCCGCGTGTTCGCAGGCGCGCATCTTCTCGGCCAGACCCTCCCGGTCCGAACCGTCGCTGATGATCTCGACCAGCAGACGCGATGCGGTGACGAGGTTGTTCGCCGAGTCGGCGAACAAGTCGTAGTAGCTGTCCTCACGGGGCGTGAGACGCAGACGCACGTCGTTTCTCCAGATGTGCGGGGACGGTCCGCAGAGAAGAGTACGGGTTACCAGTGGAAATGCGAAGTTCAGGCCATGCAAGCCCGCTTGTAACCTACTCTTCCCCTTCCCGCTGCCCAGAACGTCTCTCGTAACACACTTGTTGCCCGAGACACTTCAGATCTTGGTGCGGTGGAAGTTCAGGAACGACCTGCTCGGCGTCGGCCCCCGCTGCCCCTGGTAGCGCGAGCCGTACCGGTCCGAGCCGTACGGGAACTCGGCGGGCGAGCTGAGCCGGAACATGCAGAGCTGACCGATCTTCATACCCGGCCACAGCTTGATCGGCAGCGTGGCGACGTTGGACAGTTCGAGCGTGACATGCCCCTCGAAACCGGGGTCGATGAAGCCGGCCGTCGAGTGCGTCAGCAGGCCCAGCCGGCCCAGGCTCGACTTGCCCTCCAGCCGCGAGGCGATGTCGTCGGGCAGGCTGATCACCTCGTACGTGCTGGCCAGCACGAACTCCCCCGGGTGCAGGATGAACGGCTCGTCGCCGTCCGGCTCCACCTGCCGGGTGAGGTCCGGCTGCTCCATCGCGGGGTCGATGTGCGGGTAACGGTGGTTCTCGAACACCCGGAAGTAGCGGTCCAACCGCACGTCGATGCTGGACGGCTGGATCATCGCCGGGTCGTACGGGTCGAGCTTCACCCTGCCCGACTCGATCTCGGCACGGAGGTCACGATCGGAAAGCAGCACGGGTGCAAGGCTAGTGGGCCCCCTGACCGGCGGGTATCGGGGATCTTCGCGTCGGGACTGCAGGAGCACGCCCCGGATCCGCTACAGTAGGGGCAGCGACGGGCTCCACAGCCGGTCACGCGGGTGTAGTTCAATGGCAGAACATCAGCTTCCCAAGCTGACAGCGCGGGTTCGATTCCCGTCACCCGCTCCACGTACGAAGGCCCAGGTCAGGAGCAGATTCCCGACCGGGGCCTTGATTGTTTTCGGGGTCATTTCGATCTTCCGTGCCCGTTACGTGCCCGATCCGTCTGGATCTTGCTTGCTTAGCGCCTCCGCGGCGAGCTTCCCGAGCGCGTCGGCGATGGCCCGGTCCCGCTCCATCGCGGTGTGCTGATAGATCAGCGCGGCCCGCGTGGTCGAGTGCCCCATGCGGTTCATCAGCTCCCGCAGAGTCGCGCCGGACTGCGAGGCGAACGTGTTCCCGGTGTGACGGAGATCATGGAAGTGGAAGCCGCTGAGCTTCGCGTCCTTGAGTGCCTTGCTCCATGTCCGGGTGAAGTTCGCCCTCCGGAGCTGGGCACCCTTCGGCCCGACGAAGACGAAGCCCTCATCCCCCGCTTCGGCGTACGTCTCCAGATGCGCCCGGAGGTCGGGGAGCAGCACGGCCGGGACGCTCACGATGCGCTTGCCGGCCTCCGACTTGGGCGGCCCGATGGTGACCGACCCGTCCTTGAGTTCGGTCGTGGTCCCGGTGACGCGGATCGTCCCGGCCTCTGAATCAACGTTCTTCCGCTTGAGGGCCGCGAGTTCGCCCCACCGCAGGCTCGCGAAGGTCGCCAGGAGGATCAGCATCCGGTATCGGGGATCGATCGCGTCGGCCAGGGCGAAGACCTGCTTCATGGTCAGCACCGGCCGTTCCGGCGATTCCTCCTTGCCCGCTCCCTTGATCTTGCAGGGGTTCGACTTGATCAGCCCGTCCTCTATCGCCGTGTTGAAGATCGCCTTGAGCAACCGATACGCCTTCGCCACGGTGACCGCCCCGACGCCGCCGTCCAAGAGGCTCTTGCGCCACTTGCGCACGTGCGCCTCCCGGATCTCGTTCACGGCCTGATTGCCGAAAGACGGGACCAGGTGAAGGCGAAGCAGCCCCTCGTAGAGCTGTGCCGTCTTGGGACGCAGGCCCGGCCGCTCGTCCACCCAGGCCGCGCCGTACTCCTTGAAGCTGACCTTGCCCCGGTCCGGGTTCAGCCAGTCTCCCGAGTGGATCTCGGCTTCTTTCTTGGTCAGCCAGATGTCGGCCTCACGCTTGGTGGCGAAGGTCGTGGGCGCGGGACGGTCGAGGCCATCAGGCCCGGGATAGCGCGCCTGGAACCGGCCCGAGGGGAGTTGCCGAACACGGCCGAACCGCCGCTTGCTCATGCCGCCCTCCCGGCCCTCGTGGTGATGGGCGGCACCATGCCAGCGGCGATGAATTCGTTCAGCACGGATTCGGGGATGCGCACCTTCCTTCCGAGGCGGACGAAGGTGATCCGGCGTTCCTCGATGAGCCGCCGGGGGAAACGCTCGGTCGTACCGAGCCGTTCGGCGACCTCGGCGACCGTGAGCAGGCGGTCAGCTTGTGGCCTCGCCGGGGTCTTGCTCATGCTGCCCTCCCTTCAGTTGCCGAAAGTTCTTGGCCGTCTCCGAGTGCCTGGAGTTGGTTCATGTGGTTGCGCCAGCGCTGGCGTTCGTGGACCGAGCGCAGGAGCCGGACGCCGATGGGGGCGAGGTCGGGATCACCGGGCTTGACCGGTCGCCAGACGTAGCGGTGGGGATCGACCGGCTCGTCTTCGACGCCAAGGGCTTCCAGGACCCAGGTACGGCGGTCCTGCTTGTGCTCCGTCAGGGTCTTGTTCGACCACTTCCGGGAGACGAGGACGCGTCGGCCCGCGTAGCCGAGGTGATCGGGCTTGTGCGCCTTGCCCTTGCACCGGCCCGGGGCCATCCCCGGCTTGGCGCCCTTGGGCTGCACCCCGTACCGCAGCCAGTTCGGGCAGGTCGGCGAGCACGGCTCGAACCGCAGCGCCTCCAACAGCCGTTCGGCATGCGCCTTCCGGCGTGGGTCATCGGTCCCGAGCGCGTCACCGAGGCTCTTGGTCAGGTACTTCGACAGGTACTGAATCAGTTGGTCGGCGTCCGGCGTTCCTGCGAGCACGCTCTGAATGTCGAGCTGGTCGCCGAACCGGAGCACATGCAGGGGTTGCGCGTCCTCGTCGGCGTCGAGAGCGTCGAGGGCCTGTTCCCAGGTCGGCAGGACCTCCCCGGTGTCGGGGTCGAGGTAGCCGGCCCCGTCCTCCCAGACCGGCAGGTGGTCACCCTCGAACCGCACGTCATCAGTCGAGGGCCACCACACCTGGTGATACGTAGCGGCGATGATCTGCCGCAGCTCCGCACGCGGAAGCGTGCCACGGATCGCCATATGCAGGTGTGGCGCGAGCCGCTTCTGAGGCTCGACGGTGGCGAAGTACTGCACGTCATAGCCCGCCACTCGGCGGAGGTTCTGCACGAAGCGGTCCACGAGCCTGGAGAAGTGCAGCGCATCCCGGGCCGCCCGCGCGTAGTCGTACCGGTCCGGGTCGAGCGGCGCACCCTCCAGCACCCGCCCATAGGAGGGGAGCGTGAGCGTGACGAACATCGACGGCCGGTAGGTCTTGCCGTCCGAGCCGGTGAAGGTCCGCCCGAGCGTGGTCTTGGTCATCTGCCGCCTGGGCAGATCCGGGGCGTCCTGCCGCCGCTTGGTCGAGCGCGAGCGCTTGCCGGAGGTACGGCCGACGACGTTGCCGCGCATCCCGGCCCGGTTGATCTCCTCGTCGAGTTCCACGATGGCGGCGTCCAGGTCGGTGGTGTCGCCGCCGGCCTTTTCCACCTCATCCCGCCACGCCTGGGCATCGGCCCGCAGCTCCACGAGATGCCGCTGATACTCATCGGCGTTATCGGGCAGGTTGACCGGCTCGGCTTCCAGGTGCCAGCCCTCCCGGCACTGCGCCCGCCGCAACTGGCGATTCCGCTTGGCACACGGCGGGCACTTGCTCTCCAAGGTGGCCCCGCAGGGCACGTCGATGACCTCAACCTGTCCGGTGAGGATGTCCTGCCGCCGGAGCGGGACCGGGCGGATGCACACGCCGTACTGCTTGGCGATCTCTTCCACGACCTCGCGGGCCAGCGGTTGAGCCATCCGGACGGCGCGTGGTGTGGAGCGGTCGTGCGGGTTGGTCACCGGTCACCGTCCCACGCGCTGAGGGGGTCGAGGAGGTCGGCCGGGCCGAGGCCGTCGACCATCACGGAGGCTTTCTCGCCGCACTCGTGGCACTCGACGATGCCGCGCACCGGGTCGAGCCACAGCACATCGAGAGCGCCGCAGCCCGAGCAGCGCAGGCCGTCGAGGATGTGAGCCAGGCGCATCATCGGCCCACCCCCGCGAACTCGGCGACCATCGCCCGGATATCGGCATCCGAGACGTACGCGGCACGCACCCGCACCGGATCAGGACTGGTTTCGAGCCGGACGTAGCCGACGCCCGCGCCCAGCTCCGGGACCGGTGAGATGTGGTCGGCCAGGGCTCCGCGGTCGCGTGCGCCGTCGCCGAGGACCATGTCCACCTGTTCCGACTCGTCCAATCGGAGGGCGATCTTGTCGGGGAACAGGTTGCGGATGTTCATGACCTCCTTGCGCGGGTCCTGGAGCGCGGCCATGGCCCCGACACCGACCGCGCGCCCTTGCGTGGTCAGGGTGGCCAGGGCCGCAGTGATGCGCTGCCTCAGGTGCTTGTCGGGCTGGTAGGCGGTCAGGAACGCCACCTCATCCACGAGCACCAGGACGAACGGGTCAGCGGGCGTGGGTGTGTGGGAGCGCTGGAGGCCGGCGAACCGGTCGGCCCGCTCCTGCATCACCGAGACCGCCTCATCGAGCAGGTCGGCGCACTCCTTCGGATCGGCCGCATACCGCCCGCTGAACAACGCCCGCCCGAAGGACAGCTCCATCCGCTTTGGGTCGAGCGCCCAGACCTGCACCAGCCCGGCCCGCATCGCCGGGAGGAGGCCGCGGATTGTCGACCACAGGTAGGAGCCCTTACCCGAGCCCGTGGCCCCGGCGATCAGGACATGCGTGCCGTGGACCTTGAGCCGCAAGGGTGTGCCGTCCTCGCACCGCCCTATCTCGACCGGCCCGACAGAGGCGACCTCGGGCACCGGAAGCGCGGGCAGGGGTTCGGCGAGCGGGTCACGCCGGGGGAAGGTGAGCACGAGCCGCCCGGCCCGAGCGACGGCCACACGGCAGGAGGGGGAGCCGAAGCCGTGGGCCAGGTGCTCGATACGGTCGGCCCAGTCGGTGACGGCCTGGCCGTTGAGCATCTTCACGCTCACGCGGTCGGCCCACCCGTCGCACTCCACCCGCACCAGGCGGGGCAGGTAGTCGCGGCCCCGGATGTGCCGCCCGAGGCCGGAGACGACCATCACGGGTTGCCAGTGCCGCCGGTAGACGGCGAGGAGCCGCCACCAGGCCAGCAGGGGCCAGCCGACCAGGCGCAGGAACGAGGCCCGATCCAGCAGCAGCCACGACAGGCCCGCCGAGGGCAGGAACCCGGCCATGACCAGGGCCAGGCGCCAGCCGTACAGGGTCCAGATCACCCCGAAGCCGACCGGCACGGCCACCGCGACCGGATGCCGCACGACCAGGCGGACCAGGCCCGCGAGCAGGCGCGACAGCCAGATCACGAGGGTGACGATGGCGGGGGTTCGGACGACGGCCGGGCGGAAGACCACGGCGGTGTCTGGTGTGGTGGAGACGAGATTGCGTGCCTCGTCGCCGGGAAGTTTCTTGAACATTAGGCTTGGTGTCCTCTCAGGCATTGGCGTGTGTGAGAGATCCCGGGGGCCGCTGGAATGCCAGTTCCAGCGGCCCCGCTCCTGTGTCAGGCCGCCGAGTCGGTGGCCTGGGCGTGTTCGGCGTGGAGGCGCTCGCAGTCGGCCAGGTACCGCGCGGCGGCGTTGAAGATCTCCCGGGCGATGTCCAGGTCTGCGGCGGTGACCGGCCCGGCCGCCCCGGTGGTCGAGACGGTCACGTCCGCCTCGTCGGACTCCAGGACCAGGTACGGCCGCCCGGATTCCAGCACCCGAGCACGCGCCCGAGTGATCGAGGCGTAGAACGAAATCCCGATACGGGGACGCTCACCGGGGTCGATCGACATCGATAGGTGCGTGTACGGCCGCCAGTTCACGCCGCCGCCTCCTTGCCGCCCGCGTGTCCGGACTTGGCCCCACCCGTCCGAGGCGGACGCATCTCCCGAACGCGGATGGAGTAGGCCAGGCGGCCGTTTCCGTTGACGTACGGGGTAACGGTGACGCCGTCGAACTCGACCGGCGTGAAGGGCAGGCCCGCGACCGGGGCCGGGGGCACCGGCTGGACGGGCGCGATGATCTTTACGGCGACGGTCTTCTGAGCGGGCTTGACCTGGGGGTCGGCGTCCATGACGGCGATCTGCCAGACCAGTTCGCCGCTCTGCTTGTCCCGCGCCTGCACGAATCGGCCGTTGGTAGAGGCGTCGAAGTCCTTGACCGCCTCCACCTCACCGACGAGGTAGCAGCCGTGCGGGAAGACCATGTCGAAGCTGACGGGGATCGGACCTTGTAGAGCCATCAGGCATCTTCCTCCCTCGACTGATAGTCACTTAACCTATCGAGTGCCTTGAGCATAAGAGAGCCCACTTGCTAGGTCAAGTGCCTAAGCTAAGTGGGCTCCGAAGGTGAGGCGTTCCTACCCGATGGGATAGGCATCCTCTAGCTCGTGACGGTCGGCAGGCAGCACGACGGCCAGCACGGCAAGGGGCCGGCCACCGGGGTCACGTACAGCCGCATAGACGTCGAGGACCGGCGTGTTCTTGGGCATGCCGAGCTGCTTGACCTCGTCAGGAGTAGGCATCCGTGCCGTGATCTGTTCGATGACGTGATCGAACCGGACGCCCTTACGCGCCTGGATATGCTCGCGAATGCCCTGGGCCAGCGGCTCGGCGCTCGTGAGGTTCGTCCCCTCCGACAGGTCGAGGGGCAGCCACAGCGAGACGACCTCGGAAGCCTCGTCGCCGCGTGAGACCAGTCGGCGACGGAGGAACGCCTTACTCTTGGGTGACAGGTCGAGCAGAGCGGCGATCCTGTTTGGTACGGCTACTGCGCCGACTTCCAGCAGTTCGGCCGAGGGCGTTTCGGCGCTGGTGAGGTAGGCGTGGCCGGGCCGGGGTTGTTCGAGCGAGGCGAGGGCAGGGCGGCCCCGTACGAAACGGCCCTTGCCCTGCTGAGACTCGATCCAGCCCTGTTCCCGAAGCACGCGCAGGGCCGCCACGACGGTCGGACGGGAGACGCCGAACTCATTGATGAGCTGATTCTCGCTCGGCAGGAGGGTTCCGGGAGGGTAATCCCCCGCTTCGATACGCCGCTGAAGCGTCTGCACAAGCTGTGCATACTTCGGAGGCACGGACTCTAGAGACATCACGACCGTCCAGCAGCCGACAGGTTGTTTTACCAAGTTTGAGCCTAGACCGGCTCGATGCTTCTGTCACCTCGTTTGGCTGCACTCGCAGTCCAGGAGGAGAGGTCCGGCAGGACCACACGGGGGGACACGGGGGCGAGTCACTGTGGCCCTGCCGGAGATCAAGGGCGCGACGAGGCAGGGATTGATGGCTGTCGACCGCGCCCCGCCGTCGACTCACTGCCTCGCCGCGCCCGCTCTAACGGCAGATGTAGGCGGCTATCGCCTTGGCGGCGCCCTCCAGATCGGACACCGGGTGCCGCCTGCCTGCCGAGTTCCATGAGTAGTACTGGCCGCCGTAGCCAACGAAGACCCACACGGGCATGCCCCGCCCACTTGGCGGGTTGACCATCAGCGCCGTGTTGTTGTCGCGCAGCTCAGCGTTGATGCTGAGCCGGGTCAGCGCGTCACGCAGTCGGATGAGCTTGTCCGCCTCGTCGCTTCGGTTCATGTAGGCCACCGCCGCAACCTCGATCGGGTTCATGTTCCGCTCCCTTCGGCCCGGCCGTTTCCGAGGCAGTCGAGGCACTCCCGCTCCCCACCCGAGTCGCGATCGTCACTGGTTTCGCCGCCGACGACGAGCTGACGGCGTGAATGGCACTGCTTGGTGCCACGTCCCCGACACGAAGGACAGGGTCTTGCCTCGCTGTTCTCGTCTGGCCGGGTCACCGTCGCCATCTCCTCGTTCATCCGGCGTTCCCTGTGGCGGGAAGCCGCTTGACGTACCGTGGTTAGTTGATGGCAAGTCCACCGGCAAAGCGAGCGCGATAGGACCCCCGAAAAGCCCCCCTCTTAACCCCCTGATGACCCCCCGACGGGAGGAAGACCCCGAGATGCCAGACAGCATCCCGAATGTCCAACTCCGCGCATGGCGCAACGCGCAACAGCTCACCCGCGCCGAATTCGCCGAGCGGATTAACCGGACCCCTGTGGGCATCAAGGAACGCCTCGCCGTCGATGAAGAACGCATCAGGCGATGGGAGGCCGGCGAAGTCTCCTGGCCCCGCGCCCCGTTTCGACTCGCGCTGACGCAAGCCACCGGACTACAGCCCGAAGATCTCGGCTTCTCCCCCACAAAGAGAGGCAACGGCAATAGCCGCCTCATCGAGGCACACGTCATGCCGGTCGACGCGCTGCGGGCCGAGGCCGACCTGTACGGCACGATGGAACTCGCGCAGCAGCTCCAGGCGTCCGACGTCGGAACCGGCACTCTCGAAGCCCTCGCCGAAGCCGTCGACCTGCTGTGCCGCGCCTACCCGGTTGTTCCCGCCGCGACATTGCGCGACCGGACACAAAAGCGCCTCGCCCAGGTGACCCGGCTCCTGTCAGGCAGGATCACACTCGACCAGCACCGCGAATTGCTGGTCATCACCGGATGGCTTACCGCCCTGCTCGGCTGCGTCCATTACGACCTGGGCGAGCGCGAGGAAGCCGAGACGGCCCGCCAGGCCGCCTACGAGATGGGCCGCCAGGTCGGACATGGCGAACTCATGGGCTGGGCACACGAGATGTCCGCATGGTTCGCCCTTGTCGAAGGCCGGTACGAGGACGTTGTCACCGCCGCCCGCCAGGGCCAGGCCCTTGCCGGCCAATCCAGCGCACAGGTTCAACTCACCTTGCAGGAAGCCCGCGGCTTGGCCCGAATCGGCGACCGCCGCGAAGCCGACAAGGCACTCTCACGCGGGGCCGACATCCTCGCCAAACTGCCGATCCCCGAAAACCCGGATCACCACTTCGTGTTCGACCATGCCAAGTGGGTGTTCTACGCCGCCACCGCCTATACGTGGCTGGAGGACAACGACCGGGCCGAGGAACACGCACTGGAGACGATCCAGATGCACACCCGCCCGGACGGCACATCCAACGCCCCCATGCGCGTCGCCGACGCTCACATAGATCTCGGCATCGTCCACGCCCGACGTGGAGACCTTGACGCCGCCGTCGAGCAAGGCATGGCCGCGTTCGACATCGAACGCAAGTCCCTCACCGACCTCGTCAACCGAGCCGGAGACCTCGACCGAGTCCTACGCCAGCGCTACCGACGCGAAGCCCTCGCCAACGATTTCCATGAGCGTTATGCAGCCGCTCGCCAAGCTCTCACGTCCTGTCGTCCAGACTTGCTCGACTGAGTCGGTGATAGGTGGAACTCCCACGGACATGCCATCAAGGCGACCCTCTCATTTCGCCGAATCTAACATCTCTAACGGGAAGAAGCTAGGGCTAGAAATCAGACACACAGACCCTCATCATGTCCATAAAAAGTGGAGGTCACATGCAAACCCTCGTTCCGACGCGGTTAGGCAACGTCGAGGTCTTCGTAGAGGCCGTGCCCGTCCCCGGTAGTGAACCCACATCGGCGCTCGACAATCAAATGGCGCGAACAAAAGAAATGTTCAAACGCGCCCAAGAAGTTATCGAACAAGTTGCGATTTCAGCAAGCGAATTACGGGATCGGATATCTGAACACGCACGCAAGCCTGATCAGATAGAAGTTCAGTTCGGCCTGAAATTCTCAGCCCAGGGACACATTATTGTAGCGAGCGCATCATTAGAGTCGTCCCTAACAGTGAAAATCATCTACGGGGACACTGCCTCATCGAACGACGATTAACAGCCATACCATCCTCCCGGGACAGGAGACCGCAGCTATGACTATAGCCACCGAGTCAGCTCTGAATTTTCTAGGAACAGTTAAAGGATCCCAGGGGGAATCGGTTGGCACATGTTTTCAGGTGGCGCCAGGAGTCCTAGTAACAGCGGCCCATGTAGTCCGCGATGCTGGCGGGCTTGCTATCGGTGGGACAGTCAGCTTTAGCCCCATCGACAGCGATGATGTCTCGACAGCTCGCGTGGAACGCATTGACGAGATTCACGACCTCGCGGTTCTGCGTTCCAGCACTCCTCTGCCTTCGGAAGTATCCATACTATCCTACTCCGACAATCAACTTCCCGGGAGCAACTTTCATCTGATCGGATTCGCAACCCTCAAAGAGGGCTTCACGTATGCTCCACGCAGATATCTCCCAACGATAGGAAGATGGGAAGGACGGGCTGAAGCCCCGGATGGAACCACCCTTGCCCGGGGTAAAGCCGACGGCGTAGAGCATGGAATGAGCGGCAGCCCTATCTTGAGGATCAGCGACGGAGCTGTAATAGGTGTACTAAGCCAGCGCTACACCAGTGTGGACGGCTGGTCCTCGGGCAGGATTTGGATAAGTCGCATCGAAAACCTAAAGCCTCTCCTCAAAGGCTTCGCTGATATACCTTACGAAGACCCTGCCCCCATTCAAAGAGACGAGGCCGCCTGGCTTACTGAAACACCAATTAATCGAATTAATCTTCTTCAGGACGAGTGCTTTTTCAAGCCAGACAAGTGGGACTCGCTTTGGAACACAGCGGCCACATGCATTGAGAATGGCGAGATTCTAGTGATCTCGTCCCCGCAGGGAATCGGAGCCACAACATTTGCTGAACATCTATTAGCCGAAACGGCTCCAGCAGATATGCAGCTGATGCGCTTAGATCCTGGCGACTGGGAGACCCCTACAGCTAAGGCACTCCCCCAGAAGGCGCGCCGTGCTTATATTCTAGATCTGCGAGATCCCGAGCACGATGGTCCATCCCGAGAATTCGTAGCAGATCTGAGTGCATTAGCATCTTGGTATAAATCGGTTCGCTCGCGACTAGTGATTACTGTCGCAGATCAGCTATGGCACGGGCGGTCTTCCAGGCCGATCAATAACCTTCAGGTAATCTCGCTAAAGGAAGGCCCAGATTCTCGCCAACTTGCGGAAAAATATATCAGCACCCAAAAGCCGGAGTTACTCTCCGTAGTACAGCTTCCCCAGGTACAGCGGCATCTTGAGGGGATGACAGCAGTTCAGGCTCAAAAGGCCATACAGACGATTCTTCAGGTAGCAGCTGAGAACAAAGAAAACGGCACTGACTCAAATGCCAATCTCGAAGACCTCATCGTAGCGCGACTCGACGATCACCACGATGAGCTCGATGTGTACTTCAGCGACAGCTCGCGTCCTACATTGACCCCCGGGGGTATCCCGAATCGGCGTGCAGATAACAACCAGCCGCTTTCGTTCGAGGATCGATGTCTCCTAATAACTCTCGCTTGCGAGAAGACCGCGCGTTTCAGTCAGATAGAACGCCACAGCCAAGAGCTGATCAATAAGCTCAATGGTAAGAAGTCATCAGACGTTATCTCCATACCAGCCCATAAGGCACTTGCTGGCGCGGGACTCCGAGGTCGCTTGAATGGCATCAAGGCGACAATCAGCCCCAGCGAGATAGTGACTTTCAAACGGCCCGGTTTCGCTGATGCCGCTGTTCACTATGTCTGGAACAATTATGCCTCAGTACGAAGGCCGCTGATGGCTTGGCTCCTCGACCTAGTTGTGGATGCAACTACAGATGAGGACTCGACCACAGCCTTGATTGCGGATCTCCTCTGTAGCAATCAAGATGTAGACTTCATTCGTAATGATCTAGCTAAACTCGCTGTGGAAAGAAAACAGTTTGAGCTGCTCGCGAACGTTGTCCACCATGCGGTCTTAGACGTTCACATGCGCCGGCGATGCGAACGATTATTGTATGATTGGGCCACAAGAAGCGATATGCAGGGTGTCGTAATTGAGGTATCCCGAAGGCTACTCGATACAGACCGTCGCAGCATTGCGCTACGTCGGCTCCGGCGGGTCGCCGACTCCGATCAGCAAACACCGGAAACAACAGCTGCCATTCTCCGGATTTTCTCGTTGCTGGCTAGCACCAGCAGCACGCGATCATGGTTCATAGCTCAGGTCACTGAGTGGATCCAGGCCGATAGGAGCACACCTGCAGCGAGGCTAGCGTTCATTGCGCTGATGAGTGCGGATGTCGACGGGACACCATGGGTGCTGTCGGCCGAAGCTAACGAAGAAGACGTAACCCGAATGCTCGGGGAGCTGCTCTCCAATATCGAGGGGGTGGGCAGTGCCGATAAAGCGCTAATGCAGTTGATAGAGAAGGTAGGTGCCGATACTGTCTCATACGACAGGCTAATGGATTACATAGCTTCGGCAGTCGTTGCCCATGGGGCCATCCGATCGCTTTTCAGCCTCGGCGCCCGCCTGAGTGAGATCGGACAGAGAATCAACCATGCCCCCCTGAATGATATAGAGGTACGAATGAGAATAGAAAGAGTGCCAACACATAGCAATGAAGGCTCCGCTTAGCGCTTATGTCCTGGTTTCGTCAACGCCTAGTGGAGCTTTCATTCCCAGCAGCCGATTTCCTACCTTCCGCCACCAGCGGTGTCTATTTCAAGGCTCAGATAAACGCACACTATCGCAGAACTCGAGTTTTCCATGAGGACAGAGACAGCTTCGTTAGACACGAAGTCCGCTGCTTTATGTCAGCTATCACCGAACGATGGGCAGCAGACGAGCTTTATACTGCCCAGGATGCAGTCAACGCGGCATTAGGTCGGCCCTCCAAGTGTTCCGAAGGATTCTATACCGACCTAACTGCTCACGTGCAACTCAGTATCACCCAAGACGGAGTTAAGGCCGCACGTATAGAACGAGCGGACCGGGCTCGCATAGAGAGGCTTGAGTTTCTCAAACGCACCCTCTATACCGATCCCAGCCTAATGGCTATAGAGTATTTTGAGCACCATCCAGAGTGTGTGACATCTGAAGAAATAGACATTACCAGCTTCCGCAACCTAGCGAATAATCTGCGTAGTTTTGACGAGTGGTGGTCGCCATTGATGACAGCATGGACCGAGCTATCGGCGAATACTGCGCCGCGGGAGGCGGTTGAGCAATCCATGCGTGTCTTACTGGACGCTATCCAGAGACTTGACGCGAAACTTGCTATGAAATACAAGCTTCCCACCACCAACGATCTTGGGCGCTAACAGTCGGCACACCGTCTTCGGTAGTGCGGTGAACAGCTCAGCGCTATGCCTACCTGCCGAATTGCGCTTATAGGAATCAAGGGCGGCGCTGCGCGCCGCCTCGCGGCCCGTCGCCCGCTCGGCGGCCGGGCATGCGGCCTGGGGGCCGGTCCCGGCCGCCGGCAGCTCGGGCCGCATCTCCGCCGCACACCCATGAGCCGGACGACTCGGTCATGCTCAAACCGCGGAAGTCAGCACCTCCGCTGCCACCAAGGCCACTCAGGCGACGCATGCGGATCCAGCGACGTCCTAGCGAGAAACCGCCTGTCCAGCGGGAGAACCAAGGAGTACAGGTAGGGCCTGGCCCATGGCGGCAAAGCCATGAGCGCCTGCTCAAGCCTCCAGCGTGGGGCTACTCCACAGCACTCAGGGCACATACATGTCGGTGCGATCCGGTCAGCAGATCCGGGGACCACTGCTTGTGTCCACGCGAGCAACGCCTCGGCTACCTCGCCCGGCCGCATTTTGGTGTGTTCTAGCCTGATCACCGCGGCCATGGGACGACGGCCGAGACCAGGGACCTGATGGATCGAGGCTCTGTGAGTTCCGCACACTGACCCATGTGCACGGACCTGAGAGGGGCGCCTACGAGGCATAGCCCTTTCTGATCGACGTCATAGACATGATGATCGCACCCCGGTACCCCGTCCCTCCACATGCCCAAGCGAAACAACCAACGCCTCCGGCGGGGGGCTCCGGCTCCGGGGTGACTGCCAAGTCCCGCGCATCGTCTCTGACCGTAACTGGCTGAGGTAGGGGGCCTGATCACCCCGCCCGCCATCGACCCGGGACAAGCCGAGCAGACCAAGGCCGCCGGGTCCGCTTCCCCTTCGGGCGGGTCGACGGCACACGGGGTGATCAGGAAGGCGAGGCGTACGCGGGTACGCGACACTGTGATCTCCTGTGGACACGACGAATTGATCGCCGTTGTGAACTGGAGCTGGAGCAGTCATGATTAAGCGCTCGATGGATGAACGCTCCACCCCCGAGGTTCAAATACCAGGCCCAGGAGTGACTCTCATCAGGCTCATCGAGTGCGAGCGACCACACGACGATGCCTTGATGTTCTTCTCCGCTCAGGCCGAGTCAGCCGGGCTCCAAGCCGAGGTAGCCGTGGAGACCATCATGGGAGATGGGCTCGCCGACTTCCTTGAGGAACTGGTGACGGACTTCAGAGGGTGGGCCGGAACACGGACATGGACATCTCACAGAGCTGACCTTCAGCTGGAAGCCAGCCACTCAGGTCACTTGGTGGAGCTCCTTTGGACCCTCCGCTTTCCCAATCCGAGCTACGATCCGAACGACATCTGGTCTGTCACAGTTCGCACCTCCATATCGCCTGGAGAGGACTTGACCAACCTCGCACGAGAGGTCCGCAGCTTCCTCTACGACGAGTGAGCTACGGACACTGCGGTCAGCCCCCTTGATCGTCATGCCATTAGCGTGCCATTAGCCGGAGTAACGAGGGGGCAACCACGGTCACTCATGACCGGCTCGATGCCCAGCTCAGTGCCAGC
Source organism: Microbispora siamensis (assembly GCF_016863095.1). GTDB lineage: Bacteria > Actinomycetota > Actinomycetes > Streptosporangiales > Streptosporangiaceae > Microbispora > Microbispora siamensis. Next base: position 71,273 of record NZ_BOOF01000040.1, on the reverse strand, counting down.
ACGGGCCGTGATCCATGCAATTCCCAAGCTGACAGCGCGGGTTCGATTCCCGTCACCCGCTCCACCCACGAGTGCCCTGGTCAGGGACGGAGGGCTTGATCGTTTCCAGGACCATTTCAATCTTCCCTGCCCGTTACGTGCGCCATCCGTCTGAATCCTGCTTGCCCAGCGCCTCCTCGGCGAGCTTCCCGAGCTCGTCGGCGATTGGCCCGGTCCGTTCCATCGCGGCGTGCTTATAAATCAGCGCGGCCCGCGGTCGAGCCAGACTCGATCGACTTCTCAATCTCGTCCCATACTGTACGCATAGAGAGCACTGCCTATCGCCAAAGGTATAAAAAAGATAAGTGCATTTCCCCATGTATAGGCGGAGCCAATTACTATGTTGCCAAGGTATCCTAAAGCAGCCCCTATAAGCAGAGCTCCCAATTCGCTGAGACGCCGGAACTTACTACTCCCCGCTTTGGAGTTGAGCGCCTCACTGGCAAGCCGTATGTGATGCGCGGAGACTGTGTCCAAGTTATTGCCGCGCGCGATTGTACGGCTTGCTTCCTCCAGGCTAATCAAGTAGGCGTGACTTATCCTTGCGAACTCTCTAGCCGCTTCAGGAGAGAATCCGGATGGATTGGGTGATATCAGATTAGGAACAATCCCAGATACTGCAGCTGCAGCTGGCATCGAGTTTGGGGGCGGCAGAGGACCAGCGCTCATGCATCCGCCGCCGTCTCGTTACCCTGACGGCCGTTTGAAGCATCCCGTCTATTACTCTTCAACCGCTCAACATCAGAGGCTAGCGTCTCTTCGAGATCGGCAAGTTCGCGATAGCTATCACGTTTGTCCCGAGCTCTGAATAAAAGACCTGTAGCGGCACCAACTATCGCCGAGAATGTAGCAACGAAGGCATTGAGTAGCGCAGGAAGCTCCAGACCCCACCCATTCAGAGCGATGCCTATGATAACAGCCAGGGCGAGCGCGACCACATACAGGCCTAGAGACTTTTTGCGCGCCCTAGTCCACTCATCCTCCGTGCGAACCGCCACTTCCACTAATGACCTTCTTAAGTAAGCAGCGGCTATCAGGCCTTCATCGCCTTCATGTATCGTTTGAGACGCAGAAGGGAGTTTGTCGTCAGCACCCATTCGACCTCCACCGATTCGAGTCTTTCCACGCAAGGGCGGCCACCTGCTAGAGTATCGCCCCCAGGAGGAGCCCTCCATACATTGAGCAACAAGAGGGGCCGGAACCGACATTCAGGCCGCCCGAAATTGAGCACCTTGAGTTGCGCCTATGAGAAGACAGTCTCACGGCATTACACGAGGTGCGATCAAGTACTGGGACAGCACCGACGTCGCAAATAGGTCGCCAATAGCAGGGGCTCACGGTGCTTCGGCATGCTTCACTCGTGCCCGTTGCGTGCCCGTTCGGTTGGCGAGCACCGGGAAGCTGCGGGGACTCACGGTGACTCGACCGCCATAGGCCCAGGTCAGTGTTTGCCCAGCTCAGATGGCGTGATCTTGAAAGACTTCCCAAGCTGACAGCGCGGGTTCGATTCCCGTCACCCGCTCCACGAACGAAGGCCCAGGTCAGGGACAGATTCCCCGACCCGGGCCTTGATCATTTCTCGCACCTGTTCGATCTTCCGTGCAATTAGCGTGCAATTAGCCCACGGGGACCAGGACGGCCGCCGATCCGTCCTCGTCCTCGTCGCCGGCCCCGCTGATATGCCGGTCGATCGCATCCGTGATCGTCTTGTCGGCGCCGCGTACGGCGTGCTGATAGATCATCGCGGCCCGGACATTGTCATGACCCATCCGGGCCATGAGGTCCTTGAGCCCCGCGCCAGACTCTGCCGCCAGCATGTTTCCGGTGTGACGCAGATCATGGAAATGGAGACCAGGGAGGCCCATCTCCTTGACCACGTCCACCCAGCGCGTACGGGTGTTGAAGCCGCTCCGCCGCAGCGGGCCGCCCTTGGCACCAGGGAAGAGCAGCGCGCCCGGCTCGTCCTGCACGTAGGTAGCAAGGTGCTCCCGCAGCGCGGGGACGATCGCTTGAGGGATGCCCACGATCCGCCGTCCGGCCTTGGACTTGGGCTGGCCGAGAACCAGTTCACCGGTGGAGCGCTCAACGAAGGCGGCCCGAACGCGCACCGTCCCGGAATCCAGGTCGAGGTCACTGCGATGAAGGGCGCTCACCTCACCCCATCGCAGACTGGCGAAGGTGGCGAGCAGCACCAGGGCGCGGAAACGTCTGTCCTGGGTGCAGTCGGCCCGCCCATCCGCGCCCATCTTCCACAGCGCCCGTTCCGCCTCGCCTCGTGTGGCGAATATCTCAGGATGAGTGCGCATCTCGCCGTGCCGCTGGAACCTCAGTCGGTACGCCCCAGTCTTGAGCTTGCGGACGTTGCCGAGCGACGAGCAGCACGTGGCAGAGGCCGGCCAAGCCGCCCTTGCCGCTCTCGGCCAGGACGAGGACCAAAAGCGCGTGTCCGTCGTCTACGCCGACATCGCACAAGCACAGCTCCAGCTCGGCGACGTGACCGAGGGAATCACCTACGCCCGCCGCGCACTCGAAGCAGCCCAGCGCACCGAATCCACCTGGGGCATGCAGCACCTCGCCAAGGTGGAGAAGGCCCTTGCCGCCCGGCCAGACTATGCCGCCCGCGAACTACTCGGCGACATCCGCGCTACTCGTCTCGCTCTGGGACCGTCTCCCGCCTGATCCACTCCAAGTAGTCCGGTGTCCCCTGCACGATCGGAACCGCACGATCTCAGGCACCTCGTACGAGTGCAGCTCACGCACGCAAGCCGCAAGGTCCTCGAAGCGATCAGCAGTCGTCTTCATGAGCAACAACCACTCCTCCGCCTGCTGAACCTCACCCGCCCACCAGTAGGTAGAGGAGATCGGCGCAACGACCTGCGCACAAGCCGCCAGACGCCGAGCCACGACGGCAGAAGCAATCCGCTCGGCCTCGTCCCGGCTGTCACTTCGTCACACGAACCTCGATTGCGTTCATCGTCGCCACCTCACGATCTTCCCTGATTGATTATCTGTACCGGGAGCGCCACCGGTTCCATCTACAGTGGCGGGTCTGATTGCCGCACACAGCGGCCTGGCATACTGTCGATCATGTCGCACGATGATTTAATTCGGCGGCTTCGTCGCCGAGCTTACGATCCCGCCCGGCGCCACGACACCGTTTGGGTGCCGCTGGACTGGCTCAAGCGTGAGTACGGAGACCAGGTCAGGAAGCGGTTCGTATCTCTGCGAAGTCGGACCAAATCGGGTGATACTCGAAGCGAACTTCCACTCGCTCCAGAGCCGAACGAACGGCAGACGATCGAAACGGGGGAAGCGCCTTTCTTCCCCGACAGTCCACCCATTCTTTCCTCTGCAAACATGCAGTCAGCTGAGCCCGACGACAGCCTATGGGAGGTTCCCTTGAGAGCCGGAGCGCCAGAAGCGATAGCGTTTTTTCGCAACAGTCCACATGGGCCGCCCTATTCCCCCGCGTCGTTGGCCGACGTTGTCACTTGCGAACAACGTATCGGCCATCCCCTCCCCCTCCTTCTTAAACGCGTTTACTTGGAGGTCAGCGATGGCGGATTCGGCCCTGGCCCAGAGGACGGGCTTCTGGGGATCACTCCCCAGGGTTGCCGCCTTGGCGGAGTTGGACCAAATGCTGTAGAGGCATACGAGGAGTCGCGCGAGGTAAGCGAGGTCATGGGGTTCCCCATCGCGGGCGGTGGATGCACACTTTACTGGTACGTCTCACTTACTCATCCTGGCAACCCCGTCTCGCTCTGGGATGGTTCTGGCTGGGATTATCCGGAAGGACCCATCGAAGCTGGAATCGTTCTTACGGTTCCCACGTTGGCGGAATGGCTGAGCCGCTGGTCCAACGGACAGGACCTATATGAAGAGATAGACGACAGCCAGCAATGAGATTGCCGGCCGGTACGGTCCGCCCACCATCTGGGGAGACGCCAGCAGCCGATGCCGATGGGAAGAGCAAATCCAAGTTCTGCAGCTTCAGTGGTCTGTCTAGTCCCACGACATGATTGACAGTTCTGTCCCACCAGATGCTTGACGGGCGCCCTAGGAAACATGACCGGCCTTGCGGGGCCGGGCCGCTTTGACGCTGCGGACGGGTTGAGTGGTGGTGCGGCGGACCACGCGGGTGTCGTCGGGCAGTTCGATGGTCAATGTGGTGTCGCTGGCGGGGACGACGCGGTCGAACTCCACCGGCCCGCCCGACCACGCCCTGACCGGCTCCTCGCCGTCGACCAGGTCTGTGGGCTCGGCGAGAGCGGCCGGCGAAGTGGGATCCGGCGACGGGGACGGCTGCTGCGGGGCACACTGATCGACGGCCTGACCGTCGATTGCCTTGAGCGCGCCGGGCAGCCGCAGCGGCAGCAACTCCTCGCGGGGGTCGGCCGTGGGCGTGAACCGCTCGGCCGGGCATGCCATGCCGATCGCCTGATGCGACCGCCGGGTGTTGTACTCGATCACCCAGGCGTCCACCGCGGCCTGCGCCGCCGCCAGGTCCTCAAACGGCACCGCGTCGTCCAGCAGCTCGCGGCGCAGCGTCTGGTGAAACCGCTCGACCTTCCCCGTCGTGGTCGGCGAACGCGGCTGAGTCAGCCGATGCGTGATGCCGTTGTCGCGGCAGATCCGGTCGAACAGCACCTCCCCGCCCTTGCCGAACCGGTCGGTGAACTGCTTGCCATTGTCCGTCAGCACCTCTTCCGGCACCCCGAAGGCCCGCAGCGCCGCCGCGAAGGCCAGGCACACCGCCCGCCCCGTCGGACGAGCCACCACAGAGGCGATCACGCAGTAGCGGGAATGGTCATCGACCCCGGTGACGACCTTCGCCTCGGTGCCGTCGGCCAGGAACACCCCGCCGACGATGTCCATCTGCCACAACTGCATCGGCGCAGGCCGCTCCCACCGCAGATAGTCCTCCCGGCGTTTGCGCCGCTGCCGCGCACTCACCAGCCCGTGGCGCACCAGCGCCCGATACACCGCCATCCGCGACGGCACCGGATCCACCCCCCAGGCGCTGGGCCTCGTGCACCAGCCGGACCGGACCCCACCGCGGATGCTCGCGCCGCAGCTCACACACCACCGCCTCCACCTCCGCCGATAACTGCGACGGCGACGACTTCGGCCGGCGAGAACGGTCGGCCAACCCCGACAAACCGGATTCCCGATAGCGGCGCAGCCAGGAATGCATCGTCTGCCGCGACACCCCAACCTGGGCGGCGGTCTCGCTCACACTCGCCCCGGCGAGGACCGCCAAAACCGCCCGATAACGCTGCTCGACAACTGACAAATCGACCAGGGCCAATCCCGGCCTCCTGACGCGCGCCACCCGCAAACAACGCACGAAAGATCGACCGACACCGGCACCTGTCAAACATGTCCTGGGACTGATGTGTCAAGCATGTCGCGGGACAGGACAGCAGCTTCAGTGGTCGTACTGCCGAATTACGCTCATAGAAGTCAAGGGCGGCGCTCCGCGCTGCCTCGCGGCCCTGCGCCCGCTCGGCGGCCGGGCGTGCGGACTGGGGGCCGGTCCCGGCCGCCAGCAGCTCGGGCCGCGCGGACAGGCGTTCCCCGACCGTGCGTACTTGCCGAGCTATCTTGCCTGGCATGCAGAAAGTGGACTGGAACGAGGTCCGAGCGCGGACCATCGCTCTGTACGCGCGGCGAAGACCCGGCACGAGCAGCGATGACCTCCTGCCTCCAGCCCTTGCCGAGGCGCAGGTGCACCAGGCCGAGAAGCAGTTCGGCGTCACGTTCCCCGATGACTACCGGCAGTACCTGCTGACCGTCAGCGCAGGCGGCCGAGCCCGTACGCTGCGCCTCGGTCAAACAGGTTGGCACTGGGACGGGGACACTTCCACCCAGCATGCCAACCTGCACGTCCCTTTCCCCGATCACGACACCGCTTTGGCAGCCTGTGAAGAGATCTGGTCGAAAGAGCCGCAGTATGAGGACTACGCATCAACCGCGGCCTATCAAGCGGCCCACGACGAATGGGAGAGGGCGGCCGAAGCAGCAGGAGAGGCCCGGACCACAGGAGCGATCTTCCTTTGCGACGACGGCTGCGGCTTCTACACACTCCTCGTAGCCAGCGGACCTATGCGCGGCACCATGTGGTTCGATGGGCGCGCAACATGCGACCGTCTCAACCCACTCCTGAATGACGCCGGAAAGCCCGCGACCTTCGGGGAGTGGTATCTCGACTGGCTCAAACACGAAGAGCCGCTGGTGACGCCAGAGCAGCGCCAAGCCGCCTACCAACGCTGGCAGGCGGGGATAGACACGCCGATCTGGTTCCGCTGGTTCGACGCATAGAGCCTGGTAACGCTTCACATCCCGCTCCTTGCGAGGGCCTTACCAAGCTCTCCAAGTCCGCAGCGTGAGATCGAGGAAGTCCAACGACCAACGCCTCCGGGCGGGGGCGCTCCGACTCCGGGGTGATCGCCAAGGGCCTGCTCAGCGTTGCCGGCCGTAGGTGGAGCCTGATCACCCCGCCCGCAGCTCCATCGTGTCGGTACCCGTCGCCACCGCCGTCGAGGGCCAGGAACCGCACGACGCCGTCTGGCTTCCGGGCAATCGTACGGACGGGCGGCTGCGCCTCGCCGAACTCGCACGGCACTTCGGCCAGCAGAGGCGCGCTTGATCGCAGAGCTCGGGGTCGGCAAATTCACCGCGACGGGCGGTTGCCTGGTGTGCGGGGTCGTCGTCATCGCCGCCATAGGCGGCGGAGCCAAGTACGTCTTCACCGCTGCCGACACGGCCAAGCTCCGAACTGCGATCTGCGCCTACGCCGCCCCACCTGACGCGGTACGGCAAGTGCCCGCTGCCCGCTTCGGGCTCTCCTCGCAGCAGGTCGCGAAAGGGCTGCCCAGGCGAGCCGCCGAGGTCGCCCTCGGCACCGCGATTCAGGAAAGCAGTCTTACCAATTTAAAGACCGGCACCGGCTCGTACGGACTGTTTCAGCAGCAGCCGTCGCAAGGCTGGGGGACGAAGCAACAGGTCACCGACCCCTCCCACGCAGCTCGCTCCTTCTACACGCGCCTGGTCGAGATCCCCGGCTGGGGAGCACATGACGCTCACCCAGGCCGCAGCACTCGTCCAGCACCCCCGCGAGGACCTGCGCGACGCCTACGCCAAGCACGAACCGCGTGCCAAGGCGCTGGTCGCCCTGCCGTGGAAGAGCGGATCACCCAGGCGAGCGGCCGTGGACACCCCCACGAGCGACGACATGCGGGGCAGTATCCAAGCCGCAGCCGGGCTCGGCGTTCCGCGTGACGCGCTCGTCGCCAGTATCGCCAGGGACCTGACCGGCCAGGACTCAAGCAAGCAGCCCGACCTTGACGAGATCAGGAAACGCGCTGATGACATCGTGACCACCGTCGCGGGCCGGCTCTGCGAGGAACTGAAACTCAGGGCGAACAACCCTGCCAACGAGACGATCTCTGACGGAAACGTGCTGATCGAGAGGCCCTCTGAGCGAGGTGCGATCGCTGTCAGAGCCGCGCTTCGAATGATCGGCGTGCCCTACTCCTGGGGTGGCGGCGGGCCAGGCGGGCCGAGCTTCGGCACCGGCCGAGGCGCCAGGACCAAGGGCTTTGACTGCAGCGGCCTCACCGAGTACGCATGGAGCAAGGCAGGCGTCCGCATCGGCTCCTCCACCGGCCCCCAGTGGCACTCGGGCAAGCACGTCGACCGCTCCCAGCTCCAACCAGGCGACCTGGTCTTCTTCGCGTACAACCCCCGAAATCCCGACACGATCCACCATGTGGGCCTCTACATCGGCAAGGGGAAGATGGTCCATGCTCCGTACACCGGCAGCCACGTACGGATCGCGCCGATGTCCCGAAGCGACTACGCCGGGGCCGTACGACCGCCTTAGGGGGTGTTTGATCACGCGTGTTCCGTCTGCTTCGGGTTGTGCGCCGCGCCAGGTGGGAGTGGATTCGCCGGTGAGGCACCTGAAACCACATCAGACGGAACGGAAAGGATCAAACCTGGCTATGCCCCTCGCCGCAGCTTCGGGAGCACTGGGCCGAGATGCGGGGGCGGGGTGGGGCGCCGCGCGGATGCGATTCGCCCAGGCGGAGAGCGGCGGGGTGCCTATCACGCCCCGGGTGTGCTAGGTTGGATGTAGTTGCAGTTGTGGTACCCATGATGAACTTGTGTGCACCTGACGGTATGTAGCCCCTCAGGTGCATTTTTTTTGTTTGCCGGTCTTCTCCGGGTGGGCCTCTATCGCGGCAACGCGGAATTCGTGACAGTGCGGATTTCGGCTACACCTATCAAGAGGAGATCAACATGGCTTCTGGCACCGTGAAGTGGTTCAACGCGGAGAAGGGCTTCGGCTTCATTGCGCAGGACGGCGGCGGCGCCGACGTCTTCGCGCACTACTCCAACATCATCTCTCAGGGCGGCTACCGCGAGCTGCATGAGGGCCAGAAGGTGGCCTTCGATGTCACCCAGGGCCAGAAGGGCCCCCAGGCCGAGAACATCGTCGCCGCCTGACACTGACGCACCACGCAGCTGGGGCCCGCGCCGTAAGGTGTGGGCCCCAGCGCGTTGCTTTCGTGGTACCCGATGCGCCGTGACGGCCTCACAAACCTGTCTGTTCTTCCGCCGCACACCGGATGGACCACTAATGGCTCCGGTTCGGGCATAAGTCCGCTCCAGCTCTCTGATCGGCATCCCAGCCGCCGTTATTCTCGGCGAATGCCGACGATTTCGACACACGACGCCAGGCTGTTTTCCGTCGGCTCGGCTCGTTTTTCTTCGGCTCATGTCGCCATTCTTGCGCCGCTCATCGCGCCGAGAATCCTTGACACGTGCCGCATCGAGGAAGGTTCTGTATGAACCATGCAACTCGCAAGCACGACCGCTACTCCCCCACCCGCACGGGCGGCTCTGCCAACCCCGACAGGGGCGACCGATTCGGCTCGCCGGTTCTGGGTCGTTCAGGCACCCCCAGGCGTTCCGATGGTCACGGGCGGCGTCCCGCCGCGCTCCAAGGGGAGTTCGCACTGCCGGTCACCGTCACCCCGGCCCTGCCGGCAGCCGTGACATTCGCTGAACTGAACATGCCGCCCGCGCTGACGAAGATGCTTACCAGCCTGGGTATGAAGGCCCCGTTCCCGATCCAGGCGGCCACGCTGCCGAACTCCCTGGCAGGCCGGGATGTCCTGGGGCGGGGGCGCACCGGGTCGGGCAAGACCCTCGCCTTCGGCCTGGCCTTGCTCGTCCGCACCGCCGGGCAGCGCGCCGAGTCGCGGCGGCCGCTGGCCCTGATCCTCGTTCCCACTCGGGAGCTGGCCCAGCAGGTCACCGACGCGCTCGGCCCGTACGCCCGGTCACTGAAGCTGCGGCTGGCCACCGTCGTCGGCGGTATGCCGATCGGCCGGCAGGCCCAAGCGCTGCGCGGTGGTGCCGAGGTCGTCGTCGCGACCCCGGGACGGCTCAGGGATCTCATCGAGCGCGGCGACTGCCGCCTCGATCAGGTCGGCATCACCGTGCTGGACGAGGCCGACCAGATGGCCGACATGGGCTTCATGCCTCAGATCACCCATCTGCTCGACCAGGTGCGCCCCGGGGGCCAGCGGATGCTGTTCTCCGCCACTTTGGACCGTAACGTCGACCTGCTGGTACGCCGCTACCTGACCGACCCGGTGGTCCATTCGGTTGACCCCTCGGCGGGCGCGGTCACCACGATGGAGCACCACGTGCTGCACATTCAAGGCGCCGACAAGCAGGCCACCACTGTGGAGATCGCTGCTCGCGACGGCAGGGTGATCATGTTCCTTGACACCAAGCACGCCGTGGATCGGCTCACCGAAAAGCTACTGGACAGCGGCGTACGTGCCGCCGCGCTGCACGGGGGCAAGTCCCAGCCCCAGCGAACCCGCACCCTCGCCCAGTTCAAGAGCGGCCACGTCACGGTGCTGGTTGCGACCAACGTCGCAGCTCGCGGCATCCACGTCGACAACCTCGACCTCGTCGTCAATGTCGACCCGCCAAGCGACCACAAGGACTACCTGCACCGCGGCGGCCGCACCGCCCGCGCCGGCGAGTCCGGCAGCGTCGTCACCCTCGTCCTGCCCAACCAGCGCCGTGCCATGAGCCGCTTGATGGCCGACGCCGGTATCGTCCCGCAGACCAGTCAGGTCCGTTCGGGTGAGGCCGAACTAAGACGTATCACGGGCGCCCAGGCTCCGTCAGGGATCCCCGTGACCATCACCGCACCGGTTGTGAATCGTCGGGTGGGACGCAACGGCCGACGATTCGGGTAGCAGTTGGTGACCGCCCGGCGGAGAAGGACCTCGGAGATGTTGGGATACGCCCGGGTCCTGGGCGTATCCGGGCCTAGCCGGTGTTCCTGCGAGATTGAACGCCAGGTGCCTGTGTCAGGACCTGATGAGTCGTCGTGATCATGCCATTTCGGCTGGGTAGCCGAGAGCCTTCGGATTGCTCGTCGTCTGGCTGTGGCCGAGGATGATGTTCCATGGATGAGGAAGACGGTTCCTCCGAGCGCTTCACCGTCTCGATAGGGCTGCACGAGGACTTCATCGTCGCGCGCGCGGCTGGCGAGGTCGACTACAACTCCGCGGGCCTGCTGCACCGCCAGGTGAAGGACGCCTGGCAGACGACAAGACCGCTGGGCTGGTCCTGGACCTGAGCGGCGTGACCTTCTGCGATTCCATGGGCGTCGGCGTGCTGGTGCTGCTGCTGAAACAGAGCCGCGAACAGCAGAGCAGCTTGGTGTTGTCGAGCATTCCGCCCGTGATGGAGCGGATCTTGATGATCAGGGGATTGCGGAGCGCGTTCCGGGTGGAGCCGTCGGTGGAGGAGGCCATCCAGGTGGTGCAGGCACCGTCCCGACGGGGGACATCGGACGAGGATGTCGACTCCCCATAAACCATGGCGGAGAGGATTGGCCTGGCCCCTTGCGGCGGCCAGGCGCACAGCTCCCACATGCTGGTAACGCGATTGGAGATCAGGCGCAGGGGTGACGAAGCCGCCGGTATCAGTCTCCGGTCGTGCGGGCTTCGTTGATGCGCAGCGCCTCGGCGAGCTGGTCTTCCAAGATGATGATCCGGCAGGCGGCTTCCACAGGAGTGCCCTGATCGACGAGTTCCCGGGCGCGCGCAGCCAGGCGCAGTTGGTAGCGGGAGTAGCGTCGGTGACCGCCGCTGGAGCGTTTCGGCTCGATCAGTTTGGCGGCGCCGAGAGCCCGTAGAAACGACGGGCTGACCCCGAGCATCTCCGCGGCCGTGCCCATGCTGTAGGCGGGGTAGTCCTCATCATCGAACCGGTCTTCGGCGCTGTGCGCGGTGCTGTGTGTGGTCCTGGCAGCAGCGCGCTCGTCACCGGCTGGGTGTGTTTGATCCATAGATTCCTTTCATCATGCGAACAGGGGGCCCCGGCGTCTGTCGCGCCGGGGCCCCGAAGAGTTCAACACCATCTACCGGCCATCTGGCCGGCTCACTGTTTTCCGCATCCGCCGTACTGAGCGGCGGGGGTGCGGGGATCGCGGATGCGTGACCGTAGACCACCTTCCTATCTGTGGAGCTGCGGTACCCGAGCGGCGAGACTCAGCCGGCAACGGGCGATCCTGATGGCGTCAAACACTCCCTTCATCTCTTTTTCCGGACCACTGTCCGGCTTCACCTGCGGCAGCGCGTCCACGATCAGGGCCCCTAACCACTGCGCTGGCCCGTCACGTCCGACCTGCTGCCATCAACTTCCGACTTCATCGTGCTCCGGGCAGTTCATCGTGGTGCCAGTACTTCCGCTGCCCGGCCGAACCGTTCCTTACGATGCGAGAAACACTAGCCCCGGCAGTAACAAATGTCTACTGTCGCGAACACAGATTTTCGGTGCCGAGCGCGGCAGACCTTGTGGTGGCGCCGTCGACCAGCGCGAACGCCACCAACGTCGGCCCTCGTTCCAATCTCTCCGACCCGCCCCCTGAGAGGAGGTTTGATCCTGCCTGTTCCGTCTGATGTGGTTTCAGGTGCCTCGCCAGGTGGGGGTGGATTCGCCGGCGAGGCGGCGGGCCATGAGGTTGCTTACGCGACCTGCCCGTTCACTTCCAGGGTGACACCCGGCTTCTCGGCCCAGAAGGCGAGCCGTCCCCTGATCTGCTCGACCTGCGCGAATGGTTCCGGGTAGGACCAGACGACGTCTTCAACCGGAGCCTCGCCGGTGTCAACCGACCAGTACACCGCATCTCCCTTGTACGGGCAGTGCGACGTCGTCGTCGTCGAACGCAGCAGATCCATCTTCACATCCTCCTGCGGCAGGTAGTACCGCGGTGGGCAGTTCGTCTCGGTGAGCACAAGCGCCCGGGAGGAGGTCGCGACGACCGTGTCATTGACTCGCACCACGACGTGGTCCGACGCGTATGTGAGCTCGATGCGATGTTCCTGTGTATTCATGTGAATCCCGTCAAACATCTCCGACGGTGGCCGATGTTCACCGGCCGTGCGTCCACTGTTCGCGTATTCCACCGTAACACAAATGCATCGCCACGCGGCAAAGAATGCCATGCGTATTAGCTGAGTAATTCCAAGCCGAACGGAGAGCTGATTCAGATTCGCATGCACCGGGGAACCGCCTGAGTGGCCGGCCCGATGAAGTGTCCGATACGGCCAATGTCAGTTATGTGATCGTCACGCTCACCCAGGGTCCGCCTCAGGTACGGCAGATTTCACGACGTCGCGTCGGCTCCCCGGAACATGTCGTCTTCGCGTGGCAGCAGCCAGTCGTACTGTTTGGCGACCAGGCGGGCGCACTCGACGAAGGCTCTGACCTGAGGCGTGTTCTCGACGGCAGGTGCGATCATCATGGCCCAGCTGAACACCGGCACAGGCTGGACGAGCGGGCGGAACACCAGGTCGGCAGGCGGTTCGTTCCAGCGCGTCGTCGGTGTGACGCAGAGCCTCTCGCGCAGCACGTCCGCCGCGCCATGCGAGCCGTAAGTGACGCCCGGCCACCTGCGCACTCGGATGCCCGCCTGCCGGCAGAACTGCGCGACGAACTCGACCCACTCGACGGCCACCTCTTCGGTGGGCAGCAGCAGCTCGAAGTCGGCCAGCCGCGACACCGGCACGACCTCCAGATCCGCGAGCGGATGGTCGGCGGCCATGCCCAGCACGATCGTCTCCCGCCGGATCACCTCGGCTGGAATCTCGATCGGACAGTGAGTGGCCAGCCCGAGCAGCACGTCAAGGCGGCCCTCCTGCAGGGCGACCAGGCCGCGGGTGACACCCTCCTCGATTTGCAACACCGGAATCTGCGGGTGCAGTCGCCGGAAGTGGCGCAGCAGAACTGCCCCGGTCTGCAGGCCACTGGAGGAGATGTCGACCCGCAGCGAGCGCTGATACCCGCCGTTGCCGGCCCGCTGGGCGGTCTTGAGTGCGTCCTCGGCCGCGGCGATCGACTGCCGCGCGGGGCCGAGCATCGCCTCACCCGCGAAGGTCAGCCGCACGCTGCGGGTGGTGCGCTCGAATAGCTTGACGCCGAGCTGGTGTTCGAGCTGCTGGATGATGCGGCTCAGCGCCTGCTGCGAGACATAAAGCCGCCGGGCGGCCCTGGAGAAGCTCAGGTCCTCCGCAACGGCGACGAAATACCGGAGATGCTTGAGTTCCGGTCCCATGTCAACTGGCAACTTTACCCACAAGGGATGATCGGTGCCACCGACCTTCCCAACGGCCACGGCCACGGCCGCAGTCGCGTCGGCCCGGGAGTCGGCGCAGGTCACGGGGAGCCGCCGGGTGGACCTGGCCTTCGTCGCGCGGTCGGGGGCGGGTTGTTCCACGTAGGTGATCAGGGGCAGGGTGCTCACAGTGTCACGCGGACATGCTCGGCGCGTCCGCGTGACATCAGCATGGCTCAGATGCCTAATTTTGCTTCTGTTCTTCGGCGACCGCCTCGGGGGTGTCCATCCGGCCGAGGAGGGTGGCGATCGCGCCGAGCAGTGTGATGACGGTGCCGACGATTGCGCCGACGTGCAGGGCGGGGATGTAGTCGTTCGGGTCGGTTTTGCCGTCGAGCGAGGCGCTCACGCCTGTGGCCACCAGGGCGAGGCCGAGCCCACCGCCGACCTGGAGGGCGGTCTGCTGGATGCCGGCCGCCAGACCCTGCTGTGAGATACCGACCCCGGTCACGCCGCCGATGGCGTAGGTCGGGTAGGCGTTGCCCACGCCGAGACCCAGGCAGATGATCGATGAGGGCAGCAGCACGGTTACGTAGCCGGTGCCGGCGTCGACAAGGGCCAGCATGAGGAATCCGACCGCGACCAGGAACAGGCCGGCGAGGCTGCCGGTGATGCGCATGCCATAGCGGCGGATGAGGGCTGGCGCGATATAGCGGGATACCAGGGCGGACGCCACCGCCGCCGGCAGCAGCGCCAGACCGGTCTTCAGCGGCGAGTAGTGCAAAACCTCCTGTGTGTAGAGGGTGACCACGTAGGAGTAGCCGAACGGGGCGGCCAGCACGGCCAGCGACGAGATGTCGGCGTTGCGGAGGGTCGGCATCCGGAAGATGCCCAGGGGCAGGAGAGGATCGGGGTGCTTGGCCTCGTTGACGACGAACGCGATCAGCAGGACCACGGCGGTGACCGCGGAGGCGATGACCAAAGGCACCGGGACAGTGTGGTCGGCGATCTGCGTGACGGTGAACGCGATGAGCAGTAGGCCGGCGGTGCCGAGCACGCCGCCGAGCAGGTCGTAGCTGCGCGAGCGGTCATGGGGCTCGGCGCTGTGGGGGATGACGCGGACCGCGATGATCAGTGTGGCGGCCACGATCGGGACCTTCACGAAGAAGATCCAGCGCCAGTTGAGCAGGTCGGTGAGGACGCCGCCGAGGATCAGTCCGGCGGAGAATCCGGAGGCGGCGGCCGCGGAGAAGACGCCGAAGGCACGGTTGCGCTCGTGGCCCTCGGCGAACGTGCCGGCGATGATCGCGACGCTGGAGGGCACGGTGAGAGCGGCGCCGATGCCCTGGACGGCGCGGGCGAGGATGACCACAACCGCGTTCGGCGAGAGCCCGGCGACCAGTGACATGACGCCGAAGATGGTCAGGCCGAAGAGGAAGACGCGGCGGGCGCTCAGCAGGTCGGCGGCGCGGCCACCGAAGAGAAGGAAACCGGCGTAGGTGAGGACGTAGGCGTTGACGGTCCACTGCACGCCGGCCGTGGACAAGTCGAGGCTTCTGCGGATGTCGGGGAGCGCGACCTGAGTGATGGACAGATCCAGGGCGTCGAGCAGGATCGCCGTGGACACCACGAGCAGGACCAACGAGGGGTGTCGGCCGGCTCGCTTCTCGGAAGGAACGCCCCTGACACCGCCGCCGGCCGAGGCCGTGCCCTGGCTCATGACAGCTCCTTGTTCACGATATTCCTCGGTTCCAATTGTCGTCGATTTCAAATCTCGGTTGCTGGAAATTGTGTAAGCGAATGTGAATGTCGGGTGCGGTGCCGTGCAGTCGAGGTGAATTCGGGGCTCCTACGCTAGCGGCATGCTCGACCGAGTGCAGCAATCACATGACACGGTTTCGGAGTGAATGAACAGAGGATCATTGTTATTCGCGGGCACGGCGACGGTAGCGTGGCCGGCCGTCGGGAGCATGAAGCGCGGGCATGCCGAACGGGCGTGACCGTGTGGAATTCTGTAGCCGAGTCGCACGCTCCCAGAGCTGTTGGCAAGCAGGCAAGGCACCGGATTGGGGTCATCCGCCCGCGGGGCAACGCACCGGAGAACCCCGCCTTCCCGCGGGGTGCGATCACCATCGACCTGTGGCCCGACCCGCCCGGCCACGTGCGTCTGCCCCGCACGGACGATGAGATCATCGCGCGGGGGGTGGCGTTCCAGGCACTCGCCGGCCGGAAAGTGAGCACGTGCCAGATGCGTGCCAGAACGAGCGGCGATCAGCGGTGAATCGCGGGGACTTACGGTCACTCGGCCAGCTCTGACCTGCAACCCTGTTTTCCCAGGTCAAGGAGTAGAACCCCGCCCGGGCGTTGATTGTTTCCGGGGCGCTTTGATCTCCGCGTACCATTAGCATGCCATTCGGAGCCAGAGCATCAGACAGCCGATGGTGACGCCGGCGAGGTAGCGGCTGGCGAGCTTGTCGAAGCGGGTGGCGGTGGCCCGCCACTGCTTGAGCTTGCCGAAACAGCCCTCAACCAGGTTGCGCTGCTTGTAGGCCTCGGCATCGACTGAAATGCCGATGGGCTTCGGCCGCTGAACCTCGCGTCGACCGCCTACGCCTCAAGACCGAACACCGCGGAGACTCGCCGTCCGAGATCTTCCTCGGTGTCCCCGGAAGCCACCCTGAGCCCGTAGAGGCCCAGATTCCAGGTCTGCTTGCTGAGCCGATCGGTGAACAATGCGTCGCGCTGGAGCAGGTTCTGCAGCGCCCGCTGCGGGTCACCAGTCTTGGCGAGGAATCCCCATGCCGGTCCGCCACGGCTGTCGAACACCGCCTGGCGAAACTGGGGAGTCGGCAGCAGCCACACGGCATGGCGCAATTCGGCGAGCAGGGGTTGGACGAGCTCGGGCAGCAGCCGAAATCCCTCGGCGACCACCGGCAGGTCGGCGGGGAGGGCTAGAAGGTCTTCGACGATCAGCTTGAATCCTTCGCCGTGGAACCAGTGGAAGGTATCGAGCATCTCGCGCGGACTTCTGGCCACCCAGCGTTCGTCCATGTCCATGGCAGCGAACTTGCCCAGGTAAGGAGCTTGTTCCACGGGCATGCAGCGGGCGTGGTCGCGCATGACCGCGTCGGTATCGTACAGACGCATCCCGTACCGATCGGCGATGCGTCGGGCGATGGTGGATTTTCCGGCTCCACTCCCGCCGCCGATCCAGTAGACGTGGCGCAACCGTTCCCTCCAAACCCTGGGAGAAGCACCTTCGTGCGGTTCAGAGTGCATTCGTTAGCTCCTGTCGACTGCTGCCCGGTGAGCGTTGAGGACGAACGCCTGGTGCACAACCGGCCGGCCGTAGCTGGCTGCGGCAGGGGGCCTGGTCACCCCGCCCGCCATCGACCCGGACAAGCCGAGCAGACCAAGGCCCGCTTCCCCTTCGGGCGGGTCGATCGCAAACGGGGTGATCAGGAGGCGGAGGCGTGCGCGCCTGCACATAACATCCTGCCGTGGAGCTTCCCGACCGCGTAGCCCCCGAGGTCCTCAAGGCGTGGCATGAGCTCGCCGACTGCGTTGTTTCCAGACCTCACCGCTGCTGGCCTACCCGTGACGCTGATTCGAACATCTGACGAGCTGCGTCCAGAGGAAGGTGTCAGCGTGGAGATAGATCCATTCGGAGACGCGGCGGGAGGGGTTCGCCAGGTGGAATGCATCACCGGCGCTCACCCGAGCAGCGACAGAGGCCCTCGAACGCGCTGACCATCAAGCCCATGCGTTGCAACATCTGGGAGTAATCGTCGAGGCGATGCGCAACGCTATGAGAGCCATCTTGATCTCGGCAGGGTATGCGGTCCTCGATGAGGACGACAAACATGTTCTGGAGTCCGGATTGTCACCGGACCCATGAGCCCAACAGAGCACGCATGACCAGCACCGTAGCCTTGATCGTCGTGCCGTTAGCGTGCCATTAGGCAGGGTGACGAGGGGTCAACCACGGTCACTCATGACCGGTCTCACACGCAGGTCAGCGACTCTACGGGCCCTAATTTATGCAATTCCCAAGCTGACAGCGCGGGTTCGATTCCCGTCACCCGCTCCACGTACGAAGACTCGGCATCGGAGCGTAGGTGCAGCTCCGAACGTGGCACTGCCCAAGAGGCTAGTCCCACCAGAGATGCCAAATCCGGGAACCGAGAATGCGCTCGGCGTATTCAGGGAACGTCCAAGCACCCACCTGATAGAGGGCATCCGGGCATACCAACAGGTGCTCAAGGGCCAGATGCTCCGCTTGCTCCTTGGTCGTCGGAGGCGCGGCAACCGACACCTTCCAGCCGCCATGACAAGCCGCGATGACGCGGACACCAAAGCGGTCTTCCCAGGACCGCAGGACGGCGGCTAACGCAGCGGGTCTTGGCCCATCGAAGTACCAGCCCATTAGGGCGGGGATGTCCGCGGAACGTGGGGCGGGCACAAGCGCGACGTGCGGAGTAGCGAAGCCGGGGTCGGAGAAGATCTCTGTGGCTACCACCTCACACGCCACAAGATCGGGATCTGCATGCAGCAGGTCGGCCGATGCGAGACCCGGCCACACTGAGTACGGCGGTCCCGGATCGTCTGGGACCTCAACGCCTTCAGGAACCTCGTCGTAGGACACGGGCGTCACCCTTGCTGCCTCACGGTAAGCGCAGTAGGCCTTCCAACTGTCAATGAGGTAGTTCTCCACGTCCACGGCCTCGATGTCGCTCAGCCGTTCAGGAAGCAGTTCGTCATCGACGTACTCCAGCGCAATAGGGCGCAGTCCTGTCAGCTCGCAAGCAGCCTGCAGTCGAGCCCACTTGCCCGGTAGGTCGTCAACCGGTTGATCTGAAACCCAGCACACCGGCCCATCAGTCCACGCACCGTTGCCGCCCCACGCACCACCAGGAGTGAGCAACCGCCCGGGCGGCAGATCAGCAGGAAGATTCCGCAGCGTCATGCCCGTACGGTAACCCTCTGACGCAGCCATCCCAGGCGCCAGCAGCCCCGAATCAGGGACTGCATGCGCGAGCGCCGGCTTGATCGCGGGCCAGATGCGTGCCAGAACGGACGGCGATCAGCGGCGAATCACGGGAACTCACGGTCACTCGGATCTCCCTGACCTGCACCCCTATTTTCCCAGCTCAAGACAGCAAGATCAGTAGCCTATCCCCAAGCTGACAGCGCGGGATCGATTCCCGTCACCCGCTCCACACACGAAGTCCCAGGTCAGGGAGCACGTCCCCGCCCGAGTCATCGATAACTTGGCTCCGCTGTCAGCACCACGTACCTGCCCGCACCCTTCTGCTGCCGCAGCCCGGTGAACAGCCTCGCGTTAGAGGCATCCAACTCGGGGTTAAATCCGTCGGACGACGGATCATTAGAGGAGTGCAAGGGTTCAACGAAGATCGTCGCGGGCCATCGGCTCGACTCCATGCTCACGAAGCCCACCGACGAAGTGCTGGGCTTCCAGCCGTGGGACCTAAGACGTTCGACGACTTGGTCGAGGGCACGGCCGGCGTCCGTAGCGCCGACATCGACGACGAGGATTGCAGAGATATCGTGCTCGCCCTCCCAGTACCATTCGCTGGTGGTATCCGCCACAACCCTACCCAGCGTCCGCATCTCGGCGACGAGATCGGGGTCGACGCGTGTCGTGGTCTGCCAGAAACCGCACGAGGAAATCATTAGCGCGCTGATAGCAAGCGCCATCCCCAGTATGATCCGGGCAAGCATGCCGCTACTGTACCCGTTGCACGAGCAACCGAAGATCAGCCAGGGTTGCAGTTCGAATTAGGCCGTACACCACCACCGAGACACCAGCCAAGCTTGACGCCGACTCCGCGGCCCCCGGTGATCGTGCTGATAAGGAAGAGAAATAATCGTCGAGGCGATGCGCACCGCTATGAAAGCCATTTGGATCTCGGCGGGGTATGAGGTCCTCGATGAGGATGACATCCATGTTCTGGAGCTCCAGATTGTCGCCCGACCCGTGAGCCCAACAGAGCACCCATGACCAGCACCGCAGTCTTGATCGTCGCGCCATCAGCGTGCCATTAGGCAGGGTGACGAGGGGGAATCACGGTCACTCATGAACGACCCCAACGCCAGGTCATCGCCTGTATGGGCCGTGATCCATGCGTTTCCCAAGCTGAAAGCGCGGGTTCGATTCCCGTCACCCGCTCAAATCTCCGGGGGCGATATGCCTTGCCAGTGAATCATGAGCACTACGCCCTGAGCCTCTGGCGCGCATACCGCTGATCAGGCTCTTCGAACTCCATGCCGTTCTCATCTAGAGCGTTGTAAATCGTCACCCGGCCATGCGGGAAAAGGAACCCGACAGCCACCATGCCTTGCGCCATGTCCTCATCCATCCACGTCAGAAGGTCCACAGCCTGTAGCCTTTGCCCCTGTAATCTCGCCAGACGGTCAGGCATGCCCCCTCGCCATGCCAGCCGGAATCCCTCCCCCGCCCAATCCAGCGGCCGAGCCAGATCGACCGTGTTCCACGTGATCGAGATTTCATCGAATTTCTGGTGGACGATCTCGACCTGCTCGCCCTCGAAGTCCAACAGGACCAGGCCATCGGAGAACCAAACACCCTCGTCGAGGTCCCACACCAACAGAGCCCGCGTCAGCCTCCGCCCTTCCAGCATGGCCAGTCTCCGACCATGTGCGGCGGCGACCGCTGAACTCCCCCTCAACCATGCGGGCCTATATCCACTGATCCCGAAGTCGAACATCTGACGATCATGCCGGGAGTCGGCGTGAGAACGTCAAACCCGTACGAGCATGCTGTGGCACCGAAAGGCGAGAGCCGGCGTCCGTGCCAGATAGGTGGATCGCGGGGGCTCAGTGATCGTCCTGTCGGCACCACACCTCGCGGCCGAGTCGGACGCGGGACCCAAGGACCTCATGACCCGGATGGGCGCGACAACTCCGGGCGGCCATGATCCACCAGCACGCCGTACCGCCTACGGGTGTTGAAGCCGCTCCGCCACAGAGGACAGCCGGTGGCGCGGCGTCCTGTACTACACAAGGAGCTTCGGCAGGTCGGTCGTTCCGGGCATGGGACGCGCTCGATCTCCGAGAAGACCCACGCGGGTCACTTATCCGCGGCTTACGGGAACGATGTCCTTGCCCAGCGGCATCAGCGAGATCGGGATCATTTTGAGGTTCGCGATCCCCAGTGGGATACCGATGATCGAGATGAACAGCGGGATCGCGGTGGCGATGTGCCCGATCGCCAACCAGATCCCGGCGACGAGCAGCCAGATGACGTTGCCGAGCACCGACCACGCGCCGGCGGACGGCTTGTCGGCGACGGTCCGGCCGAACGGCCACAGAGCGTAGCCCGCGATCCGGAACGACGCGATGCCGAACGGGATGGTGACGATGAGGACGCAGCAGATGATCCCCGCCACGACGTAGCCTAATGCGAGCCACAGGCCGGCGAAGATCAACCAGATGACATTAAGGACCGTGTTCATAGTGCTCACTGTCCCACCCGGCCGGCTCAGCAGGTAGTGGACCGTCCTTACACAATCGATAGTGACCGCCTGGCGGTCAAGGGGCACTCGAAGCGCGATAAACGAACTCGATGCCTCGGCGGGGGCGCTCCTGCTCCAGGCTGATCGCCCGCGGGTCACTGCCGGCCCGTAGAGGCGAACATCTCCGCAGCGAAGGACTCCAGTTGCTGCCGGACATGAGCGAGGTGCTCGGGGTCAGGCCGGCCCGACCTGACAAAGCGCTACCAGGCGGATCCGCTCCGACGAGCCAGCCGACGCAGGAGGCGCGAGACCAACCATGCCTGGGACCATCCCGCACCCATGAGAAGCATGGTGAGCACGATCGGATTCGTCAGCTCGACCGGCAGCAGGTCCCATGCCTGCCAGATCAACCAGCCGAGGGGGAATGTGAGGTAGATGAGCGCTACCCCAGAAAGCAGAATCGGATCCCGAACCGTCAGCAGGACCACTATCGAGTAGACACCCAGGGCCAGCACAAGGGCGGAGTAGGCGAGAGCAAGGCACCCGACAGGACCGACCTTGCGGGGTTTCGGCATTTCGGCTCCATGCTTTGATCTTGACAAGAGCGCCGAGTGTACCGATCCAGACGATCCCGGACAGGCGGCTGAGCTTCTTTGGTCTCCATCTGCACTTCCGTCGGCTACTGCAACCGGTACTGCAAGACGCGCACTCAACCTCTCACGTCCGCGACCGACAACACTGGTCAGGGGCGGCTTCACATTCGCGTCAGCGCCCCTATGGGCCGTGATCCATGCAATTCTCAAGCTGGAGCCGACTATCGCTTATTCTGCGGGGAACGCTGCGCCCACTGCCGATAAAACCCGTTACGGGCGTACGACATCACGGGCCACCCGAGCGCAGAGCCCTCGATCCGATGTCGGCCAAGAGCCTCGTCGCGGTCGCTCACCCGCCGTGGCCGCGCGGCCGGCGCCGCCGTCCCGGTGACGGGCGCAGTTCGCCGATCGCGGCCACGGTGTGGGCGCCCGCGCCCATGCAGCGCCACACGGCCGCGCCCCGTACCAGTTCGGCGTGCAGGCCGAGGCCGTGGTCCGGGCAGGTGGGCCAGACGCTCCAGACGACCTCCATGACGGCGTCCTGGGTGGCGTCGGCGATCTCGGCGAGCGCCTGCCCGGGATCGCCGCCGGTGCGCGGCCAGATGGGGGGTGAGCCGTGGCAGCCGCGGAACGCCACCCGGGCGCAGCCGCTGTCGTCCCAGTCGGGGACGGTGAGTTCGAGCGAGCCATCGATCCCGGAGGCGCGCAGGTCGGCCCGGACGACGTCCACCGCCGTCTCCAGGGCCGTCCACAGTTCCGGCGCCAGGTCGAAACCCGGCTGGAAATCCAGCGCGGCGAGCAGGGCCCGTCCGAGGCGGGTGACGTCCTCGGCGGTCAGCTCCGCCACCGGGCGTTCCAGGACCTCCCGTACGGGGGGTCGGCTCAGGCCACCCTCCTCCATCAGGCAGGCGAACTCCACCACCGGACCGGCGGCGAGGTCGCCGTCGCGCAGGCCACGGTAGATCCGGGCGGCCACGCTGTCGTCGGGGTACACGGGAGGAATCATTCCCCACCGCGCTCAGGACGGCGGTGCGTCGGCCGGGAAACGTTCGTGACCCAGGACGGCGAGCAGGCGCAGCTTCTCGTGGGCCTCGGTGTGCGGCGGAGCGGTGAGGACGAGCAGCGCCTGGGACTGGTCCTCGGTGAACAGCACCTGGCAGTCCACCTCGATCGGGCCGAGTTCTGGGTGGACGAGCGTCTTGTGGTCCTCGAAACGCCGCGCGACCTCCTGCCGGTCCCACAGCTCGGCGAATTCGGGGCTCACCTTCCGCAACGCCCGGACGAGCTCGCCTGCCCGGGACTGCGGACCCATCGTGCCGTAGGCGGCGCGCAGGTTCGCGACCTGAGCACGGCTCTGCCGGGGGCGGTCGTGCTCCGGGTACCGCAGGCGCGCCGCGGGGTCGGTGAACCATCGGTAGACCTCGCTGCGGGCGAACCCGGTGTAGCCGGAGTGGTCACCGAGCAGGGCGGCGGCCATCCGGTTCTGCACCAGCGTCTCGCCCAGGTTGGACAGGATGAGCGCCGGGGTGTCGTCGAGGCGGTCGAGAACCCGCAGCAGCGCGGGGGCGACGTGCGTCGCGGCGGACGCCGGCGCCGGGGCGTTGTGCCCGGCCAGCCGGAACAGGTAGTCGCGTTCGTCGGTGGTCAGCCGCAGCGCGCGGGCGAGGGACGCGAGCATCTGCTCGCTGGGCCGGGGGCCGCGCCGCTGTTCAAGCCGGGTGTAGTAGTCGGTGGACATCGCGGCCAGCGACGCCACCTCCTCGCGCCGCAGGCCGGCGGCCCTGCGGCGGGCACCGGGCGGGAGCCCGACGTCCTCGGGCCGCAGCGCCTCACGGCGGTGGCGCAGGAAGTCGGCGAGCGCATCACGGTCCATGCCTTCGAGTATCGGCTCCGTGCGCAGGTCCGGCGGCCCGCCAAGCAGGGATCGCCGATCCCCCGATGAGCGCTCTCTGCCACCGCCGGATCCGCCGTCCCAGACTGGGTCCATGAACATCTCGGGCAACACCGTCTTCATCCCCGGCTCCACCAGCGGCATCGGCCTTGCCCTGGCGCTCGAACTGCAGGCACGGGGCAACACCGTCATCGTCGGCGGCCGGCGGGCCGACCTGCTGGAGCGGATCGCGGCCGAACACCCCGGCATCGGCACCGTACGGATCGACACGACCGACCCGGCGAGCATCGAGTCCGCCGCGAAGCAGGTGCTGGCCGCGCACCCGGACCTCAACGTCCTGGTCACGATGGCCGGCATCATGCGCGTCGAGGACTGGCACCGGCCCGGGTCGTTCCTCGCCTCCGCGGAGGAGACGGTGACGACCAACGTGCTCGGTCCGATCCGGCTGATCGCCGCGTTCGTCGAGCACCTGCAGACCCGGCCGGACGCCACGATCGTCACCGTGTCCTCGGGCCTGGCGTTCACGCCGCTCAAGGTCACGCCCAGCTACAACGCCTCGAAGGCGGCGATCCACATGCTCAGCGAGTCGCTGCGGCTGCAGCTCGCGGACACGTCCGTGAAGGTCGTGGAGCTGGTGCCGCCGGCGGTGCGCACCGCGCTGCTGCCCGGCCAGGAGACCAGCGAGTTCGCGATGCCGCTGGAGGAGTTCGTCGCGGAGGCCGTCGGGCTGCTGGAGTCGCAGCCGGACGCGAAGGAGATCCAGGTCGAACGGGTGAAGTTCCTCCGCTACGGCGAGGTCCGCGGCGACTACGACCAGGTCGTCGCGACGCTCAACGCGGCCGACCCGCACGGAAAGTAACCCCGGCGGAACGGTAGGCGGACCCACCCATTTCCGATGCCGGGTGACCGATTCGGGATTCATCGGAAGCGTCGCATCCGACGGGAACCGGTTTCCGGCTGGAGACCGCCAGTTGCGCGCCGCGCCTCCCGCTCGTGCAGGTACGTCGTGGCCGATCGGACCCGCCACCGGGCTGCTCCCCGCGGGCCCACAGTTGGGAGGCTCGCGCCGGGCGTGGAGCTGCGCGCCGTGGACCCCTCGGGTCGGGACGTCGAGCCGGGCGAGGTGGGCGAACTGCTGCTGCACGGCCCGGAGATGATGCTCGGGTACGTGCGCGAGGAGCTGAACGCGCACGCGTTCACCCCCGACGGCTGGTTCCGCACCGGGGACCTCGGCTCGCTGGCCGCCGACGGGCAGGTGCGGATCACCGGGCGGCTGAAGGACGTCATCAATCGCGATCCCGCCGAGTCGATCGCGGGGGCCCTGGCCCGGCTCGGCGGCTCCGCCGTGGTCTGAACGCCCCCTGTCCACCCCGGCCCGGGTCCGCGGCCGGACCACCGTTCGAGACGAAAGCCACCGCTTAAATGATCACTACCGCCTTCACGCGTACTGCCTGAGCGAGCCGCACGCCGGCTCCGACCCCGCCGCGCAGCGCGGCGTGATCGTCAACACCGCCTCGGTCGCCGCCTATGAGGGGCAGATCGGGCAGGCCGCGTACTCCTCGTCCAAGGGCGGCGTCGTCGGGCTGCCCCTGCCCGCGGCGCGCGACCTCGCCCAGTACGGCATCCGGGTCAACACCATCGCCCCGGGCATCGTGGAGACGCCGATGCCGGCCACGGTCTCCGCGGAGTTCCGGGAGGGTCTGGCGGCCGGCGTTCCGTTCCCGCGGAGGCCGGCCCGCCCGGACGAGTACGCCCACCTGGCGCTGACGATCATCCACCACGACTATCTCAACGGCGAGGTCATCCGGATGGACGGCGCGCTCCGGATGACACCCCGCTGACCTCGGCGCATCCGGCGTCTGCGGCGGACGACATGCGGACGGCGATGTCGATGATCATGCCCTCCTGGCCGCCCACGTAGCCGGCTGCCCCGACCTCGCGGAGGATCTCGTGGGCCGGCACGCCGTACCGCTCCTCGGCGCGCACAGCGTGCCGTCGATCTGCCCGGCGCCCTCCTGATAGGCGACCAGTGAGTTGGCGACGCCGAGGCACAGGTTCTGGTGTCCGTGCAGCCCGACCTGCGCGTCCCGGCCGAGCTCGGCGACGAGCGCGGCTACCCGTGCCCGCGTGTCGTCGGGCAACAGCGCGCCCGCGGAGTCGACCACGTACACGCACTGGCAGCCCGCGTCCGCCATGATCCGCGCCTGGCGGGCCAGCGCCTCGGGGGTGGTCATGTGCGCGAGCATCAGGAAGCCGACGGTTCCATGCCGAGGTCGCGGGCCGCGCCGAAGTGCTGCACCGAGATGTCGGCCTCGGTGCAGTGGGTGGCGATCCGCGCCACGGTCGCGCCCGCGTCGTGAGCACGACGCAGGTCGGCGACCGTGCCGAGGCCGGGCAGCAGCAGCACCGCGATCCGCGCGTCACGGGCCGCCTCCCCGGCCACCCGCACCAGCTCGACGTCGTCCACGGCGGAGAAGCCGTAGTTGAACGAGGGCCCGCCGAGGCCGTCGCCGTGCGTCACCTCGATGACCCGCACCCCCGCGGCGTCCAGGGCGCGGACCACGGCTCGCACCTGATCGGGCGTGAACCGGTGGGCCATCGCGTGGCTGCCGTCGCGCAGGGTGGTGTCGCTGATCCGGACATCCACGTGCTTGTCCTCGTCCGCTGGAGCGTTCATCGGGACACCGCCAGGAGTTCGCCCGCCCGCGCCGCGGCGGCGGTCATGATGTCCAGGTTTCCCGCCCATGGCGGGAGATGGTCGCCGTTGCCGCGCACCTCGAGGAACACCGCGACCCGCCCGCGGTCGTTCCACTCCGGCCGCGACTCGTCGAACTGCGGCTCGGCGCGCAATGTGTGTATCCGGACACGTAGCGCTGCACCTCCTTGACCATCCGGTGCACCGACTCGGTGACCGCGCCGGTGTCGGCGTCGGGGCCGATCGCGCAGAACACGGTGTCCCGCATGATCATCGGGGGCTCGGCCGGGTTGAGGATGATGATCGCCTTGCCCCGTTCCGCGGCGGCTCCGGCCGGGACAGCAGCCAGTCCACTCCCTCGGCGCTCGCCTCGACGCCGAGCGCGCGGGCCCGCGCCAGGCCGTCGGAGGCCGGGTCCACGCCGACCATGTACCGCACGTGGATCACGTCGCTGCGCAGCAGCTTGACCAGCAGGTCGGTGCCGATGTTGCCCGGCCAGACGATCGCGGCGGGCACCTTCATCGGTCCTCCCCGAACGCCGCGGTCACCGACCCCAAACCGGCGAAAGTCGCCTGGACGATGTCGCCCGCGGCCACCGGCACCGCGGCGGTGACCGAGCCCGGCAGGATCGTGTGCCCCGCCTCCAGCGTCACACCGCGTTCGCCGAGCGTGTTGGCCAGCCAGACGAGCGCGTTCAGCGGCGAGCCGAGCACTGCCGCACCCGCTCCGGTGCCGACGATCTCGCCGTTGCGCCGCAGCACGCATCCGGCCAGCCGGATGTCCAGGCCGGACAGCCGGGCCGGGGTGCCGCCCAGCACCACGCCACCGGAGGACGCGTTGTCCGCGATCGTGTCGATCAATGTGATCCGCCAGTCCCTGACCCGGGAGTCGATGATCTCCAGCGCGGGCAGCACGAAGTCCACGGCCGCCACCGCGTCGGCCGCGGTCACGCCGGGGCCGCGCAGCGGCCGGGAGAGCACGAAGGCGATCTCGGGCTCGATCCTCGGCTGCAGGAAGCGCGACACGTCGATCGGCGCGCCCTCCGGATGGAACATCGTGTCGGTGAGGTGGCCGTAGTCGGGCGCGTCCACCCCGAGCTGCCGCCGCATGGCCGCGGACGTCAGGCCGACCTTGTGGCCCTTGACGACCGCGCCGTCCGCGAGCAGGCGATCGACCTGGCCGAGCTGGATCGCGTACGCGTCGTCGATCGTGAGCCCGGCGAGCCGGTCGGTCGGCGGATCGACCGGTTTGCGGGTCCGGTAGGCATCCAGCAGCTCACCGACGAGGCTGTCACGCTCCATTGTCTCCATGCCTCGCACGGTCCCGCCCCGGTGGCGGAGTGCTCAACGCCCGGGTTCCATTGAACGAAAATCCCGAGGCAGTTTCCATACAATGGGAACCGGAATTAGGGGTTTCAGGACGCCGGTTCGCAGACTGGGGCCCGTGCTTCGACTGACCTCTGTGCTCGCGTGCTGCGCCGTGCTGGCCGCAGCCTGCGCGACCGCGAACGCCGAGCGGCCCGCCGGGGGTGCCCTCACCGCGGGGCTGGCCCAGCCGGTGAGCTGCCTCGACCCGCACCAGACCCCGCAGACACAGAATCTCAACGTGTCGCGTCAGCTCGTGGACTCGCTGACCGACCAGGACCCGCGCACAGGAGAGATCGTGCCGTGGCTCGCGACGTCATGGAAGGTCGACAAGCAGGCCGAGCGGTTCACCTTCACCCTGCGCGACGGCGTGACGTTCAGCGACGGCGCACCGCTGGACGCCGCCGCGGTCGTCGCCAACCTCGACGACATCGCCAAGCTCGGCGCGCGGTCCCCGCTCGGCTCGGGCTACCTCGCCGGGTACGCCGGGGCCTCGGCGCTCGACGCCAAGACCGTTGAGGTGCGGTTCGAGGCGCCGAGCGCGCAGTTCCTCCAGGCCACCTCGATGGTGACGCTCGGCATGCTCTCCCCGGGCACGCTGGGGAAGACCCCCGAGCAGCGCTGCGCGGGCGGGCTGGCCGGCTCCGGGCCGTACGTGCTGGACCGGGTCGCGCTCAACGAGGAGGTGCGGCTGTCCGCCCGCACCGGCTACGCCTGGCCGGGCGCGCCGGCCGCCAACCGAGGCGTCCCGCGCGTGCGCACGCTGACCTTCGCCATCGTCACCGACCCGAGCGCCAGGCACGGCAGCCTTCTGTCCGGGCAGCTCGACGCCGACCTGCAGGTGCTCCAGCAGGACCAGCGGTCCTTCGGCGAGCAAGGTCCCCGGCTGCTGTCGGCCACCCGGCCCGGCATCGTGTACACGCTGCTGCCCAACGAGTCGCGACCCGCGCTGCGCGATCCCTCCGTACGGCGGGCCATCGGCGCCGCCCTCGACCGGTCGCGGTTCGCGCCGCTGCTCGCGGCAGGCGAACGCCCGGCCACCGACGTGCTCGCCACCACTACACCCGGCTACAAAGACCGCTCGGCCGGCCTGGCGTACGCGCCCGGTGAGGCGGCCCGGCTGCTCGACGCGGCCGGGTGGCGGCGCGGCCCGGACGGCGTGCGCGTCAAGGGGTCGCAGCGGCTGTCCTTCGACCTGGTCTACTCGGCCAGCGAACCCTACGGCTCGTTGTATCAGCTCGTGGCCCAGCAGCTCGCCGAGGCCGGGATCGAGCTGCGGCCGACGCCGCTCGACGACGCCACCAACAGCGCGCGGCAGGGCTCGGGCGACTACGACTTCGTCGCCTGGGCGGTGACCAGAGGCGATCCCACGGTCCTCGCCAGCGTGTATCCGGTGAAGAGCGCGAACCCGCTGCGGCGCACCCGGCCGGACGAGGTGGACAGCACGATCGCCCGCATCGCCACGGTGCTCGATCCCGCCGAGCGCGCCCGCGCCGTCGACGCCGCCGCCGAGGCGATCCTCTCCGGCGGGCACGGCATCCCGCTCTTCGAGCAGGCCTCGTCGATCGGCCTCGCGGAGCGGGTGACAGGGGTCCGCCTCGACGCGTCGGGGCGGCCGATCTTCCAGGACGCGGAGGTACGGGCATGACATGGAACGACTTCGCCGGAGGCCGCCCGGTGGACCCGGCGACCTTCGTCGCCGCCGCGGGCACGCTGCTGGAAGCGGCGGTCGCCGCCGCGGGCGGCGGGGAGGCCACCAGGGCCGACTTCATCGCCGGGCTGGAGGCATGCCTGAGCATGTCCGGCCCCTACGCCACGCTGCGGCTGGACGCCGGGCTCGCCGACCAGGACGTCAGGGGCGAGCTGCGGGACAACGCCATCGCGGTCTCCGAGGTGGTGCTGGACCTGGTGCGGAGCACGCCCGGCACGGGCGCGCCGGGTTTGCTGGACATCCACAGCAACTGCGTGGGGTACGCCTGGATCCCCCCGGTGGTGGAACGGCTCATCGGCGAGCCCGGCCTGCACGCCGCGCGCAACCTGTACAACGAGTGGCTGTGGCAGCTCGTGCTGCTGCGGGACGCCCTCATCCCGTTCACCGACCCGTCGCGGGTGCGGGTGCTCGCCGACGCCGACGGTCTGACCCGGCTCCGGGACGCCCGCGACTGGTTCATCGTCCAGGTGATGACCCGGCGGATCGCGCACGCGGCGATCGTCCGGTTCGCCGCCGAGGCGGTGACGGGCGGGTACGCCGAGGGGGCCTACGGGTTCCAGCACGGGGGCGCGGTGGTCCTGCCGCCGGTCGCCCTCGACGGCGACCTGCTCGGCCCGGCGTATCTCCTGGCCCTGCGCGAGGGGACCCTGGTCGCCGAGGACACGGCGTACTTCGTCCAGGGGCAGGAGGACGGGGAGACCGCGAGCACGCTGTCCGTCCCGGCGCGGGCGATCGGCGACGTCGAGGTGGTCGGCCTGACCGACCGGCTGGTGCCCGGCGCCGCCGGCGGCCCCGGCGCCACCCGCACGCTCAGCCTGGTGGTGGGCTTCGACGGCCACGAATGGACGACCGACCTCGGGCGCGCGCTGCGCGGCCACCGCTACGCCGCCCGCCCGGCCGCCGCGGAGGCCACGACGGAGCCGACGGCCGCGGCCGCGGGAACCGGCGCCTGGCCGGGCTGCGCGGTGCTCCGGCAGGACGGGGAGGTGGCGGTGCCCGGCGGCGGTGTCATCCCGACCGGGGGTCAGCGCGCGCTGACCCTCGCGCTGCTCGGCAGGCTCCGGCCGGGCAACGTGGTGCTCTACGCCGGCCAGGAGGTCGGCGGGCAACGGATCCTCCTGGACATCCGGGGCTGAGATGACCCGGTTCGTGGCGCGGCGGCTCACGCAGGCGGCGGCCGTGGTGCTGGCGGCCTACACGCTCACCTTCGCCGCCTTCTACCTCCTTCCCGCCGACCCCGTGCGAATCATGATCGGCCCGGAGAACGGCGTGGACGAGGCGCGGGTGGCCGCGCTGCGCGCCGAGTACGGCCTGGACCGCCCGGCGATCGAGCGTTATCTCGACGGGCTGCTCGGTGCCCTGCACGGCGACTTCGGCACGTCGTTCCAGACCGGGCGGGGCGTCGGCTCGACGATCGCCGAGGCGGCGCCGCGCACGCTCGCGCTGGCGGGCGGCGCGCTGCTGCTGGCGATCCCGCTCGGCTTCCTGATCGCCTGGTGGGCCGCGCACACCCGGCGGGTGTGGCTGCGCCGCCTGCTCGGCGCGCTGCCCGGCCTGTCGCTGTCCGTCCCGACGTTCTGGCTCGGGCTGGTGCTGTTGCAAACGTTCTCGTTCGGGCTGCCGCTGTTTCCCGCGAGGGCCGAGGACGGGCCCGCCGGTCTGGTGCTGCCGGCTGTGACTCTGGCGGTGCCGTCGTCGGCCTTCGTGGCGCAGGTTCTCCTCGAACGGCTGACCGTGGAGATGCGGCAGCCGTACGTCGACACCGCGCGGGCCAAGGGCGCGTCGCGGGCACGGGCGGTGACGGCGCACGCGCTGCGCAACGCCGCCATGCCCGCGCTGACGATGACCGCGCTGCTGGTCGGCTGGCTGGTGTCCGGGTCGGTCGTGGTGGAGACCGTCTTCGCGCGCAACGGGCTCGGCCGGCTGGTCGAGTCGGCGGTCACGACCCGGGACCTGCCCATGCTGCAGGCCCTGGTCGTGGTGACCACGGCGGTCGTCACGCTGCTCACGCTCGCGGTGGACCTGGCGCACCCTCTGGTGGACCCCCGGTTGCGGGAGCGTGCCGCATGACGTTCGTGAGGCGGCTCGGCGTCGTGCCGTCGGCCCTCGTGCTGCTGGCGGCCACGGCCGCCGCGCTCGCGCCCGCGTTGTTCTCCCCCGCCGACCCGCTGCGCGGCGATCTCACGCAACGGCTGCTGCCTCCGGGTGCCACGCATCCGTTCGGCACGGACGAGCTGGGCAGGGACGTGTTCGCCAGAGTCGTGCACGGATCCGCCCCCTCGCTGCAGGCCGCCGTCATCGCGGTGGGCGTCGCCGTCCTCGCCGGCTCGGTGATCGGGCTGGTGGCCGGAACCGCGCGGGGGCGGTTGGACGGCCTGGTCATGCGCGCGGTGGAGGTGTTGCTCGCCGTGCCGTCGTTCCTGCTGATCCTGGTGGTCGTGGCGGTGCTCGGGCCGGGGACGCGCGAGGTGGCCCTCGCCGTCGGCGTGTCGGCCGCGGCGGTGTTCTCCCGGGTCATGCGCGCCGAGGTCGTCAGGGTCCGCGGGTCGGGGTACGTCGAGGCCGCTGCGGTGTGCGGGACCGGGCGTGCCACCGTGCTGCTGACCCACGTGCTGCCCAACGCCGCGGGACCGGTCGCCGCGCTGGCGACGCTCGAACTGGGCAACGCCGTCCTCACCGTCGCCGCCGTGAGCTTCCTCGGCTTCGGGGCCCCGCCTCCGGCGCCCGAATGGGGCTCGCTGGTCGCCGCGGGACGTCCCTTTCTCGCCTCGGCCTGGTGGCTGACGACCGTGCCCGGTCTCGTCATTGCCGCGGTGGCGCTCGCGGTCAACCACCTCGGGCACGTCCTGCGTACGCGATCGGAGACGCGATGACACCCCTGCTGGCCGTACGCGGCCTGACCGTCCGCTACGGGCCACCCGGGCGCGGCCGGCCGGCCGTGGACGGCGCCGACCTGACAATAGATGCCGGGGAGATCGTGGCAGTGGTCGGCGAGTCGGGGTCGGGCAAGTCCACGCTCGCGCACGCGCTGGCCGGCCTGCTGCCGGCCACGGCCAGGGTGACCGGGGGCGTGGTCACCTTCGGCGGCGAGCGGGTGGACGGCCTGCGGGAGCGGGCGTGGCGGCGGCTGCGCGGACGGCGGATCGCGTTCGTGCCCCAGGACCCGGGAACCGCGCTCAACCCGCTGATGACCGTGCGCGCCCAGCTCGCCGAGGCGCTGCGGCTGACCGGCACCCCCCGGCCGGGCGAGGACGCACTCGAAGAGGCGCTCGGCCGGGTGGGCATCCCCGACCCTGCGGCGGTGCTCTGCCGCTACCCGCACCAGCTCTCCGGCGGTTTCCGGCAGCGCGTGCTGCTGGGCATGGCGCTCGCCGGGCGACCCGCGCTGCTGATCGCCGACGAGCCGACCTCCGCGCTCGACACCACTGTGCAGAAGACCGTGCTCGACCTCGTCCAGAAGGTCGCGGCCAGGGACGGCACGAGCGTCCTCCTGATCACTCACGACCTCGGCGTCGCCGCGGACCGTGCGGACCGCGTGGCTGTCATGACCGAGGGCCGCGTCGTGGAAGAAGGCCCGGCGGAACAGGTGCTCGGCAGTCCGCAGGCCGCCTACACCCGGCTGCTGCTCCGCTCTGCCCCCCAGCCGCTCACCGGGCCCGCACCGGCCCCGGGAGAGCCGCTGCTCGTGGTCCGCGACCTGCGGAAGGTGTATCCGGGCGGCACGGTCGCCGTCGAGAGCGCCTCGTTCACGCTGGACCGGTCGGGCACGCTCGGGCTGGTCGGCGCGTCGGGATCGGGCAAGTCGACCATCGCCCGCGTCGTCACCGGGCTCGTCGAGCCGACGAGCGGGAGCGTGCTGCTGGACGGTGCACCCGTCAGGGCCGGCCGGGTGCAGTTCGTCGCGCAGAACCCGTACGCGTCACTCGACCCGCTGATGAGCGTGGGCCGCATCGTCGCGGAACCGCTGCGGGCACTGCGCGCGGGCACCCGGGCCGAGCGCCGGGAACGGGTGCGGCGCCTGCTGGAGGACGTCGGCCTGCCCCCCGAGGTCGCCCGGCGGCGGCCCTCGGCGCTGTCCGGCGGGCAGCGCCAGCGCGTCGCCATCGCCCGGGCGCTGGCGCCGTCACCCGACGTGATCGTGCTCGACGAGCCGGTGTCCGCCCTGGACACGGTGACGCAGGCCCAGATCCTCGCGCTGCTGCGCCGCCTTCAGGACAAGCACGGGATGGCCTATCTGCTCATCTCGCACGACCTCGCCGTGGTGGCCGCCGCCGCGGGACGGCTCGCGGTGATGCGGGACGGCAGGATCGTCGAGTCCGGCCCGACCGCCGGCGTGCTCGCCGCCCCCGAGGCGCCGTTCACCCGCGAGCTGCTCGCCGCCATCCCCGGCGGGGGGCGTGGTGGATGACGTCCGCCACCTCGGCCGGGGCGCCGGCGAAAACGGCGTGCCCCGCCTCGATGGTCGCCTGGGCGAACGCGGTCGCGGGGGCCAGCTCGTCGGCGTGCCGGATCATGACGTCCTGGAGCGCGACGGGCAGCGCGCGGTCGAGGGTGGTGCGGATGTACGTCCGGGGCACGGTCCCCCAGCGCCCGGCCGTGGCGCCGGTCGCGGTGGTGAGAAACGACATCGGCTGGTCGGGAGTGAGGGAGGCGGCCATGGCCAGAAAGCCCGGGCGGTCGAGGTCCGAGAAGTAGGCCGCGTGCAGTTCGTCCTGATAGGCGGGGTCGGTGCTGCGCGGGTCGATGCGCACGGCGCCGAGGGCGCTGGGATCGCCCAGGTACAGGCCCCCGCCGAGCGCGGTCCTCGCCTCCGGCAGGTCGAGGTAGGCGCCCGAGGAACCCAGCAGGGTGGGGACGAACGCGGCGACGTACACCAGCCCGGCCACCAGCTCGGGGGCGATCTCGGCGACCCGGGTGGCCACCGCCCCGCCCATGCTGTGCGCGGCCACGACCGGCGGGGCGGCGAACCGGCGCAGCGTGGCCACGACATCCTCCGCCACGTCGTCCAGGGGCAGGTCCGCAAGGGGGGACACCTCTGCCCGCAGCGCGGCGACGTCCCTGGTGAGGTAGCTCGCCGGGAAGCGGGCCCGGGTGCCGTGGCCCGCCAGGTCGAGCGCCAGGACGCGATGGCCCATGGCGGTCAGCTCCTTCGCGAGAGCCGCGAAGTGCCCGGCCCCGTGCCAGGCCCCGTGGATCAGCACCACGTCACTCGTGCCGGTCATACGCCTCGACCTTCTGCCACGCCTCCGTCAGCAGCCGCGCCAGCTCGGCGGGACGCTCCTCGGGCACATAGTGTCCGCATTCCTCCACCCAGCGCGCCGACACGTCCGCCACGGCCTCCTGGACCGTGTCCAGCCAGCCGAGCCCGACACCGTGCCGCGCGCCCACGACCAGCGCGGGCACCCGCAGCGGCCCGGCGGCGCACAGCTCGCGATTGTCGGCGATGTCGGCCGGCAGCGCCCGGTAGTAGCCCATCGTGGCGCGTACCGCCCCGGGGGCGGCCAGGGCACGGGTGTAGACGTCCATCGCCGCGTCGTCGATCGCGTCGGTGACGTACAGGCCCACCGTGTCGCGGCGGAACATGAACTCCAGATAGCCGCGCTCGCGGCCGGCGAGCAGGAACTCCGGCAGGTCGGGCACCATGTTGAAGCCGAAGTGCCAGGACCCGCCGGTCAGCGGATTGGCCGCCGCGAGGCTGTCGCCGAGGCCGGGGATGCCCGCCTCGACGAACGTCAGGCTGCGTACCGCCTCCGGGTACAGCGCGGCGAGCGGGTAGGCGACCTGGCCGCCGACGTCGTGGCCGACGAGGTGGTAGCGGGTCAGCCCGAGCGCCGCCATGAGCCGGGCGAGGATGCCCGCGACCGTGCGCTTGTCGTATCCGCCGGCCGGCCGCGAGCTCGCCCCGAAGCCCGGCAGATCGGGGGCCACGACGGTGTGGCGGCCGGCGAGCAGCGGCACCACATCGCGCCACGCGTGGGCGGTCTGCGGCCACCCGTGGAGGAGCAGCACCGCGGGCCCCTGCCCCGCGACCACGCAATTGATCACGTGTCCCGGGAGCCGGACGCGTGTCGAGGAGAACCCTTCCGCCATGGCGACCATGGTGCCGGACCGGCGGCCCCGTCCGGCGTGGCGCGTTTCCATCCACCGGGAACGCGTCGTTGGGTGCCGGAACCCCGCGTTCCTACGGTCGACGTGCGGGGGGTCGCGCTGCCGGGAGGTTACATGATCGACACGATGAGGGTCCTGAGTTTCTCGCACTTCGTCCAGGGGCCCGCGGCCTCGCAGTATCTGGCCGACCTCGGCGCCGACGTCGTCAAGGTCGAGCCGCCCGGCGGGTCGTGGGAGCGCAGGATCGGCAGCGGAGGAATCCGAGCCGCCGGGCGCAGTGTGACGTTCCTGGCGGTCAACAGGAACAAGCGCTCGATCGTCGTCGACCTCAAGCATCCGGACGCCCGCACCGTCCTGCGCCCGCTCATCGAGCGTGCCGACGTCCTGCTGGAGAACTACCGGGGCGGCGCCCTGGAGAAACTCGGCCTCGGGTATGACGCGGTGCGGGCGATCAAGCCCGACATCATCTACGCCTCGGCCAGCGGCTGGGGGTCGCGCGGCCCGATGGCCGGGCGGCCGGGGGTGGACCTGCTCGTGCAGGCGCGCACCGGACTGGTGGACGTCACCGGCGACCGCCCCACCGCGACGGGCACACCCGTCGTGGACCAGCACGGCGCGGCGCTGCTCGCCATGGGCGTGCTGGCCGCCTACGCGCGCAAACTGACCACCGGCGAGGGCACCCGGGTCGAGTCGAGCCTGCTCGGCGCGGGGCTCGACCTGCAGGCGGAATCGCTCGCGCTGTACTACTCCGGCCGCAGGACGGAGACGGACGTGCGACGCCCCGCCGAGCTGGCGTGCTGGTCGATCGACGCCCCCTACGGGGTGTACCGGCTGCTGGACGCGTCGATGGTGATCGCGCTGAACGGGTCGGAGGACGATCTCGGCGACGCGCTCGGCTCACCCGCGCTGGCCGGTTACGACCAGCGGGCCAGGCGGGCCAAGCGGGAGGAGTACACCGCGGCGGTGGTCCGGGTGCTCGCCGGGATGACCTACGCGGAGGCGGCCTCCCGGCTGGAGCCGCGCGGGTTCTGGTTCGAGCGAGTCGCCACCTACGACGACGTGCGTGACGACCCCCAGGTGTCCGCGGAGGAGCTGCTCGCCGAGTTCCCGGTGGGCGAGGAGCGGGCGACCGTGCTTCGGCACCCGGTCCGCTACGACGGCGAGCTGCCCGGTCTGCGCGCGGCGCCCCCCGAACTCGGCGCGCACACCGTGGAGGTGCTGCGCGAGGCGGGGTTCTCCGCGGACGAGGTGGACGGTTTCCTGTCCGCCGGCGTCGTGTTCGGGCCCGGAGGCGGGAAGTGAGCGGACGCGCGCTGGTCTGCACCCGGCTCGGCAGGCCCGAGGATCTGGAGCTGGCCGACGTGGCGACACCGCGCCCGGGACCGGGCGAGGTGGTGGTCGCGGTCAGCCACGTGGGGCTCAACTTCCACGACACACTGATCATCGCGGGCACGCACGTGGTGCGGCCGGAACCGCCGTTCTCCCCCGGCAGCGAGTACGCGGGGACGGTGCTGGCCGTCGGCGAGGGGGTCACGTCCGTACGGCCCGGCGACCGCGTGGCGGGCAACGAGGAGTACGGGTGCGCCCGCGACGCCGTGCTGGTCCGGGCGGACCGGGTCACCGTGCTGCCCGGCCACGTCACCGACCGGGACGCCGCGGCGATCCTGGTGGCCTACTCGACCGCCTATCACGCGCTCGTCCAGCGGGCCGGGCTGCGCGCGGGCGAGACGCTCGTCGTCCTCGGCGCGGCCGGCGGGGTCGGCTCCGCCGCCGTGGACGTGGGAAACCTGCTCGGCGCCCGGGTGCTCGCGGGCGCCTCCACGCCGGAGCGGGCGGAGCCGGCCCGCCGGTACGGCGCGCACGAGACCTTCTCCTACGGCGACCCGGCGGACGCGAAGGCCAGGATCAAGGAGTTGACCGGCGGAGCCGGCGCGGACGTGGTGTTCGATCCCGTGGGCGGTCCGGTGGCGGAGGCGGCGGTGCGCGCCGTCGCGTGGGGCGGCCGATACCTCGTGATCGGGTTCGCCTCCGGCGGCATCCCGCGCGTCGGGCTGAACATCCCGCTGGTCAAGGGCTCCTCCGTGGTCGGGGTGTTCTGGGGCGAGTTCGTACGGCGCGAGCGCGCCGTCCACGAGCGGAACCTTCGCCAGATCTTCGACTGGGCGGCGGCCGGACGGCTGCGCCACCGCGTCCACGACGTGCTCCCGCTCGGCCAGGGGCCGCGCGCCCTGCGCGAGCTGGCCGACGGCCGGGTCCGTGGCAAGCTGCTGCTGCGGGCCGGCGGTCCGGTGGGATGACGACCACCGTACGGCCGGCGCCCGGGACGAGGACGGCGCTCACGGCGCTGCTCTGCGGCACCCTGCTCGCGCCGCTCAACTCCTCGATGGTCGCGGTGGCGCTCGCGCCCATCCAGCGCGACCTCGGCCGGCCGCTGGCCACCACGACGTGGGTCGTCACCGTCTTCTACCTGACCGCCTGCGTCTGCCAGCCGTTGCTCGGCCGGGTGGCGGACCGCGTCGGCCCACGCAGGTTGTTCGCGGCCGGGATGGCGCTGGCGGCGCTCGCCTCCGCGGCGGCGGTCACGGCCACGTCGCTGCCGCTGCTCGTGCTGTGCCGGTGCGCGCAGGCCGCCGGCGTGTCGGCGGCGTTCCCGTGCGCGATGGTCGTCATCCGGCGCCACGGCGACGTCGCGCGGCTGTCCGCCGTCGCGACGGTCAACACGACCGCGGGGGCGGTCGGCCCGGTGCTCGGCGGGCTGCTGACCTCCTGGGCCGGGTGGCAGGCCATCTTCTGGGTCAACCTGCCCGTCATGCTGGGTGCGCTGGTGCTGGCGTGGCGCGCGATCGGCCCCGAGGAGCGGCGGCCCGCACGCGGGGGCCTGGTCCGCGCGATCGACCCTGTGGGCGTCGTCCTGTTCGCGGTGGCGATGGTCGGCCTGCTGGCCGTGATGCTCGCCCTCCCCACGGTCTCGGTTCCGGGCGCGGTCGCGGTGGTCGTCGCCGGGACCGGGTTCCTGTGGTGGGAGCGGCGTGCCGCCGAGCCGTTCGTGGACGTCCGCTCGCTCGCCGCGCCGGGCGGGCCGGTGCCGGTGCTCGGCACGTTCGTGCTGTTCAACCTGGCCTACTACGGCGCGTTCTACGGGCTGCCGCCGTGGTTGCAGACCGCGCTCGGGTTCGACGCGGCGCACGCCGGGCTGCTGATCATGCCGATCGCGGCCACGAGCGTCGTCGCGACCGTGCTCGGCGGGCCGGTCATGCGCAGGTTCGGCGTCGGGCTCACCCTGCTGGCCGGCGGCGGGCTGCTGCTGGCGGGAGTCGCCGCGATCACGACGTTCGGTGCGGCGACGCCCGTGTGGGCCGTCGTGCTCGACGGCGTGGTGCTCGGCGTTCCGTACGGACTGTGCAACCTCGGCCTGCAGAGACTGATGTACGAGCGCGCGCCCGCCGGTATGACCGGTGTGGTCGGCGGCCTGTTCCAGTCGGCCCGCTACGTCGGCGCGATCCTCGCCGTCGGGCTGGTCGGCGCGTCCGCCCCCGGCGACCCGTCCACGCCCACCGACCCGCGCGGGCTCGCGGTGGCGATGACCGCGGTCGCGGCGGCCGTGATCGTCATACTCGCCCGTGACCTGCGACGCCCTGAAAGGTAACATCGGTGAACCGGACGGCTGAATTTTCGACGACCGAAACCACGATTATCACCATGACCGCGCCACGAGACGCCCACAAGGCCGGCCGGACGGTGTCCAGCCGGGTCTTCGCCCTGCTCAACGCGTTCTCCCAGGAGCGGCCCGCCCTCCGCCTCGTGGAGCTGACCGCCGTCACCGGGCTGCCGGTCTCGACGGTGCACCGCATCGCGACCGAACTGGTCGAGCTGGGGGCGTTGAAGAAGGAGCGCGACGGGACCTACCGGATCGGGCTGCGCATGTGGGAGCTGGGCTCGCTGTGCCCGCAGCCGCGCACCCTGCGGGACGTGTCGCTGCCGTTCATCCACGACCTCTACGAGACCACGGGGGAGAACGTCCACCTCGCCGTGCTCGACGGCGACGAGGTCCTCTATGTCGAGCGTGTGTGGGGACGCCGCTCCGTCGGCGTGGTCAGCCGCGTCGGCGGGCGCTCGCCGCTGCACGCCACGGGGGTCGGCAAGGTTCTGCTGGCCCACGCGCCCCGCGAGCTGCAGCAGGCCGTGCTGGCCGCCGGGCTGAAGCGCTACACGCCGCACACGATCGTCATGCCCGGCCTGCTCATGCGGTCGCTCCAGGAGATTCGCGAGACCGGCATCGCCCGCTGCGCCGAGGAGCTGTCGCTGGGGACCGTCTCCGTGGCGGCCCCCATCCACGGGCCCGACCGCCGGGTCGTGGCCGCACTCTCCGTCGTCTCGCACACCGTCACGCACACCCGGTCGCTGGCGGCGGTGGAGCCCGCGCTACGGCTGGCGGCGATGTCGATCTCCCGCGAGCTGGCCAAGGGCTACGCGGGCGGGCCGGAGGCCGCCGGCCCGCCCGGCACCGTCACGTCGATCCGGTCAGCAGCGCGTTAGCCGTCCCCGCCCGGACGGCCGCCGCGTCCCCGGGCCCGAGCCCGAGCGCCGCGACCGTCCCGAGCGGGTCGGTGTCGGCGAGTTCGAACGGATAGTCCGTGCCGACCAGCACGTGGTCGACCCCGAAGTCCTCGACGAGCCGCCGCAACAGCGGAGCCGAGAAGGTGGCGGTGTCGTAGTAGAGGCGGCGCAGGTAGTCGCTCGGCGGGAGCGGCGTGGTGCGGGCGACCGGCTTGCGCGACCAGCCGAGGTCCAGCCTGCCGGACAGGGACGGCAGGCACCCCCCGCCGTGCGCCAGGCACAGCCGCAGGTCGTGCCGTTCCAGGACGCCGCCGAACACGAGCCGCGAGACGGCGAGCGCGGTCTCCATCGGGAAGCCCGCGAGCTGGGACAACCAGTAGTCGGCGAGCCGGGGGCCGCCGGGAACGCTGTTGGGGTGGAGGAAGACGAACGTGCGGCGGTCCGCGAGGAGCTCCCACAGCGGCTCGTGCACGGGATCGTCCAGTTCCCTGCCGAGGCCGCGGGTGCCGATGGCGATGCCCGCGCACCCCAGCTCGTCCAGGCAGCGGCGGGCCTCGTCCGGCGCGGCCGGCGTGCCGAGGGGCACGTACCCGAGCGGGTCGAGCACCCCGCGATGCCCGGCGAGCAACTCGGCGAGCGCGTCGTTGCCCCGGCGGACCACGGCGAGGACGTCCCCCTCGTCGACGGCGTCCGCGCACGTCACGAACGGCGGCACCGACACGAGCTGGCGGGTGACGCCCATGCGGCGCATGTCCTCCAGCCGCTCGGCGACGTCGTACTGGGCGGGCGGCAGCGGGATCGGCGCGCCCTTCGGTATCCCGGACACCAGGGGGTCGATCCTGACCACGCCCTCGGCGAGGCCGGACAGGTCGGCGAGGCCGCGGCCGGCCAGCCAGGTCAGCAACGGTGTCGGCAGCGCGTGGGCGTGCACGTCGGTCACCGGTCCCGGCGCCGGCGGAACGCCGCTCATCGGACCGCCTCGGCGAGCCGGGCGCGGTCGAGCCGTCCCATGAAGTCGCGCAGCAGCCGCTCGGCCGGGACGACCGCGTCGATCGAGACAGGCACGTCACGCAGCGCGGCGCGCACTGCTTCGTCCACGGTCTCGTCCACGCTCTCGCCCTCGACGAGGACGGCGACGCTCCCGGGACCGGTCGGCACGACCGCCGCCGGATGCCCGGTTCGCCGTGACACGGCCGCCTCCAGGTCGCTCGGGCACACGTACGCGTCCGCGATCCGCAGCACGTCCTGGACGCGGTTCACGTAGTGAAGGCGGCCGTCGGCGTCGCGCCGGCAGACGTCGCCGGTGCGCAGCCACCCGTCCACGACCGGCGTGCCCCCGGGGAAGGCGTAGGCGTGCGCGAT
Source organism: Microbispora siamensis (assembly GCF_016863095.1). Taxonomy (GTDB): domain Bacteria; phylum Actinomycetota; class Actinomycetes; order Streptosporangiales; family Streptosporangiaceae; genus Microbispora; species Microbispora siamensis. The sequence continues at coordinate 29,803 of NZ_BOOF01000040.1, read as the reverse complement.
GGTCGCGCCGCGCACCCACAGCTCCCCCGCCTGCCCCGCCGGGAGGTCACGGCCGCCGGGGCCGCACACGCGGACCTCGGTGCCGGGGAACGGCAGGCCGAGCGAGGAGCGCAGGCGCGGGTCCAGGTGGTCGGCCGGGTGGGTCCACGCGATCGTCTTGGGCGCCTCGACCTGGCCGAACACCCCGCACAGCACCTCGCCGAACAGCGCGTGCGCGCGGTCGACCTCCTCGTCGGTCAGCGAGGCCCCGCTGTAGATCACCAGTGCCAGGGACGACCAGTCGTGTGAGGCGGCGTCCGGGTGGGCCAGCAGGGCGCGCAGCGCGGGCGGCATCGCCATCAGCACGGACGGTCGGTGCCGGGCGGCGGCCTCCAGCAGCCCGTCAGGGCCCGGCCGCTCCGGGATGACGAACGTCCCGCCCAGCATCAGCGTCGGCAGCACCATGTTGCCGAAGCCGCCGGACACCGACTCCGGGCACAGCACGATCGGCCGCTCCGGCCACGGAAGCGTGTCGCGCAGCGTCGTCGCCACCGCGCCCAGCGCGCCGCCGGACAGCTCGACCCCCTTGACCGGCCCGGTGGCGCCCGAGGTGAACGCCAGCCGCACCACCGTGCCCGCGGACGGAGCCGGACGTACGGCCGGCCCCGGCTCCCGCGCGGCGGTCAGGTCACGATCGGTCAGCACGCGGACCCCCGGATGGGCCCGCAGCCACGCGTCCAGATCCGGGTCGCCCGGCTCGGCGAGCACGGCGTCGGGCGCGACGAGGTCCAGCCGCTCGGCCAGTGCCGCGCCGCGCAGGGCACCGGGCGGCAGGGCCGCCGACCGGTGGCCCGCGACGTAGCAGGCCGCGTTCACCAGCCACTGCAGCGGGTCGTTGGGCCGGGCCTGCAGCACCGTGTGACCCGGCCGCAGGCCGGACTCGGCCAGCGCGTCCGCCACGCCAAGCACCAGCCGCTCCGCCTCGCCGTAGGTCAGCTCGGCGCTTCCGTGCCGGAACGCGACGTGTCCGGGGTGGGCGCGCAGCGCGCCGAGCACCAGCTCGCCGATCGCCGTCACAGCCGCTCGTCCGGCATGACCGTGCCGCAGGACTTGCACGTCCTCGCGTCGAGATTGCCGTAGAACCGCTGGTAGGCGCCCGCCACCGGATCGGTGCGGTAGTCGCTGACGTGGACGGCCTCCTCGTGCAGGAACTCATCGCAGGCAGGACAGAACCAGCGGAAGCGGTCCAGTTCGCCCGGCCGCCGGAGCCGTTCGATGACCAGCACGAACGCGTCCGGCGCGAACCGGGGCGAATGGGCGATGCCGGTCGGTGTGAAGATGGTCCCGCCCTCGGGGATCACCGCGATGTCCGAGCCGCCCTCCGGCTTGCGGTAGTGGAGGTTCATGGAGCCCCGCACCATGAACATCACCTCGTCGCTCGGGTTGAGGTGGAACTCGCTGCGGTATTCGCGCCCACGGGCGAGGAAGGCGAGTGACTCGCTCTCCTGCCACAGCACCTTGACCCGCCTGCCGCTCTCCTGTAGCTCGTCGGCCGCCTTCCGCAACTCGACGATGGGCATCTGGCTGGGGTGCATCGTTACCTCCTGGTGTGCTGCTCAGCCGAGCAGGCCGGTGTCGTACACGATCTGGCCGTCGACGACCGTCATCAGGACCTCGATCGCGCGGAGCTCGTCGTCGGACGCGGTGAGCGGGTCGGCGTCGAGCACGACCAGGTCGGCGAGCGCGCCCGCGGTCAGCCGGCCCTTCACCCCCTGCTCACCGGTGTGCGCGGCGCCGGACGTCGTGTAGAGGCGCAGCGCCTCCGTCCGGGTGACCGCCTGCCCGCCGCCCACGACGTCGCCCGCCGCGTCGCGCCTGGTCGTCATGGCGTAGATGTTCTGGAACGGGTCGAGGGCGTTGATCGGATAGTCGGTGCCTGCCGCGACGCCGTCGAGCCCGAGGCCGTCCACGAGGTCGCGCAGGGGCACGGCGGCCTCGGTGCGGGCATCCCCGAGGTGACCGGCGATGGCCACCCGGTTGCGCCACAGGAACGGGATCTGCGCGGCCACCTGGACGCCCAGCGCGCGGGCGCGGGCGATCTGGTCACGCTGGATCAGGCTGGCGTGGATGAGCACGTCCGGCGGGAGGCCCCGGTGCCGGGTGGCCTCGTAGACGTCGAGGGCGAGGTCGATCGCGGCGTCGCCCACCACGTGGGTGCCGACCGCCCAGCCCGCGCGGTGCGCCGCGCCGACCAGCTCGGCCAGCCGGTCCTTGCCGGCGAACACCTCGCCGTGGTAGCCGGGATCGGCGCGGTACGGCTCGCGCGTGGCCGCCGTGCCGAGCGTCATGCCGCCGTCCACCTGGAGCTTCACGCCCCGGGTGAGGTAACGCCTGCCGACGGGCGCGGGCGGGCCGGAGGCCAGCAGCGCCTCCCAGTCCGCGAGCGTGACGGACGGGTTGAGCTCGCCGGTGGGCGTGATCATCGCGGCCACGCGGAGGGTGGACCGTCCGGCCTCGGCCAGCTCTCGTAGCACCTCGACGTCTGCCGGCGGCAGGGCGCCCGCCACGACCGAGGTGATCCCGCGCCGGTTGAGCGCCCGCATGGCGGCGGTGAGCTGGGCGGCCCGCTCCTCGCGGGTCCATTGCGGCACCACGCGGGCGACGGCGTGCGCCGCGCCCTCGATCAGCCTGCCGTCGTGACCGCCGGGGTCGATGCCGGCGAGCTCCAGCGCGGCGGTGCTGGCCGTCGCGGCGTGGCCCTCCGGCAGGTACACCGGACGGCCGCCCGCCGCGCGGTCCAGCTCGTGCCGGTCGGGCCCGCGGCCTTCGGCGAGCTGGAGCGCAGGGTTCCACGGTTGTCCCAGCACCCACGCGCCGGGCTCGCGGCCGGCGGCCAGCGCGGCGATCCGGTCGAGCGCGGCGTCGAGCGTGCGGACACCCGCGAACGACACGGTGTGCCCGTCCATGCCCGCGTTCTCGAAGTGGCAGTGCGAATCGATCAGCCCGGGGATCACGGTCCGGCCCGCCAGCCGCACCACCCTGGTGGAGGGGCCGGCCAGGCGTGCGATCTCGGCGTCGGAGCCGACCGCGGTCACCCGGCCACCGGTCACCGCGACCGCCTCGGCGACCGTGCCGCCCGCGTCCAGCGTGTGCACCCGGCCGCCGAGCAGGACCAGGTCGGTCATGGCCGGATCACGGCGGCGACGCACTCGACCTCGACCTGCACCCCGGCGCGGTGGGGGGTCGCGATGACCGTGGTCCGCGCGGGGAAGTGCGGGTTTCCCTGGAAGAACTCGCGGTAGACGGCGTTGAACACCGGGAAGTTGGCCACGTCGCGCACGAAGCAGGTGCACTTGAGAATGGTCTCCCGGCTGCCGCCCGCCGCCTCCACGACCGCGACCAGATTCGTGAGCGTCTGCCTGACCTGCTCGGCGAAGTCGTCGGAGACGATGGTGCGGGTCTGCGGGTCCAGCGGCCCGGTGCCCGAGCAGTAGATGGTGTCGCCGTGCACGATCGCCTGGGAGAGCGGCGCTGCCGTCCCCGTGGAGAAGCCCACTGTGGGTGCGTTGCGGGTGCTGACGGGTCGGATGTCGGTCATGATGTGCTCCTTGCCGGTCGGACGTGCGGCCGCGGTGCGGCGACCCCCGTCACGAGATCTCCATGATGACGGCCTTGGGTTCGGTGAAGAACTCCCGGCTGTACGTTCCGCCCTCACGGCCGACGCCGGAGTCCTTCGCACCGCCGAAGGGTGCGCGCAGGTCCCTGACGAAGAAGCAGTTCGTCCACACCGTGCCGACCCGCAGCGCGCGTGCCACCCGGTGGGCGCGGGAGAGGTCCTGGGTGAACAGCATGGCGTTCAGGCCGTACGGCGTGTCGTTGGCCGCCGCCACCGCGTCCGCCTCGTCGTCGAACGGGAGCACGACCACGACCGGCCCGAAGATCTCCTCCTGGGTGACCCGGTCGCGCTGCCCCGCGCCGACCACCACGGTCGGCCGTACGGTCCACCCCTCGCCCACGCCGCCCGTGTGCAGTCGTGCGCCTGCCGCCGTCGCGATGTCGAGATAGCCGGCCACCTTCGTGAAGTGCTCCCGGGAGGACAGCGGGCCGATCTGCGTCGCCGGGTCCTTCGGGTCGCCGATCACCAGCGCCTCGGCGGCGGCGGTGAACCTGGCCAGGAACTCGTCGTACACCTGGCGCTGCACGTACAGCCGGCTTCCGGCCAGGCAGACCTGCCCGCTGTTGCTGAAGACCGCCTGGATCGACCAGCCGACCGCCTGGTCGAGGTCGGCGTCGGCAAAGACGATGTTCGCGCCCTTGCCGCCCAGCTCCAGGCTCACCGGGGTCAGGTTGGCCGCCGCGGCCCTGGAGATCAGCCGGCCGGTGGCCGACTCGCCGGTGAAGGTGATCCGGTCGACCAGTGGCGACTCGGTCAGTGCCTGGCCCACCGAGCTCGGCCCGAACCCGTGGACGACGTTGAGCACGCCGGGCGGCAGGCCGGCCTCGATCGCCAGCCGGGCCAGGATGGTGGCCGAGGCGGGCGACTGCTCGGCGGGCTTGAGCACGACCGTGTTCCCCCATGCCAGCGCGGGCGCGACCTTCCAGCTCGCCATCATGAGCGGGAAGTTCCACGGCGCGATGGCGGCCACGACGCCCGCCGGGTCGTACTCGGTGTAGGCGTGGTGCCCCGTCGGCATCGGGAACGTCTCGGCAGGAGTGAGCTGCGCGTGGTCGGCGAAGAATCGGAAGTTCCGCGCCGCGCGGGGGACGTCGTGGCCCCTGGTCTGAGTGATCGGCTTGCCCATGTCCGTGGTGTCGGCCGCCGCCAGGTCGTCGGTGTGCTTGTCCAGCAGGTCGGCGAGGCGGTGCAGGATCGCACCGCGCTCGGTGAAGCTCATCCGCGGCCACGGACCCTCGTCGAAGGCCGACCGCGCGGCGCGTACGGCGCGTTCCGCGTCGCCGGCCGAGCCGAGCGCCACCGTGGCCCACGGCTCCCGCGTCCACGGGTCCACGGACTCGAACGCCGTCCCGTCGGCGGAGGCGACCTCCTCGCCCGCGATGACGTGTCCGAACGATTCCACGCTGGTCCTCCTCTTTATCGCTGTGCCGTAACTCTCCGCGCGCGACCGGCGTGCGCTCAACGACCGGTTTCCATTCGCCGGGAAGAGCTGCCGCGCACCGCGCGCGACCACTCCGCCCACCGCCGCCCGAACTCCGGAGAGTTCACCGCCCGGATCTGCTCGGCGACCTCCCGGTCCACCGCCTCCGCCAGCCCGCCGCCGGCCGCCGCGGCGATCAGGCGCTTGGTCGCCCTCGCCGCCTCGGGGGGCGCCGCCGCGAGCGTCTCGGCGCGGCCGAGCGCCTGCGCGAGGGGGTCGTCCGCGACGACGTCGAGCAGGCCGATCCGTACGGCCTCCTCCGCCGCCACCTTCCGCCCGGACAGCGCCAGCTCCGTCGCTCGCGCCGCGCCGACCGCCCGCGTGAGCAGCCACGTCACGCCGAAGTCGGGGACCAGCGCCATCTTGATGAACGGGCTGGCGAACACCGCGCCGGGCGAGCCGATCCGTAGGTCACACGCGAGGGCGAAAGCCATCCCGGCGCCGACGGCCGCGCCGTCCACGGCGGCGATGGTCGGCGCGTGGAAGTCCAGCAGCAGCCCGGCGGCGGAAAACTCGCGCGTCATGCGCTCCCGGGCATCTCGCGGCGCCTCGTTCCCCATGTCGCCGATCGCGTCCAGGTCGCCGCCCGCGCAGAACGCGCCGCCGCGCCCGGTCACCACCAGGGCCCGTACGGCGCAGTCGCCGTCCAGCTCGCGCAGCACCGTGGGCAGTCCGTCGAGCAGCGCGCGGTCCAGCGCGTTACGGCGGTGCGGCCGGTCCAGTTCCAGCAGCGCGACCCCATCGGAGGGGAACGTCACCCGCAGTCCACGTACGTCCATGGTCCGAAACTGACCTGACGCGTGCTCCGGCCACCAGGACCGGTTCTCATTGAGCGGAAGCCCGCAGGTGGCCGGGCATCGAGCCACCGCGCATCATCGGAGCGCATGGCATCGAGGTTCGGGAGGACATTCGTGAACGGGCAGCTGCGCGGTAAGACGGCGATCGTCACCGGGGCGGCGTCGGGCATCGGACGCGCGACCGCCGCGCTGTTCGCCGCCCGCGGCGCGGCGGTGCTCGCCGTGGACCGCGACGAGAAGGGCCTGCTGGGACTGCGAGACGAGGTGGCGGCGGCCGGTGACGAGCTGGCCGTGCTGGCCGTCGACCTCACCTCGGCGGGCGCGGCCGAGCGGGTCTTCGACCACTGCGCCGAGGTCGTGGGCACGCCGGACGTGCTCGCCAACATCGCGGGCAGGGCCGGGGACCGCCCGGCGGCCGACACCACGGACGAGGACTTCGAGTTCTTCCTGCGGACCAACCTCGGCACGACGTTCGCGCTCAGCCGCCGCGCGGTGATCGCGTTCGGCGACGCGGGCGGGGCGATCGTCAACACGTCCTCGACGTTCGCGCTGACCGGGGTCGCGGGGTCCGCGCCTTACTCGGCGGCCAAGGGCGCGGTCTCAAGTCTCACCCGCCAGATGGCGGCCGAGTATGGCCGGCGCGGCATCCGGGTCAACGCCGTGGCGCCGGGCCTGATCGAGACCCCGGCGACCCGCGCGAAGATCGCCGCCGGTGTCTTCGACGACCTGGTGACCCGGTCGCGCCCACTGCCGAGAGTCGGGCAGCCGATCGACGTCGCGCGGGTCGTCGCGTTCCTGGCGTCGGACGAGGCGGCGTTCGTCACCGGCCTCACCATCCCGGTGGACGGCGGCTGGAGCAGCACGCACTTCCGCGGCTGACGGCGACGTGAGACGGGCCGGGGCCGACGTCGGCCCCGGCCCGTCCCGGCTTCCTAGGAGCGCGCCCTGCGCTCGGCGATCGTCTCGCCGCCCGCGGCCCAGTGGGTCGGCGGCAGCTCACGCACCAGGATCCGCACCGACTCGGGCGGGACCCCGAGGCTGCGCACGACCGCGTCGTGGACGGCCGAGATCATCTCGCGCAGCTCGGACTCGGTACGGCCGGCCAGCAGTGAGACGTCGATGATCGGCATGAAGCCTTACCTTTCTGGATGCGGTTCCGGGACGGATGCGACGATCAGCCGGCCTGGCGTACGACGGGCTCCACGGCCTCGTCGCCGGCCAGGCGCACATCGGCGAGATCCACACCCTTGGTCTCCGGCAGAGTGAACACCAGGATCAACAGACCCAGCGCCATGGCCCCGACCGGGTACCACAGTGCGGTGGTGGTGCTGCCCACTTCGGCCCCGATGGCGACCATCGTCGCCGGCAGGAGACCGCCGAACACGCCGACGCCGAGCTGGTAGGGGATCGAGAGCGCCGTGGCCCGGACGCGGGTCGGGAACACCTCCGCCATCGCCGTCGCGGCCGGTCCCTGGGCCATCTGCGCGAACGCGACCAGCACGAGGAGCAGCAGCGCGACCGCGAGGACGGGCCCGTCGAAGAGGTCCCCGAACCCGGCGATCTTGATCGTGCCGCCCGATCCGCCGACCGGATATCCGGCCGTCCTGAGCGCCGACAGCAGTTCGTCCGTCATCCGCGGGCCACCGGAGACCTGGGTGTCGTTCACGAGGACCCTGGTAGGACCGGTGGCGTCCTGCCGCTCGAAGGTGACCGAGTTGGCCTGGAGCACATTCCGTGCCCGGTCGCAGTCGGAGGTGAAGGTGGCGGTGCCCGCGGGGTTGAACTGGAAGGAACACTCGGCCGGGTCGGCCTGGATGACGACCGACACGTTCTCCTGAGCCCGGGCGAGATCCGGGTTCGTGGTCGAGACGATGGCGCCGGTGATCGGGAACACGAGCAGCGCGGCCAGCCCGAGCCCCGCGAACAGCACCGGCCGGCGCCCGATCCGGTCGGACACCCGGCAGGCGAGGACGCACAGGAAGAACCCGATCAACATGATCACCATGAAGATCGCGTTGACCGTGAACGAGTCGGCCTTGAGGTAGGTCTTCATCGTGGTCACCATGTACACGGTGGACAGGTAGCCGATGAACGACTGCGTCGCGGCCATCACGAACACGATCGCCACCATCCGCACCCGCGCCCGCGAACCGAACGCCTCGCGCAGCGGCGCCTTGGTCTGGGTGCCCCCCTCCTTCATCTTGAGGAACATCGGGCTCTCGTTCAGCTTGGTGCGGATCCACACGGAAAGCGCGAGCGGCACGACGGAGATGACGAACGGCACCCGCCAGCCCCACTCCTCGAACGCGTCCGCGCCCACGACGGCCTGCACCAGCAGTTGCACGCCCAGCGACAGACTGAAGGCGAGAGCCGTGGTGCCGGTGAGCCAGCCGACGAAGTACGCGCGCTGCCGCGCGGGGGCGTACTCCGAGACGTAGGTGACCGCCGCGCCGAACTCGCCGCTGACCGCGAGTCCCTGCAGGATGCGGCAGGTCACCAGCAGGATCGGGGCCAGGATGCCGATCTCGTCCGCGGTGGGCAGCAACCCGACCGCGACCGTCGAGGCGCCCATCAGCACGAGCGTCATCAGGAACACGATCTTGCGGCCGACCAGGTCGGTGATCCGGGCGAACACCAGCGCGCCGATCGGGCGGACGATGAACCCGGCGGCGAAGGTCAACAGCGCGAACACGGTCTGCGCCGCCGTGCCGTAGTCGCTGAAGAACCTGCTGCCGATCACGGGGACGAGCGCGCCGTAGAGGAAGAAGTCGTACCACTCGAACGCCGTGCCGACGGCCGACGCGCCGACGACCTTGAGTTCCTGTCTGTTCATCGACGGATTCCTCCAGCCTGGGATGTTTCCCCCGCCTCAAGGCACGACGGCGGGTTGGAGTGACCGTAGGACCGATAGTGACGGACGCAACTATCCGGATTTCCGGTATGCGGGAACGCCAGGTGGAAGCCGCGGCCGCCCCGGTCCACCTTGGCCACCATGACGGCGAACACATGGACGGTCGATCGGGCCGTCGAGGAGCTGCGCGCGGCGGAGTCGACCCGTACGGCGCGCCACCCCATCACAGAGGACTGGCCCGGCCTGGACCTCGGCACCGCCTACCAGGTGCAGTCGGAGCTGGTGGCGGCCAGGGTCGCCGGAGGCGAGAGGATCGTCGGCGTGAAGCTGGGCCTCACTTCGCGCGCCAAGCAGCGGCGGATGGGCGTGGACGCCCCGCTGACCGGCTGGCTCACCGACGGCATGATGCTCGACGCCGGCGCGCACGTGCGGACCGAGCGCCTCATCCATCCGCGGGTGGAGCCCGAGATCGTCTTCACGCTCGGTCGGCGGTTGGAGGGCCCCGGGGTCACCCCGGCCTCGGCGATGGCGGCGGTGCGGAGCGTGTCCGCGGGCCTCGAAGTGATCGACAGCCGCTACCGCGACTTCCGGTTCACCCTCCCCGACGTGGTCGCCGACAACGCGTCGTCGGCCCAGTTCGTAGTGGGTGACGTGGAAGTGGACCCGGCCGGCCTCGACCTCGCGCTCGAGGCGTGCGTGCTGAGTGTGGCGGGGACGGTGGTGGACACCGCGACGGGCGCGGCCGTGCAGGGCCATCCGGCGCGGGCGCTCGCGCTCGCCGCGAACTCCCTCGCCGAGCGAGGGCTGGCCCTGGAGGAGGGTTGGATCGTCCTCACCGGCGGGATGACCGACGCGGTCCCGCTGGAACCGGGCCGCCCGGTCACCGCCGAGTTCGCCCACCTGGGCACGCTCACGGTGTCCTGCGGCTGACCGGTTCGCGCCGCCACGCCATCAGCGGTCCGGATGTATCACTCGGGCCAGCGGTAGCGACGGCGGCTCGTCCGGTCGGGTGCAGCCCGTCAGCGCGAGCGGACCGAGGCACGTGAGCATCGAGACGACGACAAGCGCTCGGCGGACCGGCCGGGCGCGGATGGGCGGTGGCGACTGGAGTATCAAGCCGTCCGTGCCCACAGCCGCAGCTTCTCCGGATTGCGGACCGCCCAGATCCGGGTGACGCGGCCGTCGGCGACATCGAACGAGGCTACGGTCACGACGACGCCGGCACGCTGGGCCACCAGGCCCGGCACACCGTTGACCGACCGCTCCAGGAGTTCGAGCCCCGGAGCCTTGTCGGCGATGGAGACCATGTACCGGGCGATGCGCGCGCCGCCTTCTATCGGGCGCAGGACGGTATCGACCATGCCACCGCCGTCGGCGGTCATCACGGCGGCCGGGTCGAGGAGGTCGACGAGGGCCGCGATGTCCTTCGTCTCCCATGCCTTCTTGACATGCCGCACCACGTCGGCCTGCCCGGCCGCCGGCACCGGGGCGCGTGCGTCGCCGACCCGCCGCCGGGCGGAGGCCGCCAGTTGCTTGCAGGCCGCAGCGGTACGGCCGAGGACGCCGGCGATCTCGGCGAAGGGGTAACGGAAGACGTCGTGCAGGACGAACGCCACCCGCTCGGCGGGCGTCATCGTCTCCAGGACGACGAGGAAGGCCATGGTCACCGATTCGTCCAGGACCATCTGGTCAGCGGGGTCGGTGCCATGCCCGTGGGCCCACTCGGCGCGCCCCGGCAGCGACTCGGGCAGCGGCTCGGGCAGCCACGCGCCGACATAGCGTTCACGCCGCGCCCGCGCCGAGCCGAGCACGTCCAGGCAGATGCGGCCGGTCACCGTCGTCAGCCAGGCGCCAGGGGACACGATCTCCTTCCGCCGACTCGGTGGCAGCGCGTACCAGCGCGCGTAGGCCTCCTGTACGGCGTCCTCGGCCTCGGCCAGTGAACCGAGCAACCGGTAGGCGACATTGATCAGTTGGCGCCGCTCACCAGCTATCTCATCGGTGCTCGTCCCAGCCATCCCCGTGCTCCCGACCGCTTCCGCACCTTACCTTTCGCAGGCCCGCGTCGTCGGGCTGGTGAGACCTTACCGATCTACTGCCCCCGGGGGCGGAATGGGGGACCGTGACATGGCCACCCAGGCGACGGCGCGGCGCAGCTTCTCGTTTCTGCGGATCGCGATCACCTTGCAGACCCTGACCATCTTCCTTCAAGCGGTCTCCGCCGGACTGCTGCTGACCTCGTCGTACGGGGGGACGCTGCACAGTGTGGGAGCCCGCGTGATGTACGGGGCGTCGATGCTGTACGTGCTCGCGGCGGTGCTGGCGTGGAAGCCGGGCGGCGGCTCGCCCCGGCCCGTCTGGCACGCGTCCGGCTTCCTTGTCCTCGCCTCCGTCCAGGTCGTGCTCGGCATCGCGCACGTACCGTCGGTCCATCTCCCCCTGGGCGTCCTGATGTTCGGGCTGAGCGTGCTGGCGCTGGCGCGGCGCTGAGATCCGGTATCGGCCAAAGGTGAGAAACGGGTGGAAGGCTCGGTGAAGCCTAGACTTGCGCCATGCCGATCCACCTGAGCCTGCTCGACGGTGTGCGGTGGCGAGGGCAGCCGGTGGTCGGTGAGAGGGCTCAGGCGCTGCTCGCAGCCCTCGCGCTCGCCTGCCGGACCGTGAACGCGGACCAGCTCGTCGCGGAGGTGTGGGGGGACAGCGAACCGGCCAATCCGGCGAAGGCGCTGCAGGTCCTGGTATCCCGGACCAGGTCCGTCGTGGGGCCGGAGGCGCTGGTCACGGAAGGGGGCGGCTACCGGCTCGAGGTCCCGCCCGACCGGGTCGACGCCGCCCGGCTGCACGGTCTGGCGGACCGGGCGCGGGCGCTGCTCGCCGAGAATCCGGCCGCGGCGGCCGCGGCGGCGGAGGAGGCGCTCGCGCTTGGCGTCGGGGCGCTGCCGCCCGAGGGCGAGGGCCCGCTGGCCGAGGTGCGCCGGCGCGCGGAACGCGACCTGGCGTCCGCGCGGGTCGTGCTCGCCCGGGCCCGGAGCCGGAGCGGCGACCATGGCCCCGCCCTGCCCGAGCTCGAGGAGGCCGTACGCGTCCACCCCGAGGACGAAGGGCTGCTCGCCGACCTCCTGCACAGCGAGGCGGCGGTGCGCGGAACGGGCGCCGCGCTGGACCGCTTCGAGCGCTACCGCTCGGCCCTGCGCGACCGGATCGGCGCCGACGTCGGCCCTGAGCTGCGGCGGGTCCATCGTGAGCTGCTGGCGCTCGACAGCCCCGTACGCTCCGGCGTGCGGTTCGACACGACCCCGCTGCTCGGCCGCGACGACGACCTGCGACGAGTGCGGGCACTGCTCGCCACCTCCCGGGTGGTCTCGATCCTCGGCCCGGGCGGGCTCGGCAAGACCCGGCTCGCCCACGCCGTCGCCCGCGAGGCTCCGCAGCCGGTGGTGCACTTCGTCGAGCTGGTCGGCGTGACCGCGCCCGAGGACCTGATCGGCGAGGTCGGGTCGGCGCTCGGCGTCCGCGAGTCGGTGACCGGACGCCGCACGCTCACCCCGCAGCAGCGCGCCGACGTCCGGGCCAGGATCGCCCAGCAGCTCGATCTGGCCCCGACGCTGCTGGTGCTCGACAACTGCGAGCATCTGGTGGAGGCGGTCGCCGACCTGGTCGCCTATCTGACCGCGACCACACGGGAGCTGCGCGTTCTCACCACGACCCGCTCGCCGCTGGCGATCGCCGCCGAACGCGCCTATCCGCTGCCCCAGCTGGGAATCGGTGACGCCGTCGAGCTGTTCTGCGACCGCGCGACCGCGGCCCGGCCCGGTGTGCACCTCGACGAGGACGACGTACGCGCCGTCGTGGCCCGCCTGGACGGCCTGCCGCTCGCGATCGAACTGGCCGCCGCCAAGGTGAGGGTGATGTCACCGGTCGAGATCGCCCGGCGGCTGGATGACAGGTTCTCGCTGCTGCGCGGCGGTGACCGGAGCGCCCCCTCCCGGCACCAGACGCTGCTGGCGGTGATCGACTGGTCCTGGAACCTGCTGGGCGAGCGGGAGCGCCGGGCCCTGCGCCGTCTCTCGGCCTTCCCGGACGGCTTCGCCCTCGACGCGGCGGAGGAGGTGCTCGGCGACGACGCTCTCGGCGACGTCGAGGAGCTCGTGGAGCAGTCCCTGCTCACCGTCGTGGAGACGGCCGACGGCGTCCGCTACCGCATGCTGGAGACGGTGCGCGAGTTCGGCCGGGTGCGGCTGGACTCGGCCGGCGAGACCGCCGAGGCGCGGGCCGCCGTACGCGCATGGGCCGTCGGTTACGCCGAGCGGCACGGCGCCCGGCTGTACTCGCCGGAGCAGGTCGAGGCGATGGGCCGGCTGCGTGCCGAGGAGACGAACCTCGCCGACATCCTGCGCGATGCCCTGGCCGATCCCGATCCGGAAGCGGTCGTGGTGCTGTTCTCCGCGCTGGGCGGCTACTGGACGATCCGCGGGGACCACACGCGCGGCATCGTCCTCACTCCCGCCATCGCCGCCGCCCTGAGCGGCTGGACGCCGCCGCCCGGGCTCCTCGACCGGACCCGGGTGGCCCTGAGCATGGTCCTGTTCCACAGCATGATGATCTCCTCAGAGGAGATCGGAGGGCCGGCGGAGATGCTGTCCGCGCTGGGCGCCGACTCGGCGAACCCCGCCGTCCGGGCGCTGGTGACCGCACTGCTCACCACCATGGCGGAACCCGAGAGCGGCTTCGACATGCTGATCGCCGATCCCGACCCGCTGATCCGCCAGATCGCGCTGCACTGGCTGAGTCACGGCCGGGAGAACTCCGGCGACCCGGTCGGCGCGATCGAAGCGGCCCGGGCCTCCCTCGAGCTCGTCGATGACGACGACGTCCCCTGGCGCCGGGCGGTGCTGCACACCCAGCTGGCCGGCCTGTACGCGCACCTCGGTGACTCCGCGTCGGCATCCAGGCATGCCACCGAGGCGCTCCCGGTGCTCGAACGCCTCGGGGCGATGGACGACGCCGTCCAGCTCCGCGCCGCCCTCGCCATGGGGGCGCTGACCGAGGGGCGCCGCGACGAGGCGGCGCGGATGGTCGGCGACCTGGAGGCGCTGTCCACCCAGGGCACCTACAGCGAGGTCCTGTCGGTCGCCACCGCCAAAGCCGAGCTGGCCCTCGCCGACGGGGACGTCGCCGAGGGACTGCGGCGGCACCGCGAGACCGCCGAGGTGCTCCGGAACCTGCGCGTCCCCGGCGCGCCTGACGGCTCCACGCTGTGGGCCATCCTGGGCGAGGTCATCGCGCTCTCGGCGTTCGCGCAGTACGGCGAGGGCGACGACGGCGCGGACCTCTTCGAGTCGCTGCGGGCCAAGGTCCTGGTCGGGTTCGATCCGGACCACATGTTCAGGGACTACCCGGTGATGGGGATGGTGCTCGCCGGGCTGGGCATCTGGGGCCTGCTGAAGGGGGCGCTGCCCGCCGAGGAGGCGGTGCGGCTGCTCGTGCTCGCCGACCGGTTCGCCTACAACCGGTTCACCCCGACGATGCAGTGGTCGGTGCTGTCCGCGCACGCCGAACGCATCGCCCCCGGTGTCCTGTCCCGGGTCGAGGCCGAATACGGCGAACGGCGCGGCCCCGACCTGCTGGCCGAGGCCCGCGCCGTCCTGGAGCGGGTGCTCTGACACCGGCTACATCTTGCGGGAGTACGAGCGGACCGCCAGCGGGGCGAAGACCGCGACGACGATCGCGCAGCCGATGACCGCCCAGCCGACCTCGGCCGTCACGGCCCCGTCGTTGAGCAGGTCGCGCACCGCGGAGACGACGTGCGACACCGGGTTGACCTTCACGAACGCCTCCAGCCAGCCGGGCAGCGTGTCAGCGGGGACGAAGGCGTTGGACAGGAAGGTGAGCGGAAACATGATCATCATCGAGATGCCCTGGACGCTCTGCGCCGAACGCGCCATCGTGCCCAGCCAGGTGAAGATCCACGCCAGCGACCAGCCCGCGATCACGGTGAGCGCGACACCGCCGACGCAGCCGAGCACGCCGCCGCCGGGGCGGTACCCGATGAGCAGCCCGGTGACGACCGTCAGCACCGACGCGATGCCGTACCTGATCAGGTCGGCGATCATCGGGCCGGCCAGCGGAGCGATCCTCGCGATCGGCAGGGACTTGAAGCGGTCGAAGACCCCCTTGTCCATGTCTTCGCGCAGCTGCACGCCCGTCGCCATGCAGACGGTCAGGGCCGTCTGGGCGAGGATGCCGGGGATCAGCACCGGGAGGTAGTTCGACACGCTGCCGGAGATCGCGCCACCGAAGATGAACGCGAACATCGCCGTGAACAGCAAGGGCTGGATGAGGACGTCGAAGAACTGCTCGGGCTTGCGGCGCATCTTCTTCAGGGCTCGCCATGCCATCGCCAGGACCTGGACCCAGGTCGCCTGAAGTGAGCTGCGGGACGTGGTGCGGGCGACCGCGGCGGACGGGTCGATGCGCTGGGGGGCGCGGGTGGTCGGGGTCGCGGTGGTCGAGGTCGCAGTGCTCGTGGTCATCGGGCCGCCTCCATCTGGGGTTCGTCGGCGCCGTGGCCGGTCAGCGCCAGGAAGACCTCGTCCAGCGTCGGCTTGGCGACGCTCACCGAGGAGATGCCGAGGCCTGCTTCCCGCAGGCCGATCAGGACGTCCGCGGCCCGGTCGGGGTCGGGGAGGGGGATGTTCATGCGTCCCGATTCCGGGGTCAGGACCGGGTCCTCACCCAGCAGCCGGCGGACGACGTCCGCGGCCAGGGCGGTGTCGGCGCCGTCCGCGAGCCTGAGCTGCAGGGTTGAGTCTCCGACCTGGGTCTTCAGGGCGTCGGGGGTGTCTTCGGCGACCTTCCGGCCTCGGTCGATCACAGCCACGCGGCCGGCCAGCTGGTC
The DNA here is from genome assembly GCF_016863095.1 of Microbispora siamensis. Classification (GTDB taxonomy): domain Bacteria; phylum Actinomycetota; class Actinomycetes; order Streptosporangiales; family Streptosporangiaceae; genus Microbispora; species Microbispora siamensis. The sequence continues at coordinate 14,122 of NZ_BOOF01000040.1, read as the reverse complement.
GGCCTCGTCCAGGTATTGGGTGGTGAGAAGGATCGTGGAGCCGTCGGTGACCAGCTCACGGATCGTGTCCCACATCTGGCCTCGGGTCCTCGGGTCGAGGCCGGTCGTGGGCTCGTCCAGGAAGATCAGGGGTGGGCGGGTGATCAGGCTCGACGCCAGGTCCAGGCGGCGGCGCATGCCTCCGCTGAACTGGGACAGGGGACGGTTGGCCGCCTCCTGGAGACCGAAGCGTTCGAGCAGGTCACCGGCGATCGTCTTGGCTCGGGTGCTGGTCAGGCCCTGGAGGCGGGCGAACAGCCAGAGGTTCTCCCGGGCGGTCAGGTCCTCGTCCACCGAGGCGTACTGGCCGGTGACGCCTACCAGCTGCCGGATGCGGTGGGGTTCCCGCCGGACGTCGACGCCGAAGATCTCCGCATGGCCGCCGTCGATCGGGAGCAGGGTGGCGAGCATCCGGAGCATGGTGGTCTTGCCTGCTCCGTTGGGGCCCAGGACCCCGAAGATCTCGCCTTGCCGTACGTGAAGGTCGATGCCGTCCACGGCCCGGAAGTCGCCGAAGTTCTTGACCAGACTGTCGGCCCGGACGGCACTGAGGTCCGCCATGACGCGTCTCCTCTCTCCGCCGGGTACCTCCCGGCGTACGAGAAGAGCTTCCGCGTCGCCGGCTTCATCGCGGCTTCACGCTGGTTTCACCTCTGACCTGGCGGTTTCATCGCTCCGGCGGGACCTGGCCGGTGACGGTGCCAATAAGGGGGAAGGTCGGGCCGGACTGCGCATGCGGCGCACGTCACTCCCCGCCACTTTCACTGTATAGCAGACGCGCGGGCCTCATGAGGCGCCGGAAAGTGGTTCATACTTGCCCGTTGCGAACCGGCCCGACGAACGATGGAGCAGCGAATTGCGCTACGTGCTGGGATTCGAGGACATCGACTCGACGAATGCCGCAGACGTCGGCGGAAAGGGGGTGCACCTGGGCGAGCTCTCGCGAATCGATGGCATCCGCGTCCCGGACGGCTTCTGCGTCACGACGGACGCCTTCCAGCGGGTCGTGGCCGAGGTGCCGTCGATCGACGCTCAGCTTGACCTGCTGTCGCGCGTGAAACCGGACGACCGGGCGGCGATCCGCACCCTGAGCGCGGATATCCGCCGCGCCGTCGAGGGCGCCGCGATGCCTGACGATCTCGTGGCGGCGATCGGTGAATCGCTCGCCCGGCTCGGGGAGCACGCCTCCTACGCGGTGCGTTCCAGCGCGACGGCCGAGGACCTGCCGACCGCGTCCTTCGCCGGCCAGCAGGACTCGTACCTGAACGTCGTGGGCCTGGCGGCGATCCTTCGGCACGTCCAGCGGTGCTGGGCCTCGCTGTTCACGGAGCGGGCGGTGACCTACCGGCACCACAACGGCTTCGACCACCGGAAGGTGCGGATGGCCGTGGTCGTACAGCGGATGGTGTTCCCGGACGCGGCCGGGGTCCTGTTCACCGCGGATCCCGTGACGTCGAACCGGAAGATCGCCACCGTGGAGGCCGGTTGGGGGCTCGGCGAAGCGCTCGTCTCCGGTCTGGTCACCGGGGACGTCTACACGGTGCGCGACGACCAGGTCGTCACCAGAGCGGTCGCCACCAAGCCGCGGTCCGTCCAGGCGTCGCCGGGAGGCGGCACTCAGGACGTGCCGATCGAGCCGCAGCGGCAGACGCGGCCGGCTCTGACGGATGCACAGGTCGTGCGCCTGGTGCGGCTGGGCCGGCGGATCGAAGCGCACTTTGGCCGGCCCCAGGACATCGAATGGTGCCTGGTCGGCGACGACTTCCACATCGTCCAGAGCCGGCCGATCACCACCCTGTTCCCCGTCCCCGCGACCGATGACCAGGAGAACCACGTCTACGTCTCCGTCGGTCACCAGCAGATGATGACCGACGCGATGAAGCCGCTGGGACTCTCCCTGTGGCAGCTGACGACCCCACGGCCGATGCACGAGGCGGGCGGACGGTTGTTCGTCGACGTAGCCCCCGTCCTGGCGACATCCGCGGGCCGCGCGCGCCTCCTCGGGACCTTCGGAAACTCCGACCCGCTGGTTCGGGACGCGCTGCAGACCGTCCTCGACCGCGGTTTCGTCCGCGCGCTTCCTGACGAAGGTTCCGGCCCCGCACCCGCCGGCGACACGCCCGCCCCGATCGAGACCGATCCGGCCGTCGTCACGGAGTTGATCCGACACAGCGAGGCGTCCGTCGCCACCCTGCGGCGGGAGATCCAGGGTCTGTCCGGGCCGGCGCTGCTCGACTTCATCCTGGCCGACATCGCGGAGCTGAAGCGCATCCTGTTCGATCCGCGGAGCTCCCAGGTGATCATGGCGGGGATGGAGGCGACCTGGTGGCTCAACGACCACCTCGATGCGTGGCTGGGCGAGAAGAACGCGGCCGACGTGCTCACGCAATCCGTCCCCCACAACGTCACGTCGGAGATGGGGCTGGCGCTCCTCGACGTCGCGGACACGATCCGGCCGTACGGGGACGTCGTGGCGTTCTTGCAGCGCGTCGCGGACGAAGGCCGGGAGGGCGACGGTTTCCTGGACGAGCTGGCCGGGCTGGCCGGCGGAGGGGAAGCGCGTGACGCGATCCGGGGCTACCTCGACCAGTACGGCATGCGCTGCGCGGGCGAGATCGACATCACCAGAACGCGCTGGAGCGAGCAACCCGCCACGCTCGTGCCCACCATCCTCGGCAACATCAGGAACTTCGAGCCGGGCGCCGGCAAGCGACGCTTCGAACAAGGACGCCAAGAGTCGCAACGGAAGGAACAGGAACTGCTGACGCGCCTGCGCGCCCTGCCCGACGGGGAGCAGAAGGCCGCGGAGACCAAGCGGATGATCGACCGCGTCCGCGCCTTCGCCGGATACCGGGAGTACCCCAAGTACGGCATGATCAGCCGCTACTTCGTGTACAAGCAGGCGTTGCTACGGGAAGCCGATCGCCTCGTCCAGTCCGGCGTCCTGCGCGAGAGGGAAGACATCTTCTTCCTCCGGCTCGAGGAGTTGCAGGAGGTCGTGCGCACCAACGAGGTGGACGCCGAACTCATCCGGGAAAGGCGGGAGGCGTTCCGGTCGTACGAGGCGCTCACACCGCCCCGGGTCCTCACGTCGGACGGCGAGGTCATCACCAGCCGGTATCGGCGTGACGACGCCCCACCCGGCGCGCTGGCCGGCCTCCCGGTCTCGGCCGGGACCGTCGAGGGCCGTGCCCGTGTCGTCATGGACATGGCACAGGCCGACCTTGAGGCGGGCGACATCCTGGTCACCGCCTACACCGACCCCAGCTGGACGCCCCTGTTCGTCGCCGCCGCCGGACTGGTGACGGAGGTAGGCGGCCTCATGACGCACGGGGCGGTGATCGCACGGGAGTACGGCCTGCCGGCCGTCGTGGGTGTGGAGCAGGCCACCCGGCTGATCCGGGACGGGCAGCGGATCCGCGTTAACGGAACCGACGGGTACGTCGAGATCCTCACCTGAACCGTCACATCGAAGAGGCGCGGCGGCTATCTCAGGAACTCCCGGGCGCCGCGCAGCCTGGTCCTCAGGCGCCGCTGAGTCAGGCCGCAGTCCAACCGCACATCGAGCGGCCCAGGCAGGTCGGTGTCAGCGCGCCGGCCGTACGGCAGCCGAACCGGATCGATGCCGTCACGCTGCGCGACAAGACATCCAAGCTCATATCGGCTCACCGCGTCTGCGCCGGCCACGTGGTGGATCCCCGTGCGATCAGAGGCCGCCAGTTCCAAGAGAGCCGCTGCCAGGTCGCGGACATGCACGGGGCAGCGCACGTCGTCGGTGAACAGCACCCCGTGCATGCCGCCCGCGGCCAGCGCGTGCACCAAGTCTTCGTGCGGAGAGCCGCCGTCTCCGATGATCAGAGAGGTACGGGCGATCACCGCCGTCGGGGTGATCGCCTGCACGGCCACCTCTGCGGCCGCCTTCGCCGCTCCGTACGGAGTGACCGGATCGGGAACGCTGTCCTCGGCGTAGGTGATCGCCCTACCGGAGAAGACCGCATCGCTCGACACGTGCACCAGGCGCCCGCCGTTCCCGGAGGTTGCGATGGCCACGTGCGCGGCTCCGACGGCCGTCGTCACCCAGTCCGGCTGACGGTAGGCCGCGTTGACGACGACGTCAGGGCGGAACGCGCCGATCAGGTCGACCACGGCGGTACGGTCACGGACATCGAGCGGCACCCAGTCGGCTCCCGCGGCCGTGCCTGGCCGGGTCAGGTAGGTCGCGGCCACGACATGGCCATCCGCCGCGGACTGCCCCACGAGTTCGTCGCCGAGAAAGCCGCTGCCGCCCACGATGAGGATCCTCATGAGCTGTGACCGTACTTCAGCGAGGTGGCCGCCTCCGGGTCGCTGTCCTCGCCGAGCGCGCTGACATCGCTCTGGAAGCGCGTCATGCCGCGGAGGAGAAGAGTGGCCAGCGGCACGGCGAACCCGGCGACCGCGCCGATCGCCAGCAGTGCCGGGCGGCCGATCGCGGCGCCGGCCGGACCGGTGAGCGTCAGACCGAGGGGCGTCATGACCGAGGCGGCCAGCCAGTCCACGGAGGTGACCCGGGCGAGCCGTTCCGGAGGGATCTCCCTCTGGAGGTTCACCACCCACTGCACGGCGAAGATCTCCAGCCCCAGACCCGCGGCGATGTAGCAGGCGTACACGAATCCCGGCGACACCGGCCAGGTGAGCGCGAGCGGCACGACGCCGTAGAGGGCGAGCCCGCCGATCGCGGCCAGTCCCGGCCGGTCGGGCTGCCATCTCATGCTGACGAGCCCGCCCGCCAGGCCGCCGACCGACAGCAGGGCGAGGGCGGTTCCGTACACGGCGTCGCCGCCGAAGGTCTCGCGGGAGACGAGAGGCAGCAGGACCTGCGCCGGCGCGATCGTGAGCATCTGCTGGAGCGCGACGGCGACGATCACCCCCAGGACCCACCGCCGCCGTACGACTTCGGAGAGACCGTCGGCGATCTCCCGTACGGCGGACGCCCGCCGCCCCGGTGTGACGACGGGCTCACGCAACGGCAGGAGAAGGACGAGACCGAGCAGATAGGCCGTCAGCACGGCGAGAAATCCGATCCCGGCGGACCACGCCGTCACCACGTACGCGCCGAGACCGGGCCCGATGATGGCGCCCAACCGCCAGGAGACGGCCGTCAGCGCCGCACCGGCCGGACGCTGGGCGGGGGTGAGGACCGACGACAAGCAGGCCTGGTACGCGGGCCGGTGGAAGGCCTCCGCCCCTCCCACGAGGAAGACCAGGAGCGCGAGAAGCCACGGGGAGGCATTACCGCACAACCCGACGGCGGCCACGCAGCACTGGAAACCCAGCGAGGCGACCATCACCGTACGGCGTGGCAGCCGGTCCGCCCACAGCCCGCCGAGCAACGCGAACACGATCATCGCGATCCACCGGCAGGTGAAGATCGCGCCGACGGTCGAGGCGGTGCCACCCGCGTTGAGGGCCGCGATGGTGACCGTGACCGGGAAGATCTGGTCGGCCGCCACCGACATCGTGAAGCTGAGCCACAGCAAGCGGAATTCGCGATTTCGCGCCAGAGAGCCACCCGCGGAATCAGTCAGAACGCGCATGCTACGCAATGAATCCCGATCAGGCGGAAGGCGCAAGGAAAACGACCCCTCACCGCCTCGCCTGTTCGAGTTGATCTACTGGCGGGCTACGACGAGGGGTAGGCGGGGTCAACGGGCCTGAGCGGCGGATTCGAGTATGTGCTTCAAACGGGCGAGGTCGGCCTGGACGAGGCCCGCGTCGCGGGCGAAGTCCTCGTCGTTCACACCCGGAAGGCGGCGCAGGGTGAAGACCACCTCGCAGGCGTCGCCGTCGGGGATGACCCGCATCGGGTTGTGGACGACCTGCCCGGAGGGCAGCGTGACGTCGTGGTCGAGCACGCCGTACTCGTTGCGCTTCGCGAAGGCCAAGCCGGCCCGGCCCGACGGGGTCTCCACGTACCACTGGCCGTCGACGTTCTCCACCGAGGTGCCGAGCCCCGGAGCCCATTCCGGGAGGTTGGCCGGGTTCGACGCGTATTCGTAGACGTCGGCCGCGTGCCGGTCGATCCATACGCTGACGTGCCTGGATTCGAGAGCCATGCACGCCATCATGCCGGAGATCAGGGCTCCAAGGCCGCCAGGCCGGATCGCACCGCTTCGGCTTCGCGGTCGAGCAGGCTTCGCTCCCTGGTGCCCCAGTCGGCCTCTATCCGGAAGGCGTCCCCCTTGAACCGGGGGAACACATGTAGATGGAAATGGAAGACCTCCTGGAAAGCGGCCTTGCCGTCCGCCAGGAAAACGTTCACGCCCTCGCAGCGAAGCCCCGAGCGTCGCAGAGCCCGCCCCATGCGGTGGCCGATCCTCCACACATGTGTGCTCGTCTCCTCGTCCAGGTCTTCGAGGCCGACGGCGTGGACGCGGGGAATCACGAGAAGATGGCCGGGTGTCACCGCCCCGATGTCCATGATCACCATGACGCGGTCGTCCTCGTAGGGGATGCTCGCCTCGGCCTCCCCGCGGAGGATCGCGCAGAAGACGCAGCCCGGTCCCTCATGCTCTCCCATACGTCCATGGTGCGGTCCCAGTCTCCGCGTGGCCGCCTCAAATTGCCGCTCCGTCCAGGCGCAGTAGCGGCCGGGTGCAGACTGGTCCGTATGGCGACGGGCGGAATGACGGGAGAGTTCGGCAAGGCGGTGCGCCGCTGGCGTGACCGGGTCGCGCCCGAGACCGCCGGACTGCCCGCGGCGGGACAGCGGCGCGCGGCCGGACTGCGCCGTGAGGAACTGGCCCTGCTGGCCGGGATCTCCGTCGACTACGTCACCCGGCTCGAACAGGGCCGCGCGTCCCACCCGTCGGCCCAGGTCGTCGAGGCCCTGGCCCGGGCCCTGCGGCTGTCGGGCACCGAGCGCGCACACCTGTTCCGGCTGGCCGGGCTGGCGCCGCCGGAACCGGAGACGGTGCCGACGCACATCACCCCCAGCGTCCTGCGGTTGCTGGACCGGCTGACCGGCACGCCCGTCGCGGTCTTCGACGCGTGCTGGACGCTGCTCCTGGCCAACCCTCCGTACGCCGCGTTGATGGGCGACCCGTCGGAGGAGCCGCGCGGCGACCAGCGCAACGCGGTGTGGCGGCATTTCCTCGGTTCCGGCACCCGGGCCCGGCACACCGCGGAGTCCCTGCGGGCGTTCGAGACGGTCCTGGTCTCCGACCTGCGCGCGGCCGCCGCTCGCTATCCGGGCGACCGGCGGCTGCGGCGGCTGGTCGCGGATCTGCGCGCGAACAGCGAGCGGTTCGCCGAGCTGTGGGATTCCGGCGCCGTCGGACGGCACGACGCCGCCCGCAAGATCATCGACCATCCCGACGTCGGCCCCCTGACGCTGGACTGCGACGTGCTCACCGTGGCGGGCGTCGATCTGCGCATCATGGTCTACACGGCCGAGCCCGGCACCGAGGATGCAGAACGCCTCGCATCGCTCACCGCGCTCGGTACGCCGACACTCGCCGGATAAACCGGTTTCCGAAAGTTTTCGCAGTTGGTATCAGTACGAACTTGGTAACTGTCTGAAATTATTCGGCGAATCGCCGAAACATTCAGAGCCATACGCACACCTCGACGTTAGACTGCGGCTTGTGACCGTTGTCGACGAGCCGTCCGCATCCGTCCCCGAGCCGCTGACCCTCGCGCAGCTCGCCGAACTCGCCGGAGTATCCAAGGCGACGGTCTCCAAGGTGGTGAACGGCCGCTCCGCGGTGGCGCCGGAGACCCGTGCCCTGATCGAGGGCCTCATCCGGGAGCACGGCTTCCGCAGGCAGCGGCGGCGCTCCAGCCCGGCCGCCGTGCTGGAGCTGGTCTTCCACGAACTGGCGGGCGACTACCCGACGGAGATCGCCCGGGGGGTGGGGCAGGTCGCGCGCGAGCACCACATGGCCGTGGCCATCTCCGAGTTACAGGGCAACCACGTCCCCGGCGCCGACTGGCTGGAGGACGTGCTCGGCCGTCGTCCCGCCGGCGTCATCGCGGTCTTCTCCAACCTGACCGACGTCCAGCGTGATCGGCTCGCCACTCACAAGATCCCCCTCGTCCTCCTGGACCCGACCGGCGACCCGGGACACCGCGTCCCCTCGGTGGGCGCGGGCAACTGGAACGGCGGGCTCACCGCCACCCGCCACCTCCTGGAGCTGGGCCACCGGCGGATCGCCATCATCACCGGGCCGTCGCACGCGTTGTCCAGCCGCGCCCGTCTCGACGGCTACCGCGCCGCGCTCGACACGGCCGGGGTGCCCGTCGACCCGGACCTGATCTGCCAGGGCGACTACCAGATCGAGGACGGCCTGACGCACACGCACCGGCTGCTGCGCCTGTCCGACCCGCCCACGGCCGTTTTCGCCTCCAACGACGGCCAGGCCATCGGGGTCTACCACGCGGCTCACCAGATGGGGGTGCGCATCCCGGAGGACCTCAGCGTCATCGGCTTCGACGACATGCCCCCGGTGCGATGGGCCATTCCGCCGCTGACCACGATCCACCAGCCGCTGACCGAGATGGCGGGGGCGGCGGCCGCCATGCTGGTGACGCTCGCCAGGGGCGAGCCCCTCCCCCACTACCGCAAGGAGTTCGCCACGACCCTCGTCGTACGCGAGAGCACCGCTCCTCCGAAGCGCTAGAGGCGAGACCTCCGGCGCGACGGGGGTCCGCCGCACCGGAGGTCAGCTTCCCCGGGGAAGGATCGGGGAAGGACGGCTCAGCAGGTGGAGTTGGTCTGCGTGAGCAGGCCCAGCCGCCACGGCAGGGAGTTGTAGTCCCCGCCGGAGTTGGGGTCTCGGCCCTGGTACAGGTACTGCATCTTGCACGGGCTGATGGTCAGCGTCTGGTCCACCTGGGTGCGGACCATCTCGCCGTGGCTGATGTCGTTGGTCCACGCGCCGCCGGGGAAGGTCACGTTGCTCGATCCGGCGAACGGGCTGGACTCACTGGCCGCCAGCGGCGTCCACGACCCGGCGATGCTGTTCGACGTCCAGGACCGGAAGTAGCGCCGGCCGCTCGACCCGATCGCCTCGACGATCAGCAGGTAGCGGTTGTCTCCCTGCACCTTGTAGACGTTGCTCGCCTCGAACACGTTGTTCCGGTTGGAGTCCTGCAGCGCGATCACCGTGTTGCCGAACCCGTTGGGGAAGTTCGCGAGCGTCGTCTGCGACCGGTACAGGTGCCCGTTGTCGTCCGAGGAGAACAGATAGCAGTTGGCGTTGTCGCAGATCACCCACATGTCGACCCAGTAGCCGTTGCCGATGTTCTGCCGGATGATGTCGGGCATCCCCGAGTAGAAGTTCTTCGGCGCGCTCCACCCGTTGGGGTTGCCGATGTCCGGGTTGGTGGAGTACGAGGCGTTGCCGGTCTGGTACACGAGATACCACAGCTTCTGCGGCGCGAAGTAGAACACCTCGGGCGCCGCCCGGTAGCCCGAGCCGATCGGGGTGCGGTCCAGGTAGTAGTGCGTCGCCGAGCCCGCCTGTGACCAGTCGGAGAAGCTCAGGTACACCAGGTTGTAGCCCGAGGCCTGGGCCGTGCTGGCGAACACGTGGTACTTGCCGTTGTAGTACACCACCGTCGGGTCCTTGATGCCCGCGATGTTGTGCGACGAGTCCGGCTTCGGCGCGATCAGCGCACCGCTCGAGCTCCACCGGAAGCTCGACGGCAGCGTCCCGCCGCCACCCGTCGGACTCGCCGACGGGCTCGGGGTCGGACTGGACGTCGGACTCGGGGTCGGGCTGGACGTCGGACTCGGGCTGGGCGACCCCGGATTTCCGGTGCAGGGCACGCCGTTCAGGGAGAACGAGGCAGGCACCGGGTTGGAGCCGTTCCAGGAGCCGTTGAACCCGAAGGTGACGCTGCCGCCCGAGGGGATGGTGGCGTTGTAGCCGACGTTCGTCGCCGTCACCGACGACCCCGACTGGGTGTGGGTGGCGTTCCAGATCTGGGTGATCTGCTGGCCGGCCCCGAACGTCCAGGACAACTGCCAGCCGTTCACGGCGTCGCCCAGGTTGTCGACCACCACGTTGGCGCTGAAGCCACCGCCCCACTGTGAGGCGACGGTGTAGTCGACGCGGCAGGCCACGGCGGCCTCCGCGCTGTGGGCGTTCAGCAGCCCGGTCGCCGCCAACAGGAGCGGCATCGCCGTCATCGCCAGCTTCCGGCGCAGGGACACCCCAGGCGGCGCCGCCGGTTCGGCGGAGCGGCGCGGCGGCCGCGCTCGCCAGGGTAGGCGCATCAGTGTCTCCTCATGTCACGGGCTGGTGCAGGTCGCGGTGGGGGTGGCGGCGCTGCCGTTGGCGGTGAAGCCGAAGGTGGTGGACGAGCCGGCCGCGATGGAGCCGTTGTAGGGGGCGTTGCTGACGGTCACGCTGGAGCCGGACCCGCTCTGCGTGCCGTTCCACAGGCTGCTGATGCTCTGCCCGCTCGGCCAGGTCCACTTCACGGTCCAGCCGTTGACCGCCGAACTGCCCGCCCGTACGGTCACCGTCGACTGGAACCCGCCCGGCCAGCTGTTGGTCGTCTCGATGGTCGCCGAGCACGCCCCGCCCACCGGCGGCGTCGGGGACGGGCTGGTGTTCGGGGACGGACTGGTGTTCGGGCTGGTTGTCGGGGATGGGCTGGTGTTCGGGCTGGTGGTCGGAGACGGGCTCGTGTTCGGGGTCGCGGCGTTGAGCGCGTCGAGGACGGCCGTGTACGCCTGCTTCTTGTTGAAGTTGCCGTCGAACAGCAGCGGGGTGTCGCCGCTACGCCAGGAGTACTTGTCGGTGATGCCCCACACGGTGATGCCGGTGCAGCGGGGCACCGCCGTGCAGGCCTGGGTGACACGGCGGTAGGCGTCGGCCTGGGCGGAGCCCGAGCCGCCGATGTCGAGCTCGGTGATCTGGACGTCGACGCCGAGCGCGGCGAACTGGGCGATGTTCTGCTGGTAGTTGGACGGCACCGATCCCGACGACAGGTGCGACTGCAGCCCGACGCAGTCGATCGGCACGCCGCGCGCCTTGAAGTCCTTGATCATGTTGTAGACGCCGCGGGTCTTGTTCGCGTTGGCGTCGTCGATGTTGTAGTCGTTGTAGCAGAGCTTGGCGTTCGGGTCGGCCGCCCGCGCGGCGCGGAATGCCTCCTCGATGAAGCCGTTGCCGAGCTTCTGGGTGAACACCGAGCTGCGCAGCGTGCCGACCGCGCCGCCGTCGGCGAAGGCCTCGTTGACCACGTCCCAGGCGTAGATCTTGCCCTTGTAGTGGCCCATCACGTTGTTGATGTGGTTGGTCATCGCGCTGCGCAGGTCACTGGCCGACAGGCCGCCGACCCAGCTCGGCAGCTGGTTGTGCCAGACCAGCGTGTGTCCGCGGATCTTCATGCCCTTGCTCTGGGCGTGGCTGACGATCTGGTCGGCGGAGGTGAAGCGGAACGAGCCGCGCGAGGGCTCGGTGGCGTCCCACTTCATCTCGTTCTCGGGGGTGACGGCGTTGAACTCCCGGTCCCAGGTGGCCACGTAGGTCGAGTCGTTCATGTGACCGGCCGCGATCGCGGCGCCGTAGTAGCGGCCGCTCTGGGCGGCCGCCGCGCCCAGCGTGCCGGCGGCGGCGCCGGCGGGGACGGACGCCGCGAGTGCGGTGGCCGTGCCGAGTACGCCGAGGGCGCCGGCGACCAGCAGCCGGCGGGTGCCGACGAGCCGTCGTCCGCCGTCGGCGGGTAAGGGATTTTCGCCCATGCCTGAGCCTCCACTGCGGAATCGATGAGGGAAACGCGGATAGACGCCCGCGGGAACAGCACGCGAGCCGTCGTCGCGTCGAAACTGCGGCCCCTGCCGCTCACCACCGACCCCGGCAGGAGGAGCCGCCTCGGGGAGTCAGTCTGGAAATCATCCCGAAACGTGTCAAGGGCGTTCCCAGAAAGTTTCGATGCCCGCTTGGGCCTCTACGGCTGCACGCTGCATTGATGCCGTCAACCCGGCATGTAATTTTCCTGGCACTTCTGTCAGTGGCCCTCGATGCGCGGGTCTCGATGAACGTTTCATCACCGCGCCTCCCCTCGGTGGTGCGTTCGCGTCTCATCGCGGCAGTTGAGACGCATAGGCCGGGCGGAAGGGCGGGACGGGGGCGGGAGCCGGAGCTTGACGGGGGCTCGTCACGTCGTATTTGCTCCGGCGCACCACCACCCCCGGTCATCCGAGGAGAGGAGCGATCGACTCGTTGAGCCGATGTTAGCGCTAACAATGATGTCTACAAGCGCTACCGGAGCCCGGCCCCGGCTATGTGCGGGGTCGGCCACAGCGGGAACCCGCCCACCCACCTCACCCTTGCCCGAAAGGGGTTGACCACCAGCGATGTTAACGCTCACAAACCGGCGCGGATGGAGACGGTGGAGACGCCGGCTGACCACCGCGCTCCTGGTCGCGACCGTCGTGGCGACGGCGCCCGCCGTCGCCCGCGCCGAGTCCAACGGCGGAGTACGGGTGATGCCGCTGGGCGACTCGATCACCGAGGGCACGCAGGTGCCGGGCGGTTACCGGATCGGGTTGTGGCAGCGCCTGGCCGCGGGCCGTTACACGATCGACTTCGTCGGGTCGCAGTACAACGGGCCGGCCAGTCTGGGCGACCACGACCACGAGGGGCACCCCGGGTGGCGGATCGACCAGATCGACGCGAACATCGCCGGCTGGCTGCGTACCTCTGCCCCGCGCACGGTGCTGCTGCACATCGGCACCAACGACGTGCTGCAGAACTACAACCTGTCCGGCGCGCCGCAGCGGCTGTCCACGCTGATCGACCACATCACCGCCGCCGCGCCGAACGCCGAGGTGTTCGTCGCGACGATCATTCCGCTGTCGAACTCCGGCCAGGAGGCCGCCGCCCGCACCTTCAACGCGGCCATCCCCGGCATCGTGCAGTCCAAGGTCGGCAGCGGCAAGCACGTCCACCTGGTCGACATGCACAGCAAGCTGACCACCGCCGACCTGATCGACGGCATCCACCCGACCGCGACCGGTTACGACAAGATGGCCGCCGCCTGGTACGCGGCGCTCCAGTCGGTGCCCGGCAGCATCGGGCAGGGCCCCGGCACCAGCCCGTCGCCCAGCCCGTCAGCCAGCCCGTCAGCCAGCCCGTCGCCCAGTCCGTCAGCCAGCCCGTCGCCCAGTCCGTCAGCCAGCCCGTCGCCGAGCCCGTCTCCGGGCGGCGCGGGGTGCTCGGCCGCGTACGCCGTCGCCGGGCAGTGGGACGGCGGCTTCCAGGCGACGGTGACCGTCACCGCGGGCAGCTCGACCATCTCCTCGTGGACCGTCGGCTGGCGGTTCGGCAACGGCCAGACGGTCACCCAGTCGTGGAACGCCACGATCAGCAGCAGCGGCGACCAGGTCACCGCTCGCAACGTCGGCTACAACGGCGCGCTCGGCGCGGGCGCGAGCACCCAGTTCGGCTTCCTCGGCACCTGGAACGGCGCCAACGGCGTGCCCACGCTGACCTGCACCGCGAGCTGACTCCAGACATGAAAGTCGCCGTCAACTATCCCTGGAGATTCTCGTGCGCTTCACTCGACATCGGCGCTGGCTCGCGGCCGGGATGGCCGCGGCGCTGAGCGTCCTCGGAATCGTGACCGCCGGCTCCGCCCGGGCCGCCGCCGGCTGCCGGGTCACCTACACCGTCACCAACCAGTGGCAGGACGGCTTCGGTGCCAACGTGGACGTGGTCAACCTGGGTGACCCGATCGACGGCTGGCGCCTCACCTGGTCGTTCCCCGCCGGGCAGACGATCAGCCAGCTGTGGAACGGCAGCTACACGCAGTCGGGCGCCCAGGTCACCGTGACCAACGCCTCCTACAACGGCGCCATCCCGACCGGCGGCAGTGCGTCGTTCGGCTTCAACGGCTCCTGGACCTCGTCCAACCCGGTGCCGGCGAGCTTCGCGCTGAACGGCACCACCTGCAGTGGAACCGTCACCAGCCCCAGTGCCAGTCCCAGTCCCAGCCCCTCGGCGAGCCCGAGCAGCAGCCCCAGCCCTACCCCGTCACCCTCACCATCACCGTCACCCTCACCGTCGCCGTCGCCGTCGCCGTCGGT
>NZ_BOOF01000039.1 GCF_016863095.1 Microbispora siamensis | reverse complement strand
AAAGAAGGCACCGACCGGTGGGCCTTCACCTACCACCGCCTCGCACGAGCCCGGCGGCTACGGGAATGACGACCAGGACCCGAGGGTCGGTAGTGGGCTGTCCACGAGGCTCATCGAGGTCGAGGGAGCGGAGCGGAAGGGAGCGAGGACCGCAGCGAAGGCCCAGCGGAGCGGGCTTCGCGAGGACCGGAGGTTCCTTCCGGCGCAGTGACCGACCCCGCCCACGTGCACCGACCGGCCCACATGCACCGACCGGCCCACGTGCACCGACTCGGCCAACGCTCGTGGACCGATCCGGCAACGTGCGCCGACCCGGCCAACAGCCGTGGACCGATCCGGCCGAGGTTGGTGGACACATCCACTAGTCGAACAGGCCTGGTGGGGGGACGGGGGCGAGGACGGCGTCGCCGTCGTGAATGGGAGCGGCCCCCGCGACCAGACGGGTCAGGTCCTCGTCAGCCAGGCATCGAGCCTGGGTGAGGCCGCCCGCCGCCTTCCTGGTGAGTGCCTCGATCGGCAGGTCCCCGGGCGAGGCCGCCAGGACGACGTTGCCGAACCTGCGCCCGCGCAGGATGCCGGGCTCGGCCAGCAGCGCGGCGTGCGGGAAGACACGGCTCACGGTGGAGGCGACCCGCTTGACGAAGGGCAGGCCCTTGCCGTCCGCCACGTTGATCAGCGCGGTGCCGGAGGGGCGCAGGACGCGGGCGATCTCCGCCATGTACTGGACGGTCGCCAGTTCGACCGGCATCGTCGCGCCCGAGAACGCGTCGAGCACGAACAGGTCGGCCGAGTCGTCCCCGAGGTTCGCCGTCGCCGCGCGGCCGTCCGCCACCCGGACCTTCAGCCGGGGCACCGACTTGAGGTTGAGCTGGTCGCGTACGAGCTGGACCAGCCCGGCGTCCGGTTCGACGACGATGTGCCGGGAGCCGGGCCGCCGCGCGGAGATGTAGCGCGGGATCGTGCAGGCGCCGCCACCGATGTGGACGGCGTCGAGCGGGCCTTCGGGCAGGCAGTCGATCACGCTGGCCATGAGCTGCGTGTACGAGAAGTCCAGATAGGTGGGATCGGTCAGATCCACGTACGACTGGGGGACTCCGTCCCTGATGAGCATCCACCCATCCGGCCGGTCGAGGTCGCGCAGGAGCTCCACCTCGCCGAAGGTCACTGGATAGCGGCCTGGCAACGGTTCTCTGCTCCTTGCCACCTATGGCTCCTTTCGCGTGATATGAGAACCGTATGCGGAACAGGGCCCTGCTCGCCCTCGTCATGGTCGCCGCGGCCATCTTCGTCTTCGGCGTTGCCGGACTCATTGTGTCCGGCAGGGAGGAGCCGGTCTCGGACTTCGTCGCCGCGCCGCGGGGGACGCCCGCACCCGCCGGCCCGCAGACGCTCCAACTCCGGCCTGAGCCATCTTCCGAGCCGTCCCCCGCAAGCTCCCCGGAGGGCTCTCCTGACGAGACGGCCGCCGCCTATTTCCAGGCCTGGGTCAAGAGCGACTACGACGCCATGCGCGAACTGGTCGACGATCCTCCGGACGACTTCGCGGACCAGCACCGCGAGTTCGAGGACGCCGCACTCTCCAAGTCGCTGCGGATCACGGTCGGCAACCTCGTACGCACCGGGGACGATACGGCCGAGATCCCCTTCACCCAGGAGCGCGACGAGCAGGACGCCGGCACCTGGCGCTTCGACTCCAGCCTGCACCTGGCCGTACGGGATCTCACCTGGAAGGTCGTCTGGACGCCTGCGGTCCTGCATCCGGAGATCCAGCCCGGCGGAAGTCTCGTCAGGACCGAGCCGGACGCCGGGCCGCTTCGGCCGGTGACGAGGGGAGGGCGGGAGTTCCCACAGAACTCGGGCGCCGAGGCGTACCTGGACAACCTGATGAACCAGGGGGTGGCGCCCACGGCCGGCGTGGCCGTGGGATGGGCGCTGCAGGTCGACAATCCGGGCCTGCCGGCGAAGACCGTCCTGTCCTACAAGCCCGAGAAGCGGCCGGTCGGCGTACGAACCACCATCGACTACGCGGTGCAGGCCGCGGCGGCCCGGGCGCTCGACGGCGTGCAGCGGGCCGCCATCGTCGCCGTACGGCCGTCCACGGGGGAGATTCTCGCAGTCTCCGACAAGCTGGGTGACCGGGCGGCGTTCGAGCGCAAGTACGCCCCCGGTTCGACGTTCAAGACGATCACGGCGGCGGCGCTGCTCAACAACGGGCTGTCTCCCGACAGCACGGTGGACTGCCCGGCGGTCTACCAGATCCCCTTCCACCGGCCGATCCACAACTACAAGGACGAGAACCACGGGACGGTCACCCTGCGGCAGGCGTTCGCCCTGTCGTGCAACACCACGTTCGTCCGGCTGACCATCGAGCGGCTGAACGGTGACACGCTGGTCGATCAGGCCAGGGCGTTCGGCTTCCGCGCGCAGGGGGACAGCAGCGACACGAGCACGTGCGGCAGCCTGCAGCGGCCGGAGAACCCCGACGCGCTCGCCGAGGACTCCTTCGGACAGGGCACGGTCGAGGCGACTCCGCTGTGCATGGCGCTGGTCGCCGCCGCCGTGGAGAGCGGGGAGTGGCGGCAGGCCCGCCCGCTGGCGGACGAGGCGCCGCAGGGGGAGCTGCAAAATAGCGTGCCCCTGCCGTCGAACGTGGCGGAAGGACTGCGCTCGCTGATGAGCGCGGTCACGGTCGACGGGACCGCCGCCGGTTCCGAGCTGCCCCCAGGGGTCGCGGGCAAGACCGGCACCGCCGAGGACGGGCAGGGCGGGCAGGACCACGCCTGGTTCATCGGCTATCGGGGTGACCTCGCCTTCGCCGTGTTCGTCGAGCACGGCGGCACCGGCCGCGGTGCCGCCGTCCCCATCGCCGCCCGCTTCCTGAAAGCCCTTTAGGACTCTCAGACGCCGGGCCAGGCGAACCGGTGCGTGTGGATCCCGAAGTAGGTGAACGCCTCGGCCCTGGTGACGCCCGGCACCCGCTTGACGTGGTCGTTGAGCACGCTGAGCAGCTCGGCCGGTTCCCGGCACACCACCTCGACGAACAGGTCGAACGAGCCCGCCGTGAGCACCACGTAGATCACCCCGGACAGCTCGCTGATCCGGTCGGCGACCTCGTGCACGTCGCTGTCGACGCGGACGCCGATCAGCGCCATGACCGGCAGGCCCAGCGCCATCGGGTCGGTGACCCCGACGATCTGGACGACGCCCTCGTCGCGCAGCCGCTGCACCCGCTGCCGTACGGCGGGGGCGGACAGGCCGGTGGCCTCGGCGAGCGCGGCGTAGGAAGCCCGGCCGTCCCGCTGCAGCTCGCGCAGCAGGACCCGGTCGATCTCGTCCAGGGTCATGCGACCAGGTCGGCGACGGCCGCCGCGAAGACCTCGTGGTGCCGGTCGACGTCGGCCTCGGTGGTGGCGGGGGACATCAGCGCCATGTTGTGGAACGGCGTGAGCAGCACGCCCCGGTTGGCCAGGTAGACGTGCAGGTAGTCGTCCAGGTCGGGGTCGCCGGCCGCGTTCGACTCGCCGCCGTTGCGGGGGGCCGGGCTGGTGAATCGATACTCGGCGCGCGCCCCGAGCTGCGTGACCGACCACGGCAGGCCGTGCGCGTCGATCACCTCCTGGACGCCCTTCGTGAAGCGGGTCGCCAGCTCGGTCATGGCGGCGAACGCGTCGTCGGTGAGCACGTGCTCCAGCGTGGCGCGCATCGCGGCGACCGACAGGGCGTTGCCGGCCAGCGTGCCGCCGACCCCGCCCATGTCGACCAGGTCGAGCCCGTCCATCGCCTCGATGCGCGCGGCGACCTCGGCGGACAGGCCGTAACCGCCACTCGGGATGCCGCCGCCGATCGCCTTGCCGATCGTCACGATGTCGGGCTGCAGGTCCCACGCCTTCGTGCAGCCGCCCGGGCCCGCCGAGAAGGTGTGCGTCTCGTCGTTGATCAGCAGGCTGCCGTACCGCCGGGTCAGCTCCCTGACGCCCTCCAGGTAGCCCGGCTCGGGCAGCACGATCCCGATGTTGGTGAGGGCGGGCTCCATGAGGACCGCCGCGACGTCGCCGTACGCCAGTTCGCGCTCCAGCGAGGGCAGGTCGTTGAACTCCACGACGCGCGAGGTGACGGTGGGATCGACCGGCGCGCCGACGTTGCCCTCGCGGGACACCTGGCGGCCGTCCTGGTCGACGACGATCAGCACCTCGTCCACGCTGCCGTGGTAGCAGTAGCTGTTCACGAGGATCTTGGGCCTGCCGGTGATCGCCCTGGCCAGCCGGATCGCCCATCGGTTGGCGTCCGTGGCCGTCAGCGAGAAGCTCCAGTAGGGCAGGCCGAACCGGCGGCCGAGCTCGGCGCCGACCCAGGCGGCGTCCTCGGTCGGCATCATCACCGTGGCGCCGCCCCGGCGGCCGAACCGGTCGGCCACGGCGTCCACGGTCGCCTGAGGGGAGTGCCCGGCCATCGCGCCGGTGTCGCCGAGGCAGAGGTCGACGTACTCGTGGCCGTCGAGGTCGGTGACGCGGGCGCCGCGGGCCTCGGCCAGGTAGAGCGGGAAGCCCGCGGCCGTCTTGTTCATCCACGTCATCGGCACGCCGCCGAACAGGTGGCCTCTCGCCTGCTCGTACGCGGCGGCCGAGCGCGGGTTGCGCTCCCGGAACGCGTCGCGCTCGCGGTCGAGCAGCCGGGCCAGGCGAGTACGGTCGATCATCATCCCTGCCTCAGAAAAGATCGCTGCACTCCGTGCAGAACCACGAAATCTGAAGCAAAGGTACACAAACGCTTCCGAATCGTCACCCCATGGCCGCGAGCGTCCGTCGCAGTCCCTCCACGATCGCGGCCAGTCCGACCTCGAAGGACAGGTCCGCCGGCGGGCGTCCGCTTGTGGTCGCGGCGTCGTCGCGGGCGCGCACCGTGGCGGCGAAGACGGGGACCTGCGCGGCCAGCGGCCCGGCGTCGAACATGTCGGGCGGCGCCACCAGGTCGAGCGCCGAGCCGAGGATGAACGACTCCACGGCGACCATCACGGGGATGACCATCGCCTCCGGCCAGCCGCCGCGCCGCAGCCCGCCGACGACCTCCTCGTACATCCGCAGCGTCCGCAGGGCTCCGGTGATCGGCAGCGTGGCCAGCAGGGAGATCGCGGGCGGGTGGGCGGCGAACGCGTCGCGGTAGCCGTGGGCCCACCGCACCAGCGCCTCGTCCCAGGGCAGCACGGCGAACATCGAGGCGTCGATGGCGTCGGAGACGATCTCGCGGACCGCCGCCAGGATGTCGTCCTTGCCGCTCACGTGGTTGTAGAGCGAGGACGGCCGCACGCCCAGCCGTTCGGCGAGGGCGGCCATGGAGAAACCCTCGGCTCCGGCGTCGTCGATGAGGGCCAGCGCGGCCCGCGCGATGGCCTCCCTGCTCAACACCGGCTTCGCCGGCCGTCCCACTCGCCGCCGCATTCGGCCCGGAGCCCCCTTCCGCTTTGCCCGCCGACAACCTATCCTCATCCCACTAAACGAACGTCATTCGATTTATCGGGACGCCCATGTCGCGCATCCTGCTTCGCCGCACCCTCTTTCACGGCGGCACCATCTGGACGGGCACCAGCACGACCACCGACGCCCTGTCCGTACGGGACGGCCGGATAGAAGCACTCGGAGCCGCCGCCCTGGCGGGAACCCACGACGACCGTGTCGACCTACGCGGCGGGATGCTGTTACCGGCCTTCGGCGACGGCCACTGCCATCCCGACCACGCCGGGTTCGAGGCGTTGGGCCCGCAGGTCAGAGGGCTGAGCACGGTCGCGGAGATCGTCGAGGAGGTCCGCCGCCACGCCGACGCGCATCCCGGCGACGGGTGGATCATCGGAGGCGGCTACGACGCCACGATCGTCCCCGACGGCCTGTTCGACGCCCGGTGGCTGGACGAGGCGGTGCCCGACCGGCCGGTCGCGCTGCGGGCCTGGGACTACCACACGTTGTGGTGCAACTCCGAGGCCATGCGGCGGGCCGGCCTGGACGCCTCGACGCCCGACACCCCCCGCGGCCGGTTCGCCCGCCGCCCGGACGGCGAGCTGCTCGGAACCATGATGGAGTGGGACGCGGTGGACGCGGTCCTCGCCGCCGCCCCCGACCGCACCACCGAGGACCTCGTCACCGCGCTCGCCGCCGCCACCCAGGCGTACGCGGCGGCCGGGGTCACCTGGATCCAGGACGCGTGGGTGGAGCACGGCACGGTCGAGGCCTACCTGGAGGCGGCCCGCCGCGGGCTGCTGGCCACCCGGGTCAACCTCGCCTTCCGCGCGGATCCCGTGCGGTGGCGCGAGCAACTCGCCGAGTTCGCCGCCGATTGCGAGCGGGTGCGAACGCTCGGGCACGACCGGCTCACCGCCCGCACCGTCAAATTCTTCATCGACGGCATCCTGGAGAACCGCACGGCGTCGCTGCTCGCGCCATACAGCGACGATCCCTGCACCCGGGGCATGCCCGTCTGGCCGTACGGCGAGCTGATCGAGGCCCTGACGGCGGTGGACGCGATGGGCCTGCAGGCGCACCTGCACGCGATCGGCGACGCGGGCATCCGCACCGCGCTGGACGCGATCGAGCACGTGACGCGGGTGAACGGCCCGCGTGACCGCAGGCCGGTGATCGCCCACGTGCAGGTGCTCGCGGAGGAGGACCTGCCCAGGTTCGCCAGGCTCGGCGTGATCGCCAACCTCCAGCCCCTGTGGGCGCGCACCGATCCCCCGATGACGAAGCTGACCTTCCCCAGGATCGGGCCGGATCGGGCCCGGCGGCAGTACCTCATCGGTTCGCTGCTGCGCTCCGGAGTGCACGTATCCTTCGGCAGCGACTGGCCGGTGAGCGACCACCGCCCGCTTGCCGGGCTGCCGGTCGCGGTGACGCGGGAGAACGCCGAGCGTGAGCCGTCCGGCGGCTGGCTGCCCGAGGAGCGGATCGGCATCGAGGAGGCGCTGTCGGCGTACACCGCGGGGGTCGCCCACCAGGCGTTCGCCGAGGAGGAGCGCGGCACCCTGGCCCCCGGAAAGGTGGCCGACCTGGTCTGGCTGGACGGCGACGTCCGGCGGCTGGACCCCCATGACATCGCGGAGACGACGACCGTCCTCGGCACGTGGGCGGCCGGCGTGAGAACCTTCCTCCCAGCCAACAGGAGTGGCGTATGACCGAACCCGCCGGACTGAAGCGCGTCCTCGGCGTTCCCGGACTGACCTTGTTCGGGCTGACCTACCTCGCCCCGGTCGCCGTCTTCACCACCTATGGCGCCGTCACCCAGGTCACCGAGGGCCACCTGCCGGCGGCCTACGTGGTCGCCCTCGTGGTCATGCTGTTCACGGCGTTCAGCTACGGCAGGATGGCCAGGGCGTACCCCACCGCCGGGTCCGCCTACACCTACACCCAGCAGACCTTCGGCGGTCACATCGGCTTCATGACCGGGTGGACGCTGATGCTGGACTACCTGTTCCTCCCGATGATCAACTTCCTGCTCATCGGGATCTACCTCAACAGCCAGTTCCCCGAGGTGCCCCAGTGGATCTTCACCCTGGCGGCGCTGCTGCTGGTGCTCGTGCTCAACGTCGTCGGCATCACGGTGATGAACCGGGTCAACGTCCTGGTCGTCGGGCTGTCGGTGGTGCTGATCGTGGTGTTCGCCGCGCTGTCGCTGAAGCACCTGGCCGGTCACCCCGCGCCGTCGCCCTTCGCGCCCTTCACCCCGGGTTCGGGCGTGTTCGCGGGCGCGGCGATCCTGGCGCTGAGCTTCCTCGGGTTCGACGCCGTCTCGACCCTGTCGGAGGAGGCGAGGGAGCCCCGCCGGGCGATCCCCCGCGCCATCGTGCTCACCACGCTCATCGGCGGCCTGCTGTTCATCCTGGTCGCGTGGATGGGCAGCCTCGTCCACCCCGGCTACGACGACTTCGCCAACGCGGACACGGCGGGTGTGGACATCATGTCCGCGCTCGGCGGCGCCGCGTTCGAGACGATCTTCGTCGGGATCTACGTGGTCGGCGCCTTCGGGTCGGCCATGACCACCCAGGCGAGCGTCTCGCGCATCCTCTACTCGATGGGGCGTGACGGCGTGCTGCCCCGGGCGGCCTTCGCCCGGCTGCACCCGCGCTTCCGCACCCCGATCGTCGCCACCGCCGTGGTGTCGGCGGTCTCGCTCGTCGCGCTGTTCATCAGCCTGGACAACGCCGTGGTCATGGTCAACTTCGGCGCGCTCATCGCCTTCTCCATGGTCAACCTCACGGTCGTCAAGCACTACGTGCTCGACGAGGGGCGCCGCTCGGCCGCCGACCTGGTCAGGTACGGCCTGGTCCCGCTGGTGGGCTTCGCGCTGACGATCTGGCTGTGGACCAGCCTCTCGGGCGTCACGTTCACGGTCGGCCTGATCTGGATGGCGGTGGGGTTCGTCTATCTCCTCGCGCTGACGAGGATGTTCACCCGCAGGCCGCCCGTGATGAGCTTCTCGGATGCGGAACCTACCCTCGCGGCCTGAAAAATGTCCTCTTCAGGTGCTATCTAAGTGGAAACTATTCACATAGACGGCCAGATGTGAGGGAATCATCTCGTTTCCCAGTATGAGGCGGAGGCGAAATGGACCCCACCACTGTGCACGACGCCCTCGCACGGCACCTGCTCGTCGACGGCTACCGTCTCGTGCTCGACCTGGACAGGAGCGCCGGCTCCTGGCTGGTCGACGCCCGGGACGGCCGGAGGTATCTCGACTTCTACACGTTCTTCGCGTCGTCGCCCCTCGGGGTGAACCCGTTCGCCGACGACCCGGAGTTCGTCGCACTGCTCGGCCGGGTGGCCGCCAACAAGCCGGCCAACTCCGACATGTACACCGTCCACCTCGCCGAGTTCGTGGAGACGTTCCGGCGGGTGCTCGGCGACCCCGAACTGCCGCACCTGTTCTTCGTCGAGGGCGGGTCGGCGGCCGTGGAGAACGCGCTCAAGTGCGCCTTCGACTGGAAGAGCCGCTGGAATGAGGCCCACGGCCGCCACCCCGGCCTCGGCACCCGGGTCCTCCACCTCACCCGGGCCTTCCACGGCCGCGGTGGCTACACGCTCTCGCTCACCAACACCGATCCCGTCAAGACCGACAGGTTCCCCCGGTTCTGCTGGCCGCGCGTCGACGTCCCCGCCATCCACTTCGGGGACGTCGAGCGGGCGGAGGAGCGGGCGCTGGCGCAGGCCAGGGAGGCGTTCGAGCGGTTCCGCCACGACATCGCCTGCTTCATCGCCGAGCCGATCCAGGGCGAGGGCGGCGACAACCACATGCGCCCCGAGTTCCTCCAGGCGATGCAGGCGCTCTGCCACGAGTACGAGGCCCTGTTCGTCGTGGACGAGGTGCAGACCGGCGTCGGCCTGACCGGGACCCCCTGGGCGTACCAGCAGCTCGGCCTGGCCCCCGACATCGTGGCCTTCGCGAAGAAGGTCCAGGTCGGCGGCATCATGGCGGGCCGCAGGGTGGACCTCGTGCCCGACAACGTGTTCCGGGTCAGCGGCAGGATCAACTCCACCTGGGGCGGCGGCCTGGTCGACATGGTGCGCTCCCGCCGGATGCTCGAGATCATCGAGCGGGACGGCCTGATCCCGAGGGCGGCGATCCTGGGCGAGAAGCTGCTGGGCGCCCTCCAGGGACTGGAGGCCGAGGGCCTGGTCGCCAACGCGCGCGGACGCGGGCTGATGTGCGCCTTCGACGTCCCCGACCCCGGAGCTCTGGTCACCCGGCTCCGGGAGGAACGCGCGATCCTGGTCCTGCGCTGCGGTGAGCGGTCCGTACGGCTACGCCCTGCCCTGTCCGTCCAGCCCGACGAGCTTGAGTACGGGCTGGACGGCCTGCGCGCCGTCCTCACCGGGGATCTGGCCGGGGGCTGACGGCGCCGCGGGCGCGGGTTCGCCGCGCCAGCGGCAGATGGCCGTCATCCTCGAGTCCACGCCCAGCTTGGCGTAGATGCGGTTGACGTGGTTCTTCACGGTCTTCTCGCTCAGGAACAGCAGCCGGGCGATCTCGCCATTGGAGCGACCGGTCGCGATCAGCTCCATGACCTCGGTCTCCCGCTTGCTCAGCCCCATTGCGGTGCGGTCGTCTGTGCGGTCGTCGATTCTCATCCGGCCTCCGTAGAAGACGATCAGAGATCGCCGAGGCCCCCGCACGGCGGTTGTGAGGCAGCATAACCCGCATCGTCCACCTTTGGGGAAAAGTGAACTGACTTGCCCGGGTCAACGCCCCCCATGGACCGTGACGGTCTCGAGGTGCGGATCGGCGGCGATCTCCGCCTCGGTGAAGCGCTCGGTCACCCACCCGCCGCGCGAGAACAGGGCCGTCTGGTCGGTGTGGTGGGGCGAGGCGGGGTTGGCGGACAGGGAGTAGGTGAGGACGGTCCGCGTGCGCGGGCCTTCGGGAGTGAGCGCGACGGCCATCATGAAGCTGGATCCGGTGTTCACCTCCGGGTAGCGTCCGTCCGCGCCCAGCGGTCCGCCCGTGCGCACCCGGTCGAAGCAGCCCTCCCCTTCCGTGCAGCCGGGAATCGGGATCGAGGCGTAGCTCTGCGCCTGCCCGGGGGTGAGCGTCAGGGGGATCCGGTTGGACGTGAAGTGGAGCACGGCGTCGGCGAGGGCCTGCCGCACGGCCGGGTCGTCGGTTTTGAGCCCGCTCGGGGTGGTCAGCGGACGCGCGGGGTCGAAAGGCACCCGCCAGGGGCTGAAGGCCGGCTCTCCCGGCTTGGTGGGACGGCCCAGCCGGGTGAAGAACTCGCGCCACAGGACGGCGCCCTCGCCGTCCAGGGTGGCGCGCCCGTTCCACTTCCCCAGCGTCCGGCAGGCCTCGCGCGCGTCCCGGAGTTCGGAGTCGGTACGGCACAGCTTCAGCAGGTCGTCGCGCATGAGCTCGAAAGTGAGGTTGCGCTTGCCGCGCACCGTGGCCTGCAGGGTCTCTAGCGTGAAGCCGGGCGCGCCGAGCCCGTCGGTCCCGGACAGCCGCTGGGCGATCATGTCGAGGCCGACCCGGGGACGCGGCTCCAGTTCGGTGCCCGTCTCGCCGTACGCCTTGGGATAGCCGGTGAGCGGCTTCGCCGGGTTCGTCATCCAGTAGGTGTTGTTGGAGTTGGCCACGTAGTCGGCGCGGACCAGCCTCGGCTGGTTGCCCGGCCCGAAGACGCCCGGCACGACGGCGTCGCCGTCCCTGCCCCACAGGCACGCGGAGGTCGAGCCGTCCAGGACGTACGCCTCGAGGCCCGGAACGGGCGAGGGCTTGGCGCAGCGCTTCGCCTCGGCGTCGGTGACGTGGGGGACGACCGAGGTATCGGCGAAGTAGGCGGTTCCGCTCGCGTCGGTGGCGAGGGTGTGGACGAACGGCATCCCCTGGTGGGTCCGCTGGGCCGCCCGCAGCTCGTCGAGGCTGCCCGCCCTGGCCATCGCCAGCCACTCGTCGGCCGCCCGCAGGTTGGCGGCGTTCGCGTCGGCCAGCGCGTACGCGGCCTCGTCGGTACGCCCGACGGCGAGCACCGGGCCGTAGCGGGAGGTGCGGAGCGTGTGGCCGGAGACGGTGCCGTCCGGCAGGGTGACCTCCACCTCCTGCTCGCCCATCGGCTCCGCCCGGCCGTCCACCAGGTAGCTGTGGTCGTCCGCGAGCTTCAGCCGGTAGACGGTGAAGCGCTGCGCGTGGGAGACGGTGTGGGTCCAGGCGACCCTGGCGTTGTGGCCGATCTGGACGACCGGCGTGCCGTACAGGCTGCCGCCGGAGACGTCGAGCACGCCGGGGATGGTGAGCTGCACCTGGTAGAAGCGGCGGATCCCCTTCCAGGGGAAGTGCGGGTCGGCCAGCACCATGCCGCCGTTCCCGCGCGTGGCCTGACGGCCGAGGGCCCAGGCGTTGCTGCCCGCGGCCGGCTGGGGCCGCGGTCCCTCGCCCTCGGCCTCGCCGACCCCGGCGATGGCCTCCTTGAACTGCGAGCTGCCGACCATGCGGTCGAGGTCGAGCAGGTTGTTCCACATGTCGGTGGCGGTGATCGGGCCGACCCACGCCTTGCCCCGGCACGTGGGGTCGGGAAGGTTCTCCACGCCCGTGTCCGCGAGGTAGCGGTTGTATCCGGCGACGTAGCCGTCCACCAGGCGGCGCAGCTCGTCGCTCGGGCCGACCGGCGCGGGCCGGGCCAGCAGCCGCCGTACGACGCCGGATTCGGCGACGCTCTTGTAGTAGACGTCGCTGGCGAGGTTGGCGACCGGGCGGACCGGGTCGTCGGACTCGGCCTTCGGGCCGAAGTAACGGGAGCGTTCGCCGCGCAGCGTCACCACCCAGGAGGCCAGCGTGCACAGGTTGTCCTGGGCGAAGGCGTAGCCGTACCCGAATCCGAGGCCGCCGTAGTCCTTGGCGGTGACGTGCGGGATGCCGTACTCGGTGCGCCGGATCGTGGCCGAGTAACTCCCGTCGGCCGCCGCGGCGGGCACGGGAGGGGCGAGTAACGCCAGCGAGATCGCCGCGGCAGGCATGAGCTTCATGGGGCTCCTATTCGAAACGCGCGTTGTCGGGCGTGGTCATGCGCCGCAGCAGCGGCAGCGTCGTGAGGATCACCAGGAGGGAGGCGGCCAGGCCGCCGCCGAGGGAGGCGAAGTAGACGGGTCCCGGCATCGCGAACGACGCGCTCTTCATCGCGAGGGCGTCGATGAGCGGCTCGGCCACACCGAAGCCGGCGCCGGCGGCGAGCGCGGCGGCCAGCACGAGCGGCAGCGCCGACTCCAGCAGCACCACCGCGGCCAGGGTGCGCGTGGGCGTGCCCGCCAGCCGCAGCAGGGTGAACGGCTGCCTGCGCTCCACCAGCCCGCCGCCGGCCGCCACCACGAGGCCGCAGGCGCCGGCGACCAGGGTGAGCCCGACCATGGCCAGCGCGACGTTCTCCGCCCGGGTGTACAGGTCCGCCCTGACCTGGGCGACCTCGGCGAAGGTCATCGGCGCTTCGACGGTGTAGCCGGCCAGCAGGGTGCGCAGCCGCTCCAACGTCGCGGGATCGCGTGTGGTGATCATGACGGCCGCCAGGTCGAGCCCGTCGGCGGAGGCGGGCGGGCTGGCCGGGCCCGCCAGTGGAAGGAGTCTGTCGACGGTGAGGGGGTTGTCGGCGCCGACGATGCGGGCGAAGTTGCCCGCCACGGCCCGGGCGCCCCTGCCGTCGATGTTCACAGGGCAGCGGCCGAGCACGGGGAAGCGGGCCAGATCGGCGCACTCGACGACGTACGGCGCGGGCGGCGGGCCGTCGGGCCGCGGGGGGACGACTTCCATGTCCGCTCTGGCGTAGATCGGCAGCACGTCCACGCCCGGTCGGGCGCGCAGCCGGGCGAGCAGCTCGGTCCCCGCCCGGGGTGACAGGCCGGAGACGCCAGGCCGGGAGAACCTGGCGCCCAGGACGTCGTTGAGCGTGCCCCCGGCCACCTTCTGCTGCCCGGCGACCACCGTCGGCACGAGGGCCGCGATCGTCGTCCCGATGAACACCGCCAGCACCAGCCCGCTCACCGACCTGAAGGCGGTCTTCGGATCGGCGGCCAGGCGCCGCGCGGCCAGCAGCGTCGCCCCGCCCCGGGTCAGCCGGGCGGCCAGGCGTGCGGCGACCATGGTCAGCCAGGGTCCGGCCAGCATCAGCCCGACCATGACCAGCGCGAGCGCGGCGACGGCCAGCAGGTCGTCGGGCTTGCCGTTGCGGTACACCGGGCCCAAGAACATCCCCAGACCCGCCAGCAGCGGGATCACCCGCCACGCTCGCGGCGGGGACGCGGCGGTCTTCCTCGCCACGCCGAGCGGCGAGATCCGCACCCGGCGCAGCGACCACAGGGCGGCGCAGGCGGCCACCACCGGCACGCCGCCGAGCACGGCCGCGTACTGCCAGAGGTGCGGGGCGACCAGTTCGGGGAAGAACCGGGCACCGGTGATCCGCACCCCGGTCACGGCAGGCCGTACGAGCTGGAAGATCGCGAAACCGGCCAGTGTGCCGGTCAGCGCGCCCAGCGCGGCGTCCACCGCCGCGAGCACGTTGACCTGCCGCGTGGTGGCGCCGACCAGGCGGATCGCGGCGAAGCGGGTCTCGCGGCGGGCCGCGGCCAGCCGGGTGGCGGTGCCCACGAGCACCAGCAGCGGGACGATCAGCCCGACGGCGGCGAGGCCGAAGCCGAACCGGTAGACGTCCGCGCTCTCGTCGACCGCGGGCATGGTGGAAACCGTGTCGACCTGCCTGGCCCCGGGCATGGCGGCGACCTGGTCCGGCGTCCGTCCCACCACGACGACCAGCTCGTCGGGCCCGGACAGCGCCGCGTCGCCGATCAGGCCGGCGCGGGTGCCGGGGAAGCGGGCGGCCAGTTCCTCAGGGGGTGCCGAGTCCAGCAGCGCGGCCAGCGCGGGCGAGGCGTAATACTGCCCCGGGCCGGGCATGCGGGACAGGCCGGGGATGACCGGTGCCCGCGCGCCGAGCGCGGCGGCGTCCAGCCTCTTGATCGTCCGGCCCCCGTAGAAGTCCTCGTGATAGTTCCACAGCGCGCCGTCGGCCGTCGCGTCGAGGGCCCAGCCGCTGGGCGCCGAGCCGTTCGTGCACTCCCAGCAGGCACGGCCGTCGGTGGCCAGGAAGGCGTTGAACAGCGACAGCGTGGCCAGCAGCACGGCGACGCCCGCCGCCACGCCGGCGACGATCAGCGCCAGCCTGGCCGCCGCCTCCCTGCCGCTGCTCAGCGACAGCCGCAGGCCCAGCCGGATCATCGGACGGCCCCGGTCGTGTACGGGTCGGAGACACGGCCGTCGCGCACCACGACCTCCCGGTCGGCGCAGGCGGCCACGCGGGCGTCGTGGGTCACCACGATCACGGTGGCGCCCTCCTCACGGGCCAGGCCCACCAGCAGGTTCATCACGTGCTCGCCGGTGAGCGTGTCCAGCGCGCCGGTCGGCTCGTCGGCGAAGACCACCCGAGGCCGGGTGACCAGCGCTCTGGCGATCGCAACGCGCTGCGCCTGCCCGCCGGACAGCTCCCCGGTGCGCCGGCCGCCCAGGTCGGCCAGCTCCAGCCGCTCCAGCCATTCGGCCGCCCGCCGCTCGGCGTGCTTTCTCCTGGTGCGGCCCAGCAGCAGCGGCAGCATCACGTTGTCGGTGACGGTCAGCTCCGGCACGAGCTGGCCGAACTGGAAGACGAAGCCGAAGGCGGTGCGCCGCAGTTCGCTGCGGCGGCCGTCGTCCAGCGTGTCCAGGCGGCGTCCGTCGAACCACACCTCGCCGCTGTCCGGCGTGAAGATGCCGGCCAGGCAGTGCAGCAGCGTCGACTTGCCCGAGCCGCTGGGACCCATGACCGCCACGACCTCGCCCGCGGCCACCGACAGGTCCGCCTCCCGCAGCGCGGGCGTGCTGCCGTAGGAACGGCTGACCTTCCGAGCCTCGATGATCACGACGCCCGCACCGTCTCGGCCAGGGCCCCCAGCCGGGCCTGGGTGACGTCGATCCATCGCAGGTCCGCCTCCAGGTGGAACATGGCGTGGTCGGCCAGCAGGGCGTCGGTCAGGGAGCCGCCGCGCTTGACCTCCGTCAGTTCCCGCATGCGCCGCATGTGCGTGGCGCGCTGCGCGTCCAGGTAGCCGGCCGCGTCCCGGCCCAGCATCAGCGCCAGCACGACCTTGGTGAACAGCACCGTCTGCAGGTACGGCTCGGCCGCGACCGGCTCGGCCAGCCACGTGGCGACCTCCTGCCTGCCCAGGGGGGTGATGGCGTAGCGCTTGCGGTCCGGCCCGTCGCCCGGTTCGCTCTGCCCGGTGACCTTGCCGTCCCTGGCCAGGCGGCCGAGCGTGGAGTACACCTGCCCGAACGGCAGTGGCCTGCCCCGGCCGAAGAAGGTGTCGTAGTCGCGTTTCAGGTCGTATCCGTGGCTCGGCTCCCGTTCGAGCAGGCCGAGCAACGCGAGGGGAACGGTCATGCCCGCAGTCTATACACCGAGGGTATATACGCGGGTGATAGCTGACGATGAAAAAGCGAACGGCCGGTCCGTCGGGACCGGCCGTTCGCCATTGGGGTGAGTGATGGGACTTGAACCCACGACATCCAGGACCACAACCTGGCGCTCTGCCAGCTGAGCTACACCCACCATGTCCGCCGTGCGAGGCGTACGAAGAAAGTGTAGCGGTATTTCGGAGTCCTCCGCGCCCTCAATACCGCTCGCCCTCCGCGTCAGGGCGTCAGGACCCGGAGACGGTCTCCGCGACCTCGCGGGCGGTGGCGGAGTCGGGGCCGGGCTGTGGCACGAAGACCGCGGCCCGGTAGTAGCGCAGCTCCCGGATGCTCTCGGTGATGTCGGCCAGGGCGCGGTGCCCGCCCTGCTTCTCCGGCGAGGCGAAGTAGACCCGGGGATACCAGCGGCGGGCCAGTTCCTTAATCGACGAGACGTCGACCATCCGGTAGTGCAGGAACGCGTCCACCAGCGGCATGTCCCGGGCGATGAACGCGCGGTCGGTCGCGATGGAGTTGCCGCACAGCGGCGCCTTCTTGGCCTCGGGCACGTGCGAGCGGATGTAGTCGAGCACGACGGCCTCGGCCTCCGCAAGGGTCACCCCCGTCGCGAGCGCCCGCAGCAGTCCGGAGGTCGTGTGCATCTCGCGCACGACCTCGGACATCTGCTCCAGCGTCTCGGCGGGGGGCTTGATGACGACGTCCACGCCCTCATCCAGCTGGTTCAGCTCGCTGTCGGTGACGATACAGGCCACCTCGATCAGCGCGTCACGGCCGAGGTCGAGCCCGGTCATCTCACAGTCGATCCAGACCAGCGGGTCAGTCATGGCTCAAGAGTAATGCTGAAGGGTAATGCGGACGTCACTGAGATTGGAGCGAGTCCTCGACGCGCTTGATGACCGACTGGTCCAGGTTGTCCGGCACCGAGACGTACAGCATCGCGGGACGGGCGTTCTGACCGCGGTCCACCAGGATGATCGCGCCCTTCTCCTTCTTCCACTTCAGGTTGTTGGCCTCGGCGACCTTGGTGAAGTCCATCTCGAACTCGAGGACCCAGCCCTGCTTGCCGCTCACGGTCAGCGCCTCGTTGCGCAGGATCTTGCGATCGTGCTGGATGCCGTACCAGCCCTGGTCGTAGGTGAGCAGCAGCCCTTGAGCGAGCCGCCCGAGGCCCTGGGCGCCGCTGTAGGGGAAGATCTGGGGCACCTCGGCCGTGTAGACGCTGCCGACCCAGTCGTTGCCCCTGCCGTCGTAGTTCGCCTGGGACGTCGCCTGGCAGCCGCTCGTCCACAGCGGACTCGTCGGGTCGGCGGGGTTGTTGACGTCCTTCGACTCCGGCACCTGCCACTTGTCGCCCGGGTACGCGTACGACAGGCCGGTCGCCGGGTCCTGGATGCGGCCACCGGACGGCTGGGGGAGCTGGGGCAGCGGCGGGGCGGACTGCTGCGGTTCCTGCCGGGGCGGCACGGTCTGGTCGAGCTGCGGGGCCGTCGCGGTGGCGTCCGGCCGGGCGACGGTCACGCCGGCGCGATCGCGCAGGACGATGACCGCGCCGCCGATGACCAGCGCGAGCACGACCACCGCCGCGATGCCGCCCACGATCCACGGCCAGACCGGCGCCGTACGCCGCGGCGCGCCGAACTCGGGCATCGGAAGCTGTGCCGTGTGGTTCGGAGGCCCCCACTGCGGCTGCGTCCACTGTGGGGCCTGCTGCGGGGCCTGCTGCGGGACATGCTGAGGAGCCTGCTGTGGGGCCTGTTGCGGGGCCTGGGGCGGCGCCCCGGCCTCCTGCCCGTGAGCGTGGGTGGCGTCGGTCCACTGGGTGCCGTCCCACCAACGGAGGAGAGGGGAGCCGTACGGGTCCGGATACCAGCCGGCGGGGGTCGTCGTCATGCGCGCCACACTAATGAAATCAGCATTTGTAGGTGAAACTTGCCCTGTCCTGGATCGGCTTTCCGGACGACGTGGGGGACAGGACCCGGAGCGTGGCCGTGCCCTTGAACGACCCCGATCCGGTCACCTTCCAGTGCAGGGGGAGGTCCACCGACGTGTCTCCCGAGGAGATCCGCTGCTCCTGCTCCAGCGGCTTGCGGTCGTCGCTGCGGATCCAGAGGTAGCGGATCGTCCCGGCCTCGCCGTTGGTCGTGACGACGCCGACGAAGTCGGCCTTGCCGTCGCAGTGCACCGTCTTCTTGGGCGCCTTGACGTCGACGTCGCTCACCGCGAGCGGCGCGCCCGGCGTCTGACGCAGCCACAGGATCACCGCCGCGATCAGGATCGCCAGCAGCAGCGTCCCCGCCCACGCCGTCGTACGCCTCCGGCGCCGCCGGGGAGCCGTCTCGCCGGTCTGGGTGGCCGTGATGGCGTTGGAGGTCTGCCCGGCCCGCCAGATCTGCGCCGCGGTGGTCTCGGTGGGCACACCCGGCCCGAACCGCATCATCACGTCGCCGGGGCCGTCCGCCGCACCCGGCAGATCGAGCAGGGTCACCGCCTCCCCGCCGGAAGAGCCGGCCGCCGCGCCGGCGGGGAACTCGGGGGACGCGGGCGCGGAGAAGCCGTGTGCCGCCTGGGCCAGTCGTTCCCTGCCCAGGCCGGGGAACGCGTCGCGCTCGGCGAGCAGGGTGTCTCGCGCGGCGGCCAGCCCATGGGCCGCGGCGGCGGACGCGTGCCGCAGCGCCGCCGCGGCGTGCCCCTGACCGCAGTTCGCGGCGAGCGCGCCGGCGAGCGCGACCCATGCCGCGACGTCCTGCTCCGCGGACGCGTGCTCGCCCCGCAGCGCCCGCAGCAGGCCGCGCTCGGCCAGCAGCACCGAGCCGTCCTCCCCGATCACGACGGTTCCGGCATGCAGCGCGCCGTGGGCCGACCCGGCGGAGTGCACGGCGAGCAGCGTCTGCGCGGTCTCCAGAAGCACGGTCGCCGCGCCGCCCGGGTCCAGGCGGCCGGCGGCCATCAGGTCGGCGACGGCCGGCGTCGCCCGCGAGGTGATCAGCCAGACCTCGTCACGCGCGGCCACCAGGTCGATCACGGGCAGCAGCCCGATCGGGCCGCCTCCCTGGAGACGCACGTCGGTGCCGACCGCCGCGACGAGGCGTTCACGTGCCTCGGCCGTCGCGACGGTCCGGGGATCGAAGCGCAGCACCCCGGACGGCCGCCCGTCGGGGGAGACGGCGTCCGCCCAGGTGCCGACCTCGCTGGGCCGGGTGCGGCCGGTGAGCCGGTGCCCCGCGACCGTCACGCCTTCTCGCATGCTCACATGGCCAGTGTGGCGGGAACGAGGCCGGTCGTCACCAGGCCGGCGCCGGGTGAGAGCGTCAGCGTGGGCGGGTTGTCGGGCGAGGGCTCGGTCGAGGGCTGCGTCGAAGGCTGTGGCGAGGGCTGGGTGGAGGGCTGCGTCGTGGGCGGATTGGAAGTCGGCGTGGGCTTGGGCTGCCTGGTCGTCTGCGGGTTGCCGGGCGGGTCCACCGTGACCGTGGGCTCGTCCGAGGGAACGGGCTTGGGCGACGGCTTCGGCGTGGGCTTGGTGGTGGGTTTGGCCGTGGGTCTGGTCGTGGGCTTGGCGGTCGGCTTCGGCTTCGGCGAGGGGCTGGGCCTGCGGGTCGGCTGGGTCACGGTGGGCTGCACGGCCGGCGTCGGGGACGCGCCCGGCTTGGGGCTGGTGGCCGCCGGGGTGGAGGTGGCCTCCTCAGGCTCCTCGGTGGGGTCGCCGCCGGAGTCGTCCTCGACCTCGATGGACGAGGGGTCGACCGCGGGCGGGCTCGACGTCTCGATCGTCGTCCCGGCCTGCAGGGTCGTGCCGCCGCTCATGGTCTGGACCAGCGCCACCGTTCCGCCCGCGATCACGAGCATCCCGGCGAGGGTGAGACCGATCTTCATGCGGGTCTGGCTCAGCAGCCCGCCGAGCCTCGTCTCGGCCAGCGCGGTGCCGGTCTCCGGGGCCTTCTCCTTCAGCGGGAAGAACGGCACGAGCAGCCCGGCGAGCGCCGCGAGCCTGCGCCGTCCGCGCTCCTCCCAGGCCGGGCCGTACGCGCCGGAGGCGACGGCCTCGAGCGCCCGCAGGAACTCCTCGGCCGACGCGAACCGGTCCTCCGGCCGCTTGGCCATGCCGCGCTCCACGAGGTCGCGCAGCGGAGGCGGCACCTCGTCGATCGGGGGAGGGGTGGCCTGGTGCTGGCGGGCCAGCGCGGCCATGTTCTGCGCCCGGAACGGGCGGCCGCCGGTGAGGCACTCGAAGAAGACGACGGTGGCGGCGTAGACGTCGCTCGCCGGTCCGGCCTTGCCGCCCGACCACTGCTCCGGGGCCATGTACGGCGGCGTCCCCGCCGCCCTGACCCCCTCGCCGGACTGCGCTGCGATGCCGAAGTCGACGAGCTTGCTGGTGCCGTCGGCCTCGACCATGACGTTCTCGGGCTTGTAGTCCCGGTGGACGACGCCGATGGAGTGCGCCGCGGCCAGGCCGAGCAGCGAGCCCTTCAGCACGGTCAGCGCGGCCTCGGGGCCGGTCGGGCCCTCGGAGCGGAGCATCGCGCGCAGCGAGACGCCGTCGATGAGCTCCATGACGATGGCGGCGCCGCGCGCGGTCTCGACGTACTCGTAGAAGCGCGCCGCGTGAGGATTGGGCTCCATGGCGGCGAGCAGGCGGGCCTCGTGCCGGAAACGGGCGACGAAGTGGAGGTCCGTCATCATCTCGTCGGACAGGTACTTGATCGCCACGGGGACGTCGTCGGCGTCGTGCCGTGCGAGCACCACCCGCCCGGCGCCCCCCGTGCCGAGTTCACGGATCTCCGTATAGCCGGGGACGCGCCAGGCGCCCGTCTGGCCGTGCATAACGGTCTGTCTCCTCATCGCCTGGGGCCCCCGCCAAATGACGAGACCGTAGCTTAGTGACGGACCGCCCAATGCGCCGAGAAGTCATGATTTAGTCAGTCGCTCCTGTCAGGAGCGGCGGCCCCGATCCTCGACGTGCGGGGGAACCGGGATGCCGGGCGCGAGGCGGGGGTCGGGCTCGGGAACGCCCCACGACACGGTGAGCGGCAGCACGCCCGCCCAGACGGGCAGGCCGTAGTCCTCCTCGTCGTCCTTCGGCGGCCCCTGCCTGACCTTCACGGACGCCTCCTCCAGGGACAGGGCGACCACGGCGGTGGCGGCCATCTCCTTGCGGTCCGGCAGGCGTACGACGTCCCACTGCCCGGGGGCGAGCTGCTCGGTGATGGCCCGCAGGCCGGCGAGCCGTTCCTCGGGGTCGTCCACCATCCGGGCGAGGCCGTAGACCATCGCGGACCGGTAGTTCACGGAGTGGTGGAACGCGGAGCGCGCCAGCACGATCCCGTCGAGGTGGGTCACGGTGACGCAGACCGGGTTGCCGAGCGCGGCCCGCAGCGAGGTCGCGCCCGTGGAGCCGTGCAGGTAGAGGGTGTCGCCGATCCGCCCGTAGCCGGTGGGGATCACCATGGGGGACCCGCCGGCCAGCACTCCGAGGTGACAGATGAGCCCGGCGTCCAGGATCGCGTACAGGTCGGCGCGGTCCGTGCGGGCGCGGTCCTTCGAGCGGTTAAGGGTGGTACGGGCGGTTGTGGAGAGCATGTCCGTTACGTTAGGTCGAAGTGGACCGGTGGAACACGTCCACTCCGCGCCGATACGGAGAGACCACTTTGCGTCTGACCATCGATGTGCCGCTGGCGGTGGACCGCGCGTCCCCGGTGCCGCTCGCCGTCCAGGTGGCCGGCCAACTGCGGGAGGCCATGCGCACCGGCCGGCTCAGGGCGGGGGAGCGGCTGCCGTCCACGCGGGGCCTCGCCGCCCTGCTGGGGGTCAGCAGGACCGTCGCGACCGACGCGTACCAGCAGTTGTACGCCGAGGGGTGGCTGGACGGGCGGCACGGCTCGGGCACCTACGTGGCCGACGACACCCTGCCGTACGAGAAGCCCGTCGCGCAGGCGGCCAAGGCTCGCGGGGCCGTCCACCGCGCGCCGGCGCCCCCGGGAGTGGTGGACCTGCGGCCGGGCCGTCCGTGGGTGCTCGGGTACGACGAGGCGGCCTGGCGGCGGGCCTGGCGCTCGGCCGGCGAGCTCGCGCTGAACGCGTTCCCCGACCCCTACGGCCATCCGGAGCTGCGTGAACTGCTGGCCGAGCACCTGCGCAGGGCCAGGGCCGTACCGGTGGGCGCGGGGAACGTCATGGTCACCAGGGGCACTGGCAACGGCCTCGACCTGATCGCCGCCACGCTGCTCGGCCCGGGAAGCCGGGCCGGGGTGGAGGAGCCGGGCTGGCGGGCCGCGCGGCGGATCTTCGCCTCCCGGGGCGCGGAGGTGGTGCCCTGCCCGGTGGACGAGCAGGGCGTGATCGTCGAGGCGCTCCCCGACGACCTGCGGGTGCTCTACACCACGCCCGCGCACCAGTTCCCGGTCGGCGGCAGGCTGCCGATCCCGCGCAGGGAGAAGCTGCTCGCCTGGGCGCGCAGGACCGGCGCGATCGTCGTCGAGGACGACTACGACGCCGAGTTCCGCTACGACGTCGCGCCGCTGCCCGCGCTCTACGGGCTCGACCCCGGGCGGGTGGTGCTGCTCGGCACGCTGTCGAAGTCGCTCGGTCCCGACGTCGGGCTCGGCTGGCTGGTCGCCCCCGCCGGCCTGCTCGACGCCGTCGCCGAGCGCCGGATGCACCTCGCCGACCGCACGTCCGGGCCGGTCCAGCGGGCCGTGGCGACCCTGCTGGAACGCGGCGACCTCGACCGGCACCTGCGCAGGATGCGGCTGGAGTACGCCCGCCGGAGGGCGGCCATCGTCGAGGCGCTCGGGCCGTACGTCCGGGGCGACACGGCCGGGCTCCACGTGATGGTCACCCTGCCCGCCGGCGTGGTCCCCGGCCTCGTACGGCAGGCCGGGGAACGCGGCGTGCTCCTGGACACCACCGAACCCCACCACCTCGGGCCGCCTCGGGTGCACGGCCTCGTGCTGGGTTACGGCTCGGCCTCCAGGGCCGACGTACGGCGCGGGTGCGCGGTGATCAGGGAGCTCATACCTCCTGAAGGAGCCTGAGTTCGCTCCTGGGCAGGGGGACCTCCAGGTTGAGCGCCTCCTCGCCGATGATGCGGGCGATGTCGATCGATCCCGGGTCGCCCTCCCGGGTGCCCGGCACCTGGGAGTGGCCGAAGTGGCCGCCCCGCGCCCACAGCCGTTTGCTGCGCTCGGCGGCCAGGGAGTGCGGATAGGGCAGCGGAGGGCCGGCCGGCCAGCGGCGCGGCACCTCCCAGGAGTCGAGCCAGGCCAGGATGTCGTCCAGGCCGTCGAGCTTGGTGTCGGTGAACGGTTCCCTCGCCGAGCCGATGACTTGGATCTGCACGCAGACCCGTCCGTTCCTGCCGCGGTCCGCGGCGAGCCCGCCGCCCGCCCTGGTGGGCGGGAGCAACTGGACGATCTCCCCGGTCACCGGGTTCCACACCAGGTGGGAGGGCCGGCGGAGCTGGATCAGCCGCTGGGCGACGGATCTGGCCGAGACCCCTTGGGGATCGGCGGGCCAGATGAACCAGACGGTCCTCGGGGCTCCTCCGAGCATCGCTCCGGAGTCCCCGGGGGAGGGAAGTCGGCTTGCGCCGGGCAGCCATGCTTGGGCCACAATGCCCCCTCAAATCCTCGGTCGCGTCGTTTTTCCCCTTTCAAACTTCCGCTGACACCTCGCGAATCCTGATTGTTACTGGCGGGTGCCAATCTTCCAACTTTGGTGTAACAACTGGTGATCCTGTGACGGATGCGTCAGGAAGAGGGGGTGGCCGCGGCGTCGCCGGCCGGAGGCGGGCTGTCGCCCGATCCGCCCGACGACCCGCCTGGGGACTCGGTCGTGGGGCGGGACGTGGGACCGGTCGTGGTGTCGGGTGTCGGGTCGGGCACCGGGCCGGCGTCGCCGTTCCCCTCCTGGCCGTCCCAGGCCACCCGGCACGAGGGCCGGCCGGCCGAGGACTGGCCGGCCGTGGACTCGAAGGTCACCACGCCCCTGCCCGCGACGCCGGGATCGACGACGGCGAGCGTGACCCGGCCGCTCGCGCCCGCGCGGAGCCTGCCGTGCCGGGGCGAGACCGCGATCCCGCCCGAGGTGACCGCCGTCCACTCGACCACGGCGTTGCGCGCGGCCAGCGTGATCGACGCGCCCGCGGCCCCGCCCAGGTCTCCGGGGCACAGCGCCGTCAGCGCCGGCCTGGGCGCGCGTGGCGTACGGGTGGGAGACGTGGGAGACGGCCGCGACCGCCCCGAGGGTGCGGTGGTGTGGGGCGGGGCGGTCGCGGCCGATTGGGGGGAACTGTCCGGTGGGGGTGTCTCGTCGCCGGAGGCGGCGGGTGTGGCCGTGGGCGGGTCGCTTTCCTCCGGGCCCAGCGCCAGGTCTTCGGAATCTCCGGGGGCAGGGTTTCCGAGGGCAGGGTTTCCGGGTGCCGCCGTCGGAGGTACGCGTATCGCCTCGAGCCGTTCGGCCGGAGCCTGACCGGAGACCAGCGCGAGCCCGCCGGCCGCGCCGAACACGCAGACGGCGGCGAGCATGACCGGGGCGGTGCGCAGCGGGCGGGAGCGGGCCCGCCCGCGGCCTGTCCGCCCGCGCCCTGTCCGCCCGCGCCCTGTCCGTCCGTGCTCTGTCCGTACGCGCCCTGCTCTCCCGCCGGTGTTCGCCGGGAAACCGCGCCGGTCGAACTCGGCGGTGGCGACAGCGGCGACGGCGGCGGTGGCGGCGGCGCCGTCGCGCCGGTCGGCCTGAAGCGCGGACTCGACCACCCGGCGGCGCAGCGAGAGCGGGGGGAAGGCGACGGGGATCATGTCGAGCAGCCGCTCGGCCGACACGTGCCTGCCCCGCCCCTCGCGGCAGATCTCACAGGCCGCGATGTGCCTGCTCAACCGCTTGCGTACGGGAGGACCGAGGGGACCGTCCTGCCAGGCGGCGCCCACGCCGTGGTCGACTAGGGCCGACAGCTCCGGGCAGTGGGCCCGGCCGACCCTGGCCAGCACGAGGGCCGCGGCGGCGTTCTCCAGGTGATCGCGGGCCCGGGTGAGCCGTGCCGACACCTGCCGGGAGGCGAGCCCGAGGACCGATCCGATCTCGGCAGCCGTCAGGCCGTGCCGTACGGCGAGTTCGAGCACCTCGCGCTCGTGGTCGCCGAGCTCCCCCAGCGCCTCCCGCACCAGCGCGGCGAGCGGCGGGTCCGCGGACTCCTCCACCTCGATGACGGGCCCGGTGACGGGCCCGGCCGATCTCCGGGCGGCGCTGTGGAACCGGGTCAGCGCGTACAGCCACGCCCGCAGCCGGGCCGGTTCCTTCAGCCGGTCCGCGCAGCAGGACGCGGCCACGAGCGCGTCGTGCACCGCCCGCGCCGCCGCGTCGAGGTCGCGCACCAGCGCGTACGCGTAGTCGCTCAGCCGGTCGGCGTAGGCGTCGTACAGCGCGGCCGTGGCCTGGGCGTCGGTGCCGCCCCCGCGCCGCAGCGCCTCCAGCAGTCGGTGGTCGTCGGCTCGCCCGACGCCGGGCCATTCGGGCAACGAACATTCCTCCCCGTGTGACGGAACCTGGTCTCGCCGGTCCCCACACGAGTGGGACGCCGTCCCCTCTGGCGTCGTTTACGGATCACAGGCTCATGCCCAACGGGTATGACCTGCGAAAACAGCGACTCTTGTTACTGGAGTCTGCGAGCGATGCCCTTGAGGAAGATGTTGCGGATCTCCAGGACAGTCTGCGGGAAGTAGGCGGCGCCGCCGGTCGCCTTGGCGATGGAGGTCATCTGCGCCCGGTCCTCGTCCTTCTGCGTGTTGAACGAGATGATCAGGATGCTCACCGGCCGCTTGGGGTCGTAGGCGGCCTTCAGCTTCCGCAGGATCTCGGTGTTGGAGATGCCGCCGTTCGGGTCGTCGTTGCCGACGCCGTCGGTGAACAGCAGGATCGTGTTGACCTTGTCGGGCTCGTACTCCTTGGTCATCTTCTGGTAGGCGGCCCAGAGGGTGTCGTTCAGGCCGGTGTTGCCCGTGGGGATGGCCTTCGCCTGGCGCAGCGCCTGAGCGATCACCTCGCGGCGGGTCACCCCGTTGATCTGCTGGGCCAGCGGCCCGATCTGCACGACGGGCTTCCAGTCGACCCCCTCGCCGCGCAGGTTGTCGGAGAAGGCCCAGATGCCCATCTCGGCCTTGTCCGGGAAGAGCTTCAGGCCCTCGACGGTGAGGTCGCTGATCGCGCGCATCCGCGAGACGCCGGTCTTGTCGGCGGGCAGCGCCATGGTCCCGGAGATGTCAATGAGGGAGAGCAGCCTGGTGCCGAGCTTGATCTGGTGCCACGCCTGCGAGAGGCGGGTGACGGTCGCGGCGTCCGGCAGCGGGATCGCGGCCGGCTTCTTGGCGTTCACGCCGTTGTCGGGCTTCAGCAGGCTGCCGCCCTTGCCGTCGGGCGTGCGGAAGCCGTAGTCCTGGACGGTCTTCCTGCCGTTGGGCGAGGTCACCTCGGTCGCCAGGGCCTGGGCGGCCTTGCGCGTCGTGGCGTCCTTCGCCGTGACGAAGATCGGGTAGTCGAGGCTGACCGTGCCCTCGGCCGGGTAGAGCGCGACCGCCGGGTTCGAGGGGGTCGTCGTCGTGTTGTACGACCACACGGCCTGCTCGGACGTCACGCCCACCGGGATGCGGGCCGCGGCCTTGGTCAGCGTGGCGAACATGCTGTCGGGGGTCGACACGGTCGACTCCGACAACTGGCGGAGCACGCCCACGAGCGTCTCCTCGCTGCCGCCTCCCTGCGTGAGCACGGCGGACCCGGCCAGCAGCGCGCCGAGGCCGGCGGCGTTCTGCGTGGGGTCGAGCGCGAGCACGCGCACCTTCCGCGCCAGGCCGTCGGGGTTGGCGGCGTTCGCCGCGCTCATCAGGCCGGTCCAGCTCGGGCTGAAGGCCGACTGGAGCTTGTCCGCGCCGGTCCTGGAGGCGGCCAGCACGACGGGGGTGCTGGCGGCGTTCCCTGCGGGCTCGGGCGCGTCCTTGAGTCCGCTCAGCCACAGGCTGGAGTCGGGGATCCACAGGTCGGGCTCCAGCTTGCCGCTGGTGGGGCCGGTGCCCGCCATCGCATTGGCGACGTCGGCCGACTCGGCGGCCTTGACCGTGACGGCGACGCACTTGCCGTCGACGGCCCTGCCCGACTTGCCGAACCTGGTGGCGATCTTCTGGACGGCCGGCTGGATGTCGGGCGAGGCGACGACCGAGAGCTTGACCTTCTCGCCGGCGCAGCCCGGGCTCTTGTTCACCACCACGTACGCGGCGACGCCGAGGAGCACGGCCAGGGCGACCGCTCCGGCCAGCGGGACGAACACCGTCCCCCGCCCGGCCCGCCGCCGCGGCGGCGGCGGGGGCTCGTACTGGGGGTCGAAGCCGCCATCGAGTTCGTCAGTGCGGTGTCGTCCGCCCACGGTGCTCTCTCCGGTGTCGACTGGCCGTAACAGGTTTAGGGAACGATACTGGCAAAAGTCATAACTTGCGCCTGGTGTGCGGGAGTGTTCTACCTGGCCGTACGCTGAAGCCCGTGGTCATCCCGGTCGAGGACGCCGCCGATCCGCGCCTGTCGGACTACGTGCGGCTGCGCGACGTCGATCTGCGCAAGAGCGTCGAGAGCGAGCGCGGGCTGTTCGTCGCCGAGGGCGAGAAGGTCATCAGGCGGGCGATCGGCGCGGGCCATCCCGTGCGCTCGGTGCTGACGACGGCGAAGTGGCTCGACGCGCTGGCCGACGTCGTCGGGGACGCCACCGTCTACGTGGTCTCCGACCGGGTGATGGAGGGGATCACCGGCTTCCAGGTTCACCGGGGCGCGCTCGCCGCGATGGAGCGCACCCCGCTTCCCGCCGTCGGCGAACTCCTCACGGGCGCGGGGCCGCGGATCCTCGTCCTGGAGGACCTGGTGGACCACGGCAACGTGGGGGCGATCTTCCGCTGCGCGGCGGCGCTCGGCGTCGGCGCGATCGTGCTGTCGCCGCGCTGCGCCGACCCCCTCTACCGCAGGGCCGTCAAGGTGTCGATGGGGGCGGTGTTCGCGATCCCGTACGCTCGGATGACCGACTGGCACGGCGGCCTGGCGGAGATCAGGGCGGCCGGGTTCCGCCTGCTGGCGCTCACGCCCGATCAGTCGGCCGTGCCGCTGGACAAGGCGCCGCTGTCCGGCCGGGTCGCGCTGATGCTCGGCTCGGAGGGCGACGGGCTGTCGTCCCACTGGCTGCACGAGGCCGACCAGCCCGTCTGCATCCCGATGAGCTCACGGGCGATGGACCTCGGCGTCGACTCCCTCAACGTGGTGGCCGCCGCGGCCATCGCCTGCCACGGCCTGCTCAGGGGAGCGTGACCCCCGCCCCCTCGGAAACAGCCCCCTCGGAGACCCAGTCGAGGAGCTTGCGCGCCGTGGCGAACCTCGCCTTGTCGCTGCGCTCGCCGAGCACGACTCCCACGTACGTGCGCCCGCCCCGGATAGCGGCGAACGACAGGCAGTAGCCGGCCTGGTTGGTGAAGCCGGTCTTCAGCCCCACCGCGCCGTCGTCCAGCAGGTCGTTGGTGTTGCGCCACACGTGCCCCCGGTGGCCGGCCGACTTCCCGACCACCCGCTTGGGCGTCTTGGCGACGGACGCGATCACGGGGTCGCGCAGCGCCGCCAGGGCCAGCGTCGCCTGGTCACGGGCGGTGGAATATCCCTTCGACGGCAGTCCGTCCGGGTTGGTGTAGCGGGTGTCGCGCAGGCCGAGAGCCCGCGCCGCGTCGTTCATCTTGGCGACGAACTTCGTCGTCCCCGGGCCGTACCGCTCGGCCAGGGCGTGGGCGGCGTCCGCGCCCGAGGGGAGCATGAGCCCGTAGAGCAAATCGCGCACTGTGAGCCGCTCGCCCGCCCGCAGGCCCGCCGTCGTGGCCCCGCCGGCCGTCGCGTACCGCACGTCGGCCTTCGTGATCGTCACCACGTCGTCCAGCCGGGCCTGCCGCCGGACCACGTAGGCGGTCATGACCTTGGTCAGGCTCGCGACCGGCACCCGGCGCGTCTCGCGCTTGGCGAACTGGACCGTTCCGTCCGTGGTGTCCACCAGGTAGGCCTCCCTGGCCGTGACCGACGGGCCCTGCGTGGTCTTGGTGGGCGCGGTCTTGATGGGCGCGGCCTGGGCGGGCGCTGCGGCGGTCCCTGCCGTGACGAGGGCGGCGGCCAGCGCGATGATTACCCCGTTACGCATCCCGACATGATCGCACGGCTTCGGGCGCGGCGGGCGCGTCCCCGTTCCGGCCCCTCTTCCGGCGGCGCCGTACGAGGAGGGCGACGGCCAGGGCCACGACGGCGACCGCGGCGACGGCCAGCGCGGGGGAC
Source organism: Microbispora siamensis (assembly GCF_016863095.1). Classification (GTDB taxonomy): domain Bacteria; phylum Actinomycetota; class Actinomycetes; order Streptosporangiales; family Streptosporangiaceae; genus Microbispora; species Microbispora siamensis. The sequence goes on along the minus strand of NZ_BOOF01000039.1, from coordinate 84,584 downwards.
CGGGCCGCCAGCGACAGCCAGGCCCACAGCAGCGAGTAGAGGCCGAAGGAGGTCACCGGCACCCAGGTCAGGCAGCCGAGCGCGCTGGCCACCACGTACCAGCGGTAGTCCACCCGCAGCGCCCCCGCGACCCACGGCAGCGTGTGCCGCAGGCCGGGCACCCAGAAGCAGCCGTACACGGCGAGCGCACCCCACCGGCGCACCACGTTCTCCACGCGCTCGATGCGCTCCCGGCCGATCCTGCGGCCCACGCGCGAGCGGTAGAGCGCCTCGCCGAGCCTGCGGCCGACCCAGTAGTACACCTGGAACGCGCCGAACAGCGCGACCGCGCCGACCGCGACGACCAGCCACAGAGGGAGGCCGAACACGGAGGCGGCCGTAGGGTCTGGGATCCGCACGTGCTCTCACCGCCGGTCATGGGGGCAGTCATTAAGGCAAGCCTCACCTTAGCGCCCCGGATCGCACTGATTGCAAGCCGATGTCAACCGGTGATCAATCCGCCCTTTGTACACCTGAGGGGACGAGAGGCGACGGGTTCGCGTTGAGACAGGGGCCTTCGCGAACTCTCCCTCCCCTTCGCCTCCTGCTCACCTGTCCGCGAGCGCCTCGCGGGCCTCGGCGACCCAGCGGGGCACGCCCACCCGCTCGGCCACGGCCAGCGCCTTGTCGTAGTGGTCGCGGGCCGGCAGGCCGAGCCGTACGGCGAGGTCGCCGAGCGTCTTCGCCACCGGCCACAGGGCGACCACCCCGGTGCCGGCCCCGGCGATGCGGTCGCGGAACGGCGCCAGCTTCTCGTACGCCTCCCGCATCCGGCCCTCGTCGTCCAGCAGCATCCCGGCGAGCGCCCGCCAGATGAGGGCGAGCTCGTAGAGGAAGTCGGTGCGGACCGGTTCCCGGCTCGCGGCGACCACGCGCGCGTCCCTGAGGTGCCCGGCCGAGGCGAGCGCCACGGCGTAGGCGTCCGGCGTCCACTTCGCGCCGCGCTGGTGGGCCTCGCCCAGCGGCTCGGCCATCTCGGCGGCCCGCCCGTCCACCAGGTGCAGGCAGAACGTGGCGATCAACGGGAGGTCCTGGCGGCCTTCGAGCATGCCGGCCCGCGCGGTCAGCCGCGCCGCGTTCCGGTAGGCCCGCTCGGCCCCCGCGTAGTCACCGGTGATCATCAGCCGCTGCCCGGCGTACCACGCGCCGACGGCCGCCGGGGCGGGCAGGGCGTACTGCCGTCCGAGGCGTTCGGCCTGCGCGAGGTGCTCGTCGGCCTCGGCGAAGTCGCCGCGGGCCGCCGCGCACTCCAGCAGTACGAGGTGCGCCAGCGTCTGCACCGCGATCTGGCCCGACTCCGCCCCGACCCGCAGCAGCTCACGGCCGATGGTCTCGCGCTCGTCGACCTGCGTCAGCGTGTACGACTGCCGCAGCCGGCCGCTCAGCGCCATCGCCAGCAGCGCGGGGTCACCGCTCGACCGAGCCAGCTCCTCGGCCTCCAGCGACGCCTGGTAACCGCGCTCGGTGGCCGACCCCTCCAGCTCCAGGGCCAGCGTCGCGAGCAGGCTGGCCCGCAGCGACTGCTCGCCCTCCGGCAGCTCGACCAGGGCCTTCTCGGTGACGTCGACGATCTCCCAGGCCGTGCGCGTGAAGTCGCGGGCGATCCCCTTGTGCGGCACCGCGAGCGCCGCCGCGACCCGGGCGGTCAGCTCCAGATCGCCGAGGGGGAGCGCGACCGACATCGCCTCCCCCCGGTGCGCGCGGGCGGCGGTCATGTCCCCGCACAGCGCCAGCGCCCTGATCATCCGCAGCTGAAGCTCCAGCCGGTCGCGCACCGATCCACCGCCCGCGTGCGCCCGGCCTGTGTGAGCACGGTCGAAGGCGGCGATGGCCTGCTGCCAGAGCGTCGCGGCCTCCCGGTGGGCGAACCTGCGCTCGGCCTGCTCGGCCGCCAGCCCGGCGTACCGTACGGCCTTCGCGGCGGTCTCCACCGTGCCCGCCGCGTCGTAGTGATGGGCCAGCGCGGCCACGTCGTTCGGGCTGCGCTGCTCGATCACGGAGGCGACCGCGGCGTGCAGGCGCGAGCGGCGCAGCCGGGAGGCGTCCGAGTAGATCGTGTCCCTGACCAGGTCGTGGTCGAACCTCAGCAGGCCGGGGCCCGGCTCGGTCACCAGCCCGGCGAGCAGGGCCGCCTCGACCGCGTCCACCACGGCGTCCTCGTCGCCGGACACGTCGACCAGGACGTCCACGTCCACGTCGCGGCCGATCACGGCGGCCTGCAGCAACACCTGCTGGGCCCGCTCGGGCAACCGGGCGATGCGCCGCCGCAGCACGTCGCGCACGCCCGAGGGCACCTCGGAGATGTCGGCCTCGGCCTCGAACAGCCGGGCCGTCTCCTTGACGAAGAACGGGTTGCCCCCGGCCCGCTCGACGATCGTGCTGACGACCTCGTCGTCCACCTCGCGCACGCAGGTGGCCCGGACGAGCTCCGCCACCGCGGCGTCGTCGAGGCCGCCGAGCCCCACGCGTACGGGGTCGAGCCTGGCCAGCGCGGCCAGCACGTCCTGCTGCTGGTCGTTGAGTTCGCCGTCGCGGCAGGTCACCACGACGAGCACGCGGCTGGCCGCGAGCAGGCTGGGCAGCGCGCGCAGCAGCGCGAGCGTCTGGTCGTCTGCCCAGTGCAGGTCCTCCAGGAGGATCAGCAGCGGGGCCTCGCGCGCCACGGCCGACAGGTAGCCGCCGACGGCCCGGTGCAGCCGGAAGCCGCCGGACGCCTCGTCGTCGGCGCTCGTCGATCGGCTTCCGGCGGCGGCGTCGTCGAGCAGCGGCGCGAGCAGCGCGGCGTACTCGCCCGCGCCCCTGCGGGCGACCAGGGCGCGCAGCACCTCGACCCAGGCCCAGCCGGGTGGGGTCGCCGTGCTGTCGGGGCAGCCTCCGGTCGCCCCTATCCAGCCGTCGCCCTCCAGTCGCTCGAACAGCCGCCGCACCAGCGTCGTCTTCCCAGCGCCGGGATCTCCGCTGATCACGGCGACGGTGAACCGGCCCGCCTGGGCGCGGGGCACGGCGGCGGCGAGCGCGGCCAGTTCGGCGTCGCGGCCGACGAACGGCTCGGGTTCCAGGGGCGGGGCGTCGCCGGTGGCGAGCGGCCGGGGCGGCCAGGTCGCGCTGATCTCGGCGGGCCGCCGGGGCGCGGGCAGCACGAGGTCGAGCCCGGGGTCCTGGGCCAGGATGTCCGACTCCAGCTTCCGCAGCGCCGGCCCGGGGTCGATGCCCAGCTCGTCGGACAGGATCGTGCGGGCCCGGCGCAGTGCGGCGAGCGCGTCGCCCTGCCGCCCGCACCGGTACAGGCCGAGCGCGAGCAGCCGCCAGCCCTCCTCGCGCAGGGCGTGCTCGGTGGTCAGCGCCTCCAGGTCGGGCACGGTCTCGGCGTGCAGGCCCATCCGCAGCCCGGCGTCGGCGTGCCGCTCCCTGGCCACCAGGCGCAGCTCGCTCAGCCGCGCCACCTCCGCCTCCGCCCAGGACTGGTCGGCGAAGTCCGAGTACGGCGTGCCCTGCCAGAGCGCGAGCGCCGAGTCCAGCCGGGCCCGGGCGGCCTGCGGGCTCTCCTCCAGCCGCTCTCCGGCCGAGCGGACCATGGCCTCGAAGCGCAGCGCGTCCACCTGTTCGGGGGCGGCGCGCAGGGCGTACCCCGACGCGACGGTCACGAGCAGGCGGTTGGGCCCGCCGCGCGGGCGGTTCGGCTCGAGCACGCGGCGCAGCCGGGAGATGTAGACCTGTAACCCCGACTGGGCGCCCTTGGCGGTGTCGTCGTCCCACAGGTCGAACAGCAGGGTGTCCACGGGCACGACCTGGCCGCGCGCCACGAGCAGGCGGGCCAGCACCGCGCGCTGCCGCAGCCCGCCGAGGTCGAGCTCGTCGGCGCCGGCGTGCGCCCCCACCGGTCCGAGGACCCGGAACGACACCGGGCTCGTCGGCGGGCTCATCGGGCGCACCTCCGCTGTCGTGCGTCGTGCCTGCCGGCCGCCGCTGGTCGTCCTATCTCAGGCGTCACCGTATGCGCGCCCGCGAAGGGGCACAAGGCATTCACCAACCCGGACACCCTCACCTTCTCGCCCCGCGAGTGTAGGAGATCGGCAGGGTGACCCGCAGTTGATCAGCGGACGCGGGTGCGGTGCGGGGAGGCGGCCGATCCCGCCTCCGCGGCTGCGGCGCGGGTCTCCCGCCTGCGCAGCAGGGCCCATCCGCCGAGCGCGAGCCCGCCCCACGGGATCTCGATGGTGTAGGTCCAGAAGCCGAACAGCACGGCGGCCGCGGTGGCCCCGCCGGCGGGCTGGCCGAACGCCCCGATCAGCAGCGTGGCGACGCCCCCCTCCATGATCCCCGCCCCGCTGGGCGTGACGAGGGCGCTGGTGAGGACGCGGCTCAGCGCGAAGACGGCGACGGTCTCGGCCGGTCCCGGATAGGAGTCGGTGGCGACCAGGCAGGCGGCCATGATCAGGCACTGCAGGACGAGGAAGGCGACCATCCCGAGCGACAGGCCCGCCCACCGGCTGTGGATGATGTCGGCCGTGTCCCTGCGCAGCCGTTCGATCGCCGCCGACGCCGCGTGCTCCGCCGGGCGGAACCGCGAGGGCGCGAGCCGTACGATCCCGTCGAGGACGCGGCCGAGGACGGCGGCGGCGCGGTCCCAGTACAGCGCCGTGGCGACGACGGCGACGAGGACGAGGATCGAGACGGCCCCGACCCAGCCCGCGTTGGCGACCGTGGGATTGGTGGCCTTGCCCGCGATCAGCAGGCACAGGATCCCCACGGCGGGCAGGATGAACCGGAACAGCGAGTTCCAGATGCCGGTGACCAGCGTGTAGACCACGATCGGCCGGTTGGCGAAGCCCCAGCCGCGGGTCATGCCGAACGTCAGGGCCACGCCCGCCGCCCCGCCGAACGGCAGCAGGTTGCTGACCGCGCTTCCCGCCGCGTTGAGCGTGAGCGCCTGCATGTGCGTGAGGCCGGGCAGCGCGGAGGTCATCACGAACGTGTACGCCCACAGGCTCGCCAGCCACAGGACGGTCATCAGCGCGATCATCTGCCACCCGAGACCGCCGAACTGGTGGCCGATCTCGGTCCAGCTCACGGTGGCGCCGGTCAGCGTGTGCACGATCTCCGGGAGATAGAGCACCAGCGCCGCGGCCAGCCCGAGCGACACCACAGACAGCGCGATCTGCAGCCACTTCCTGTTCACCCGCGTACGCCCCCAGTCCGGTGTCGGTCCTCTCCAGTCTGCCGGGCCTCCGGGGCGGCCGTATCCTCCTGGCGGAGGATCACGACCCTTAAGGGAGTGTCTGCGGGCTGCCGTCGAACGGATGCCGCAGGCGAGTGCCTCGGGGCAGGCCGCGGCGTACGTACCACTCGGTGCCGAAGACGAAGCGGTAGGCGAATCCGGGGATCTTCAGCATCGCTCCCAGCGTCCGGTCGCCGTCGCCGCCGGTGGCCTGGGTGGCGTGGGCCGCCATCGCCGCCCGCTTCGCCTTGGCGTACTTGCGCACGTTGACCCGGTGCGTGATCGCGTCCCGGGGCGAGTAGGCGCGTTCGAAGCTCCGCACGTCGATCGCCGGGTAGAACCGGGAGGCCAGCCGTACGCCCCTGAGCAGCAGGTCGCGGTCGACCGTCGCCTCCAGCACGATGGGCGTCCCGGCGATCTCGGCGGCCCGGCTGCCGACCCGGTAGACCTGCACGTGGTCGGGGTGGCCGTAGCCGCCGGCCGGGTCGTAGATCGTGAGCAGGTCGGCCGTCTCCTCCTTGAGCACCGCGGCCAGCCGTTGCGCCGCCTCCTCGATGTCGGCGTCGATGAACGCGTTGTCCGGCCGGTCGTCGGCCACGCCGCCGTCGATCGCCAGGCCGGAGTCGCCGTAGCCGAGCAGCATGACCCGGGCGCAGCCCAGGGCCGCGGCCGAGCGGTGCAGTTCGTCCATGCGGGCCCTGCCCAGTTCCTCGCCGTGCGGGAGGTCGGCGAGGCCGCGCTCGCCGGCCGTCGCGACGACGAGCACCACGCGGTGCCCCTCGTTGGCCAGCATGGCCATGGTCCCGGCGGTCAGCAGCGCCTCGTCGTCGGGATGGGCGTGGAAGAACACCGCCGTCCTCATCGCGCCCCACGGAACGTCGTCATCGCGTGCTCCACTCGTCTGCGCCGCCGGTTCCGCCCATGATCCCACGTGGCCCGGGTCGCGTGACGCCGCCCTCCCCGTGAGCAGTCCGAATGGGCGTGCGGTTTGATGGGCGTGGCGCGCTCTGACACGCTGACCCGGTGAGGATTCTTCACGTCAGCGACTGCTACCTGCCACGGCTCGGAGGGATCGAGGTGCAGGTCGCCGACCTCGTCAGGGCTCAGCGTGAGGCGGGCCACACGGTCGAGGTGGTGACGGCGACCCCGGGGGAGCGGCTGCCCGGAGTGCACCGGGTGGTCGCGAACCTCCCGTTCGACCTGCCGGTCCATCCGCGCGGCACGCAGCACCTGCTCCGGATCATGACGAGCGGACGGTTCGACGTGGTGCACGTCCACACGGGGGCGGTCTCGCCGTTCGCGTGGATGGGAGTGCGCGCGGCGGTCCGGGCCGGGCTCCCGGTGGTCGCGACCGTCCACAGCATGTGGGACCCGGTCACCCGGGGCGTCTACCGGGCGCTGCAGGCGGCCTTCGAGTGGCGGCGCTGGGGCCTGGTCCTCACCGCCGTCAGCGAGGCCGCCGCGCGCCCCATCCGCGCCGTCGCCGGACCCCGGGTGCCCGTGCAGGTGGTGTCGAACGGCCTTGACGTGACCTCGTGGCGGCCCGAGCCCGGCGCCGTACGGGACGCCGGGGACGAGACGGTGCATGTGGTGGCGGTGGGCAGGCTGGCGCCGCGCAAGCAGCCGTTGCGGCTGCTCAAGCTGATGGAGACGGCGCGCAACCGGGTGCCGAGGGACATCGCGATGCGCGCGACGATCGTGGGCGACGGCCCCGCTCGCGGGCGCATGGAGCGCTACCTGCGGGCGCGCCGGATGGGGTGGGTGTCCCTGCCGGGCAGGTACAGCCGGGAGCAGATCAAGGATCTGCTGGCCGTGGCCGACGTGTTCGTGGCCCCGGCCCCGCGCGAGTCGTTCGGCCTGGCCGCGCTGGAGGCTCGCGCGGCCGGCGTGCCGGTGGTCGCGCGGGCGCAGAGCGGCGTGGCCGACTTCGTCAGGCCGGGCAAGGAGGGCCTGCTGGGCCGCACGTTCGACGACCTCGTCGCCTCGGTCGTGCGGCTGGCTCGCGACTCCGCCCTGCGTCAGTCGATCGCCGAGCACAACAGGGAGACGGAGCCGGTCCGGTGCTCCTGGCCCGCCGTGCTCGAGGGCTTCGCCCACTGCTACGAGCTGGCCAGGAACTGATCCGGGCCACCGGGGTCTAGTAGGGGAGGACCCTTCCCGAGGGGGTGCGCAGGTCGACCGGGGCGGGAGTTCTCGGTGGCCGCGGTCGCGGCACGATCTGCACCTTCTTCATCGGGGCCCTCCTTTCGGCGGTGTCCGTCAGCTGGTGCCGTCATGATTCCCATGAATTGGCCGAAATTATCCTCCGCGCGTCAGTTCTTGTTCTTGTAACGTGCGCTTCTCGGTCACCCGGGCGTCGCAGGCGGCCGTCGGAGCTACTCGCAGGCCGTGGTCCTGTCCGCGCCCGGGCCGCCGTTGCAGTCGTCGGTGCCGGCCCCGCCGTTGAGGCCGTCGCGGCCGCTGCCCCCGTTCAACTCGTCGTTGCCGGCGTTGCCGCTCAGGTCGTCGTCGCCCGCGCCGCCGTTGAGCTCGTCGTCGCCCGCGCCCCCGCGCAGTTCGTCGTCCCCGGGGCCGCCGTTGACCTCGTCGTTTCCGGCGTCACCGCGTACGTCGTCCGCGCCCTTGCCGCCGTCGAGGGTGTCGTCGTCGTTTCCGCCGCGCAACACGTCGTCGCCCGCCTCGCCGCGCAGGCGGTCGTTGCCGTCCCCGCCGCGCAGGTCGTCGTCGCCCCCGCCGCCGCGCAGGTCGTCCCTGCCGCGCCCGCCCCTGAGCTCGTCGTCGCCGTCGCCGCCGTACACCACGGTGGGCAGGGGGACGTTGATGTCCGCCGCGATGACGACGACGTCGTCCCCGTCGCCGGCCACGACCTTGATCTTCTTGATCACGTTGCCCACCAGGACGGCCTCCCCGTTGCGGGGATCGGGGCTGCAGCCCTTGATCGGGCCCGCCTCGTCCTGGACCGCCAGGGAGTAGCCGGTGAGCCCGGGCGCCTGGACGGTCACCTCGTTGGCCACCCCCGGCGTCGCCGTGTAGATGAGCGTGGCCTGGGAGACCGTGCACGTGCCGGCGTAGGCGGGCTCGGCCGCCGCGGCGCCGGCCGGGGGAAAGGCGAGCGCCAGCACCGCCGCCGGTGCCACGAGCAGCCGTCGGCGTGCGAACAGATGGGTGGTCATCGGGGAGTCCCTTCACGAACCGGGGCAAAGTGAACCTCAGGGTTGTACGCATCGTGAGACGGGTCAATAGACAGCACGGCGGGAAAGGGAACGGTCCACGTCGCGAGGCCGGGCCCGGCCGGGATGTGAGCGCTCACCCGCCGGCCGGGCGATCAAGATCTATCTGATAAGCGCGGCGTGCTCGATTTGGCGCCGTTTCGCGAGCGCCCTCTCGATGTGCTGCTCCATGATCCGCGCGCGTTCGTGATCTCCCTGCCGGACGCTGGCGGCGGCGAGATTACGGACCACCCGGAGTACGGCTCCCGCGACTTCCTGCAGATGCGTTTCCCGATGCCAGGTCTCGCTGAGCGGATCGAGGCCGAGGACATTCAGCATGGCCCGGACCGACCGGCATTTCCCGGCCGCCCGCTCGCGGTCCCCGGCCGCCAGTGCCGCGTTGCCCTCGGCCACCGCGCCGTGCACGGCCGCGAGGGCTTGCGGCACGTTCAGGTCGTTGTCCATGGCCTCGCTGAACTGCGGGGGAAGGGACGCGGCGGGGTCGGAGCCCACCCGCAGCACGAACCTCTCGACACGCCGGTAGGCCGCCGCCGCCTCGTCGAGGGCGTCGGGGCTGAATTCCACCGGCGACCGGTAATGGGCCGCCGCCAGGTAATAGCGGAGTTCGGCCGGCCGTACGCGGTCGAGCAGGGCGGGGACGGCCAGCGGATTGCGGAGGTGTTTGCGTATCTTCTCGCCCCGGTGCGTCACCGGCCCGTTGTGCAGCCAGAATCGTGCGAACGAATCACCGGCGGCCTGCGACTGGGCCATCTCGTTCTCGTGGTGCGGGAATATGAGATTGGCCCCGCCGCCGTGGATGTCGAATTCCGCGCCCAGATATCTGCGGGCCATCGCGGAACATTCCAGGTGCCACCCCGGGCGCCCCTCGCCCCAGGGTGAGTTCCACACCGGCTCGCCGGGTTTGGCGCTCTTCCACAGTGCGAAATCGCGCGGATCGCGTTTCCCGTGCTCGTTCTCCTCGGCCGCCCGCAGATGCCTTGCCTGCTGGCGTGAAAGCGACCCGTAATGCGGGTAGGAGCCCACCGAGAAATAGACGTTGCCGTCGGACTCGTAGGCGTGCCCGGACGCGACGAGCTGCTCGACCATCTCGATCATCTCCGGGATGTGTCCCGTCGCCCGCGGCTCCACGCTGGGCGGAAGGCATCCCAGGGCGGTGTACGTGCGGACGAAGGCGCGGTGGACGGGATCGGTGATCCGCCACCAGGGAACGCCCTCGGAAATGGCCCGGTTGATTATCTTGTCCTCGATGTCGGTGACGTTCCGGCAGAGCAGGACCTCGTATCCGCTGATTTTCAGCCAGCGATGCAGGATGTCGAAATTCACCTGCGACCTGAGCTGCCCCACGTGCGGCGGAACGACGACGGTGGGACCGCAGAGATAAATCGACACTATTCCAGGAATTCGGGGGACGAAATCGCGGACGGCGCGGCGATGCGTATCGTAAAGGCGAAGACCCACCTAGCCGAGGGTAAGCGACTTATCCGCTCGCTGTCGATAGCACGGGCCGACCCCGACCCGCACAGCGGGAAATGGCGATTGTGAGGCCGGGGAATAAGGACGATCCGCCCGCTGGTTGGGGCAGGCATGGAGTCGACGAAACGGGGCCGCGTCCGGGTGGAGACGACGGCCAAGCGCGTGCGCGTCTACGTCGAGGGCCGGGCGGTGGCCGACACCACCCGGGCCCTGCTGGTCTGGGAGGCCCCCTACTACCCGACGTACTACTTCCCGGCGGACGACGTCCGCGTGGAGGAGCTGAAGGCCACCGGAGAGACGCGGCACTCGCCCAGCAGGGGCGACGCGGCGGTCCACGACGTGGCCGGCCGGCCGGGCGCCGCCCTCGTGTACGGGGACGACGCGCCGCTGGAGCAGATCCGGGGCCACGTCCGGTTCGACTGGAACGCGATGGACAACTGGTTCGAGGAGGACGAGGAGGTCTTCGTCCATGCCCGCGACCCGTACACCCGGGTGGACATCCTGGCCAGTTCGCGCCACGTCCGGGTGGAGGTGGGCGGCGTGACCGTCGCGGACTCGCGCAGCCCGCGCATCCTGTTCGAGACCGGCCTGCCGCCGCGCTACTACCTGCCAAAGACGGACGTGCGGCTGGACCTGCTGCGCCCGTCCGAGACCGTGACGCACTGCCCGTACAAGGGCCGCGCGGTGTACTGGTCGGTCGGCGAGGACGAGTCCGGCAAGGACCTCGTCTGGTCGTATCCCACGCCGCTCCCGGAGTCCCAGAAGATCGCCGGGCTGGTCGCCTTCTACGACGAGAAGGTGGACGTGTACGTCGACGGCGTCCTCCAGGACCGCCCGAAGTCCAAGTTCGCCTGACCCCCGCTGCCGCTGAGGCGAGGCCTCAGCGGCGGATGACGTGCAGGACGCTGGCGATGCGCTCGGCGGCGGTGACCACGTCGGAGGCGTGCCCGATCCGGCCGGCCCAGGACAGCCAGTACCACCACTCGCCGTCGCTGGCGTTGGACGCGAGCACGTCCTCGGCCATCGTGGGCTCCATGGGGTTGATGACGCGCAGACGCGGATAGAGGCCGGCCGGCGCCGTCAGGCGTACCTGGAAGGAGTGGGCCTCGAGCTGCGCGGCGAGCCTCTCCAGGTGGTCCATCGCCTCGCTGCGGTCTACCGTCGTCATGGTCAGCCTCCGGGGAACGTCAGGACCTATCACCGGAAAGGGTGAACCCGCAACGACCCACCGGCAATCGTGCGGATTCCCCGAAACCGTGCAATAACCAGGGAACTAACCCGGATTCCGTGGAACACACGCGGGTTCGCGAACACGAAGGCATAACAGTCCCGGGGGGTTGTGTGCCTGCGCGTTTAACGTGGGGAAACAACCGTAAACGGGGACCGCTTCACCAGTGGAGGGCGTGCACATGGCCCGCGGAGAGCACTCACCCGCTTGCGCGCGTCGCTGGCGCGAACAGGCACAGGTACGGCAGTGGACGCTCTGGCAGACCGTCCAGGCGATCCACGGGTGTTGCGGCGTCAGCCTGCTGAAGGCCCACCGGCTCGGCCGGGGGTGGTCGGCCCGGCAGGCCATCGAGGAGCTGGAGCACCTGTGCGAGCAGCAGAACCTCGGCCATCCGCGAGCGAGCATCGACCTGCTGAACGCCTGGGAGAACAACCGGGCCCGCCCGCGTCCCCAGACCATCGACCTGCTGGCCCGGCTCTATCGGGCCAACGCCGTACGGCTCGGCCTGGCCGCCGACTACTGCGAGGACCCGGGCGGGCAGAAGATCGTCGTGGTGGGCCCGGGCCAGACCGCCGAGCAGGCCCGGGCCGAGGACCCGGCCGCCGACGACGCGGAGCGCCGGGCGCTGTTCCACCAGGCGATGCTGATGGGCACGCCGAGCGGCCGGTTCTTCGCGGAGATCGAGGGCCTGCGCCACGACCTCGACCGCACGCTGGCCGGGGGCACGGTGAGCGAGGACCAACTCGACCGGCTGGACGAGCAGGTGCTGCGCTACCGCAGGGAGTACATGACGACCCCGCCGACGCCGATGCTCTGCCGGGTCATGCTGGAGATATCCGACGTGCGCCGGCTGAGCGCCGTCCGCCAGCCGTCGTCGGTGCAGCGCCGCCTGCTCACCGCGACCACGATGCTCACCCTGCTCGCCGCCGACGCGCTGATGAAACTGGGTGACACCCGCCAGGCCCACGCCTGGTACGGCACCGCCCGCGCCGCCTCCGACGACGTGGGCGACCTGCGGCTGCGTGCGCTCGTGCGGGCCCAGCAGACCATGCTCCTCTACTACTACGGCGACCTGAACGAGACCGTGCGGCTGGCCCGCGAGGCGCGGATGCTGGCCGGCTCGGCCCCCAGCTCGCCGGCGGCGCTGGCGGCGGCGGCCGAGGCCCGCGCGCTGGCCAGGATGGGGGACGGCAAGGCCGCGAGGATCGCGCTCGCCGAGGCGGAGCAGATCTTCGCCCGCATGCGCGGCATCAGCCAGGACGATCTGGCCTTCGTCTTCACCGAGAAGCGGTTGAAGTTCTACCGCACCGGCACGCTGATCGAGCTGGGGGACGCCCAGCAGGTGCAGGGCATCGACGGGTTCCCCCGGGGCTTCCAGACCATCGACCCGGCGCTGATCCTGCTCGACCAGGCGAGCCACCTGGCCAGGAACGGCGACCACGAGGAGGCCTGCAGAATCGCGGCGGACGCGCTGCGGCAGGTGCCCGCCGAGCACCGCACCTCGATCGTCGTCACCCGGGCCAGGGCCCTGCTGGCGGACGCCGACCCCGCGCTGCCCGCCGTACGGCGCCTGCGGAGGGTGCTGTCGGAGTCGTCGCCCACGCTCGCCCTCAGCGGGCTGTTCCCCGCTGCGGACCTCCCCGTCGCCGAGAACGCTGAGAACGCCTGAAACCGCCATGAGGACGATGGAGCCGGCACCGCTGGCCGAGGAGGCGTTCGGGGTCCTGCGCGAGGTCTGCGCGAAGATCGGGGTGGACGCGCGGGGCGCGCGGCTCCTGCGGCTGCGCAGCAACGCCGTCTTCAAACTGCGAGGGGACACGGCGCGCGGGGAGATGGTGGTGCGGATCGCGACCGCGCCGGACGCGCTGACCCGGCTGCCGGTGGTCGTGGCGGTCGCCCGCTGGCTCGCCGACCGGGGCTTCCCGACGGTGCGGCCCGCCGACGAGATCGCCGACCAGCCGATCGTGCACGACGGCCGGGCGGTCACCTTCTGGCGGTACGTCCCCTCGCGCGGCCGCCCGACGACCCGGCAGCTCGGCCGGGTGCTGCGCAGCCTGCACCGCGAGCCGGTGCCGCCGGTGGGGCTGCGGACGCTCACCGACCCGCTCGCCGAGGTCCGGCACGCGGTGGAGCACCGGGCCGAGGTGCTGACCGCCGGCCAGCGGTCCTGGCTGAGCGACCGCATCGAGGAGCTCACCGGGCGCTGGCGCGACCTGGACACCGGCTCGCCGGTGCTGCTGCACGGCGACGCCTGGATCGACAATCTGCTGCGCTGCCAGGACGGGCACGTGGTGCTGTGCGACTGGGACGGCGTGGCCGTCGGCCCGCGCGAGTGGGACCTGGTGCACACCTACCACGGGCAGCGCCGCTTCGGCCTGTCGGCGGCCGACGTGGACGAGTTCGCCCGCGCGTACGGCTCGGACCTGCGGCTGTGGCCCGGCTACAGCACGCTGATGGAGGTGCGGGACATGTACGCCGTGGGCATCCATATCCGCAACGCCTCCGGCGACCCGTTCTCCCGGCAGGAGCTGCCCCGGCGGCTCGACTCGCTCACTCGCGGTGACGGGCACGCCCGCTGGTATATGGCCGCACCGGCATAGCCTCGGGTAATCGCGGGTACTCTCCGTACAGGCTGCGAGTGTCGCAGTGGACAATTCCTGAAAACATGGTTTGTAAAAAGCGCACCCGGGTCATCCCGGCGGCGGATATGCGCGCACTTCCAGCGTCTCACGCGGTCGCGCAAAGAATCCGCTACGCAGCCTCATGCTCCCGACCTGGGAACATGGCGTAGCTTCCAAGAAGGAGAAGCAGTTGTCTGAAGGCACTGTCAAGTGGTTCAACGCCGAAAAGGGCTTCGGTTTCATCGCTCCGGACGACGGCACCGCTGACGTGTTCGTTCATTATTCGGCGATCAACTCGAACGGTTACCGTACGCTGGACCAGAACCAGAGAGTCAGCTACGTGACCGTTCAGGGCAACAAGGGACCGCAGGCCGAACAGGTCACGCCGCTCTAGGACGTGACACACGGTGACATCGCGGCCGTGACCGGCCGCGCCGGCGGTACCACGTCGGCCCGCGCCGCTCCGGCGGCGCGGGCCCGATGTTTTGCCGTTCTTTTACCGGGCATCGGGAACGGTCATGAGACTGAGCATGACCTCCGATCTGTGGTGGAAGAACGCGGTCGTGTACTGCCTCGACATCGAGACGTTCGCCGACGGCAACGGCGACGGGATCGGTGACTTCAGGGGCGCGATCCAGCGCATCGACCATCTGGACCGGATGGGCGTGACGTGCATCTGGCTGATGCCGTTCTTCCCGACGCCGGACAAGGACGACGGCTACGACATCACCGACTTCTACAGCGTCGATCCCCGCCTCGGCACGCTCGGCGACTTCGTCGAGTTCATGCGGGTGGCCAGGGACCGCGGCATCAGGGTCATCGCCGATCTCGTCGTCAACCACACCTCCGACCAGCATCCCTGGTTCAAGGAGGCGCGCTCCAGCCGGGACTCCCGCTATCGGGACTGGTACATCTGGTCCGACAAGCCGGAGCCCGACGATCCCAAGGGCATCGTGTTCCCCGACAAGGAGGACAGCCTCTGGGAGTACGACGAGAAGACCGAGCAGTACTACTTCCACCGGTTCTACCGGTTCCAGCCCGACCTGAACACCACCAACCCCGAGGTGCAGGACGAGATCTCCCGGATCCTCGGGTTCTGGATGGAGCTGGGCCTTTCCGGCTTCCGGGTGGACGCCGTGCCGTTCCTCGTCGAGCAGGTCACCGACAGCGGCGACCTGCCCGACCCGCACGAGTTCTTCGCCTGCCTGCGGGCCTTCCTCAGCCGCCGCGACGGCAGCGCCATCCTCCTCGGCGAGGTGAACCTGCCGTACGACGACCTGGTGCGCTACTTCGGCAACGATCTCGGCGACGAGATCACGATGTGCTTCGACTTCATCACCATGCAGCGGACGTACCTGTCGCTGGCCCGCCAGGATTCCGGCCCGCTGGCCGCCGCCCTGCGGGAGCGCCCCAAGGCGCCCAGGGACTCCCAGTGGGCGACGTTCGTCCGCAACCACGACGAGCTCACGCTCGACAAACTGAGCGACGCCGAGCGCGAGGAGGTCTTCGCGGCCTTCGGCCCGGACAAGGACATGCAGTTGTTCGGCCGGGGCCTGCGCCGGCGCCTGCCCACCATGCTGGGCGGCGACCTCGACCGGATCAAGATGGTCTACAGCCTGCTGTTCTCCCTGCCGGGCACCCCGGTGCTCTTCTACGGCGAGGAGATCGGCATGGGGGAGAACCTGGAGCTGGAAGGCCGCCAGGCGGTCCGGACGCCCATGCAGTGGACCCCGCACCGGAACGGCGGCTTCAGCGACGCCGACCCCTCGAAGGTGCAGATCCCCATGCCCACCGGGGACTACGGCCCCGAGAAGGTCAACGTCAGCGCGCAGGAGCGCGACCCCGACTCGCTGCTGTCGTGGATCACCCGGCTGATCCGGCACTACCGCGACTGCCCCGAGTTCGCGTGGGGCGAGTACGCGGTGCTCGACACCGGCGTGGACGCCGTGTTCGCCCACCGCGCCGACTGCGACGGCGAGACGGTCGTGGCCGTGCACAACCTCGCCGAGACCGAGGTCGAGGTGGAGATCGGGCTGGACGGGCTCGACTCGTCCAAGGTGCTGACCGACCTGCTGGTGGACGGCACGGTCGAGATCTCCGACGACGGCCGGGCCCGCTTCCCCATGGGCAGGTACGGCTGCCGCTGGTTCCGCGCCTCCACCCCCGAGACGGCCCCGGCCGATTCCGCCGACGTCTCCTAAGGGATCCCTCAGGGGCGGCTCGGGTGGATCTCCGATGGGCCGCCGTCCTCCCCACGGCCAGAGTGAAGAGCCATGGGGATGGTCTTGGGATACGTGCTGGTGGCGACCGGCGCCGTCGCGATGTTCGCGTTACACCTGGTGGCCGGGCTCGACCCGCTCACGGCCATGATCAGCGAGTACGTCTTCGCGCCGCACGGATGGCTGCTGCCGGTCTCGCTGACGTCGATCGCCGCGGGCTCGGCCGTGCTCGCCGTACGGCTGGCGCGGCTGGACCGGCGCGCGGCGCTGCTGGTGGGCGTGTGGAGCGCCTGCCTGCTGCTGGTGGCCGGGTTCCCGACCGATCGGCCGGGGCTGTCGCTGTCGCTCTCCGGCGGCATTCACCGCTATGCCGCCTTCGCCGCTTTCGTCAGCCTGCCGCTGGCCGGGCTGCTCGTCGCCCGGACCACCCGTTCCCGTCTGGTGCGCGTGCTGTGCGCCGTCGCGCTCGGCTCGCTGCTCCTCGTGGTCCTGCCGTACGCCTTCCGGATGCTGCACCTCGACCCCGGCACGGTGCCGGCCGGGCTCACCCAGCGCCTCACCGTTGTCTCGGAGGTGGCGGCGCTGGTGAGCATGTCGATGTCGGCGGCAAGCTTGACGGCAAGGTCAGCCGCCGCAGCTCTGGTAGGTGAAGGTGCCGGCCCTGACCTTGTAGGAGTCACGCACCCGGGTCTTACCCGTCCGGGTGTCGACCCTGAGGATGGTCACGTGGTCGACCTTGGCCGAGCGGATGAGGTGGAGCGTGACCTCGTGCTCTCCGGTCCAGTCGATCATCTCGACCGCGGCGTCCGACGGCAGGGAGAAGCCGACGGAGCCCGTCGTCTGGTCGGTGGTGGCGTCGTAGAAGCGCAGCCGCGCCTTCTTGCCGGCCCCGGTGACGAACGCGACCGTGCGGTCGTCGGAGGACAGCGCCCACGGCACGTTGGCGGCCACGATCTGGGGCGGGACGACGCGGGCAAGCTCGTCGCCCTCGGCGTCGTAGACGCCCAGCCCGGTGGTGTTCTCGTCGGTGTCCTGCTCCACGAGGACGGCTGAGCCGTCGCCGCTGAAGCCGCTGAACGTGCCGAACGCCGAGATCGTGCCGGTCTCGCGCGCCCCCGGGACGTCGAAGATCCGGGCCCTGTTGCTGCCGTCCTTCACGCTGTAGCCCAGGATCAGGCGGGCGCCGTCCTGGGAGAGCCGCACCCAGGCGTCGTCCATGCCGACGCCGCGGGGGAGAAGCTTCTTCGGCATGACGTGCACAGGACCCATGGCGTGCGCAGAGCCGTGGAACTCGCGCACCACCAGGCGGTGGTCGGACTTGCGGAAGTAGGCCACCGACTCGCCGTCGCCGCTCACCGAGAGCGGGGCCTGCATCTCCTTGTTCGGCTTGCCCTTGGCGGTCAGCGGCCACACCATCGCATCCTTCAGCGCCACCCGCTTGCCGTCGAGCAGGTCCAGCCGCCAGGTGTGGCACGGCGTCGTGGCGCCGTCCTTGGCCGTGCAGGCGTCCACCGAGGCGTACCGAATCGTGTGGTGCGTCGAGTGGTGCGCGGCCGCGGCGGCGGGCGTGGCCGCCGCGGAGATCGTGAGCGTGGACAGGGCGAGGCCGATCAGCCCCAGCGTGATCGGCCCCGATGTGATGGGCAGGGTGGGGTGCCGCATGACTGTCTCCTTTCTGGGAGGTCATGCATTGGACCCGCCCCGGACCTCTCCGGTTCGTCACAAGTCGATTGCGTACGCCTGGCCGTCGAGCATCTCGAGCGCGTCCTCGATGGCCCGGTGGAAGGTCGGATAGGCGTACATCATGTGCCGCAGCCGCGTCGTGGGGATCTCGTTCTGCACCGCCACCACCAGAGCGCCGAGCACCTCCCCGCCGGCCGGCCCGGCGCTCGTGGCGCCGACCAGCACGCCGCGCCGCGCGTCCTCCACCAGCTTGACGAAGCCCTCGTGCCCGGCCCCGTGGATCCAGCCCCGAGCCGACTCCTCGACGGAGGCGAAGCCCACCCGCACGTCGAGCCCGGCCTCCCGGGCCTCCCGCTCCGTCAGGCCGACCGAGGCCACCTCGGGGTCGGTGAACGTGACCCTGGGCACCGCCCGGTAGTCGGCCGGAGGGCCGCCCTCGCCGAGGATGTCGCGGGCCGCGATCCTGCCCTGGTAGACGGCGACGTGTGTATACGCTCCCCGGCCGGTCACGTCGCCCACCGCCCACACGCCGTCGGCGGCCCGCATCCGCCCGTCCACGGTGACGAACCGGGCGCTCTCGTCGAGGCCCGCGTCGCCGGCGCCGATCGCGGCCAGGTCGGTCCTGCGCCCGGTGGCGACCAGCAGACGTACGGCGTGGAGGGTCCGGCCGTCCTCCAGCGTGAGGGTGAAGCCGCCCTCGTCGTGCCGCACCCGCTCGGCCGCGACGCCGGTGTGCGTCTCGAGGCCCTCGCCGGCGAACACCCGGGCCAGCAGCACGCCCGCCTCGGGCTCCTCCCGCGCCAGCAGGCGGTCGGCGGCCTCCACGACCGTCACCCGCGTGCCGAACCGGGCGAACACCTGGGCGAGTTCGCAGCCGATCGCCCCGCCGCCGAGCACGATCAGCGACTCGGGCACGTGCCGTGCCACGACGGCGTCCCGGTTCGTCCAGTACGGCGTGTCCTCCAGGCCGTCGATCGGGGGGACGGCGGGACTGGTCCCGGTCGCGAGGACGATCCCGCGCCGCGCCCGCAGCACCCGGCCGTCCACGGTCACCTCCCGTGGCCCGGTGATCCGGCCGCGGCCGCGTACGAGGTGGACGCCCGCGCTCTCGAAGTGCTCCGCCCTGGCGTCGTCGCTCCAGCCGTCGGTGGCCTCGCCGCTGATCCGGTCGATCACTGGGGCCCACTTGGGGGAGACCCGGACCGAGCCGGCCATGCCGGGCACCCGCCGCGCCTCGGCCAGCAGCCCCGCGGCACGCACCATCATCTTGGAGGGGACGCAGCCCCAGTAGGCGCACTCGCCCCCGATCAGGCCGGCCTCCACGCCGGCGACGCTGAGGCCGGCCTCCGCGAGCCGTCCCGCGACGTCCTCCCCACCGGGTCCCAGGCCGAGCACCACCACGTCGTACATGCCGTCCATGCCGGTCAACTGCCCAGGCAGGCGGAGCCGTACCGCGCGGGAGACCCGGGATGACACGAGGGGCGGGCCCGACGCGGGCCCGCCCCTTACCGTGCGCGGTCGGTCAGATGAGACCGAGAGCCCGTACGGCGTCCCGCTCCTCGACCAGCTCGTTGACCGAGGCGTCGATCCGCTCACGGGAGAACGCGTCGATCTCCAGGCCCTGGACGATCTCCCAGCGGCCGTTCCTGGACACCACGGGGAAGGAGGAGATGAGGCCCTCCGGCACACCGTAGGAGCCGTCGGACGGGATGGCGGCCGAGGTCCAGTCGCCCTCGGGCGTGCCGTTCACCCAGTCGTACACGTGGTCGATCGCCGCGTTGGCCGCGGACGCCGCCGAGGACGCGCCGCGCGCCTCGATGATGGCGGCGCCGCGCTTGGCGACGGTCGGGATGAAGGTGTCGCGCAGCCACTCCTGCTCGACCTGCTCGGCCGCGATCTTGCCGCCGACCTCGGCGTGGAAGAGGTCCGGGTACTGCGTGGCGGAGTGGTTGCCCCAGATCGTCATCTTCTTGATCTCGGTCACCGGCACGTTCAGCTTGCCCGCGAGCTGCGAGAGCGCGCGGTTGTGGTCGAGACGGGTCATCGCGGTGAACCGCTCGGCCGGAACGTCGGGAGCCGCGGACTGCGCGATGAGCGCGTTGGTGTTGGCAGGGTTGCCCACGACGAGCACGCGGATGTCGTCGGCCGCGTGGTCGTTGATGGCCTTGCCCTGCGGGCCGAAGATGCCGCCGTTGGCCTCGAGAAGGTCGCCGCGCTCCATGCCCTTCGTACGCGGGCGGGCGCCGACGAGCAGCGCGACGTTGGCGCCGTCGAAGGCCTTGGCCGGGTCGTCGGAGATTTCGATGCCCCGCAGCAGCGGGAACGCGCAGTCGTCGAGCTCCATCGCGGTGCCCTCGGCCGCCTTGACGGCCTGCGGGATCTCCAGAAGGCTGAGCTTCACCGGGGTGTCTGCCCCGAGGAGCTGGCCCGAGGCGACGCGGAAGAGCAGCGCGTAACCGATCTGGCCGGCCGCGCCGGTGACGGTCACTTTGACGGTCATGACGATCCCCATTCGCGATATGTGTGACTCACGGATGCTACCCGTCGGCCCGTATCCCCTCGTGAGCAGGTGGGCACAGCGGTGTTTCCCGCGTCGCTCGCCGGCTTGCTCGGTTTCCGGCTTCCGCGCGTCGGGGGCGGTCTGGAGGGGACATCCGGCCCCTGGCCACGCGTTTCGCCTGCGAAAGGGTGAAACTTTCACGAAACACGCAGGTGACTTCAGCCGTAACGGCGTGACGGAATCCCTGCTCGGACGCGGGGTGAACGCCGGGCCGCGACTTCGCCGCACATCCGCCCTTGACGGGTCTCTGTACGGCGCCGGGGGCGGTGCCTATGGTTCGTGGGAGCGCTCCCAAGCGCAGTATTCATCGCCAGGAGGACCTTCCCAATGAGATCCACCCCCCGACCGGGAGCCGTGAGCTCCACGGTGCGCCGCGGCCTGGTCGCGGCGGCCGTGCTCGCGCTCGGTTCCACGGCGGCCGTCGCCACCGCCACATCGGCGAGTGCCGCGGTCTCGTGCAAAGTCAACTACACCGCCAGCGAGTGGCAGGGCGGCATGTCCGCCAACCTGACCATTCAGAACCTGGGCGACGCGCTCAGCAACTGGACGCTCACGTTCACCTTCCCGAACAGCAGCCAGAAGGTCAGCCAGGGCTGGTCGGCCAACTGGAGCCAGTCGGGCAGCAACGTGACCGCGACCGCCCTGGACTGGAACAAGTCCCTGTCCACCGGCGGCTCGACGAGCATCGGCTTCAACGGGTCCTGGAGCGGCAGCAACCCGGCGCCGACCGACTTCAAGATCAACGGCGTCTCCTGCAACGGCACCCCGCAGTCGCCGTCGCCGTCGCCGTCGGCCTCGCCGTCGAAGTCCCCCTCGCCGTCCCCCTCGGCCTCTCCCTCCGCTTCTCCCTCGGCCTCCCCCTCCGCCTCTCCGTCGGCCTCGCCGTCGCCGTCGCCCTCTCCGTCCACCTCGCCGCCGCCGCCCGGGACCCATGTGGACAACCCGTACGACGGTGCGACGGGCTACGTGAACCCGGACTGGTCGGCCAGCGCGAAGTCCGAGCCGGGCGGCTCGCGGGTGGCCAACATCTCCACGGCGGTCTGGCTGGACCGCATCGCCGCGATCAGCTCCGGCTCGGCCGGCAACAACAGCATGGGCCTGCGTGACCACCTCGATGAGGCGGTCAAGCAGGACGCGGCCAACGGCAGCGCGCCTCTCACGATCCAGGTCGTCATCTACGACCTGCCGAACCGCGACTGCTCGGCGCTCGCCTCCAACGGCGAGCTGAAGATCGCGCAGAACGGCCTCGCGCGATACAAGAGCGAGTACATCGACGTGATCGCCGGAATCATGGCGGACCCGAAGTACTCGAACCTCCGCATCGTGACGGTCATCGAGCCCGACTCGCTGCCGAACCTGATCACCAACGTGAACGCGTTCCAGGCGTGCCAGGAGGCCCAGTCCTCGGGCGCCTACGTCCAGGGCGTGCAGTACGCGCTGAACAAGCTGCACGCGATCTCGAACGTGTACACCTACGTGGACGCGGCGCACCACGCCTGGCTCGGCTGGGACAGCAACTTCCAGCCGATGGTGAACCTCTTCTACCAGGTCGCGTCCGGCACCACCGCGGGCGTGAAGAGCATTGACGGTTTCATCGTGAACACCGCCAACTTCTCCGCGACGGTTGAGCCGTACTTCAACATCAACACCACCGTGAACGGCCAGTCGGTGCGCCAGTCCAAGTGGGTCGACTGGAACTGGTACGTGGACGAGCAGTCCTTCGCGGTCGGTCTCCGCAACGCCCTGGTGGCGAAGGGCTTCCCGAACACCATCGGCATGCTGATCGACACCTCCCGCAACGGCTGGGGCGGCGCGGCCCGGCCGACCAAGGCCAGCACCTCCACCGACGTCAACACCTTCGTCAACGAGTCGCGCGTCGACCGCCGCATCCACGCCGGCAACTGGTGCAACCAGTCCGGTGCCGGCATGGGCGAGCGGCCGAAGGCGAACCCCGCCGCCGGTCTCGACGCCTACGTCTGGATCAAGCCTCCGGGTGAGTCCGACGGCTCCAGCACCGCCATCAACAACGACGAGGGCAAGGGCTTCGACCGGATGTGCGACCCGACCTACACCGGTAACAACCTGAACGGCAACAACATGTCCGGTGCTCTGCCGAACGCCCCGGTCTCGGGCCACTGGTTCTCCGCGCAGTTCCAGCAGCTCATGCAGAACGCCTACCCGCCGCTCTCGTAACCCGAGGCGTGCCAGGCGCACAAGAAAGCGGGCCCCGTCGCACTGCGGCGGGGCCCGCCCCTTTTCCCGGCCCTGTTTTCCGGCCACGTGGCCGGGTCAGGTGTAGTGGTTCGACCGGCTGCTCCGGGTGAGCTTGAGCACGACCGACACGATCAGCGCGATGGCGCCGATGATCAGAACCCACTTCAGCGCCCCGAAGATGAGCCCGATGACGGAGCCGAGAAGGAAGAACCCGACGATTACGGCTGCGGCGATGAGGAGAATGCGTCCCATACCTTCACCGTACGGGCCGCCCTCCCGCCGATCACAGGGCCGAAGGCCAAGTTCAGGGCAGACTCAGGGTCATCTCAGGGTGGGGGAGGGGGCCCGCTGGAGCGTCAGTCGTTGGCGTGCAGCGCGGCGTTGAGCTCGATGCCCCTGCTGTCGCGGGACACCGCCTCGACCGCCCCGGTCGTCGAGTTGCGGCGCAGCAGCAGGCCCGACTTGCCCGACAGCTCCCTGGCCTTCACGACCGACCCGTCCGGCAGGGTGACCTTGGTGCCCGCCGTGACGTACAGCCCGGCCTCCACCACGCAGTCGTCGCCCAGCGAGATGCCGATGCCGGAGTTGGCCCCGAGCAGGCAGCGCTCGCCGATCGAGATGACCTCCTTGCCGCCGCCGGACAGCGTGCCCATGATCGAGGCGCCGCCGCCCACGTCGGATCCGTCGCCCACGACGACCCCCGCCGAGATGCGGCCCTCCACCATGGAGGCGCCGAGCGTGCCGGCGTTGTAGTTGACGAAGCCCTCGTGCATGACCGTGGTGCCGCTCGCCAGGTGGGCGCCGAGCCGTACGCGGTCGGCGTCGGCGACCCGCACCCCGGAGGGCAGCACGTAGTCGACCATGCGGGGGAACTTGTCCACGCCGTAGACGGTCACCGGACCACGGGCCCGCAGGCGCAGCCGTACCTCCTCGAAGCCCTCCACCTTGCACGGGCCGTGGTTGGTCCACACGACGTTGGCCAGCAGCCCGAAGATCCCGTCGAGGTTCACCGTGCGCGGCCGGACCAGACGGTGGGACAGCAGGTGCAGGCGCAGGTACACGTCGTGCGCATCGACCGGCGGGGCCGACAGGTCGGCGATGCCGGTGCGCACGGCCACGACCTCGACGCCCCTGGCGGGGTCGGGGCCGACCAGTTCCGCCATGCCCTCGCCGAGATCCTCGCCCGCGATCGGCTCGGTGCCCACGGCCGGGGGCTCGCCCAGCGCCGGGAAGGGGAACCAGGTGTCCAGCACGGTGCCGTCCGCGGCGATCGTGGCGAGGCCGATGCCGTACGCACCCGAGCTGGTGGAGTCGATAGCTGTCATGTGCACCTACGCTACCGGCTCACGACGCGGCATCACCTGGGCGGACGAGGCCCGACTCGTAGGCGTACCGGACGGCCTGGGCGCGGTCGCGCAGGCCGAGCTTGGCCAGCAGGCGGTTCATGTGCGTGCTCACCGTCGCCTCGGTGATCGACAGCGTGTCCGCGATCTCGCCGTTCGACAGCCCCCGTGCCACCAGGCGCAGCACCTGCTCCTCCCGCGCGGTGAGTCCCGTCTCGGGCGGCGGCGCGGCGGGCTGCGCGCGGCGGTAGGCGTCGACGACCCGGCCCGTGACGGCGGGGTCGAGCAGCACCTCCCCACGGGCGGCGCTGCGGATCGCGGCGAACAGGTGCTCGGGTGGCGAGACCTTCAGCAGGAAGCCGCTGACCCCGGTGTGCAGGGCCCGGTCGAGGTTCTCGTCGGTGTCGTATGTCGTCAGCGCGATCACGCGCGGCGGCTCGGGCGCGGACAGGATCCGCCGGGCCGCCTCCAGGCCGTCGAGCCGCGGCATGGCGATGTCGAGCAGCACGACGTCGGGCCGCAGGCTCCGGGCCAGCTCGACGGCGCGTTCGCCGTCGGACGCCTCGCCCAGCACGGCGAGGTCCGGCTGGGTGCCGATCACCAGCCGCAGCCCGGCCCGGACCATCGCCTGGTCGTCGGCGATCAGGATGCCGATCACGTTCACCGCCTCGCTCACAGGGGGAGCACCGCCCGGACGCCGAACCCGCCCGAGGCGAGCGGTCCCGCGGTCAGCGTGCCGTGGAACAGCGAGGCCCGCTCCCGCATGCCGATCAGCCCGTGCCCGCCTTCCTGCCCGGCGCCGCGTGCCCGCGCCCGTGCCCGGCCCTCGCGGGGGCCCAGGTCGACGATCTCCAGGTGGAGCTCTCCGGGGCGGTAGTCCACGGAGACCGTCGCCCGGGTCGGGCCCGCGTGCTTGAGCGCGTTGGTCAGCGCCTCCTGCACGATGCGGTAGGCCGACAGGTCGAGCCCGGCGGGTAGCGGCACGGCGTCTCCGCGCACCTCCAGCGTCACGTCGAGCCCCGCGGCCCTGACCTGGTCCAGCAGGTCGTCCAGCCGGTCGAGGCCGGCCTGCGGGCCTGGGTCGGCCATCGGCCCGCGCAGCAGGCCGAGCATCCGGCGCAGCTCGTCCACGGCGCCCCGGCCCGTCTCCTCGATCGACGCGAGCACCTGCCGCTCACGCTCCTGGTCCTCGCGCAGCATGAGCCGTACGCCGCCGGTCTGCATGGTCATCACGCTGACGCTGTGGGCGACGATGTCATGCAGTTCGCGGGCGATGCGGGCGCGTTCCTCCGCCACGGCCTCGCGGGCCAGCAACTCGCCGCGTTCGGCGGCCTGGACGGCGAGCACGCGGTGGCGGCGCACGGCCAGACCCGCTCCGGCCGCGATCGCGGACATCACCACGGCCACGGCGATGTCGCCCGCCCCCGCCGGAGGCTGGGAGGCCGCCAGCATGGAGACGACGTACGCGCCGCTCGCGACCAGGCCGGCGACGGCCTTCACGCTGCGCGGCCGTACCTCCGACAGCAGGGTGAACAGCAGCACGAGCTCGGTGTAGAACTGCCAGGCCGCCGCCATCTGAGGAGCCACGACGAACAGCAGGACGTTGACGGCGGAGTAGACGAAAAGGATCGCGAACGGAGCGCGGCGCCGGAACAGCACCGCGACGGCGGCGGCGACCCCGGCGGCGATCCACAGGGGGAGAGCGTCACGCGAGGGGCCCATCGAGCGCCCGCCGACCTCCTCGGCGATCGCGAACAGGCCCACGACCACCGCGACGAGCCAGTCGACGAGAGTGGGGGGACGGCGGTGGGGCATGGGGGAGAGAGTAATGGTGCAGAAGAGTGACGGTCGTCCCGAATGCGCCCTTCCACAAATCCGCCTGTAGGCGGACAGGTGGTCAAAGTGTGCTTTGACGACGGGGTGCGGGACCGCTTCGTACGGTCCTCCGCATGCTTACCAACGCGAACACCTTCCGCCGCGTCGCGGCGGGCACGAGCCTCATCCTCGCCCCGCTCTGCCTGCTCCTCGGCATGGCCGTCGACCCGTCCGAACCCGGGGTCGACGACCCCCTCGCGTACGCGCACAATCCGGTCGCCGTGGGCGTCAGCGCGACGCTCCTCCACTACGCGTGGGTTCTGTGGGTGCCCGGCGTGATCGGCCTCGTCCACCTCGTACGCAAGAAGGGCGTGGTGCTGGCCAACATCGCGGGCGTGATCACGGTCCTCGGCCTCATCAACTTCTCGGCGCTGATGATCTCGGACTTCTTCGACGTCGTGGCGTTCCAGATGCTGCCGGTGGACCAGGCGGAGAAGCTCATGCAGGACGGGGCTCAGCCCGCGATGATCATCGGCTGGCAGATGCCCGGCATGATCGGGTCGTTCCTCGGCCTCGTGCTCGTGGCCGTCGCGTACGCCTGGGGAGGCCGGGCCGGGTGGTGGTTCCCGGCCGGCGTGCTCGTCGGCATCATCGTCTGGCTGTTCGGCGCGAGCGCGTGGAACCTCGTGCTGGGCCTCGGCGGCCCGGTCATCCTGCTGGTCGTCTTCGGAATCGTCGGCGTCTCGATGATCCGTATGCGCGATGAGGAGTGGGCGACCTCCGCTGCCGCGTGACCTGCGTTAACGCACTGTTTCAATGGGTTTCAGGTTGAAGGGGGGGATTACGGGGAAAGCTGACTCGGCACGACCGAGTCGCGTAAACATCGGCCCGATGGGGGGCGAATGACCGACGTGCAGAGGTACGCCCGGGACTGCTTCCGCGGGGTCACCTCCGACCGGTTGGGCGTCGAGCTGGAGTTTCTGGTCTTCGACGCGGACAACCCCGCGCTTCCCGTCCCCATCGCCCGGATCGCGGGCGCGCTCCCCGCGCTCCCGGGTGGCAGCCGGGTGACGTTCGAGCCGGGCGGGCAGCTCGAACTGTCCGCCCCGCCGGACGTCCTGCCCGCCGCGATCGCGAAGCTCACCGCCGACGTCGACGCCGTACGGCGCGCGCTCGCCCGGGCCGGGCTGCGGCTGGGCGGCCGCGGCCTGGACGCCCTTCGCCCGCCCCTGCGGCAGTTACGAGAGCCCAGGTATGAGGCGATGGCCGCGTTCCTGGACTGGCCGGACGGCCTGACGATGATGTGCTCGACGGCGTCGGTCCAGGTCAACCTGGACTTCGGCGAGGACCCGCGAATCCGCTGGGAACGGTCCCACGTGCTCGGCCCCGTGCTGGTCGCGGCCTTCGCCAACTCGCCCGCCGGAGGGTGGGTCTCCGGCCGCCAGGCCGTGTGGAGCAGGCTCGACCCGAGCAGGACGGCGCCGGTCGCACGGAACGGCGACCCGGTGGACGACTGGGCGCGCTACCTCCTCGACGCCCGTCTCATGCTGGTCCGGGGGGACGGCGGCCTCCTGCCGGTCCTCGACGGCTCGGCGTTCCGTGACTTCGCCCGCGTGGCCGGGCGGCCCCCCGGCGAGGCCGACCTCGCCTACCACGCCACCACGCTCTTCCCGCCCGTACGGCCACGGGGCTGGCTGGAGGTGCGCTACCTCGACGCGCAGGGGGCCACCGAGTGGCCCGTGTGCGTGGCCGTCGTCCACGCGCTCGTCACCGACGATCGGGCCGCCGAGGCCGCCATGGAGGCGGCCCGGCCGGTCGCCCACCGGTGGGCGGACGCCGCCCGCCTCGGTCTCGCCGACCCCGATCTGCGCCGCTCCGCCTCGGCCTGCTTCGCCGCCGCCGCCGAGGCCCTGCCCCGCCTCGGGGCCGAGCCCTCGCTGGTCGCCCGGGTCCGCGCGTTCGCCTCTCGGCACATCGAATCCGGCCGATCGCCGGCCGCCGACCAGATGGAGGAGATGTTCGCGTGACCGATCTCGACGCCGTCCTGGGCAACGCCGGCCCGACCGGCCTGAAGGAGCGGATCGCGGCCGAGCTCGCCGCCGTACGCGAGCGGTCGCTCACCTACACCGACGCGGACGACGACATGCTCGTGCGCCAGCACTCGCCCCTGATGTCGCCGCTGGTCTGGGACCTGGCGCACGTCGGCAACTACGAGGAGCTGTGGGTCCTGCGCGAGGTGGGCGGCATCGAACCGCTGCGCCCGGAGATCGACCACCTCTACGACGCGTTCAAGTATCCGCGCAAGGACCGGCCGTCGCTCCCGCTGCTCGGCCCCGCCGAGGCGAGGAAGTACATCTCCGGCGTGCGCGGCCGGGTGCTCGACGTCCTCGACCGGGTGGACCTGACCGACCCCGATCCGCTGCGGGCGGGCGGCTACGTCTTCGGGCTGGTGCTGCAGCACGAGCACCAGCACGACGAGACCATGCTCGCCACGCTCCAGCTCTCCCGGCGGCCCGGCCTGGTCCGCGACGGGGAGCTGCCGCCGGGCAGGCCCGCCGCCGAGCCCGAGGTGCACATCCCCGCCGGGGTCTTCACGATGGGCACCGACACCGTGGCCTGGGCGTACGACAACGAGCGGCCCGCCCACCGGATGTACCTGCCGGGCTACTGGATCGACCGCCATCCCGTCACCAACGGGGCCTACCTGGAGTTCGTCGAGGACGGCGGCTACCGCGACCCGCGCTGGTGGCTGCCGCAGGGCTGGGAGTGGGTCGAGCGCAACGGCGTGGAGGCCCCGCTGTTCTGGACGCGCGACGGCGACACCTGGTGGCGGATCCGCTTCGGCCGGGAGGAGCCCGTGCCGCCGGACGAGCCGGTGCAGCACGTCTCCTGGTACGAGGCCGACGCGTACGCCCGGTGGGCGGGCAAACGCCTGCCGACCGAGGCCGAGTGGGAGAAGGCGTGCGGAGGCCGCACGTACCCCTGGGGCGAGGCCGATCCCGGCCACCTCGCGCGCTGGGCCAACCTCGGCCACCGCGCGGCCCGGCCCGCGCCCGCCGGGGCGTACCCGGACGGCGCCAGTCCCTACGGGGTCGAGCAGCTCATCGGGGACGTGTGGGAGTGGACCGACTCCTGGTTCCAGCCCTATCCCGGCTACCGGTGCTTCCCCTACGAGGAGTACAGCAAGGTCTTCTTCGGGGAGACCTACCGGGTGCTGCGCGGCGGTTCGTGGGCCACCCATCCCTGCGCCGTCCGCACGACCTTCCGCAACTGGGACTACCCGATCCGGCGGCAGATCTTCGCCGGGTTCCGCTGCGCCCGCTCGGAGGAGTGAGGGGATGTGCCGCCACGCGGCGTGGCTGGGCCCGACGAGGTCCCTGACCACGCTCATCAGCGACCCTGAACACGGCCTGCTGCGCCAGTCGTACGCCCCGCGCCTGCAGAAGTACGGCACGGTGAACGCCGACGGGTTCGGCTTCGGCTGGTACGACGGGTCCCGGCCCGTGCGCTACCGCCGTACGGTGCCCATCTGGGCGGACGCCAACATGCCCGGCCTCGCCGCGGCGGCCCGCTCGTCCTGCCTGATCGCGGCGGTGCGGTCGGCCACGGTCGGGATGCCGATCGAGGAGACGGCCACCGCGCCGTTCGCCGACGGGCCCTGGCTGCTCAGCCACAACGGGCGGGTCAGGCGCGAGGCCGTCCGGCCCCTCGCGGCCGACGCGGAGAGCGTGTGTGACTCGGCGTGGCTCGCCGCGGCCGTGTTCACCCGGTTGCGGGACGGCCTGCCGCTCGCCGACGTCCTGCCCGCCGTCGTCCGCGCGGCCGCGGAGGGCGACCCGGAGGCGCGGCTCAACCTGCTCGTCACGGGAGGTTCCCACCTGGCCGCCGTCGCGTGGGGCGACACGTTGTTCACGCACCTGGAGGAGGGGGTGCTCGTCGCGAGCGAGCCGCTTGACGACCGGCCGGGCTGGCGGGCCGTGCCCGACCGCAGCCTGCTGCTCGCGTCTCCCGACGGCGTTTCGGTGACACCCATCGATTGAGAGGCGACCATGGTTACCGATCATCTCGGCGGCGACTATCTGCGCCAGGCTCTGGAGAACGACGTACGCGCCGGGCTCACCTCGTCGCCCAAGTGGCTGCCGCCCAAATGGTTCTACGACGCCGCGGGCAGCGAGCTGTTCTCGCGGATCACCCGGTTGCCGGAGTACTACCCCACCCGGCGCGAGCTGGAGATCCTGCGCCGCCGCGCCATCGACGTCGCGGCGCTCAGCCGCGCCGACACGCTCGTCGAGCTGGGCTCGGGCACCAGCGAGAAGACCGTGCTGCTGCTCGACGCGCTGGCCAACGCGGGCACGCTGCGGGCCTACACGCCGGTGGACGTGGACGACGTCACGCTGGAGGCCGCGGCGGAGCGGCTCGCCGTACGCTATCCCGGCCTGGACGTACGGCCGGTGCGCGCCGACTTCGAGCAGCACCTGGCGCTGCTGCCGAGGACCGGCAGGCGGCTGGTGGCCTTCCTCGGCGGCACGATCGGCAACCTCCCGCCCGCCGCGCGGGAGGTGTTCCTCAAGGAACTGCGGGCCACGCTGCGGCCGGGCGACACCCTGCTGCTCGGCACCGACCTGGTGAAGGACAGGGGACGGCTGGTCGCGGCGTACGACGACCCGGGGGGCGTGACGGCCGCCTTCAACCGCAACGTGCTGCACGTGCTCAACCGGGAACTGGACGCCGGGTTCGAGCCGGAGGCGTTCGAGCACGTGGCGCTGTGGGACGAGGACAACGACTGGATCGAGATGCGGCTGCGGGCCACCCGGCCCATGGAGGTCCCGATCCGGGCGCTCGGGCTCACGGTCGCCTTCGCCGAGGGCGAGGAGACGCGCACGGAGATCAGCGCCAAGTTCCGCAGGGAGGGCGTGCTCGACGAGCTGTCCCGGGCCGGGTTCGCGGTCTGCCGCTGGTACACCGACAGCGCCGGCGACTTCGCGCTGACCCTGGCCGCGGTGCCCGCGTCCCCGGGGAGGTTCGCCAACCCTTAACCGGCAGTGCCGGAGGATGTCGTCGTCCTGCCACCGCGAGGGGCTGTGATCACCTCGCCGGGCCGCCGTAAGCGGGCGGCCGAAGTGAAAGGACCACGATGTCCCAGGGTCTGTCCCGCCGCGGGTTCCTCGCCGCAGGCGCCGGCGCCGCCGCCGCGTCGCTGCTGCCGGCCTCGGTGCACCGGGCGATGGCCATGCCGGTGCCGCGCGGCGGCCTGTCCGCGATCAAGCACGTCGTCTTCCTCATGCAGGAGAACCGGTCGTTCGACCACTACTTCGGCAGCCTGCGGGGCGTGCGCGGCTACGGGGACCGCAACGCCGTCAGGCTGCCGGACGGCAGGCCGGTGTTCGAGCAGCCCGACGGCGCGGGCCGGGTGCTGCCGTTTCCGGTGCGCGAGGCCGCCGACCTGGTGGGCAGGGACCTGCAGTGGATCTCGGCGCTCGCGCACGGCTGGAACGACGGGCAGGCGGCCGCGGCGGACGGCTGGCACAACGGCTGGATCGCGGCCAAGAGCCCGGCCACCATGACGTACTACCGGCGCGAGGACATCCCGCTGCAGTACGAGCTGGCCGACACCTTCACGATCTGCGACAACTACTTCTGCTCGGTGCTGTCGTCCACGAGCCCGAACCGTAACTACCACGTGAGCGGGCACACCGGCTACGAGCCGGGGACGACGAAGCGGGCGATCGACAACTCCGCCTACAGCGAGGACTCCCACGCGGGGTACACGTGGGCGAACGCCGGGGAGATCCTGGAGGCCGCCGGGCGCTCCTGGAAGGTCTACCAGGAGTGGGACAACTACGAGGACAACAACCTCGAGTTCTTCGCCGAGTTCCGCCGGATCGCGCGCAAGGCGCTGCGCGGAGACCACCTGAGCATGGACTCCTTCTACTCCGCGCTGTTCCGGGCGCCGGAGGCGCAGCGGGAGCAGATGCTGGCGCGACTGGAGGAGGGCGTGGCGGCGCTGACGCCCAAGGAGCGCTCACTGTACGACCGGGCGCTGCGCCGCCTGCGGCCCGACACGCTCGCCGCCGAGTTCCGCGCCGACGTCGAGGCGGGGCGGCTGCCCGAGGTCAGCTACCTCGTCCCTTCGGCGGCCGACTCCGAACACCCCAGTGCGTCCTCGCCGATCCAGAGCGCGCAGATCACCTACGACATCCTTGACGCGATCGCGTCGAACCCCGAGGTGTGGCGCTCCACGGCGCTGTTCATCACCTATGACGAGAACGACGGCTTCTTCGACCACGTGCCACCGCCGCGGCCCCCGGCCGAACAGGCCGACGAGTTCTACGACGGCAAGCCGATCGGCCTCGGCATCCGGGTGCCGATGATCGTGGTCTCGCCGTGGACGATCGGCGGGCACGTCTGCTCGCAGATCTTCGACCACTCCTCCACGGTCCGCTTCCTGGAGACCTGGCTGGGGGTGCGCTTCCCCGACATCTCCGCATGGCGGCGCACCGTCTCCGGCGACCTCACCTCGGCCTTCGACTTCACCTCGGCCGGCCCCCGGCCCACCCCCGCGCACCCCGGTCCGGTGCCAACGTTCACCGGCCGTTGGCGGCCCTCCCCGCCGGCCGACCAGCGCATGCCCGTCCAGGAGGAGGGTGTGCGCCCGGCGCGGCCCCTGCCGTACCAGCCGGACGCCTCGGTCGCGCTCAGGGGCGACACGCTGCGGCTGGCGGTCGCCAACGACGGCGCACAGAGTGTGCACCTGGCGCTCTACCCCTACGCCGGGGAGCTGCCCGCGCCGCTCCACCTGGACGTGCGTGGCTCGGCCACCAGGCTCGTCCCGGTGCCGGGCGACCACTACGACCTGGTGCTCACCGGTCCGAACGGCTTCCGCCGGGAGTTCGGCGGGTCACTCACCGGCGGCGCGGCCGGGGTCGAGGTGTCCAGCACCGTCCACGGTGAGGCGCTGCGGCTGGACATCGAGATCGCCAACAACGGCCGCCGGGAGGTGCGCCTGCACGTCCGCGCGCTGGCCTACGACGACAAGGAGACGGAGGTCGTGCTGCGGCCCGGCGCGCGGCGGCACCTGCCCTGGCCCGCCCGGCGGGCCAGGGGCTGGTACGACATCGAGATCTCCTGCGCGGACGACCCGTCCTTCAACCGCCGTCTGATGGGCCACATCGAGAACGGCCGGCCGAGCGTCACCGGCTGAGCTGCGGCGCGCTGCCCACGGGTGAGACGCCCGCGGGCAGCGGCAGGCGCAGGACGAAGCGGGCGCCGCGCGGTGAGTCCTCGACCCGCAGCGTCCCGTGGTGCGCGTCCGCCGTGACGCGGCACAGGGCGAGGCCCAGCCCGGTGCCCTTGGGATCGCGGCGGCGCCCGTCCTTCAGGCGGACGAACGGCTCGAAGACCCGCTCGCGGTCCTCCGGGGCGATGCCGTCGCCGTCGTCGAGCACGGTGACGACCGCCTCGTCCCCGGCCCGCCCGACCGTGACGTCGACCCTGCTGTACGCGTGGCGCTGGGCGTTGACCAGCAGGTTGGTCAGCACGCCGCACAGCTGGACCCGGTTGCCGAGGACGGTCACCTCGTCCTCGACCTCGACGCGCACGGGCACGCCGTCCGTGCGGGCGGCGGCCTCCTCCCGCACGAGCGCCCCGAGGTCGACCGGCTCGGGTTCGGCCGTCGCGGCCGTTCGGACGCGGGCGACCGTCAGCATCTCGTCGATGATCGCCTGGCACCGCTCGGTGGTGCGCACCGCCGTACGGATCGTCTCGTACGGATCGGTCTCCTCGCGGTAGAGCAGGGCCTCCTCCAGCTGCGTGCGCAGCCCGGCGAGCGGGGTCCGCAGCTCGTGGGAGACCATCGAGGCGAAGTGCCGCTGCTGGCGCACCGAGGAGTCGAGGCGTTCGAGGAAGTTGTTGGAGGCCCGCGCGAGCTCGGCGATCTCGTCGCGCCCGGGCGGCTGGGGGACGCGCAGGCTCAGGTCGCGCACGCTGATCTCGGTCACCCTCTCGCGAATCTCCCTGACCGGGCGCAGCGTGCGGCCCGCGGCGCGCCAGCTCGCCCAGGTCCATCCGGCGGTCATCAGCAGCACTCCGATCGCGATGAACAGTTCCAGCCGCCGCGTGGCCAGGAGGGCGGGCTCGGTCCTCCCCGCGTACACGGCGTGCGGCTCGCCGTCCCAGAACAGCCGGGACTGCACCGGCAGGACCCGTACGGCGGTGAGCACGACGCACCGGCCCTGGTCCGGGCACTCGATGCGGTACTGCAGGCGGTCCTGGCCTGTGGGGAAGGGGGAGGTCAGCGGGGCCCGGCCGCTCGCCGACCGGCTGGCCGTGATCACCCGGTTGCGGGAGTCGACGAGCTGCACCAGGTCCTCGTGCGCGGCCGGCGGCTCGGGGATGCCGTTGGGGCCCATCGAGGCGATCCAGTCGGTGGCCACCCGCTGGGTGTCCATGAAGAGATGGCTGTGGATCCGGTTGCGTACGGCGATGTCCAGCCCGAACCCGATCACCGTGAGGACGAGGAGGGAGAGGACCGCGCTCATCAGGGCGGTCCGCGCCTGGATCGAGCGCGGGCGTAAAAGGGAAGGCATGTGCCAGCCCGCCATGACCCCTCCGTTCGTGTCCGTAATGCAATGCTCAGGAAAAAAATGTTAATAAGAGCTATCCGGAAACCGGGCCGCCTGAACGTCCCGGATCGCAACCCTTGCGAAAACAGGGGGAAGGATCGACGATTCCTTTGCCTGATCAAGCATTCGCGCTGGTAGGCGGCCTGGACGACGTCCTTACGGAAGTGAAGGATGTTTTCCCTGTGAAAATCGTGCTCGCGCCGGCCGCGAGGACGAGACAGGCGGCGATGACCGCCGCGACCTTGGGTCAGGGGACGACCAGGGGAATGGCCGCGCTCGCGCCGGGCGCGCCACGAGAGGGCTGCTTCGAAGGACTGCTCACGCTCGCGGACATGAGCGAAGAGGAGCTCTGAGCACCGCACGGACACGACGTCGCGGCGCGGCCGCTCTCCGGCCCGCGCTCATCGCCGGTCGTCCGGCAGGCGATTCCTGATTCCGGGACGCGAAATTCTGGAAATCAGTTTCGGCGGCTCCAAGCCGACTGCAAGTCTCCTCCAAGGAGGATGCGGAAATCTCGGCCGTGACCGATCGGACGAGAAAAGGGGAAACCATGCTCGTGCGTTCCAAGTCCGGCTTTCTTCTTTCGCTGGCAGGCCTTCTCGGGTCGCTGGCACTCGCCGGCGCGACCCCGGCGAACGCCGCCGCGGCCGAAGCCGGAATCGGCCTTACCCTGTACGTATGGGACGTGGACGAGGAGGGAACCTGGAGCAACGGCGACGAAGTTTTCATCAGCGTCGTGCACAACGGATTCACTCAGCGCCTCGCCCCGACCAAGGGCACTATCGACGTCAACGAATCCGACGAGGGCCAGCAGGTCGCGATTCCGTCCGCGAATCCCCTCAAGTTTCCGCTGGGCGACAGAGTAACGATCCAGGTATGGGAGGACGACGTCTCAGGGGACGATCTCCTCGCGGAAGCCAGAGACGTCCCCGTCGAGTGCAACCGTCCCTTCAGCGGATTCACCGAAATCACCAAGCAGAAGTATTACAAGTACTCGTTCGACGGCAAGATCGTCTGTTAGTCCTGCTTCCGGCTCGTCAGGATCCGCGGGTGGTGAGAGCGCGGGACCTCGACGACGTCCCCACCCCCTGCGGCACGCGCACTTCGTGGCGATGACGTGGTCGTGCCCGAGGCAACGGAAACCGAGAGCCCGCGCCGAGTCGGCGGGATCCCCGCCGGCCCGTCGGCGCGGGCTCTTGCGGTCAGTCGGCGGGCCTGAAAACTCGCATCGCCCTTGTGCGGAAGCTGGTGTAGAAGCCGGTGCAGACGTCGAAGCGCCGGGCCCGGAACCGGTGAGGGCGTGCGGGGAAGGCGTGCCGGGCGGCTCCGCGTGCTCGCCCGGCGAACGCCCCGTCAGCGGCCGGCGCTGGAGATGACCTTCTCGGGAACGACGCGTACCGTGATGCGCTGCTCTCCCGGCTGCCGGTAGGGGTAGGTGTCCACCCCGAGGTACTTCTTCGCCAGGCCGTCGATGACCGCGTCCGCGCCGTCGAGCTCCAGCTCGGCGGTGCCCGAGACGCTGACGAAGCGGAAGGCGTTCTGCGGGTCGAGCACGCTGACCGACACCCGGGGGTTGTCGCGCAGGTGCCGCTCCTTCGCCCGCCCCACGGCGGTGTTGAAGACCACTTCGTCTCCGTCGACGTCGACCCACACCACGGTGTTGTGCAGCGATCCGTCCGGCCGGATGGTCGTCACCCAGGCGTGGACCGGTTCCTTCAGCAGGGCTACTGCGTTTTCGTCGAGCTTGCTCATCTGGCTCCTCCTCGGTTCGTCAGCGCTGCCCCCAGATCGACAGCACAGGGCAAGACCACATTCTTCCCCCGAGGATGTGGGACATGATCCGCGCCCTACCGCCGGACGCCCGCCTGAGCCGATACGGGTTCGGGCGTGGGCATGACGCGCCGGACCTGCTCGCGCACGCGGGGCGCCAGTTCGGTGGTCAGGGGCGCCTTCTCGGTCCGCAGCCGGTTGAGCGCGAGGGCGAGCGCGGTGCCCCACAGCAGGTGTCCCGCCAGCAGCGCGGCCTGGCGTCCCGCACGGTCCTTCGGGACGGGCGGGTACGCGCCGATGCTCGGCGCCAGGCCCTGGTAGCCGAAGTACCACACCAGCAACCCGTACGCCGTGCCGATCGGGACGGGCACCCGCTGCCCGGCCGACAGCAGGCCCAGCACCGAACCACAGGAGGAGCCGAACGCGAAGTGCGCGATCGTTCCCAGCACGTTCTCGCCCTTCTTGGGCTTGTCGCGCCCGGGAAGGGTCATCCGTACGAACCGCCTCGGGGGCGGCTCCTCCAGCAGGCCGGCCCTGTCCGCCGCCATCAGCATCGCGCTGTACACGGCCGTCGCGAGCGCGCCGCCGACGGCGCCGTTCACCAGGTTGCGCATCATGAGGAGCCTCTTCCCACCCGGACCGGATCAGCTGCCCTCGCGGTGCTCCGTTCTCGGTAAACAATCAAGGCTCCGACTCGACCAGCGCGGACGCAGCGCGATCAGGCGTGCCCGGGGATGACGGGCGCCTCCGGCTCCGGGACCGGCTCACGTGGCCGCATTCAAGTGACGGTTGCGATGGGTGCCACAGACAGGGAAGCGATCCACTCGCAGTACAGCCACCTCACCCTGCTGGTCGAGCAGAATGTAGGTCACTGACACAGAAGATCGCTGTTGGCGCTCTTCGAGGAGCGCATCACGTTCTTGGAAGCTGAAGGAATCTGATCCCAGAAAGCGCGAGCGCCGGGCTCCCGATTCCATCGGGGCCCCGCAGGCGAGAGCCACCGGGGCGACCGGGCCTGGTCGTCGCGTGGCTCAGGCGGAACAGGTCACCGCGCGACGATCGAGGCGAGCAGCTTGTCCCAGTCGGCGAGGAAGCGGTCGAGGTTGTAGCGGGCCAGTGCGGCGGAGCGGGCCGCCTTGCCCGCCTGTACGGCGAGCTCGGGCTCGTTGGCGAACCGGTCGAGCGCCCGCAGCAGCGTGGGCAGCTTGGTCGAGACGACCCCGGCCTCCGGCGGCACCGCCTCCACGGCCTCGGTGGTGGCGAGCGCGACGACCGGCATGCCGACCATCATGGCCTCGATCAGCGACAGGCCGAGCGAGGTCCAGCGGTAGGGGTGCAGGTAGACCCGGCGCCGGGCCAGCTCGGCGTGCATGGCGGCCTGCGGCAGGTCCTCGAACACCTCCATCTCCCGGTCCAGGCCGAGCTTGGACGGGAGGTTCGTCACCTTCATGCCGAACACGTCGAGCGGGGCCGTGGCGGCGAACGTGGGCAGCAGGTCGGTGCCCGCCACCCGCCAGCGCCTGATCGGCTCGTTGACGACCACGCCGGCGCGGGCCAGCTCGCCGGTGTAGAGGTAGCCCGGGTCGACGACGCCGTGCTCGATCACGTGGGTGGGGGCGTGGCCGGAGTCCCAGAACAGGTCGTTGAAGTGGGTGACGTGGACGATCGGGATGTCGCCGCGGTCGGCCAGCGGATGACGGGTCTTGGGCACGTCCCCCGCGGGCGTGTTGTGCTCGACGTAGACGCCCGGCACGTCGCGCCCCAGCCACTCGCGGGCCAGGTCGATCTCGTGCGGCCTCTGGTAGACGACCACGTCGACGTCCTCGCCGGCCAGCCGGTCGTACGGGACCTCCCGCGCGCTGTCGGGCCAGGGATAGGTGTCGGCCCGGCCCCGCCCGTCGGGACCCCGGTCGGGGGTGAGCGGCACCAGATAGTCGTGTCCCCCGTGCACGAAGGAGGTGGTCCACGACCCGTGGACATGCCAGACCATGATCTTCATCGCATCGCTCCCCGTCCGTCGTCTCGTGGACCTTGGAACACCGTGCCTCCCCCGTCGGGCGCTTCACCCACCTGCCCTGGTCATGCCCTCTTCATCCTCAGCTCTGAGCGGAATTCCCCGAGCACCAGATCGAGCGCCGCGGCGAGGTCGGGCGCCACCTCGGGGGCGGCCTCCACCTCCTCCGGCAGCGTCACCGGTGTCGGCACGAGGATTCCCCGTGCGCCGGCGGCGCGGGCCGCCTCCACGTCCCTGCCGATGTCGCCGATCACCACGCAGTCCTCCGGACGGACGCCGAGCCGCCGGGCCGCGCGCAGCACGAGGCCGGGCGCGGGCTTGCGGCAGCCGCAGTGGTCGCCGTCGTCGTGCGGGCATATCTCCCACACGTCGAACGGGCCGAGCAGGGCGTCCACCCGGTCGTTCACGGCGCGCAGGGCCTCCGGGGCGATCAGGCCCCTGGCGACCCCGGACTGGTTGGTCACGATCCCGACCGGGATGCCCTCCGCGCGCAGCCGGTCGAGCGCCTTCCGGGCCCCGGCGACGGGCTCCACCCGCTCGGGATCACTGTTATAAGGAACGTCGTGAATGAGCGTTCCGTCACGGTCGAAAAGCACCGCGGCGGGTGGGCGGGCGGACAGTGGCACGAGCGACCTCCTGCACGAATCGCCCGCCGGGCTACCCGGGGGACAGATCGGCAAACACCGGCCGACAGTTACGCAGAGTAGCAGTTATTGAGTGCATCCCCCACTCACGTCGACTTCTCTACAAAGGAGTGTTTAGAAGCGCTTCTCTCGGTAACCAGACCTCCACTGTGCCACGGAGGGAAACCGATGCGGTTCTTGGGGATAAACGCGATTTTTCATGATCCAGCCGCTGCGCTGGTCGTGGATGGTGAGGTGATCGCCGCAGCAGAGGAAGAGCGCTTCAGCCGTCGCAAGCACGGCAAGCGCCCGGTGCCGTTCGCCGCCTGGGAACTGCCCGAACTGGCCGCCGCGTGGTGCCTCGAACAGGCAGGGCTGCGGCCCGAGGACCTCGACGGCGTCGCCTACTCCTACGACCCCCAGCTCGTGGTGCCCGGAGGGCCGGGGCAGGACGAGCGCTGGGAGGACCTGCGCACCACCTACGCGCACCGCGCCCCCAACTTCCTGGCCACCGCGCTGCCCGGGCTCGACGCCGCCCAGGTGCGTTTCGTCCCCCACCACATCGCGCACGCCGCGTCCGCCGGGCTTGCCGCGCCCTACCGAGAGTCGGCGGTGCTGGTCTGCGACGGCCGCGGCGAGGCCGTCTCGCACCTTGCCGGGCACTACCGGGACGGCGAGCTGACCGTCCTGGCGAGCCAGGCGCTGCCGCACTCCCTCGGGCTGATGTACGAGGACCTCACCCAGCACCTCGGCTTCCTGCGGTCGAGCGACGAGTACAAGGTGATGGCCCTCGCCTCCTACGGCGAGCCGCGCTTCCTGCGCGAGATGCGCGAGCTCGTCTACGCCACGGGCGACGGCGGCTTCCGGGTCGAGCCGATCGACTGGAGCGTCTACGCCAAGGCGCTCGGCAAGGGCGAGAAGTGGACGGCCGACCACGCCGACCTCGCCGCGAGCGTGCAGGCCCGCCTGGAGGAGGTGCTGCTCGATCTCGCCACGTGGCTGCACGAGCGCACCGGCGCCCGCTATCTCACGATGGCCGGAGGAGTGGCGCTCAACTGCGTGGCGAACACCCG
This sequence comes from Microbispora siamensis, assembly GCF_016863095.1. Classification (GTDB taxonomy): domain Bacteria; phylum Actinomycetota; class Actinomycetes; order Streptosporangiales; family Streptosporangiaceae; genus Microbispora; species Microbispora siamensis. The sequence continues at coordinate 44,840 of NZ_BOOF01000039.1, read as the reverse complement.
TCTGTTCGCCGAGGGCCCGTTCGAGGAGGTGTGGGTGCAGCCCGCGGCGGGCGACTCGGGCACCGCGCTCGGGGGAGCGCTGCACCTCGCGCAGGCCAACGGCGACCCCGTGACGCCGATGCCCGGCGCCGCCCTCGGGCGCGGCTGGAGCGACGAGGAGCTGGGTGCCTGGCTCGACGTGGCGCGGGTGCCGTACGAGCGCCCCGCCGACCTCGCCGCGACCGTCGCCGCCGAGCTCGCGGCCGACCGCGTGATCGCCTGGTTCCAGGGACGCGCCGAGTACGGCCCGCGCGCGCTCGGCCGCCGCTCGCTGCTCGCCCACCCCGGCAACCCCCGCAACACCGAGCGGCTCAACGACGTGAAGGGCCGCGAGCAGTTCCGTCCCATCGCCCCGATGGTGCTGGCGGAACGCGCCCCCATGATCTTCGGCAGGGGCCCGATGTCGAGCCCGTACATGCTGTTCGTCCACGACGTGCGGCCGGAGTGGCGCGACCGCATCCCCGCGGTGGTGCACGTCGACGGCACGGCCCGGATCCAGACCGTCGAGCGCGGCCGCGACCCGTTGCTGGCCCGGCTGCTCGAGGAGTTCGAGGCGCGCACCGGGCTGCCGGTGGTGGTCAACACGAGCCTCAACACGGCCGGCCGCCCGATGGTGGACGACCCGCGCGACGCGCTGGAGTGCTTCGGCTCGGCCCCGGTGGACGTGCTCGTCCTCGGTCCGTACGTCGTGCGCAGGGGGGCGGTGTTCGCCGGATGACGACTGAGATGACCCGGGAGACGAACCCGGCTCCCACCGGGGAGCCGCACCAAGGAACGGGGCCGGCGGTCACGGTCGTCATCCCGACGATCGGGCGGCCGAGCCTGGCCGCCACCCTCGCCGCGGTCGGTTCCGGTCCCGAGATTCTCGTGGTGGACGACCGGCCGGGGGAGAGCCTGGAGCCGTTGCCGGTGCCCGACCACGTACGCGTGCTCAGGTCGGGCGGGCGTGGCCCGGCCGCCGCGCGCAACGCCGGATGGCGGGTCGCGACGACGCCGTGGGTGGTGTTCCTCGACGACGACGTGGTGCCGGGCCCTGGCTGGGTCCGCGCGCTGACGGAGGACCTCGCCCGCCTGCCCGAGGACGTCGGCGGGAGCCAGGGACGGCTGGAGGTGCCGCTGCCGGCGGGCCGCCGCCCGACCGACGCCGAGCGCAACACCGCAGGGCTGGCCGACGCCGACTGGATCACCGCCGACATGGCCTACCGCAAGACGGCCCTGGAGGCGGCCGGCGGGTTCGACGAGCGCTTCCCCGGGGCCTACCGGGAGGACGCCGACATCGCGCTGCGGGTCGAGCAGGCCGGGTTCGCCCTGGTGAAGGGCGAACGCCTGACCCGCCACCCGGTGCGCGACGACGGCTTCTGGTCCAGCGTGCGCTTCCAGCGCGGCAACGCGTCCGACGCGCTCATGCGCCACGTGCACGGCCGCGACTGGCGGGCGGCCATCGGCGGCCATCCGGGCAGGCTCAGGCGGCACGCCCTCACCACCGGCATGGGCCTGCTCGCGCTCACGCTCGCCGCGACCGGGGGGCGCCGGAGGCGACTGGCCGCCGCCGCGGGACTGGCCTGGCTCGGCCTCACCGCCGAGTTCGCCTGGGCGCGCATCGCCCCCGGCCCGCGTACGCCGGAGGAGATCGCGCGCATGGCGGTGACCAGCGTGGTCATCCCTCCGGTGGCCTGCGCGCACCGGATCAGGGGCGAGGTGAAGGTGCGGACGGGCAAGACGGGGAGGCGCTCGTGATCGGGACCGCTCTGGTGGTGCGGCCCGACAACGCGGGCGACGTGCTGCTCGCGGGGCCCGCCGTGCGCGCCGTCGCCGCCGGGGCGCGGGAGGTCGTGATGCTCGCCGGCCCGTACGGCAGGGCCGCGGCCGAACTCCTGCCCGGCGTCGACCGCGTCCTGGAGTGGCGCGCCCCGTGGATCGACCCCGACCGGATGCCGATGACCTCCGAGCACGCGGCCCGCCTGGTGGAGCAGGTCCGCGCCGTCGGCCCGGACGTGGCCGTCGTCTTCACGTCCTTCCACCAGTCGGCGCTGCCGACGGCCCTGCTGCTGCGGCTGGCAGGCGTGCCGCGGATCGCCGCGATCAGCGAGGACTACCCCGGCTCCCTGCTCGACGTGCGTCACGTCGTGGACGAGAGCGTGGACGTCCCCGAGCCGGAGCGGATGCTCGGCCTCGCCCGCGCCGCCGGCTTCGACCTCCCGCCGGGCGACGACGGGCGGCTCGCCGTGCGCGGTCCGCTGCCGGACGTGGAGCACCTCACGGGCCCGCCCGGCTACGTGGTGGTGCATCCCGGCACGACCGCGCCGGCGAGGGCCTGGCCCGCCGAGCGCTGGGCGGAGGCGGTCGAGGCGCTGCTGGCCGCGGGCGAGCGGGTCGTCGTCACCGGCAGCCCGGGCGAGCGGGCGCTGACCGCGATCGTCTCCGGCCCCGCGCTCGGCTCCGGTTTCGCGCTCGATCTGGGCGGGGCGACCACGTTCCCCGAGCTGGCCGCCGTGCTGGCCGGGGCGTCGGCGGTGGTCGCCGCCAACACCGGCCCCGCCCACCTCGCGGCGGCCGTCGGCACGCCGGTGGTCAGCCTGTTCGCGCCGGTCGTGCCCGCCGCCCGCTGGGCGCCGTACGGCGTGCCCACGGTGGTGCTCGGCGATCAGAACGCCCCCTGCCGGGGGAGCAGAGCGCGAATCTGCCCCGTGCCCGGCCATCCGTGCCTGACCTCGGTCGGCGGGGCGCAGGTGGTCGACGCGGTGCGCCGCCTCGCCGCGGTCGACGAGGCCGTGAAGGAGGTGGTGCCATGAGGATCGCCCTGGTGTCGGAGCACGCCAGCCCGCTGGCGACCCTCGGCGGTGTGGACGCCGGCGGGCAGAACGTGCACGTCGCGGCGCTGGCCCTGGCCCTGGCGGAACGGGGCAACGAGGTCGTCGTGCACACGCGGCGGACCTCCCCCGACCAGCCGGACGTCGTGCCCATGGCGCCCGGCGTCACCGTCGAGCACGTGCCGGCCGGGCCCGCGGAGCCGCTGCCCAAGGACGAACTGCTGCCGCACATGCCCGAGTTCGGGGCGCACCTGGCCCGCACCTGGAAGGCCGAGCCGCCCGACGTGGCGCACGCGCACTTCTGGATGAGCGGGCTGGCCACGCTGACGGCGGCGGAGCCTCTTCACATCCCGGTCGTGCAGACCTACCACGCGCTCGGCACCGTGAAGCGGCGCTGGCAGGGCGAGGCCGACACCAGCCCGCCGGGCCGGATCGCGATCGAGCGCGACATCGGCCGCCGGGCGGTCGCGGTCATCGCGACCTGCTCCGACGAGGTGGGGGAACTCGTCGCGATGGGGGTGCCGCGCGACCGGATCAGGGTCGTGCCGTGCGGCGTCGACCTCGGCCTGTTCCGCCCGGACGGCCCGGCCGCCCCGCGTGGCGACCGGCCCCGGGTGCTGAGCATCGGGCGCATGGTGCCGCGCAAGGGGGTGGACACCGTCGTCCGCGCCATGCGGCAGCTGCCCGGCGCCGAACTCGTCGTCGCGGGCGGCGACCCGGGCGACGAGGAGAGCACGCGGCTGCGCACGCTCGCCGACGGCCTCGGCCTCGGCGACCGGGTCCGGCTGATCGGCAGCGTGAGCCGGGCCGAGGTGCCGGCCCTCATGCGCTCCGCGGACGTCCTGGTGACCGTCCCGTGGTACGAGCCGTTCGGAATGGTGCCCCTGGAGGCCCTGGCCTGCGGGGTGCCGGTGGTCGCCTCGGCGGTCGGCGGCCACCTCGACACCGTCGCGGGATGCGGCGTGCTCGTGCCGCCCCGGCGGCCGCGCGCGCTGTCCCGCGCGCTCGGCGACCTGCTGACCCGGCCCGGCGTGCGGGCGGCGCTGTCGGCCGCCGGGGTCCGGCGGGCTCGCGCCCGCTACGGCTGGCCCAGGATCGCCGAGCAGACCGAGTCCGTGTACCGAAACCTGGTCGGCGGGTGCCTGGGCACCCTCGCCGCCGCGGGAGGCTGAGCGATGCATCCTCATCTGGCCCGGCTGAGCACCGCGCTGACGGCGGTGGACCCGGAGACGCCCAAGATTCACGCCTGGGGCTACAAGCTCGCGGCCGTGCTGAGCGGCGGCGGGCGGCTGCTCGCCTGCGGCAACGGCGGTTCCGCCGCCGAGGCGCAGCACCTGACCGCCGAACTGGTCGGGCGCTACCGCGCCGACCGGCGGCCGTACGCCGCGATCCCGCTGCACGGCGACACCTCGTCCCTGACCGCCATCGGCAACGACTTCGGCATGGCCGAGCTGTACGCCCGGCAGGTGCGGGCGCACGGCCGCCCCGGCGACGTGCTGATGTGCCTGTCGACCAGCGGGACGAGCCGCAACGTGACCGAGGCGGCCGAGGCCGGGCGCGAGTGCGGCCTGACGACCTGGGCGCTGACCGGCCCCGGGCCGAACCCGCTCGCCGAGCTGTGCGACGAGGCCCTGACCGTGCCCGCGGACGACACCGCAACCATCCAGGAGGTGCATCTCACGGTGATCCACATGCTCTGTGACGTGATCGAGAAGGCCGTCGCGTGAGCGGACCACTCGTCATCGTCGGAGACTCCCTGCTCGACGTCGACGTCGAGGGCACGGCCGACCGGCTGTGCCCCGACGCCCCCGTCCCCGTCGTGGAGGAGCAGGCGGAGCACCACCGGCCCGGCGGCGCGGGGCTCGCGGCGCTGCTGGCCGCCCGCGACGGCACGCGGGTCGTCCTGATCACCGCCATGGGCGACGATCCCTCCGGCCGCTGCCTCGAGGGCCTGCTGTCGCCTTCCGTCGAGATCGTGCGGCTGCCGCTGCGCGGCACGACCGTGCGCAAGACGCGGGTGCGCGCCCGCGGGCAGACGCTGGTCAGGATCGACACCGGTGACGGCCGGGCGATGGGGCGGCCCGGCCAGGTCGCCTCCGCCTCGGCGTTCGCCCGTGCGGCCGACGCCCTCGCCTCGGCGAGCGCGGTCCTGGTCGCCGACTACGGGCGCGGCGTGGCCGACCTGCTGCGTGAGCCGCTGCGCGGGCTCGACGTGCCCTTGGTCTGGGACCCCCACCCCCGGGGGTCGCTGCCCGTGCCGGGATGCGCGCTGGTCACGCCCAGCGAGGCCGAGGCCCGCGGAATGTGCGAGGAGCCGTACGTCTCGCCGGAGCGCACCGCCCGCAGGCTGGTGCGCGACCTCGACGCCGAGGCCGTCGCGATCACGCTGGGCGAGCGCGGCGCGATGCTGGCCCGCCGCGGCGGCAGGTTCGGGCCGGTCCCCGTCCCGCACGTGGCGGCCGGAACGGACGCCTGCGGCGCGGGCGACCGCTTCGCCGCGGCGGCGGCGCTCGCCCTGGCGGACGGCGCGTCCACCGAGGACGCCGTGGCCCGCGCGGTCGGCGAGGCCACCAGGTTCGTGGAGGAGGGCGGGGCCGCCGCGCTGCGCCTGCCGCGCCCCCTCGCCGAGTCGCCGGTGCCGTTCGGGCCCGGCGCGTCCGCCTTCGAGGTGGCCGCCGCCGTACGCGCCGCGGGGGGCCGCCTGATCGCGACCGGCGGGTGTTTCGACCTGCTGCACGCCGGGCATGTGAGCCTGCTGCGGCGGGCCCGGGCGTTAGGCGACGCCCTGGTGGTCTGCGTGAACTCCGACGACTCGATCCGGCGTCTCAAGGGACCGAGCAGGCCGTTGGTGAGCGAGCGCGACCGGGTCGAGGTGCTGCGCGCGCTCGGCTGCGTGGACGCGGTGACGGTCTTCGACGAGGACACGCCGTCGCGGGTCATCGAGCGCCTGTGCCCGGACGTGTGGGTGAAGGGCGGTGACTACGACGAGCGGTCGATGCCGGAGGCCGAGGCCGTACGCCGGGCCGGTGGGGAGGTCGTCATCCTGCCGACCGTGCCCGGCTACTCCACCACCGGCCTGATCGCCGCCGCCCGAGCCGCTTCGTGACTTCGGCCGCCTACTGAAAGGGATTCACCTCAATGGTGGGAAACGTATTGATCACCGGTGGCGCGTCCGGCCTGGGCCGGGCCACCGCAACGGCGGTCGCCAAGGCCGGCGGACGGCCGCTGGTCGTCGACGTCAACGAGCCGGACGGCGGGTTCGACCACGTGCGGGCCGACCTGGCCGACCGCGAGCAGGCCGAGCAGGCCGTGCGCGAGCTCGCCGACCGGGCGGGCGGGCTCGACGGCGTCGTGACGGCGGCGGGCGTCGACGCCTGCGGCCGGCTGGAGGACGTGGCCGCCGAGCAGTGGGAACGGGTGATCGGGGTCAACCTGCTCGGGACGGCCGCGGTGGTCCGGGCGGCCCTGCCCTACCTGCGCCGGTCGGGAGGCAAGGTCGTCACCGTCGCCTCCACGCTCGGGGTGCGGGCGCTCAGCGACGCGACGGCCTACTGCGCCTCGAAGTTCGGAGTGGTGGGCTTCACCCGGGCCCTGGCGGCCGAACTGGCGGGGCAGGTGGGGGTGACCCTGCTGATCCCCGGCGGCATGCAGACGAACTTCTTCAACGACCGTCCCGACCAGTACAAGCCCGGCCCCGACGCCCGGCTGAACCAGCCGGAGGACGTCGCCTCGGCGATCCTGTTCGCGCTCGGCCAGCCGCAGGGCTGTGAGGTCAGGGAACTGGTCGTGTGCGCCTCCACGGAGACGTCATGGCCCTAGAAGATCCGCAAAGACCGGTGCTGCTCGCCCTGCGCGGGCTCGGGCTCGGCGATCTGCTGACGTCGGTGCCCGCGTTGCGGGCGCTGCGGCGGGCGCACCCGGAGCACCACTTCGTGCTGGCCACCCCGGCCTACCTCGGCGGGCTGCTGCCGCTGATCGGCGGCATCGACGAGCTGCTCGACGTGTCCGGCCCGGGGCCGGTGCCGTACGAGTCGCCGGACGTCGCGGTCAACCTGCACGGCAGCGGCCCGGAGAGCATCCAGGCGCTGCGCCGCACACGGCCGGGCCGCCTGCTCACGCACGCCCACCACCTGGTGCCGGGCCCGGACGGGCCGCCCTGGGAGCCGGAGACGCACGAGAGGCGGCGGTGGTGCTCGCTGCTGGAGTGGTACGGCATCCCGGCCGACCCGGAGGACCTCGCGCTGGGCGACCCTGGGCCGAGCCCGCTCGCCGGCGGCGAGGTGATCATCCATCCGGGAGCGGCGTTCCGGGCGCGGCAGTGGCCGCCGGACCGCTTCGCCCAGGTGGCGGCCGAACTGGCCGGGCAGGGCCACCGGATCGTCGTCACCGGCGGCGTGACCGAGATCGCGCTCGCCCGGCACGTGGCCGCGCTCGCCGGCTTGCCGGAGGAGTCCGTGCTGGCCGGCCGTACGAACCTGCCCGAGCTCGCCGCGCTGACGGCGCACGCGGCGCTCGTCGTCTGCGGCGACACGGGCATGTCGCACCTGGCCACCGCCGTCGGCACGCCCTCGGTCATCCTGTACGGCCCGGTGCCGCCCGCGCTGTGGGGGCCGCCGCCGGGCCGCCCGCACATCGCGCTGTGGGCCGGGCGCAGGGGCGATCCGCACGGCGACCGGCCGTCGGAGGGGCTGCTGGAGATCGGAGTGCCCGAGGTGCTCGACGCGGTCAGGAGGTTGCGAGGAGTGGGAGTGCGGTGAAGGGGTCCCGTGTCGTGGTCACCGGGGGAGCCGGGTTCCTCGGCTCCTACCTGTGTGAGCGGTTGGTGGCGCGCGGTGCGGCGGTCGTCTGTCTGGACAACTTCCTCACCGGGTCGCCGCGCAACGTGGAGCATCTGATCGGGCGGCCGGCGTTCCGGCTCGTGGAATGCGACCTCACCGGGTTCGTCCACGTGCCGGGCCAGGTCGACCTGGTGCTGCACTTCGCCTCGGCCGCGTCCCCCGCCGACTACCTGCGTCATCCGATCGAGACGCTGAAGGTCGGCAGCATGGGGACGCTGCACGCCCTCGGGCTCGCCGCCGAGAAGGGCGCGCGGTTCGTCCTCGCCTCCACCAGTGAGGTGTACGGCGATCCGCTGGAACACCCGCAGAAGGAGACGTACTGGGGCAACGTCAACCCGGTCGGGCCGCGCAGCGTGTACGACGAGGCCAAGCGATTCGCCGAGTCGCTGACCACGGCCTACCGCAACTCGCGGGGCGCCGACACCGGGATCGTGCGGATCTTCAACACGTACGGCCCGCGGATGCGGCCCCACGATGGCCGGGCGATCCCCACGTTCATCCGTCAGGCGCTGCTCGGTGAACCGATCACCGTGACCGGCGACGGCAGCCAGACACGGTCGATCTGCTACGTGGACGACACGATCGACGGCGTGCTCGCGCTGGCCGAAAGCGACTTCGCCGGGCCGGTGAACATCGGCAACCCGGCCGAGATGTCGATGGCGGAGCTGGCGGAGACGATCCGCGACCTGGCGGGCTCGTCCTCCCCGATCCGGTTCGTCGAGCGGCCGGTCGACGACCCCGCCGTCCGCCGTCCCGACACCTCGCTCGCCGAGGAGCGGCTCGGCTGGCGTCCGCGCGTCGACCCCGTCACCGGCCTGCGCCGCACGATCGACTGGTTCGAGAAGGAGCTCACCTCCTACTCCGTCGCCTCCTGACCCTCGCCGTCCATCGGGCCCGTCTGCGTGCCTCCGCCGAGCCGCGGGCGGGCCCGACGTCCGTCTCAGCGGGTGTGGGCGGGTGTCTGTTCGACGAGGGTGGCGGTGGCGCGGTCGAGGAATTCGCAGAACAGCCTGTGCTCGTCGGGGGTGAATCGGTCGGTCAGGGCGCGCTCGAGCACGATGACCTCCTGGTAGGCGCGGTCGAGCAGGTCACGGCCGTCCGGGGTGAGGGTGGCGATCAGGACTTTGGCGTGCACAGGGGACGGCTGCCGGTCGATGAGCCCTTTGTTCTGCATCCCGGTCAAGACAGTGGCCATGCTCTGCTGGGTCACTCCGCACGCACGGGCCAGTTGAGCACCTGACATGCCGTCGTCGCGAGACAGGGTCAGCAGCACCGTGTACTGGGTCATGGTCAGCCCGTAACCGCGCAGCACCCCTTCGTGGTGGGCCATGAGCGCCTGCTCGGCGCGGCGGATGCGGGTGCACACGTACTCCTCTACCGGCACTTCGGGCATGTCACAACTCCCTAAGTTGACACAGGATCCTGATACTTCTTAGATTCTTCAGTATCAGGATACTGAGTCGACACAGGAGGTTGCATGCCATGAAGGCTGTTGTTCTGGGCGCTGACGACCAGCTCCGGGTCTCGGAGAGGGCCGAGCCGGTGGCGGGGCCGGGTGAGGTCGCGATCAGGGTCGCCTACGCCGGGGTGCAGTACGGCGACGTGCTGGTGCGTGCGGGGCATTTCCCGATTCCGCGTCCGTTCGTGCCCGGCTTCGAGGCGGCGGGAGAGATCGTCGCCGTGGGGGAGGGCGTCGACGAGGCCCGCATCGGCGAGCAGGTGACCGCGCTGATCGGCGGGGGCGGTTACGCCGAGGTCGCGACCGCGCCGGCGGTGCTCGCGATCAACGCCGCCGGGGTCGGAATCCGTGATGCCGCCGCTTTCGGATGGGTCGCGCCGACCGCCTACGATCTGATCAACACCGTCGCCGGGCTATCGCGCGGGGACAGTGTGCTGATCCATGCCGCCGCCGGCGGCGTGGGCTCCCTGGCCGGGCAGTTCGCCGCCGCCGCGGGCGCGGACCGGATCGTCGGAGTGGTCGGCAACGCCGGTCGGGTCGATTACGCGCGCGGGTTCGGCTATCACGAGGTGTTCGTACGCGATCGGTTTCCTGACGCCCTCGGTGACGAGACGTTCGACGTGATCCTCGATCCGATCGGCGGCGCCACGCGGGTCGCGAACCTGGGACGCCTGGCGCCGCACGGCCGGATCGTGGTCTACGGCAACATCGCCTCCTTCGAGGAGGTCACCGTGTCGGCCAACGATCTGCTGGCGCACGGCCAGTCGCTGATGACCTACAACAGCAACCTGGCCGGCCAGACCCGCCCGCAGAAGCTGGCCGCCAGCGCCGCTCGCGCCATGGCCCTGATCGCCGGCGGGTCGGTCCGCCTCGATGTCACCGCCGAATACACCCTCGCCGACGTGGGGCAGGCGATAGCGGACCTGGCCGGCGGAGTGACCCGCGGCAAGAGCATCGTCCGCGTCGGGTGAGGTCCGGCCACCGATGTTCGGTCACGGCGGCCTCGCTCTTTTCCGCACACTTGGCCGTCGCTTGGCCGCCCGGCTCGGGTAGTGCACCCCGCCCGGGGTAACGCGCACGTATGAATTTCGCGAAGTACCAGGACGAGCTGTACGCCCAGGGACAGACCGGTCATCAGCCGCCGTATCCGATGACCTTCGCGGAGCTCGAAGAGCGGGCGTCGGCCGCGATGCGGCCGAAGGTCTGGGGATACGTGGCCGGCGGCGCGGGCGACGAGCACACCCAGCGGGCCAACTGCGAGGCGTTCACGCACTGGGGCCTGTATCCGCGCATGCTGGTCGCCCCCGCCGAGCGCGACATGTCGATCGAGTTGTTCGGGATCAAGCTGCCCACGCCGGTGTTCATGGCGCCCATCGGGGTGATCGGGGTGTGCGCCCAGGACGGCCACGGCGACCTCGCGTGCGCGCGGGCCTCCGCTCGCACGCACGTTCCGTTCTTCGCGGCGACCCTCTCCGCGGATCCGATGGAGGATGTGGCCCCTGCGCTCGGCGACACGCCCGGCTTCTTCCAGCTCTACACACCGCCGGATCGGGACCTGGCCGCGAGCCTGGTGCACCGCGCCGAGGCGGCGGGCTTCAAGGGCATCGCCGTCACCCTCGACACCTGGGTCACCGGCTGGCGGCCCCGGGACCTGCGCGGCTCCAACTATCCACAGGTGCCCAGCGGATGCCTGAGCAATTACACCAGCGATCCGGTGTTCCGGAAGGGACTGCGCCCCGGCGAGGACGCCACCGAGGCGGCGGTGCGCAGGTTGCCGATCTTCGGTGGCCCGTTCAGATGGGACGACCTGGACTGGCTACGGTCGCAGACCAGGCTGCCACTGATGCTCAAGGGCATCTGCCATCCCGAGGACGTCCGTCGCGCCAAGGACCACGGTGCGGACGCCGTCTACTGTTCCAACCACAGGGGACGGCAGGCCAACGGAGGACTGCCCGCCCTGGAGTGCCTGCCCGCCGTGCTCGAGGCCGCCGACGGGCTGCCGGTCCTGTTCGACTCGGGTGTGCGCAGCGGCGCCGACGTCATCAAGGCGCTGGCGTTGGGCGCGACCGCGGTGGGGATCGGTCGTCCGTACGCGTACGCGCTGGCGGTCGGCGGCGTCGACTGTGTCGTGCACGTGCTGCGCTCGATACTGGCCGAAGCGGACCTCATCATGGCCGTCGACGGATACCCCACCCTCAAGGACCTCACGCCCGAGGCGCTGCTCCGCGTGTGAGGCCGCCTCACGGCGTCGTGTCCCTGATTCAGGCACCCGTGCCGGGGCCCGCCGCCTCCACCGCGACGGGCCACTGGAAGGTGAGGTAGGGATGCGCGCCGGACAACCATTCGCCGGTGAGCCGCACTCCGGTCACCAGCTCCACCACGGTCATCGCGGCGGCCTGCCAGTCGTCCTCGTCCCCGGAGAGCAGCTCGGTCATGGCACGCAGTTCGGGCTCCAGCACCGCGAAGTCGGCGCCGGCCCATTCATCCCAGAACATCGCGTCGAGGCCGACCAGCACCCGGCCGTCGGCCGCGTAGCTCAGCCTGTTGTCGCCCTCGACGTTCCAGTAGACGCTGCACACCCGGCCGTCGCGGCTGAGCCGCCGCAGGACTTCGGGCAGGCTGCCCAGGAACCCGTTGTTCTCGAACAGCATCACGGCCGATCCGGCCGGTTCCACCGCCATCGGATGGACCCCGTCGTCGTAGGGAAGCGCTTCCAACGGCGCGGCCTCGTGCACCTCGTGCCGGGTCCCGCCGCTCACCCGAAATCCGATGTCGGCGACGGAGAACGGCCGGTGGTCGTGCGGGACGACGACCGTCCAGCACATCGCCACCTCCAGCCACGGTTCCTCCCGCAGCAGCTTCCGGTAGTGAGAGAAGATCTCAGCGGGGGCAGGGCGGTCGTCGTTCAAGGGACGCTCCGGAGCAGGCGGAAGATCTGTCGGCGTGATCGTGCCAGAAGGCGCCGACAGAATGCTCCTCATCGGTCCGAACGGGTTCTCAGCGCGTCGGCGAACCAGGTGAGGGCCGGGGTCAGCGGGTCCGGGGGCGGCCAGCCGTTGACCACCGCGAGCAGCCGGAAGTACGACTCCCTGCGCGGGTCGTTCGCGGTCTCCAGCAGGGTGAGCAGCCGGTGCCGAAGGGCGGCGTCGTCCGGGTGGCCGACCAGGTCGGCGTACCGTGCGGTCACGGCGGCGACGATCGCGTCGGCCTGGGGTGAGGCGCTGTCGACGCCCGCGGCGAGCGCGGGGGCGACGTGGTCGCGGACCAACGCCACCGCGTCCGGGCGCGGGCCGTCTCCCCGGACGCGGTCGGCCAGGTGCTGCTCGGCGACGCGCCGCATGAGCGCCCCGAACTCCGGGTCGGCGGCCAGCTCGGCCAGCTCGACCCACGCCTCGACCTGCTCGTCCCCGGGATCGTCGGGCAACTCGGGAGTCATCGTGCGCCTGATTCCCGTCAGGTCGGCGTCCAGGCCGTCGAAGGCGGCGTCGAGGAAGCCGTCGACCAGCCGCCGGCGCTCGTCCTCGGAAAGCCTGGCAAGTCTGTGCATGAGATCCATCTCCTCGGGGGTGGAGCCGCGCCGTGCCACCGCGGTCGCCACCGCGCGCCGCAGGCGCAGCACCCGGATCTGCGTCGCCAGCGCCTCGGCGTGCGCCGCCGCGACCTGAGCGAGCGTGGCCTCCCGGTCCAGGACTTCGCGGATCGTGGGAAGGCCGATCCCCAGGTCGCGCAGCGTCCGTACGAGGTCCAGCCGGGCGGCGGCGTCGGTGTCGTACAGGCGGTAGCCGGCCGGGCTGCGGCCGGTGGGCGGCACGATCCCGCAGTCGGAGTAGAACCGGATGGCCTTGACCGTCAGTCCGGTCCGCCGTGCCAGCTCACCGATCGAGTAGAGCGAGTCGCCGTCCATGCCCCCACCCTCGCGCCTCCCCCTACGGGAGACTCAACCGCTACCCGAACGTGTGGCGTGGAGGGCGCGGTCGACGACGGCGGCCAGGTCGCCGCCGTGGGCGCCGTGCCAGTAGATCCGGCCGCAGGCGAGGCAGCGGGCGAATTCGTCGTAGCTGCGCCGGGTGCCGGGCTCCAGCGACTCCTCCACCTCGGCCTTGCCGACCGGGGCGAGCCGCCCGTTGCAGGCCGTGCAGCGGGTCCACGGGGTCAGCGGCGGGCGGAAGCGGTCGAGCACGTCGAGGAACTGGTCGTCCGGGCGGGCGCCGCGCACGTACGCCCCGAGCCGCAGCGACCGGCGCCGCAGGATGCCCCGGTCCTGCGTGAGCAGCACCCGATCCTCGGCGTTGGCCTGCTCGATCAGGTCGTCGTCGTCCATGTCGTTGCGGTACGCGGTGTCCAGGCCGACCAGGCGCAGCCGCCGCGCCAGCGTCCCCAGATGGACGTCGAGGACGAACCGGCAGCCCGGCACGGCCTGTGGCCTGGGCACGGCCGGCACCTCCACCACCTCGTCCGGGCCCGGCCGGTGCGACCGGGCCACCGGGCGGCCTCCGGCGACCGGCTCGCCGATCTCGGTCAGCGGAACGCCCGCCGACTCGATCAGGTGGCCGAGCGAGGACGTCCCGTCGTACGGCAGGAGCACCTCGGGCCGCCGGTTGCGCGGCGCGAGGAAGATCCACAGCTCGGGCGCGAAGCGTACGGACACGTCCATGTCCTCAGCATGCCCCTGGGGCAGGGCCGCGGCGACGGGGTCACGTCGTCAACGCGTCCAGTGCCGTCTGGAGAAACAGCCGCACCGCGGCCAGGTGCCGTTCGTCGAATCCGGACAGCACCCCGACCGTCCTGTCGATGAGCGGGCTGAAGTAGCTCCACCCCAGTTCCTTGGCGCGGTCCTCGACTCTCAGCAGGACCCGGCGCCGGTCGCTGGCGTCGCGGACCCGGCTGACCAGCCCGAGCCGTTCGAGCCGGTCGACGACCCCCGTGGTGCCCGCCGAGTTCAGGCCCAGCCCGGCGCCGAGGAAGCCGGCGGTGGCGTCGATCCCGGCCCGCTCCGCGTCCAGCAGGCAGATGAGCGCCCGCACGTCGGTGACGTGCATGCCGTGCTCGGCCGCGAACTCCGCCTGACGCAGGCCGTACTCCACCGCGACCGCCCGCAGCAGATGGAAGATCTCCATCTCCGGGCCCTCGCGCTCCACCCCTGACGTCATGGCAGCCCCTCCTCGGCTTATTATCTCGTTCAACGAGATTATTGCTCAGCGAGTGATTTCCGGAGGCGGCCTTGAAGAGCATCGACGAGGCGTTCTACGCGGCGTACGACGCCGTCCTGGCGGCGAACTGGCCCGCCTCAACGGAGTCGGCCGCGATCAGCACGCCCTACGGCACGACCCACGTCAACTCGGTCGGCCCCGCGGACGCGCCGCCGGTGGTCCTCCTGCACGGCGGCGGGACCACCTCGACCGTCTGGTCCAGCACCGCGAAGGCACTCGGCACGGCCTACCGGGTGCACGCGGTCGACACCGTCGGCGAGGCGGGGCGCAGCGTCGCCGGCGAGCGCGCGGTCCGCAGGCTGGGCGACCAGATGGCCTGGCTCGACGCCGTGCTCGACGCCGTGCTTGACGGATCGGGCGCTACGACGGTGTCCCTGTGCGGGCACTCCTATGGCGCGTGGAGCGCCCTCCACTACGCGTCGCACGCGCCCGGCAGAGTGAGGGCGCTGGTGCTGGTCGACCCGACGAACTGCTTCACCGGTTTCTCCCGCCGTTATCTCCTGCGCGCCCTGCCGATGCTGCTTCGCCCGACCGTACGGCGACGCCGCGCGTTCATCGACTGGGAGACGGGGCGGACGGCGCTGGACGAGAAGTGGCGCCGCCTCAACGATCTCGCCGCCGGCTTCCCCGCCGCCCGGCCCCTGACCGGTCCGCGTCCCGGCCCGGAGGCGCTGCGGGCGCTGCGGCCCCCGGTGCTGCTTCTCCTGGCCGAGCGCAGCCGGGCGCATGACATCGGCCGGGTGGCCGCCTCCGCCGCGGCGCTCCTGCCCCGCGTGGAGACGGCCGTGCTGCCCGGCGCCACACACCACACCCTTCCCCTCGCGGCGCCACCCGAGATGGACGCGCGCATCGAGAGGTTCCTCGCCGCGCACGGGCGGGACGCCTGAGCTGTGCTGTCAACGTACTACCGGGGACGGAACCAGTGCTGGGGGCGTGGATCGATGTTCTGCCAGATGTGCTTGATCTCGCGGTATTCGTCGAGGCCGGTCGGGCCCAGCTCGCGGCCGATGCCGGACTGCTTGAACCCGCCCCACTCCGCCTGCGGCACGTACGGGTGGTAGTCGTTGATCCACACCGTGCCGTGCCGCAGCCGCCCGGCCACCCGCTGCGCCTTGCCCGCGTCCGTCGTCCACACGGCCCCGGCCAGCCCGTAGTCGGTGTCGTTGCCCAACGCGACGGCCTCGTCCTCATCCGAGAACCGCTCCACCGTCAGCACCGGCCCGAACGACTCCTCCCGGACCACCCGCATGTCGCGGTGGCAGCCGTCCAGCACGGTCGGGGGGAAGAAGTACCCCTTCCCC
This sequence comes from Microbispora siamensis, assembly GCF_016863095.1. Classification (GTDB taxonomy): domain Bacteria; phylum Actinomycetota; class Actinomycetes; order Streptosporangiales; family Streptosporangiaceae; genus Microbispora; species Microbispora siamensis. The sequence goes on along the minus strand of NZ_BOOF01000039.1, from coordinate 29,183 downwards.
TCAAGGCGCCGCCCGCCGCAGCGCAGCTTCGCGCCCTCGGCGATCCCCGCCTCGACGTACGCCTCGACCTTGGCCAGATGCTCGGCGGAGATCAGCGGTCCGGTCTCGGCCTCGGGGTCGAACGGCCCGCCCAGCCTGATCCGCTCGGCCCGGCGCACCACCGCGTCCACGAACTCCTCGTGGATCGAGTCCTCCACCAGCAGCCGGGCGCCGGCCGAGCAGACCTGCCCCGAGTGCAGGAACACCGCGGTCACGGCGAGATCGACGGCCGTGTCGAAGTCCGCGTCGGCGAACACGATGTTGGGGTTCTTGCCGCCCAGCTCCAGCGCGACGCGCTTGACCGTCCGCGCGGCCGAGGCCATGATGCCCCGTCCGGTCGCCAGCCCCCCGGTGAACGACACCATGTCGACGTCCGGGTGCTCGGCCAGCGGCGCGCCCACCTCCGCGCCGGCCCCGAGCACCAGGTTGCCCACCCCCGGCGGCAGCCCCGCCTCCTCCAGCAGGCGCATCAGCAGGATCGCCGTGGACGGGGTCAGCTCGCTCGGCTTGAGCACGAAGGTGTTCCCGGCCGCCAGCGCGGGCGCCACCTTCCAGGAGGTCTGCAACAGCGGGTAGTTCCACGGGGTGATCAGTCCGCAGACCCCGACCGGCTCGTACACCACCCGGCTGATCGCGTCGGCGCGGCCGGTGTCGACCACCCGCCCGGCGTCGGTGCCGGCGATGCCGCCGAAGTAGCGGAAGCACGCGACCACGTCGTCAACGTCGTACTCGCTTTCCACCAGGCGTTTGCCGGTGTCGAGCGACTCCGCCCGCGCGATCTCGGCCTTGTCGCGCTCCAGCAGACCGGCCACCCGCAGCAGCAGCGCCCCGCGCTCGCGCTCCGGCGTACGCGGCCACGGACCCTCGTCGAACGCCTGCCGGGCCGCCGCGATCGCGGCCTCCGTGTCGGCGCGGGTGGCCTCCGCCACGGTGGCCACGTGCTGTCCGTCGGCCGGGCAGTGGATCTCGCGCCGGCCGCCCTCGGCGGCGTCGCGCCACTGCCCGCCGATGTGCAGGTCCTTCATGTCAGGCGTCCTTCCTGTGCCGGTAGAACTCCACCGGCTCGGGGGCCAGGGGAGTGTTACCGAGGATCAGGTCGGCCGCCTTCTCCGCGACCATCATCACCGGCGCGTAGATGTTGCCGTTCGTGACGTACGGCATGACCGAGGCGTCCACGACCCGCAGGCCCTCCAGGCCGTGCACCCGCATGGTCAGCGGGTCGACCACGGACATCTCGTCCACGCCCATCTTCGCCGTGCAGGAGGGGTGCAGGGCGGTCTCGCCGTCCTTGGCCACCCAGTCGAGGATCTGCTCGTCGGTCTCAACCTCCCGGCCGGGGGACAGCTCGCCGCCGTTGAACGCGTCCATCGCGGGCTGGTTGAGGATGCCGCGGGCCACCCGGACGGCCTCGACCCACTCGCGGCGGTCCTGGTCGGTGGACAGGTAGTTGAAGCGCAGGGCCGGCTTCACCCGGGGGTCGGCGCTCTTGATCTTCACCGAGCCGCGGGCGTCGGAGTACATCGGCCCGATGTGCACCTGGTAGCCGTGCCCGCCGGCCGGGGCCGAGCCGTCGTAGCGGACGGCGACGGGCAGGAAGTGGAACATCAGGTTGGGGTAGTCGACGTCGTCGTTGCCGCGTACGAAGCCGCCGGCCTCGAAGTGGTTGGTCGCGCCCGGCCCCGAGCGCAGGAACAGCCACTGCGCGCCGACCAACGGCCGGTTGCGCCACTTCATCGCGGGCTGCATCGACACCGGCTGCTTGCAGGCGTACTGGATGTAGACCTCCAGGTGGTCCTGGAGGTTCTCGCCGACGCCGGGCAGGTCGTGGACCACGTCGACGCCGTGCGCCTTCAGGTGGTCGGCGTCGCCCACGCCGGACAGTTGCAGGAGTTGCGGGGAGTTGATCGCGCCGCCGCAGAGGATGACCTCCCCGGCCCGCACCCGCTTGCCGTCGAACTCGACGCCGACCGCGCGCTTGCCCTCGAACAGGATCTTCGTGACGAACGCGCGGGTCTTGACCGTCAGGTTCGGGCGGTTCATCACCGGGTGGAGGTACGCGCGGGCGGCGGACAGGCGGCGCCCGCGCCGTACGTTGCGGTCGAACGGCGCGAAGCCCTCCTGGCGGTAGCCGTTCACGTCGTCGGTCAGCGGGTAGCCCGCCTGCTGCACGGCCTCGAAGAAGGCCTTGAACAGCGGGTTTCTGGCCGGGCCGCGCTCCAGCGCCAGCGGCCCGTCGTGCCCGCGCATCGGGTCGTTCGCGTCGGCGGCCAGGCAGTTCTCCATGCGCTTGAAGTACGGCAGGCAGTGCGCGAAGTCCCAGGTCTCCATGCCCGGGTCGGCGGCCCAGCGCTCGTAGTCCATGGGGTTGCCGCGCTGGAAGATCATGCCGTTGATGCTGCTCGACCCGCCGAGCACCTTCCCCCGGGCGTGGTAGATCCGCCGGCCGTGCATGTGCGGCTCGGGTTCGGACTCGTACTTCCAGTCGTAGAACCGGCTGCCGATGGGGAACATCAGTGCGGCCGGCATGTGGATGAACACGTCCCACAGGTAGTCGGGACGGCCCGCCTCAAGCACGAGGACGCGGTTGGAGGGGTCGGCCGACAGCCGGTTCGCGAGAGCGCTCCCCGCTGATCCACCACCGACGATGACAAAGTCATACATGTCCGCCTCCCGGGCAGGATGATATTGATATGCGCAATAAGGTGCAGCATCCGCAACGTCATGCGTCGGACCCCGGCATCGAGGGGCCCGACGAGACCGCCGCGCGGTCCGAGGGGAGCGGCGGCGTCCAGTCGGTGGACCGGGCCGTGACGATCCTGGAGATCCTCTCCCGGCGCGGCGAGGCCGGCGTGAGCGAGGTCGCCGCGGAGATCGGCGTCCACAAGTCCACCGCGTTCCGGCTCCTCGGCGCTCTCGAGGCGCGCGGCCTGGCGGAGCAGGCCGAGGACCGCGGAAAGTATCGCCTCGGCTTCGGCATCGTCCGGCTCGCCGCCGGAGTGGCCGCGCGGCTCGACCTCGTCCAGCAGAGCCGCCCGGTGTGCCGGCGGCTCGCCGAGGAGATCGGCGAGACCGTCAACATCGCCGTCGCGCGGTCCCACTACGCCATCAACCTCGACCAGGTGCGCGGCCAGGCGGCAGTGACCGCGCACAACTGGGTCGGCCAGCCCACCCCCCTGCACGCCACGTCGAGCGGCAAGATCCTGCTCGCCCACCTCGACGAAAGGCGCCGTGAGCGGCTCATCGCCGCGGCCGGGCTGGAGCGCTTCACGCCGGCCACGGTGACCGACGCCGCCGAACTGCGGCGGCAGCTCGACGAGGCGCTGCGGCGGGGCTACGCGGTCACCGTGGAGGAGTACGAGATCGGGCTGAACGCCATCGCCGCGCCCATCCGTTCCCACGAGGGCGAGGTGGTGGCGGCCGTCAGCGCCTCCGGCCCGGCCTACCGGTTCAGTGAGGAGCGCATGCGCGAGTTCGCGCCCGTGCTCGTCGCGGGCGCCGCCGACATCAGCCACCGTCTCGGCCACGCCGGGTGACCGGGGTCGCCGCACGCCGGCAGGCACCGCAGGGACGTCCCTGCCGGGACACGACGGCGCTCATCGCGCTCCGGCGGGCTCGTTCACGCGGCGCCGCCACCGGGTGAACGAGCGCGGCTGGTCGATGCCGAGCACCGCGACCGTGCGGCCCTCCCGCCGGTAGACGGCCAGGAAGCGGCGGGACGCGAGGTCGCCCTCCTCGACGCTCACCTCGTCTCCCGGCAGCGTGTGCCCGGCGAACTGCACGCGCATGCCGTACTGGTCCGACCACAGGTAGGGCGGCGCGAGGGCGTCCGGCACGGCGGCGCCGCCGGACAACAGCGTCCGCGCGGCCGTCGCGGGACGCCGCGCCGCGCCGGTCCAGTGCTCCACGCGCAGGTGGGCGCCGAGAGCGGGGTCGAACCAGGCGGCGCAGTCGCCGACCGCGACGACTCCCGGCACGCTCGTCGCACCGCCGGTGTCGCAGAGAACGCCGTCGCCCACCTGGACCCCGCTGCCGTCGAGCCAGTCCACCGCCGGCCGCGCGCCGATGCCGACGAGCACCACGTCGGCGTCCAGGCGGCGCCCGTCCTCCAGCAGCACCCCGTCGACGCGGCCCTCGCCCGTCAGGGTCCGTACGGCGGCGCCGCAGATCAGGCGCACCCCGTGGTCCTCGTGCAGCCCGGCGAGCGCGGTGCCCATCTCGGGCCCGAGCGCGCGGGCGAACGGCGCGGGCGCCGCCTCGACGATCGTCACGTCGAGCCCGAGCGTGCGGGCGACGCAGGCGACCTCGGCGCCGATGAAGCCCGCACCGATCACCACGAGCCGCCGGGCGGCGTCGAGACCGGCCCGCAGGGCCGCCGCGTCCTCGATCGTGCGCAGCGTGTGCACCCCGGCGAGATCGCCCCCGAGGGTGCGGGCGACCGAGCCGGTGGCGATGACCACGCCGTCGGCCTCGACCGCGGAGCCGTCGGCGAGCGTGATCCGCAGCGGCCGGCCCTGTTCCAGCCCGGTGGCCGCGACGCCCAGGCGCCACTCGGCGTCGAGGTCCTCGCCGTCGCCTTCCAAGGCGAGGTCCGCCGTCGTCATCTGGCCGGCGAGGAACTCCTTGGACAGCGGGGGCCGGTCGTAGGGGCGGTGCGGTTCGGCCCCGACGATCATCAGACGCCCGCCGAAGCCCTGGTCGCGCAGCGCGCGGGCGGCCGACAGCCCGGCGAGCGACGCGCCGACGATGGCGACGGATTTCACGGCACCCTCACGGCGTCTCAGGCCGACCCGGTCCGGACGCCGGGCGGGAGGTTCGGCGGCAGGTCCGACGGCATGACGTAGACGGTCTCGTCCCGGACCACCACCTGGTGGGTGCGCACCGGCAGCTTCGCGGGAGGAGCGTCCACCCGGCCCGTGCGCAGGTCGAAGCGCGACGCGTGCAGGGGGCACTCCACCTCGCACCCTTCCAGCCACCCGTCCGCCAGCGACGCGTCCTGGTGGGTACAGGTGTCGTCCACCGCGTACAGTTCACCGTCCTCGGTGTGGAAGACGGCGATCGGGGGATCTGTCTCGATTCGGAGGGCCTCGCCTCTGGGCAGGGCGGCGAGGGGGCACGCAGGAATCATGCGAAAGTTCCCAGTTTCGTAAGGTGGAACAGGAAGCGCTATGCGCAACAGAGTGAGTGGAGATCGCGCCAAAGTCAAGGGGCGAAAAGGCGTACGGCCCCGCCGCCGGTCGCCGTGAGAGGCGACGGGCAGCGGGGCCGTACGCGAAGGTGGGGCGGGAGAGGGGTCAGGCGGCGACGGTCGTGCGGCCGCGCACCTGCAGGACGGTCAGCAGGCCGACGACGACGGTGACGGCGCCGGTGATCCAGGCGGTCCACGCCGAGGCGGAATCGCCGTCGAAGCCGAACGCCCAGGGGGAGACGAACAGCAGGGCGCCGAACGCCGCGGTCACCCAGGAACTGGCGCCGCCCGCGCCCAGGATGGACCACAGGGCGGAGACGACGAGCAGTGCGCCGAGAACGAGCAGCGGCTGCGTGGCCGCCTGGGCGTCGGCCCAGAAGAACGGCGCGAGCACCGCGACCAGCCCGGCGACGAGGGCGACGATGTCGGACAACGATCTCGTGAGATCCATCCGTGCCTCCGTACGGGAGAGGTGACCTATGACCTTGACGGTCTGCCTGATTGACCGGCCGGTCAACAATCCGCTACGTCAGGATTTCCTAACCCTGAGTCACCTTGTCCGGAACGCGGCACGATATCCCGGGCGGTGAACGGCGGTGGCCGCCGGCGCCGGGGTGGTCCCGGCACCGGCGGCCACGGTGAAGCGGATGGTCAGCGCCTGCCGCCGACCTTCACGGTCTCCTTGTTGTAGTTCTTGCCGTTGCCGTCCGGCTTGTAGTTCTTCTCGACGTTGCCCGCGAGGTCCATGGCGAACCAGTGCACCTCGGTGGTCTTGTCGATCGAGATCTTCGCGGCGCCCTCGCGCATGCCCGAAGAGGTCAGCTTGGGCGAGCTCAGCGTCGGCCGGCTGCCGTCGAGGGTGTAGTAGACGTTCGCCGGCTCGTCCACGTTGAAGGTGAACGTGGTCGAGGTGTCGGTCGTGTCGGTCACCACGAGCGTCGAGTCGGGCCGCTGCTTGTCCTTGTCGTAGGCGCGGGCGACCTCGAGGATGCCGATCTGGCCGTTGGAGAACTCCATCGCCTCCTCGTGGCCCTCCTCGAACGGAGGCTGGAAGCCGACCGCGCGGTACTGCTTGGTCGCCGGGTCGTAGACGTCCGCGCCGACCTCGAAGTCCCAGCCGATGATGCCCTTGTTGTACCAGAACTCGTCGGCGCTGTTACCGGCCGCCGAGTACAGCACGTCGATCACCGGGCCGGTGCGTCCCGGCCAGATGGCGGTGCCGCGCCAGCCCTGGACGGCGGACAGGATGTGGTTGGAGGCGTTCCAGAAGTACTCCTCCGTGCCGAGGTCCGTCCGCGGCAGCGTCTCCCGTCCGGCGGTCTTGTACGCCCCCGGAGGCCACATGAAGTAGCCGCCGTAGGAGTGGGTGTTCATCGCGAACTTGATGTTCGGGAACTTCTCCGCGAGCCACACCTCGTTGCGCGTCTCCGGCTCCGACAGCTCCGACGGTCCGGCGAAGGTGTCGCTGGTGCAGCTGGTCGAGCCGCCGGTGTATCCGTCGCGGACGCTTCCCACCGAGAAGTTGCGGTTGAGGTCGACGCCCCAGGAGTTGCGCCGCCCCGGGTCCGCCGCGTCGGCGGCGCAGTAGTTGACCATGTTCCTGCGCTGCATGTTGTAGTCGTACATCGAGTAGTGGGCGCCGTCGGGGTTGATCGTCGGCACGACGAAGATGTCGAGATCGTCCACCAGCTTCCTGGTGTCCGCGTCCTGCGCGTAGTTGCGCAGCAGCCGCTCGGCGGTCTCCACACAGGTGATCGGGGTCACCCACTCGCGGGCGTGCTCCTGACAGTAGAGGAACACGCCGGTCTTCGAGCCGTTCCGGCTCTTGCCGATGCGCAGCGCCTTCATCTGGAACGGCTGACGCGAGACGCTCGCCGGCGCCTTCAGGTTGTCGGTCAGCTTGGTCGCCGCGGCCGCCGTCACCACACCGGTGCCCGTGCTGGTCCGGTAGAGGGCGGCGGTCAGCAGTGCAGAAGCCGCGGAGTTGCCGTTCAGCGCGGCGACGACCTGGGAGGCCGTGCTGGTGACCGCGCCGGAGGCGTCCGTGGCCAGGTTGACCACGACGTCCTTGCCGTTGACGGCGACGGAGAGCGGGGCGGAGGCGGTGCCGGGGTTCACCAGCGCGACGCTGACGTCGTTGCCGCCCTCGCTGCCGTACGCCTTGGACGTCACGTAGAACGTGCTCGCCAGCGCGCTCCCCGACCCCGTGCCGAACTGCGCCTGCGCCTGGCGGCGGTAGCCGTTCGTCTTGTACGGGAGGTCGATGATCTCCGAGATCTTCGGGAACTCCTTGGACAGCGACACGATCCGGTTGGTGACCTCGGTGGGGTCCATGTAGTGGTCGACGAAGTCCTGCACGTAGTGCTTGCTCGGCGCCTTGCGCGGCTCGCCCAGCCACTTCGTCACCGGCACGGTGATCGAGCCGCCCCGGTTGCTGGTGATGGTGACCCGGGTGGGGACCGCCGTGATCGGCAGCGGCGCGTTGAACCGGTGGTACATGTACTGTCCGGCGTCGGTGAAGCGGGACATGGTCGCCGTGCCGCCGGAGTCGGGGGCGGTGCCGGGGCCGCTGTCCCAGGTGGCGGTGAGGACGGTCTGGGCGTCCGTCGCGCTCGTCTTCACCTCCACCGACAGGAAACGCTGGTTGTCGAGGCTGGTGAACCACTCGGCGCGCAGCGGGGTCAGCGTGTCGGTCGCCGACGCGTCGGCGGACGCGGCGGCGAGGGCCTGGCGCCGCTCGGCCAGGTTCGCGGCGTAGTCGCTCTGGTCGGAGATGGCGTCGCGGACGTCGAAGCCCTGGTCGCGCAGGCTCTGCGCCTCGTCGGGGCTGAGCACGGCGTGCACCTCGATGCCGCCGTCGACGGGCTTGGTGTACTCGGCCAGGTCGACGCCCAGGGCCTCCAGCTTGTCCACGCCCGACTGGTCGGCGACGACGACGCGCATCAGCGCGACGCCGTTCTGCGCGGTGCTGGACGCCCGGTCGGGGGGGACCGGATCGGGGGAGAGATCGGCGAGTGCCGGGAGGGCGTTCAGGGTGATCGCCAGGGGGAGTGCGAGTGCGGCGGCGTAGCGTCGCGCCCTGCGGGGAGAGCTCCTCATCGAGTTTCCTCCATCTGGCGTGCCTTCCGGGGAGGGGGGTCAGCCCGGAGCGGATCACGCGAGGTCGAGGGAAGTCTTTGCCACCTCGAAAAAGTCGTCAAGGCGCACGAACCTGTCAAATATGGGATTTTTCCGCAATGAGATGACTTGGTGCTCAATTGGGTATTTAGCGCCTCTTGTCATGTGGGACCGATATGAGTAGCGGTCCGGGGTGGCGGTCCTTCGTCACCGCATCAGCACGAGGCGTACGGCCTCGGCGACGGGCACGCCTCCGCCGATGAGTTCGAGGACGCGATGCCGCGTCTCCGGAGCGTCGATCAGCGCGGCGATCACGGCGGCGACGTCGTCGCGCGGCACCGCTCCGGGGGGAAGCGGCGGGTCGGCCAGCGTCACCAGGCCGGTCCCCGGCCCGTCGGTGAGCCGTCCCGGCCGCAGGATCGTCCAGTCGAGCGGGCGGGCGCGCAGGTCCTCCTCGGCCGCCGTCTTCGCGGTGATGTAGGCCGCCCAGACCTCGTCGCGCCCCGGCGCGGGCGGCGATCCCGCGCCCATCGAGGAGATCTGGATGAAGCGGGACACCCCGGCCCGCTCGGCCGCGTCGGCGAGCAGCACCGAGGCCCCCTGGTCCACGGTGAACTTGCGCGCGGCGCCGCTGCCGGGTCCCGCCCCCGCCGCGAAGACGACGGCGCCGGCTCCCAGCAGGATCTCGGCGACCTCCTCCGGCGTGGTCCGCTCCAGGTCGCACAGCACCGCCTCGGCGCCGGCCGCCTCCACGTCCGCGACCTGATCCGGGTTGCGGATCAGCCCCGCCGGCGCGTCGCCCCGCCCGCTCAGCAGGCGTGCCAGCCGAAGGGCGACCTTCCCGTGTCCGCCCGCGATCACCACGCGCATGCGCCACCTCCGCGCCGATCCTGCCACGACCCACCCCGCCGGCCCGGGCAGGCCGCGCCGTCACTTGCCCGTCTTCGCTGGTCATTGGTTACCTCTTGTGATAGTCATGTCACTACAAGTAATCAGCAAAGTGTCTGTGGAGATGTCATGCTCATGGGCGTACTCGCGGTCGCGGCGGCCGTCGGGCTGGTGGCCGTGGCGGCCCTTCTGTTCCGCGTGCTGGGCCGGGGCACCGACGATCGCGATCCCGGCGGCGCGTCCGCCGGTCACGCCGGATCGATGCTCTCCTCGCTGTTCCTGCTCGTGTTCGCCATCGCGATCGTCGTGCCGTGGACCTCGGCCGACTCGGCGCGGCAGAACACCTACGCGGAGACCCAGGCTCTCGTGGAGGCCTACTGGGCCGCCGCGCCGCTGCCCGCCCCCGACGCCGCCCAGGTGCGCGAGGGACTGCGCGAGTACGCGAACTACGTCGTCGAGGACGAGTGGCCGCAGATGGCGGCAGGACATCTCGGCACCGAGGGGACGGCGCGGCTGGAGGCGCTGCGCGCCCGCGTGACCGAACTGCCGGTCACGACCGACGAGGCGCGCGACGCCAGGGACGCCGTGCTGGAACGGATGGCGGACCTGTTCGCCGCCCGCCGGCAGCGCGCCGCCGACGCGGGTACCGTGCCGCCTCCCGGCGTCATGCTGCTGACGGTCCTCACGGGCGTCCTCGTCGTCGTCTTCCCGTTCCTGGCCGGGGCCCGGCCCCGGGGGCTCACGCTCGTGCCGGTGATGGCGATGGCGGTCCTGCTCGGCGTCGGCGTCTATCTCGCCTGGAACATCTCCCGCCCCTTCAGCGGTGGCCTTGCGGTCAAGCCCGACGCGTTCGTGAGTGCCCTGCACGAGTTCCAGCGGATCCCCGAGGGCCGCTGAATGGGCAGGACCGCGGGCCCGCGCGTGGCCGTCGCGCTCGTCTGCGCGTGTGCCGCGATGACCTGTGCCGCGCTGATGTGGGCCACGTCGGCGGCCGCGTCTCCCGCGCCGGTGCGGGCGGCCGCCGCCGCGTCCCGCACGGCCGACGATCCGGACGGACCGGGCCTGCGGGTCGGCGTCTGCCTCGACGTGGACGTGATCGTCGACTTGCACGCCGAGGTCGGCATCGGAGGGCCCGCCTGCGCTGCGCCGACATTTGTGCCGCCGCCCGTGCCGCCGCCCCCGCCCTCTCCGGAGCCTCCGGCGCCGGCTCCCGAGAAGCCCGCACCGGCGCCCCGGCACTCCCCGCATCGGGTGGTGGCCGCGCCCCGGCCGTCCGCGGGGCCGCCCGCGGCGGCGCCGTCCCCCCGCCCTCGCGCGACGCCGCGACCTACCCCGTCGCCGTCGAGGTCGCCGGTCGCCCGCGTGCCGGCCATGCGCGCGATCTCGCCCGTACGGCACCGCAACCCCCTGGGGACGCTCACGGTCGTCGTGATCCTGTCGGTGGCGATCGCCGCCGCCGGTGCCGCCGCTTTCCGCCGGTAGAAGAAGACGGGCGGCGGCATCGGAGCGCCGACACGGCTCTCATCGCCGGACCGCGCCGGGAGGGGGATCGACGAGTGCGGCGGCGAACACCCACGGCGAGGTCTGGGCGATGAAGTCGCCGGGAAATCCGAGGGTGAACTCGGTGGCATCCTCCAGGCGCGTGCGCATCTCCGGGGGAAGGGTGAGGCCGGCGGCGGCGAGATTGTCCCGGAGCTGATCGGCGGAACGCGCCTCGACGATCGGGTGGACGGCGGGAGAGCGGCTCATCGTCCACGCGATCGCGACCTGTGCCGGAGCCGCGCCGAGCTCGTCGGCGGCCTCCTGCACGGCCCGGGCCACGGCGTGGTCGCGGGCCGAGAGCGACTCGGCCTTCAGCCGTCCTGCGGGCACGGCCCCATCCGGGCGGGTGTACTTGCCGGACAGCACCCCGCCGCCGAGCGGGCTCCACGCCGTGACGCCGAGCCCGAGGGACTCGGCCATGGGCAGCAGCTCCCGTTCGACGTCGCGTTGCAGCAGGCTGTACGGCACCTGCAGGCCGATGAAGGGACTCCAGCCACGCCATTCGGCGAGGGTGTTGGCGCGGGCCACGACCCAGGCGGGGGCGTCGGAGATCCCCACGTACAGCACCTTGCCGGCCTGGACGGCGTCGTCCAGCGCGCGCATGGTCTCCTCGATCGGCGTGTCACGGTCCCACATGTGCACCCAGTAGAGGTCGACGTAGTCTGTGCGCAGCCGGCGCAGGCTGGTCTCCAGGGAGGCACGGAGGTTCTTTCTGTGGTTCCCCGCGGCGTTCGGGTCGGAGCGGTCGCGGGAGACGGTGTACTTCGTGCCGAGGACGAACGACTCGCGCCGTCCCGCCAGCAGCTCGCCGAGGATCTCCTCGCTGGCTCCGTCGCGGTAGTTGACGGCCGTGTCGATCATGTTGCCGCCGGCCTCGGCGTACAGGTCGAGCATCCGGCGACACTCCGCCGGCGGCGCGCCGACCCCGCCCTGCTCCCCGAAGGTCATCGCGCCCAGGACCAGTTCGGACACCCGCAGACCGCTCGTGCCCAAGGTGCGGTACCTCATGCCGTGGCCGATCCGCCGAGCACATCGGCGACCACCAGATGGATGGCTGAAAGCGTCATAGGCGCCACCATACATCGTGTATGGACACTATGTCTGTACTGAATGTCCGTACAACACGTCGGTATCCTGAGGGGTATGCCTTCGAAGCCCGGCGCACAGCACGCGCGTAGATCGGCCGCGGAGCCGGCGTCCACCGGGTTGCGGGAGCGGATCCTCTCCGCGACCCGCGAGCTGCTGCGGGAGCGCCGCTTCGACGCCCTCAGCGTCGCCGACATCCTCACCGCCGCGGAGGTCTCCCGGGCGAGCTTCTACTTCTACTTCCCGAGCAAGCAGGCCGTGCTCGGCGAGCTGGTGCGCGACGCCGTGACCCAGGGACAGCAGGCCGCGCGCCCGTGGGTCGAGGGGCTTCAGATCGACGGGTCGCAGGATCCCGTCGCCGCGCTGCGTGCGGGGGTACGGGACGGCGCCCGGCTGTGGCGCGACAACGCGGGCGTTCTCATGGCGATCGTGGAGAACCAGGGCTCGGACGACGGGCTGCGAGCCCTCTGGCTGGAACAGATGGACCTGTTCACCGACGCCGCCGCGGCCCGTATCGAGTCCGACCCGCAGGCTCGGGAGCGGCTCGGGGACATGAGCGTGCGCGCCGTCGCCGCGTCGCTGACCTGGATGGGCGAACGGCTGTATTACCTGGCGGCGGCCGGTGTCCCCCCGTTCGACGACGAGGAGGTTCTCGTCGACGTCCTCACCAACGCCTGGACATCGATCCTCTACGGCCGGCCGGTGGAGTGTCCGAAAGACCCCGCGGACTGATCACCGGCCCTAAGTCACAGCGGAGCCGGCGCGGCGCCCAAGGGAGGCACCGGCTCCGCGCGCTCTCGTTCAGGACCGGTTCGCCCGGGCCACGACCTCCTCGCTCGTCAGCGGGCTGCTCGGGTGGTGGCTCAGGCACAGCGGCGTACGGACCTTCGTGAACGACCCGCCCTCGAACGCCGCGTAGAACTGGCCGGACCGCAGCCGCGACACGTCGGGGACGTCGCCGCCCTTGGCCCTGGCCAGCTCCCGCGCCGCCGTGATCTGAGCCGGCGCGTTGAGCAGGCCGAAGAACTGGGTGGCGGCGTTGCCTGTGATCCGGTTGTGCAGGCCCTTCGGCGCCTGGGTGGCGAACACCAGGCCGAGGCCGTACTTGCGGGCCTGGGCGGCGAGGGCGAGCGTGCTCTGGGTGCACACGGTCGCCGTCCCCGACGGCGCGAACGTCTGGGCCTCGTCCATGACGAACAGCCCGCCGAGCGGCCGGTCTCCGGCGGGATGCCGCTTGATCCAGGAGAACAGCGCCATCTGGAGCTGGTTGACGAAGCCCTGCCGCTGCGCGTCGGACGCCATGCCGGTGAGGCTGATCACCGACACGCGGGCCCGCTTCCCCTCCGGGGGCGTCAGCAGGACGCCCGGATCGACGGGCGTCCCGGTCCCGGCGAACAGGGGATCGCTGATCGTCTCCGCCCTCAGGTGCTGGGCCATCTCGGTGGCGAGCCTGGCCGCGCCCTCCAGACTGCTCACGCCGTCCGGCAGGTCGTCGAGCAGGGCGATCAGGCCGGCCAAGCCCGTGCCGCCGCGCCGTCCGTAGTGGGCGACGGCCTCGCGCAGCACCGCCTGCCCGAGATGGGCCCTGGCCGTCTTGGTCTCCAGCTTCGCCCGGGGCACGAGCGCGGCGAGGGCGGCGTCCACCGCCTCGCCGAACTCGTCCGGGTCGTCGGCGACGCTGCCGAAGTCGGGCAGCGGCTGGAAGCTCAGCGGGCGTCCCGACTCCTTGCGCGGCGTCCAGACGACCACGTCGGTGTTCGCCAGGTAGTCGTCGGCCCTGGCCGCGTCGCCCTCGCCCCACTCCGCGGGTGGCTCCGGCCACCGGTCGCCGAGCCGCGCGAGGTCGTTGTTGGCGTCGAGGACGATCGCCGAGACCCCCTGGAGGGCGCACTCCTCCACGAGACGGCGGATCAGCACCGTCTTGCCGGAGCCGGAGCCGGCGAAGATCGCGGTGTGCTTGCGCAGGGTCTCCAGCGGGATCCGTACCGGCCGGTCGTCCGAGGTCGCCGCCCCGATCGTCAGGTACGGAGGCGCCGGGGCCTCGTCCGAAGGGGCCTCGTCCGACGGGTGCGGCCTGCGCGGCTGAGGAACGGGCGGCGTCTCCGTCGCCGACCCCTCCGCGGACGGCGCCTCGACCGGCATCTCCACGGCCGCAGATGCCTCGGGGGAGGGCAACGGTGGCCAGACCTGCAGATCGGGAACGGCCGGGCCGAGACCCAGGCCGCCGGAAAACGCGACGCCCGTACCGACCGGTTCCGGCACACCGCCGGAGGCCGGCGAAGGCGCGGTCCCGGAGGCCGGTAGCGGCGCAGCGTCGGTGTCGGGGGCAGGGGAAGGCGCAGCGTCGGAGGCCGGGGAAGGCGTGTCAACGGGGGCCGGGGACGGCGCGCCGGCCACCGGGAGCGGCGCGAGCCGCGGCACGACCTGCCGTTGGAGCAGGTGCCGGTCGGGATTGGCGGTGCGCCGGGGGCGGTCCGGCGACCGGGTCGCCTTGGAGGACCTGCTCCCGGCATCGGACACGCGTGGAACGGCCGCGTCGCTCAGCGCCTCGGCGAACAGCTTCACCTCGCTCGTCGGCTTGCGGGAGACGAGCCATGCCTGGAGGTCCGCCGGGTTTTCGACCAGCAGGGTGCGAAGCGCCGAGAAGATCCTCAGGTCGTCCTCCTCGACCTGGAGGACACGGCCGCCCGCCTGCTCGAAGGCGGCCAGGGTCTCCTGGGTGACCGGTCCCTTGGCCCAGCTCTGGTTCCTGAGCACGAACAGCTTGCGCGCGGGTATCCGCTCGTCGAGCCCGGCCGCCGTGGACGCGGCCTTCAGCCGGTTGAGCGCGGCGATGTGATGGGACGCGGAGATGGCCCGGAAGCACCAGTGGGCCTCGTTCTCCGTCGCCTCGTCCAGGGTCCGCCGCAGGCGGGCGTGGAGGGGCGGCTTCGTGCTCGGGGGCGGGTCCTGGGTGAACAGGCGCCCGTCATCGCCCTGCTCGGCGATCCAGGCGGACAGCCCGGCCGACAGCAGTCCCGGCATCACGGCGTCCTCCGTGATCGGGTCCAGCGCCTCCACCACGTCCGCCCGCTGCCGCAACTCCGCGAACCGCCTGTCGAGCGCGCTGAAGTCGGGTTCCTGCTTCTGCGGCGGAGGGACGCGATCGACCTTGCGTGACTCGGAGCCGGTCAGCCGTTCCAGCTCCGTGACCTGCCCGCTCGCCAGGCACGACCGCACATGCGTGTCGATCCGGATGAGCAACTGGCGAGGGGTGTACTGGTACGCCTCCTCGAACGCCTCCGGCTTCACCGGCCACGTCGGATAAGGCGGCGTGAACCCCACCGTCCCGTACTGCGCACTGAACCGCTTCTCGATCAGCGCGATGCCGGTTTGCGTGTCTGGAATGGTGTGGAGCGGAGTGGTCACCCGGAAGCGGTCCTGGACAGTGTCGATGGCCCTCGTCTCGATGAGGGTCCACGTTGTCGGAAGGCACGAGAGCACGGTCAGCGTGCGCCGGGTCACCTCACGAAGGTTCATCAGGCCGCCCGCGATCCGTTCGAGAATCAGCGCCTGCTGCCAGGACTCCTTGAGTTCTTCCGTCAACGAGATGGACGACTGCGCGAGCAGCACGTCGATCTGGTCCACGGCGATGACGGAAGGCCCGGTCAGCGCCACCAGGCGGGACAGGTCCCTGACGATCTCCTGTGGAGACTTCGCGATCGTGGTGAAACCCCAGCCTGCCCGCTCACCAGGCTCTCCTTCCGCCGCGCATGCCAGATATGCATCCCCGGCGTCCTGAGCGGCCAGATCGCTGGACGCGCGCAGGGCGAGCGCCCTCGCGACGTCCTGGGCGTCGCGGCCGACGTGCCGGTCGTATCGGCGAAGAGCGTGCACGAAGACGTCCAGGTCCTGCCGGGAGAGCGGTGCCTCGCCGATCAGCGACTGGCGCGTCTCCTCCGGCACCTCGGCCAGCAGGCAGAGCCGCCAGAGCAGTTCCTTGAGCTGGGTCCCCGATCCCGGTATCGGCCGCGAAAGGCTGTCCAGCATGGAGAGCAGCACGCTCTCCCAGAAGCTCCTGGCGTCGAGCAGGCTTACCAGGAAGAAGTAGCCGTCCTCCTCGTGCACCTTCTGACGGACCCAGCCGAGGAGGTGCGTCTTGCCCGCGCCTCGCTGTCCCTGGATCACGAGGCCGATGGGACTCGCGTCGGAGCTCTCCTCGGCCTCGATGAAGCCGTCGAGGATGGCCCGTGCGGTCTGCCGATGCAGAGCACCGACGTGGAACGGCAGCGGTCGCCAGACATCGTCCGGGACCTTCGCGTAGTTGAACCGCAGCGCCGCCAGAGCGTCCAGTTCCTTGCCTGCCATCATGCTCCGATCAGAATGCGGTGCTTGGGCTGGTCGCCGATGATCACCGCGGCGTCGCGATCCTCCTGAGACAGGCTCTTCTGGCTCTCCCAGGGAACGAGACGCACGTCGGGCAGGGCGATCATCCGGCGGAGGGTGGCGTCGACCTCGGCCCTGGGGGCGTCGCCGAGCAGCGGACGCAGCCGGGTCAGGCTGACCCAGGCGTTCGGCTTGTCGGCGAGCTGCGCGTACGCCTTGCGGATCATCGTCTCGACGTCCTCGGACGGGCGCGCGGGCTCTCTCGCAACCGACGTCTCCAGGATCGCGATCGGTGCTGCCGCCACCTCAGCGGCGGACGGCCGGTCAACCGGTGCCGCGGTGGTCGCCGGGGGGAGGTCCTCCTCCCGCCCGAAGATCTCGGCGAGACGGCTGTCAGTTCGCTCCATGTACCGCTGAAGGCCGGAGACCAGGGCCCGGACAACCGCTTCGAGTGCCCGTGCCGCGAGACGGCTGGACCTGGGGACGCCCTCGCGGAAGATCTCGGCCGCTCTGGCCCAGCCGTCGTCCGTCAACGCGTGCGTGAACGCCTGCCCTCTCTTCCCAACCTCGATCAACTTGAGCTGGTGCAGGTGCTGGCGTTCGGTCTTGCTGATCTCCAGGCCGAACTGCTTATCAAGCTCGGGGTTCGTAAATTCGCGGGCCTCGGCCATGAGCAGCAAGAGGATGGCGGTCTCACGTTGAGAGAGGGCGTTGTCAGGCATGGAGTGACCCTTCGAGCGTTCCATGATGGCACTGGTGGAGGAAGCGCTCCAACTCGGCGAGCACGGTGCCGAGGCGTTCCAGCACCTGCTCGTTCGTGAAGCGGCGGACGGCGTAGCCGTCCCGGCGGAGGCGCAGGTCGCGCTGTCTGTCCGCGGCGAGGCGGAGCGGCCTGAGATGCTCGGGCCCGTCGATCTCGATCACGCATCGCTCGGCGCGCCAGAGCAGGTCGACGCGGATCGGGTTGCTGAGCGGCCCTGAGGCGTGAAGCTGGTTCCACTCGCGGCCCGCCGCCCAGGCGCACGGCGACAGGGCCGCCTCCAATCGCCGCTCGGCGGCGCTGGCCGGGTGCGGCACTCCGGCGAGAGGCGGAAAGGTGAGCGCCGGCAGCGGGGATTCCTCGGCGCCGCCGGGCTCGATGTCGCGGACGAGCGCCGCCACCTCGTCGGGGATCGGGGCGGCCACGGTCTCGATCCGGTCGACAAAGCGCGGCGGCGGCCCGGTGAGCCAGACGCCGAACCCGCCGTGGTGGGCCAGCCATTCGCACGCCGCGACCAGCACCTCCTCCGCGGACGGGCAGAGCTCGTACGGCATCCGCACGAGGATCGCGGCCTCCGGCCGCCGGTAGCCCGCGCGGAGCACCCGGGCCAGCCCGGCGGCACGGATCTCGGGCGGGAAGGTTCCCCGGGCCTCACCCCGCAGGGCGCGTTCCGCCAGATGCGCGAGGAAGGGCGCGAAGTGCCTGGTGGCGGAGCCCGTACGCAGGGCGAGGGCACGAACGGCGGGGACGGCCGCGCCGCCGGATCCGGTGATGCCGTCCGCCTCGGGCAGCCAGGCGGGGAACATCGCCAGCGCGGCGGCCTCCAGTTCCCCCAGCACGTCGGCGACCACGTCCGCGGGGGTCCCGGCAGAGCGGGGGACGTAGGTGACCAGCGCAGGCGCGTCATCGGGCAGGGGCTCGAGCGCCAGCGCGACGGCATCCGGGTCGCCGTGCAGGCGCACGTCCCCGCCAGCGTGCAGGTGCACGACCCGGCCCGTGGGAAGTTCCCGCCACGAGCGTGCCACGCCGTTCCCGCCTGTCGTTGAAGATCCAACAATCTCGACCCGGCAGAGGGTATCGGGCAGTGGCAGGACCGTGCACGAAATCCGGAATTTCCGGTTCGTAGCCTACGGTCGGTCGCCGATCTCGTCGGTCCAGCCCGAGGCTTCGTACACGGTCTTCTCGCCCTTGCGCGCGCCCGGGTAGACGGTGCGCCCGGCGCGCCTTTCCCCTCTGTCCGGGCCGTTGTACTCCTCCGCGAGCAGGCGCGCCCCCGACTCGTCGACGATCAGGCGGTTCGCACCGTCGGCGGAGACGACCGCGGCGCCGGGACGGCCGATCGGGTCGGTCACGCCCCGCTCCAGCCTCAGACCCGGTTGGTCGGCGAGGATCCGCAGCATCGCGGCCCGGGTCGCCGGAGTGGTCGGGGAGGAGAGCATCAGTCGCGTCATCCAGAACGTGAAGTCCACGTTCGGCTCGTCGCGCCGGTGGGCCGCGAGCCAGCGGCGCAGGCCCTCGACCTCCCGGGGCAGCCGCCAGAGGTCGTCCTGGGACAGGTCCTCGCCGCCGATGTTCAACTGCAGCTTCATCCTGAAGTCCTGCGTCCTGGGCGTGGGCTTCGCCCTCCGGGCGCCCTCGCCCGCGCCGACCTCGATGTCCGGGCCGGTCGTCATGCGGCCCCTGCCGGTGGCGCCGTCGTACCAGGTCTCGGTGGTGGAGACGAGGATCCGGCCCGACGGCCGCGGCTCGTAGGTCCGCTGCCGGCTGTACCAGAAGCGGCCCGCCTTCCCGTCCGCACGGGCGGCGTTGTCCGCGCCCGCCAGGAGGAACGACCGTGCGTCGAGCGTCACGAGGGGCGTCGCGCGGCTCGGCGGCGCGGAGGCGACGCGGCTCCCCGCCGGCTCCTCCGCCTTGTGGGACACCGCGACACCGGCCACGACGGCCGGGACCGCCACCACGGCGAACCCGGCCGCCGCCGCACCCGCGAGCACCAGCCGGGCCCGTACGGACGAGGGCCGGCGGGCGGGAAGGTCGGCGAAGATTCGGGCGAGGTCGGCCTCGCGGCGGCGGTGGTAGGTCTCGTCGAGAAGATCGTCGGGCCGCAGGGCACGGATCAGTTCGTCGGTGTTCATCGCATCTGCTCCTGGAGGATCGCCTGAGGGGGATTGAGCATGTCCGCCAGACGCCGGCGGGCGCGGTGGAGACGGACGGCGAACGTGCGCGCCGAGCATCCGACGACCTTCGCCGCCTCGGCGGGGCCGAGGCCGTACCAGCTCGTGAGGATCAGGGCCTCAGCGTCGGCACCGGAAAGGCGGGTGAGGGCGTCGAGCGCCGCCTGCCGTTCGCTGATCTGGTCGGCCACGTCCCCTTCCGGAGACAGCGTGGTCAGCCGCAGCCGCCGCATGTCGAGGTGGCGTTGCTTGCGCAGCAGGTTGCGGGCGACGGCGAGGAGCCACGGCAGGGGGTGCTCCGGCACCTGGGCGAACCGTCGCCAGGCGATCAGGAACGTCTCGCTCGCGATGTCCTCGGCCGACTGCCGTTCGGCGCGGAGCAGCGCGTACCCGAGCACGTTCCGGTAATGCCGGTCGTACAGCTCGGTGAAGCGTTCTTCGGGGTCATCCATACCCAGTAGTTCCACTTCGGGGCCCCCGATTACAGGGCCCCCCGGAAATCTCGCGGACTACGCCGTCTCGGATCTGATCAGGCGGAGGAACGCCTTGATGCCCGAGAGGACCTCCTGGTTGTCGGTGAGGCGGCTGAGGGAGTCCTCGAATTTCCTGCCCATCGCGTCGAGCCGGCGGTCGAGGTCGTCCGCGCGCGCCGTGGCCGCGTGGAACCCGGCGCGCGTCTCCGAGGTGAGGGCGTCGAGACGCTCGGCCAGTTCGGCGGCTTTGGCCTCGGACTCCTCGGCCCGCCCCTCCAGGGCTTTGACCCGCTCGACGAGCGTGACGACGTCCTCGCGCGGATACCGGACCTCCTCCAGCATCGTGGTCATGCGGTTGCGCAGGTGGGAGAACCAGGCCCCGGCGGGCCTGAAGAACGTGGCGATCAGGTAGAAGACGGCGAAGTAGTAGCCGACGGTCTCGCCGGAGAAGTAGGTGACGACCGCGAGCAGGGCGGCCGACAGCAGGTGGGTGGCGACGGCCGCCCCGCGCATGCGCACCGCGATGCGGCGGGCCTCCGCCTCACGCTCCGGCGAGACCTCCACCCCGCGCTCGCGGCTGATCCGTATCTCGTGGATCAGCGCGTGAGCCTGGAAGTACAGGTTCCACGGCACCGTCAGGAGCACGATCAGCCAGAGCAGGCACAGTGCTCCGAAGCCCAGTGAGACGACCACCGGCAGCGGCACGTTCACCACGTAGACCAGGACAATCCCCGCGATCGTGGACACGATCGCGAGAAAGACGATCCCGCTTCTGCTCACGGCCATCCTTTCCGCCGGCTGTTCGGACACGTCAGTGTCGCCGCCGGACCGGCGCGCGGGCATGAGCGGGATCACCCGGATCGACTGAGTACGTCCGCTCAGGAAGAAGGGGTGGCCCGGGACGCGGACCACCCCCGCTCACTACTTGAAGACGGGAACCCCGTCGCGGACGAGCTTCCAGTTCGCCTCGGCGAACGTCGCCGGGTCGATGGTGCCGGTCGCGGCGGCGTACTCGATCAGCGCCTGGCGGATCTCCACCTGGGCGTTGTAGACCACCGGGGCGGTCGAGACGTGCGGGAAGCCGCCGCCGCCCGACTGGCGGTAGTTGTTGATGGCCACGACGAACTGCTGGTCGGCGGTGACGGGCTTGCCCTGGTAGGACAGGCCGACGATGCGCTGGCCGACGGGCTTGGAGATGTCGATGTCGTACGTCACGCCGGAGAGCTGGTCGTAGTTGTAGTCGGGCGTGCCGCCGGCGTTGGTGAGCGTGGCGAGGTCGATCGGCGCGCCCGGGGCGACCTGGGCGAAGTACTTCGCCGAATACTCCAGGAAGTCCTTGATCTGGGTGCCGTTCAGCTTGATGCCGAGCAGCGTGTTGTCGTAGACGTACAGCCCGGCCATGTCGCGGACGCTGACCGGCCCGGCCGGGAACACGGCGGTGCGGCTGAACGGCGCGGCGATCGACAGCACGGGCAGCGAGGCGTCGGCGGTGCCGGCGATGGCCTTGCTGACGAGGTCGGTCTGGACCTTCTGGATGTAGTCGAGGATCGGCGTGTCCTTGTACGGCGACTCGGCCGCCGACAGCTCCTGGGTGGACTGCGCGATGACCTTGTTGACGTAGCCGACGGTCTTGTCGTGCTGCTCCTTCATGAGCGCGACGATCTTCGGGTCCTCGGCCACGGTGTTGGTGTTGAGCGTGGTGGACGACTTGCCGGTCACCGTCCACTTCCCGCGCTCCTTGGCGAGCGTGAAGTCGACGACGCTGAGGCGCTGGCCCCACTTGCTGGGCTCGGTCAGCAGCACCTGCTGCCCGGTGACCTTGTTGGTGACGAAGCGCTGCGGCACGTCGTTGTGCGCGTGGCCGAACAGGACGGCGTCGACGCCGGGCACCTGCTCGGCGACCATGGCGGCGGCGTTCTCCACCGGCAGGTCGGAGCCGTACGACGACAGGCCGTTGTCCCCGGCGTGGGCGGTGACCATGACCACGTCGGCGCCGAGGCCGCGGATGACCGGCACCCACTTCTTGGCGGTCTCGACGAGGTCGAGGAACCTCAGCTTGCCGTCGACGTTCGCCTTGTCCCAGATGGCGACGCCGGGGTTGGTGAGGCCGAGCACGCCCACCTTGATCGGCTTTTCGCCCTTCACCTTCATGGTCTTGATGACGAACGGCTGGTAGGCCGGCAGGCCGGTCTTCGCGGAGACGGCGTTCGCGCCGAGGACCGGTGCCTTCATCTGCTTGACCCACGCGCCGAGCAGCGGCAGGCCGTAGTTGAACTCGTGGTTGCCCAGCGTCACGGCGTCGTACCCGATGGCGTTCATGGCCTTCGCCATGGGGTGGACCTCGCCGGTCGAGGTGATCGGCTCGACCTTGGCGTAGTAGTAGTCCAGCGGCGTGCCCTGGAGGGTGTCACCGGAGTCGAACAGCAGGGTGTGGTCGGCGCCGCGGTCGGCCCTGATCTTCGACACCATCGTCGAGATCTTCGCCAGGCCCACGTCGTTGTGCGCGCTGTCGTCGTACTCCGCGTTCTTGTAGTAGTCCCAGTTGAGCGCGTTTCCGTGGATGTCGGAGCTGGCCATGACGGTGATCTTGACCGTGTGGCTCGGGGCCGCTGTGGCGGGGGTGCCGGGCAGGAGGAGACCGAGGGCCACGACGCCGGCGCCCGCGGTCAACCTGATCGCTGAACTCATGCTGCGTGACGATAGTGATTGCCAATTACCAAGTGGTCACGAAGTCCTTAACCGGACATGTCGCTACAAGGTGACACGCTTGTCACCCACGGGGAGTTGTGCCGTGGGTAGGACCATCAAGATGGCGGACAAACTCGAGACCTACCGGGCCAAGCGCGACGCGACGCGCACCAGCGAGCCGATCCCCGACGAAGGGCCGCTACCGCGAGGTGAGGACGACACGTTCGTCATCCAGGAGCACCACGCCCGGTCCCTGCACTGGGACCTGCGCCTGGAGCGGGGCGGGGTGCTGGTCTCCTGGGCGATTCCCAAGGGCCTCCCGCCCGACCCCGCGACCAACCACCTCGCCGTCCACACCGAGGACCACCCCATGGAGTACGCCCGGTTCGAGGGCGAGATTCCCAAGGGCGAGTACGGCGGCGGCACGATGACGATCTGGGACCGCGGCCACTACGCGACCGAGAAGTGGAGCGACCGCGAGGTGAAGATCGTGCTGAGCGGCTCCCGGGTCGCCGGCCGCTACGTGCTGTTCCAGACCCGCGGCCGCAACTGGATGATCCACCGGATGGACCCGCCCAGCAGGCAGTGGGAGCCCCCGTCCGCCTCGCTCGTGCCGATGACGCCGGTGACCCGCGCCCGCGTGCCGCGCGACCCCGAGGCGTACGCCTGGGAGTTCTGGTGGGGCGGGGCGCGGGCGCTCGCGTACGTGGAGGGGGGCAGGCTCACCCTGCGCGACGCGGGCGGCGCGGACGTCACCGGGGAGCACCGCTGGTTGCGCCCGCTGGCCGAGTCGTTCGGCAGCAGGGCGGTCGTGCTCGACGGCGAGGTCGTCACGTTCGCGGGCACCGCCGTCTACGTCGCCTACGACCTGCTGTACGACGACGGCCGGTCGTTGCTGGACGAGCCGTTCGAGCGCCGCCGTACGGGCCTGGAGGACCTGGCGGTGAACGGGCCGCGCTGGCAGACGGCGCCGTCCTGGCCCGGCGAGGTGGACGCGGTGCGGCGAACGGCGGCCGAGCAGGGCCTGCCCGGCGTGGTGGGCAAGCGCCTCGACTCCGCGTACGCGCCGGGGGAGGAGTCCGCCGCCTGGGTGCGGCTGCCCGGGAAGGCAACAGGGTAAGGCCGCAGGGTAAGGCTGGTGGCGGGGGGTAGGGAGAACGAGGGGGAGGTGTCGAGATGTCCGAGCAGCACCACCCGGTCACCGGCGAGCACAAGTACGAGCAGGAGATCGCCTCCGCGGAGGAGCACGAGGAGCGCCCGGGACGCAGCCTGATCACGACCGACCACGAGGTGATCAGGCGGTGGGCCGAGGAGCGGGACGCCAGACCCGCCACCGTCCCCGGCACCGAGCACGAGGGCCGTCCTGGCGTCCTCCGGTTCGACTTCCAGGGCTACGGCGGCGAAGACCTGCAGGAGATCTCCTGGGACGAGTGGTTCACGACGTTCGAGGAGCGCAAGCTCAACTTCATCTACCAGGAGCACCGCAAGGACGGCAGCCCGAGCAACTTCTTCCGGCTGGAGAACCCCGAGCGCGAGGACGCCTGAGCCCCTTTCGCCTAGGCTTTCTCGCCGTCCCGGGTTCTCTCGCCGTCGCGTGCGGCGGTGCTCGCCGACCGGAGCAGGCCGAGTTCGGCGGCGTAGTCCTCCAGCTTGGTCCGCAGCTGGCGGCGTCCCCGGTGCAGCCGCGACATGACCGTGCCGATGGGGACGTCCATGATCTGCGCGATCTCCTTGTAGGCGAAGCCCTCCACGTCGGCGAGGTAGACCGCCAGCCGGAAGTCCTCGGGCAGCTCCTGCAGCGCCTGCTTCACCCGGGAGTCGGGCAGCCCCTCCAGGGCCTCCACCTCGGCCGACTTGAGCCCCGACGAGGTGTGCGAGGCCGCCTCGGCGAGCTGCCAGTCCTCCACGTCCTCGGTCGCGGACCGCTGCGGCTGACGCTGCTGCCTGCGGTAGGTGTTGATGTAGGTGTTGGTCAGGATGCGGTACAGCCAGGCCCGCAGGTTCGTTCCCTCGCGGAACTGGTGGAAGTTGCTGAAGGCCCGCATGTAGACGTCCTGCACCAGGTCTTCGGCGTCGGCGGGGTTGCGGGCGAGCCGTAGGGCGCCGGCGTAGATCTGGTCGATGTACGGCAGCGCGTCCCGCTCGAACCGCAGCCGCCGTCGTTCGACCGCCGTGTCGTCGACGATCGTCATATCCCCACCTCCTTGAGAGCCTGCCTCTATCAGTTACGACCGCTTTGTCTGGTCCGGTCGCACGGTCCGCCTACCCCTCGTCTCCCTTTCAACACGGCTCCCGCGTCTGTTTTCGGCTACCGTGCCCGTTCCCGCGACCTGACCGAATGTCCGAGCCACCCGGGGGTACGCGAAGACGGAGAGGCAGCAGCCCGAGGAGGATGCCATGCCCAAGGACAACGCGGGGCCGGAGCACCTGATCCCTGACCGGCTGCCGCCGCTGGCGCAGTCACCCGACGTGGAGCCCTGTGCGGACCTGGACGGCGGCGCGTCGGGCGACTGGCACGCCCCCGGCGCCGACTCGCCCGACGACGTCGAGGAACCCGCCGACGAATGACCCGCACCGGATGACCCGCGCCTGCTGACGCCGGGGGGCGGCGTTCAGGCGGCGTCGCGGCGACCGGCCGGCGGGACCGTACCGCCGGGAGCGGGGCCACCGGGGGCAGGGCCGCCCGACGAGGGTCCGCCGGGGGCGGGGCCTCCGGGGGTGCGGTCTCCGGGAGGGGGCGGGGCGAGGTCGGCGCCGCGCGGCGTCCGGTACGGCTCGCGCGCCCGCAGGTCCACCGTCTGGATGGTCCGGCTGATGTCGGTGGGAGTGACCAGGCCGACGAGGTGGCCGTCGTCGTCGAGCACCACGGCCCGGCCGTCCGCGCCGCCGCTCATCCGCTGGAGCAACTCCGTGAGCTGGTCGCCGGGGCGCGCCGCGGGCACGTCCGACGGCGGGCAGGCGATGTCCCGCAGCCTGGTGATCGGGCGGTCCTCGGCCGGCACGCGCCGGACGCGGCCCAGCGTCACCAGTCCCACGAACCGGCCGTCGTCGTCCAGCAGCGGATAGGTGGACAGGTGGTGGCGCAGCACGAGCCGGTCGACCAGCCCGGCCACGGTCTCGTCGGGATGGGCGACGACCGGGTCGCGCGACATCACCTCACCCACCGTGATCCCGTGCAGGGCGGCGTCGATCTGCGTCTGCTGCTCCTCCGCGGTGGCCGCGTTCACCAGGAACAGGCCGATCAGGGCCAGCCAGAACCCCTGGAGTCCGAGGCCGGAGACGAGGTTGAGGAAGCCGAGCGCGATCAGGACGTAGCCGAAGACCCGGCCGGCCCGGGCGGCGGCCACGGCGGCCCGCAGGCGGTCGTGCCAGCGGGCCCACAGGAAGGCGCGCAGCACCCGGCCGCCGTCCAGCGGCGCGGCGGGCACCAGGTTGAACACGGCCAGCAGCACGTTCACCGCGGCCAGGTAGCCGAACATCCCGCTGACCAGCGGCGGCGCGCCGATGGCCGCGATCCCCCAGGACACGAGGGCGAAGACGCCGCCGAGCACGACGCTGGTCAGCGGCCCCACCCCGGCGATCTTGAGATCGGCGCCGGGGGAGCGCGGCTCCCCGCGCAGTTCCGCCACCCCGCCCAGCAGCCAGAGCGTGATGCCGTTGACCTCCAGCCCGTGCCGCTTGGCGACGATCGCGTGAGCAAGTTCGTGCGCGAGCAGCGAGGCCAGGAAGAGCAGGGCCGACACCACCGCGGCCAGCACGTACGCCGCCGTCGGCAGGCCGGGGAAGGCGATGGGGAAGCGCCCGAAGGCCAGCCCGATCACCAGGATCACGACGATCACGAGGACGCTGATGTTGAGCCCGACCGGGACCCCGCCCACGCGGCCGAGACTTATCGACGATCGCATCCTGCCACCCCCTCGGCCCTCCGCTGTGACTGCCCTACCCACAAAGGCGCAGGTCACGCGGCGACCGTGGGCCTCGTCAGGGAGGTCTGCAGCCGTCGGGGGACACTTCGATCATCTGCCATCGCCCAGGGTGGGGAGCGACCGCCGCCGCCTGCCGGGACTCGCTGTCCCGTGCGGCGTCATCTCGTCCAGCACCCGGGGCTCCACGACACGCTCGTGTTACCGGAATAGGTCGCCCGAGTGGTGTCGGCGATCTGGGTGTGTCCGTCGGAGTACTTGTAGATCAGCTTGACCTGGTACGTCTGCACGATCTGGGAGATCAGCGCGGAACGGTTCGGGCCGGTGGTCATCCAGTACGGGCAGAGGGACTGCAGGTCGCGGGGATACCACTCCCCATGGGACTGCTCGATGACGTGGTCCCTCGCGGCGGCGTTGTACTCGGTGCCCAGCCCGTTCGCCCAGGGGTTGAACGCCACGTCGCTGCTGGGATAGTGGCACACCTGGTAATTGCCCTTATCGAAGTCGGGACTCTCCCTGCCGGCGGCCACTCCCCAGGTCTCCGTGCCGCTGCAGGGCTCGTAGTAGCGCACAGAGCCGGTGGGGATCACCTCCACCGAGATCGACGGCTCGTCGGCCCTGGCGGCGGTCGGCATGCAGACCAGTGCCGCGGTGATCGCCGCTGCCGCGGCGCCCGCATAGGCACGCGCCGCCGGAGGGCGGTTGAAACTGAAGCCCATCTGGTCGTCCTTTCCTCTTGGGTGTCATCGAAGGAGCAGGTTTGAGACCGGCTCCCGTGGGAGCGCTGTTCTCAGCGCCTGGACGACAGTAAGGAAAGCGACTTAGAACGCGCTGAAGCGGAATTCCAACGACATGAGATCGACCTAATCCTGACTTGGCCTTCGATCTTCCGACGCCGTCCGGCGGCCTCTCAGCGGTCCAGCGACGGGCCGTGCGCGGCGGCGGCCGCGGACCTCGCCAGGTATGTCCGCGGCCGCCGCAGGGGGGATCACCTCAGGTAGATGTTCGGCCTGGCGGGCGTCGCCATGCCGTCCCCCAGGAAGAAGCCCGTGTGGGGTGGCTGGTTGTAGGCGGTGTTCTGCCAGGCGACCGCCACCCGGTATGTCGGGTCGTGCATCAGCGTGTAGATCTGCCGGCTCGCCGCCGTGGTCGTGCTGTAGATCCGCAGGGCGGTGTTGTCACTCGTCGGCCAGACGACCTCCTCGCGCCAGTCGCCGAACAGGTCGGCGGACAGGGACGGGGTGGACTTGGTGCCGTTGTTGGAGTGCACGCCGCTCGCCGTCAGCAGCCTCGTGTCGCCGCTGGTGCCGTACTTGTCGATGTGGGTGCCGTCGAGCAGTTCGCGGACCGGGTCGGCGTCCCACCACGCGAGGAAGTTCGCCGAGCCCGGCTTGCGCCCGACGTTCTGCCCCTTGCTGTTGAAGACACCGCTGACGGCGGACGACCACGACTCGGCGCCCGGGCTGCCTGCCCAGACGTCGTCGGAGACGCCGCGCCCGTTGTCGCAGCCGCAGGAGGCGTTGCTCCAGATGATCGAGCCGGTGCGGGCGTCGGCCATCCACGCCGCGGGCTTGCTGGTGTCCTCGTCCACCTTGAACACCTCGAGTCCGGCGCGCGACGGGTCGAGGTCGCCGACGTGCAGCGCGTCGCCGTGCCCGTTGCCGGTGTTCCACAGCGGGGAGCCGTTGTCGTTGATCGCCATCGCGCCGAAGACGATCTCGTCCTTGCCGTCGGCGTCCACGTCGGCCACGGCGAGGTTGTGGTTGCCCTGGCCGGCGTACTGGCTGCCGGCGGAGTTGGAGTCGAACTTCCACCGCTCGACCAGGGAGCCGTTGCGGAAGTCCCACGCCGCGACGACCGTACGGGTGTAGTAGCCGCGCGACATGATCAGGCTGGGCCGCTGGCCGTCGAGGTAGGCGGTGGCGGCGAGGAACCGGTCCACACGATTGCCGTACGAGTCGCCCCAGGAGGAGACCGTCCCGCGCGGCGGGTCGTAGTTGACCGTGGACATGGCCGCGCCGGTACGGCCGTTGAACATGGTCAGGTATTCGGGGCCGGACAGGACGTAGCCGGAGGAGTTGCGGTAGTCCGCGGAGGCGTTGCCGATCGTCTTCCCGGTGCCGTCCTTGGTGCCGTCGGCGGTCTTCATCGCCACCTCGGCCCTGCCGTCGCCGTCGTAGTCGTACACCTGGAACTGCGTGTAGTGCGCGCCCGCGCGGATGTTGCGGCCGAGGTCGATCCGCCACATGCGGGTGCCGTTCAGCTTGTACGCGTCGACGAAGACATCGCCCGTGTAGCCGGACTGGGAGTTGTCCTTGGAGTTGGACGGGTCCCATTTCAGCACGAACTCGTACTGCCCGTCGCCGTCGAGGTCGCCCACGCCCGCGTCGTTGGCGCTGTAGGTGTAGGCCACCCCGTCGGGTGTGGTGCCGCCGGACGGCGGCTGGATGGGCACGTCGAGGTGGTCGCCGCCGGTGAAGCGCAGCGACGTCTCCGACGCCGCCTGCTCGGCGCCGTTCACCACGGCCCGCACCGTGTACGTGGCGTCGGCTGCGGCCCCCGAATCGAAGTAGTTCGTGGAGTTGGTGATCGGCGAGGAGTTCAGCTTCGTCGAGCCCCGGTAGACGTTGAATCCGGTGCCGATGCTCTCGGTGCCGAGCAGGCGCCAGGAGACGAGGTTGCCGCTGCCGGACCGCACGCTGACCAGGCCGCGGTCGAGATCCTCCATCTGCCGCGCGCCCGCGGGGATGCTCGTGGGACTCGCAGAGGGACTGGGCGTGGGGCTCACGGAGGGGCTGGGCGTGGGGCTCACGGAGGGGCTGGGCGTGGGGCTCACGGAGGGCGACCGGGTCGGGCTCGCGCTGGGACTCGCGCTGGGACTCGCGCTGGGACTCGCGCTGGGACTCGCGCTGGGACTCGCGCTGGGACTCGCGCTGGGACTCGCGC
>NZ_BOOF01000038.1 GCF_016863095.1 Microbispora siamensis | reverse complement strand
CTGGGACTCGCGCTGGGACTCGCGCTGGGACTCGCGCTGGGACTCGCGCTGGGACTCGCGCTGGGACTCGCGCTGGGACTCGCGCTGGGACTCGCAGTGGGGCTGCTCGTGACCCCGCCGGTGCAGGCGGTGCCGTTGAGCGCGAAGCTCGCGGGCACGGGGTTGGACGAGTCGTTCCACGAGCCGTTGAAGCCGAACGACGCCGTGCCGCCGGTGGGGATCGAGGCGTTGTAACCGGCGTCCTTGGCGCTGACCTGCGCGCCGCTCTGGGTGACCGTGGCGTTCCACGCCTGCGTGACGGTCTGGCCGGCGGTGTACGACCAGGTGAGCGTCCAGCCGTTGACGGCGTCGCCGAGATTGGTGATCGTGACGGCGGCTCCGAACCCGCCCTGCCACTGGTTGGTCACCTGGTAGTCCACCCGGCAGCCCGCCGCCGCAGAGGCGGGCAGGGCGGGCAGGACCCCGGCCCCCGCGAGCGCGGCGGCCGAGGCCACGGCGGCGACCAGAGCGGGTCTTCGTCGTGTGGTCATCTGGAACTCCATGAGGGGGTGCCGACAGGGGCGCGGCATTCAGCCGGAAGCGCGTGCGTGCTAGGGAGTTCTCCCAGGCGGGACCTCCGGGGTCGGACCGGGCCCCGGCGGGTACCGTGCGACGGGAAGCGCCGGGGTGCGTCATCACAACGCGAAACCGGTGATGTGGTCAATCAGCCTCGGTTCACCAATGTGAACGCAATCATCCGACGCGTCCGGTCCGCCGATCTATGGCTGCTAGGAGCCGGTGCGGGCGTGTCACCTGCACGCCGACACCGGGTGTCGATCATTGAAACTTTCAGTCCCGCGTGCCGTGCCGGTCTGTGAACGATCACAGATCTGATCTCTCACCCTCGGCTTCCACGCTCCCGCCGAGCCGCTGCATCCGCCCCGCCGTTCCGGTTCGAAGTCCTTGAAGGGAGCCATCCGGCGCGGCCGGTCAGGGAGGAGATCCGCTCATGCCACAGCCTGCCACGGTGATCGTCGTCGGCGCGGGGCTCGCCGGCCTGGCCTGCGCCTGGCACCTGCGCCAGGAGGGGGTGCCGGTCCGCGTCCTGGAGGCGTCCGACGGAGTGGGCGGCCGGATCCGCACCGACCGGGTGAACGGCTTCCGGCTCGACCGGGGCTACCAGATCTTCAACACCAGCTACCCGGAAGCCGCCCGGGTCCTCGACATCGGCGCGCTCGACCTACGGCGGTTCACCAACGGAGCGATGATCTTCCGGGACGGCCGGCGCGAGCGGGTCGAGCTGCCCTGGCGGCACCCTCGGCACGCGCTCAGCGGCCTGCTCGCCCATGTGGGCACGCCGTTCGACAAGGTGGTGCTCGTCGCGGTGACCGTCCGCGACCTGCTGCTCCCCGACTCACTCGTACGGCGGCGCGGGGGCGCCGAGCGCACCACCCTGGCCGAGCTGCGGCGCTGGGGCGCGTCCCCCGAGATCGTCGAGAACCTGTTCCGCCCCCTTCTCGCGGGAGTCGTGCTCGAACGGGAGCTGGAGACCTCCAGCCGGATCTTCCACCTCCTGTGGCGGTCGTTCTCCCGCGGCAGGATCGGTGTGCCGGCCCTCGGCATGGAGCGGATCCCCGCTCAGCTCGCCGCCCGCCTGCCGGAGGGCGCGATCTCGCTGGAGACGCCGGTCAGCGCGCTGACTCCCGAAGGCGTCGCCCTCGCGGACGGAGGCGAGGTCGCGGGTGCGGCCGTGGTGGTGGCGGTGGATCCGCCCGCGGCCGGGCGGCTGGTGCCCGGCCTGCCGGTGCCCGCGATGCGGCCGGTCACGACCTTCTACCACGCCGCCCCGGCCTCGCCCCTCGGCGAGCCCACGCTGGTCGTGGACGCGACGGGAGTGATCACCGACACGATCGTGATCACTGACGCGGCCCCCGAGTACTCCGCCGACGGCCGCGCCCTGATCGCCACCTCGGTGCTCGGCGTCCACACGGACCGGGACGAGCCCCGGGTGCGGGCCCGGCTCACCGAGATCTATGGCGACACCTCGTCGTGGGAGCACCTCGCCACCTACGCGATCGAGGCGGCCCTGCCCGCCATGCCGCCCCCGATGCCGCTGCGCCGCCCGGTGCGTCTGGAAGCGGTCGGGCTGGGCGCCCGGCGCTACGTGTGCGGCGACCACCGGGACACCGGCTCCCACCAGGGCGCGCTGGTCTCCGGACGGCGGGCCGCCCGGGCGGTGCTCGAGGACCTGCGCCGGGCGGCGCGGGCCCGGGGCCGTCGCACCGCCCCGACCTCGGGCCCGGCCCCGACCCGTCAGCCCTGAGGAACCGTGCCTACCTGTCGCCGTTGCCGGGCAGGTCCAGCCAGCGCTGCATGCAGACGATGAGCTCCTCGGCGTCCACCGGCTTGGTGACGTAGTCGCTCGCGCCCGACGACAGCGTCTTCTCCCGGTCGCCGTGCATGGCCTTGGCGGTGACCGCGATGATCGGCAGCTGGGCGAAGCGCGGCATGGACCGGATGGCGGCGGTGGCGGCGTAGCCGTCCATCTCCGGCATCATGATGTCCATCAGCACCAGATCCACGTCGTCGTTGCGCATCAGC
Source organism: Microbispora siamensis (assembly GCF_016863095.1). GTDB lineage: Bacteria > Actinomycetota > Actinomycetes > Streptosporangiales > Streptosporangiaceae > Microbispora > Microbispora siamensis. Next base: position 3,461 of record NZ_BOOF01000038.1, on the reverse strand, counting down.
ACGTCGATGCCCTTGCGGCCGTCCTCCGCGTACAGCACCTGCATGCCGTGCAGTTCGAGGATCGTGGTGAGCGCGAAGACGTTGCGCACGTCGTCGTCCACGACCAGCACCTTGCGGCCCACGAGCGCGCTGTCGACCTTCCCGAGCTCCTGCGCCCCCTCCTCCGACGCCGGCTGCACGAGCGGCAGGACGTTGCCGGGCTCCTCGGCGGACAGGTGCAGAGTGATCCGCTCGCGCAGCTCGTCGAGGCTGGGCAGGCGCTCCAGCGGCTGGTTGCGGGAGCGCACCTGCAGCAGGTCCTCCTGTGGGCGCGACAGCTTGCGCGAGTGGTGCGCGAGCACCGGCAGCGCCCGCAGCGCCGGATCGGAGTCGAGCCCCTTGAGGAAGTCGGCCGCGGCGTCGTGCGGCATGCCGAGGTCGAGCACCACACAGTGGACGCTCTCCTGCCGCAGCATCGACAGTGCGGAGTGGGCGTCGCTCGCGGTCGACACCTGGACCGGCCCGTGGGTGTCGTGCAGGTCGGCCGCGACGCTCTGGGCCAGCATGGACAGCAGGCCGCCGGGCCTGGCCTCGACGACCAGCAGGCGGCGCTCCGCCCTGCGGCCGTCCCTGCCGCCCGAGGTCTGCGCCGCCGCGGGCACCGGGTGCGGGAAGATCAGCGGCGGCTCCTCCTCCCGCGTCCGCGTCTCGGGTTCGTCCCTCTCCACGCCGTCCACGTGGGCCAGCGGGAGGTAGAGCGTGAACGTGCTGCCCTCGCCCAGCGTGCTGGTCGCGCGGATCTCGCCGCCGAGCAGGGTCGCGATCTCCCGGCTGATCGACAGGCCGAGGCCGGTGCCGCCGTACTTGCGGCTGGTCGTGCCGTCGGCCTGCTGGAAGGCGTCGAAGATCTGCGAGAGGTTCTCCGCGGCGATGCCGATGCCGGTGTCCACCACGTGGAAGGCCAGGATCTCCTGGCCGGCGGCGTCCGGCAGGTCCACGTCCGCCGCCCGTTCGATGCGCAGCTCGACCGAGCCCGCCTCGGTGAACTTGACCGCGTTCGACAGCAGGTTGCGCAGCACCTGCCGCAGCCGCTGCTCGTCGGTGAGCAGCTGGGCCGGCACGTCGGAGGCCACCGTCACCCCGAACCGCAGCCCCTTCTGGGTGGTCAGCGGACGGAAGTTGGCGTCCACGTAGTCGAGCAGCTGGCGCAGGCTGACGGGCTCCGGCGTGATGTCCATCTTGCCGGCCTCGATCTTGGACAGGTCGAGGATGTCGTTGATGAGCTGCAACAGGTCGGTGCCGGCCGAGTGGATGACGTTGGCGTACTCCACCTGCTTGGGCGTGAGGTTGCGGGTGGGGTTCTGGGAGAGGAGCTGCGCCAGGATGAGCAGCGAGTTGAGCGGGGTGCGCAGCTCGTGGCTCATGTTGGCGAGGAACTCGCTCTTGTACTTGGACGCCAGCGCGAGCTGCTGGGCCCGGTCCTCCAGCTCCTGACGGGCCTGCTCGATCTCGCTGTTCTTGGTCTCGATGTCGCGGTTCTGCTGGGCCAGCAGTTCCGCCTTCTCCTCCAGCTCGGCGTTCGAGCGCTGCAGTTCCTCCTGCCGCACCTGGAGCTCGGTGGCGAGCCGCTGCGACTCGGCCAGCAGCGCGTCGGTGCGGGCGTTGGCCACGATCGTGTTGACGTTGACGCCGATCGTCTCGACGAGCTGCTCCAGGAAGTTCCGGTGGATGCCGGCGAAGCGCCCCAGGCTGGCCAGCTCGATCACGCCGAGCACCTGGTCCTCGACCACGATCGGCAGCACGATGAGGTTGACGGGCCCGGCCTCGCCGAGACTGGACGACACGGTCAGGTAGCCCGGCGGGATGTCCTCCACCAGGATCGTCCGCCTGGCCTGCGCGGCCTGGCCGACCAGCGACTCGCCGAACGCGAAGCGGCGCGAGGTGTCGCGGTGGCCGTAGCAGCCGACCACCCGCAGCTCCGCGCCCGCCGGGGTCTCCTCGGCCAGCAGGAACGTGCCGTGCTGCGCGTTGACCAGCGGGGCCAGCTCGTTCATGACCAGCTCGGCGACCGCCGACAGGTCGCGGTGGCCCTGCATGAGCCCGGAGATTCTGGCGAGGTTGGTCTTGAGCCAGTCCTGCTCCTGGTTGGCCCTGGTCGACTCGCGCAGCGACTCCACCATGGAGTTGACGTTGTCCTTGAGGTCGGCCAGCTCGCCCTCGGCGTCCACGGTGATGGAGCGGGTGAGGTCGCCGGAGGTGACCGCGCTGGTCACCTCGGCGATCGCGCGGACCTGCCGGGTGAGGTTGCTGGCCAGCTCGTTGACGCTCTCGGTCAGCCGCTTCCAGGTGCCGGACACGCCCTCGACCTCGGCCTGGCCGCCCAGTCGTCCCTCGGTGCTGACCTCGCGCGCGACGCGGGTGACCTCGGCGGCGAACGAGGAGAGCTGTTCGACCATCGTGTTGATGGTCGTCTTCAGTTCCAGGATCTCGCCGCGGGCGACGACGTCGATCTTCCTGGTCAGGTCGCCCCGCGCGACGGCCGTGGTGACCTGGGCGATCGACCGCACCTGGTTGGTCAGGTTGTCGGCCATCGAGTTGACGTTGTCGGTGAGGTCCTTCCAGGTGCCCGCCACGTTGGGCACCCGGGCCTGGCCGCCGAGCTGGCCCTCCGTACCCACCTCACGGGCGACGCGGGTGACCTCGTCGGCGAACGCGCTCAGCGTGTCGACCATGGTGTTGATGGTCTGGGCGAGCGCGGCGACCTCGCCCTTGGCCTCGACGGTGATCTTCTGCGACAGGTCGCCCTTGGCGACCGCCGTGGCGACCTGGGCGATCGAACGGACCTGGCTGGTGAGGTTGGACGCCATCACGTTGACGGAGTCGGTCAGGTCCTTCCAGGTGCCCGACACGCCGCGTACGGTGGCCTGGCCGCCCAGCCGTCCCTCGGTGCCGACCTCGCGGGCGACGCGGGTGACCTCGTCGGCGAACGACGAGAGCTGGTCGACCATCGTGTTGATGGTCTCCTTCAGCTCAAGGATCTCGCCGCGGGCGTCGACGCGGATCTTCTGCGACAGGTCGCCCTTGGCGACCGCCGTGGTCACCTCGGCGATGCTGCGCACCTGGTCGGTGAGGTTGTCGGCCATGACGTTCACCGACTCGGTCAGCGCCTTCCAGGTGCCGGAGACGCCCTTGACGTCGGCCTGGCCGCCCAGCCGTCCCTCGGTGCCGACCTCGCGGGCGACGCGGGTGACCTCGTCGGCGAACGCGCTGAGCGTGTCGACCATGGTGTTGATGGTCTGGGCGAGGGCGGCGACCTCGCCCTTGGCCTCGACGGTGATCTTCTGCGACAGGTCGCCCTTGGCGACCGCCGTGGCGACCTGGGAGATGTTGCGGACCTGGCTGGTGAGGTTGCCCGCCATGAAGTTCACCGAGTCGGTGAGGTCGCGCCAGGTGCCCGACACACCCTTGACGTCGGCCTGGCC
>NZ_BOOF01000037.1 GCF_016863095.1 Microbispora siamensis | reverse complement strand
CGTCGTCCATCAGTGGGCCATTAAGGGCGATCAACAGGGGGACTCACGGTTACTCGGGGGCGCCTCCTCGCCCAGGCCGGGGGCGTTCTCCCTGGTGATCAGGCCGATTTGCAAGCAGGAAGTCAGGGGTTCGAATTCCTAGGCTGCACCCCACGTCAAAGGCCCAGGCCGGGGACCGTGCTTCCCGTCTGGGCTTCGTTCTGACGCCGGAAGGCGGAAGCGGATCGGGGTAGCTGTCCTCACGCACCATCCCACCTTGGTCGAGTGACGGGAACCACCGTGAGCAAATTATCCAGCCCTTTGAAGTCCTTCGGGTTACAGGTGTAGAGCGGCAGCTGGTTGGCGATCGAGACGCAAGCGATCACCAAAGCGGCTGTGCGGGGACGCAGGTTGCGGCCTGAGGCGATGACAGCGGTCCAGAGTTGGCCGTACTCGCGGGCAGCGGTTTCTCGAAGGGAGAGGGTCGAACTCAGCCTCGGCGGCCCGCAGGATCTTCATCCGCTGAGCGAGTTCCTGCGGCCCGGCCGCCACGAGCACGCCGACCGACAACTCCGCCGTTGTGATGGCGCTGATGGTCATTTCGTCTGGCAGCTCGTCCGGGTCGATCCCAGCGCGCAGGATGAGGATGTTGGTGTCGAGCAGCCCTTGCGTGAGGGTCATTGTTCGCCCTCGGTGGACTCGCCTTTGCGGTATGCGCGATCGTAGGGGTCGTAGAGATCGTCCTTGACGTGCCGGTCCATGTCCTCGCGGTACTTTCGGTCATCGAGACGCGGCATGCCTCGGGACATCGCGGCGAACTCCGCTCGTGAGACGGCCCGGCGCCGGCGACGAATCGGCACGAGGTCGCCGATTTGATGGCCATTACGAGTCATGGCGTACCGTTCCCCGCGTTCCAAGCCATTCCATGGTCTCTGCAGACCGGTTGCGGAGATCGCGCTGCGAGATCTGATGGAAGGTTCAGGCTCAGAGATGCTCACCCCACGAGCGTAGAGGGGCGTGCTATGGCGTGCCGCCAAGTAGCACCACACTGTCCAACGTGGGGATATCGCTTTGTGGAGCCGCATGGTCGGGCCATTAGCGGGCCATTAAGAGTGGTCAAGGGGGGATTCTCGTGCAGCAGCAAAAGTACAGCAACGGCGACGAATTCAGTTGCTCGCCGAGCCGCTTGATACGTCGGAAGCATGTGGAATTTGAAACCGAGACAAAGCGGGCTTCTGGGCCGCTTCAGAGCGGTATGGCCAGCCACCTCGCCGGGCGAGGCGGCCGGCCCGTTCCGAGTCAGGCCGGGATCTGCTTCTCGTTCCACGTGTAGTAGATATAGGTGCTGTCGGGCCCGGTCATCGTGCCGTAGACCTGCCAGAAGCTGTTGGCGCCGGGCGAGTAGCGGAAGACCTTGTCCCCGGGCCGGTCGTCCACGAACACACTCGTGGTCCCGTCGGCGGACCGGATCCGTGCCTCGATAGTGAATGTCGAGGTGTCCGGGATGTCGAGGCAGACTTCGTACGTGTACGCCGATGGGCCGGCGATGTTGTAACTACGACCGTCCACCCCCAACCGCTGGACGTTGGTCGGGACGTAGCTATGAAGAACCCGGGTGTACCCGCCCGTGGAGCAGTCGACTGTAGGGGCGGCTGCCGATGCGGGACTGATGCCGGTGAGCGTGGCGCCGAGGACGCCGGTGGTGACGGCGAGAACGGAGATGGTGCGCTTCATGCCTCTCCTCATCCGTGCAGTGACCCTCCAATCAAGTAGTTGAAGGCTGAACTGATTCTGACTCGGCTGCCGTATCTAGACAAGTCCGGGCCTGTCGCAGTTCGTCACCGGAACGAGCAACGGGGGACTCACAGCTCACCCCGGCGGCGACCGGTGGCGCTGGGAAAGCAGGATCTTCGGTGGAGCGTACGATCACGCACCTGCAGAGGCGCGCCCCGTCTACGGTGCGCTGAACTTCCGACGCAAGTCCGTCGGCGCCGCGCCGCGGTTCGGATCCGCCCACTTCAGGCTGACGGCCGAGACTCTTCGCCGAACCACGTTCTGCTATCCAGATAGCTTCTTCGAACCTTCGGCGTTCGGTGTCGCGTCCCGCATGGCGCTGATCGAGCTGGCCGAGGCTGACGACCCGGACCCCCTGGACGACTACATCGAGGCTCAGGTGCACGGTCCGGTCAGGCTCGACCGGGACGTGGAGGCCCTGCTCCTCGATCCCAGCTATCGCGGCACGGCCGTGGAGGCCGCGGCCCGCCGGCTTCCGTGCCCGGTGGAATGGCATCCCGGATTCCGCCTCACGGTCGAGCATCTGCGGCGCCACCCGAACTACCGAGGACAGGAGTACGTAGCGCTCGGCGCCGAGATCGCGGTCGACGGCCTGCTCGATCCGCGGATTATCGGAGACGCCGCCCGCACCGGGCGCTACCACTTGCAGGCGCTGAAGAAGGTTTGGCACTGCGTGGCGCGCTTCGGCTCCCCTCTGCCCCCGGCTGGCGAGATTCCAGGCCTTACCACCGCCTGCTGTCCTTCTCTGCTGGGAGGCCGGTGACCTCGGCGAGGTTGCTGCACAGCAGCAGATACAGCAGCGCGCCTTACGCAATCACACCCCACCGGCCCGCATCTGCCGCTTGAGTAGGGCGGGGGCCTTTCACGTCGTAACCGGCTTCCGTTGCAAGCAGGGCGTGGTCGCCCTTCCCGTACGGCGAGGCTTGCAGGAAGAAAGCATGCGGACCGCGCGAAAAATGGCTGTATGCCAAAATCATCGCATGGAGTCGATGAACGCCAACGAGGTCGCGGGCTGGTGCTATCTCACCCTCACATTAATCAACGCCGGCTTAGCGCAGGGAAAGGGCCGTTCGGGGTTCGCTTGGTGGCTGCTCTCCCTCTTTCTCGGGCCCATTGCAACGTTCCTTATCGTGGTTCTGCCACGTCCCACGCCCTCCGAGGACGGCTGATCGTATCTGCTCAGGCCCGGGGCGGTTTGGGGCACACGGCCTGAGAGAACGCTGGCTAGCGATGGCAACGGATGGAGCGTATTCGCGCGTCGCCGGAGATGGCGAGATTATGCGCGCAGGTCGAGATCACGCGAAATTCCCACCCGGCCTGCAGGCCGGTTGGCCTTGAATGCAAGGGAAATGGACAATGGGTCGAGCTGAGTCGCGCCGACTTCGAGTGGCTGGACGAGGATGACGTTCTCGGGCATGCGTGGAGCCTGACCTTCGTTCGCGGCGTCGACGAGGCTGAGGCGTTGCGCCGGTTGGGTGCAGAGCAGGCTGACATCCACCTCTTCACGAACGAAGATTGCCCCTTGCCCGAGGCGGTGCAGGCCTGGCGGTCAGGCGATTGGACTGTGATCATCGAAGTGGCCGACTGCAGTCTGGTCGACCAGGAGGTCACCGATGCTCTGTCGGAGCAGACCGAGATAATCAGCATCTTCGAGAACGTCAACGGGTGGAGCGGGTTCGAGTACGTGATCGACGGACAGGTGATGACCTCATTCGACCCTGTCAGCGCGTACCTCCGAGAGGGAGATCAACCCGATCGCTTTGCCGCGGAGATGCGTGCGGCCGGGTTCGATCCGGACACCGTGCCCGACGGAGATTCCGATCTCCCGGACGACGAGGGCTCGTTATTCGCACTGACCGCCCTGCTCACTGGTGTCGTCCTCACCCGGGAGGTCTTCGATGGGCCACTTCCGGGTGCCCTTGTGAAATAGAGGCGCTTGCGCTCGCCGGGCATGCGGCCTGGGGGAGGTCCCGGCCGCCGGAAGCTCGGGCCGCCCGCCGTTACGGCACAACCGACACCAATGCGTCCCGCGGCATGGGACGTCGGACCGCAGGTCAGTCTCGGCTGGATTCGAGATAGCCGGTGAGATAGGTCAAGGATGCGGCGATGTCCTCACCGGTGCCGTGTGGCCGACGCAGCTCGTCGACGAAGACGGCGATGTCGGCGAGCCGCCACCAAAGCGGATAGAGAGCGAGGCCGGCCGGTGAGACGGTCCGGCCGGTGGCCCGGGTGTAACGGACGAGTACGTCATCATCGCCAACAGGGTTCTCGCCGAGCATGCGGGCGAGGGCGGGGGTGAGCATCCACAGATCCCGCTCTGGCGGAGCGATCTGCACGGTGCCCCAGTCGATGAGCCGCAGTCCGGCCGGGGTACGCATGACGTTTCCGGGGTGCGGTTCGCCGTGCGTGACCACCCACACCGCCGCGGTGTTTCGTACCTGGTCGACCCGCCGATCGAAGTCGGCGAGCAATCGTTGGACTTGTCCGGCATGTACGGACAGCAGCTTGCGGGCCGGCTCGGCATAAGGCCCGCCGGTCCACTCACGATCGAGGTCCTGCAGCGCCTCCTCCAGCCTGTCCCGGCCGGGCAGCACCAGGTCAGCCCGCGCTGCCGTGTCCGCCACGACCGGGGTTGCCTCGTGCAGCTCGGCCAGCAGGTCGATTACCTCGACACGGTCCTCGGGCCGGTGCGCGCCGAAGTGCCCAGCGGCACCCGCCACCATTGGAAACACCGACAGGGCATACCGCGAGGTCAGCCGCCAGACCGCGGCGTAGGCCGCGGTCGGGATCGGCGCAAGGACGAAGTCGAGCCCCGCGTCCCGGCGCAGTGCCAGAGCGGCGCCGAAGGATCGGCCGAGCCGGTCGAACGCATCATCACGACCAACGTCCTCCACGCCGAGGTCGTCCACCTTGACGAACCACGCCGTCCGACGTTGATCCACCACCGACCAGTGGTAGCTGCCTGCGCCCACCGGAAGGTACTCGACCGAGTGAGGCTCTATGCCCCAGCCTTCGGTCAACGCCGCCATCAGTTCGGCTTCCGTCAGACCTGCCGGTTTATCCCTCATACGCCGGAATTCTGTCTCACTCACCGTGCGCCGCAGATCATTTCGGAGAGGGTGCTTGAGGCCTTGTGACGTCGATGCGGCGGCGCGCCGCCGTACCTCCGCCCCCCGCCCGTCCAAGCGTGCGGCCTGGGGCCGCTCCCGGCCGCCGATCGTCGATGGGCTCGCTTGCGCGCCGTGACGTTCCAGGTTTGCGGGCCAGAAGGCGGACATGCTGCCGTTTTTCCGCAATCCCTGCGCCTCGTAGTAGCGCAGCAACCGCGGGCTGACCCCGGTATGCCCGGGCCAACTCTCCAATCAGCATGCGACCCGCCCACCCGAGAGTTGACCTTTCATTGGTGTGAGACCCTAACGTCGCCCCATGGGCGGACATTCCGCGTGGTTGTCCGCAATTCCATCCATCTCGCACTGCTGGAGCGATGTATGTCCTCTTATGTTGCTCAACGTAATGGCCATGCGGCGAGCGCCGAGGAGTTGGCGCCGCTCGCCTTCGCGGGCTATGCCCACTTCACCGCCATGCAGGTACGTGGAGGCCAGGTCCGGGGCCTCGACCTCCACCTCGAGCGGCTGCGATCCGCCTCCCTGGAACTGTTCGGCCGGGCATTGCCCGACGATCGAGTGCGGGCCTGTCTGCGGGCGGCGCTACAGGCCGGTCCGGCCGACCTTTCGCTGACAGCCACGATGCACCTCCCACCGGGCGAGTTCACGGTGGCGGGGGCTGATTCGGAGCCCGATTTGCTGGTGCGGACCGGACCCGCCGCGTCCGGTCCGCAGGGTCCGCTCGCACTGGCAGTGGTCGAGTACGAACGGGTCCTCCCGGCCGTGAAGCATGTCGGCGAGGTGGCCAAGACCTATTTTCTCCGCCAGGCCGTTCGACAGGGCTTCGACGACGCCGCCTTCGTCGACCGCAGGGGCCGGCTCAGCGAGGGGTCGATCTGGAATCTGGCCTTCTGGGACGGCACCGCCGTGGTGTGGCCTGAGGCCGAGATGCTGAGCGGCGTCACGATGGGTATCGTCCGCCGGCAATTGGATCGCCTCGGTGTGCCCCAACGCGTCCAGGAGGTCACGGTCGCGGACCTGCCGGCGTTGGCGGGGGCTGTGGTCATGAACTCATGGACCCCGGGAGTGGCGGTGCACCGCATCGGCTCTGTGTCCTTGCCCGAAGCGTCATCCTTCGTGCAGGTGCTGCACCGGGCCTACCAGGCCGAACCGCTCACCTCGCCGTAGGGTCCGGCACCGCCCACACCCCAACGTGATCGCCGCCAGCGTCCATCTGGGCAGCGCTTTCGCGCGCACCCAGGCGACGGACATCAGCACCAGCCCTACCAGGGACGCGAGCATGGCCAGCGGATAGAGCGGGCCGCCGGACGTGGCGTCTCCCGTCGCCAGCGTCAGGATTCCGCACGGCAGGAACGCAGCGCGGTGAAGACGTAGTAGGCGACCGACAGCAGCGCCTCGGTACCGCCTCGCGGCCGGGCCGCCACGTCGAAGATCGCGGTGCCGGCGGCCACCACCGCCATTGCGACGAGGCCGGCCTTCGCCCGGCCGAGCGATCGGGATTCGGCGACCGTGGACACCATGGTCAACACCTCCTGTCGAGCCGGCGGCCCGTTGCCACCGGAACGGCAGGAACGCTACGAATCGGCCCGCCCTCCGCACATCTGTCTACGATCACAAGCCTCGTGACACTATGTCCCAGAGGCGAGGTCGAGTGGAGGGGCATTCGCCTCATCTGGGAGGACGCCTGCACCTTCGAGCTACTCGAGACTCAAGACGGTTCCCACGCGACAATCATCGCGTGATTGATCATTACCGCGATCTCTTCGAGTGGCAGCAGTGGTTTGAGAAAGCGCTCTGCTGGACCGTAGTACAACCCTTCGACGAAGAGATCACGGTGGACGATCTCCTCTGGCGGCTGAACGGAGGCCGTGATCCCGAGGAGCGAACCATGGCGTGCCCCAGGGAAGACGCCGTCATGGAGGATCTGCCCGTGATCTTCGTGTACGAGGGCGAAGGAGCCTGGGGTTTCCTCGAGTTCTCTCACGGTTTCGCCACGCCCGATCACATCCTCACCGAGCTCAGCAAGGGGTCACGCGTGTGGATGACGACGTGGCACTTCAACGGCGGGTACACCTTCCTCTACGCGGCCGACGGCAGGATCAGGGCGCGGATGCGTGATTTCCTCTTCCGCGAGCACGCGTCACTGGAGGGCGATCCGAGCATCCTGGCCGATTTTCGCGCCATGCTCGACGGACTCGACCCGGAGGACTACCGGGGCAAGCGCAGTGCTGCATTCGCCTTCATCGAGGCGTCCACCGGCATGGGCATCGACGGCGAGTGGCTGGAAGCGGAAGAGGCGCCCGTCGTCATCCTCGACAACTGGAACGCGAGGTGAATCGCGGCGGTCCGGCTCGGGGCGGGCGATTCTCCCCGCAAGCCTTCCGGTGAGACGTGCGGGTCAGCCCATGCTCTTGGCGCCGTCCAGGGACTCGCGGATGATGTCGGCGTGGCCGGCGTGCTGGGCGGTCTCGGCGATGATGTGCAGCAGCACCCGACGGGCCGACCATCGCGCGCCGGCCTCGAACCACGGGGCCTTCGGCAGCGGCTGGGTCACGTCGAGGTCGGGCAGGGTGGCCACCAGTTCGTCCGTACGGCGGGCAACTTCGGCGTAGGCGGCCAGCACACCGGAGAGTGTCTCGCCGGGCAGCATGCGGAACTGGTCGGCCCACTGGGCCCAGTCGGCTTCGGTCATGGTCGTGGCGTCGCCCATCGCCGACGGGCCGTCCAGGATGAAGCGCGCCCAGTTGCGCTCGACCAGGGTGACGTGCTTGATCAGGCCGCCCAGGCACAGCTCACTGGCCGTGGTCCGCTGCCCGGCCTGCTCGTCGGTGAGGTCACGGGTGGTGAAGCGCAAGAAGTGGCGGTTCTTGGCCAACGCCGCCAGCAGGTCGGCGCGCTCGCCGGTGATGGCCGGCGCGTCAGCGAGGTCGCGAGTGGTCGTCTCGTTCACGGTCTCCGCCTTCCGTTAGTCCGTTCGTCGGTCAGGAACCACGCTAGGAGTCATAGCGGTCACTTTCTGGCCTGAATCGACGAGAGAATCCGGAACATGGCGAACACCGGCACGCGGACGCTGCGGCTGCTCTCCTTGCTCCAGACGCACCGCTACTGGCAGGGCGCCGAACTGGCCGAGCGGTTGGGAGTCTCCGTCCGCACTCTGCGGCGGGACATCGACCGGTTGCGTGAGCTGGGTTATCCGGTCGAGGCGCAGCGTGGCGTCGACGGCGGCTACCAGCTCGCCGCGGGTGCCGCACTGCCGCCGCTGGTCATCGACGACGAGGAAGCGGTCGCACTGGCCGTGGGACTGCAGACCGCCGCTCAGGGGGCGGTGGAGGGCATCGCCGAGTCATCGGTGCGGGTGCTGGCCAAGGTGGTGCAGGTGATGCCCGCCCGGTTGAGGCATCGGGTCGAGGCACTGCGCACGATGACCGTTCCCGCCGGATGGGACGGCCAGGCCGGGACGGGCGTCGACCCGGGCGTGCTCACCGCGGTCGCGCTGGCCTGCCGGGACAGTGAACAGCTCCGCATCACCTACACCTCCGCGGACGGCAGGCGAACCGAGCGGCACGTCGAACCGCACCGGCTGGTCCGTCTCGGCCGCCGCTGGTATCTGGTCGCGTACGACCTCACCCGGCACGACTGGCGCAGCTTCCGGGTCGACCGGCTCATCGAGCCCGAGAGCACCGGCACCCGTTTTCGTCCCCGGGAGTTGCCCGCCGCCGACGCCGCCGACTTCGTCCGTGCCGGCCTGGACAACCTGCCTCGTCCGTACCGGGTGGAGGTGCTCGTCGACGCTCCGGCCTCCGTCGCGCGCGAACGGATCGGCCGGTGGTGCACCGTCGAGGAGGTCGACGCCGGGCAATGCCGGATCCGGATGACCACGCACTCCCTGAATTGGCCGATCATGTCGCTGGGCGTGCTCGGCGCCGACTTCCGCGTCATCGAGCCGCCTGAACTGCTCGACCGGATCCACGACTGGGGGGCCAGGTTCCAGCGGGCCTGAGGCTCAGCCGTCCGCCGGTTGGATGGGGAAGTTCGCGCGGAACACGTTGTCCGGGTCGTAGGCGCGCTTGACCTGCCGCAGCCGGGCGAGGTTGGCCTCGCCGAACGCGTCGAGCAGCCGTTCCGGCCGGGTGTCGGTGTCGAAGGACAGGTAGAGGCCGTCGGTGTACGGCGCGACCTCGGCATCCCACGCGGTGTCCAGGGCCGACTGCGCGGCGCCCATGGCGGTGAGCACGAAGTTCTGGTGTCGGTGCGGATAGGCGGTCGCGTCGGGAGCCAGGTCGTGCGATGCCCCACCGGTGGCGCGTATCTGCAGGAAGTAGGACAGTCCGGTGTGCGCCATCCGCTCGAAGGCGCGGCTCACTTCCCCGTCGAGGTGGGTGACCATGCCGGAGCGTACGGCGGGGTTCCCGCCTCCGGTGTGATGTCTTTCGGCCGGCTGCACCACGCCCGAATAGGGCAGCACATATCCCTGGTGCCCCAGCAGCGGGCCGGCCTCGGCGAGCCGTTCGAGCTCGCTCACCGCGGCCTCGGTGTCCGCGCCGGCGTACACGGTCATGAGCTGGGCGACCGCGTCCTGGCCGCGGCGCGGCGGGGAGAGGATGAGGAAGCTCGTCAGTTCACGCGGCGCCTTCTCCACCGCGGCACCCCAGCGCTGGAGGAGCCCGGCCGTGTCACGGGCGTCCAGGGTCATCTGGGAGAAGACGACGTCGCCGAGCTCCATCGCCTCGATCTCGACCCAGGTGACCACGCCGAGGTTGCCCCCGGCGCCGCGCAGGCCCCAGAACAGGTCGGGGTTCTCCTCCCGCGAGGCGTGCAGCACCCGTCCGTCGGCGGTCACGACCTCCGCGGCGACGACGTGGTCGATCGTCAGGCCGAACTTGCGCCCGAGCAGGCCGATGCCGCCCGTGGTCGCGAGGCCGCCCACGCCCACGCCGCCGAAGTCGCCCGAGCTGATCGCCCATCCGTACGGCACCAGGGCCTCGGCGACCTCGCCCCAGGTCGCGCCCGCGCCCAGCCGTACCCGGCGCGTGGCCGGATCCACGACCTCGACGGCGTTGAGCGCGCCGAGGTCGAGCACGATGCCGCCGTCGTTCGTGGAACGGCCGCTGATCCCGTGCCCGCCGGAGCGTACGCCGAGCGGCACGTCCTGGGACCGGGCGTACGCGAGCCCCTCGACGACCTGGCCGACGGTCCGGGGCCGCAGCACCAGGCCGGGGGACCCGGCACGCAGGTAGTTGTGCCGCACCGACTCGTAGGCGCGGTCGCCGGGCTCGACGGCGTCCGCCGCGAGGCTCACCGGGACCTTGTCGTAGTCGATCCCGTCACGGCGCAGTGCGAGCGCGGCGGCTCCGCGACGGGCCGCCGCGGGGACGGTGCCGGTGCCGGCCCGTTCGCGCGCCACCGCCTCCCGTACGGCGGGGGCGATCTCCTCGCCGTACACCTGAATGAGGCGCGGGTCGTCCGAGCCCAGGACGAACGTGCCGATGCCGTCCTCCAGCGCCAGAGCGGTCAGCTCCTCCACCCACTGCTCGACCGGCCCCTGCAGGAAGCCCTGACGGGCCTCGGTGACCGCGCCACCGATGTTCAGCAGGCGGCGCACCTGCGCCGGATCGCGCCCGGCCTCCTCGGCGGCCTCGTCGATGATTTCGTTGCCGCGCCGCAGGTCGCCGTCTTTGAGGTAGGCGAGCGAGGGCAGCCAGCCGTCGGCCTCGCGTGCCACCAGGCGCAGCATCCGCGGCTTGTAGGCGCCGATCCAGATCGGGATGTCGTGCGCGGGGGCCGGGCCGCGCTTGGCCCCGGCCACGCGGTGGTGTTCGCCGTCGACGCGCAGGATGCGGCGCTCTCGCACGTCCCAGATGCCGCGGATGATCTCGATGGCCTCCTCGAGCGCGGTCACGGACTCGGCCGGCGTCAGGCGGGTGCCGCCCATCGACTCGATCGCGTCCCAGAAGCCGCCCGCGCCGATGCCGAGCGCGAACCGGCCGTCGGAGAGCAGGTCGAGCGACGCCGCGGCCCGGGCCAGCACGGCCGGCGGGCGCAGCGGCAGGTTCAGCACGTTGCCCGAGACCGTGATCCGCTCGGTCCGCGCGGCAACCCAGGACAGCAACGTCCAGGTGTCCAGGAACCCCGGCTGGTACGGATGGTCCTGGAACGTCACGAGATCCAGCCCCGCGGCCTCGGAGATCTGGGCGAGCCGGACGGGCCCCTGCGGGTCGTGGTTCTGCGGGGTGAGGAACGTGCCGAAGGCCAGTTCGTGGCCGTAGTCCGTCATGCCGAGCCTCTCCGAGAAGTAATCTGTCGAACAGACGATATGCGGCACAACTTATCGAGGCGTCATCGTATTCCGGGGTTAGAGTGGACGATGTGACCACCCTCGAACCAGCCGAATCCACGACGTCGTCGTCGCAGGGTTCGTCATCGCACGGTTCCGTGCTCGGGTGGTCCCTCACCGTGCTGCTGCGGGAGTGGAGCGCGCGGGTCGAGGAGGCTTCACGCGACCTGCCGCACGGGGTGCGCGGCTACCAGGTGCTCTCCGCGGTCGTGCACGACGCCCCGCCCACGCAGGCCGCGCTCGCCGCCCGCCTCGGCATCGACCGCACGGTCATGACCTATCTGCTCGACAAGTTCGAGGGGTGCGATCTCCTGGAGCGCCGGCAGGACCCGTCCGACCGCAGGGCGCGGCGCATCGTGCCGACCGACCACGGCCGGCGGGTCCTCGCCGAAGTGGACGCGCGGGTCGCGCAGGCCGAAGAGGAGCTGCTCTCCACCCTCCCGCCCGAGGACCGGCGTGTCCTCCGGGCGCTGCTGGAGCACGCCGCGACCGGGGCGGCCCCCGGCGAGGACCGCTGCGCCGCCGTCGCGAGATCGGCCGGACTGACACAGGAGGCATGACCGGGTCCGGCGCGTCCCGGCCCGTCGCCGTCCGTCAATCGGTCCGTCTGCCGTGGAGCTCCGCGGTCGCCTCCAGGTATGCGTCGGCGGCACGGGCGAAGTAGTCGAACAGGACGGCCCGCTGTTCGGGCGAGTAGCCCTGGACGATGGCGCCGATCTTCTGGCGGGCCGGGGCCAGGGCCTCGTCGAGGCCGCCGGGCTGGGCGACGAGTTCGACGATGACCTTGCGGCGGTCGTCCGGGTCGGGCGCGCGGCGCACGTAGCCCGCCTGCTCAAGGCGGTCGATCAGCCGGGTCGTGGGCCCGGTGGTCAGGCCGGTGCGCCGGCCGAGCTCGCCGGGGGTCATCGCGCCGCCGAGCCCCAGGATGTTCAGCGCGTACAGGTCGGTCGCGCCCAGGCCGACGGCCTTGGCGCCGGCGTGACCGTGCAGCATCACGGCGCTGAGGTAGCGCCGGTACACCGCTCCCGCGTCCTCGGCTGTTGACACGTCCTCACCCCTTCACTAATCTCTTCCTCAGAGAAGAGAAATCTTCTGAGAAGCAAATGCTCCAAAGAAGCTATCATGAGAGGGTATGGGTCATGAACGCCTCCATCGCCGCCGACACCGCCGCCGTCACCGCCGCCGTCACCGCCGTTCTGGACCGTCTCACCGCCGCCTGGAACGCCGGGGACGGCGCCGCCTACGGCGCCGAGTTCACCGCGGACGCCACCTACATCACCTACGTCGGCACCCTCTACGTCGGCGGCGCCGAGATCGGCAGCGCCCACCAGGCCCTGTTCGAGAGCTTCCTCAAGGGCACCCGGCTCGCCTGCGAGATCGTCGGCATCCGCTTCACCGGCCCGGACACCGCCCTGGTCGTCACCCGCGGCGACGTCCACAAGGGCAGGCCCGGCAAGCTCGGCAAGATCCAGACCTACACGCTGGTCCGCCAGGCGGACGGCGACTGGAAGGTGGCCGCCTTCCAGAACACCAAGCACAAGGCCCTCATGGAGGCCATCTCGTTCAGGGTCCAGCCCGCCACCAAGCCCGCCGCCTGATCACGACCGACCGGAGGAGGACCCCCATGGCCCGTCTCGCCGTCGTCGGTGCCACCGGCCGCACCGGCCGTCTCGTCGTCGAACGCGCCCTGGCGGCCGGGCACCACGTGACCGCCGTCGCCCGCCGCCCCGAGAACCTCGGCCTCGACCATCCGCGCCTCACCCGCCGCGCCGCCGACGTGCTCGACCCCGGCGCGCTCCGCGAAGCCCTGGCCGGACTGCACATCGTGGTCTCCGCGCTCGGCTCGGCCGGGCGCGGACCCACCACCGTCTACTCGGCGGGGACGGCCGCGATCATCGCGGCGCTGCCGCCGGACGCCCGTCTCATGGTGATCTCGTCCGCCGGTCTATCGGTCCCGGCGGACGCCGGACCGGGAACCCGGCTGCTCGGACGTGTCCTGCATCGCCTGATGCGGGACACGTACGCCGACATGGCCCAGATGGAAGAGCTGCTCGCCGGGAGCGGCCTCAGGTGGACGGCGGTGCGGCCGACCGGCCTGACAGACCGGCCGGGCACGGGCCGTCCGCGCGTCTCGATCGGCGCGACCGGGCGTGTCGGCAACCGGACCTCCCGTGCCGATCTGGCCGCCTTCGTGGTGGACCGCCTCGACGACCCGTCGACCTTCGGCCGTCCCGTCGCGGTCTCGTCCTGAGCGCCGCCGGCCGTGGCTCGGGACCCTCGCCCACCCGTGCGATGTCACGGGGCGTGCGGTCCCCGATACGGGAGGGTCTCACTGTAGACGATGTTGGTGGTAGTGCTGCCGAACTGCGCGAGCTCGTCCACCACCTTCTCCAGGTGGGCCATGGAGGTCGCGGCGACCTTGAGCGTGTAGCAGTCGTCGCCGGTGGTGCGCAGGCACTCCAGGATCTCCGTACGCTCACCGAGCAGCCGGTGCAGCGGCTCGTGCCGGCTGCCCGGATATTTCAGCCGCACCACGGCGAGCACGGCGTATCCGGCCTTTCCCAGGTCGACGACCGCGCGGTAGCCACTGATGACGCCGGCCGCCTCCATGCGCCGCACCCGCTCGGTGGTCGCGGAGGCGCTGAGGCTCACCCGCCGGGCCAGCTCGGTGAGCGGTACGCGGCCGTCGCGCTGCAGCTCGGCCAGGATCGACCAGTCCGTCGCGTCAAGACTCTCGGCCATCGGCCGAATATACCGTGGAATCCACGGCGAAACCGCCCCTAACCAGGGGGTTCTTTCTTCCGGACGGCCTGATCGCCTGAATAGGCTGGTCCGGTGAAATTTGGCGTCAACGTCCCGAACTTCGGGCCGGGCACCCGCCCCGGCGTGCTGCGGGGCTGGGCCGAGACGGTGGAGGGGCTCGGGTTCGACCTGCTCATGGTCTCCGATCACGTCGTGGTGACCCCCGACGTGGCCGAGCAGTATCCAGCGCCGTTCTACGAGCCCTTCACCACGCTGTCCTGGCTCGCCGGGATCACCACCAGGATCAGGCTGGGCACCACCGTGCTGATCCTGCCCTACCGGCACCCGCTGCTGACCGCCCGGATGGCGGCCAACCTCCAGCAGCTCAGCGGGGGACGGCTGGTCCTCGGAGTCGGCGTGGGCTGGGCCCGGCAGGAGTTCGAGGCGCTCGGCGTGCCGTACGGGCGGCGCGGGGCGCTGACCGACGAGCACCTGCGGGCGATGCGCCTGGCCTGGCAGGACGAGGAGGACTACCGGGCCGGGCACATCCCGATCTGGGTCGGCGGCGGCAGCGACGCCGCCCTCCGCAGGGCGGTGCTCCTCGGCGACGCGTGGCACCCGCTGCGCTTCACCCTCCCCTGGGTGGACGAGCGGGTGGGCCGGCTGGCCGCCATCGCGGAGGATCTGGGGCGCCCCGTCCCGGCGTTCGCCCCGCGCATCCTGCTGCGGCTTACCGGCACCCCGGTGACCGGTGAGGGACGCCGGGCCGGCGAGGGCACCCTCGACCAGGTCATGGACGACCTGGAACGGCTGCGCCTCCTGGGCGCCGAGACCGTCCTGCTCGACCCCTTCAGCGGGGACCCCGATGAGACGAACCATCCGGAGGCGGCGTGGCACACGCTCGAAACGGTGGCCGCCGCGTACACGAAGGAGCATTCATGACACCCGACGACGAGAAGTTCCTGCGCAGGGCGATCGAGCTGGCCGCCGAGGCACGAGCGGGCGGCAACCCGCCGTTCGGCTCGCTGCTGGTGGGCCCGGACGGCGACGTGCTCGCCGAGGAGCGCAACACCACGCTGACGGAGGCCGACATCACCGCCCATCCCGAGCTGAAGCTCGCGCGCTGGGCCGCCCGCGAGCTCGACCCTGCCGCCGCGGCCGGTGTCACCATGTACACGAGCTGCCAGCCGTGCGGCATGTGCGCGGGCGCCATCGAACGCTCCGGACTCGGCCGGGTCGTCTTCGCGCTCTCCGGCGACCAACTGGGCGGGCTCAAGCCGCCGGCCGCTCCGTCGTCCTTCCGGCAGGAGGGGCCGGCGCTCTTCGACGAGGCGCGCGTACCCGTGGAGGGCTACTACATCTGACGCGCGCCGTCAGCCGGCGTCCGGGACGTACCTCAGGTTGAGCACGCCGGTCTTGAACGTCTCGGACTTCACCAGCTTCAGCTTGTGCGTGGGAGTGTCCTCGAACAGTCGCTGCCCGTGGCCGACGACGATCGGGTGGACGAGCAGGTTCAGCTCGTCGAGCAGCCCGTTGGCGAGCAGCCACCGCACGGTCGTCGCGCTGCCGGACATCTGGAGGTCGCCGCCCTCGATCCGCTCCTTGAGCTCGCGCAGCCTGGCCGCGACGTCGCCGTTGACGACGGTGGTGTTGTTCCAGTCCGCCTTCTCCAGGGTGGTCGACACGACGTACTTGGGGGCGTTGTTGAAGGCCTCGGCGATCTCCGGGTCCTGGTCCGTCGTCGTCCAGTAGGCGGACCACTCCTCGTACAGCCTGCGGCCCATCAGCATCCCGGCCGAGTTCTGCATGCCCGCCTGGACCACGGCACCCATCTCGTCGCTCCAGTACGGGAAGTGCCACTGGTCGGGCGACTCGACGACGCCGTCCAGCGAGATGAAGAAGTTGGCGACGATCCTGGCCATGTTGCTCCGCTCCTTGTGCCGTATGACGGTGGCTGTGAATGGGAGCCTAGGCGGGAACGCCCGCGCGGGTCTTGTACGGAAACGACACGAGAAACGACACGGCCCTACGGCTACGGCCGGCGCAGCCGCCAGAGCATGTAGGCGGCGATGGACGACGAGTCGCTGACGGCGCCGTCGAGGATCATCTGCTCGAACTCGGTGCGGTGCACCCACCGCTGGCGCATGTCCTGCTCGGTGTGCTCGCGGCGGGGCTCGCCCTTGGTGAGGCCGGTGGCCACGTACACGTGCAGCCCCTGGTCGGTCATCCCGTGGGCGTTGTCCATGCGCCCGAGATAACGCAGCGTGCCGGCCCGGAGCCCGGCCTCCTCCACCAGCTCGCGCCGGGCCTCGTCCTCACGGGTGTCCGCCTCGGCCGTCCCCTGGGGGAAACTCCACGAGCGGCGGCCGATCGGGTATCGGTACTCCTCCACGATGTGGAAGCCGTCGTCCTCTTCCGGAACGACCAGGACGAAGTCGGGCCTGACCACGTATCCGTACAGGCCGGGAGAGCCGTCAGGGTGCTCGATCGCGTCCTCTCGGACCGTCATCCACGGGTTGCTGTAGACGATTCGGGAGGACACCTGCCGAATTACGGGCTGCGCTTCGGTCACGTGGCCGGATCCTACCCACGCTCCGGCCGTACGGGAGGGCTTCTTGCGTATAACCCCTGGTAGGGGCGCATTCGCCGCCCGGCGGACGGCCCTCGATCGGCCCGGAGCCGCCGCCCTGACTGATGATTGACAAATCGGGCGATGATCCTGGATTCTTCACTCCCGGTGTCCGACAGAGGCGGAATCCGAGTGGAATTTCACGTCCTGGGGCCGCTCAGCGTTTCCCGCGATGGGCACCTGGTCCCTGTCGGTGGAGCGCCGAAACTGCGGCTCACCCTGGCCGCGCTGCTGTCGAAGGCGGGCCAGCCGGTGTCCGTCGACTGGCTGATCGCCGCCGTCTGGGGTGACCGGCCGCCCGCGTCCGCGCGGCGCAACATCCACCTCTACGTCCATCAGTTGCGGCGGGCGTACGGCGCCCACGTCCTGCCCGGACGGCCGGGCGGCTACGCGATCATCCCCGACGCGCTCGACGCGGCGCGGTTTCGCGGCCTCGCCGCGCAGGCGGGCGCGGCCCTGGACCGGGGAGACCTCGAATCCGCTCGGGACGGGCTTCGCGCGGCGCTCGACCTGTGGCGGGGGCCGGCGTTCGCGGAGTTCGCCGACTGCGCGCTCGTCGCCGACGAGGCCCGGCGGCTGGAGGAGTCGCGGCTCGTGGTGTACGAGCGGCTGGCGGAGGCCGAGCTCGCTCTGGGCCGGCACGCCGAGGTGGCCGCCGAACTCGCCGACCTCACCAGGGAGCATCCCTACCGGGAGAGCCTGCAGGGGCATCTCATGCTCGCGCTGTACCGGTCCGGGCGCCAGGTCGAGGCGCTCGAGGTCTTCCGCGCAACGCGCGACGTCCTGAACGCCCAGCTCGGCATCGAACCCGGCCCCGTGCTCCAGCGTCTGCACGAGGCGATGCTCCGGGGCGACGAGGACCTCCTCCCCGCCCTGGCCCCGCCCCCGCAGGCGGAGCGGCGCAAGACGGACGACTGCCCCTACCGGGGCCTGACGGCGTTCCAGCCGGAGGACGCGGACTGGTTCTTCGGCCGTTCCCACCTGGTCGACCGGCTCCGCGAACTGGTCGACCGGCTTCCCGTGGTCGGCGTGTTCGGCGCGTCGGGGAGCGGCAAGTCGTCCCTGCTGCGCGCCGGCCTGCTGGGGTCCGCCTCCGGCGAGTACGGCGAGGCGGCGCCGTGGCGGGGACTCCTCATGACGCCGGGGGAACACCCGCTGGACGCGCTGGCCGACGTGGTGGCCAAGGCGTCAGACGGCGACCCGGTGGCCCTGCGCGACGACCTCGCCCGCGATTCGGATGCGCTCGCCGTCGCGCTCCGCGGCGTACCGGAGACCCGCCTGCTGCTGGTGGTGGACCAGTTCGAGGAGATCTTCACGCTGTGCGCCGACGACGGGGAGCGCCGCCGGTTCGTCGAGGCCGTCCTCGGCGTCGCCCTCGGCACCGAACCCGACGCCGGCCGCCGCGCCGTCCTCGTGCTCGGCGTCCGCGCCGACTTCCTCGCCCACCTGACCCAGCACCCCGCCCTGGTCGAGGCGCTCGGCGGCGAGGCGCAGATGCTCGTCGGGCCGGTGTCGTCTCCGGACCTCCAGGAGATCGTCGTACGGCCCGCCGCCCGGGCGGGGCTCACCGTGGAACCCGACCTGCTGGCCACGGTGCTGGCCGACGCCGCCGAGGAGCCGGGCAGCCTGCCGCTGGTCTCGCACGCGCTGCTGGAAACCTGGCGGAACGCCACCGGCCCGAGGCTCACGCTGGCGGCCTACCAGGCGGCCGGCGGCGTACGCGGGGCCATCGCACAGAGCGCGGAACGGGTCTTCGGCGAGTTCGCCCCGGCCGAACGGCAGGCCGCCCGCAGAATCTTCCTGCGGCTGACCGCGCTGGGAGACGGCACGGAGGACACCAGGCGTCCCATCTCCCGTACGGAACTCGTCGGCGTGGCCGACCCCGGCGTCACCGCCCGCGTGCTCGACCGGCTCGCCGCCGCGCGGCTCGTCGTCCTCGCCGAGGAGACGGTCGACGTCGCGCACGAGGCGCTGATCAGGGCCTGGCCGCGGCTCCACCGCTGGCTTACCGACGACCGGGAGAACCTGCTCGTCCACCGGCGGCTCACCGACGCCGCGCAGACGTGGCGGGAGCTGGACCGCGACCCGGGCGCCCTGTATCGGGGCGCCCAGCTTCTCGTGGCCGGAAGCTGGGCGGAGGACCACCCGCAGGAGCTCAACGACATCGAAAGCGCCTTCCTGCGGGCCAGCCGCGCGTTGGAGGACGGCGAGCGCACCGCGGCGCGGCGCCGCACCCGGCTGCTGCAACGCCTGCTGGCCGGGATGGCCGCGCTCTTCCTGCTCGCCCTGCTCGGCGGCGGCGTCGCCGTACGGCAGGGCAGGGAGGCCGGCCACCAGCAGGTGGTCGCCCTGTCGCGGCAGCAGTCACTGCAGGCCCGGTCGCTCCTCGCCACCGATCCCGACCTCGCCGGCCTGCTGGCGATCGCGGCGTACCGGCTCGACCCGGAGGCCGAGACGCGGGGCGCCCTGCTGAGCGTGTCGGCCGCCGCGCGCCGACGGACCGAGCTCAACGTGGAAGGGCCCGCCGTCTTCGGGCTGGCGTTCGCCCCGGACGGGTCGCGGCTGGCCGCGGCCGGCACCGACGGAGCCGTCGGCCTCTGGGACCTGCGTACCCGCACCCGCGTGGCCGTCTTCCCCGGGCCGCTGCCCCGGACGGGACCGGGGGAGATCCACGCCAGGGCGGCGGCGTTCAGCCGCGACGGCAGGCTGCTCGCCTCCGTGGTCAGGGACGCCGCGCTCGAATCGAGCAGGGGCGTGGTCGTCGTGTGGGACCTGGCCTCGCGCAGGCCCGTGTTCCAGCGGCAGCGGGAGCGGCTCACCGACGCGATGGCGCTGAGCCCCGACGGGACGCGGATCGCCGTCGGGGCGGGCAAGGGCGCGGTCGAGCTGTGGGACCTGCGCGACGGGAGCATGCGCACCCTGAAGGGACACCGGGAGGAGGTCGTGGCCCTTGCCTTCAGCCCCGACCGTGCGTTCCTGGTGTCGACGACGGGCGGAACCGAGAAACCCCTCGTGTGGGACGCCGCCTCCGGGGCGAAGGTCGCGGCGCTCGACGCCGTGAACGTCCACAGGCTGGGCTTCGATCCCGCCGGCGGGATCCTCGCCACGGGATCGTCGCACTACGGCGTGCGGTTCTGGCGGATCGCTCACGACCACGTGACGCGCCTGCCGGGGCTGCCCAAGCGGTCGCCGTACACCTGGGACATGTCCGCTCCGGTCGCCGGCCGGATCGCCGTCGCCGACGAGGACGGCCTGATCACGATCTGGGACGTGGCACGACGGCAGCCCGTCGAGACCTACCAGGACAGAAGCCGCACCGAGACGCTGTCCCTCGCCCTGAGCGCCGACGGCTCGATGCTCGCCTCGGCCGGGCTGGGCCGGACCATCGTGGTCAGGGAGCACGCCGTTCCTCCGTTCAGCGGACACAACCAGGCCGTGAACGACATCGAGATCAGCCCGGACGGCCGGCTCGTGGCCTCCGCGAGCAGCGACAGGACCGTCCGGCTGTGGGACGTGCGCGGAAACCCGATCGCCACGCTCGGCGACCACCCCGATCACGTCCGGGCCGTCGCCTTCAGCCCGGACGGCCGCCTGCTCGCGACCGTCACCCGCAGCCACACGCTCACCCTCTGGGACGTCGGCAGCGGACGGAGGCTCGGCACGGCCGCGTACCGGGGGCTCGGCGCGTCGACCGACGTCGGTTTCGACCCGCGCGGGCGCTTCCTCGTCGCCACCGCGCTCGGCCGGTTCCGCTGGGACGTCCGCGATCCGGGCAAGCCGGTCGAGGTGCCGATCCCGGGTGGATATCTCGTCTCGGCGCTGGCGTTCAGCCCCCGCGAGCCGCTGCTCGCCACCACAGGACCCGCCGGCGACCTGGTCGTCCGGGACCTCGCCCGGGACCGGGAGGTGCGCGCCCTCAGGACCAGGCAGGGCTCGGTGCTCGACGTCGCCTTCAGCCCGGACGGCGGGTCCATCGCCACGGCGGGCGCCGACCGCACCGTGAAGCTCTGGGACACCAGGACCGGGGCGTCGTACGCCACGCTGACCGGCCACACCGCCCCCGTCCAGGCCCTCGCCTTCAGCCGGGACGGCCGTTCGCTCGCGTCCGCGGGGGACGACCGCACGATCATGGTCTGGGACCTGGCGACCAGGCGGCCGGCGGCCACGCTGACCGGGCACACCGCTCCGATCAGGGGCCTGGCCTTCACCGCGGACGGAGACCTGATCTCGGGCGGTGAGGACGGCAGGATCGTCCGCTGGGAGCTGCGGCCCGGCCCGCTCGTGGGGAAGCTCTGCGCGGAGATCGGCCGCGACCTCACCCGTGCGGAGTGGGCCGCCCACTTCCCCACGGTGGACTACCGGCCCACCTGCTGACGGCCGCCGCGGTCCTGGACCGGCTCCGACCGCGTTTGTGAGACTGCCAGGCATGACAGACCGGCTCTCCATCGCCGACATCCGCCGTCGGCTCGCGCATGTCCGCTGGATCGCCGGCGGCGCCGGAGCAGGCAAGAGCACCGTCACCCGGGCCCTGGCCGAACGGCATGACGTACTCGTGTACGACGGCGACCGCGCCGAACTCGGCTATGTCCACAGGTGTGACCCGCGGCGACAGCCCTACCTGTGGACGTTGCTGCGAACGCCCACGGAGGACAGATGGGCGAGCCGTACCGCCGAGGAGATCTTCCACGCCATGCCCAGCCTGCACGGTGAGACTTTCGGCTTCGTCCTCGACGACCTGCTCGCCCTGCCCGCCGACCGTTCCGTCCTCGTCGACGACTTCCGTACGCTGCCGAGGGAGGTCGCGCCGCTGCTCACCCGGCCGGGGCATGCCGTCTTCCTCCTGCCGACGCCCGAATTCCGGGCCCGTGCGCTGGGCGACCGGTTCGCCGATCCCGCGCGAGCGCGTGCCAACTGGGGAAACGGTGACCACGCCGTCGCCCTGGCCAAGCGACTGGCCCGTGACCGGCTCTGGGACGAGGAGGTGCGACGCCAGGCCCGCGAACTCGAGCTGCCGGTCCTTTCCGTCGACGGCTCTCGGGGTGTCGCGGACCTGGCCACGGAACTGGCCGCGATGTTCCAGCTCGTCAGATGACACAGGTCCGGGCGACGGCGACGAGTTCAGCCGTACAGGGCGGCCGGCAGGACGGTGCCCGTCGTCCGGTGAGCGCAGGCTCAGTCGCAGCTTCTCCGCTTCACGGACGTGGACCAGGCCGGAAGTACGTCGGTGATCCGCGGACGGGTCATGGACCAGAGTTCACGCCCTCGCCCCGGCGCGAGTTCCTGGCCTCCGAGGAAGACATAGGAGGTCTTGTCGAAGATGAGCGATTCGCGGCCCCGGTGGTCTACCCAGGTCACGGCGATGCCCGATTTGCCGGTGGCGTCCTTCAGTTCTTCCATCTCGATGCCCGGCAGGGTCGCGGTGATCTCGAAGATGGCCGCCTGCAGCGTGGGCGGCACCGGGGCGCCGAGGACGCTGACGGCGCCGTACCAGATCTGGGTCGCGGCGTCCTTGCCGCCGACCGACTCGTTACCGCGTTCGGCCAGCTTGCGCCGGAGCTGCTCCTGGTCGGTCGGCCACCTGCGGAGGTCGGCGTAGGCGAGGCCGGGCCGCCAGGGGCACCGGGTCAGGAGTTCCTTGTACTCGTTGCCCCGGGGGACGGACTTCGCCGGCTTGTGCCAGAGGAGCCCGGGGCGGGAGCCGTCGACGGATGCCCAGATCTCGCCCGTGATGTGGCGCGGAACGACGGTGGGCACCCCGTTCTCGGCGCGCGAATACGCGATCAGCTCGTAGTGGAAGTACTGGTCGTCCCGGGGCTCCGGCCACGAGGTGGCGGTCGCGGCCTCGGCCGCCAGCCTCAGGACCTCGGCGGCGCTCGCGGGCGCGGAGGGGGTGAGCGTCTGGACGAGGATCGCTCCTCCGGCCATCGCCGCGACCAGGCCGCCCGCCAGCATCAGGCGCCGCAGGCCGGCCGCCCGGGCCCGGGGCTGTCGCTCCGTGCGGGCTTGGGCCAGGAGGGCGGTACGGGCGGGGGCGAGGCGGTCCGCCGTGGGGTGCGGCTTGTCGGCGAACAGGTCGCGGAGTTCGGTCAGATCGGTCAGCTCGTTCATGAGGTCTGCTCCGTTGTGGGGTCGGTGCTGCCGAGGGCGTCGCGGACGATGGCCCGCGCGCGGTTGAGGCGGGAACGGACTGTTCCGATCGGGATGGACAGGGCGTTGGCGACCTCCTCGTAGGTGAGGCCGGCCCAGGCCACGAGTAAGAGGACGTCACGGTCGCGGGCCTTCAGCGAGGCGAGCGCCCGGGCGAGAGGCCGGCGTACGGCATGCGCGCTCGCCCGCTCAAGAGCTTGATCCGCGGCGTCGTCGGCGTCGGGAAGCACGCCCACTTTCGCGTACGCCTTGTAGCGGTGGGTCTCGGCGCGCTGATGCCGGCGGATGAAGTTGGTCGCGATGCCGTACAACCAGGGGAGGGCCTCAGGACGGGCGGTGTCGTAGTCGCGGCGCTGCCTGAACGCGGCGAGGAATGTCTCGGAGACGACGTCGTCGGCCGTGTCGTCGCCGAGCCGGCGGGCCACATAACGGTGGATGTGTCCCGCGTGCCTGTCGAACAGCAAGGCGAAATCCTCGGGATCTCGCCACGACCGTTCGATCAGGGCGGCGTCCGACAGGGTCGTACTGAGCGGCATGTGGGGGGCCTTCCCAAGGAAGTAGTGTCGCCCGTCTTTCACACGAGTCGGGAAACGAGTTCACGGGACGCTGCCGAGGGCAAGACACCTGCAAGCTTCGGCGCAAATGGTCGCAAAAATTTGGCCTATTGCACGAAGAAGTCGGACGCGGTAACCATTACGGCAAGCGGTCCGCCGGGCGGAAACGGCCCGGGCCGCTCCGTGCCTCCTGGCGTCCCCGGAGCTCTCCGGAAGGACGGCGCGGTCAGCGAACGCTGCCCAGCATGAGCCCAGCATGAGGAGTGCACGTGCCGTTCTCACGCCGTACGTTCATCACGTCCGTCGTCTCCGGATCCGCGTTGGCCGCGGTGTCGTCCAGTCAGCTGGTGTCCGCGCTGACCGCCGCCGCGAGCGCGGCGAGCGGCCCGGGCGACGTGGTGGGCAAGATCACTGTCGGCTACCAGGGCTGGTTCGCCTGCCCCGGCGACGGAGCCCCGATCAACGGCTGGTGGCACTGGAGCCAGAACTGGTCCCAGGCGCCCTCCCCCGGCAACACCGCCATCGTGGCCTGGCCCGACATGCGGGAGTTCACCCACGCCTACCCGACCGCGTACGGCAACCTCGGCAACGGGCAGCCCGCCACGCTGTTCTCCTCCTACGACCAGCAGACGGTGGACACCCACTTCCGCTGGATGCGGGACAACGAGATCGACACGGCCGCCCTGCAGCGCTTCAACCCGAATGGCGGCGAGGGCGCCACGCGCGACGCGATGGCCGCCAAGGTGCGCAGCGCCGCTGAGACGTACGGACGCAAGTTCTACATCATGTACGACGTGTCCGGCTGGACGAACTTCCACCCCGAGATCAAGACCGACTGGACGACCAAGATGTCGGCCCTGACGGCCTCCTCGGCGTACGCGCGCCAGAACGGCAAGCCGGTCGTGGGCATCTGGGGCTTCGGGTTCAACGAGGACAAGCACCCGTCCGACCCGGCGGCCTGCCTCGACGTGGTCAACTGGTTCAAGGCCCAGGGCTGTTACGTGATGGGCGGAGTGCCCACCTACTGGCGTACGGGTGTGGAGGACTGCCGGCCGGGGTTCATCGACGTCTTCAACGCCCTGGACATGCTCTCGCCGTGGATGGTCGGCCGTATCGGCAACGCGGCCGACTCCGACCGGTTCTACGCCAATCTCAACGTCCCCGACCAGGCGTACTGCGACGCCCACGGCATCGACTACCAGCCGTGCGTGCTGCCGGGAGACGTGAAGTCGCGGCAGCGGGCGCACGGCGACTTCATGTGGCGGCAGTTCTACAACATGGTCCGCGCCGGGGCCCAGGGCATCTACATCTCGATGTTCGACGAGTTCAACGAGGGCAACCAGATCGCCAAGACCGCCGAGAACGCCTCGATGATCCCGGTCGGCTCCGGTCTCCTCGGGCTGGACGAGGACGGCACGGTCTGCTCGTCGGACTACTACCTGCGGCTCACCGGCGACGGCGGCCGGATGCTCAAGGGCCGGATCGCGCTCACGTCCGTACGCCCGACGCCGCCCGTCATCGGCGGGGGCGGCGACACCAACCTGGCGCGGGGGAAGGCGACGTCGGAGAGCGGGCACACGCAGAACTTCGCCTCCGGCAACGCGGTGGACGGGGACGCGAACAGCTATTGGGAGAGTCCGAACAACGCGTTCCCGCAGTGGGTGCAGGTCGACCTGGGTGCCGCCGCGACGGTCGGGCGGGTGGTGCTGAAGCTGCCGCCCGCCGCCGCGTGGGAGAGGCGTACGCAGACGTTGTCGGTGCAGGCGAGCACGAACGGCTCGTCGTTCACCACGCTGGCCGGGCCGGGCGGCTACACGTTCGACCCGGCGTCCGGCAACACGGTGACGATCACGGTGCCGTCGACCTCGGCCCGGTATGTGCGGATCACCGTGACCGGCAACACCGGCTGGCCCGCCGCCCAGATCGGCGAGCTGGAGGTGTACGGCACGGCGGGGGACCGTGACACGAAGGCCCCCACCGCGCCGGGCAACCTGACCGTGACCGCGAAGACCGCCACCAGCGTCTCGCTGTCGTGGTCGGCCGCGAGCGACGACACCGGAGTGACCGGCTACGAGGTGCGCCAGGGGAGCACGGTCGTGGCCACCGTGCAGGGCACCACGCACACGGTGACCGGGCTCAGCCCGGCGACCGCGTACACGTTCACGGTCGCGGCGCGGGACGCGGCGGGCAACGTCTCACCCGCCTCGAACAGCGTGTCCGTGACGACCGACGCGGACCGGAACACGAACCTCGCGCGGGGGAAGGCGACGTCGGAGAGCGGGCACACGCAGAACTACGCCTCCGGCAACGCGGTGGACGGCGACGCCAACAGCTATTGGGAGAGTCCGAACAACGCGTTCCCGCAGTGGGTGCAGGTCGACCTGGGTGTCGCCGCGACGGTCGGGCGGGTGGTGCTGAAGCTGCCGCCCGCCACGGCCTGGGAGAGGCGTACGCAGACGCTGTCGGTGCAGGCGAGCACGAACGGGTCGTCGTTCACCACGCTGGCCGGGCCGGGCGGTTACACGTTCGACCCGGCATCCGGCAACACGGTGACGATCACGGTGCCGGCGACCTCGGCCCGGTATGTGGGGATCACCGTGACCGGCAACACCGGCTGGCCCGCCGCCCAGATCGGCGAGCTGGAGGTCTACTCCGGGTAGCGGGACAGGACGGCGGCGCGGGCCGGTGGGGCGGTCACCCCCGCCTCGCACGTCCACAGCGCTCCGTCGGCCGGGGCCGGGTCGGTGAGGCCGTACCGCGCGGAGGTCACCAGCAGCCGTGTCCCGTCCTCGCCGCCGATCGCCACGGACGACGGCTGCCGACACGGCAGGTGCACCACCCGGTCCACCTCGCCGTACGGGCTGACGCGCAGGACGCGCGACTCGCCCCAGACCGCCGTCCAGAGGAAGCCCTCGTCGTCCACCGTCATGCCGTCCGGGCTTCCGCTGTCCAGGTGGATGAGCGGTTCCGGGGCGCCGAGCGCTCCGGTGCGCGGGTCCAGGGGATAGGCGCTGACGACGCCGCGTGCGCTGTCGGCCAGATAGAGCCGCGTGCCGTCCGGGGAGAACGCGGGCCCGTTGGCGACGGTCACTCCGGTCAGGGCGGTGACCACGGTCCCGTCGGGATCGACCCGATAGAGGCTGCCCGCGCCCGGCGTGCCGTCGTAGGCCATGCTGCCGGCCCAGAACCGGCCGGTGGGATCGACCACCCCGTCGTTCATGCGGCAGCGCACGCTCTTGCCCGCCTCGGGACGGGCCAGCCAGCGGGCCGTGCCGTCCGGGCCGAGGACGGCGACGCCCTCGCCGACGGCCGCGAGCCAGTGCCCGGGGCGGTCCCGGAGCGGGGCGACCGCGCCCAGCGGTTCACCGCCCGTACGCAGCAGCGGCGTCAGGGCCGCGCCGGCTCCTTCTGAGACCTCGTACAACGCGCCGTCGAGGATGTCCACGACGACCCACCGGTCCCCGAGCCAGCGGGCGCCCTCGCCGAGCTCGAGACCGGCGTCGACCAGCATCTCCGGCGATGTCATCGCAGCGTCTCCCCGTCCGGCAGGGCCAGCGCGGGCAGCTCGGCCCGGGTGGGCAGCCCCTCCCAGTCCCCGGCGCAGGCCACGCTGGCGGCGCCGAGCAGGGTGGCCCGGTCGAGCCGGCCGTACGCGTCGAGCCCGTCGAGCCGCCCGGACAGATATCCGGCGGTGAACGCGTCGCCCGCGCCGACGACGTCCACCACGGGCACCCGGCGAGCCGGGACGTCGAACGAGGCGCGCGCGTCGTGGTAGCTCGCGCCCGCCGCGCCGCGCTTGACGACGACCTCCTCGACACCGGCGTCCAGCAGGGCCGCAACGCGGTCGCGTTCGCCGTCGCCGTCCGCCACCAGATCCAGCTCGTCGTCGGACGCGATCAGCACCGTGACGTACGGCAGCAGCGGGCGCAGCGCCCGCACGGCCGCCTCCCGTGACCAGAGCAGGGAGCGGTGGTTGACGTCGAGGCTCACCCAGGCGCCGGCCTCGCGGGCGTGTTCGGCGGCGGCGGCGACGGCCTCCAGCGGCGCGGGCCCCAACGCCGGCGTGATGCCGGTGAGGTGCAGGCCCGTCTGACCCGCCTCGACGGCGGGACGCACTTCGTCCCACGACAGCGTCGAGGCGGCCGAGTCCCTGCGGTAGTAGTGCACCCGGGCCCGGCCCCCGGCGGCCACGTCCCGCAGCAGCAGGCCGGTCGGGGCCTCCGTACGCCGCACGACGTGGTCGGTCAGCACGCCCTCGGCCCGCAGCGTGCGCAGGACCAGCTCGCCGGGCTCGTCGTCCCCGAGGGCGCCGGTCCAGCGGGCGGTGTGCCCGAGGCGGGACAGGGCGATGGCGACGTTGGCCTCCGCACCGGCGGTGGACACCCGCGAGTCGCCGCCGAGGCGCAGCGGTCCGGCGCAGCGGACCGTCACCATCGCCTCGCCGATCGTCAGGACGTCCGCCCTCATGAAGCGTCCACCAGGTCGAGCGCCGTCCTGACCCGGCGGCGCAGGTCGTCCAGGTCGCCGCCGCGCGGGGCGTCGCCGAGCAGCGGCGAGCCGAGGCCGACCGCGACGGCCCCGGCCTCCAGATAGTCGTGGACACTGTCGAGGCCGACGCCGCCGACCGGCACGAACGGCACGGCAGGGAACGGGTCGCGCAGCGCGCGCAGGTAGGAAACCCCTCCGGCGGAGGCGGGAAAGAGCTTGACGGCGGCGGCCCCCCGCGCGGTCGCGGCGATGACCTCGGTGGGGGTCATCGCCCCGGCGAGCACGGGCAGTCCGAGGCGCAGGGCCTCGTCCACTCCCTCGCCGAGGCCGGGGGTGACGGCGAACGTCGCGCCAGCGTCCCGGGCCGCGACGGCGTCCCGCGCGGTCAGCACGGTCCCGGCGCCGAGGTGCACGCCCGCGCCCAGGGTGGAGGCCGCCTTCCGGATGACCGACAGCGCGTCGGCGCCGCTGAGCGAGACCTCCATCAGGGTCACGCCCTCTTCGGCGAGGACGTCGATGCTGCGCAGCGCCGCCGCCGGGTCGTCGCCGCGGACGATGGCCAGCAGGCGCCTGGTCCTGAGGAGGTCGAGCAGATCGTGTGGTTGCACGCCGGTCACCATTCTGCGAAGGAGCGGTCGGGGTAGCGCCAGATCGGAGAGCGCCAGGTATGGCCCTGCTTGTCGGCCTCGCGCACCGCGGCCTCGTCGACCACGATGCCCAGACCCGGCCCGGTCGGCCGGGAGATCCGGCCGTCGGTGAAGGCGAAAACGGACGGATCGACCAGGTAGTCCAGCAGTTCGTTGCCGTCGTTGTAGTGGATGCCGATGCTCTGTTCCTGGATGAGGAAGTTGGGGGTCGCGAACGCCACCTGGAGGCTGGAGGCCAGGGAGATCGGTCCCAGCGGGCAGTGCGGAGCGAGCAGGGCGCCGAACACCTCGGCCTGGGCGGCGATGCGGCGGACCTCCGAGATGCCGCCGGCGTGGGACAGGTCCGGCTGTGCCACGGCGACGCCCGCCTGGAAGGCCGGCAGGAAGTCCCAGCGGGAGTAGAGCCGCTCGCCCATCGCGATGGGGACGTTGGACGCCTCCACGAGGCTGCGCACCTGGGACATGGACTCCGGCACGACCGGTTCCTCGACGAACAGGGGCGTGAGCGGTTCGAGCAGCGGCAGCAGCCGCCGGGCGTTCGGGTAGGACACCCGGCCGTGGAAGTCGACCGCGACGTCCCGGCCAGGGCCGAGCACCTCGCGGGCCGCCGCGACGCGGCCGATGACCTCGTCGATCTCGCCCGGGCCCGCGATGGGGGACATGCGGCCGCTGGCGTTCATCTTCACCGCGGAGAAGCCCGCCTCCACCTGGCGCCGGGCCTCCTCCTTGATCTCGCCGGGCTCGTCGCCGCCGATCCAGGCGTACGCCCGGACGTGTTCGCGTACGGGACCGCCGAGCAGTTCGTGGACGGGGACGCCGCGCGCCTTGCCGGCGATGTCCCACAGGGCCTGGTCGAGGCCGGCGACGGCGCTGGCGAGCACCGGCCCGCCGCGGTAGAAGCCGCCCTTGGTCATGACCTGCCAGTGGTCCTCGATGCGCAGCGGGTCGGCGCCGACGAGCAGCTCGGCGATCTCGCCGACCGCCGCCCTGACCGAGTGGGCCCGTCCCTCGACGACCGGCTCGCCCCAGCCGACGTGTCCCTCGTCGGTCTCGACCCGGCAGAACAGCCACCGGGGCGGGACCAGGAACGTTTCGATGCGGGTGATCTTCACCGGTCTCCCTGGAGGCGGGCCGCGCGGTCGACGTCGGCCATGGACTTGTCGAGGAGCGCGAGCGCGCGGCTTCTGGCGGCTTCGCCGTCCCCCGCCCGGATGGCGTCGAGCAGAGCGCGGTGGCTCGGCACCGGGTCGTCGGCGGTGACGACGTCGTGGACGATGCGGTCCCGTTCCGCGAGCACGGACTCGATGACGACCTCCATGCGGACCAGGAGCTCGTTGCCGGTCGCGGCCAGGACGGCGCGGTGGAAACGCAGGTCGGCGGAGGCCGCCTCGGCCGGGGTCCTGGCCGCGGTCATGTCCTCCAGGGCCGCCTCGAGTTCGGCGAGGTCGGCGTCGGTGCGCCGGCCGGCGGCCAGCGCGGCGGCGGCCGGTTCGAACATCTGCCGCACCTCGGCGAGCTGTCCGAGCATCTCGCTGCCCCGGTTCTCGAACTCCCAGCTGATCACGTCGGGATCGAGCAGGTTCCACTCGCTGCGGGGGCGTACCACCGTTCCTCGCTTCTGCCGCGAGTCGACCAGGCCCTTGCCGGCCAGCACCTTCAGCGCTTCGCGCACCACGGTGCGGGACACCTGCAGCTCGGCCTCCAGCTCGACCAGGTCGATGCGCCCGTTCTCGGCGAACTGCCCGGTGACGAGGCGGCGGCCGATGGTCTCGACGACCTGGCCGTGGATGCCACGCCCTTTGTAGGTGCTCATGCTCTGCGGTCATCCCTCTCAGGAGGAGTTCTTCGTCGCGCTCCAGCCGCCGTCGACGACGAGGGTGGTGGCGGTGATGTAGGACGCCTCGTCCGACAGCAGGAAGGCGATCGCCGCGGCGACCTCGGCGGGGTCGCCGAACCGCTTGGCGATCGTGGCCTCCACGCTCAGGCGCCGGTCCTCCTCCGCCACGCGGTCCCAAGCGGGGGACATGATCGGCCCGGGCAGCACGGTGTTGACGCGTACCTCGGGGCCGTAGTCCACCGCGAGCTGGCGGCCGAGACCCACCAGCGCCGCCTTCGTCGCCGCGTACGCCGGGTGGCCGGGGAGGCCGACGAGGGCGTGCACCGACGAGACGAGGACGACCGCCCCCGACGTCGCCTTCAAATCCTCGTGTAGCGTGCGAAAGGCCAGGTAGGAGGCGGTGAGGTTCACTTCGAGCTGCCGGTTCCACGATGTTGCGCCCAGGTCGTGCACGGGTCTCACGTCCACGACGTAGGCGTTGCTGACGAGGTGCCGCACCGGGCCGTACTCCCGGTGGGCGACGCGGCGGAGTTCCCCCCACGCGCTCTCGTCGCTGACGTCCATGCGCACGAATCTTGCCGTGCCGCCCGCCTCGACGACAGCCGCGGCGACGTCCTCCCCGGCCGGGGAGATGTCGCACAGCAGGACGGGCATGCCCGTCGCGCCGAGGCGCCTGGCGGTAGCCGCGCCGATGCCGGAGGCGGCGCCGGTCACGACCGCGCAGCATCCGGCCTCCGTGGAAGGTCCGGGGAGGTTCACGCCGCCACTCTACGATAAGTGTTTTTTTATGACAATTTATTGACAGGCACGTTACGCCCGCCTCATCATCTGGACGTGGCGCAGCGCGCCCTACCCGGTGGCGTCGCCAACCGAAGACAGACTCATGGGAGGCCATTCGTGGCATCAGTTCGACTCACGGCGATGCGCTGCATCGCCCTGCTGGCCGTCGGCGCCGTGCTCGCCGCCTGCGGTCAGTCCGCCGGGTCCGGCGGCGCCTCGGGCACGAAGGAACAGCTGCGCGTCGGCGTGATCTACCTGGACTCGCAGGGCTTCTACGCCGGCGTGAAGAAGGGCATCGAGACCGCCGCCGCCCAGGACTCGCAGCTCAAGCTGCTGGGCAACAACGCGCAGGGCGACGCGGCCAAGGAGTCCTCGTTCATGTCGACCCTGGTCGCCTCCAACGTGGACGCGATCATCACCTCGGCCGTCTCCGCCACGGCGTCCACCCCGGCGATCGCGGCGGCGAGCAAGGCCGGCATCCCGGTCGTCTGCTACAACACCTGCATCAACGACGCGGACGCCAAGAAGTACGTCTGGGGCTACGTCCTGTCCGACCCGTACGTCTTCGGCAAGAAGCTGGGTGAGCAGGCCGGCAAGTACTTCACCTCCCAGAAGATCGACAAGCCGAAGATCGCGATTCTGAACTGCGACTTCGTGGAGGTCTGCAAGGAGCGCAAGCGCGGCTTCAAGGACGGCCTGGCCGAGTCGGTGCCGGGTGCCCAGTACGTCGCCGACCAGGAGGGCGCGGTCGTCGACAAGGCCACCCCGGTCGCGGAGAACATCATCACCGCGAACCCCGAGCTCGACGCGTTCTACGCCGTGGCGGGCGGCGGCACCCTGGCCGGCATCAAGGCCGTCACCACGCGCTCCCGCGTCGGTAAGACCGTAGTCTTCGGCAGCGACATGACCGTCGACATCGCCAAGGCCCTGGTGGACGGCAGCATCCTCAAGGCGGAGATCGACGTGCCCGCGCAGACCGTGGGCAAGCTCGCGTACGAGGCCGCCCGCAAGGCGTCGAGTGGCGCCAAGAACGACTCGTTCGTCATCCCGGTGGACCCGATCCTCTACACCGCCGACGACAAGGCGACGAACGAGAAGTGGCTGACCGAGCACGCAGACGGGATTCCGTAAACCGTCCAGGTCACCCGTCCCCACCGAAGGCTCCCAGGAAGGCTCCCATGTCGAACACCGACGTCGTCGCGGAGGTGCGTGCGGGCACCAAGCGCTACCCCGGCGTCACCGCTCTCAGCGACGTCGACTTCGCGGTGCGGCGCGGCGAGGTCCGCGCGCTGCTGGGCAAGAACGGCGCCGGCAAGTCCACCCTGATCAAGGTGCTGTCCGGCGCCGAGCACCTCGACTCCGGTGAGGCGCTCGTACGCGGCACGCCGCTGGCGGGTCTCGGCACGCGGGACGTCGCCGCCCTGGGGGTCGCGACCGTCTACCAGGAGCTGAGCCTGGTGCCGGAGATGACGGTCGCGGAGAACCTGTTCCTGGGGGCCTGGCCGCGCTCCCGCGGCGCGCTCGACCTGCGCAGGATGCGCGCCGACGCGAAGGAGGCGATGGCGCGCATCGGCGTGGACATCGACGTCGACAGCCCGGTCGGCTCGCTGGGCTCCGCCGGGCAGCAGCTCGTGGAGATCGCCCGCGCCGTCAGCCAGCGGCCCACCCTGCTCATCCTCGACGAGCCGACCAGTTCCCTGGCCGCCGCCGAGGTCAGGCAGGTGATCGACGTCGTACGGACCGTCGCGGAGCAGGGCGTGGCGGTCATCTACGTCAGCCACCGCATGGACGAGATCCGGCAGGTGGCCGACACCGCCACGGTCGTCCGCGACGGCAGGATCGTGGAGACGCTGCCGGTGCGCACGGCCTCCACCCACGAGATCGTCGCGATGATGCTCGGCACGGCGCCCGAGACCGTGGCGGCCCGGGACCGCCGCCCGAGCGAGGAGCCGCCGGTGCTGTCGGCGCGCGGCCTGGTCAGCGACCGGCTGAACGGCCTCGACATCGACGTGCGCCCCGGCGAGATCCTGGGCATCGCCGGGGTGCTCGGCTCGGGCCGCACCGAGACGCTGCGCGCCCTGGTGGGGCTCGACCGCCCGGTCTCCGGCGAGATCCGCCTGCGCGGCGAGGCCGTACGGCCCGGCGCGTTCGCCGCGATGCTCCGCAGGGGCCTCGGCATGACGCCGGAGAACCGGCGGCGCGAGGGGATCGTGCCGCTGATGGGCGTCGACGAGAACATCGTCATCAGCGACCTGCGCAGGGTGAGCAGGTCGGGAGTGCTGGACCGCCGGGCGATACGGCAGGCCGCCCGGGCGCTCATCGACCGCCTGGCGATCAAGACGGCCCGTCCGGGCACGCCGATCGGCACGCTCAGCGGCGGCAACCAGCAGAAGGCCGTGCTCGCCCGGTGGCTGCACGCGGGAAGCGACGTGCTGCTGCTCGACGAGCCCACCCGCGGCGTGGATGTGGAGGCCAAACGCCAGATCTACGACCAGATGCGCCTGCTGGCCGACGACGGGCGCGCGGTGGTCTTCGTGTCCAGCGAGGTGGAGGAGCTGGCCGACGTCTGCGATCGGATCGTCGTCCTGCGCGGCGGGCGTGCCGTGGCCGAGCTGAGTGGTGACGAGATCGAGCTCAACCGGGTCATGGCCCTAGCGATTGCCGAGGAGTGAGGGAGAACATGAGCACGACCACGCCCACGGGCCCGCCCGTGGCCAAGGCGGCTGCCCGGGGCGGGCGGCTGGGACGCAACACGCAACGGCTGAACGAGATCGGGCTCATCGGGGCCATCGTGGTGCTGTTCGTGGTGCTCGCCGCCACGGCGCCGGGGTTCCTGACCGTGACGAACCAGCTGGCCATCCTGCGCGACGCGGCGACGATCGGCGTCGTGGCGTGGGCGATGACCCTCGTCATCGTGGCCGGTGAGATCGACATCAGCATCGGCCCGGCCGTGGCGTTCTCCTCGGTGCTGCTGGCCAAGGCCACCGGGGAGTGGCACATCCCGTTCGCCCTCGCCGTACTGGTCTGCCTCGCGGTGGGCCTGCTGCTCGGAGCCGGGGCCGGCTTCCTGCGCGCCCGCTGGGGCATCCCGTCGTTCGTGGCCACGCTGGGCCTGTGGAGCGCCCTGCGCGGGCTGGCGCAGTACATGACGGACGGACTGCCGGTCCCGCTGGAGGCCAACGGGTTCCTCGATGTCCTGTCCGGGAGCATCCTCGGCATCCCGACCCCGGCCATCATCATGGCGGTCCTGTTCGTCGTGTTCCTCTTCGTGGCCAACCGCACGGCGTACGGCCGCTCGGTCTTCGCCGTCGGCGGCAACGCCGAGGCCGCCCGCCTCGCGGGAATCAACGTCTCCCGGATCCGGGTGATCCTGTTCGCGACGACCGGCCTGCTCGCCGCGGTCAGCGGCCTGCTGCTGGCCGCGCGCCTCGGGTCGGGGAACGGCGGCGCGTCGGTCGGCCTCGAGTTCGACGTGATCGCCGCGGTGGTGATCGGCGGCACCTCCCTCGCCGGCGGCAAGGGTTCC
This sequence comes from Microbispora siamensis, assembly GCF_016863095.1. Taxonomy (GTDB): domain Bacteria; phylum Actinomycetota; class Actinomycetes; order Streptosporangiales; family Streptosporangiaceae; genus Microbispora; species Microbispora siamensis. The sequence goes on along the minus strand of NZ_BOOF01000037.1, from coordinate 86,961 downwards.
CTGCTCGGCACCCTGCTGGGCGTCGCGTTCATCACCGTCATCGGCAACGGCCTCGTGCTGCTCGGGGTCAACGCCTTCTTCCAGGACGTGGTCCGCGGCGTCATCATCGTCGGCGCCGTGCTGATCAACGTGTTGCTCTCCCAGCGGAACGGAGCCCGTAGCTCATGACCACCATGAAAGGCGTCTTCCTGCCCGGCGACTTCACCGCCGTGCTCCGCGACGTCGAGGTGCCCACGCCCGGTCCCGGCCAGTTGCTCGTACGGGTGGGCGCGTCCGGCATCTGTGGCAGCGACCTGTCCTACATCTACCGGGGGCACAAGACCCACGTCGGACAGGAGGGCGCGGCGTACAAGGGGGTCGTGGCCGGGCACGAGCCCAGCGGCCAGGTCGTGGAGACCGGTCCGGGCTGCCGGCGTTTCGGGGTGGGCGACCGGGTGATCGTCTACCACATCTCCGGCTGCGGGCGCTGCTCCAACTGCCGCCGCGGCCACATGATCAGCTGCTCCGACCCCGAGCGCAGGTCGGCGTACGGCTGGCAGCGCGACGGCGGGCACGCCGAGTACATCCTGGTCGAGGAGAGCACGGCCGTGCCGCTGCCGGACGAGCTGTCCTACGTGGACGGCGCCCTGATCGCGTGCGGGTTCGGCACGGCGTACGAGGGCCTGCTGCGCACCGGGGTCGGCGGGCGCGATGACCTGCTCGTGGTCGGCCTCGGGCCGGTCGGGCTGGCCGCCGCCATGATCGCCCGCAGTCTCGGCGCGACCCGGGTGCTCGGCGTGGAGCGCTCGCCCGAGCGCGCCGCGCACGCCCGGTCCCTCGGCCTGTTCGACGACGTCCTGATCGCCGACGACGGGGTCGCCGAGGCCGTGGACGAGGCCACCGGAGGACGTGGCTGTTCGGTGACGATGGACTGCTCGGGCTCGGCCGCGGGCCGGAGCGTCGCGATCCGGGGCGCGGCCGAGTGGGGCCGCGTCTCCCTCGTGGGCGAGGGCGGCCGTCTGGAGACCGAGGTCTCCGACCTGCTGCTGCACCGCCAGCTCACCCTGTACGCCTCCTGGGTCACCTCGCTGCAGGCGATGGAGGAGCTGGCCTTCCGCCTGGTGCGGTGGGGCGCCAGCCCGCAGCGGCTGGTGACCGACGTGCTGCCGCTGGAGAAGGCCGACGAGGCGTATCGTCTGGCCGACTCGGGGCGGACCGGCAAGGTCTGCCTGGTCCCCACGCAGAGCGATGAATAGCCAGGAGCCGCTGGTCCGGCTCGCCGCGCCCTGGGGGGAGGCGGTCGTCCTGCCGGGCCGCGGCGGGCGGATCATCTCGCTGCGCGCCGCGGGCCGGGAGTGGCTGTGGCGCAACCCGGATCTGCTCGACGAGTCGCTGGCGCTCACCCCCGCCGCGCGGCGGCTGCCCGCCCCCACCGGATTCGCGACCTGGGCGAACTGGGGCGGAGACAAGACCTGGCCCGCCCCGCAGGGATGGTCGTCGGCGCAGGAGTGGGCGGGGCCGCCCGACCCGGTGCTGGACGCCGGCGCCTACACCGTGCTGGAGCGCGACGACCTGCGCGTACGGATGCGCAGCGGCGACGACCCGCGCACCGGGCTGGCCGTCACCCGTACGGTCACGATGTCGGCCGGTGAGCCCGTCCTCGTGGTCGACAGCGAGCTGGAGAACGTCACCGGCCACCCGGTGCGGTGGGCGGCCTGGACGGTGACCCAGTTCGAGACCGAGTCGTTCCGCGACCACGACGATCCCCGGTGCGGGGTGTGGGTCGGGCTGACCGAGCGGCACCGGGCGCCGGTGACGCTGTTCGCCCCCGACGGCGCGCCGGTCCTTGAGCGGGTCTCCCCTTCGGCGGGCCGGGTGCCGGTGGGCGACGTGGTCGGCAAGATCGGTATCGGCGGCACGGCCGGATGGCTGGCGGTGGTGGCCCCCGGCGGGGCGACGCTGACGCAGCGGTTCGACGTGCGGCCGGGCGCGCCCTACCCCGACGAAGGCTCCGAGATCGCCATCTGGATGCAGTACCCCAAGGAGGAGGAGCTTGAGGGGCTGGAGGGCCTGCGTCCCACCGCCCGGCTGGTCGAGGCCGAGACCATGTCGCCCCTGACCTCGCTCGCGCCCGGCGAGGTGCTGCGCCACCGCGTGACCTGGTCGGTGACGGACGTGCCGCCGCCCGTCGCCGGGGAGTGAACCGGGCAGTGATCCGAACCGGATAACGTCGGGGCCATGCGGCTTCATGTGGGGTGCGCGATGTGGACGCACGCGCCGTGGCAGGGGCGTCTCCTGCCGCACCCGCTTCCTCCGGGGGAGCGGCTGCGGGCCTACGCGACCTGGTGCAACGCGGTCGAGGGCAACACGACCTTCTACGCGACGCCCTCACGGAGCACGGTCGAGTCCTGGGCGCGGCAGACGGACCCCGGCTTCCGCTTCGTGGTCAAGCTGCCCAAGCCGATCACCCACGAGCGCCGCCTGACCGGGGCCGACGACGACCTGCGGGCCTTCCTCGACGCGATCGAGCCGCTCGGCCCGCGCGCCCACGCGCTGTGGATCCAGCTCCCGGGCTCGTTCGGCCCGGCGGACGTCGGCACGCTGGCGGCCTTCCTCGGCCGGCTTCCCCGCGACCACCGCTACGCCGTCGAGGTCCGTCACCGCGCGTTCTTCGACGACCCCCGGGCCGCGCGGCTCCTGGAGCGGGTGCTGGCCGGGGCCGGCGCCGAGTGGGTGCCGTTCGACACGACGGTGCTGTTCCGCAGCCCGCCGACCAGCGACGCCGAACGGGACGCCTGGTCGAAGAAGCCGCGCGTGCCGCTGCGGACCGCCGCCCTCACCGACCGCCCGATCGTCCGCTACATCGGCCGCGACGACCCGGAGCGTACGGCCGAGGGCTGGCGGCACTGGGTGGAGGCGGTCGCCGGGTGGCTGCGCGAGGGCCGCTCGCCCACGGTGTTCGTCCACACCCCCGACAACGCCGACGCGCTGACGCTCGCCCGCCGGTTCCACGACGACGTACGCGCCGAGGTGCCCGGCGTGGAACCGCTGCCCGAGCCCATGCCGAACGAGCCGTTGACCCTGTTCTGAGTCAGCGCTTCACGGCCCGCAGCACGACGAACTTCGGGTCGCTCGCGACGACCTCGCAGTTGCCGAAGAGCCGGCGCAGCTTCACGTGGTAGCCGAGGTGGCGGTTGCCCACCACCCACAGTTCGCCGCCCCGTCGCAGCGCGGCACGCGAGCCGTTGAACATGCGCCAGGCGGTCGCGTCGGTCCTGCCCCGGTGGGTGTGGAACGGCGGGTTGTTCAGCACCAGGTCCGCCGTGCCCGGCGGGAAGCCCGACAGACCGTCTGCCGCCACGAACCGGGCGGCGGCGCCCGCCCCGGCGTTCGCCCGGAAGGTGGCCTCGGCCGAGGCCAGCGCCTGGTAGGACTCGTCGATGAACGTCACCTCGGCCTCGCGGTTGGACAGCGCCGCGGCGAGCCCGATCACCCCGTTGCCGCAGCCGAGGTCGACCACGTGCTCGGCCCCCGTACGCGTGGGCAGGCTGCGCAGCAGGAGCCGGGTGCCGGCGTCGAGACGCTCGGCGGAGAAGACGCCGGCGTGGTTGACGACGGTCAGGCCGGAGACGACCCCGACGTCGGCGGGCAAGGCGTAGCTCCGCGGCCACGGATTCTCCCCACGCGGCGCGCCGGAGGCGGGCGAGCAGAAGATCAGCCGCGCCTTCCTGACCGCCAGCGAGGTCCTGGTCGGCCCGAGGACGCGTTCGAACAGCTTCAGCGTCGAGGTGTGGATCTCGGTGACCATCCCCGCGCCGACGACCACCGTGCCCTCGTGCACGTGGGGGGCGAGGCGGTGCAACTGGTCCTCCAGGAGGGCGAGGCTCTTGGGCACCCGCACCAGCAGCACGTCGATCCGGTCCGGCGGCGCGTCCCTGGTCGTGCGCAGCCGTACGGCGTCCGCGCCGAGGCCGTTGCGCTCCAGGTTGGCGCGGGTGGCCTGCTGGCCGAGGAAGGAGTCGCTGATCTGCACGGGACGGTGGACGGGGCGCTGCGCGGCGAGCGCGGTGGCCAGGGCGCCCCACCGGTCGCCCAGCACGACCAGGCTCCCCGACAGGTCCACCGGCCCGCCCTCGTGCTCGTCGAGGTGCCGCAGCAGGTACGCGTCGGCCGCGTCCCACGCGCGGAGCGGGTCGCGGGGGTCCTCGGGGAAGCGGGCGAGGTCGAGATCACCCCGTGCCGTCGTCATACGGTCCATCGCCGCTCAGGCTAGTGCCCCCGCTCTACTGGCGGCGGCGGGCCGTCCACAGCCACATCACCGCAAGGGCGGCGATCGCGACGCAGCCTCCGACGGCCATGCCGGCGAAGAAGCCCGGCCCGCCGCCGTTCGACGGCCCCCACAGGATCCCGGGGATGACCATGGCGAGCAGGGCCACGGCCAGCACCAGGTAGAACCGCCGGCTGAAGAAGACGTTGCGGCCGGGGGCCGGGGGCGGGGAGTCGAGCTGTGCGGCCGGTCCCACGCTGGCGGCCCTGGGCCGCTTGAAGTACCGCCAGTACATCCAGGTGCCGCAGGGCTCCCAGCCCTCGGGCGCCAGCCGCGCGGCCGGCGTGGAACCGCCGATCGACAGTTCCCTGCGGTACTCCCACCGCTGCGGCCGTTCCGGGTCGCGGTGGCTGACGAACCTGCCGAGGTGGTCGACCCGGTCGATCTCCCAGCCCTGGTCACCGAGCCGGGCCAGCATCTGGCGGTCGGTGAAGATGTCGGCGGTCCACCGCCACTCGGTGGCGTCCGTCGCGTCGGTCTCGGGCGCCCGCGCCGCCAGCAACTGGCCGGCGAAGTCGCCGACCGGCCCGAACTCCTCCTCCGGGTCGGCGCCGGTCTCGGCGACGTACGCGGCGAGGTCGGCGACGGTGGCCTCGACCTGCGCCGCGGGCACGCCGCCCGCGCGCAACAGGGTCCCCAGCTCGTCGAGGTAGCCGCTCACTTCAGTCCTCCCGAGGCCAGCACCGTGCGTACGGACTCGTCGAACGCCAGCCACAGGCGGCCCTGCTCGGCCAGCGTCCGCCTGCCCTGCTCGGTGAGCCGGTAGTAGCGCCGGCCGGGGCCCCGCTCGGTCACCCGGAACTCGGCCGACACCAGGCCCGCCTCCTCCAGGCGGTTGAGCACGGGATAGAGCGTGCCGCCGCGGATCTGCCCGAGCCCGGAGCCGGCGAGCATCTTGGCGATCTCGTAGCCGTAGTTCTCGCCCTCGGTCAGGCTGGCCAGCACCAGCAGGTCGAGGACGCCCTTGAGCCAGCTCGCGCGGCGGTCGGTCGCCATGTGCCTCATCCTCGCACGGTAGGAGTACTACCTAGACCGCTTGACCGACCGTCTTCCCGGCGGGTGCCGGCATGCACACGAGGCCCCGTACGTCGATCAGGACGTGCATCAAAATCGGCAGCAGCAGGCTGCCGGTGGACAGGTACACGATGGTGAGCCAGAAACCGAGGAGGGTCACCGCGACCATGCCCTTCCAGCCCTGGTAGAGGTGGCCCGCGACGAAGACCGCCAGAGCCAGGGCGGCGGCCGCGGCGGTGCCGAGGCCCAGCACGCCGACGCCGAACGCGATGAGCAGGCCGCGGTAGACGATCTCCTCGCAGACGCCCGCGGTCACCGCCATGGCGAGGCCGTGCCACCGCTCGGCGGGGGTGCGCGGCATCAGTTCCGCGAAGGCCGCCTGGCCCGGTACGGCACGGCCCGAGCGGGCGAGGCGGCGGAGCAGCAGCGTGCCGATCACGATGGCGCCGGTCATGCCGACGACCGCCGGGGCGATCTGGTCCAGGTTGCCCGGCATCGCGAATCCCAGATCCGCCGGGTCGAGCCCCGGCGACAGGACCAGGATCAGCGCCGTCACCGCCAGCCAGATCCACTCCTCGGCGATCCACAGCCGGTACGCGTGCACCAGCGCCCGGGGGTCGTGGGCGCGGCGTCGCGCCAGCCGGTCGTACTGGCGCTTGCCCAGCCAGGGAGCGGCGAAGGCCAGATAGGCCGTCAGCGCGACCGTCAGGAGCAGGCCCGGGGTCGAGAAGCTCGCAGAGATGCTCATGGATTGCCGTCCTTCTTACCTGTGTTGGCGATTTAGACGATAAAGCGAGCTAGTTAGGATTACAACCTATGTAGCCAAACACCGCCTGCGAAACCGGTTGGGAGACGATCAGCGGCTGTGTTAGCGTTCGCGGCATGATGCGCGCCTGCCTGACGACGACGCCGGAGACCGTCCCGGCGCGCTGACACGTACTTTCATCGAAGCCCCGGGGCGAGTTGCCCCGGGGCTTCGCCGTCCGGTCACTCGCCTCGCCGCACACGGAACGCGAGGAGACCACGATGCACGACCACCGCAAGCTGGGCCGCGAGCTCGGCCTGTTCGACACCGACCCGCTGATCGGCTCCGGGCTGCCCTACTGGCTGCCCGACGGCGCCGTCATCCGGCACACCCTGGAGGAGTACATCCGCGACGCCGAACGGCGCGCGGGATACCGGCACGTGTACTCCCCCGTGCTCGGCAAACGGGAGCTGTACGAGATCTCCGGGCACTGGTCCCACTACAGCGACGACATGTTCCCGCCGATGGACCTCGGGGGAGAGCAGGTCGTGCTGCGGCCGAGCCTGTGCCCCCACCACGCGTTGATCTACCGCTCCCGCTCGCACAGCTACCGTGAGCTGCCGCTGCGCGTCGCCGAGCTGGGCGGCATGTACCGCTCCGAGCTGTCGGGCGTGCTCGGCGGGCTCACCCGGGTGCGGGCGATCCAGCTCAACGACGCGCACATCTTCTGCACCCTCGACCAGGTCGCCGCCGAGGCGGCCGGGGCCGTGGAGATGATCAGGCGGGCGTACGCCGTGCTCGGCATCCGCCCGGTCCGTTACCGGCTGTCCCTGCCGGGGGCCGGTGGGAAGTACGTGGCCGCCCCCGACATGTGGCGGCGGGCGACCGCCATGCTGACCGACGTCCTCGACCGCTCCGGCCTGGCGTACGAGGCCGTCGAGGGCGAGGCGGCGTTCTACGGCCCGAAGATCGACGTGCAGATCGCCGACGGCGCCGGACGCGAGGCCACCCTGTCCACCGTGCAGGTCGACTTCCACCAGCCCGAGCGGTTCGACCTGCACTACATCGGCCCCGACGGCGCAAGGCACCGGCCCGTCATGGTCCACCGCAGCATCATCGGCAGCGTGGAGCGGGCCGTGGCGCACCTCATCGAGGTGTACGGCGGCGCCTTCCCCGCCTGGCTCGCCCCCACCCAGATGGTGGTCCTGCCGGTGACCGAGGCCGAGTTGCCCCCCGCCGAGGCGCTCGTACGGCACTGCGCCGAGCTGGGCCTGCGGGCGGAGGTCTCCGGGCCCGAGCACGGCAGCCTGGGCGCTCGCGTCCGGGCCGCCCGGCTTGCGCCCTACCAGGCGGTGATCGGCGCGAAGGAGGCCGCGGGCGACGAGGTCGCGCTGCGCCTGCGCGACGGCCGCGCCCTGGACGCGATGCCCGCCGCCGAGGCGCTGGCCCGCATCGGCGGTCTCGTCGAGGCCCGCGCCGCCGCCCTGTGGGAGCCCGCGTCGTGACTCAGCTCGCCGCGAGCTGTGCGAACAGGCGGGCGGCGTCCGGTTGCTTCCATTCGATCCGGTTCGGGTCCTTCCTGGAGGGCTGCCAGGGAACGGTCACGAACGTGACCCGGGTGCCGGCCCGCCGCACGTCCAGGGCCAGACCGAGCATGGTGTCCAGGTCCAGCCCCGCGTCTGCGGTGACCGACGTCGCGGCCACGCGGACGAGGGCGGCCAGGTCCGCGGGACGGTCGATTCGGGAGAACTTCTTCAGCAACGCCTGGACGAGGGCCTGGTTGCGCTTGATGCGCGCGATGTCGGAGCCGTCGCCCAACGCGAACCGCAGACGTGCGTAGGCCACCGCGGTCCTGCCGTCGAGGACGGACCGGCCGGCGGGCAGCTTCAGCTTCGCCTTGGGGTCGTCCACGGCACGGGGGAGGGCGACCTCGACGCCGCCGAGTGCGTCGACCAGCTTCTCCAATCCGTCGTAGCGGATGGCGACGGCGTGGTCGACGCGCACGCCCGTGGTGCTCTCCACCGTCTTCCACGCGCAGGTCAGGCCGCCGATCGCGTACGCCTGGTTGATCATGTCCTGATGTGCGGCGACGGTCCGGCCGTCGGCGGACCGGCACTGCGGGATCCGGACCATGGAGTCGCGGGGCAGGCTGACGGCCGTCGCCCGCTTCCGATCGGCGGACAGCCGAAGGAGGACCATGAGGTCGCTGCGCTCGCCCAGGTCGCCGGCGTTTGCGGACGTCGGGCGCCGGTCGGAGCCGAGGAGCAGCACGGTCAGGGCCTCGCCCTTCTTGGCCGGGCGGTCCCCGGTAAGCGGCGCCACGGTGTGCGCGCCGGTGGTCCCGCGCAGCAGCACGGTCGGCACCACGACCAGCACGGCGGTGACCACGGCGACCGCCACCAGGGTGATCCACCCTGCCCGGCGGCCGCCGCTCCATGGCGTCAGGCGTCGGCGGCGCCCGCCCGCCGCCTCGTCCAGCAGGCGCCGCCGCTGGCGCGCGAGACCGGCCGGTGGCTCGTGCTCGAGACCGCGGCCGAGATCGCGGAGCATCGTGAGGTCGTCCATGCTTACTCCTCGTCGCGCAGCGGGTTGGTGTGGCCGAGCGCCTCGCGCACCTTGCGGCGTGCCCGGTTCAGGCGTGAGCGGACGGTGCCCACGGGAATGCCGAGCGCCTGCGCCGCCTCGTCGTACGTCAGGTCGGCCCAGGCGATGAGCAGCAGGACATCGCGGTCGCCCTTGGACAGGTGCGCGAGCGCGGCGGCCAGCAGCGGCCGGACGGCCGTGGCGCTCACGCCGTCCTCGACGCGTTCAGCGGGGGACTCCGCGACGTCGTCCAGCGGGCTGCGCGTGAGCGCCCGGTAGCGGGCGGCCTCGTCGCGGTGGTGCCGGGAGACGAGCTTGCTGACGATGCCGAACAGCCAGGGACGGGCGTCGGGGCGGGTGAGGTCGTAGCGGTCCCGGCGCCTGAAGGCGACCAGGAACGTCTCTCCCACCAGGTCCTCGGCGACCTCAGGTCCGAGGCGGCGGGATACGTAGCGGTAGAGCATGGCCGCGTAGCGGTCGAACAGCGCCGCGAACGCCTCGGGCCGCGCCCTGGACTCGGCGATCAGGTCCGAGTCCAGGCGTGGGGTGGCAAGGGGGATCATCAACGACACCATGGCATCGAGCCGGCCTAACCCTTCGGGAATCTGGACAGCCGTGTCTCGCCACTTGTCGCGCTTCGGGTTCACGGTAGGGACGAGCGACACTCCCGCACGTCACTCGCCTACGAGTATCAGGATGAGCTGACGACGGCCGGACGGCGGAAGGTGACCGGCCGGACGCAGGCGCCCGGCATGGAGGGCGCGACGGCCCGGCGGTACCCGCGGCAGCGGCTCGGCTGTGAGGTGACCGCGCTCCATCCCGGCCGCACGTTCGTGGAGATCACTGCGGACACGCCCGCGGGGCGGGCGTGCGCGTCGGCGTGTGGCAGGGCGCCGCCGCCGACCTCCCCTTCCCCGACGGCCGCGTTCGACCTGGTCGTCTGCCAGGCCGTGTTCGGGACCTGTGAGATCCGCGCGGACGGATCATCGCCGAGGCCCGGCCGGCCAAGCCGGTCCGGTAGGTCCCGCGATCCCGGAGCGGGGGCGATCCCTGCTCCGGGCCCTGGTCACGCGTACGCGGCCGTCATCGCGTCGAGCGTCTCGGTCATGTGCTTGCGCAGCTCCTCAAGGCGTACGTCGAGGATGATCGGCGCGATCTCCGGGTTGTTGACGATCATCTCGCGCAGGCCGCTGTTTCCCGGGCCGTGCACGAAGCTGTGCCGCACCCTGGTCTGGCCGGGCAGGTCGCCGGGTTCGAGGTCGTAGCGCCAGAACGACGAGGGGCGTTCGGGGTCGCCGGCGCGGTCGAGCACCACCCATGCGAACGAGCGCGGCCGCTCGACCTCGGTGACGAGGCAGTTCACCGTCCAAACCCGGCCCTCGCGGCGGTTGCGCCCCTCGAAGCGGGTACCCACCGAGACCGTTCCCTCGCCGCCGTCGAGCAGGGCGGTGTGCTCGCACTCCGGGCTCCACTCGCTCACCCGGTGGACGGCGGTGACGAGGTCCCACAGCCGCTCGGGCGGCATGTCGACGACGACCTCCAGATCCACCCGCGCGCCGGTGATGCCGTAGTCCTCCATGGTGACCTCCGTGTGCGGCGTCCCGTCCCCCTCACCTTGGACGAAAGCCGCGCCGGTGAACAGACCGTCTTTGTTGGAGAATGCGCACTTTCAGGTCGCGGCCGGTACGCCCGACGGCTTCTCGTCGGCGACCCGCAGCCCGCGTACGCCGGGGGCCAGCAGCGCGGCCAGCGTGACCAGGACGATGACCGCCCCGCAGGCGACCAGCGCCGGCCGCGGTCCCACCGCGATGGCCACCGGCCCGGCCAGCAGCAGGCCGAGCGGCCCGAACATCAGGGACCCGAGCGCGTCGTAGGAGCTCACCCGGGACAGCGACTCGGCCGGGATCTCGCGCTGCATGGTGGTCTGCCACAGCACCCCGAAGATGTCGAAGCACACCCCCATCACGAACGCCCCGGCCACGACCGTCCACAGCGGTGCGCTCAGGCCGAGCAGCACGTACGGCGCGGCGGTGGGCAGCGTGAGGAGCGTGGCGAGCAGGATGGGCCGCCGAGGCCGCAGGCGCAGCGTGACGACCACCCCCACGATCATGCCGACGGCCTCGCCCGCGAGGACGGCCGACCATGCGGGCGCCCCGCCCAGCGACTGCTTGGCCACCAGCGGCCCGAGCACGCCGTGGGCGGCCTGCAGCGCCATGACCAGGATCGAGAACTGGGCGACGACCACCCACAGCCACTGCCGGGAGACGAACTCGCGCCAGCCGTCCCGCAGTTCGGCCAGCACCGAGTGCCCGCCGCCGGCCGCGCGCTCGGCGGGGGTGAGGCGCAGCAGCGCGATCAGCACGGCGGCCACGGCGAACATCGCCCCGCTCGCCGTCAACGCCCATCCGCCCCCCAGCAGGACCACGGCCGCGCCGCTCAGCACGAGGCCGGTGACGCGGGAGATGTTCTGTCCCAGTCCCAGCAGCGCGTTCGCGGTCTGCAGCCGGTCGGCGGGCACCACGTCCGGGATGATCCCGGTCAGGGCGGGGAACAGGACCGCGGCGGCGATGCCGCTCACCGCGCTCGCGGTGACGAGGGCGGGCAGCGGCGTCCAGCCGGTGAGCATCATCGCGGCCAGGGAGAAGTACGCCGCCGCGTTGAGCGCCTCCCCCGCCATCATGACCCGGTGGCGCGGCAGCCGGTCGGCGATCACGCCGCCGACGAGCATGAACAGCACCATCGGCAGCGCCTCGGCGGTGAGCACGGCGGACAGCGTCGTGGCGGTCGCGCCGGGGAGGCCGAGCACGCCGAAGGCGAGGGCCACCGGTGCGAAGGCGGTGCCGAGTACGGAGATCGTCCGGGCCGCCAGCAGCAGGGCGAACCGCCGGTCCCTGAGCAGGCCGAGATCACGGCGGAGGCCAGGCATGAGAACAACTCCGGAGGACGTGGGACATGAGGAAGGGGGGCGACGTTCCATCGTGCCGTCCCCGCCCGCGCCCGTCACCTGATTTACGGCCGTACGGGATCCGGCGGAAGGCGCGGACCGGACCCTCCGACCGACGCGGTGACGTCTCGTACGACGGCTGTCGATCGGCAAACGACTCGCGGCGGCACCTGCCGTCCAGCCAGGCGCGGTAGTCCGCGGTGTGGCTGGTCATCACGCTGGTGGGAGCCTGGTCGAACACGGCCTGCCACCGCGGCACGTTGAGCTGCCAAGGGGGCGGCGGCTCGTCCCACTTGACGCCGTCGGTCCACTTCGCCGCCGAACCTCGCAGGTGCTCGGGCAGCCGGTCGGCGAGCTGCGCCTCGATCCACTCGTCGCGTGAGTAGACGAGGATCGGCTGCTCGTCCTGCCGTTCGACGACGGGATCGATGATCTCCCGCCATGCGGCGGCGCCGTACTCCGGATCGGCCAGGACGGGCTCGGCGGACTTCTTGATCTCCAGCAGCGCGATCAGCCCCCGGGCGCGGACGTGGTCGAGCCACTCCCGCAGCGTCGGCACGCGCTCACCCGCGTACGGCCCGCGGGCGACGCGGCGGTCGCGCAGGTTGCCGGGCCCGTCGGCCCACCCGATCTCGCGGATCTCCTGCCGGGGACCGGTCAGCCCGTTCGTCGTCCTGTTGTGCCACATGACGGCCTTCGTGCCCTGCCGCGTGAGCTGGACGTCGGCCTCGACGCCGTCGGCGCCCCACGAAGCCTGGTCGTCGACCGCCCGCAGCACGTTGGGCTGGCGGATCACGTCCTTGGCCTTGGCGCCGGCGCTCTTCGGGTAGCCGCCGTGGCCGATCACCAGCGGACACGGCGGCGGCTCCGCCGCGGGCGCGGGAGCGGGCGCGGCGAGCACGGCGAGCACGGCGATCACGAGGGTCGGCGCGACTCCCGCCGGCGCCCTTGAGCGTAGGTGGAGGGTCATCGCTCGTCCTCCCCACTCGACCACGGCTGACCAGCGCATTGTGTGCGGACGCGGACGGACCGTGCGGCCGGCGCCGCGCGGGCGGACCCTTTCTTGACGACAACGGGAGTCCTTACGACGCCGGGGAGAGGGTCAGGCGAGCTGGGCGGCCTGGAGCCCGGAGTAGACGCCCGGCCTGCGGCTCAGCTCGTCGTGGGTGCCCACCTCGGCGATCCGGCCGTCCCGCATCACGACGATCCGGTCGGCCGTACGGATGGTGGACAGGCGGTGGGCGACGACGAAGACCGTGCGGCCCGCGACCAGGCGGGCGAGCGCCTGCCGGATCAGCGCCTCCGACGCGGTGTCGAGCGCCGAGGTCGCCTCGTCCAGGACCAGCACCCGCGGGTCGCGGACGAGCGCGCGGGCGATGGCGAGCCGCTGCCTCTGGCCGCCCGACAGCCGCGCGCCGCGCTCGCCCACGATCGTGTCGAGCCCGTGCGGCAGCCGGTCGATGAACTCCAGGGCGTTCGCGTCGCGCAGGGCGGCCCGCAGGGTCTCCTCCGGCACGTCCCGCATGCCGTACGTGACGTTGTCGCGGATGCTCCCCTCGAACAGGATCGACTCCTGGGGCACCACGGACAGGAACCGCCGGTAGGTCCGCAGGTCGAGCTCCTCCATGTCCCTGCCGTCCAGCAGGATGCGCCCCGAGGTGGGGCGCAGGAAGCCGATCACGAGGTTGAGCACGGTCGACTTGCCCGCCCCCGAGGCCCCGACCAGGGCGATGGTCTCGCCGGGGGACACGGTGAGGCTGAACTCGTCCACCGCGGGCCGGTCCGCCTCGTAGGCGAGCGACACCGACCGGAACTCGAACTCGCCGCGGACCGCCGTCACCTCGGCCTTGCCGTCGTTGTTCTCCAGGTCGGGCGCCTGGAGCACCTCGCCGATCGAGCGTACGGACTCCAGGCCCTTGCTGATCACGGGCGTCAGGCTCATCAGCGTGGTGACCGAGGTGGTGAGCGTGGTGAAGAACGTGCTGAGCATGACCACGTCGCCGGCTGTGATCGGCAGCACCTGGTAGTAGGAGACCAGCGCGGAGCCGGCGAGGAAGCCCCCGGCGAGCACGTTCAGCGTGATCCAGGCCATCGCGCCGAACCGGCCGTTGAGCAGGTCGAGCCGCAGGCCGGTGCGCAGGACGCGGGAGAGCGTGCCGTCCATGCGGTGCAGCGCGTCCTGTTCCAGGCCGTGGGCGCGGGTGATGGGGATCAGGTGCGTCATCTCGGTCACGCGCGCCGACAGCCGCTCGACTTCCTGCCGGAAGCTCTCGTTGTCGGCCCGCAGGCGGTTGCGCATCCGCATCACCAGGACCGCGGCGGCAGGGACGACCAGCAGGAAGACCGGCAGCGCGGCCGGCACCCGGAAGGCGATCACCGCGAGACCGCCCATGAGCATGGTCACGGCCGACAGGCCGCTGTCGGCCGTCTGCTGCACCATCTGCTCGACGCTCTCGACGTCCCTGACGACCTTGGTCTGCAGCACCCCGGCGCTCACGCGCGAGTGGTAGCCGATCGACAGGTGCTGCATCCTGCGGCACAGCGCCGACCGCAGCCCGGTGCCCACCTGCCGGATCGCGCCGTGCAGGCACCGTACGTACAGCAGGTGGCCGGGAAGGTTCAGCAGGAGCAGGACGAGCAGCACGGCCATCGACGTCAGCAGGTCGGTGACGGGCGCGTGCCGGACGAGCGCGTCGATGACGTTCGCGGTGACCAGCGGGAGGAGCCAGGTCGGGCTGTGCTTGACCGTGAAGGCCACGACGGCGAGGACGAGGCGGGGCCGGTGCTCCCGGAAGAGATAGGCCAGTGTGCGGAGCGGGTGCTCGCCCCGGTACCGATGGTCCAGAGCGTTGTGCGGAAGCACCATCCCGACAATCCCCCTACCGGAACCGAGAAGGGTAAAAAGTTCCTGAAAGATCCTAAGAGCCGGTAGGGGGCGTGCCCAGGGACGGGGCGGAACCTCGCGGGGAGACCAAGGGGCATCCAGTGCCTACTCTCAAGGACGGAGGGTAACCTCATCGGGAAGGCAAGAGCGATCCTCCGGAAAGTCCGCTCTTGTGGATGCCTCGCGGAAGGTGGCCGGCGGATTCAATGAGTGGAGGTGATCGCATCCTGCGGCTTACTCCTGTGAGTGGCCCCTCTCCAGGCACGGGCGACTGGTCCCCCGAAGCGATGGCAGGCGTGGTGCAGGCCATGCTCGATGCGGTCCCGGTCCAGGGCGTCTGGCTGGTGCCCATCCGCGATCAGGCCGGTGCGATCCTCGACTTCGAGGTGTGCGCGGCCAGTCCCGAGGCCAGGGACGTCCAGGACAGGACCGGCAAGGAGCTCGTCGGCCTGCGCGCGATCGAGGCGTATCCGGGCGTCGCCGGTTCTCCTCTGTGGGACGCCTACCTCCGCGTCATGGAGACCGGGGAACCCGAGGGCGTCGATCCCTACGTGCACCGGGAGGACGGGCACGGCGTGCCGCATCTGTCCACCTACGGTGTCCGTCTCGCCCGGCTGCACGGCGGCCTTCTCGTCTCCTGGGATCGCCACGACAGGGAGGAGCGCCTGTCGGCCCGGCTGCTCCACACCGAGCGCCTGGGCCACCTCGGATGGGGACACTGGAGCCTGATCACCGGCGAGGCCGAGTGGTCCGACCAGCTCTACGTCATCCACGGGCGCGACCCGGCCGAGGGGCCGTTCGCGCTGGAGTACTACCGCGAGATCGCCCACCCCGACGACGTCCCGATCGTCGAGCACGCGCTCACGACGCTGACCGGCAGCGGCGGGCCGCATGAGTTCGACATCCGCATCCGCGTCGGTGACGAGTATCGCCACATCAGAGTGACGGCCGAGGTCAGCCGGGACGCGGGCGGGCGGCCCGTCGAGATCCACGGCGTCGTGCAGGACGTGACTGACTGGCGCAGGACCGCCGTCGAGCTCGCCGAGGTCACCCAACGGCTGGAGGAGGAGTCGCAGCTCACCGCGCGGCTGCAGAGCATCATCCTGCCGACGCAGGACTCGGTGCCCGGGCTGCAGATCGGTGTGCGCTACTTCCCGGCCGAGACGGCGCCGCTGGGCGGCGACTGGTACCAGGCCATCCACATCGACCACGGGGAGGCGCTGCTGGCCGTGGGCGACGTCGCCGGGCACGGCCTGGCCGCCGCCTCCGCGATGGCCAAGCTGCGGCACGCGATCACCGGGCTGGCCTTCGCCGACCACGATCCGGCCCAGATCCTCGTGGCGCTGAACCGGCTGCTCCGGCGGATGCGGCCCGACGTGCTGGCGACGTCGGTCGTGGCCCGCTACCGCACCAAGGACCGCACACTGAGGTGGACCCATGCGGGCCACCCGCCGATGCTGCTGGTACGGGGGAAAAAGGTGCACCGGCTGCTCCACCCCGGCGTGCTGCTCGGCGTCTTCGAGGACGTGAGCTACAGCTGTGCCGAGATGCGGCTGGAGCCGGACGATCTGCTCCTCATGTTCACCGACGGCCTGATCGAACGCCCGGGCCGGGACCTGTTCGAGGGCCTCGACATCCTCAGCGCGGCGATCGCCGAGACCGTGCCGAAGGTGCCACCACAGGATCGGGTGGCGGCGGTCATGGAGACCCTGGCCCCGAGTAACACCGGTGACGACACCTGCATCCTGGTCGCGCGCATTCTGCCGAACTCCTTGGAAGTGTCCTGATGTCTGACGTACACAACATCTCGACAGCCGAGACCACGTTCGCCGCCGAGAGCAGCGGAAGCATCGGAGTGCTGACGGTGCGGGGGACGCTCGACTTCACCACGCACGAACCGGCCACCGAGTTCTTCGACAAGGCGTTCGCCCAGTTCGGGCCGTACCTCGTGGTGAACCTGCTCGAACTGGACTTCCTCGATTCCAGAGCGACGGGGTTGCTGGTCAACTGCTGGAAGCGGGCGCTCGACGACGGGGGCTGGCTGGGCCTCGTCGCGGTCGAGCAGGGCGCGGCCCGCGCGCTGTGGATCACCGGGCTGGCGTCCCACGTCCCGATCTTCCCCACCGTCGCGGACGCCCTCGCCGCCGCGCCGTCCCGCGACGCCGAATAGCCCGCAGGCCGTCGTCCCGAGACCGTCACCCGGCGTCCAACTCCTCCTCACTCACCCGTCGCGGGCGGGATAGAGCCCATGAGCGGGGGTAGCACCCGAGGAAGTCGGCCGTGGAGGGGGCGAAGGCCATGAAACGTCTCGTTGCCGGAGCGGCGGCGCTCGCGGCTGCCGGCCTGGGGGTGGCGCGATGGGCGGCCTCGCATCGCCGGGTGCCGTCCGCGGCGAAGGACCCGCTGGAGTCCAGCCGCTGGCTGGGCATCACGATCAACCGGCCGCCGGACGAGGTCGCGCCGGCCGGGCACCTGCCCGAACCGCTGGCCCGGGTGGACGCCGAGGTGCGGATGAACCGGGCGCCCGGTGACCGCGGCACGGAGATCTACGCCCGCCCGAGGGAACACCGGGCCGGCGCCGACGCCGTCCTCGCCCGGCTGCGGGGTGAGGACCCCCGCACCACGGTCCGTACGGCGCTGCGCGAGACGAAGTCCCTGCTGGAGACCGGCGACGTGCTGCGATCGGACGAGGAGATCGCGACGACCCGGCCGACCCTGCCGGGCAAGGTGCTCGACATGGCGCTGGGACGCGCGGCGGAAGGGGGCCGGCTGTGAAGGCGCTGTGCTGGCAGGGCGTGAACGAACTGTCGGTCGAGCAGGTGCCCGACCCCGCGATCCTCAACGCCCAGGACGCGATCGTGAAGGTGACGGCGAGCACCACCTGCGGCTCCGACCTCCACCTGCTCGGCGGCTACATCCCGGCCATGCGAGCCGGTGACGTCATCGGGCACGAGTTCATCGGCGAGATCGTCGACGTCGGCCCCGAGGTGAGCCGGCATCGGCCGGGCGACCGGGTCGTGGTCTGCTCGATCATCGGCTGCGGCCGCTGCTGGGCCTGCCGGCACGACGAGTGGTCGCTGTGCGAGAACAGCAACCCCAAGCCGGGCGTCACGGACCTGATGTGGGGCGGCACGACCGCCGGCATCTTCGGCTACTCCCACGCGATGGGCGGCTTCCGGGGCAGCCACGCCGAGTACATCCGCGTGCCCTTCGTGGACTACAACGCGTTCACCGTCCCCGAGGGCGTCTCGGACCTCGACGCCCTGTTCGCCTCCGACGCGGCCCCGACGGGCTGGATGGGCGCCGAGCTCGGCGGCGTACGGCCGGGAGACGTGGTCGCGGTGTGGGGATGCGGCGGCGTCGGCCAGATGGCCGCCCGGGCCGCCCTGCTCCTCGGCGCCGAGCGGGTCATCGCGATCGACCGCTATCCCGAACGGCTGGCCATGGCCGCCCGCCACGTCGGCTGCGAGGTGATCGACTACACGAGCACCGACGTCACCGCCGAGTTGCGCGAGCGCACCGGCGGCCGGGGCCCGGACGTGTGCGTCGAGGCCGTCGGCATGGAAGCCGACAGCACCGGGATCCAGCGCGTGTACGACGGGATCAAACAGCAGCTGCGCCTGGAGCAGGACCGCCCGATCGCGGTGCGGGAGGCGATCCACGCCTGCCGCAAGGGCGGCTCGGTGTTCGTGCTGGGGGTCTTCGCCGGCTTCGTGGACAAGTTCCCGCTCGGCGCGCTGATGAACAAGGGCCTCACGCTGCGCGGCGCGCAGCAGCACGGCCAGCGGTACATCCCGAAGCTCCTCGACCTCATCGCGAAGGGCGATCTGAAGCCCTCCTACCTCGCGACGCACACGATGACGCTCGACGAGGGGCCCAAGGGCTACGACATGTTCAAGCACAAGAAGGACGGCTGCGTCCGCGCCGTCTTCCGCCCCTGGGCTTGACGTGTGAGCCTGGGCCTGACCTGTGAGAGAGCGCCCGCCGCCTCCGTGTGAGGCGGCGGGCCGTGATCTCAGCGGACGGCCGGGGCGGCCAGCCGTTCCGCCTCGTGGTGCAGTGCCTCGATGAGGACGAGCTCCAGGCGGAGCTCGTCGTCCACGAGGCTCTCGAGGACGTCCATCCGGGCCTCCTTGTTTCCAAAGACGTCCCGCGGCGCGCGGCGGTTGACCATGGCGCGATGCGAATCCGGACGGAATGTGGCGATGCGTACCGCCGATCGCGCCGTACGCCCGTTACCCAGGAGGGACGCGACATCACTCACATCAGTCACAGAAGTCTCGAAAACAAAAAATCCACCCCGCGAGCGGAGTGGACGGAGGCGTGACACGTCACAGAGGCGCGATGCCGTATAGTGAGAGATTCCCAGTTATCTGAAAGCCAGACACTCTCACTAGGAGTTTATCACAGGAATGGGTGACCGTCAATCCGACTCCGCTCGCGCCGAGGCCCTGCGGAGCGAGCAGTCCTACGTCTCCATGCTGTACGGCCGCCTCGACATCGCCCGCGAACGGGCCGAGCGCGGCATCCGGGAAATCCTGGCCCGCGGCGGCACGGGAACCCGGCAGGCCGTCGTGGAGCGGGAGGTGGCGGCGGCCGAGCACGCCCGCCGCCTCGCGCAACTGTCGGCCGTCGAACACGGCCTGTGCTTCGGCCGCATCGACGACGCCGAGGGTGAGACCCTCTACATCGGCCGCGTCGGGCTGCGCGACGACGACCACACGTCCGTGCTCGTCGACTGGCGGGCCCCCGCCGCCCGCCCCTTCTACGTCGCCACCCCCAGCGACCCGGGCTCCCTCGTCCGCCGCCGGCACCTGCACACGCGGCACCGCGACGTCGTGGGCATCGACGACGAGGTCTTCGACCTCGACCGGATGGCCGACGGAGACCGCCGTACGCTCGTCGGCGAGGCCGCGCTGCTCGCGACGCTGCGCCGCGGGCGCACCGGACGCATGGGCGAGGTCGTCGCCACCATCCAGCGCGAGCAGGACCGGGTGATCCGGTCCGGCCTGGCGGGGGCGCTCGTCGTGCAGGGCGGGCCGGGCACGGGCAAGACCGTCGCCGCCCTGCACCGGGCGGCATACCTGCTCTACACGCACCGGGACACGCTGGAGCGGCGCGGCGTGCTCGTCGTCGGTCCCAACGCCACGTTCTCCCGCTACATCAGTCAGGTGCTGCCCGCGCTGGGCGAGACGCAGGTGGTGCTGACGAGCATCGGCGGGCTCCACCCCGGGGTGCGGGCCACCGCCGAGGACGAGCCGGCCGTCGCCGTCGTCAAGGGCGACCCGCGCATGGCCGCTGTGGTCGAGGCGGCGGTCCGCGACCGCGAGCGCGTGCCGGAGGGCGACCTGGAGGTGAAGATCCCCGTCCGTACGTCGGTGCGCGGCGGCGTGGAGGTCGTGGTCGAGGAGATGGCGCTGCGGGTGGACCACGCCACCTGCCTGCGGGCCCGCGACCGCGCACGCGGCCTGCGGCGGCAGCACAACATCGCCCGGTGGACGTTCGTGGACCAGGTGCTGCGGGCACTGGCGCGGGACGAGGCGGCCAAGCTCGACCGGCCGCTCGAGGACGGCGACCTGCGCTATGCCGCCACGGCCCTGTGGGAGCACCGGTCGGTGCGCGACGCGCTCGACGCCCTCTGGCCGGAGATCACCCCCGAGCGGCTCGTCCGCGAACTCCTCTCGGACGAGGAACGGCTGCGTACGGCGGCCGGGCCCCACCTGACGGAGGAGGAGCGCGCGCTCCTGCTGCGGCCCCGTGAGGCGCCGTGGACGGTCGGCGACGTCCCCCTGCTGGACGAGGCAGCAGAACTGCTCGGCGAGTACGACTACGGGGCGGGGGCCAGGCGGCGCCGCGCCGAGGAGGAACGCCGCGAGGAGGAACTGTACGCGCGGGAGGTCCTGACGATCACCGACGTCGATCCCGTGCTCGACGCGGCCCTGCTGGCCGGTCGCAACCGCGACGACGGGCCGTACACGACGACGGCCGATCGGGCCGCCCGCGACCGCACCTGGGCGTACGGGCACGTGATCGTGGACGAGGCGCAGGAGCTGTCGGCGATGGCCTGGCGGACGGTGATGCGGCGGGTCCCGGCCCGCTCTCTGACGGTCGTCGGCGACATCGCCCAGACCGGCTCGGCGGCGGGCGCGCGGTCGTGGGGCGAGATGCTCGACCCGTACGTGAAGGGGCGCTGGCGGGAGGAGCGCCTGCTGGTCAACTACCGGACCCCGGCCGAGATCATGGAGGTCGCCGCCGACGTGCTGCGCGCCGTGGCACCCGGGGAGAAGCCGCCCGAGTCGGTCCGGTTCGGCGGCGCCCGCCCGCGCGCCGTGCCCGCCGGCGGCACCGACCTGCGGCTGCTCGTGGAGTCGGAGCTGCGTGAGATCGGAGGGGGCGAGATCGGGGAGGGGCGGGTCGGCGTCGTCACGCCGGACGCCCGGCACCTGGAGGTCGCCGCGCTGTTCCCCGAGGCCGTCGATCCCCTGGACAGCCCGGTGGCCGTCCTCACCGTGCGCGGCTCGAAGGGCCTGGAGTTCGACGCCGTGGTCGTCGTGGATCCCGAGGGCATCCTGCGTCAGTCGCCGAAGGGCGGCCAGGACCTCTACGTCGCCATCACCCGGGCGACCCGGCGGCTCACCGTGGTCTACGAGGACCGCCTCCCCGCCGTACTGCACCGCCTGGAGCCTTCGATGACCTAGTTGGATTGTCACGGATGTTGGCCAAGTCGGTCGCTGCGCCGGAAGGAACCTCCGGTCCTCGCGAAGCCCGCTCCGCTGGGCCTTCGCTCCGGTCCTCGCTCCCTTCCGCTCCGCTCCCTCCGGACGACGCCTCTTTCGGGAACACCGAGTGAGCACGTGACGAAGGCTGTGTTCCCGGCGCGCTTCGGCACGACCCGGCGGATAACAGCGCCCCGATGAGCGAAGCGGGGAACACAGTACGGCCGGCGTTGGGGGAACGCCGGCCGTACTGGGTGGCTGTGAGGGATGTGCTAGGACATTTTTCCCGAGATCTCGTCGGCGGCCTTGTCGGCCTTCTCGCCGACTTCCCCGGCCTTGTCTCCGACCCACTTGCTGGCGTCGGAGCCGGTGTGCCGCATGCTCTCCCGCATGGTCTCGGCCCAGCGCTGAGCGTTGTTGCGGTACATCGCCACACCCACCGCGCCGATCGCGACTCCGCCCAGCAACGCCACGACCGGCCAGCGCCGGCGGGTCTTCCTGGTGCTGGTCACGTCGATGCGACGGGCCAACTCGGTCAGGAACGCACTCACGATCGGAGCGATCTGCTCCTCGACCGACTGCGCCGCCTGGTCGAGCTTCGGCGCCGCCCAGACCCTGGCGTCCTCGATCCGGTGCGTGGCGAGATCCCGTGCGGTCTCCGCCACCGGGCTCATCCGGCCGCTGGCCTTCATCGCCTGGTCCCTCATCCTGCTCAGCCACGTTTGCGGGATGACAACCTCGGCGCGACGCCTTCTGTTCATTGTCAGGGACACGATCAACCTCCCCAATCGACGGGGCCCCGGAACGACCCCTTCCCGGATGGTCGTGGCTCAATCACGAGCGGTGCTTGAAGGCATGCTCGATACCCTGTTCACCGGACAACTAACACGAGCTACCAAAGGGGGCGGCCCTCGTGGCTGACAACCTCATCGCGAATCTGCGCACGAACCACGGCACGATCCGCGTCCAGCTTTTCCCCAACAAGGCGCCGAAGACCGTGCGCAACTTCGTCGAACTCGCCGAGGGCACCCGGGAGTGGACCCACCCCGAGACCGGTGAGAAGCAGACGAACGTCAAGCTCTACGACGGCACGATCTTCCACCGGGTCATCAACGGCTTCATGATCCAGGGCGGCGACCCCCTCGGCCAGGGTGTCGGCGGGCCCGGCTACAGCTTCGACGACGAGATCCACCCCGAGAACCAGTTCAACCGGCCCTACCTGCTCGCCATGGCGAACGCGGGCAAGCGGTTCGGCAAGGGCACCAACGGCTCCCAGTTCTTCATCACCGTGAGCCCGCAGCCGCACCTCAACCAGGGGCACACGATCTTCGGTGAGGTGATCGAGGGCACCGAGGTGGTCGACGCGATCGCCAAGACCCCGACCGGCCGCAACGACCGGCCGGTTAACGACGTGGTCCTCGAAGAGGTCACCATCGAGCGGTCCTGACGCCGTCTCCTCCGACGCTCGGGACGCCCCGGCCGCGCGAACACGCGGCCGGGGCGTTTCCGGCTTATAGGCTGGCTGGTGGATGCGCCCCCGCACAGGGACTCGCCCAGGAAAGGACCCCATGACCTCCCAGCCTCCGCCGCCCCCGCAGCCGGGGGCGCAAGCCGTGCCCACCTGCTACCGGCACCCCGACCGCGAGACCTACGTCCGCTGCCAGCGCTGTGAGCGCCCGATCTGCCCCGACTGCATGCGCGAGGCCGCGGTCGGTCACCAGTGCCCCGAGTGCGTCCGCGACGGCAGCCGCGAGGTGCGGCAGGCCCAGGCGACCTTCGGCGGCGCCGCCGTGGCCACGCCCCGTGTCACGTGGACCCTGCTGATCCTGAACGTGCTCGCGTACGGGGCGGAGGTCCTGCGCCCGAACGAGGTCGTCCAGCAGTTCGCGATGTGGTCCCTCGGGGTCCATATGGGCGAGTGGTGGCGCCTGATCACCAGCGCCTTCCTGCACTCCCCGCCGCCGTCGTTCTGGCACATCCTGTTCAACATGTGGGCGCTCTATGCCCTCGGCCCCGAACTGGAGCGCAGGCTCGGCTCTGGCCGGTTCGCCGCGCTCTACCTGCTGTCGGCGCTGGGCGGCTCGGTCGCCGTCTACCTGTTCGGCACGTCGGCCGTCGGCGCCTCGACCGCCATCTACGGCCTGTTCGGTGCGTTGTTCGTCGTCGCCCGCAGGCTCGGCTACGACGCCCGCGGCGTCCTGTGGCTGATCGGCATCAACGTGGTGCTCACGTTCGTCGTCCCGGGCATCAGCTGGCAGGGCCATCTCGGCGGGCTCGTGACCGGCACGATCATCGCCGCCGGTTTCGCCTACGCTCCGCGCCGCAACCGCACCCTCGTCCAGGCCGGCGTCGCCGCCGCGGTGCTGGTGGCGCTGGTCCTGCTCGTCACCATGCTCCCGCCGTACGGCCTGCTGGAGGGCGCCTTCACCTGACGCTCCCCGCGCCGGGCTGTGTGATGCGGTCGAGCCAGCGCCGGAGCAGGGCGGTCTCGACCGGCTCGAGGGCCTCGGTGCCGGCGAGGTCGAGTTGCGCGCGCAGGCGCAGCGCGGCCTCGCGGAGGGGGTCGGCGTCCTCCCGCACGGTCGCCTCGGTGAGCACGTGCGCGAACACGGCGTCGCGCATGCGGTGGGACAGCGCGGGGTCGTCGAAGAGCTCCGGACTGGCGATGTGGTCGAGCGCTGCCCCGACGCTCGCGGACAGGATCAGCCGGGCCGCGATCGGCGGCTCCACTCTCAGCGCGCCGATCGCCGCGCACCGTACGAGCGTGGCCTCCAGGAGGGTGAACACCCGGTCGCGAGCCGTGGACCGGGACCACGGCCGAGGCGTGAACATGAGCTGGTAGAGGGCACGGTTCTCCCGCGCGAAGGCCATGTGGCCGTCCCAGCCGGCCCGGAGGTCGGCCACCGGGTCGGCCGTCTGCTCCTGCGCGGCCTTGAGCGCGGCGTAGCGCTCGTACCCGTGGTCGGCGACGGCGTCGAGGAGTCCCCGCTTGTCGCCGAACAGCCGGTAGAGCACGGGCTGGGTCACGCCGACCGCTTCACAGACCGCGCGCGTGGCGATGTCGTTGTCCGAGGACGTCGCCAGTTGCTTCTCGGCGGCCTCGATCATCGCCGCGCGTAGGGTGTCCGCACCTGCCATGTAACCAATGATACGGAATCCCGCTAGCGCCGTTATGGGGATCGTGCTAACGTCTGGTCTCGTAACACCGATACGAGCAGCTCGTATCAGCGATAGGAAGGAGTTCTCCGATGAGTGATCAGCGCGTGGCCGTCGTCAGCGGCGGCTCCCGTGGGATCGGCCGGGCGATCGCGACGACGCTGGCCGCACGCGGCTTCGCCGTCGTCGTGGGATATCAGGGCTCTGCCTCGGCCGCGGCCGAGGTGGTCGACGCGGTCACGTCGGCCGGCGGCCGGGCGATCGCGGCGCAGGCCGACGTCGCGGACGAGGACGCGGTCGCTGCGATGTTCGACGCGGCGGAGAAGGAGTTCGGCGGGGTCGACGTCGTCGTCAACTCGGCGGGTCGCCTGTCGCTGTCCCCGATCGCGGACCTCGATCTCGCCGAGCTGGACGCCCTGCACCGCACCAACATCCGTGGCACCTTCGTCATGGCGCGGGAGGCCGCGCGCCGCGTGCGCGGCGGCGGCACGATCATCACCCTGTCCACGTCCATCGTGGGCCTGCAACTGCCCACCTACGGGGCGTACGCCGCCAGCAAGGGCGCCGTCGAGGCGATGACGCTCGTGCTCGCCCGCGAACTGCGGGGGCGGGACATCACGGTCAACGCGGTCGCGCCCGGCCCGACCGCCACAGAGCTTTTCTTCGAAGGCAAGGATGAGGCCACGATCGAGCGGATGGCCAAGCAGCCCCCGCTCGAACGGCTCGGCACCCCCGAGGACATCGCGGAGGTCGTCGCCTTCCTGGCGAGCCCCGCGGGGCACTGGGTCAACGGCCAGGTCGTGCGCGCCAACGGCGGCATCGTCTGACGCCCGCCGCACTCCACCCAGGAAACACCCGAAACAACCCGAAAGGAACGAGCATGCCGTTCGCCAACCTCAAGGTGCCCGCCGACACCCTGACCCCCGAGTCCAAGAAGAAGCTCATCGACGCCGTCACCGACGCCTACGCCGACGTGTACGGCGAGCGGGCCCGGGCGACCACCCTGGTCCTCGTGGAGGAGGTGCCCGACGGCGGGTGGGGCCTCGGAGGGAACATCCTCACCGCCGAGATGCTTGGCCGAAGCTGACCGTCCTCACGCCAGGGCCGGGCCGGGCTGGGCAGTGCGCCGCCCGGTCCGAACCCGGCCTGGGGCAGCCTGATCACCTGTCCACAGGCTGTGGATAAAAGCTGTGGAAAGAATCTTAAGAAAGCAGCCTAACGCCACTTCGTCGACAGCACGACGCCGACGATGATGAGCCCGAAACCGATCAGCAGGTTCCAGTTCGCCAGGGCGGAGATGCCGGGAACGGTCGGCGCGATGTAGTAGATCGCGATCCAGGCGATACCGATGATCCAGCAGGCCACCATGACGGGGGCGAGCCAACGCGGGCTGACCTTCACCGTCTGCGACTTCTGCGGCGGCGTGTAAACGGCCTTCTTGCGGGTCTTCGACTTGGGCACGGGAGCTTCTCCTGGTGGGTACCCGCGCGGTCGTGCGGGCTGGTGTCAATAGCGTAATCGCTGTGGCGGTGAAGTCCCGAGCAAGGATAGTCGGCGCGGACCCCGCCGGGCGATCCCCCATGCGGGATTGCCGTACGCTGAAAGTCCGATTTCCGCTCTGTACACCCACCACCCCGGTGAAGCGGGAGACACTATGGGCCCGATCCGGGTGCTCGTGGTCGACAATCACGACAGCTTCGTGCACACGATCGTGCAGTATCTGCGTGGTCTGGGCGCGGACTGCGACGTACGGCCGCGCGACCACGTCGCCGTGGGCGACGCCGACGCCTTCGACGCCGTGCTCGTCTCGCCGGGGCCCGGCACGCCGGAGGCCGCCGGGGTGTCGGTGTCCCTCGTACGGCACTGCGCCGAGCGCGGCCTGCCGCTGCTCGGGGTCTGTCTCGGTCACCAGGCCATCGCCGTGGCGTACGGGGCCGTGGTGGACCGGGCGCCCGAGCTCATGCACGGCCGCACCAGCCTGATCTCCCACGACGGGCGAGGCGTGTTCCGGGAGCTTCCTTCGCCGGTCACGATGACGCGCTACCACTCGCTCGCCGTGGTCCCCGGCACCGTACCGGACGCGCTGGAGGTGACGGCCACCACGCCCGACGGCGTCATCATGGGCCTGCGCCACCGCGACGCCCCCATCGAGGGCGTGCAGTTCCACCCCGAGTCGGTCGTGTCCGAGCACGGCCATCGGCTGCTCGGAAATTGGCTCGCGCAGATCGTGTAACGCTTTCCGCTCTCGTTACGACTAGAAGAGTGAGGGCTTCCGCCATTGCCCCCGAGTGGCGGAAGCCCTTCCTCATGCCCGGAGTCGTCCGTCCTGCTCTATGCCGTTCGCCCGGCCGGCCGTGTCGCGGCAGGGCCCTCGAAACCCCGGCGAAACCCCGGTGAAACGCCGACGGCGGCCACCGCCTCGCGGTGACCGCCGTCCGCTCTTCCGGCTAGTTGCCGAACGGGTTGTCGTCGCCCTCTCCGGGCGGCCCGATCTGCACGCCGCCGCCGTCACCGCCGTCGCCACCGTCGCTGCCGTCGGTCGGCGTGTCCGTCGGCTCCTCCTGGGTCGGGGGCTGGGTCGGCGTCTCCTGCTGCTGAGAGGGGCCGCTGGAGACCGTCAGCGTGATCGTGGTGTTGGGGTTGAGCTTGGTCCCCGGCTGCGGCGACTGGTCGATCACGCTGCCCTGTGGAACCGTGTCGCTCGGCCGCTCCTGCGACTTGACCTTGAAGCCGGCGCCCTTCAGCGTCCGGGTCGCGTCCTCCAGCGTGAGGCCGAGCACGCTCGGGACCTCCGTCATCTCCTGGGGCACGTACAGCCGGACCAGGGCGCCCTTCTCGACCTTCTCGCCCGGCTTGGGGTTGCTGTCGAAGACCTTGCCCTGCTCCTTGGTGGAGGCCTTCGGCACGATGCTGACCTTCAGCTCCAGCGCCTCCAGTTCGGCCCTGGCCTCCTCCGGCGTCTTGCCGATCAGGTCATCGGGGACGGTGACCTTCTCCTCGCCCTTGGACACGATGACGGTGACCGTGGCCCCGCGGTCGGCCTGCTCGCCCCCGGGGGGGTCGGTGCTCACGACGGCGCCCTTGGGGACGTCGCTGTTGAACTCGTCCGGGCCGAAGGCGACCTTGAACCCGGCCGCCTCCAGTGCCTGCTTGGCCGCCGCCTTCGTCTGGTTCGTCACCGACGGCACCTGGACCTTGTCGGCGGTCGAGGAGCCCCCGGACCCGAGGAAGGCGTAGCCGACACCGATCATGGCGCCGATGACCACCAGCGGGATGAGGATCCACAGGGCGGTCTTCAACGCGGTGTTGCCGCCGCCGCCGCTGCGCCGCCGCCCGTCGTACCGGCCGCCGCCGCGCTCTTCCTGGGCGTACTCGTAGTCGGGGATGGCGCGCGTGCTCTGCGTCATGGGGGCGCCGCCGGCGGTGGTCATCGTCCGCGTGCGGTCTGCGCCGTACCCGTTGTACTGCTGGGTGGCCATCGCCATCGTCTGCGGGTCGACCGGCATGCCCGACAGCACCCGCTGGATGTCGCCGCGCATCTCCGCGGCGCTCTGGTAGCGGTGGACCGGGTCCTTGGCCATCGCCTTGAGCACGATCGCGTCGGCCCACTGCGGGATCTCGGGGTCGATCCGCGACGGCGGGATCGGGTCCTCCCGCACGTGCTGGTAGGCGATCGCCACGGGGGAGTCGCCGGTGAAGGGCGGCTGGCCGGTGAGCAGCTCGTACAACACGCAGCCGGTCGAGTAGATGTCGCTGCGGGCGTCCACGCGCTCGCCGCGGGCCTGCTCGGGCGACAGGTACTGCGCGGTGCCGATCACCTGGGCCGTCTGGGTCATCGTGGCGGCGGAGTCGGCCATGGCCCGGGCGATGCCGAAGTCCATCACCTTGACCTCGCCGTTGACCGTCAACATGATGTTGGCCGGCTTGATGTCCCGGTGGACGATGCCGCCCCGGTGGCTGTAGTCGAGCGCCCGCAGGATGCCGTCCACCAGCTCCATGGCCCGCTCGGGCAGCAGCCGCCGGTCGGCGCGCAGCAGGTCGCGCAGCGTCCGCCCGTCGACGAACTCCATCACGATGTACGGCACGGGCGTGCCGTCCATCATGTCCTCGCCGGTGTCGTACACGGCGATGATCGACGGGTGGTTGAGCGAGGCGGCGGACTGCGCCTCACGCCGGAAGCGCGCCTGGAACGTGTGGTCCCTGGCGAGGTCGGAGCGGAGCGTCTTGATGGCGACGACACGGTCCAGCCGGATGTCCCGGGCGCGATACACCTCGGCCATGCCGCCACGCCCCACGACGCCATCCAGCTCGTAGCGTCCGCCGAGTAGTCGTGGCTGAGTCATTTCCTGCACTGTCCCTTGCCGTTCATCGTGGGGTGCCACCGGTCTCCATCATCGACCCCTCTCCTCATCACTCCCCCTCATCCGGAGGGTTCGTGTCGGGTGGGGCGTCCGTCGGGAGCGGAGTCTCACTGGGTTCCGTGGCCGGGGTGGACGTCGGAGTCGGGGTCGAGGTCGGGGACGAAGCCGGTGTGGGCGTCTGGGTGGTTGATGCCGACCTGCTTACGGTAGCCGACGGAACGGCGCTCGGCTCGTCCGACGCCGCCGGAGCGGTCGGCCGATGCGTCCGCGGAACCTCTGACCTGTTCGTACGCGCCGACGACGGCGATGGCGACGGCGAGGAGGACGGTGAGACGGGCGCGGCCGTCTCACCCGGGTCCGGCGGTGATTCGCCGGTGTGGGCGGCGGTGAAGGCCAGGACCCCGATGCCGACCGCGGCGGCGCAGCCGGCCGTCGCGAGGAGCAGGGTCGCCCGGCGGCGCCGCCCGCCGACGGGCCCCTCCGGACCGCCTGGGCGCCGCGTACGGGCGTCGGGGACGCCCGCGGGAGCCCTGCGCGGGGAGGCGGGGGCAGGGCCGATGGGCGCGGTGGCGCCGGGACGCGGGGTGCCGGCTCCCGCGGGCTCGCCCAGAGGCGCCGTCAGGCCGGGCGTGGCCGGAGGGGTGGTCCGGCCCGCGCCGCCCGCCGCCGGGAAGCCCCGGGGATCGGTCAGCGAACCGAGCACCGCCGTCGAGGCCGCCGTGCCCGCGAGGGTCTCGCGCAGCACCCGCACCCTGTCGAGGAGCACCGGCCCGGTCTCCGGCCGCGCGGCGGGGTCCTTGGCCAGCATGGCCATCACGAGGGCCGCCACCGGCGCGGGCACGTTCCCCGGCAGCGGCGGGGGCGTGTCGTTGAGATGCCGCAGCGCGAGCGCCACCGGGGTCTCCGCCGTGAACGGCGGGCGGCCCGCGAGGCATTCGTAGGCCACCACCCCGAGCGAGTAGACGTCGCTCGCCGGGGTGAGGGTGGTGCCGGACGCCTGCTCCGGGCTCACGTACTGGGCGGTGCCGAGGATGGTGCCGGTCGCGGTCAGCGGCGCGGCCTCCAGTGCGCGGGCGATGCCGAAGTCGGTGATCTTGACCTGTCCTGCCTCGGTGACGAGCAGGTTGCCGGGCTTGACGTCGCGGTGGATCACCCCGGCCCGGTGGGCCGCGTGCAGGCCCCGGGCGGTCTGCTCGATGATGTCGAGCGTGACGTCCGGCCCGAGCACGCCGTTGCGGGCCAGGATGGCCGACAGCGGCTCGCCCCTCACCAGTTCCATCACGAGGTAGGCCAGCCCGTCGGTCTCGCCGTAGTCGAAGACCTGGGCGATGCCGGGGTCGGTCAGGGCGGCGGTGATCCTGGCCTCGGAGCGGAACCGGTCGCGGAAGGTGGCGTCGCCCGCGACATGGCGGCCGAGCAGCTTGATCGCCACCTCCCGGCCGAGCAGTTCGTCGTCGGCCCGCCAGACCTCGCCCATGCCGCCCGCGGCGATGGGGGAGGTCAGCCGGTACCGCCCGCCGAGCACCGTGTCCGTCACTGTCCGAGCACCGCCTGCATGACGTCGTGGGCGATCGGCGCGGCCACCGCACCGCCGGTGGCGTCGTTGCCGGCGCTGCCGGACTCCACGAAGACCGCCACGGCGACCTTCGGGTCGTCGACCGGGGCGAAGGAGATGAACCACGCGTGCGACGGCTTGCCCGGCAGCGTCTCCGCCGTGCCCGTCTTGCCCGCCACGGTGATGTTGGGGAGCTTGGCCGCGCCGCCGGTGCCGTGCTCGATCACGCCGATCATCATCTTGGTCAGCTCGCCGGCCACCTCGGGCGTGACGGCCTCGCTCAGTTCCTCGGGGTCGGTCCCGTCGATCTCCGCGCCGTCCGGCCCCATGATCTTGTTGACCAGGAACGGCTTCATGACGGTGCCCTGGTTGGCGATGCCGGCCGCGACCATCGCCATCTGCAGCGGGGTCATCTGGTTGCTCTGCTGGCCGATCGCGGTCTTGGCGAGGGCCGCCTTGCCCTCGTCCGGGCCGATGTTGCTGGCCGTGACCGTGAGAGGGATCTCCAGCGGCTGGCCGACCCCGAACTTCGCGGCCTGCTCCTTGAGCTTGTCGTAGCCGACGTCCATGCCCATGATGGCGAACGGCGTGTTGCAGGAGATCGTGAGCGCCTGCACCAGTGTCGCCCGGCCGCCGCACGACTCGCCGTGGTAGTTGGGCAGCGAGATGCTCGTGCCCGGCAGCGGCAGCGAGTCGGGCGCGTCGACCTGCGTGTTCTCGTCACGGGAGCTGTCGTCGCTGAGGTAGGCCGCCGAGGTGACCGTCTTGAACGTGGACCCCGGGGCGAACGTGCGCTCGATGGCCCGGTTGATCAGCGGCTTGTTGTCGTCCTTGTCCAGCTTGTTGTACGCCTTGTTGACGGTGTCTTTGTTCGCCTTGGCCAGCGGGTTCGGGTCGTACGACGGCACCGACACCATCGTGAGGATCTTGCCGGTCTTCGGCTCGAGCGCGACGACCGCGCCGCGCTTGCCGGTGCCCGCCAGGTCCTTGTACGCGATCTCCTGGGCCTTGGTGTTCAGGGTGAGGTCGACGCTCGCGCCCTTGGCGGGCTTGCCGCTGACCATGTCGATGGCCCGGCGGACCACCAGGTCGGGGTGGCTGCCGTCGAGGTAGCGGTTCATCGCGGCCTCGATGCCCGACGCGCTCTCCGGCGCGAACCAGCCGACCACGTGCGTGAACGGCTTGCCCAGCGGATACTCCCGCTCGAACCGGAACTGCTTGTCCCCGGTGTCCACCGTCTTGGCCAGCGTCGTCTTGCCGTTGTCGGCCGTGATCCACCCGCGGTCGACCTTGTAGCGGCCGTACAACATGCGTACGTTCCGCGAGTCGTTGCGCAACCCCTCGGCCTTCACCGCGCCGAGATACGTCACGTTGGCCATGAGCAGGCCGAACATGAGCAGACAGGCCACGGCGACACGCTTGAGCGGATTGTTCATCGCTGCATCACCTGGGTCAGTCCCTCGTCCTGGATCGCCTGCGGCGGCGGCCGGCGGGCCGCGTCGGACATCCGTACGAGCAGGGCGATGAGCATCCAGTTGGCCAGCAGCGCCGAGCCTCCGGCGGACATGAACGGCGTCACGAGACCGGTCAGCGGGATCAGCCGGGTCACGCCGCCGACGATGATGAACACCTGCCAGGCGAGGATGAACGACAGGCCGCCCGCGAGCAGCTTGGTGAACGGGTCGCGGGCCGCCAGCGACGTGCGCAGCCCCCGCTCGACGATCAGCGCGTAGATCATGAGGATGGCCATCAGGCCCGTGAGGCCGAGTTCCTCGCCCACCGCCGGGAAGATGAAGTCGGAGAACGACAGCGGGATCTTGTATGGGTAGCCCTGGCCGAGCCCGGTGCCGAGGATGCCGCCCGAGCCCATGGCGAACTGGCCCTGCATCAGCTGGGCGCTGCCGCCCACGGCGTCGTACAGCGCGGGGTCCTCTGCATGCAGCCAGACGTTGAAGCGGGCCTCGACGTGACTGAAGATCTGCCCGGCCACGAAGGCGCCGCCGACGAACAGCAGGATGCCGATGAGCACCCACGAGGTGCGCTGCGTCGCGATGTAGAGCATCGCGACGAACGCGCCGAACAGCAGCAGCGAGCTGCCGAGGTCCTTCTGCATGACCAGGACGCCGAGGCTGATGCCCCAGGTGATGAGGACGGGGCCGAGGTCGCGTGCCCGGGGTAGGTCGATGAACAGCAGGCGGCGGCCGGCGAGGGCCAGCACGTCGCGTTTGGCGACCAGGTATCCCGCGAAGAAGATGACCAGGGCCAGCTTGGCGAACTCGGCGGGCTGGATGCT
Organism: Microbispora siamensis; assembly: GCF_016863095.1. Classification (GTDB taxonomy): domain Bacteria; phylum Actinomycetota; class Actinomycetes; order Streptosporangiales; family Streptosporangiaceae; genus Microbispora; species Microbispora siamensis. The sequence goes on along the minus strand of NZ_BOOF01000037.1, from coordinate 54,404 downwards.
GAAGGGGCCGATGCCGACCCAGATGCGCGCTCCGTTGATCTCCCTGCCGATGAAGGGCAGCATGGGCAGCACCAGCAGCGCGATGCCGGCGAAGCCGGCGGTATAGGTGAAGCGCTGCAAGACGCGGTGGTCCCTCAACGCGATCAGGGTCGCGGAGAACATCACCACGCCGAGCGCCGTCCACATGAGCTGGTTCGCCGCCGAGGCGAGATTCTCACCGGCCAGCTCGATCCGGTAGATCATCACCAGGCCGAGGCCGTTGACCAGCGTCACGAGGGGAAGCAGAAGGGGATCGGCCCATGGTGCCCACTTGGCCAGCACCAGGTAGGCCGCGAGCATCAGACCGCCGAGGCCGAGGCCGTAGCCGAGCATGCCGGACGGGACCTTGCCGTTGATCCCGAGCCCGACGCTGGCGTAGGCGCCCATCACGATCAGCACGGCGAAGGCGAGCATGCCCAGCTGGGCGCCGCGCCTCTTCGCGGTCATCGGTACGGGCGTGGCTTCGACAGCAGTCACTTACTGGACCTCGTGGGGGTCGGCGACGACTTGGCGTCCGGCGTGGGCGTCGCCGAGTCGCCGAAGCTCTTGATCCTGGTTATCCCGGCCTGCAGGTCGTCGACCGGGATGCCGCTGCGGACCTGGTCCTGCTGCACCGCCGGCAGCGACGAGACGCGTACGTGGTCGGTGTAGGCGACCTTCTTGAAGGACACCGGCCCGACCTCCGCATCGACGCCCTGGAAGACGACGAGCTCGTCTCCCTTGGCGCCTATGTAGAACTGGCTCTGGGTCCACTGGTAGCCGAAATAGCCGCCGACTCCGAGCGCGGCGGCGACGACCAGCACCCCGACGGCCACTTTCGGGCCCGATCGGCCTTTGCGCGAACGCCGCGCGGAGGCCTGGGCCTCGCGCACGGGTTCGTCGTCCAAGTCGTCGTCGGTGAGTACGGGTTGGGGCGCGGTGACGGTGGTGGCCCGGCCCGCCGGGGTGTCGGGCGGCGCCGAGCGGACCCGGCCCGAGCCGGCCGCACCGACGACCGCCGCCGCCCCCAGGGGCGGCTGCAGGTCGTCCACCTCGATCACGTCGGCGACCACGCAGGTGATGTTGTCCGGCCCGCCGCCGCGATTGGCGAGGTCGATGAGCTGCCGGACGACGTCCTCGGGATCGTCGATCGTGGTCAGGGTGTGGTGCAGGGTCTCGGCGCTGACCACCGTGGACAGGCCGTCCGAGCACAGCAGGTAACGGTCGCCCACCTGGGCCTCCCGGTCCTGCAGGTCGGGATCGACCTCGCCGCTCCCGTCCAGCGCGCGCAGCAGGATCGAGCGCTGGGGGTGGTTGGCGGCCTCCTCCTGGGTGATCCGCCCGTCGTCCACCAGTGACTGCACCAGTGTGTGGTCGTGCGTGATCTGGTACAGCTCGCCGTTCCTGAGCAGGTACGCACGGGAGTCGCCCACATGGACCAGGGCGAAGCGTGAGCCGCTCCAGAGCATCGCGGTGAGGGTGGTGCCCATGCCCTTGAGGCTGGGGTCCCGGGCCACCATCGCGTGCAACTGGTGGTTGGCGTCCCGGACCGCCGCCTCGATGGCGCTGAGCAGGTCACCGCCGAAGGCGTCCCGGTCGAGGGACGACAGTGCGGCGATGGCGACCGAACTGGCCACCTCGCCGTGGGCATGCCCGCCCATGCCGTCTGCGACGGCCAGCAGGCGGCCGCTGGCGTACGCCGAGTCCTCGTTGCCTTCACGGAGGAGCCCGACGTCCGAGCGAGCGGCGTAGCGGAGTGCGATGGTCATTTGCGCAATTCGATGACGGTCTTGCCGATGCGGATCGGAACTCCGAGGGGCACCGGGGTCGGGCGGGTCACTTTCGAGCGTTCGAGGTACGTGCCGTTCGTGGAGCCGAGATCCTCCACGATCCACTGGCCGTCCTGAGGAAAGAGCCGGGCGTGCCGGCTCGAAGCGTAGTCGTCGCTGAGAACCAGCGTGGCGTCGTTCGCCCGGCCGATGGTGATTGGCGTCTCCGTGAGGTTGATGATGGTCCCTTGCAGGGGACCACCGGTGACGATCAGCTGGCGGGGTTCGCCCTTCTTGGGCTTGGAAACCGGTCGGGGCTGCTTGACCGGTTTGCGTGCGGGCGCGGGAGCCGTACGCGGACCGAACAGGTCTGTCCGGATGACGCCGACCGCGGCGATCACGAAAAACCACAGCACCGCCAGGAAGGCGAGCCGGATCAGCAGCAGCGTTAGCTCGGACATGGACCGTTTGTCTACCTCTAATCGCGCCTGAACACCAGTGTCGTACGGCCGAGCGTCACCCTCGTCCCGTCCTGCATCTCGATCCTGCGGACCGGCTGGCCGTTGACGAAGGTTCCGTTGGTCGACCCCAGGTCCACGAGCACGACCTGCGGCCCTTCCACTCTTAGCTCGGCATGATGCCGTGATACGCCGGGATCCACCAGCCGAAGATCACAATCGGTTCCTCGGCCCAGCAAAGTGACCGGTGTGGTCAGCTCGTACGAGCGCTGGCCCTGGGGGTCGTCCTGGGTGGAGACGAGCAGCCGGGGTCGGCCCTGGAACGCGCTGGGACGGCTGGCCGGCAGGTCGCTCGGCGGCTGACGGATCTCGTCCTGCTCCACCGTGGCGCCCCGGATCACACCCGACCGGATGCGGAAGAGCCCGACCGCGAGATCGTCGGCGGTCTCGAAACGCACCCGCACCGGCCCGACGAACGAATAGCCCTGCTCCTTGGCGTACTCCCGTGCGAGAGTGGCGAGCTCGTGGCTGATGCTGTCGGCGTACACCTCCAGCCGCTCGCTGTCGGTCGTCGACAGCTCCACCACGAAGTCGTTCGGCACGAGCGTGCGACCCTGAGCGACGATCGCGGCGCGCTCGTCCATCTCCCTCTGCACGGCGCTGGCAACCTCGACCGGCTGGAGATCGGACTTGAACGCCCGCGCGAAGGCCCCTTCAACCAACCCTTCGAGCCTGCGCTCGAAGCGCTGAAGGACTCCCACCGGATACCTCCCTTCCATTGCCACTACGGTCGCGACCGCTCCGGTGCTGCACTGAGCTCCTTCGCATCGTCGTTTAGAAGGATCGTATCCGGGTTCGTAAGCACGGGCGGATACGTGCTAACCTTTCCAGGCACCCAGAGATGGGGGCCAACCGCAAGGGCAAGTGGCGGAATGGCAGACGCGCACGGTTCAGGTCCGTGTGTCCGAAAGGACGTGGGGGTTCAACTCCCCCCTTGCCCACCAAGAACAGGCCTCGCTCGGCAGTCGCCGGGCGGGGTTTTTTCTTTGCACCGCCCGGGAGGACGACCTTCTGCGATCCCCGGGCCGACGATCCCCGGGCAGATGGGCAGCCTCGCCTGGTCGCAAGCGAAGCTTCCACGTCCGGCCTCCCCTCCCGGCCCGTACGGCGCGGGCCCTCATGGCGATGTCGCGGCGGGGGCCCCGAAGATCGGGGCCCCTCGTCGCGCACTGCACATTCTCAGGAGGCCGCCTTTCAAACCACTTTCCCCGCGCTTGCAGGCGGCGACCTTTACCTTCTGTCCCAGTTCGTGAGCACACTTGTCTCGAAATGGGAGATTTTTGGGGAAGTTCCATGCATGGGGCCCGGCCGCGACGCCCCAGGTCGGCGCGCCCGCTCGGATGACGGGCGCGCCGCTCCCGAGCGAGCGATGAGCGAAGCGGGAGACACAGTCGTCAGGCGACGAGCAGTTCGCCGACCAAAGTGGTGAGATCGATCACACCGACGGGCGTGCCGCCGGCGTCCGTGACGAGCCCGAGCTGCGCCCGGGCCTCCTGCAGCAGGGTCACGGCGTCGGAGATCGTGGTGTCCTTCGCCATGCGGGGGACGGGGGTCGCCAGCTCGCCGGCCCTGCGTCCCGGCTGGAGGACCGCGTCGCGCACGTGGAGCACGCCGACCACGTCGTCGGGGGTCGTCCTGTCCGCGACGACCAGCATGCGCAGGCTCCCGCCGCGCGCGGCCGTCCGGCGTACGAGCAGGTCGTCGGCGCTCGCGGGCACCGAGGACGCCTCGCCGACGGGCACCATCAGCCGCTCCACCGGCTGGGCGTGGACCCGCAGCGCGCGGGTGAGCAGGTCGTGCTCGTCGCGGTCGAGCATCCCCATCCGGCCCGACTCGGCGACCAGCATGGCGAGCTGGCGGGGCGTGCGGGTGGTGGCCAGCTCGTCGCGGGGACGCACGCCGGCCAGCCGCAGGATGCCGTTGGTCAGCGCGTTCAGCAGGGCCAGGATCGGGCGGACGACCCAGGCGAAGCCGCGGAACGGCAGCGCCAGCCCCATCGCGGCGCGCTCGGGGTGCGTGAGCGCCAGCGACTTGGGCGCCATCTCGCCGACGACCATGTGGAGGAAGGTCACCAGGGCGAGCGCCACGACGTACGCCACGGGCGTGCGCAGCGACTCCGGCAGCAGCGTGAGCACCGGCTCCATCAGGTGCTCGATGGAGGGCTCGGCGACCATGCCGAGGCCCAGGGAGGCCAGTGTGATGCCGAGCTGCGCCCCGGCGAGCATGAGCGACAGCTCGCGCCCGCCCCTGACCGCGGCGCGGGCCGTGACCTTGGCCAGCCGGCCGCCGCTGACGGCGATCTCCTCCAGCCGGTGGCGGCGGGCGGAGACCAGGGCGAACTCGGCCGCGACGAAGAACCCGTTGACGGCGAGCAGGACCACGCCGAGCAGAACTCCGGTGAGAGAACTCATGCGGGCCTGCCCTGGAACAGCGCGGAGAACAGCTCGGGGGCGTAGTCGGCGCCGCCAGAGCCACGGGCCGCCGCGCGGGCCTTCTCCCGCTCCGGCCGCTCCTCCCCGTCGCCCGTCGCCTCGTCCGGCGTATCCGCCGGCGCCTGCGTCGACACCCGCACCCACTCGGGGACGCGGCGGCGCACGCTCAGGACCGTGAGCACGGCCCGCTCGGCGTCGTCGTCGTCCTCGTCGTCGAAGAGATGGGGCTCGGACACGAGGGGGGAGACGACCCGGTCGCCGGGCTCGGCCATCCGGCCGAGGAGTGCGAGGACGAGGCCGGCCACGGTCTCGTAGTCCTCGCTCTCGGGCAGCCGGACGTGGGTCGCGCGCTCGACCTCGTCGAGGCGGAGCGTGCCCGGCACGTCCCAGACGCCCTCGGCATGCCGTACGACGCCGAGCGGTTCCGGGTCGTTCTCGTCCACCAGCTCGCCGACGAGCTCCTCGGCCAGGTCCTCCAGCGTCACCACGCCGGCCAGCCCGCCGTACTCGTCGATCACGCAGGTGAACGTCTCACCGGCGGAGGTCATCCGCCGCAGCAGCTCGGGCAGCGGCAGGGTCGCGGGGACGAGCAGCGGCGCGCGGGTGATGCCGCCGACGAGCCCGCCGGAGGGAGAGCCGGCCTTCAGATACTCGGGCAGCCCCGCCACGCCGACGACGTCGTCGGCGTCGGTGCCCAGGACCGGATAGCGGGAGTGGCCGTGCGTGCGCAGGGCGTCGAGGAACTCGTCGACCGGCCACTCGGCGCGCAGCGAGACCACGCGCGGGCGGGGGACCATGACGTCCTCGGCGGTGCGGTCGCCGAACTCCAGCGCCCGCTCCAGCATGTCGGCCAGCCGGGGAGGCAGTTCGCCGGCCGCGGCCGACTCCGTCACGATGCGCGACAGCTCCTCGGGGGTGGCGCCGTGTTCGAGCTCCTCCACGGGCTCGATGCCGAACAGGCGCACGAGCCGGGTGGCCGCGGCGTCGAACAGGCGGATCACCGGCCCGGCGACCACGAGATAGACGTGCGTCGGGCGGGCGAGGAACTTCGCGACGTCCTCGGGCCGCGCGATGCCGAGGTTCTTGGGGGCCAGCTCGCCGATGATCATCTGCACGACCGTGGCGATCGCGACGCCGAGGGCCACCGCGACGCCGGGGACGGCCGCACCGGGAAGTCCGGCGGCCTCGAGCGGGCCGCGCAGCACGCCGGCGATCGCGGGCTGGGCGATGAAGCCCACCAGCAGGGTGGTGACGGTGATCCCGAGCTGCGCGCCGGAGAGCATGAACGACAGGCGTCCGGTGATGTCGAGGGCCCTGTGCGCGGCGCCGTCACCGGCCGCCGCCTGCTCGCGGAGGGCGCCGCGGTCGGCGGCCACGAAGGCGAATTCCTGCGCCACGAAGAATCCGGTGGCCAGGGTGAGGATGAGGACGGCCAGGAGGCCGAGGGCGGCGCTCATCGGGCGCCCGCCGTGCGATCATGAGATCCCGTGCCTGTGCACGGGCAGGTACTCCAGGGGTCCGGAACGGACACGACGATCCTTTCGCGTGGTGGTATACCACCGTAACGGCTGGAATCTCTCCTGTGTTTCCCGGCAGCCTTTACTGACTGCTTAGAGGCCGTCTGGGTACCGTGAACAAGGGGACGCATCGGCAAAGACTTCGGCCGCTGCGGTCAAAGCAGTCGCAAGGACGCTGAGGGCTGGGGGTTCACGTGGCCGATGAGGACGAGGCGACCCGGGCGTACCGGCGTAGCGCCCAACCCCCGGCGGCACAGGCCCCGGCGGCACAGGCCCCGGCCGGCCGGCCCCAGGCGGCCGCTCCGGCGGGGTCCGGCAGGGAGGACACGGTCCCCCGCGTCCGATCGAAGGTGTACGGCAAGCCGCGTTCCGGCGACACCCCGATCCGCCCGCTCGGCGGGAGCAGGCACGAGGCCGGGGACCAGGCAGGCGCCCCGCACGACGGTGGCGGCGGGCCGAGGGGCCGCGACGGCTCCGTGCGCGGCGGCGGCCGCGGGCCGCGCCGGACCGGCAGGATCGTCCTGCGGGTCGTCGTGGTGGTGGTCGTGCTCCTGCTCGTCGCCGCCGTCGCCGGATATTTCTGGATCGGCTCCCGGCTCCGGCCGGTCGAGTCGCTGACCGACTACGACGGGCGGCCCGCCGAGACGCCGGGCCAGGACTGGCTGCTGGTGGGCTCCGACAGCCGGGCGGGCCTGACGGCGGCGCAGCGCAGGAAGCTCGCCACCGGAAAGGCGGTCGGCAAGCGCACCGACACGATGATGCTGCTGCACATCCCCGAGAGCGGCCGGCCGACCCTGGTCAGCCTGCCCCGTGACTCGTACGTCCCGATCGAGGGGCACGGCAGCGGCAAGCTGAACGCGGCGTACGCCTTCGGCGGCCCGAAACTGCTGACCAAGACGGTCGAGCGGGTGACCGGCATCAGGATCGACCACTACATGGAGATCGGCTTCGGCGGCTTCGTCGGCATCGTGGACGCGATCGGCGGGGTCAACATCTGCGTGAAGCAGGACATCAAGGACCCGAAGGCCGGGATCGACCTGAAGAAGGGCTGCCAGGACATGGACGGCGGCACGGCGCTCGGCTACGTGCGCACCCGGGCCACCGGCGCCATCCCGGACTTCGAGCGCACCCAGCGGCAGCGCCAGTTCTTCTCGGCCGTCGTGCAGAAGGCCGCGAGCCCGGGCACGCTGATCAACCCGTTCACCTCGGTCCCGCTGGCGCTGAGCGCGGCCGACTCGGTCTCCGTCGACCCCGGCACCGGCCTGTTCGACCTGCTGTCGGTCGGCCTGGCCATGCGCGAGGGGCCCCTCGCCACCGCCGTGCCCATCGGCTCGCTGCCGACCATCGGCGGCCAGGCGGTGGTCAAGTGGGACACCCAGAAGGCGCTGCGCCTGTTCGAGGCGCTCGCCGCCGACAAGCAGGTGCCCAAGGACGTCATCACCAAGTAGTCCGGAGCTCCCGCGTGGTTCGCACGGCCCGCACCGGGCCGTGCGACGGCAGGGGGCCGGCTCCCGGCGGTGGCGGCGACTGGCAGGGGGTCAGCTTCCGGCGGTGGTGGCGGCGACCGTCGCGGCGGTCGTGGCGGCGAGCACGGCGGCGTGGATCGAGGCGATCGTCTTGCGGACCGCCTCGGCGGTCCACTGGCCCTCGGCGATCTCCTTGACCCGGCCCTTCGGCGCGTCGGGGAACGCCCTGCGGTCGAGCTTGGCCGCGTGTATGACCGCGATCAGGACCGCCGTCCGCTCGTCCGGATCGGCTCCGGCAAGCACGTTATGGACGCGCTCCCGCACGCCCTGCTCGTGGCTCGGGTCGAGCTCGGGGTAGCGCGTGGTGGGGAAGATCCCCAGGACCTTGCCCTCCTGCTCGCTCAGCACGCCCCGGGCGGCCAGGCGGGTCAGCAGCCGCTTGCGCAGCCTGCCCGCGCGGAGCTTGCCCACCCACCAGTCGGCCTTGCGCGGCCCGCGCTCCTCGGCGATGCGGGCGAGTGTCGCGTCCAGCTCCTCGTCGCCCACCGGGGTGGGGTCGACGGGCACGACCTTCGCGCCGTCGAGGTCCACCCGGCGGCGTACGGCCAGGTCCGCGAGCAGGGCCCCGGCCAGGGCGCAGTCGAGCTCCACCGACCCGATGATCGGCTTGCCGGTGTCCTCCCGGTAGGCCAGCAGCAGCACTTCCTCGGCGATCGTCAGTGTCACGGAGTCGAGCCTAACTCGCGGATTACGGCCACAATGAGCCCTTATGGGAATCTCTGCGGACCTGCACGCCATCGGGCGGCCGATGCTGGACGCCCAGCTCGCGCACCCGACCGTACGCGGCATCGCGGCGGGCGACCTGCCCGAGCCGGTCTTCCGGTCGTGGCTGGAGCAGGACTACCTGTTCCTGCTCGACTACGTCCGGGTCTTCTCGCGGCTGGCCTGGCAGGCTCCGGACGCCCACCTCGGCGACCTGGTCGACCTGGCGCACGCGACGTGGCACGACGAGCTCGACCTGCACCGGTCGCTGGCGGCCGGCTTCGGCGCCGACCTCGACGGCGCGGTGAAGGGGCCGGCCTGCGCGGCGTACACCTCGTTCCTGCTGGAGTCGGCGGCGGACTACGGCGAGGGGCTGGCGGCCCTCTACCCCTGCATGTGGGGGTACTCGATGCTCGGCCGGATCCTGGCCGCCGACCCGCCCGCCGAGCCGCGCTACCGGGCCTGGGTGGACACCTACGCCGATCCCGGCTTCGCCGCCCTCGCCGCGCGCATCGCCGTCATGATCGACGAGGCGGCTCCGGACCCGGCGCGCGCCCGGGAGCTGTTCGCCCGCGGGATGGAGCACGAACTCGCGTTCTGGGACGTCCCCTGACCGGCGGGGTTAGTGTGAGGGCATGCCGGAGCTGCCCGAGGTCGAGGCGCTCGCCGAGTTCCTCCGCGAGCACGCCGTCGGCCATGCCGTCATCGGGGTCGACGTGACCGCCTTCCAGGCGCTCAAGACCGTCGACCCGCCCGTCACCGCGCTCGCGGGGCTGCTCGTCACCGGTGTGGCGCGGCACGGCAAGTTCCTCGACGTCGACTGCGACGGCCTGCACTTCGTCACCCATCTGGCCCGTGGCGGCTGGCTGCGCTGGCGTGACGACCTCACCGGCGCGAAACCGGTGCGGCCGGGCAAGGGCCCGCTCGCGGTCCGGGTGAGGCTGTCGCCGGGCGAGGACGGCCGCGCCCCCGGGTTCGAGCTGACCGAGGCGGGCACGCAGAAGCGCCTGGCCGTCTACGTGGTGCGCGATCCGGAGGACGTCCCCGGCATCGCGGGCCTCGGGCCGGACCCGCTCGCCGAGGACTTCACGCCGGACCTGCTCAAGACGATCGTGGGCGGGAGCCGCGCGCAGATCAAGGGCCTGCTGCGGGACCAGAAGGTGATCGCGGGCATCGGCAACGCCTACTCCGACGAGGTGCTGCACGTCGCGAAGATGTCCCCCTTCAAGATCGCCGGAACGCTGACGGACGGCCAGGTCGCCGACCTGCACGACGCGATCGTGAGCACGCTGCGGGACGCGGTCGGGCGGGCCAGGGGGCTGGCCGCCAAGGACCTCAAGTCGGAGAAGAAGTCGGGCCTGCGGGTGCACGGCCGTACGGGCGAGGCGTGCGAGGTGTGCGGCGACACGATCAGGGAGGTGTCGTTCGCCGACTCGTCGCTGCAGTACTGCCCGACCTGCCAGACCGGCGGCAAGCCGCTGGCCGACCGCCGGCTGTCGCGCCTGCTGAAGTAGGCCTGCCGGGAGCGCCCGGTGGAGCGCCGCCCGGAGGATGATTTGGGCCCCCTGTGGACGCGGCTCGCGGATCACCGTGGGTCACAGCTCCCGGCATGGGCCCGGGCATCGGCGGCGTGGCGTCAGAATGGGCGCATGACATTGCCGGAAATCGCCCCCGACGCACTGCCCGAGGACGCGTACCTGCTGGACGTCCGCGAGAACGAGGAGTGGGTGGCCGGCCACGCCCCCGGCGCCGTCCACATCCCGCTCGGCGAGCTGCAGGCGCGGGTGGACGAGGTGCCGCACGACCGGCCGGTGTACGTGGTCTGCCGGGTCGGCGGCCGCTCGGCGCATGCCGCGATGTGGCTCAACCACATCGGCCGCGACGCCGTGAACGTGGACGGCGGCATGCGGTCCTGGGCCGCCGTGGGGCGTCCGATGGTGAGCGAGACCGGTGAGGCGCCCTACGTGGCCTAGGGACAGGGCGGCGTAGGAAAACGGTCAAACCAGTGTCATAATCACAAAGACATCATCAATACCCGCGGGAGCTCGGGCGTGACCGGGCTGAGAGGGCGGATCGAACTCGTGCCGCCGACCGCATGAACCTGTCCGGATAATGCCGGCGTAGGGAGCGTGTGATGACTTCTGCCGTCGTCGACGACGCGCACGCGGAGGTTCCGCTCACCCTGGACGAGGAGGCCCCGAGGACCCTGGGCCTGCTCGACCAGGGGGCGTTCTGGGCCAATCTCGGGGTCAGCCTCCTCGGTTTCTCGGGGGCGCTGTTCCTGCTCGACCCGCTGGGCGGCAAGCCGCTGACCTTCACCGCGGCGGTGCTCGCCGCCGTCGTCGGCAGCCTGCTGGGTACGGCCATGGTCGGCCTGACCGCGATCCCCGGCACGCGGACCGGCCGCCCCGCGATGGTGCTGCTGCGCGGTCTGTTCGGGGCCCGGCTCTCGTACATCCCGACCGTGCTGAACATCGTGCAGATGCTCGGCTGGGGCGCCTTCGAGCTGTGGGTCATCGCCAACGGCGCGCAGGCGCTGTTCGGCACCTCGGTGCCGTACGCGGTGTGGGCCGTCGCGGCGGGCGCGCTGACGATCGCGCTGACGATCCGGCCGCTCGGCGCGCTGCGGCTGCTGCGGCGGTATGTCACGGCGGGCGTGGTGATCGCGATGATCTGGCTGTCGGTCGCCCTGTTCGCCAAGGGACCGTCCGTGGGGGGCGGCTCCTGGGACGCCTTCGCCCCGGCCGTCGACTACGTCATCGCGCTGTCGGTGTCGTGGGTGCCGATGGCCGCCGACTACGCCAGGCACTCGCGGTCGAGCGGCGCGGCGTTCACCGGCGTGGTCGCCGGATACACGATCGCCCAGGTGGCCTGCCTGGCCCTCGGCATCGCCGCGCTCGCGCTCGTCGGCAACGACGGGGACAGAGTGTGGGAGCCGTTCGTGGCCGCCCCTCTCGGGGTCGTGTTCTTCGGCATCCTGGTGCTGCGCGAGGCCGACCAGTCGTTCGCGAACGTCTACTCGACGACGGTGTCGATCCAGAACCTGGCGCCGCGCTGGGACCGCCGGGTGATCTCGGTCGTGATCGGCGTGCTCACCACGCTGATCGCGCTGTTCGCCGACGTGAACTCCTACGGCGCGTTCCTGAGCGTCATCGGGGCCGTGTTCGTGCCGATGTTCGCCGTGCTCGTGGTGGACTACTTCCTGCTCGGCGGGGCCGCCCGGTGGAACACGGCCGGGGACGCCCCCTCCCGCTGGCTCATGGTGGTGCCGTGGATCCTCGGGTTCGCGGCGTACTGGATCGTCACCTCCACCCCGACCGTCGGCTGGTGGGACGGGATCTGGACCGAGGTCCGGCTCGCCCTCGGGTTCGTCCACCAGCCCTGGATGAATGCCGCGCTCGCCGCGTTCCTCGTCGCCGCGCTGATGACCGTGGCGCTGTCCCTCCCGGTCCGCCGCCTGCGGTCACGCCGTTAGAGACGGCCGGTTCCTCCCCCGGCCGGCGTCGCGGTCAGAGGGCGCCTTCCAGGCGGAGCAGATGCTCCTTGGCCGCCGGGCCGCCGGCGTATCCGCCGAGCGAGCCGGGGCCCTCCACCGCCCGGTGGCACGGCAGGAGCAGGCAGACCGGGTTGCCGGCCAGGGCGTTGGCCACCGCGCGGGGCGCCTGCGGCCGCCCGATCCGCTCGGCGATCTCCTGGTAAGTGGTGACGCTGCCGTACGGCACGGCCGTCATGAGCTGGATCACCGTACGGCTGAAGCCGGTGACCAGGCGCAGGTCCACCGGAAGGGAGAAGGTGCGCAGCCTGCTCGTGAAGTACGCGTCCAGTTCCCTGCGCAGAGGATCGAGGCGGCGCGGGTCGGGCCCGATGAACGAGCCGACGGCGCGGGAGACCCGGGCGAAGACCCCGTGCTCGTCCTCGTAGGTGCAGGCCAGCACGCCGCGCGCGGTCACCGCGAGGACCAGGCGGCCCACCGGCGTGTCGGTGGTGCCGAAGGCGACCTCGGGCGGGGTCTCGCCGACGTAACCCGGCGAGGTCACGCGGAGCAGGGCTTCGAGGTCCTCGGTGGACATGGGCGCCCCACTTTCTCTTCTCTGCGTGCAGGCAGCGTATCGGAGCGGTCGCGAGGTGACGGAAAACCCCAAGATCAAAAGGTGAAAGAAGGCACGATGGGGACGTGGGTGACAGCAGCGTGGACGGCCGGGCGGCGGACTTCGCCCCCGCGGTTCCGGGCGCCGCGATTCCGGACACGGTGGTTGCGGACGCCGTGGTTGCCGACGCCGGGGGTCCGGACGTCGCGGCCTTCGCCCCCGCGGTCTTCGGGGCCGTCGAGGAGGGCCTCGCGCGTGCGGTCCTGGCCGGCTCCCCCGACGCGATCGTCGCGCTCGACCGCGACCTGGCCGTGCTGAGCTGGAACGCGGCGGCCGAGCGGCTGTTCGGCTGGCCCGCGTCCGACCTGCTGGGCAGGCGGGCCCCGATCGTGCCCGACGAGCTGATGGCCGAGCACAACGCCGTGCTCGAACGCGTACGCGCGGGCGGCCGGGTGTCGCTGACCACCAAGCGCCTCCACCGCGACGGGCGGCTGCTCGACCTGCGGGTGGACACGAGCGCGTTGTGCTCGCCGGGCGGCGTCCTGCTCGGGTACGTGAGCGTCTACCACGCCGCCGAGGACGACGACGCCGCGCACGGCAGGATGGTGCGCCGCGCCCGCCTGGTGCGGCGGCTGACCGACGTGGTCGGCGACATCAACGCCGAGCTCGACCTGCCCGTCGTGCTCGACCGCATCGCCGCGAGCCTGACCGAGCTGACCGGCGCCGACGCCGGCGGTTTCGTGTCGATCGAGGGGGAGCGGCTGCGCCTGGTCGGCGTCCACCAGTTGCCCGAGACGCTGCGCGGGGCCACCGCCGGGCTGCACACCAGCCTGGTCGCCAAGCTGCTGCGGACCGGCAAGACCGTGCTGCTCGAGACCGGCCCGGAGGGCTTCCAGGACCTGATCTGGGCGCGCCTGCCCGGCCTGCACACGATCGCGGTCGGCATCGCCGCCGTGGGCGGGCGCCCCTATGGAGCGCTCTACGCGTTGTTCGCCCGGCGCAAGGCGAGCCATCTGGAGCTCGAACTGCTCGAACTGCTCGCCGGGCACGCCGGCATCGCGGTCGCCAACGCCATGGCGTACCAGGACGCGGTGCGGCAGCGCGCGCACGAGCGGGCCGTCTTCGACGCCAGCGCCGACGGCATCGCGGTGCTGGACGGCGCGGGCGCGGTCGTGCGGTGGAACCCGGCGGCGGCCGAGCTGACCGGCCACCCGGCGGACCGGGTGATCGGAGGGCCGCCGCCCTTCCCGCTGCCGGCGCCGGGGGAGAAGCTCACCTTCCAGCTTCCGTCCGGCCGATGGCTCGACGTGCTGTGCGCGGAGATCCGGGAGACGGGGGAGACCGTCGTCGACTTCCGCGACGTGACCCGGGCCAAGGAACTGGAGGAGGCCAAGGACCTGTTCCTCGCCACCACCAGCCACGAGCTGCGTACGCCGATCACGATCGTGCACGGCTTCGCCAGCACGCTCGACTCCCGCTGGGACCACCTGTCCGACGAGGAGCGGCGGTCGGCGGTCCACACGATCGCCGAGCGCGCCCGGTCGCTCGGGCAGCTCATGGACCACCTGCTGCTCGGCGCGCGGGCGGGCGCGGAGGAGCTGAAGGTCAAGGTCGAGCCCTTCGACCTGGCCGCCCGGGTGCACGCGGCGACGCTCGGGCTGCCCGTCCTGTCCGACCGGCACCGGCTGGAGGTGGACATCCCGCCCGATCTCCCCTTCGTGTACGGGGACGCGCTGGCCACCGACATCCTGCTGGCCCAGCTGCTGGAGAACGCGTTCAAGTACTCCCCGGACGGCGGCCTGATCCGGGTCGAGGCATGGCCGGAGGACGACCGGGTCGTGCTGGTGGTGGACGACGAGGGAGTGGGGATCGCGGCGGGCGACCGGGAGCGGATCTTCGAGCGGTTCGTCCAGGCCGACAGCGGCAACCGGCGCAGGTTCGGCGGGGTCGGGCTCGGGCTGTACATCGTGCGCAACCTCGCCCGCGCCCAGGGCGGGGACGTCGCCGCGCTGCCCCGATCCGGCGGGGGAACCCGTATGCGGCTGGTGCTGACCTCGGCAGGATCTTCATCCTGATAAGACAGATCGGAGCGTGGCGTCACCACTTAAGGACTGAACTATTGTCCAATGTGCACAAGCTGTGATCCGGGGCACGGTTTCCCGGCCGAGTAAGCGGGGCATTTCGGTCGTACTGGCTCGTGCAGCAGAAACGGGGGGAACGGGGAGGTGAGTGCGTCGAGCGTCGTGATGCTGCCGTACGCACCGTCGAGCGTCGCCGTCGCACGTCAGCGCCTCAGCGCCGAACTTTCGAACGCGGGGCTGATCGCCTCCGCCGTCGACGACGTCGTTCTGATCATGAGCGAACTGCTGAGCAACGCGCTGCGCCACGCCCACCCTCTCCCGTCCGGCCAGCTCAAAGTGGCGTGGCTCTGCTCGGACACCCAGGTCGAGGTGGCCGTGAGCGACGGCGGCGCGTGTACGGAACCGCGTGCGGGCCGCCCGACGCTGTCGTCCCTCGGCGGCCGTGGACTCGGCATCGTCGAATACCTGGCCGAGCGCTGGGGGGTCAGGCACGAGGAGGAGGCGACCACCGTCTGGGCCGTCGTCCCCGCCTCATGGCCCCCCCGAAACGGGCATCACGAGCTGTCCGAAACCCCGGTGCTGCGCGAGGTCGGCTGAGCACCCCCGGCCGCTACCCGCGCCTCTGCCGCTACCCGCCCGCGTGCCTGTCGCTACGCTCCGCCCCCCGCCGCTACGCTGTGCCCCCACCACTACGGCGTGCGCCGGCCGCTACGCCGCGCCCCCGCCGCCGAAGGCGTGCTCCATGCAGACCAGGTCGTCGCGGGAGTCCCACGACTCGGTGACGGTGAAGCCGAGCCGCTCGTAGAGGGCGATCGCCGTCGTCCGCCAGCGCCACACCGACAGCCGTACCGACCGCAGGCCGGTCGCGTGCGCCCGGGTGAGCGCGGCGCGGACGAGCGCGCCGGCCACGCCCCTGCCCCGCTCGCCCGGGGCGACCCACAGCCGTTTGATCTCCGCCCGCCCCTCGACGGGCGCCGCGAGCACCACGCAGCCGATCGCGATGTCCCCGCGACGCGCGACCAGCACGACGTCGTCCGCGAACGCCGTGCCCGGGTCCTCGACCTCCACCCGGTAGCGCTCGGGCAGCCGCTCCTGGCCGGCCACCGGGACGCCCTTCTCGGCCTCGGTCCGCAGGTGGTAGGCGGCCAGGAGCGCCCGCAGGCCGTCCCCGCCGGTGTCCCCGGCCGCCCAGGTCACGATCACGTGGTCAGGGGTCATGTCCTCAGCATTCCAGCCCGCGTCGGCGTCACGCCGTGCGCGGGTAGAGGACGGCCCGCTCGGCCGTCGTCCAGGCGCTGCTCACGAGCAGGTAGACGCCCGCCGCGAGCGGGAGGAAGGCCGCCACCGCCACGGTCCAGAACGGCGCGAGGACCTGGAGGCGCCGCATCGGCGCCGTGGGCTCGACCCTGCGGGCGGCGATCACGGCCACGACGACGAGCAGCGCGAGCAGTGCGGCGAACACCCCGGCCGCGGGGCTGACCAGGCCCGCCCCGGCGACCGCGGCCGCGAGGTGCTCCCCCAGCGGCACGCCGAGCACGCTCTGCGCCAGCAGCAGGTTCGGGTGCCCCGCGATCACGGCGGCCGTGAACAGCCGGTAGGTCACCATGAAGAACGGCGACTGCGCGAACGCCGGGAGGTAGCCGGTGAACTGGCCGACGCCCTCCTTGGCGTACAACGCGTTCACCTCGCGCAGGAGCCGCTGGGGGTCGTTCTTCCACCGCGTGCGCAGCCTGTCCACCTGGGGAGCGAGCCGCGTCCGGATCCGCTGGGCACGGGCGACGCGTACGCTCAGCGGCAGCAGCGACAGCCGTACGGCGAGGGTGACCAGGACGATCGCGAGCCCGCCGCCGGTGACGTGGCTGAGGGCGTCGATGAGCCGGTATGCGGGATCGAGCACGAAGTCGAACATGGGAAGCCTTTCGTCTGTGACCTTCTGCCGGTGGATGAGGGCATGACGAAAGCGCTCGTGACCGGATGGCCGGTCAGACGAGCGCGGGGCTTCCGGATGGCGCGCGGGGACGGGGACGGCCAGGCGTGCCGGGATCGCGCAGCCTGACCATCGCCGTCTCACCGTTGTACGACGGCCTGCCCGGCCCCTGACCCACGACAGGGACGCCGGTCAGCCGGCAGAGCATCCAGGCGAACACCAGGACGGCCGCGCCGGCCAGGCCGACCGCGGTCAGCGCGCCGGGCCCGGAGGACCCGGCGGCCAACTCGGCCAGCAGCCAGACGAGCGATCCGATGGCGGCCTGGAGAGCGTTCACGTCAGCGGGACAGCTTCCCGACGACGGTGACCGCGATGACGACGACGAGGGCGATGATCCCGATGATGAGCAGGAACTTCAGCGTCGCGAACAGGGCGGGGATCACGAATCCGAACACCAGCCATAGGGCCAGGAGGATCCCCAGTACGGTCAGTACGGTACGGGCCATGGCCCCAAGGTACGCGGTGGCACCGACAACCGCGAGCTTGATCCAGAATCGGTTCCCATACCCGGGATTCAGGGAAGTTTCACGTGAATCATCGCGTCGGGCGGCGGTTCGCCAACAGACGGTCATGACGGCGCCGCGCGTGGCCGGTTCTTACGAGACGGTGACGGGACTCGGCCGGGTGGCCCGGCGGACTTACCGTTGAGGGCGTGCCGGCCTCGAAGTCTCCCCAGAACCCCGCCCGTGTCCTCGTGGTGGACGACGACCCCACCGTCGCCGAGGTGGTGGCCCGCTACCTGGAGCGGGACGGCCACGAGGTCGAGTGCGTGGGCGACGGGGCCGAGGCGCTGCGGCGGGCCCTGGCCGACCCGCCCGACCTGATGGTGCTCGACCTGATGCTGCCCAAGCTCGACGGCCTGCAGGTCTGCCGGAAGCTGCGGGAGCGCTGGCCCGTGCCGGTGATCATGCTGACCGCCCTCGGCGAGGAGATGGACCGGGTGGTCGGCCTGGAGACCGGCGCCGACGACTACGTGACGAAGCCGTTCAGCCCGCGCGAGCTGGCCCTGCGCGTGCAGTCCGTGCTGCGGCGGGCCCGCGGCGCGCTGGTGCCGACGGGCACCGGCGTGCTGCGCGACGGCGACCTGGTGGTGGACGTCGGCGCCCACGAGGTGCACCTGGGCGGCAAGGAGATCACGCTGACCGCCCGGGAGTTCGACCTGCTCGCTTACCTGCTGCGCAATCCCCGCCAGGCGTTCAGCCGCACGGCCCTGCTCGACCAGGTCTGGGGCTGGTCGTTCGGCGACTCCTCCACCGTGACGGTTCACGTGCGCAGGCTGCGGGAGAAGATCGAGGACGACCCCACCGACCCGCGCAGGATCGTCACGGTCTGGGGCGTCGGCTACCGCTACGAGCCGCTGTCGTGATCGTCCAGATCGTCGCGGTCGCCGCCGGGCTCGGCCTCGTCATCGCGGCCCTCGGCCTCGCGCTGCTGCGGGTGCTGCGCCGCCGGTCGATCGGCGTGATGCTCGCGGTCGTCGCGGCCGTGACGGTCTCCGCGACGCTGGCCGGGGTGGTCGCCATCACCCTCGCCATGATCATCGACGGGCGGCCGAAGAACATCGTGCTCACCGTCGTCGGCATCGGCGGCCTGGTGGGCCTCGGCGTCGCGCTGGTGAACGCCCGCACGGTGGTGCGCGCCAGCAGGAGCCTCGTGGGCGCGCTGGAGAGCGTGCCGCCCTCCGGCCGGTTCACCCCGCCGCCCGCGCCGCTCCCGGCCGAACTGCAGACCATCAGCACCGCACTGGAGCAGGCGTACGAGCGGCTGCGGCTGGGCCACGAGCGCGAGCGGGCGCTGGAGAGCGCGCGGCGCGAACTGGTCGCGTGGGTCAGCCACGACCTGCGCACCCCCCTCGCGGGCATGCGGGCGATGGTGGAGGCCCTGGAGGACGGGGTGGCCGACGACCCCGAGACCGTCAAGCGCTACCACGTCCAGATCAGGGTGGAGGTCGACCGGCTGGCCGGGATGGTGGAGGACCTGTTCGAGCTGTCGCGCATCCACGCGGGCACGCTGCGGCCCACTCTCACCCGCACGGGGCTCGGCGACCTCGTCGCGGACACCCTCGCCGCCGTCGAGCCGCTGGCCCGCGCCGAGGGCGTGCACCTGACCGGCGAGGCGGACCCGCGGGTCCCGGTGCACGCGGACGCCGGGCAACTCGGCCGGGCCGTACGCAATCTGGTGGTGAACGCCATCCGCCACACGCCCGCCGGGGGCACGGTCGTCGTGCGGGCGTCGGCGGAGGAGACGACCGCCCGCCTGTCCGTGCTGGACGGCTGCGGCGGCATCCCGGAGGAGGACCTTCCCCGGGTCTTCGACGTCGCGTTCCGCGGCGAGGCGGCGCGGACACCCGGCCCCGACGGCGGCGCCGGGCTCGGCCTCGCCATCGCGCGGGGCATCGTGGAGGCCCACGACGGCGAGATCGGCGTGGTCAACGAGGGCCCCGGCTGCCTGTTCACGATCACGCTGCCGCTGGCCTGACGGGGCCCTCAGCCGACCTGGTAGCCCTCCGCCTGGATCGCGAACAGGCTCGCGTACAGGCCGCCGAGGCGCAGCAGGTCGGCGTGCGAGCCGTGCTCGGCCACCCGCCCCTCGTCCAGGACCACGATCAGGTCGGCCTCCCGGATCGAGCCGAGACGATGGGAGATGAGCAGGTTGGTCCGCCCTGCCCGGTGCCGCCGCAGCCCGCTGTGGATCTCGTGTTCGGCCTCGGCGTCCAGGCCCGAGCTGGGCTCGTCCAGGATCAGCAGGTCACGTCCGCCTCTGAGGTAGGCGCGTGCCAGCGCGAGACGCTGCCACTGACCGCCGGACAGGTGGACGCCCGCCTCGCCGCCGTCGAGGAAGATCCGCGACAGCAGCGTGTCGTAGCCGCGGGGCAGCGCGCCGACGAAGCCGTCGGCCCCCGCCCGGCCGGCCGCCTCGGTGATCCGCTCCCGGTCCCCCATCGCGTCGAGATCGCCGAGGCCGATGTTCTCCGCCGCGCTCATGTCGTAGGTCATGTAGTCCTGGAACACCGAGCCGATCCGCCGCCGCAACTGCGCGGGATCGACATCCCTGAGGTCGACGCCGTCCCAGAGGATCGCGCCCCGCTCCGGGTCGTACATCCGGCACAGCAGCTTGACCACCGTGCTCTTGCCCGCGCCGTTGCGGCCGACCAGGCCGACCGAGTGCCCGTACGGGATGGTGAACGAGACGCCGCGCAGTGCCCACTCGTGCTCGGCCGAGTATCGGAACCAGACGTCGCGGAACTCGATCCCCCGCCGCAGCCCGGGCACCTGCCCCGGCTCGGGCCGTACGGGGAGGTCCGGCGGGGCCGTCAGCACCGACAGGTAGTGGCCGAAGAGCAGCGCCTGCTGGTGGATCGTCGCGATCTCACCGACCAGGCCGGTGATCGCCGCCTGGACTCCGGCGACGGCGGCGACGAACAGCGAGATGTCCCCCACGCTCCGGCCCCCGCCGAGCGTCTCCAGCAGGGCCCAGACCAGACCCGCCCCCGCCAGCAGCGCGCTCGCGCCCCCCATGACGCTCTGGACGGCCGTCTCCCGGCGGTCCGAGCGGCGGCGCTCGGCGTCGGCGGCCGTGCGCTGCTCGCGCATCAGGCCGCGAAGGTGGCCCGCGAGGCCGAACAGCCTGATCTCCTTGGCGGCCTGGGCGCTCAGGAGGAGGTCCTGGAAGAAGAACTCCCTGCGCTCGTTCGGGCCTATCCCGACCAGCATCGCGGCACGGCGCCGGGACAGCCAGACCTCGGCCGCGAGGCCCGGCACGGCGGTGGCCGCCACGAGGACGGCCATCCACGGGCTGATCAGGGCGAGCGCGCCGAGGAAGCCCACACCGGCCAGCACCGACCTGACGATCCCGAAGGCGGCCATGACCACCATGCCGGGAGTGGCGCCGCCGTACTGCAGCGCGAGCCTGAGCGTGTCGAGGAAGGCGGGATCCTCGAACCTCGCCAGGCCGACGAACCGCTCGGTGGCGGCGAACAGGCGGTCCTGCGCGACGACGCCGATCCTCCTGCCGATCTCCTCCCGCAGATACAGGGTGATCTGGGGGACGACGGCCGCCATGGTCCCGCAGGCGGCGAGCGCGGCGCCGAGCCAGGCGATCGACGCCGGGGTCGCCGTCCCGTGGGCGACCAGGTCGAGCACGGCCTTGGTCAGCCAGGCGATGGCCGGTGGGATCACCGCGCCTGCCGCGATCAGCGCGCCGTAGGCCGCCAGCCTCGCTCTGCCCGCCTCCCACGCCAGCCGTACGGCCGCCCAGACGGCCTTCACGCGCCGAGGCCCTCCATGCTGGTGCCGCTCGCGAGAATCGTGCGGGAGGCGTCGACCAGCGCGAAGGCGGGGAACCCGGACACCGACAGCGCCCTCGTGAGGCCGCCGCCGGAGCTTTCGATCACCACACGGGCGACCGGTTCGAGCGCGGCCCGCTCCGCCGCGACGTCCTCCTCGCGACCGGCCAGTACGGCGAGGACCGACGACCTCCCGCCCGCGCGGTTCTTGGCGGCGTCGACGAACGACGGCATGCGCTCGGCGCAGGCGGGGCAGCCCGGAGAGAAGACGCCCACGAGCGTGGGCGTCCCGGGGAGGGTGTCGTCGGACACCGTCTCCCCGTCCGTGGTCACGGCGGTGAACGGGCCGAGGGCCGACCCCGCGGGGGCCATGACCTCGGGTCCGCGGCGCAACGCCGCCAACGCCTCCGAGTGTTCACGGAGCCTTCTGATGATGCCCACGGACAGGACGAGGTCCACGGCGCACAGGACACCGACGACCGCGACGAAGGCGATGAGGAACGGCATGAGATCTCCCTGCTTGGGCCGTGATTTTCAGCGACTGCCGTCCGGCGGCAACCGCCGCAGGACCACTCCCAGGACCCGGTCGGCGGGCACGAAGCCGCGCTGGCGCGAGTCCAGGCTCGAGCGTGGGTCGTCCCCCAGCACGACCAGATGACCGGCCGGCACCCGGTCGGCGTTCCGGAGCGCGGGCGCGTCCGCCACCCGCGCGGGCACCGGGTCGCCCCCGACCGCCGCCACCCGCTTGATGTGCCACTTCCGTTCCGGCCCCGGCTGGTGACCCCGGGGCCGTGGCGCCTCGACCACGACGACCTCGCCCACCCGTACGCCGTGCGACGGGACACGCCGCACCAGGACGCGATCTCCCGTGCGGAAGCTCGGCCGCATGCTCGTGCCGGACACCTCGACCAGGACGAACCGCCGGCGCAGCCAGGCGACCACGGCCAGGCCGGAGAGCGCCACGGCCACGACGGGAAGGAGGACCAGCCGCCTCCGCACCGGATGGGCCACCGCTACCTGCTCTCCCGGGTGAGCCCGAACAGGTCGGCGATCTCCCCCGTCAGCACGACCAGGACCGTGACCAGGAGCGCGGCCAGGGCCGCGACCGCCGCTCCCGCGAGCTCGGCCGGCCCGCGTACGGGGACGAGGACCGTCAGCGCCAGGCCGGTGAGGGCGATCAGCCCGAGGAGGGCGTTCCTGGTGAGGTCGGCGGGCCCGACCGGCAGCTTCCGGCCGCCGAAACAGTGGCACGGGACCGCGAGCCCCCTGCGGATCGCGGCGTGGATGACGAAGGAGAACGCCGCCAGCGCGGCCAGCGCCACCGCGAACCCGGCCGACGCCGTGGCCGGGACGGTCAACAGCACGACGACGGCCCCCTCCGCGACGGCGGCCACGGCCGCGAGCGCGTGGCGCCGCTCGGCTCCCACGGCCCCCATACGGGCGGGAAGCAACCGTGCCGTGGCGTCGGCGAACCGCAGCCAGGACTCCCGCCCGCGCAGCTTCGACGCGAGTGAGACCAGGAACGTCAGCCCGATGGCCATCCGGCAGGCGAGGAGCAGGTAGTTCACGACTTCCCCCTTCGGCTTGGACTCCGCCGCGACACGTGATCGCCGAGAGGTGACCCGGCGGCAGGGACCGGGCGGACGGCCCCAGCGCATCCGCGGCACATCCCCGGGGCCGGGCCGGCCGAGGCCACGCGCGGGCCGTCGCCCGCGCGTGCCCCGCCGCGCCGGACCTCAGCAGGCCTGGCTGTAGCAGTAGTAGCCGTAGTTGCCGCCGTAGCAGCACACCTGTCGTACGCCGTTGTTGCAGGGGCAGTTCGGGCCGGCCTGGCTGTAGCCCGGGCACCAGCACGGCACGGCGGCCGACGCCTCGGTCCTCGGCACCAGACGGGCCAGCAGGCGGTCGCCCCAGGACTGGAACGTGCTAACCATGCGAGACTCCTCCCTTCGCGGGCTGATCATGCGAGCAGCCGTCATCACGTTCTCATCGGGGCGACGGAGATCAACCGATGAGACGACGCGATGCGGTCCGGTGGCCCTCGCAGTCAGGGGTCCCGGCGCGGTGACATGCGGGGTCGCCGCGCGGACCGGAGCCCGATCCGGCGCGGGTGACATCGCCTGTCATGAAAGGTTCAGGCGGGGGGCCGGAGCGTTCCAGGGTCACGAGACCGTCGCGGCGCCGGTGGCCACCGGAGGTCATTCCGGCTTGTTCCCGCCCGTCCCGCCCACGGTGAAGGGCGTGGTGACTCCCTCGTACATGAGGTGGGCGACGAGCCCCTCCGTGGCGTGCGGCAGGTTGTGGCAGTGGTCCATCCAGATGCCGGGGTTGTCGGCGACGAAGGCGATGTCGTACGACTCGCCGGTGCCGACCTCGAGCGAGTCCACCCACCAGGGGCCGCCCGTCGCCCGCACGCCGTCTCGGCTCAGCACCACGGCGTGGTGGCCGTGCAGGTGCATCGGGTGTGGTTCGCCGCTGTCGTTGACGATGCGCATCCGCACCACGTCGCCCTTCGCGACGACGAACATCGGCACGTCGGGGAACATGTGGCCGTTGATCGTCCACCAGACCCCGGGACGCCCGTCGAGGAAGCCCGGGCGGCGCCCGATCTCGTAGTCGAACCGCCGATCGGGCCGGTCCGGGTCGAACCCGAGCGGCGCTGGCGTGCCGTACGAGAGCAGGTCCAGCGTGGTCGAGGGCCGGGGGACGGCGGGCGCGTCGTACGACCGCGAGCCGAGCACGACGCCGGCCGGGCCGCCGATGTGGACCCGCACCGGCGAACCGTCCTCGGGCATGGTCACCTCGATGTCGGCGCGGCCTCCCGCCGTGACCGTCACGGCGGTGTCCCGTACGGAAGCGGGCTCGTGCAGGTCGGTGCCGTCGACGGCGGCGAGCCGGAACGGGGCGCCGCCGACCCATACGGGCGTCTGGCCGTTCTCCGTGTTGATCACCCGTACGCGCACCCGTTCGCCGGGACGTGCCTCGGCGCGGACGTCTCCCTCCCGCCCGTTGATCGTGCGGGCCCCGTCGTAGAGGTGCAGCAGCGCCACGACGTCGGCCGTGCCCGCCGGTGGTCGCGCCGCCGGGGTCACCACCAGGGCGCCCAGCAGACCGCGGCGTACCTGTTCGTGGGACACCTGATGCGAGTGGTACCAGAAGGTGCCGGCCTGGCCGGCGACGAAGCGGTAGGTGAACGACCGGCCCACGCCGACCGCGTCCTGGGTCACACCGGCGACCCCGTCCGCGGCGTTGGGCACGTCGACGCCGTGCCAGTGCAGCGTGATGCCGTCCGGCACCGACTCGTTGACCAGGCGGACCTCCACGAGCTGCCCGACGGTGGCGTGGATCACCGGGCCGGGGGAGGCGCCGTTCAGCGTGTATCCGTCAACCGAGCGGCCGGTGGGCAGCCGGAACCGCTGCCTGCGCGCGACCAGGGTGATCGCGACGTCGGCCGCGCGGTCCGGGTCGGCCGTCAACGACGTCAGGCTCCGCGCCGACGCCGTGTGCTCGGAGTGCCCGCTGTGTTCCGAGTGCTCGAAGTGTTCGGAGTGTTCGGAGTGTTCGGAGTGTTCGGAGTGTCCGGAGGTGGCCCCCACGTGTGTGAGAGCGCCGCCGTAGTCCGCGTACCCCATGTCCATGACGGAGTACGCATCGGGCATGAGACTGTCCTGCCACATCCAGGCCAGAGGGCCGAGCAGGGCGATGGTCGCGGCGCCCGCCAGAGCGAGCCGGAGGCGGGCGCCGCGACGGCGAGTCCCGTTCATGCGAGATGTCGTCAGGCGACGGTCTCGACACGGGCGTGCGACTGGGCGGGCGCGCTCACCACGGCGCCGCGGCCGCGACGCGCGGCGTGGACGGCGGCGCTGAACAGCAGCAGCGCGTTCAGGCCGTGCAGGGCGCCCAGGGCGGGGATCTGGTGGCCGAGAAGGCCCAGGGAGACCTGGACCGCGACGAGCAGGACCACGAGGGCGGCCCCCTTGACCGCTCCGGGGATCTTCGCGAAGAACGAGGAGACGAGCAGGAGCAGCGCGATCAATGGGATGACCATCATCCCGTTCATGCCGTGGACCACGAAGGCGAAGAACTCGGGGAACTCGATCCCCCCGCTCTCCGCGGCCGCCTTGTCGATCACGCCGCCCTGCTCGACGTACTTGAACAGCCCGGCGTCGCCGAGGACGACCATCATCGCCTGTACGGCGACCTCGGCCGCGACGAGTGAGGCCAGGACCTTGTAGACCAGTTTCATGACGCTCTTCCCATCCGGGACCTGGCAAGCCCTTCGACGTCCGGGCCCCGCGGTCCTCTCCTGTGCCGGCCGGCGGCCCTCTCGGCACGCCGGCCCTTACACAGGGGAAGTTAGGAACGCCTCCCTGGCGAACACTTAATGACGACTTCTGCGCCTCTTGGCGTCGCAGAACCCGGCACGAAAGCGCAGGTCGGCGCGGCGCCGGCCGCCGAGGTCACGGGTCGAGCTGGTGCTCCAGCTGGCCGCGCCAGGAGGGGACGTCCGGGGCGGCGTCCCGCTGACGCGGGGTGAACGCCTCCGCCATGGCCCGGAACGTGGGGCACGGCCAGCGCCACATGCAACTGCGGCACCGCAGGATCGGGTTGGCCGCGTCGCTCGAGATGCCGCCCGCGTCCCTGGGCTGGTGCAGATCGAGCAGCCGGATGCCGAGCTCGGAGAAGCTCAGCAGCTCCTCGCGCGCCTCGGCGAGGAAATCGAGGTCCTCGGCCGCCAGCCGGGCGCTGACCGGGACGTACCCCTCGCGGTTGACCAGGCCGCGCAGCGGCTCGGCCGCGTCGCGCCACGACGAGGCCTTCTCGGTGCGCACCTGGATGGTCTCCAGATGCTCGCGCAGGACGCGCCGCTGTGGATCCTCGGGTATCTCACTGTTCATCTGCTCTCGGGCCCGCTGTGCTCGGCGCCCGCCCTCCTTTGCGAAGTGACGACCAAGACGCGGAGGTTCCGGGCCCTCCATCCGGCGACGCCGGTGTCGCATAGCGTCAAGCTTCGCGCACTCGGCGTTTACATGGGGCCGGAATCGGGGACAAAGGGCGGACGACTCTTCGATGAATCCGATGGAGCGTGACCCGGGGCCGGGACGACGCTAGTGTGCGCCTCGTGGAGCTCAAAGTCGCGACGCAATCCCACGCCGGTCAGGCCGTCATGGCCGTCTTCGGCGAAATCGATCTATATACCGCGCCCCGGCTGCAGGCGGAGTTCACCCGTCTGCTGGAGACCGGGCCGGACCGGGTGGTCATCGACATGTCCGGAGTGGAGTTCTGCGACTCCACGGGCATGAACGTGCTGCTGTCGGCGCTCAAGCGGCTGCGCGAGCGGGGCGGCACGCTGGAGGTGGCGGCCCCGAGACCAGCGGTACGCAAGATTCTCCAGGTCACCGGCTTGGACTCGGTGTTCACCGTGCACGACACGGTGCCCGCCGACCTGCTCACGGCCGAGCATCAGGGCTAGGCGCATGGGGGAGATGGCAGTGCCCGAGCCGGACACCGCGGTGGTGATCCCGGCGAAGGACGAGGCCGACCGGATCGGCGCCACCGTGACCGCCGCCCTGAAGTTGCCCGGCGTGGATCTCGTGGTCGTGGTCGACGACGGCTCGTCCGACGAGACCGGCCGGGTGGCCAGGGCGGCGGGCGCCCGGGTCGTACGGCACAGCCGCAACCGGGGCAAGGCGGCGGCGATGGAGAGCGGCGCCGAGGCCGTGCGCCTCCTCGACGAGGACCATCCCCGGCACCTGCTGTTCCTCGACGCCGACCTGGGCGAGACGGCGGCGGCCGCCCTCCCGCTGATCGCGCCGGTACGCGCGGGCGAGGCCGACCTGACCATCGCGAAGTTCGCGACCAGGGTCAAGCTCGGCGGGCACGGCATCGTCGTACGGCTGGCCCGCGACGGCATCAAGCGGCTCACCGGCTGGGAGGCGACCCAGCCGCTCAACGGGCAGCGGTGCCTCACCCGGGCGGCGTTCGAGGCGGCCCGGCCGCTCGCGCACGGCTTCGGCGTCGAGACCGGCATGACCGTCGACCTGCTCAGGAAGGGCTTCCGGGTGACCGAGGTCGAGGTCGAGATGTCGCACCGGGCGACCGGCACCGACTGGCGCTCCCAGTTGCACAGGGCCAAGCAGCTCCGCGACGTCGGCCTGGCCCTCGCCGCCCGCGAGCCCGCCGTGGACCAGGCGCGCGCCGCCCTCCGCCCGCCGCGCCGCTGAGCCGCGCTGTCGAGCCGGGCTGTCGAGCCGGGCCACCTGGTGGCTTCGCCCACGTCGGCGGGCCGGTGTGGTGGAATTCTCGGGTGGATTCGAGGGGGCGCGCACGGTTCGCCGCCCGGCTGGCCCCGGCCGCCGGCGGCCTGTCGATCGTCCTCACGATCGCGATCGGGGTCCTCGGGCCGTCCGCGATGGTGCCCGGGCTGCCCGGGCCGTCGTGGCAGCCCCCCTACTCGCTCGATCTCGCGCCCGACGGCCACCTCGTCGTCGCGCTGGCCGCCGCGGCGCTCATCCTCGGCACTGCCGGCCTGGCATCCGGTCTCGCGTACGCCGACCGGATGCCGCGGGCGCGCACGCTCGTCGTCGCCGGGTGCGCCGCCGCCGCGGTCCTCGCGTTCCTCCCGCCCTCCGGGTCGGCCGACCACCTCAACTACGCCGCGTACGGCCGGATGGCGGTCCTCGGCCACGACCCGTACGCGACCGTGCCCGCCGACCTTCCCGCCGATCCGGTCGTCGGGCGGGTGGAGGAGTGGAAGGGGACGCCCAGCGTGTACGGCCCGGTCGCGACGGCCGTACAGGCGCTGGCGAGCCACGTGGGGGGCGATTCCGTCCGCCTGACGGTCTTCGTGATGGCCCTGGTCAACGCCGCCGCCTTCGTCGCCACCGGCCTGCTGCTCCACCGCGCCACCTCCGGCGATCCCGTACGGCAGCGCCGCGCGGCCCTGCTGTGGACGGCCAACCCGCTGATCGTCTACGAGCTCGTGGCCGGGATGCACCTCGACACCGTGGCGATCGCGTTCGTCGTGGCCGGGCTGGTCGCCCGCCGGGGCGTGCCGCTCGGCCTCGGCGTCGCGGTCAAGGCCACCGTGGGCCTGGTGGCGCTGGGCACGGCGTGGGAGCTGCGCCGGAGCCCCCGGCGGCTCGCGCTGGTCGCCGGGCTGGCGGCGCTGACCGTGCTCGTGGCATATCTGCTCGCCGGGCCCCACTCGCTCGACCAGTTGCTCAACGCCAGCAAGTCGGTCTCGCTCGCCACGCCGTGGAAGCTGGCCCAAAGGGCGCTGCAGGGGGTGTTCGGGTCCGGGGCCTACCGGGTGTGGATCCAGGCCGGGTCGCTGCTCCTGCTGGCCGCGCTCGCCGCCCTCCTGCTGCGCGGCCGTCCGGCGGCCGAGCGCGAGGGGCCGGTGGTCGCCCTGGCCGTCGCCGTGGCCTGGCTGTTCTCCACGCCGTACGCGCTGCCCTGGTATGACGGGCTGGGGTTCGCGCTGCTGGCCCTGGTCGCCTGGCCGGGCCTGGAGGCGTTCCTGGTCGCCCGGCTCGCCGTGCTCTCGCTCGCCTACCTGCCCGCGCGTCAGACGGATCAGCCGGACGACCTGAGGTGGCTCGTCGACGTGGTCAGGGGCTGGGTGGCGCCGTCGCTCCTGCTGGCGCTGACGATCGCGCTGCTGTGGTGGGCGGCGCGGTCTGGAGCGCGCGTACGGACGCCGCCAGCGCCAGCGGCACCGCGACCGTCAGGGCCATCGCCGGAATCGCGATCCCCGAGTCGTTGATCAGGAACCCGGCGAACGCCGCGGTGAGCGCGCCGAACAGCCCGGCCCGCAGCTCCGGCGCGCGCTCGTAGGCCAGGCTCAGCGCGGGCGCGCCCCACCGGGACGGCCGGGCCAGCACGAGGAACAGGAACGCCAGCGCGACCAGCGACAGCAGCGTCAGCGGGAGATTGCCCAGCGTGTGGAGCATCGCCCCGAGCTTGCGCCCGACGACCGAGCCGCCCTCGCCGCCGATGATCTGCTGGACGAACGCGCCGAGGTGGGTGCGCCGGTCGGCGGGACGCAGCCAGTCGGCCACCGCGATCAGCGAGATGAGCACGACCCCCGCCACGGCGATCAGCCCGAGCCGGAGGACCGACACCCGCCTGCCCGCGACCATCAGCACGCACACCGCCACGCCCAGGACGAACGACGGCACCCCGCCGAAGTCCGCGCCCCACGTCGGCCAGCCGTCCCCGGCGATCGCGAGCAGGCCGTACGCCACGCAGACGGCCACGGCGAGCCTCGGCCGGCGGCGCAGCGCGTGGGCGACGGCCGCCAGGAGCAGGATCGTGCCCGTCGAGTAGACGGCGAAGGCCATGTTGCCGAAGCCGTAGAACCGGCCGCCGGTCACGGGCTCGTAGCCGGCCACCGCGTTCACCTGCAGCCGCGAGCCCGTCACCACGTCGGCGAGGAGTGCGAGCGAGCTGATCCCGGCGACCACGGCGGGCGGCCCCAGCACGTGGCGGCGCCACGGCCCGGCGTACGCGAGCCCGGCCACCAGGACGGCGAAGCCCAGGATCGTGCCGAGCAGGGCGGGCATCGGATGCGCGAAGCCCCACCAGGGCACGAGCTGCGCCAGGAAGATCGACACCGGGAGCGCGCCGCTGACCGTCGCAACGACCCGCGTGGTCGTCAGCATCCGCCGGTGGCGCCTGATCACGAGCGCGGCCAGGCCGTAGAAGAGCAGTTGCGCGGCGACCAGCGTGATGAAGAACGGCTCCCTGACCTCCCTGAGCACCTGGCTCGCGAGGTCGGCGTCGGCCAGCCTGGGAGCCGCCTCGCTCACGGGCGGCGCCGCGCCGCCGCCCGACCACGCCCGGCCGACCGCGCCCTCGGGCGTGGGCAGGCCGAGCAGGTGCGTGACCGTCGCCGTGACGTCGGTGATCGTGACCAGCGCCCGCTGCCGGGTCGAGGCGGCGGTCAGCCACCCGTGCCCGTACGGCCCGCCCGAGGCGATCGCGACGTGCAGGTGGGCGATGGAGCCCTCGCCGCGGCCGGGGGAGTCGGACAGCCCCGCCACGAGCACGGTCGAACCGGCGGGCACCTTGGCGAGCACCTCGGCGACGGTCCGGTCGGCCGCGCTCACGGCCGACCGCCGCGCCTGCCCGCGCCCGTCATCCACCCGGGCTTGCGTGATCTCCCCCGCCTCGGCGACGACGAGGGCGTACGGCGTGAGGTCGGGCAGCGCGGCGGGTGTCGCGGCGTACGTCGCGACCCTGCCGGAGCCGTCGGCGGCGGCCAGGGCGGCTCCCGGTCCGATGGCCGCGATCTTCCCCCCGGCGGCGGTCACGGCGTCGGCGAGGAGGCCGAGCCGGGCCTTGAAAGGACCGGCCTGCTGCACGGCGACCAGTTCGGACCAGTTCGGGATCGTCGCCGTGCCGCCGGCGGCGGTGACGGGCTCGGGAAGGGGCCCGCAGCCCGCGCCGGGTGCTCCCGCCCGCTGGCCGGCGGAGACCGTCAGCCAGCCGGCGGTCGGACACGTCACCGGCAGCCCCTCGGGAGGGACCGCCCTCGTGGACAGCGACGCGCTGGAGCCGCGGGCGGCCAGCCCCCACAGCGCGGGGGTGCGCCGCGGGTCGAGGTCGTCCCAGCGGAGGCCGGGCACCCCGATCACCACGACCCGGCCCGTCAGCGCGGCGGCCTGCGGTGAAGCCGACGCGGGAGCGGCGGGCAGGACGAGGGCCGCCACGACGAGCACCAGGATCGACGCGAAGAGCCCCGCCAGCCTGCGACGCACTGTTCCGCGCTCCCTCATGATCGATAACGGTGCGGACACGGTCCACGGTAGCCTGCCTGGTCATGACGACTGGCCGGATCGCCGGGGCCCGCCGGCCCGCCTGGGCGTGGGCGCTCGCCCTCGTGGCGCTGGCCGCCGCGGCGTCGCCTCTGATCGCCTACTGGCTGACCAACCCCGAGGACCAGCGTCTGGTGGACCTGGACGTCTACCGTACGGGCGGCTGGGCGCTGCTGCGGGGTCTGCCCGTCTACGACGTGATCACGCCGGCTCCCCAGCTGCTGCCGTTCACCTATCCGCCGGTGGCCGCGATGCTGGCGGTGCCGCTCGCCGTCATGTCATGGCCGGTCGCGCAGTGGGTGTGGACGGTCGCCATCGTCGCCGTCCTCGCGGTGACGGTGCGGCACGCCTTCCGGGCCTTCCTGGACGGCGTGCGCGGCGCTTTGGCCGCGCCGCTGCTGTTCGCCGTGCTGTGCGCCGCGTGCACCTATCTCATGCCGATCAGGGACCAGTTCAGGTTCGGCCAGGTGGACCTGTTCCTCCTGGCGTTGTGCCTGCTCGACTGCGTGGTGCGCAGGCCGTGGTGGCCGCGCGGGATGCTGATCGGCCTCGCCACGGCGGTGAAGCTCACCCCCGGCGTGTTCCTCGTCTACCTGGCGATCACCGCCTTCCCCGCCCGGGAAGGGGATGAGGGACATCGCCGGGCCTTCTTCATGGCGGTGTTCACGGCGGCCCTGCTCACACTGCTGCCGTTCCTGGTGATCTTCGACGACGCCCGGGACTTCTGGTTCGGGGCGCTGCTCGACTCCGAGCGGTTGGGCGCGAACGCCGCCACCACCAACCAGTCGCTGCGCGGCATGCTGCTCAGGCTCTACCTGCCCGGCTGGCTGACCACGGTGCTCTGGCTCGCCGCCGTCGCCGTGATCGGCTGGTACGGCTTCCGCCGCGCCCGGCGGGCGTACCTGGACGGCGACGTGACGACCGCGGTGGCGCTGACGGGGCTGATGGCGGTGCTGCTGTCGCCGGTGGCCTGGATCCACCACATCGCCTGGGTCGTGGTCGTGCTCGCGGCCCTCGCCGGGTCGGGCCGCGACCGGGTCCGGCTGCTGGTCGCGGCGGGCGTGTGGCTCTACTACGTGCTGCCCATCCCGTGGTGGGGAGTGACCCTCAAGGCGCTGGAGATCCCCGTGCTCAGCCCGGTCGCGGGGAAGATCGTGCAGAACGCGTTCGGGCTCGGCGCCATCGGCCTCGTCTGGCTCCTCGGCTCCTGGTTGCCCCGGCGGCGGGCCGCTGTCGCCGTTCCCGCCGCGGCCACGTGACCGGGCGGTTGTCCACAGGATGAGCGGGCTTGTCCACAGGACGAGCCGGACCTAGGTGTTTTCCACAGGAGTGTCTCCGCATGCCCGCCACACCTACCTGCGGATACCCTTGAGGACATGTCGAAGCTCGCGTACCTGGGGCCTCAGGGCACCTTCTGTGAGGCGGCCCTGCGACTCCTGGAGCCGGATGCCGAGCGCCTGCCCTGCGCCAACGTCGGAGTCGCGCTCGACGCCGCCCGTGACGGCGCGGCGGACGGCGCGGTGGTCCCGCTGGAGAACTCGGTGGAGGGGGCGATCACCCAGACCCTCGACGAGCTGGCCGGGGGAAGGCCGCTCCACATCACCGGTGAGCTGCTGCTCCCGGTCGAGTTCTCCCTGCTGGTGCGGCCCGGCACCGAACTGGCCCAGATCAAGCGGGTCATCACCCACCCGGCGGCCCACACCCAGTGCCGCGGGTTCATCGAGCGTGAGATGCCCGGCGCCGTGGTGATCGCGGCCTCGTCGACGGCCGCCGCCGCCCAGGAGGTCGCCTCTCCCGAGTCTCCGTACGACGCGGCGATCAGCCCGGCCATCGCCGGGGAGTACTACGGGCTCGACGCGATCGCCTCGAACATCGGCGACCGCTCCGACACCGTCACCCGGTTCATCAAGGTGAACCGGCCCGGGCGGCTGCCCGAGCCCACCGGCGCCGACCGCACCTCGCTCGTGGCCTTCCTCCGCGACGACCACCCGGGCGCGCTGCTGGAGATGCTGAGCGAGTTCGCGGTGCGCGGGGTCAACCTGACCCGCATCGAGTCGCGTCCCACCGGGGACGGCATCGGCCGCTACTTCTTCCACTTCGACTTCGAGGGTCACATCGCCGACGCCCGGGTCGGAGAGGCCGTCGCCGGCCTCCACCGGCTCTGCGACGACCTGCGTTTCCTCGGCAGCTATCCGCGGGCCGACCGGGTTCCGACGCAGATCAAGGAGGGTACGACCGACACGGACTTCGCCGAGGCCGCCGAATGGCTCGGAAAGATCCGCGCCGGTCTCGCTTGACGGGCGGGAGCCGCACCGGCTCCGGTAGCCTTTGAGCCGTGATTGACCTGCGAACCCTTCGTGAGGACCCTGACCGGCTCCGGGCGTCGCAGCGCGTCCGCGGCGAGGACGACTCGGTCGTGGAGACCCTGCTGTCGCTCGACGAGCGCCGCCGTGCCGCGCTCAACAACTTCGAGTCGCTGCGCGCCGAGCAGAAGAGCATCGGCAAGTCGGTGTCCCGCGCGTCCGGAGACGAGCGCCAGTCGCTGCTCGACCGCGCGAAGGAGCTGGCCGCGCAGGTGAAGGCGGCCGAGACCGAGGCCGCCGCGCTGGCGAGCGAGCTCGACGAGCTGCTCATGACCGTGCCGAACATCGTCGAGGAGGGCGCGCCCCCCGGCGGCGAGGACGACTACGTGGTGCTGGAGGAGATCGGCGAGAAGCCGGTCTTCGACTTCCAGCCCCGCGACCACGTCGAGCTGGGCGAGCTGCTCGGCGCGATCGACATCGAGCGCGGCGCGAAGGTCTCGGGCGCCCGGTTCTTCTTCCTGACGGGTGTCGGCGCGCGGCTTCAGCTCGGGCTGCTCAACATGGCGATGCAGCAGGCGATCGAGGCGGGCTTCACGCCGATGATCACGCCTGTGCTCGTGAAGCCGGAGTCGATGCAGGGCACCGGCTTCCACGTCGCCCACGACAAGGAGATCTACCGCCTGCCCGAGGACGACCTCTACCTGGTGGGCACCTCCGAGGTGCCGCTGGCGGCCTACCACTCCGACGAGATCCTCGACCCCCGCGCGCTGCCGCTGCGCTACGCCGGCTGGTCGTCCTGTTTCCGCCGCGAGGCCGGGTCGTACGGCAAGGACACCCGGGGCATCATCCGGGTGCACCAGTTCGACAAGGTCGAGATGTTCTCCTACTGCCGGCCGGAGGACTCCCACGAGGAGCACCTGCGGCTGCTCGCCTGGGAGAAGGAGATGCTCGAGAAGGTGGAGCTGCCGTACCGCGTCATCGACACGGCGGCGGGCGACCTCGGCACCTCGGCGGCCCGCAAGTACGACTGCGAGGCGTGGATCCCCTCGCAGGGCCGCTACCGCGAGCTCACCTCGACCTCCAACTGCACCGACTTCCAGGCTCGCCGCCTGAAGGTGCGCTACAAGGACGAGGACGGCAAGCCGCACCACGTGGCGACGCTCAACGGCACGCTCGCGACCACCCGCTGGATCGTGGCGATCCTGGAGAACCACCAGCAGGCCGACGGCTCGGTGGTCGTCCCCAAGGCGCTGCGGCCGTACGTCGGGCTCGACGTCCTGGAGCCGCTGTCCCGGTAGACCTACCGGCCTCCATCGAGGACCTCCGGCGTGGTGCCGCCCACCGCGTACGGAGGTCTTCGTGTGTGTCCGGGCGGTTCCTGCGGCGGCCGGGTTCCCTGGCGCGGCGTCGTGCGGTCGGAAGCCTCGGATGTCCCTGAAAAGTGGGATCTGCACCTTTGACAGCAGGGGCGTCAGATGTGATGTAAATCTCTCGGTTTGGAGGAGCGCCGAGTGCGAAGAAGGCCCCCGCGCGTGAAACTTTCATGCGCGGAGGCCTTCCAAGGGGTCGCCGCGGCGCTGACGGCCGGGGCGCCCCCGGGTACGCAAAAGGCGGGGCTCGCCGACGCGAGCCCCGCCTTCGTCACGTCAGGTCAGAGGCCACGGACGTTCGACGCCTGCGGGCCCTTCGGACCGGCGATGACCTCGAACTCGACCCGCTGGCCGTCCTCGAGGTTGCGGTAGCCGCTGCCCGTGATCGCGGAGAAGTGCACGAACACGTCGGGCTCGCCGCCGTCCGGTGCGATGAAGCCGAAGCCCTTCTCAGCGTTGAACCACTTGACGGTTCCCTGAGCCATTACTGCTCTCCCTAAGGAAGTGAATCTTGGGGACCACACCTCGTGGACCCCGGGTGTGTCGCACAGCTCCCCGGGTGGCTCATACAGTCAAACTGGTTTTCGCTACGGGAACAGCTAATACAACGCCTTCACATCTAACACTATGTAGCCCGTTGGTGTTCCACGTCCGGAGGAGATTTCTCGCCCCGGGTGTGGCCGAGGGCATGGCACGGCCTATCTCGGTGCACACTGGAACCTGTCATGACCTGCCCCCGCCTCGTCGCCACGGACCTCGACGGCACCGCTCTGCGCACCGACGGAACAGTCTCTCCACGTACCGCCGCCGCCTTCGCCCGGGTGGAGGATGCCGGCGGCACCCTCGTCTTCGTGACCGGGCGGCCGCCCCGGTGGATGCACACCGTCGCGGGAGCCGTACGGCACCGCGGGCTGGCCATCTGCGCGAACGGCGCGCTCGTGTACGACCTCCACACCGAGGAGATCGTCGAGTCGCACCTGATCGACCCCGACGTCCTCGAAGAGTGCGTCACCCGGCTGCGGCGGAATGTGCCCGATCTCACGTTCTCGGTCGAGTACGAGGGTGGCTTCGCGCACGAGTCCGACTATGCGCTCGGGCGCTGGGACGCCCGGGAGCTGTCCTATGGCCGGATGGTCGCCATCGCGGCGCTGACCTCCCGGCCGTGCGCCAAGCTGCTCGCGCAGCACCCCTCGATGGACCCCGACGAGTTGCACCGCGGCGTGCTGGAGATCGTCGGCGACATCGTGACCCCGACCCACTCCAGCGGGCGGGCGTTGATCGAGATGAGCGCGTACGGCGTGACGAAGGCCACGGCGCTGGCCACACTGGCCGAGGAGCGGGGGATCAAGCCCGCGGAGGTGGTCGCCTTCGGCGACATGCCGAACGACCTGCCGATGCTGACCTGGGCCGGCACGTCGTACGCGGTGGCGAACGCCCACCCCGACGTGCTGGCCGCCGTCGATCACGTGACGGCGGCCAACAACGACGACGGTGTGGCGGTCGTGCTCGAGACCCTGTTCCGAGTCAGCGGGTAGGTGGGGTTCTACAGGTAGGGGCCGCCCGCGCGGTGGCCCTGGTCGTCCTGCGCGGCCTGGCCCATGCCGCCGGGGAGTGCGCGGCGCATCTGCTCCAACTGCGCCCGCGCGGCCATCTGCTGGGCGAACAGCGTGGTCTGGATGCCGTGGAACAGGCCCTCCAGCCAGCCGACGAGCTGGGCGTGCGCGACTCTCAGCTCCGCGTCGCTCGGCGGGGTCTCGCTCTCGTCGCTGAACGGCAGGGACAGCCGTTCCAGCTCCTCCACCAGTTCGGGGGCCAGGCCCTCCTCGAGCTCCTTGATGGAGCTCTGGTGGATGTCCTTGAGCCGCTTGCGGCTGGCTTCGTCGAGGGGAGCCGCCCGCACCTCCTCCAACAGCTGGCGGATCATGCTGCCGATCCGCATCACCTTGGCGGGCTGCTCCACCAGGTCGGCGACGGACCGCTCCTCGTGCTCGCCCTTACCGTTGCCGCCGGAGACCGAAAGGCCCTGCGGCCCCACGACCACGATCTGCGGCGTGCTCTCGTCTGCGTTCATCGATCGCTTACAACTCCTGATTCGCTCCGCTGGGCCACACCGTGCTCACCCGATCCAACCTAACTCACCTGACCAGCAGGAGCTTTCCGATGTGTTCGCCCTCTTCGAGCATCCGGTGGGCGCGGGCGGCCTGGTCGAGGGGGATCCGCTCGTGCACCACGGGCCGTACGGCCCCGGCGGCGACGAGCGGCCACACGTTGTCCACAACGCCGCGGCAGATCACGCCCTTGTCGTCCACCGGGCGGTTGCGCAGCCCGGTCGCGTGGACCGCGGCCCGCTTGGCGAGCAGCGTGCCGAGGTCGAGCTCGCCCTTCGCGCCGCCCTGCATGCCGATGACGACCAGGCGGCCGCCGGTGGCGAGGGCACGGAGGTTCCCGGGCAGATACTTCGCGCCGACGATGTCGAGGATGACGTCGGCCCGGCCCTCGAACCGCTCGGCGAAGTCCTCCTCGCGGTAGTTCACGCCCTCGTCCGCGCCGAGTTCGCGGCAGCGTGCGAGCTTGTCCGCCGATCCGGCCGTCACGAGCACGTGGGAGCCGTACGCCTTGGCGAGCTGGACGGCCATGGTGCCGATGCCGCTCGCGCCGCCGTGGACGAGCAGGGTCTCGCCCTTGCGCAGGCGGGCGGTCATGAAGACGTTCGACCACACCGTGCAGGCGACCTCGGGCAGGCCGGCGGCCTCGTCCAGCGTGACGCCCTCCGGCACCGGCATCACCTGCTGCCAGGGGACCGCCACCCGTTCGGCGTATCCGCCGCCGGCCAGCAGGGCGCAGACCCGGTCGCCGGGGGCGAGATGCGGGACGTTCTCGCCGACTTCGATGATCGTTCCCGAGCATTCGAGTCCGGGAATCTCGGAGGCTCCGGGCGGCGGCGGATAGAAGCCGCGACGCTGGAGCAGGTCCGCCCGGTTGACGGCCGAGGCGGCGACCTCGATGACCACCTCACCTGCGCCGGGACGCGGGTCGGGCACTTCCTGCCAGGCCAAAACCTCAGGTCCGCCGGGTTCGGAAATCACGATCGCACGCATGTGACCTAAAGTAGCGTGACGGAGAACTCGGCGGTTGCCCGCATTCACCGTATTACGTGGCGCTAATCTGCAATGTGTTTGCTACCCCATTAGCCCAGCCCGAGGGGGTACACGGTGGCGAGACATGATCGTGAGGATCCCCATTCTCTCGAGGACCAGCTGGCATGGCTTGACGCGATCAAGGAAATGCCCGACGAGGTGGAGATAGCGGTCAGCGCGGTCACCTCCGCCACGCTCGCCTCTCCACCGCCGCCACCCGCCGACCCCGAGCCCGCCTCGCCGTACCCCGCCGACCCCTGGAGCCTCGTCCCGGCCGAGCCCGCGTCCGGCGGTCTGCTCCGCGGCACGGCCGACAGCGCGACCGGCTCCGCGTACGGCGCTCCGGTACAGGAGGACGCTTCGGAGGCGTCGTCCACCGGCCCCGTCCGCGAGCCCCTCTTCGGCGCAGGCTATTCCGAGGGTTTTGGGTACGAAAGTAGCGAAAAGTCCGGATTTGGGTCCGGGTATGGCGCCGACTCGGCGTACGGCGAGACGAACTTCTCCGACACGAACTTCGGCGACACGACGAACGTGGGTGACACGGCGGCCTTCGGCGACACGACGGCCTTCGTGACCAGGCCCGAGTCCTCGCCCTCTGAGGAGCGTGAGGACCCGTCGCCGGCCGAGTCGCCCAGCGCGTTCGGCGCACCGCCGGAGACGAAGGGCGAGGAATCCGCCACGGCGACCGGGCCGGTGAGCGCCCCGCCGTTCGATTCGCCTCTCGGTTCTTTCGGCGCGCCGTCGGATCGTTCTGTGGAGTCGTCCTTCCCGGGGTCTTTCGGTGCCTCGTCCGGTGCGGGATCGGAGTCCCCCGAGGGGGCCTCGGGCGACGACCAGGAGTCGCCGGAGGACGAGGGACGCCCCACCACGCCGCCGGGCGGCCTGAGCGGTCCCTCGTCCTTCACCACCCCTCTGTTCGGCGAACGGGCTCCCGGCGGCGCCTTCCCCGGCTCCCCGGCGGACACCGACGCCTACAAGAACATCGGTGCGTTCTCCGGCAGCGAGTCGGTCAAGCCCTTCGCCTCCCCGGCGTCCGGCTCGACGAGGGAGCCGCTGCGTGGCTGGCTGGAGCCGGCCGTGCCGGTGCCGGCCGCCCAGCAGGAACCCTCCGCCCCCGCCTCCCCCGCCGAGCCGGAGGAGCCGCCCGCGCCGCCGGAGATCCCGTCTCCGTTCGCCACCCCACGGGCCGAGACCGCGCCGGACTTCACGGACGACCGCTTCACCGGCTCGCTACGGGAGGACTTGGCCGCCGAGGAGCGCAAGCCGTACGAGCCGGGTCCGATCGCGGCGCCGACGCCCCCGCCGGCGGCCGCACCCGCACCTCAACTCGCGCCAGCGCCCGCACCCGCCGCACCTCAACCCGCGCCCGAGCGCGCGTCGGCGCCGAGCCCCGCACCGGACCAGACGTCCGCTGTGGAACGGGACGCGGTGACGGAGCGGGAGGCCTACCAGCCCCCGCGCCGACCGGCTCCCCCCGTCTCGGCCTTCAGTTCGCCCGCGCGTACGACCGGGAGGTCGGCGGGGTCGAAGCCGACCGCCGACAGCCTCGACCCGGTCACCCTGCTGCGGGGACGGAGGAACGCTCCCGCGACGGGCTGGCGGCGGCTGGTCTACAAGGCGTCCGCCGGGCTGATCAAGCCGGGTGAGGCCCCGGAGGTGCGGCGGCGCCGTGAACTCGTGCAGCGCGCCCGCACGCCCGTCGCCACCGGCCACCACCGGGTCGCCGTCCTCAGCCTCAAGGGCGGGGTGGGCAAGACCACGACGACCGTCGGACTCGGCGCCACGCTCGCGCAGGTGCGCGGCGACCGTGTCATCGCGGTGGACGCCAACCCCGACCGTGGAACGCTCTCCGACAAGGTCGAGCTGGAGACCTCGGCCACCGTACGCGACCTGCTGAACGAGCGCGCGCAGATCAAGCGGTACGTGGACATCCGGGCCTTCACCTCCCAGACGCCCTCGCGGCTGGAGATCCTGGCGTCGGACCGCGACCCGTCGGTGTCGGAGGCCTTCAGCGCCAAGGACTACCACGCGGTGGCGAACGTGCTGGAGAACTTCTACTCCATCTGCATCACCGACTGCGGCACCGGTCTCCTGCACTCCGCCATGTCGGGTGTGCTCGGCATGGCCGACCAGATCGTGCTGGTCAGCTCGCCGTCCGTGGACGGCGCCCGGGCGGCCTCGGCGACGCTGGACTGGCTGGAGGCGCACCACTACGGCGACCTCGTCCGGGCCGCCACCGTGGTGCTGTGCAGCGTACGGCCCCGGTCGAAGTCCACGGTGGACCTCGACAAGCTGGAGGCCCACTTCGCCGCCCGCTGCCGCACGGTGGTCCGCGTGCCGTACGACGCCCACCTGGAGGAGGGCGCGGAGATCGACCTGGACCGCCTCCAGCAGGCCACCCGGGACGCCTACCTCCGCCTGGCCGCCTCCGTGGGCGACGGCTTCGCCGGGCCGCAGGCGCTGGCCGAGCCCAGGTTCTCGGAGATCCCGGACCACCTGTGAGTTATCGCGGAGGCGGGATGATCTCTTTCGCGGTCGCGGTCACGCGCCGAGGAGTGAGAGACTAGGCTGCTGCGTGGCGCTCCAGCGTGGGGCGCCCGGGGAGAGCTCGCCTAGTGGACGATGGCGGCGGTCTTGAAAACCGCTAG
Organism: Microbispora siamensis; assembly: GCF_016863095.1. Classification (GTDB taxonomy): domain Bacteria; phylum Actinomycetota; class Actinomycetes; order Streptosporangiales; family Streptosporangiaceae; genus Microbispora; species Microbispora siamensis. The sequence goes on along the minus strand of NZ_BOOF01000037.1, from coordinate 14,202 downwards.
GCCGGGTGACCGGTCTCGTGGGTTCGAATCCCACGCTCTCCGCTCAACCAGCAAAAACGGCGTCTGACCAGCGGTTTCGCTCGGTTCAGACGCCGTTGCTCGTTCCAGCCATGCCTAGCCGTAGGCCACCAAGAGCAGCCCCCGGCCGATGGTGAGCCGCTCGCGGTGGGTGGGCTTCCTCGCTGTCTCGCCGGTCTCATGTGATCAAGCGGGCGAGCGGATCGGCGGCCAGGCGACGGAGGGTCATGGCCGTCTGGATTGCCTGGCCGGCGAAGGGCTCAGGTCGGCTACCGGACTCGATTGCCTCCGCGATGGCAAGGAGATCATCGGGAGGCATCAGTGGGGTATGGACATCGCGAAGGTACAGCCGCCCGCTGGCAGAGGCAGACTCCACTATCTGCAGGTAGGGGATGCGCCGGCCGATCGTGGCGTCCAGGCGCACGTACGCCGTGGACAGGTCGAATCGCTTGGCCTTCAGGGCCCCTTGGATGACGAGCACCGTGCCGAAGAGGTCGACGCGAAAGCGCAATACCCGCACACTCACGTAGGTCATCGCGAACACGGGAAAGAGCGCGATCAACGCGGTACCTGCGAACAGGACTAGCGCGGGCGAAGGCCCGCAGCCCAGATAGTCCCTTATTTCCTCCTGCTGGCTCGGCGGAGCATCTTCCGGAATGAACTCGCAGAGGACCGGCCCATGCAAGGCTTGCTGGAATGTCGATGACCGTACGAGCGTGACCGCGGATATGGCCAGGTAGAGGATGACGAGAAGAGTGGCCACCGGGACAGTGGTCTTCGCCAGGACGGACGGGCCTACGCGGAGCCGCAGAGGGGAAGTGGCCACCCGATCAAAGCTATAGATCTTGTGCTCTTCCCGATAGCCCTGTCCAGGCGACGGCAGTGCAGGGGCACATCGTGGACGAGGAAAAACGCCGCCGCACTCCATGAGTGCGGCAATGGGGCCGCACTCACGGAGTGCGGCCCCCATGCGTGTCGGTACGGTCAGTTGTGGCCGGCGCCCGGGCCGGAGCGGTGCGGCGCGCCCGCGGCGAGTGCCAGGTCCTGCTGGAGCACGTAGTACTGCGACTTGGGCTGCAGGTTCCCGTCATACAGCAGGGCGGCGCCCTCCTGCGGGTTGTCGAACCAGCCGGGGATCCAGGAATACGTGTCGCCGAATCCCCAGGGGGTGAACGAGATGCACTCGCGCACGGCGAGACACGCCTTCAGGGCGCGGGACCAGTAGCTCTCCTGGGCGTACCCGGCCAGCGGGTTGGTCGGGGTGTTCTCGTTCGGCGGGGCCTGCGTGAACGTGCGGACGTCCACCTCGGTCTCGGCCACCTTCAGGCCGAGGTCCGCGAAGCGCTGCAGGTTGTTCTGCAGGTCCGGGAAGCCGTACTGGGTGTCCAGGTGACCCTGGAAGCCGACGCCGTCGATGGGCACACGCTGCGCCTTCAGGGACCGGACGAGGTCGTAGACGGCGTTGCTCTTCACCCCGGTGAACTCGAGGTTGTAGTCGTTGTAGAACAGCAGGGCCTTGGGGTCGGCCTCGTGGGCCCAGCGGAAGGCGTCGGCGATGTAGCCGAGACCGCCCCACGCCTTGTACCAGATGGTCTGGCGGGGCTGCCCGTCGTCGTCGAACGCCTCGTTGACCACGTCCCACTGCCAGATGTCGCCCTTGAAGTGCTTCACCTGATCCTGGATGTGCTTCTTCAGCAGGGCCTTCAGCTCGTCGTTGGACAGCGTGGTGGTGTAGCCGTCGGAGGAGAGCCAGGTGGGGAGCTGGCTGTGCCACACCAGCGTGTGGCCGCGGACCAGCTGCTTGTTCTTCTTCGCGAAGGCGACCAGCCGGTCGGCGGCAGCCCAGTCGTACGTGCCGCGGGTGGGCTCCACCAGTTGCCACTTCATCACGTTCTCGGGAGTGACGCTGGAGAACTGCTCGGCCGTGATCCGGGTGTAGTCGGCGTTGCTGCCGAGTTCGTCCGTGTTCACGGCGGTGCCGATACGCAGACCGACCCGGTCGCCGAGGGCACGCAGCGAGTCCGCGGGGTACCTGGCGGCCTGGGACTGTGCGGGGGCGGCGCCGGGTTCGGCCGAGGCCGAGCCGGTGAGAGCCATCCCGCCCAGCAGGACCGTGGCGCTCACGAGGCCGATGGACAGTGCGGGACGAAGCAAAGGAACTCCTCGGGTTGGGGGGAAACGGGGGGTGATGGGTGGTGCGTTCAGGTGATGGTGGTGCGTTCAGGTCAGCCCCGGCGGGCGGGCAGCGACAGGTGCCATCCCTCCGACCGCAGCGCGGGGATGACGGCGTCGACGGCGTCGACGGTCTGGCTCCGGTCCCCGCCGCCGTCGTGCATCAGGACCACCGCGCCCGGCGTGATTCCTTCTCGCAGGCGGCGGATCAGCTCTGCGGTGCCCGGCGGATCCCAGTCGCCGATGGCCATGCGCCAGCCCAGCGCCTGCATGCCGAGATCGGCCGCGACGGTCGGTGTCTGCCCCCAACTGCCGTACGGGGCTCGGAAGTACGGGATGTGCGCCCCCGGCACCGCTGCGCGGATGGCGGCGCTCGTCTCCAGGAGATCGGCGCGGATCTGCTCCGCCGACCAGGTCGCCATGTCGTCGTGGTGCATGCTGTGGTTGCACAACGTGTGGCGGTCGGCGACGATCTGCCGGACGATCTCCGGATGCCGCCGTACGTGATCGCCCCAGAGGCAGAAGACCGCTTTCACGTGGTGCTCGCGCAGCACGTCGAGCAGGCGCAGCGTGTCGGGCGGGTTCGGGCCGTCGTCGAAGGTGAAGCCGACCGACAGCCCACCGCTGCGGGTCGAGTCGACGACCGTGGGGATCGGGTTGTCCGCCAGGACTGGATGCGCCATGCCCAGCACCAGCCCTATGGCGGCCAGTGGGACTGAGAGAAGACGTGGCCGGCGTGGGCGTCGGCTTCGATTGACCACGACTACTCCTCTTCGGACGACAAGACTGCCCGAAAGTTTCGGCAGTGTTGCGAAAGCAATGCCGACCATAGGAACCTGTTTGTTGTACGTCAAGAGTCACAACCACCAGCGAGTTCGCGGGCAGCGCGGGTTTCATGGGGTGAGAGGCGAGACTCGGCCTCCATCATGCTGCGAAGCAAGGGGTGCTTGTTCCGAAACTTTTCGGCGACTCCGTGTGGGGAAGGTGGTCGTGCGAGGTGGCGTTGTCGGCAGGACCGCTGCAGCGTCTTGGCCGAGTACGTGGAAGAGGCTCGGGAGGCGGAGATCTTGTAGAGGAGACGCCGGCGGGAGCATATGGTGATCTTCTTGCGGCATCTGCGGCTGAGCCTCGGGCTCACTGCCATGTGTGGCCGTATGCGGTGAATCCTCCGCCGGTGAAAACCAAGTGACATTTCGGGTCGCTTGCCGGAATGCTGGCTGAGGACGACGAGTTTTGTCGGTGGCGCCTGTCAGGCTTTCTACGACCACAACTTCTTGGGAGACCCAAGGCTGGGGCCGGCAAGGGCCTCGTCATGTCCCGACAACACTGATCGAGGTGCCGTGACCATCACCCAATCCGATTCCCCTGTCAAAGCCGTGACGGCCGTTTCGAAGAGCACCCCCGGCACCCCGCCCGTGATTCGGCTGCTGGTGCTCGCCACGTTCGTGGTCGTCCTCAACGAGACGATCATGATCAATGCGATCCCCCGGCTGATGGGTGCTCTGCACATCACCGAGCAGACCGCGCAGTGGCTCTCGACCGCCTTCATGCTGACCATGGCCGCCGTCATCCCGATCACCGGATGGTTCCTGCAGCGGGTGTCCACCCGTCGCGCGTACGCCACCGCGATGGGTCTGTTCCTGCTCGGCACGGCGTTGGCCGCCGTCGCGCCGTCGTTCGAGGTATTGCTGGGCGCCCGGATCATCCAGGCGTCCGGGACCGCCGTGATGATGCCGCTGCTGATGACCACATTGATGCAGGTAGTGCCCGAGGCGGATCGGGGCCGCGTGATGGGCAACGTCAGCCTGGCCATCTCGGTCGCGCCCGCGATGGGCCCGGCGGTCTCGGGGTTGATCCTCCAGCTCGGGTCCTGGCGGCTGCTGTTCGCCGTGGTGCTCCCCATCGCCGCGCTGATCACCTGGCGCGGCCTGAAGCAGCTCAAGAATGTGGGAGAGCCGCAGGTCAGCACCATCGACTGGTTGAGCGTGGTGACCGCTGCCGGCGGCTTCGGCGGCCTGGTCTACGGGCTCAGCCGGTTCGAGGGCGGTGACGTCCGCGTTGCCGCCGCAGTCGTCGCAGCGGGCCTGGTCGCCATCGTCGTCTTCGTCGTCCGCCAGTTGTCGCTGCAGAAGCGCGGCGTGCCGCTGATGGACCTGCGCACCCTGCGCCACCGCACCTACACGGTCGCGCTGATCCTGATGTCGGTTGCCTTCATGGCGATGCTCGGTTCGATGATCCTGCTGCCGCTGTACCTGCAGAACGTCCGTGAGCTCAGCCCCCTGGAGACCGGACTCCTCGTGATGCCGGGCGGCCTCGCGATGGGGCTGCTCGGCCCGGCCGTCGGCCGCCTGTTCGACCGTTTCGGCGGCCGGGTCCTGGTCATTCCCGGCGCGGTCGGGATCACCCTCGCGCTCGCCGGCTTCACACAGGTCACGATGACCATGCCCTACTGGCAGCTCCTGGGTCTGCACGCGTTGCTGATGGTGAGTCTGGCCGCGGCCTTCACCCCGGTGTTCACCCTCGGGCTCGGAGCGGTTCCTCCACGGCTCTACTCCCACGGCAGCTCGATCCTGAGCACGCTGCAGCAGGTCGCCGCGGCCTTCGGCACCGCGCTCGTGATCACCGTGATGAGCGCGCGAGCCGAGGCACTGAAATCCGCGGGAACCGCGGAGGTGCTCGCCAACCTCGAGGGCATGCGGCTGGCCTTCATCATCGGCGCAGTGCTGTCTTTGGCCGTGGTCGTCACCGCCGTGCTCCTCCCGGCCCGCGCGGACAGCACCGCCGAGGTCGAGGAACCCGCCAGGTGAAGCGGCGCGACGGCTGCCCGTCTCCGTCCCGGTCACAGCCTGGGCGTTCACGCTGCCGTCGCCTCGGCCTGGGCCGGTGTGGGTTCGCAACACGGTTTCGCAGCACGGTTTCGCAGCGCGGTTTCGCAGCACGGTACGGAACACCAGCCGGCTGAGGGCCGGCATCGCTCCCGGGGCCCACCACCCGAGGAGGGCCGCGCCTGCCGTTTCGGCGTAGTTTCGAGATCTACGGGCCGACGTGGAGGTGTTCGTGCGAGTCGTGGTGACACAGCCTGCGGAATGGCACTCTGACGGCGACCGGAACTTCGACGCGGTGCTGCGCGACGCCGAGCGGTCGCGCATCCGGTTCGGTCCGGATGACGTCGTGGTGCTGCCCGAACTGGCCGGCGCGGAGCTCGGCGACCGGCGGTATCGGCGGCGGGTCGAAGGGCTCGCCCGGTCGCTGGGCAGCTGGGTCGTCGGCGGATCGCACCACTGCGCGTCCGGCTCCGGCACGGTCAACCGCGGAGTCGTCGCCGACCCCGGTGGATCGGTGGTCGCGGACTACGAGAAGCTCAATCCGTACGGCGACGAGCGGGCCGCCGGAGTCCTCGGCGGCAGCCGTCCGCGTGCCGTCGAGGTCGGCGGCCGTCGGTTGCTCGTCCTGTTGTGCGCGGACTTCTGGTATTTCGACTCGCTCGCCGCCGAGTCCGGGCCCGACCTCGTGATCGTCCCTGCGTTCTCGGTCACCCAGCGGCCGTCGCCCGCCATCGCGCGCTCCCTCTGGCGGCACATGGCCGTGTCGCGGGCGTACGAGTTGACCGCGTTCGTGGCGATCAGCGATTGGGCGCACCCCTCGGCGTACCGGGGGCGGACGGGGTGCGGGGTGGCGGGCTTCGCCGATCCCAACCCCGCGACCTCCCGAGGGCTGTTCCGCGGGCTCGGCAACAGGCGCCTGGCCGCCTTCGAGCCCGACTTCGCCGCGCTCACCGACCTGCGGGACAACCGGAGGGACAGGAACTTCGCCGCGGTGCGTTCCCGTCCTGTCGCCTGACCAGGAATTACGCTCGCCGTACAACGGGTGAATCGGTCGTGAGTACGCCGAACTGATGAAACGTTTTTCCGTCTCTGGTCGGATTCCTGTTTGACATAAATTGCTCACAATTGGTGCTCCATGTCGTCATCCCCAAATGGAGGGCCGTGTGCGAGCACGAGCGCGATTAAGCGTCGTCGTCTCTTCCCTCATCGCCGCCCTGCTTCCCCTCTCGCCGGTCGCCGCGGGCACCGCCGAGCAGGGCAGAGGCGGGCCCACCCCATCCGTCACCTGGACACCCTGCGCGGACGACCCCACCGCGGACTGCGGCACGCTGGCCGTGCCGATCGACTGGGCCCGGCCCCGCGGCGCGACCATCGACCTCGCGCTCGTCCGGCGCAAGGCGACCGACCCGGCGGCCAGGGTGGGTTCGCTGGTCATCAATCCGGGCGGACCCGGCGGATCGGGCGTGGACGCGGTCCTCGGAAACCGGCTTCCCTTCAGCGCGGAAATCACCCGCCGTTTCGACCTCGTCGGCTTCGACCCGCGCGGCGTCGCGCGCAGCCACCCCGTCATCTGCTCGACCGCTCTCGCCTACCAGGCGCCCGACCCGCTCTCGCTGCGCAGCCAGGCCGACTTCACCGCTCTCGTCGCCTACAACCAGCGGTTGCGCGAGGACTGCCGGGCGCGCACCGGGCCGCTGTTCGACCACGTGGACACGCTCAGCGTCGTACGCGACCTCGACGCCATCCGCGCCGCCCTCGGTGACGAGAAGCTGACCTACTACGGGGTCTCGTACGGCACGCTCATCGGGCAGCTCTACGCGGAGCGCTTCCCCGGCCGCGTACGGGCCCTGGCGCTCGACAGCAACATGGACCACAGCCTGGGCACCGGGGCGTTCCTCGACACCGAGACCGCGACGGTGCAGGACTCGTTCGACGAGTTCGTCTCCTGGTGCGACCGGACCGAGTCGTGCGCGCTGCACGGGAAGGACGTACGGGCGCTGTGGGCCGGCCTGATCGCCCGCGCCGACCGGGGTGAGCTGCCGTTCCCCGGGGACCCGTCGATCTCCCTGAACCGGGCCTCCCTGCTGTCCCTGGTCTTCGGCGCCTTCTACGGACCGTCCTGGTCGCGGCTCGCGGAGTTGCTGGTCGCCCTGGACACCGGCGTCCGGCCCTCCGTGTCGCCGCCTGTCGAGCCGCGCGGCCAGGAGGACGAGGTCATCGAGAATCCGGCGCAGGTGTTCTGCGAGGACTACTCCCTGCCGGTGCGCGACTTCCGTGACTACGCCGCCCACCTGAGCCGGGCGGCGAGGATCGCGCCGGACATGCGGATCAGCCCGCTGGCGATCTCGATGATCGCCGCCTGCATCGGCCAGCCCACGCCGATTCCCAATCCCCAGCATCGGCTTCGGGTCGCCCCGAACGCGCAGGTGCTGCTGGGCAACGCGGTCCACGACCCGGCCACTCCCTACTCCTGGGCGGCGAGCACCGCCGGGCAGATCGGCCGCGCGGGCGTGTTGCTCACCTACGAGGGCTGGGGACACGGCATCTACGGGCGCGGGGACTGCACGACCGGGGCGTTCGACCGCTACCTGGTCTCGCGTACGCTCCCGGCCCGGGGCACCCGCTGCCCGGCGGTACCGCCCGCTGAGGCCACGCTGCGCCGGGCCCCATGGCCCGTGCCGTCCGGACCCATCCCCGGCCTGCCCGGCTGGCGATTCCGGTCCTGACCGATGACACCACCCGGGTGCGGACCGTACGACCCGCGCCCGGGACGGGCCCCGGTCCGTGGGCCGTGGATAAACTCGGTGAGGTGACGTTCGATCTTCACGGGCGGACGAGGCGGCTGGAGCTGACCGACCAGGATCTGCGGTCCTTCGAGGCCGTCGTGCTGGAGGCCACGCCGGACGGGATCGTCCTGGACCGATCGGCCTTCTACCCGGGCGGCGGAGGCCAGCCGCCGGACCACGGCGTGCTGCTGTGGCAGGGCGTCGAGACCCGCATCGAGGGCGTGCGCAAGGGGGACGACCTCTATCTCATCCCTGCGGCGGACGACCCGATCCCGCCCGCCGGCACGGTCGTACGGGCGGCGGTCGCCGACGAGCGGCGCTCCGCGCTCATGCGCACCCACTCGGGCCTGCACGTGCTGTGCGGCGTCGTGTTCCGCGACTACGGGGCCCTGGTCACCGGCGGGAACATGGAGCCGATGACCGCGCGGATGGACTTCAACCTCCCCGAGGTGCCGCCCGGCTTCAAGGAGGCGGTCGAGGACGCGTGCAACGCCGAGATCGCCGCCGACCGGCGGATCGACGTACGCGTGCTGCCGCGCGCGGAGGCCTTCGCGATCCCCGACATCATCCGCACCGCGACGAACCTCGTGCCGGAGGACATCCCCGAGGTGCGGATCATCGACATCGTGGGTCTCGACACCCAGGCCGACGGGGGCACGCACGTCGCGTCGACCAAGCAGATCGGCAGGATCAAGGTCGCCAAGATCGAGAGCAAGGGTCGCGGCTTCCGCCGCCTCCGCATCGCGATCTCCGACTGACGGCCCGACCACGCCGTACGCCGCGGGACGGTCAGAAGTCGATCCGCACGACGGCTCGCCTGAGGGTCGGCCTGCTCACCTCGGTGAACCCCGCGTCGAGGAAGACGTCGCGGCTGCCGACGTGCAGTTCGCCCCAGGTGATCTCGACGCCCGGACGGGTGATCATCGGGTATGCCTCCAGGGCCTGGGCTCCCCGCCTCCGGGCGAAGTCGATCGTGGCGCGTGCGAGCGCGTACGTCACCCCGCGCCGGCGGAAGCCTCTGCGGGTGACGAAGCAGGTCACGGCCCAGACGCTGTCGTCGGTTTCGTCCTCCTGCCGCCCGGTCCAGGGGACGCGGGTGCGGGTCAGCTGAGGGTAGGCCGTCCGGGGCTCGACCGCGCACCACCCGACCGGCTCACCGTCCAGATAGGCCACGAGACCGCTGGTCGACCGGGCTCCGGGGGTTCCGCAGCCGGTCTGCTCGCGCAGGCGCGCGGCACGCTCGGCGTCCGAGACCGAGCCCCACTGGTAGGTGAAGATCTTGTAGCGCTGGCAATGGCAGTCGGTCGTACCGAAGATCGCCCGCAGGTCGTCCCACGACGCCCGGTTGGCGGGGACGATGACGAGCCGATCGGGGGGAATCGGCTCGGTGATGTCCTGCCTCATTCCGCCGGCTGGTCCTCTCCGACCAGGCCGTCGACGGACTCGCGGATGAGGTCGGCGTGCCCGACGTGGCGGGAGTACTCCTCGATCATGTCGATCAGCAGGCGGCGGAGGCTGGGCGACTCGCCGCGTGAGCCGGTGTACGCCGCGAGCCGTCCGAGGCCGCCCTCGGCCAGCGCCTGCCGCACTTCCACGCGAATATCCGGCGCTGGCGGTCCAGGGAGCCCAGCAAGGTGTCGATCTCGTCGCCCGCCACCGGCGGCTCATAAAGGACGTTTTCGGTCATGGCGGACAGGCTACGGTGCATTCCGGACGATCTGCTTCCGGAATGCGACGAGGTTGCCGAATGACGCACGACGAGAGCCCGACCGCCCGGGCGCTCCTGCTCCTGGAAATGGTCCAGAGCAGCCCCGGCATCACGGCGCAACGGCTGGCCGTCCGGCTCGGCGTCTCCGAGCGGGCGGCCCGGCGTTACGTCGGCATCCTGCGCGAGGCCGGCATCCCGATCGAGTCCGAACGCGGCCCCTACGGGGGATACCGCATGGCCGGGGGCTACGGCTGCCTCCCCTGATGTTCACGCCGGCCGAGGCGCTCGGGCTGGTGATGGCCGTGCTGGACGGCCACCACAACACGGGGGACCCGGCCGATCCCGTGGGCGGCGCGCTCGGCAAGATCATGCGAGTGCTTCCCGAGGCGGTCGCCGGGCCGGCCGCGGCGGTGCGGAGCCTGAGCACGAGACACCCCGAGCCCGGGGCAAGGACTCCCGACCCGGAGACCACGGCCGTCCTCGCCCAGGCCTGCGCCGCGAACCGCCGGCTGCGGCTCGGATATCGCATCCGCCCCGGTGACGAGCGGGTCATGGAGGTCGACCCGTGGGCCGTCGTCGTACGCCGCGGCCGGTGGTATCTGCTGTGCTGGTCGCACACGAAGAACGCCCGACGGGTGCTGCGGGTGGACAAGGTGGCGGACGTCGAGGTTCTCGACGTCCTCGCCGTCCCTCCGGCCGATCTCGACCCCGCGGAGATGCTGGAGGACCACTTGTCGGCAGGGTGGCGGCACGAGGTGGAGGTCGTCGTCGGCGCGCCTGCCGAGGCCGCGGCCGAGTGGATCCCGCGCAGTCTGGGCCGCCTTGAGCCGATCGACGCGACCAGCACGCGACTGGTGGGCAGCACCGACGAACCGGACTGGTACGTCCGGCAGCTCACGGCGATCCGGGCGCCCTTCCGCATCGTCGGGTCACGCGAACTGCGGGAGGCCGCCGAAGCCCTCGGACGCCGCCTCCTCCGAGCGGGCGCTTGACGCGGGCGTTTCAGGACGGCATGACGATGGTGGACAGGATGCGCCGGGTGCGGCCCGGCGCGGGCTGGTTGGCGAGCCTCGGGACGAGCACCGCTCTCAGGTCCCGCAGGAAGTCCTGGAACTCCTCGTCGTCGAGGTACATGGCCGCCTGCCGGAAGCCCACGCCGTCGCGGCCGAGGTCGATGTCGTCGCGCGTGAGGTAGCGGTCGAAGTCGGCCAGCAGCGACGCGACGAACGTCATGAAGGCCTGACGGTGCTCCTCCGTCCCCAGCCCGGCCGCCTCCTCGGCGCTGACGTTCGCGTTGGCCGTACGCAGCCGGTAGGTCCGCTCGAAGGTGCCCCGCACCTTGCGCTCCGCCGCGACCTCCAGAACCTCGCCCTCGACCAGCGCCGCGACCTGCCGGTAGAGGGTCGCGGGCGGCACGTCGGGGAGCTCCGCGCGCAGGTCGGCCGTCGTCAGCATCCGCTCGCCCAGGAGCGCCTGGACGATGCGCAGCCGGATCGGGTGCAGCAGCAACTCGGCCGTCGTCATGGTCCTACGTTCTCACATTTGACATCATTCTCACAATCGAGAACAATCGGCCTCACCGAAGCGACAACCTGCGAGGAGTGCCATGAGCACCGTGACCGTCACCGCCGACGCCGTCGAAGTCCGCCTCACCGCCGTGGAGAAGGCCGCCGCCCTGCGTGCCGACCTGCGCGTCCCGCGCTCGGCGGTCCGATCCGCCGAGATCGTGGACGACGCGCTCGGCGCGGCCAGGGGTGTGCGCACCGGCCTCGGCGTGCCCGGCCGGCGCAAGCTCGGCACCTGGCACAGCCGGTCCGGCAGGGAGTTCGTCGACGTGCGCGACGGCCAGCCGGCGGTGCGGATCCACCTCGACGGGCACGGCTACTCCTCTCTGCTGCTGGGCGTGGACGACCCGCACACCGTGGTCGCCGCCCTCGCCGGCGCCTGAAACGGATCGACACGATGCGCGACATCGACCTCGACTTCGCCTCGGGCGGCGAGCGGCTCGCCGGCACGCTGACCCTGCCCGGCGGCGACGGGCCCTTCCCCGCGGTGCTGCTGGTCCCCGGCTCGGGACCGGTCGACCGTGACTCCGACCATCGGCGCCTCCCCCTCGGGGTGACCCGTCAGCTGGCGGAGGCGTTCGCGGCCGCCGGGATCGCGTCCCTCCGATACGACAAGCGGGGAGTGGGGGCCAGCACCGGCGGTTTCCTGGCGGCAGGGTTCCGCGACAACATGGACGACGCCGGAGCCGCGCTGGCCGCGCTGCGCGAACGTCCGGAGATCGACCCCGGCCGCGTGGCGCTGACCGGGCACAGCGAGGGCGCCCTCATCGCGACGTACCTCGCCGCCCACGACCCCGCGGTGGCGGCGGTCGTGCTGCTGGCCGGCACCGCCAGGAGCGGCGCGGAGACGCTGCGCTGGCAGGCCGCGCGCCTCGCGCCGACCATGCCGGCCTTCGTCCGCGCGGTGCTGCGCCTCACCCGCACCGACCTGGTCGCCAAGGTGACGAAGAACCACGAGCGCATCCGCCGTACGACGACCGACGTCGCCCGTATCGGCGGGGTCCGGGTGAACGCCCGGTGGACCCGCGAGTTCCTCGACTACGATCCCGCGGAAGATCTCGCCCGGATCCAGGCGCCGGTGCTGGCCGTCACGGGGGACAAGGACCTCCAGGTGAACCCGGAGGATCTGGCCCGCATGGCGGAGCTGGTGCCGGGACCGATCGAAACCCACGTGATCCCGGATCTCAGCCACATCCTGCGCAGGCAGCCCGGACCGCCGTCGCTGCGCGCGTACCGGCGTGAGGCGCGCGAGCCGATCGACGCGCAGGTCAGGGAACTCGTCACCGGCTGGCTCGCGGCACGGCTGTCGTCCTCGGCGCGAGACGCGGCGTGATTCCCTTTCAGGCCGTCGCACCGGGCCCGGCTACCCGAGGGAGCCGGTGACGAGCTTGTCGAACTCGCGGTCCGGCAGCGTCCTGTTGAGTTCGAGCAGGTTGTCGGCCATCCAGCCGACGGCGTAGCGGGTCTTGGGCTTACCGGCTTCGACGGCCTCGCGGATGGCCGCGGCCACGACGCCGGGATCGGAGGCCGGGCTGTCCACGCCGAGTTGGGTCTCGCTCCGCCTGGCCATGGCCTCGGCCATCGCCCCATAGGCGGTCGCGCCGGAGATCTCCCGCAGGTCCTGCGCCGTGTGATCCTCGAACCCGGTCTTGATGATCCCGGGCTGAATGATGACGACCTCGACGCCGAACTGCTCGACCTCCATGCGCAACGAGTCGGAGTACGCCTCCAGAGCGTGTTTCGCGGCGTAGTACCAGCAGCCGAGCGGCAACGCGATCTCGCCGCCGATCGACGACACGTTGACGATCGTGCCCGACCTCCGCTCGCGCATGTGCGGCAGGACGAGCTGGACCAGCCTGGCCGGTGCGAAGAGGTTCACCTCGAACTGGTCGCGCGCCAGTTCCAGGGGGACGTCTTCGGCCGCGCCGTGCACCACGGTGCCGGCGTTGTTGACCAGGACGTCGATCCGGCCCTGCTCCTCGATGACGGTGCGGACGACCCGTTCCAGGTCGGCGGGCTCGCGCGCGTCCATCGAGTGCACGTGCCCACCGGCGTCGGCGATGACGCCCATGTTCCGCACCCGCCTGGCCGCACCGTACACGATGTGACCCGCCCGCAGGAGTTCCAACGCGGTGGCCTTGCCGATGCCGGACGAGGCTCCGGTGACGAGTACGACCTTCATGATCAAACCTCCCGGACGGGGACTCCGTGGGGCGGCGTGCCGGCACGGGCGTCACGCCGTTCACGACTGGGGAGGCTACGGACGCCTTTTGCGCCGCGGCAACAAGCTCTTCGTATATGCGCAGGTGGACGGCGTTCGATTGGTGCAAAGAGCTGTCGCGGAATGCACCGGACGTTCTCTCCTGTTGCATTCGGCCGTCGCCGACCAGGACGATCTGACGAACGACGAGGAGGATCGGATGCCCGCACGAAGCCGCCTGAGCTTCGAGGACCGCCGCCGCATCGCCGAAGGGCTGGGGGACGGGCTGACCTACGCGGAGATCGCCCGGCGGTTGGGGCGGCCCAGGTCCACCGTCAGCCGCGAGATCTCTCGCAACGGCGGCCCGCACGGCTATCGGGCCCACCACGCCCAGCAGGCGACAAACTGGCGGGCTCGCCGTCGCCGGCCGGTCTCGCAGCCCGAACCCCCGGACACGTACGGCGACCGGGACGCCCGCACGGTCCAGGAGTTCACCGAGGACTTCACCGCCATGATGATCCAGACGGGGATGTCACCGCTGACGGCCAGGGTGTTCGCCGCGCTGTTCGTCAGCGACGGAGCCAGCCTGACCGCCGCGGAGCTGGTCCAACGCCTCCACGTGAGCCCGGCGTCGATCTCCAAGGCCATCCGATGGCTCGAGCAGCGCGGCCTGGTCGGCCGCGAACGTGAGGTTCGGCGCGAGCGTTACACCATAGACGTCGACGTGTGGTATCGCACCTGGTCGGAGAGTGCCAGGTCGATGGCACTGTGGGCGGACACCGCACGGCGTGGGGCGGGCGTCCTCGGCACCGGCACGCCGGTGGGCATGCGGCTGCACACGACCAGCCGGTTCTTCGAGCTCCTCAGCCGCGACATGGCGCAGGCCGCCGAGCACTGGCGGCAGGCCCTCTCCCTCCAGCGCCTCTCC
>NZ_BOOF01000036.1 GCF_016863095.1 Microbispora siamensis | reverse complement strand
GCCTCGGCCTCGACACCGCCGTCACCAAGGTCGCCGAGGCGGTGGCGACAAAGGTCGTCGTCCCGGACGGATGGCAATGCTGCGCCTTCGCCGGCGACCGCGGCCTGCTACACCCGGAACTGACCGCCTCCGCCACCCGCGCCGAGGCCGCCTCGGTGACCGAGGGCGGCTTCACCGCGCACGCGTCGGTCAACCGCACCTGCGAGATCGGCATGACCCGCGCCACCGGGAAGACCTACCACCACCTGCTCGAACTGCTCGACCGGGTCACCGCCTCCTGAACCGTGCCGGACGGGGCCGCCGTCTTCCATTAATCGGCACGTTAATCTGATTCCTGGAATGCCGCGAAGGATAGGCAGATGACCGGTGAAGTGACACCCCCAGCCGACGACGGCCGCCTGGTGGGCTCCGACCGCGTCCTCGCCGTCCTCAAGGAGCTGTCCCGCTACCCAGACGGCGTCGGACTCGATGAGCTGACCCGGGCCATCGGCAGCCCCAAGCCGACCGTGCACCGCGCGCTGGGCGCGCTGCGCCGGGCCGGGCTGGCCGACCAGGACGCCCGCGGTCACTACATGCTCGGCGACGAGTTCCTGCGGATGGCCTTCGCCCACCACGAGGCCCGCCCGGAGCACGTACGCATCCGGCCGCTGCTGGAGACGCTGGCGGCGCGGTTCGGCGAGACCGCGCACTACGCGGTGCTCGACGGCCGCGAGGTCGTCTACCGGGCCAAGGTGGACCCGCCCACCGGCGCCGTCCGGCTGACCTCCACGATCGGCGGCCGTAACCCCGCGCACGCCACCGCCGTCGGCAAGCTGCTGCTGGCCTACCGGCTGGACACGCCCGAAGCCGTCGCCGAGTGGGTCGGCGACGAGCCACTGGTGCGCCGCACCCCGCACACCCGGTGCACGGCCGAGGAACTGCACGAGGAACTGCGGGCGATCCGCGCGCAGGGCTACTCCGTCGACGACCAGGAGAACGAGGTGGGCATCAACTGCGTCGCCGTCCCGGTCTACGCGACCTCGCCGGTCCTTCCCTCGGGCGCGCTGAGCGTCAGCGGCCTGACCTACCGAACCCCCCTGCGGGCCTTGGTCGACGCCGTCGAGGACATCCGCGCCCTGCTCGGCCACCTGGGAGAACCACGATGACCAACCCCCCGGTCCCCGCGACCACCGAGACGTTCCGGCTGGCCGAAGGGCCGGTGTGGGACGCCGCGCGGGACCGCCTGCTGTGGGTCGACATCCTCGCCGGAGCGGTGCTCGAAGGCCGTCTCGACGGCGACCGCATCGAGGTGACCGGCCGGCACGAGTTCGACTCCATGGTCGGCGCGGTGGCGGTCGCGGCCGACGGCGCCTTCCTGGTGGCCGCCCAGGAACACCTCGTCGTGCTGCACCCCGACGGCACCCGGTGGGACGGGCCCCGCGTCGTCCCGGCCGGACAGCGCCGGCGGCTCAACGACGCCGGCGTCGACCCGGCCGGCCGCCTCCTGGTGGGGACCATGTCCCTGGACGGTCCCTCGCAGCGCGAGACGCTCGTCCGGGTCGAGCCCGACGGCCGGCTCACCGAACTCGACGGCGACCTGTACCTGTCCAACGGCCTGGCCTGGTCGGCCGACGGCCGCGCGATGTACAGCGTCGACACCCACCGCCATGTCGTCTTCGTACGCGACTACGACCCGGCGACCGGCGCGGCGGGGCGGCGGCGGGTGCACCTGCGGGTGGACGACGGCCTGCCCGACGGCATCGCCCTGGACGCCGAAGGCCACCTGTGGGTGGCCGTGTGGGAGATCGGCGAGGTCCGCAGGTACGCCCCCGACGCCACCCTGACCGAGCGCATCCCGGTGCCCGCCCCGCACACCTCCAGCGTCGCCTTCGCCGGTGAGGACCTGCGCACCCTGGTCATCACCACCGCCTCGGCGGAGTTGACCGACGACCGGCGCCGCGCCCACCCGGACTCGGGCCGGCTGTTCACCACCCGCGTCGAGGTGCCCGGCGCGCCCGTCCCGGTCTGGTCGGGGCGGCCGCGAATCGCCGCCTAGCGTGCCGAGCGGGCGCGCGAGCGGCATAGGAAATGGGCCGTTTGGGCACTTCAAGAGGTATCGGGGGCGTGTTCGATGGGGGGAACCATGGCTGTATCGGCCGACCTGGCGAAGCTGCTCGACCGTGAGTACGAGGACAAGACCCTGGAAGAGATCATCAAGGCGCCGGTGGACGCCCTGGCCGGGGTGAGCGCGGAGGACGCGGAACTGCTGAAGAAGGCCTTCCACATCAAGACCGTCGGGGACCTCGGGCGCAACAAGTTCTTCCGGGCGGCCACCGCGCTCGTCGATCTCACCGACAGCAAGAAATAATCGGGCTTCCCGTCCGGCCGACGGCCGTTGTAGAAGATTTCCATCGCCTTATAGGTTGATGGAAGGTATCTACAAAGGAGCGGCCGTGGGGGCTCTGTTCGTCGGCGTGGACGGGGGAGGCACCAGCACGCGCTGCGTCGTGGTCAGCGAGTCGGGCGAGATCGCCGGGCGGGGGCGGGCCGGCGGCGCCAACGCGATCTCGGTCCCCGACCCGGCCGCCAACCTGCGCGCCGCTCTCCTCGGCGCGCTGGAGGGCCTGGACCCCGCGCGGGTCGCCGGCGGCGTGTTCGGCCTGGCCGGAGCCGCCCGAGCCGCGGAGCCCGCGGAGCGGGCCTGGCGGGAGGCCGGGCTCGCCGGGCGCCCGGCGGTGGTCGCCGACGTGCTCGTCGCCTTCACCGGCGCCACCGACGAGCCGGACGGCGCGGTCCTGGTGGCCGGCACCGGCGCGATCGGCGCCCGCATCCGCGACCGCCGAATCGTGCGGCGGGCCGACGGCCTCGGCTGGCTCCTGGGCGACGAGGGCTCGGGCGTGTGGCTGGGCCGCCGGGCCGCCGCCGCGGCGCTGAACGCGATCGACGGCCGGGGCGCGCCCACGGTGCTGGTCGCCCGGGTGGCCGAGGCCGTCCTGGGACCGGGCGCGGCCGGCGAGGACGACGGGCCCGCGCTCGCCCAGGCCTTGGTCGCGGCCGTGTACGCGCGGGTCGCCGAGCAGGGGCCCGCCTGGCTCGGCACGCTCGCGCCCGTGGTGGACGTCGCCGCCCGCGAGGGCGACGAGGTGGCGCGCGGTGTCGTCGCGGAGGCGGCCCGCAGGCTGTGCCGTACGGCACGGGTCGTGGCCGGGGAGGGCGCCCGTGAGAGGGGAGCACAGGGAGGCAGAGGGCCGCTGGTGCTCGCGGGGTCGCTGCTGACCGAGCCGACCGAGCTCGCCCATCTGGTCCGGGCCGAGCTGGGCAGGCGGGCCGTGCTGGTGCGCGCCCGGGACAACGCGGCGGGCGCCGCCGCGCTCGCGGTGCGGGCCGCCCTGCCCGGCGACCCGCGTGCCGCCGAGGCGCACCGCGTGCTGATCGAGCAGGGGGGCCCATGGGGCTGAGCGGCGGCGAGCTGGACCGGATGGCGATGGCCGTGCTCCAGCCCGGTTTCGAGGGCACGGAGCCGCCCGCCTGGCTGCGGCGGGCGCTCGGCGAGGGCCTGGGCGGCGTGGTCCTGTTCGCCCGCAACGTCGCCGGCCTCGACGGGACGGCCGCCCTGGTCGCCGAACTGCGCAGGGAACGGCCGGACGTGGTCGTCGCCGTGGACGAGGAGGGCGGCGCCGTCACCCGGCTGGAGGCGGCCAGGGGAAGCTCCTGGCCGGGCAACCTGGCGCTGGGCGTCGCGGGCGACGAGTCGCTGACCCGCCGGGTGGCGCGGCAGATCGGCCGGATGGTCGCCGCCGCCGGCGTCACCCTCGACTACGCCCCTGTAGTGGACGTCAACGCCGATCCCCGCAATCCCGTCATCGGCGTGCGTTCCTTCGGCTCCGACCCCGAGGAGGTCGGCCGCCACGGCGCCGCGTGGATCGAGGGACTGCAGAGCGCGGGGGTGGCCGCCTGCGCCAAGCACTTCCCCGGTCATGGGGACACCGTGACCGACTCCCACCTGGCACTGCCCGCCGTACGGGCCTCCCGCGAGGTGATAGAACGACGCGACCTGCCGCCGTTCCGTGCCGCCATCGCGGCCGGGGTGCGCGCCGTGATGTGCGGCCACCTGCTCGTCCCCGCCGTCGACGAGCTCCCCGCGACGCTGAGCCGGGCCGTGCTGACCGGCCTGCTGCGGCAGGAGATGGGGTTCGAGGGGCTCGTGGTGACCGACGCGATCGAGATGCGCGCGGTCGCCGCCCTGCACGAGCCGGGGGAGATCGCGGTGCGTGCGCTGGCCGCCGGGGCCGACGCGATCTGCGTCGGGGTGTCCTCGGCCAGAGGGGAGAGCGTCTACGCGCTGCGCGACGCGATCAGCGGCGCGGTCCGCGAGGGACGGCTGGCGGAGGAGCGCCTGGCCGAGGCGGCGGGCCGGGTGCGGGACCTGGCCGCGTGGTACGACGCGCAGGCCGGCGCCAGGGCTGCGGTGGCCCGCGACGCCGACGAGGGCCTCGGCCTGGCGGCGGCGACTGCGGCCCTGCGCGCGGCCCCGGCGGAGCAGGCGACGGCGCCGCTGACGAAGGCGCCGCTGGTGGTGCACCTGGCGGCGCGGCCCAGCCAGGCCGTCGGCCGCGCGACCCCGCTGAAACTCGGTCAGGCGATCGAGGAGATCCTGCCCGGGACGGTGACGGCCGAGGTGGACGACGACGGGCGCCTGCCGGATCTGAGCGAGACGGGGCGTCCCCTGGTGATCGCCGTCCACGACGCCGCACGGCACGCCTGGATGCGGCGCCTCCTCGACGAGGCGCTGCGTGCCCGCCCGGACGCGGTCGTTGTCGAGACCGGGGTGCCGGGGCCGCCCGCCGGGCGGCTGTACCTCGCCACCCACGGCAGCTCCACGGCCTCCGCGCGGGCGGCGGCCCGCTGGCTCACCGGCGGAGTCTGACCGATTCACCGATCTCTGGCGCGCAACATCTTCGCAGGTAGCGGGCTCGGGTAAAAATTAACTCCATCGCCTCGTCTGCCCGTGGAAAAAATTGACGGCATCGCGAGAGCGCCCGTATTGTCCAGGCAATCGGGAACCAGGAGCAGCCCATGAAGCGACTCGCGGCGATCGTGGCTCTGGCGTCGATCGTCACAGCCACCGCCTGCGGCACTACCGGGACGACGGACACCGCCCAACAGGGCGGCGGCGTGTACACCACGATCGACGGCAGCAAGCAGATCAACGCGAGCGCGCCGATCAACCCGTTCAACCCCGTCGGATCGGTCTTCTCGGGATACAACGGCATGGCGCTGGCGTGGCCCAAGAACGACCCCACCGATCCCAACCAGTTCTACCCGGCCATCGCCAGGAGCTGGAGCATGTCCCCGGACCGGTCGGAGGTCGTCATCCACCTGCAGCCGGACGCCAGGTGGTCCGACGGCACGCCGGTGACCAGCGAGGACGTGCGCGTCTCGATCGGTCTCGCCTACACCCAGGGCGGCACGGCGTACGCACTGGACCCGAAGGCGGCGGGCGCCGCCGCCGACATCCAGGTCGTCGACTCCAAGACGATCAGGGTGACGCAGGGCGCCAACCGCAGTTCGACGTTCCTCGCCAACCTGCTGTCGACCGTGGTCGTGCCCGCGCACGTCTTCGGGAAGCTGCTGCCCGCGGACTTCTGGCAGACGCTCAAGGTCGCCCAGCACGGCCAGGGCGAGGCGGCCGAGAAGGCGAAGAACCAGATCACCGGGCTGGCGGAGAAGGTCATCGCCTTCAACCCCGGTCACGACGTGTCCGCCGGGCCGTTCGTGCTCGAGCGGGTGAACCCGGGCGCGGCGCTGCTGAAGCGCAACCCCTACTTCTACGCCCGGCAGAACATCGCGCCGGCCAAGGTGAAGATCCTGAACTACACCGGCAACGAGCAGATCTGGAACTACCTGATCGCCGGCCGGCTGGACAACGCCCCCTTCACCTCCGTGCCCACCGCCGTCATGAACCGGATCCGCGGCGCGCAGGGCAGCAAGGTGGTCAAGGGCTACTCGCCCGTGGCGGTCTCCCTCGCGTTCAACCAGTCGCACAAGCCGTACGACAACGTGCACGTGCGGCGGGCGATGGCCTACCTGATCGACCGCGCCCAGGTCACGAGGATTGCCTCCCCTGAGGGCGGCACGCCCGCCGCCACCACCTCGGGCATCCACGCCAAGGCGGCCCGGGCCTGGCTGGGCGACGCGTTCGACACCCTTGAGCAGTACCGGGTGAACGCCGCCAAGGCCGACGCCGAGCTGAAGGCGGCCGGCATGACCAAGCGGGGCGGCCGCTGGACCCTGCCGGACGGCAGCCCGTGGAAGGTCCGCATCCACGTGCCCGCGTCGTTCTCCGACTGGGTCGCCGCGGGCAAGTCGATCAGCAGCCAGCTCAGCGACCACGGCATCGACGCCAGCGTCGTCACCGCCGCCGACTACACGCTCTATCTGGGCGAGCTGGCCGACGGCAAGTACGACCTCGGGTTCTGGCTGATCGGCCTCGGCCCCTCGCCGTACAACATCTTCCAGCGGCTGTTCGGGCAGGCGAACGGCTGGCAGATGTTCGGCGGCCGGCTGCGGCACGTCGCGCCGGGCACCGAGGGCAACTGGATGGGCGGCCCGGAGAAGGTCGACGCCGGCGCCGCCGGCACGGTCGACCCGGGCGAGCTGACCAGCAGGCTGAACTACGCGTCCCACGACGAGCAGCAGCGCATCGTCGGCGTCCTGGCCAAGGTCGCCAACGAGCAGCTTCCGGTCGTCCAGCTCTGGGACTACGTGAACACGCAGTTCGTGAACACGTCCCGCTACACCGCGTTCCCGCCCGACGACGACGAGTCCCTGCGGCTGTCGTCCGGGGTGTGGATGCAGCTCGGGATGATCAGGAAAGCGGAGAAGGGGCAGGCATGACGCACGCCGTTCCGGGGCGTCCCCGGCTGGGCGCCATCGCCAGGAAGATCGGCGGCCACCTGGTCCGCGGCCTGGCGATGATCTGGGTCGTCGCCACGATCAGCTTCGTCATCATCAGGGAGATCCCCGGCAATCCCGTGCTCGGGCAGTACGAGAGCCTGATCCAGAAGGGCATGTCGCCCGAGCAGGCCGAGCGGGCCACCGCCGTCCTGTACGGCTTCCTGCCCACCGGCAACCTGTGGCAGCAGTACGTCGGCTACATGGGCTCGCTGCTCCACCTCGACCTCGGGCGTTCGCTCAGCACGCCCGGCGTGGAGGTGACCACGCTCATCGGGCACGCGGCCCGGTGGACCGTGCTGCCGGTCCTCGCCGGCACGCTGCTGAGTTTCCTGCTCGGCGTCACCATGGGCGTCTACGCCGCGATCAAGCGGTCGGGCAAGCTGGGCGACGCGCTCGCGCTGTCCGGCTCGCTGCTGCACGGCGTGCCGGTCTACGTCATCGGCCTGCTGCTCACCGCGATCTTCGCCACGCTGTGGCCGATCATGCCGTCGGGCGGGCCGGTGGACGTCGAGTTCGTCCCCGGCTTCAACGCCGGCTACATCGGCTCGCTGGTGCACCACGCCGTGCTGCCGGTCGTCACGTACACGCTGGCCAGCTACGGCGGGTGGATCCTCGCGATGAAGTCGAACGTGGTCGCCGTGCTCGGCGACGACTTCATCCTCGCGGCCGAGCTGCGCGGCCTGCGGCGCGGATTCGTGTTCCGGTATCTCGCGCGCAACGCGATCCTGCCGCTGTTCACGATCCTCGCCCTGTCGATCGGCATGCTGTTCGGCGGCTCGATCTTCATCGAGCAGATCTTCAACTACCCGGGCCTCGGCCTGCTGCTCGTCAACAGCATCAGCAGCCGCGACTACGCGCTGATGGGCGGCACGTTCCTCGTGATCACGGTGGGCATCGTCGTCGCCAACATCGTCGCCGACCTGCTGTACACGGTGATCGACCCGCGGGTCAGGAGCGGAGGCGCGGCATGACCGTCATCGTCAACCCGGAGGGGGCGATCAGCCCCGAGGCCGCGCCGGCCGGGACCACCCGGGCGACGCTGCGGCGCAACTTCTGGCGCGGGGTGTGGCGGGTGCTGCGGCGCAAGCCCAGCCGCATGGCCGGGGTGGTCATCGTCGCCCTGTTCGCGGTCATGGGAGTGGCCGGGCCGCTGCTCTACCCCGCGCAGTTGCCGCGCGACGACAACGCGCTGTACGCGCCGCCGAGCCTGGCCCACCCCTTCGGCACCGACTTCGAGGGCACCGACGTGCTCGCGCTGGTCGTCACCGGTGCGCGCTACGTGCTGCTCACCGGCCTGGCCACGGCCGTCATCACGGTCGCGCTCGGCACGCTCATCGGGCTGGTCGCGGGCTTCCACCGCGGCCGGTGGGACACGCTGCTGATGCGGCTGACCGACATGAACCTCGCGATCCCCGGCCTGCCGCTGCTGCTCGTGCTGTCCACGGTGTGGAAGTTCGAGAGCCCGCTGGAGATGGGCCTGGTGCTCGGGGTGCTCGGCTGGGGCGGCATCGCCCGCGCCGTGCGGTCGCAGACGCTGTCGCTGCGCGAGCGCGGCTTCATCGAGGCCGCTCGCGGCCTCGGCCTGCCCACCCGGCACATCATCGGCCGCGAACTGCTGCCCGGCATGGCGCCGTACATCGCGATGAACATGCTCATCGCCGTCACCGGCGCGGTGTACGCCCAGGTGGGCCTGTTCTTCCTCGGCGTGCTGCCGTTCGAGTCGAACAACTGGGGCGTGATGCTGAACCTCGCCGTGTTCAACGGCGGGGCGCTCACCACTCCCGCCGCGCTGCCGTACCTGCTGGCCCCGCTGATCGCGATCCTCTTGCTCACCCTGGGCATCGTGCTGATCGTGGACGCGATGGACGAGATCTTCAATCCCCGCCTGCGGGAGGAGTAGCCCCTATGACCTCGCACACGACCGCCCCCGGGGTCCGGATCCGGGACCTCACGGTCGTCTACAAGACGCCCGCGGGCGAGCTGCCCGCCGTACGCGGCGTCGACCTCACCCTCGCCCCCGGAACGATCACCGGCGTCGTCGGCGAGTCGGGCTCGGGCAAGTCGACGCTCGCGTTCTCCCTGCTCAACGCCGTGCAGCCGCCCGGCAGGATCGCGGCGGGCAGCGTCGAGATCGACGGCCTCGGCGACGTGCTGACGCTGCGGGGCGAGGACCTGCGCCGCACCCGCGGCCGCCAGGTCGGGTACGTCTTCCAGGCCGCGCAGAACTCGCTGAACCCGCTGAAGACCATCGGCAAGCAGCTGCTCGACCTCGGCCGCTCCCACGACGTGGAGGACCTGCGGGGGCTGGTGCGCGACGCCAAGGACCTGCTGGCCCGCATGGGCATGGACGGCGCCCGGGTGCTCGACTCCTACCAGCACGAGCTGTCCGGCGGCATGCGCCAGCGGGTCGGCATCATGCTCGCGCTCGTCCTGAACGCCAAGGTCGTCGTTCTGGACGAGCCGACCACCGCCCTCGACATGATCACGCAGGCCACGATCCTGCGGATCATCCGCGAGGTCCACGAGGAGCGGGCGCTCACCACGCTCGTCATCACTCACGACGTCGGCGCGGTCGCCGAGGTCGCCGACAGCCTGGCCGTCATGTACGGCGGCCGGGTGGTCGAGCACGGCCCGGTGGCCGAGGTGCTCGGGGACGCCCGGCACCCGTACACCCAGGGCCTGATCAGGGCGATCCCGCGCCTGTCCGGCGACCTGTCGCTGGCCCGGGCGCTGCCCGGCCGCCCGCCGACGCTCGGGACGCTGCCCAAGCAGGGTTGCGTGTTCCGCGAGCGCTGCGAGCGGCGCATGGAGGTGTGCGAGACCGACGAGCCCATGTCCGTCAACCGTGACGGCCGTACGGTCGCCTGCCACGCCACCGACCGCCACCTCACCCTGGTCAAGCGGAAGGAGTTCGTGTGATCACGGGGACCGGCATCACCAAGATCTTCAAGCAGCGCGGCGGCGTGCTCGGCGCCCGCGAGGTGCCCGCGCTGCGGGGAGTGGACTTCGCCGTCGCCAAGGGCGGCGCCGTCTCGTTCATCGGCGAGTCGGGCAGCGGCAAGACCACCCTCGGCCGGATCATCGCCGGGCTGGAGACCCACGACGCCGGCGAGATCGTCATCGACGGCGTGCCGATGTCGTCGCTGAGCCACCGGAAGCGGCAGCCGTACTTCCGCCGCGTCCAGCTCATCCACCAGGACCCCTACTCGGCGCTCAATCCCACCCGGACGATCCACCAGACGCTGGAGGCGCCGCTGCGGCTGCGCGCCCGGCAGACGGGCCGCCCGAGGTCGTGGGTCGACGGGCGGGCCGCGGAGCTGCTGGCGATGGTCGGCATCGACCCCGGCTACGTGCTCCCGCGCTACCCCCACCAGCTGTCGGGCGGCATGCGCCAGCGCGTGGTGATCGCCCGCGCGCTCACGATGGACCCCGAGGTGCTCGTCGCCGACGAGGCCGTCTCGATGATCGACGTGTCGCTGCGCCTGGGCATCCTCGCCCTGCTGAAGGACCTGCGTGAGCGGCTCGGCGTGGGCGTGCTGTTCATCACCCACGACATCGCCACCGCCCGCTACATCGGCGACGACGGCGAGCTGTACGTGCTCTACCGCGGCCAGGTCGTCGAGCGGGGCGCCACCGAGAAGATCATCGCCGACCCGGTCCACCCGTACACCCAGTCGCTGCTGTCGGCGATCCCGGTGCTGCACGGCCTGGAACGGCCGGGCGCCGAGCGGGTCGTGCCGAGGGAGATGCAGCGGGAGGGAGAGCCCGACGGCGGCTGCCTGTTCGCCCGGCGCTGCCCTTTCAGCACCGAGCGCTGCGAGAGCGAGATGCCCGTGCTGGGCCGCGACGGCGGTACGGAGCAGGAGCACGCCTGCTTCCACCCCAGGCGGCGCAGCGTGATCCCGGTGGGGGTGGGCGAGTGACGGACATCCTTCCCGCCGAGGTGGACGAGCGGCTGGAGCGCCTGGCCGCCGCCGCGCTGTGGGCCGACGTCGACGACGCCCCCTTGGTCGTACGCCGCCTCGCCGACCCGCCGCCGGAGCGTACATGGACGGTCCTGGCCACGCCGGGCCGCGAGGGCGTGGTGTTCACCTCGATCGGCGCGGACGGCTCGGGCCACGTCGACCTGATCGCCGTCGACCCCGCCGCGCGGGGCCGGGGGATCGGGCGGGCGCTGGTCGGCGCGGCCGAGGAGTGGATGCGGGCATACGGCGCCACCGAGGCGAGGTTCGCCGGCAACCCGCCCTGCTACGCCTGGCCCGGCATCGACGTGCGCTACACCCCGGCCGCCTGCCTGGCCGAGAGCCTGGGGTACGAGCGCTACCGGGTCGCCTGGAACATGACGGCCGACCTGCCGGCCCGCTACGACGAGGCCGAGCACGAGGCCGACCTGGCGAAGCTCGCCGCGGCCGGCGTGACGGTCGCGGCGGCGCCGACCGGAGAGCGGGAAGCAGTCGTGGCCTTCGTCCGCGAGCAGTGGAACGACAAGTGGGCCTGGGAGGCCGAGCAGGCGACCGGCCTGCACTATGCCTATCGCGACGGGGCCTATCGCGACGGGGCCTATCGCGACGGGGCCTATCGCGACGGGGAGATCCTCGGCTTCGCCGCCTGGGGCGCCCGGCCGCTGTGGTTCGGGCCGATGGGCACGGCCGAGGCCGCCCGCGGCCTCGGCGTGGGCCGGGTGCTGCTGCGCCGCTGCCTCGCCGACCAGGCCGCCGCGGGTCAGACGTCGGCGCAGATCGGCTGGGTGGGCCCGCTCCGCTTCTACTCCCGGGCGGTGGGCGCCCGCACCGAGCGGGTGTTCTGGCTCTACCGCCGCGCGCTGGACTGATGTCAGCCGTACAGCAGTTCGCCCTGGGGCGGGCCCGGCGGGGAGCACAGCCTGCGGGGGTCGCGGCCCGCCTCCAGGTGCTCGCGCAGCGACGCCGAGCCCCACAGCAGGTCGAGGAACGGCTCGCAGGCGAAGTCGCCCGGATAGAGGGTGCGCAGCACGTGCAGGACGGACACCCCCGTCAGCACCGGCCGGAAGGCCGCCCGGTCGGTCACGTGCACCTGCACGCCGCGCACCACGACACTCGCGTGCCTGCCGAACGTCGGGGTGAACCACGTGTCGCGGAAGCGCACGCCGGGCAGGCCGAGGTCGTTCAGCGCGGCGGCGAACCGGCCGTCCGCGTACGGCGCGCCGACCAGCTCGAACGGCCGGGTCGTGCCGCGGCCCTCGGCGGCGTTCACGCCCTCGAGCAGCCCGGTGCCGGGGTAGACCAGGGCGGTGTCGAGGGTCGGCATGTTGGCCGACGGCATCACCCAGGGCAGCCCGGTGCGGTCGAAGTGCCACTGTCTGCGCCAGCCCTCCATCGGCACGACCTCCAGCTCCACGCCGATCGCGCGGTTGACGGACAGCGCGATCTCGCCCGGCGTGAGGCCGTGCCGTACGGGCAGGGCCGCGCGGCCGACGAAGCTCGCGTAGGCCGGGTCGAGCACCGGGCCCTCGGCCACCGCCCCGCCGATCGGGTTGGGCCGGTCGAGCACGACGAACCGCAGCCCGAGCCGGGCCGCCGAGCCCATCAGGTCGTACATCGTCCAGACGTAGGTGTAGAAGCGGGCGCCCACATCGCACACGTCGAAGACGAGCGCGTCCACCCCGGACGACGCGACCAGCGCGTCCAGGTCGCCGCCGGTCCTCCGGTAGGTGTCGAGCACGGGCAGGCCGGTGACCGGGTCGACGGTGTCGCCCTCGCCGCCGCCCGCCTGGGCCGTGCCGCGCAGGCCGTGCTCGGGGCTGAACACCGTGGTCACGGGCACCCCGGCGGCCAGCAGGGCCGGTGCGGCGGCGGTCAGATCGGGCAGGACTCCGGTGGGGTTGGTGACGAGGCCCACCCGCCCCCACCTGGCTTCCGGCGCGCTCACCAGCAGCTCAAGCCCCGTACGCACGCGATCCATGAAGACTCCGAAGCCGAGGAACCATGACCATGACGCAATCACTCGCCGCGCTCGCCACCGAACAGAGCGATCCCCGCTACAGCGGGATCGACACGCTCCCGACGGAGGAGATCGCGCGGCTCATGAACGCGGGCGACGCCGCCGTCCCGGCCGCGGTGGGCCGGGCCGTCCCGGCGATCTCCACGGCCATCGACGCGATCGCGGCGCGGATGGCCGACGGAGGCAGGCTCCTCTACGTGGGCGCGGGCACCTCCGGGCGGCTCGCGGTGCTCGACGCCTCCGAGTGCCCGCCGACCTTCGGCACCCATCCCGACCTGGTCCAGGGCATCATCGCGGGCGGCGAGGCCGCGCTGGTGCGCTCCGTCGAGGGCGCCGAGGACGACGCCGAGGCGGGCGCCGCCGTGATCCGGGACAAGCACGCCGGCCCGCTCGACTCCGTCGTGGGCATCTCCGCCAGCGGGCGCGCGCCGTACGTCGTCGCGGCGGTCGAGCAGGCCCGGCGGCTCGGCGCGCTGACCGTGGGCCTGGCCTGCAACGCCGGGACCCCGCTCGCGCGGGCCGCCGACCACGCGATCGAGGTCATCGTGGGGCCGGAGGTGGTCACCGGCTCGACCCGCCTGAAGGCCGGCACGGCCCAGAAGCTGGTCCTCAACATGATCTCCACGATCACGATGATCCGATCGGGCCGGACGTACGGGAACTTCATGGTCGACGTCGTGGCCAGCAACTCCAAGCTGGTCGACCGGGCGGCCCGCATCGTCTCCGACATCACCGGCACGCAGGTGCCGCAGGCCAGAGAGGTTCTGGAGAGCGCGGGACGGGACGTGAAGACGGCCGTCGTGATGATCGAGCGGGGTGTAGGCGCCGACGACGCGCGGGCGCTGCTCGCGGCGCACGGCAACCGGCTCGGCCCGGCGCTGAGGAGCGCTTGACCCATGCTGGAGGAGGTCCTGCGGGCCGCGGTGCCCGAGGTCGCCTCGGCGGCGGTCGCCGTGATCGCCGTGGACGGGCGCACGGTCGCCATGGCCGCCGTGGGGGAGGCCGTGCGGTACGCCGACCCGTCCGGGGACCTGCTGGCGGAACGGCCGCCCGTGGCGATGGACGCGCTCTTCGACATCGCCTCCCTGACCAAGATGTTCACGGCCGTGGTGCTGGTCTCGCTGGCCCAGGAGGGCGCGCTCGACCTCGACGAGCCGGTGGCCGTCCGGCTGCCCCGGTTCTACGGGCACCGGCCCGAGATCACCGTACGGCACCTGCTGACGCACGCCTCGGGCCTGCCCGCGAGCCGCCGGGTGGAGAACGAACCGGAGGAGGCCCGCTGGGACCTGGTGCTGTCCACTCCCGTGCAGGGGCCGGCGGGTACGCACGTGTACTCCGACGTCGGCATGATCACGGCCGGGCGGGTGGCGGAGGCCGCCGGCGGGGCGCCGCTGGACGTGCTCGTGCGTGAGCGGGTCACCGGGCCGCTCGGGCTCGGCGCCACGACGTACGGGCCGGTCGAGCCGGGCCGGGCCGTCGCCACCGAGTTCAAGCGCGGCACCTGCGTGCGGGGTGAGGTGCACGACGAGACGGCCCACGCGCTGGGCGGCGTGGCCGGCCACGCCGGGCTGTTCTCCACCGCCGCCGACCTCGTGCGTTTCGGCGAGGCGCTGCGCACCGGCGGCGGCCAGGTCCTGTCTCCCGCCTGGACCGCCGAGATGCTGCGCGACCAGGGCGTGCCGGGCGCCGCCTTCCGCCAGGGGCTCGGCGTGCGGATCGACGACCCGGCCATCGTGGGGCCGCTCGCGGGCGCGTTCGGCCACTCGGGCTTCACCGGCACGTCGCTGGTCGTCGATCCCGCCCGCCGGCTGACTGTCGTGCTGCTCACCAACAACGTCCACCCGCTGCGGGGCCGGCCCGGCATCCGCGATCTCCGGCACGCCGTCGCGGCCGAGGCCCTGCGCCTGGCCGGCTGAACCCGGCGGTTCCGGCTTCGTCCGTTCCGGCCACCGTGGAAAGCGCTACCTGGTCTCGGGTCAGGCCGCCGCCGAGCGGTTCATCATGGCGCCGATCATCATGGTGGCCTGGCGGCGGGTGAGGAGCCGGCCGAGAGCGGCGGCGGTGCGGTTGACCCGGCCGGCGATCACGCTGGGCGGCGGGTTGCGGCGGTCGAGGGCGGCGAGAGCGGTCTTCACGACGTCCGCAGCGGCCATGCGCCGGGTGCCGCCGTCCGCGCCGCCTCCGGCGACGTCGAAGAATTCCGTCTCGGTGGCGCCGGGGGACAGGGCGAGCACGCGCAGCCCGGTGCCGCGCGACTCGTACCACAGGGCCTCGGTGAAGCTGAGAATGAACGCCTTGGTCGCGCCGTAGACGGCCATCGTGGGGTTGGCCTGGTAGGCCGCCATGCTCGCGACGTTGACGAGGAACCCGTCACCGCGGCGGCGCAGCCGCTCGATGAACGTCCGGCTGATCTCCACGACGCTGGTGACGTCGAGGGCGATCTCGGCGGCCAGCCGTTCCGGGTCCTCCTCGTGGAACAGGCCATGGGTGGCGAAGCCGGCGTTGTTGACGATGCCGGTGATCTCGATGCCGCGGCGGGCGAGCTCGCGGTCGAGGACGGAGCCGATCTTCGGCGTGGTCAGGTCCGCGGCGATGGGGGTCGCCTCGACGCGGTGCCGCTGGGCGAGCTCGGCGGCGAGAGCCTCAAGCCGGTCCTGCCTGCGGGCGACGAGCACGACGTTCGCGCCGCGGGCACTGATCTGGCGGGCGAACTCGGCGCCGATGCCGGAGCTGGCGCCGGTGATGAGGACGGTCTGACCGCGGTAATCGACGGTGGACATGGCGACTCCTTCTCAACGGGCTGCTGCGTCACCGTACGACCGTCTGGCACTGAGTGTCAATTAGACATCGAGGGCAGGCCTGGATAGGCTCACGGCCGGAGGAGGCAGCATGAGCAGCGAGAGCCTGTGGAGTCGCACCCGCCGGGCCGCGTTCGCGGAGATCGCCGAAGTCGCGATGGAACTGTTCCTGGAGAAGGGCTTCGAGGCGACGACGATCGACGACATCGCGGCCGCCGCGGGCATCTCCCGGCGCTCGTTCTTCCGCTACTTCGGCACGAAGGAGGACGTCGTCCTCGGCAACCTGGCCGGCGAGGGCGCCCGCGCCGCGGCCGCGCTGGCCGAGCGCCCCGACGACGAGCCCCTCTGGACGGCGCTGCTGAACGTGGTCGCGCTCATCGACGAGGCGCCCGGCGAGCGGGAGCGGCTGCTCAAGATCTCCGAGATGATGTACGGCACGCCTTCCCTGCGCGCCCGCAGCCTGGAGAAACACCTGCAATGGCAGGCCGACCTGCTCCCCGAGGTCAAGCGGCGGCTCCCGGCCGATCCCGGCGACGGCCTGGCCGACCTGCGGGCAGCCGCCGTCGTCGCCGGCGCGATCGCCTGTCTCGACGCCGCCGGCGAGACCTGGACCCGTCAGAAGGGCGCCGTTCCCCTCCGTGAGCTGCTGAAGGTCGCGTTCGACTCGATCGGCCACGCCGTCGGATGAAGAGGGGATCGCCGGGCGCGGCCTGTCGTCAGGCGTCCGCGCCGGGTGCTCTCCGGCGCAGGCCGTCCATCAGCAGGTCGAGCAGGCGCCCGGCCTGTTCGCGCTGCTCGGGCCCGCCCGTGGCGAGGCAGATGCCGTTCATGCCGGTGAGCACGTCCTCGGCCGCCACGTCCCGCCGCAGCGTCCCGGCGGCGCCGCCCGCGTCGAGCAGCGTGCCGATCGCGCCGAGCAGCCGGTCGCGGCTGTGCGCGTACGGGTTCGCCCCGGAGGCGATCACGGCGCGTAGCGCGTCGGCCATGCCCCGCTTGGTCGCCAGGTAGTCGACGAAACGGTCCATCCAGGTGCGCATCGCCACGTCGGGCGGCATCTCGCCGGCGAGCTCGGCCGCCGCGTCGCACAGCTTCGCCAGCTCGTTGCGGTAGACCGCCTCGATCAGCGCCTCTCTCGTGGGGAAATGGCGGTAGAGCGTGCCGATGCCGACGCCCGCCTCCTTCGCGATCGCGTCGAGCGTGACGTCCGGCCCGTCCTGGGAGAACGCCCGCAGGGCGACGTCCAGCAACCGCTCACGGTTGCGCCGGGCGTCGGCGCGCAACGGCTTGGCTCCGGACGGTCGAGCGGGGGTGGACACGGCTCCTCCATATGGACTCGGCTTGCTAACCGGAGGATTCTCCGGTTAGAGTTCCAGACGTACCGGAGGTTCCTCCGGTTTCCTGATTGTAGCGGCCGGGCTCTCCAGGGGCCCTGCCGCCGTAGGGGACGGGGACGAACATGACTCACACCAACCGCATCACGACGCCGTTCACCGGGCAGTCCACCGCGGCCGAGGTTCTGGAGGGGGTCGACCTGCGCGGGCGGCGGGCGGTCGTGACCGGCGGGGCGTCGGGGATCGGCGTCGAGACCGCCCGGGCGCTGGCCGCTGCGGGCGCGGAGGTGACGATCGCGGTCCGCGACCTCGACGCGGGCAAGCGGACCGCGGAGGACATCGCCGCCACCACCGAAGGCGCGGCCGTCCTCGTCGCGCCGCTGGACCTCGCCGACCGGGCCTCCGTCGCCGCGTTCGCCGCCGCGTGGGAGGGCCCGCTGCACATCCTCGTCAACAACGCCGGGGTGATGGCGTGCCCGGAGACCCGGACGCCGGAGGGCTGGGAACTGCAGTTCGCCACCAACCACCTCGGTCACTTCGCCCTGGCCGTCGGCCTGCACCCGGCGCTCGCGGCGGCCGGTGGCGCCCGCGTCGTGTCGGTCAGCTCCAGCGCCCACCTGCGCTCGCCGGTCGTCTTCGACGACATCCACTTCCGGGAGCGCCCGTACGACCCGTGGCTGGCGTACGGGCAGTCGAAGACGGCCAACGTGCTTTTCGCGGTCGAGGCCGCCAGGCGGTGGGCCGGTGACGGCATCGCGGTCAACGCGCTCATGCCCGGCGGCATCCGCACCGCACTGCAGCGGCACGTCACCGAGGAGGAGCTCGAGCGCCTGCGCGCCCAGGCGGGCGGTGGCGGCATCACGTGGAAGACGGTCGAGCAGGGCGCGGCCACGTCCGTGCTGGTTGCGGCCTCGCCACTCCTGGACGGCGTCAGCGGGCGGTACTTCGAGGACTGTCAGGAGGCGGAGCCGAATCGGGAGGGCACCCGCCGGGGGGTCGCGGCGTACGCGCTCGACCCGGAGGCGGCCACCCTGCTCTGGCAGGTGTCGGCGGACCTGCTCGACCTGTGATCCGCGCATCGTGATCCGTGCCTCATGATCCGCGCCTCATGATCTGCGGCACGGTCCGCCCGCGCCCAGGCCCGGCCTTCCCAGGCCGGGCCTTCGCATTATGTGCCGCCGTCGGCGGCGCCCTCGCAGCCTACGGCTGGATTCCGGGCTCGCCCTCTGCGTGTGAACCCGGTCACTAGACCCCTTTCACTGGCCGATCGGTCAAATTCTGGCCGATCGGTCAGCTAGGGTGTCCGCATGGCACGTTCCGCAACCACCATGCGCGCGGACATCCTGGACTCGGCCCTGCGGCTGTTCGCCGCCCACGGCTTCCGCGGCACCTCCCTGCAGGACATCGCCACGGACGCGGGCTGCTCCAAGGCGTCCTTGCTCTACCACTTCACGAACAAGGACGCGATATTGACCGAGCTGCTGGCGCCCGTGGGGCCGGAGTTCGCCGAGCTGGAAGGGCGGCTCGCCGGGCTCGACGGCGAGGAGGCCGCTCGTGCCGCCGTCGCCGGGCTCGTCGACCTGTCCCTGCGCTTCCGGCTGCAGGTGAAGATCCTCCTGCAGGACGTGGACGCGCTGATCTGCCGGCCGGAGCTGCCCGACGTGGACGGCATCACCGGGCGGCTGACGGACGCCCTGTCCGGCCGCTCGGCCGCCCCCCAGGCCCGGGTCTGGGCCTGGATGGCGATGCTGGGGATCATCCTGACCAGCGCCGGCGAGCTCGCGCTCCCCGAGGAGACGCTGCGCGCGGAGCTGACCCGCGGTGCGTTGCGCACGCTCGGTCTGCAGACCGACTGACCTCCCGAAGAAAGAGATCTGCTTTGGCAACCCTGCTGTACCGGCTGGGCCGGTTCTCCTTCCGCAGACGCGGGCGCGTGGTCGCCGTGTGGCTGCTGCTGCTCGTGGTCCTGGGCCTGGCCGCCGCGGCCTTCCACGGCCCGACCGGCGACAAGTTCGCCATGCCCGGCACCGAGTCGCAGCGGGCGCTGGACGCCCTGGCCAAGGAGTTCCCGCAGGCCAGCGGTGCCACCGGCACCATCGTCGTCGCCGCTCCGCAGGGCAGGAAGCTGGACGCCGCCGCGGTCGCGCCCGTGGTGAAGGAGGCCGCCGCCGTCCCCGGCGTCGTCGCCGCCATGGATCCGTTCCGGGTCGGCTCGGTCTCCGCCGACGGCCGCTACGCCCTGGTCCAGGTGCAGTTCGACCGCGGGCTCAAGGACGTGACAGAGGCCCAGCGCGCGGCGTACCTGAAGGCCGGCTCCTCGGTGGCCGGGCTGCGGGTCGAGCACGGCGGCGAGATCCTGAACGCCGCGCCGGAAGTGGGCGGGTCGGAAGGCATCGGCGTCGTGATCGCCGCGGTGGTGCTGATCGTCACCTTCGGCTCGCTGGTGGCCGCCGGCATGACCCTGCTGAACGCCCTGATCGGCGTGGGGGCCGGCATGGGCGGGCTGTTCGCGCTCAGCGGCCTCGTCGAACTGACCTCCGTCACGCCGGTGCTCGCGCTAATGCTGGGCCTGGCCGTGGGCATCGACTACTCGTTGTTCATCACCTCCCGCTACCGCCAGTTCCTGGCCGAGGGCGTGGCGCCGGAGGATGCCGCGGGCCGGGCGGTCGGCACCGCCGGATCCGCGGTCGTGTTCGCCGGGGCCACCGTGGTCATCGCGCTCGCAGGTCTGTCGGTGGTCGGCATCCCGTTCCTGAGCGTGATGGGCCTGGCCGCCGCCGGCACCGTGGCCGTCGCCGTGCTGGTCGCCCTCACGCTGCTGCCCGCCTTCCTGTCGTACGCCGGAGCCCGGGTGCTGCCCCGCAAGCAGCGCACCGGTGAGAACGCGAGCGCGGGCGGCCGGGGTTTCGGCTACACGTGGGGGCGGGTGGTCACCCGGCTGCGCGTGCCGATCCTGCTGGCCGGGGTCCTCGCCCTCGGCGCGCTCACGCTGCCGGCCCAGGACCTGCGGCTGGCTCTGCCCGACGCCGGCACCGCGGCCCCCGGCACCCCGGCCCGCGAGGCCTACGACCTGACCAGCGAGGGATTCGGCGAGGGCTTCAACGCCCGCCTGATCGCCGTGGTCACCGCCGCCGACCGCGCGGCGACGACCGCCGCCGCCGGTGAGGCCGCCCGCTTGATCCAGCAGACCCCCGGCGTGCTGGCCGTGGCACCGCCGCAGCCCAACGCCGCGGGCACCACCGCGCTGCTGACCATCATCCCCAAGGCCGGGCCCACCGCCGCGGCCACCGAGGACGCCGTCCACGCCATCCGCGCCAAGGTCGCCGCGATCGGCGGCGCCGAGATCGCCGTCACCGGCGCCACGGCCGTGGGCATCGACGTCTCCGACAAGCTCGCCGACGCCATGCCGGTGTACCTGCTGCTGGTGGTCGGCCTGTCGGTGCTGCTGCTCATGCTCGTCTTCCGCTCGATCCTGGTCCCGGTCAAGGCGGCGCTGGGCTTCCTGCTCACCGTCGGCTCGACCTTCGGCATCACCGTGGCGATCTTCCAGGAGGGTCACCTGGCCGGCCTGCTGGGCGTGGACGTGCCGGGCCCGCTGGTGAGCTTCCTGCCGATCCTGCTCATCGGCATCCTGTTCGGCCTGGCCATGGACTACGAGGTGTTCCTGGTCTCGCGGATGCGCGAGGACTACGTGCACGGCGACACTCCCCGCCAGGCGACGATCAACGGCATGGGGCACAACGCGCGGGTCGTCACCGCCGCGGCGCTGATCATGACGGCCGTGTTCGGCGGGTTCGTGTTCATGAACGACCCGATCATCAAGTCGATGGGCTTCGCGCTGGCCGTCGGAGTGCTCGTCGACGCCTTCGTGGTGCGTATGACCCTCGTCCCCGCCGTGATGTCCATGCTCGGCCGCGCCGCCTGGTGGCTGCCCCGCGCCCTGGACCGGGCGCTGCCCGACCTCGACGTCGAGGGCGAGCGCCTGCGCCACCACCTCACGGCCCGCGCCGCCTCCCCGGAGCACGCCCTGTTGTAGGAGTGGGGGCCGGAGGTCCCGTCCCGGCGGGACCTTCGGCGGCGCTCGCACGCCCCGCCGGGGGAACGGTCTGATGGGAGGACCGGCCGAGGGGAGGGCGTCATGATCGTGGTGGGTGTCGACGGCTCGCACGCCGGCATGGAGGCCGCCTGCTGGGCGGCCCGGGAGGCCGACCTGCGCGGCGTCCCCCTGCGGATCGCCAACGCCATCCCGGCATGGGCGTGCTCGACCGCGCGGCAGGGGCCGTACACCAGCGTCGCCGCGTGGATGCGCGACGGCGCCGCCGCCGTGCTCGGCGCCGCCACCGAGCGGGTTCGCGCGGAGGCGCCCCGGGTGCCGGTCGACACCGCGATCCTCGCCGGCGACCCGCGACCGGCGCTCATCGAGGCGGCCGTGGACGCCGATCTCCTGGTGCTCGGCAACCACGGGATCGGCGGCTTCCGCGGCCTGCTGCTCGGCTCGGTCGCGTACGGCGTGGCGGGTCACGCCCCGTGCGACGTGGTCGTCGTGCGGGAGGTGCCCTCGGCGCCGCGCCCGGAGATCGTGGTGGGCATCGACGGATCGTCCGCCTGCGCCAAGGTGCTCGACTTCGCCTTCGCCGAGGCGGCGCTGCGCGGGGAGGGCCTGCGGGCGGTGCACGCCTACAGCACGCTGGAGGCGGGCGGCGGCTTCGCCCCGCTCCCCGACGACTTCGACGACGAGAAGGTCGAGGTGCGCATGGTCAGGGAGGTTCTCGCCGGGCGCCGTGAGCTCTACCCCGACGTCAAGGTCGTCGAGGAGGTCGTCCGCGGCCACCCGGTGGACGTGGTGCGGCAGGCGTCGGCGGGCGCCGACCTGCTCGTCATCGGCTCCCAGGGCCACGGCGAGTTCGGCGGCCTGGTCCTCGGATCGGTCTGCCAGGCGATGCTTCACCACGCGACGTGTCCCATGGCCGTCGTCCGCGCGCCCGCGCCGACCGGCTGAGCGGACGGATCGAACGACCCGTTCGCCGGGCCGGACACGCGAACGCCCCCGGCGGCCTGGAGGGATTCCAGGCCGCCGGGGGCGTGATCGGCGTCCTACGCGCTCTTGCGCCGCTGCTCGCGCAGAATGGCGAGACGCTCGTTCAGCACCTCTTCGAGGTCCTCGATCGAGCGACGCTCCAGCAGCATGTCCCAGTGGGTCCGCGGGGGCTTCGCCTTCTTCTGCTGGGGCTGCTCCGCGTCCACCCGCAGCGCCGGGCTGCCGCAGTGACGGCACTCCCAGGTCGTGGGAATCTCGGCCTCGACGGCGAGCGGGACGGTGGTGAGATGGCCCTTGGGGCACGTGTAGGTCACCTCCTGGCGCGGGGCCAGATCGGTGTTGCGGTCGTTCTCGTAGCTGGTCGCGCCGAGCCGGGTACCGCGAAGTGCACGCTCGCCCATGTCTTTAAGCCTCCTGAGGTCCCCGCCTTCGAGGGGTTCGTTCGCCACCGCGTACAACGCCTGATACCGTGTGTGGATTCCCAGCCGAGACCTGATCCAATCGCGCTTTTTCCGTCCCACTGGTCTCAGATGTGGCCGGCGGACATGCGGCGCTCAGATGTGCTCGGGCACCTCGTTCCCCGCCTCGCGGATGGCCCGGGGCAGGTTGACGACGGTGAGCAGCACGAACCCGATCACGAAGAACACGATCAGCGAGACGATCGCGGTGCGATAGCTGTCGGTGAGCTGGAGCGCCAGTGTGAGCACCAACGACCCGAGGAACGCCGAGCCCTTGTCGCTGATCTGGTAGAGGCTGAAGTACTCCGCCTCCCGGCCGGGCGGGATCACCAGGGAGTACAGCGAGCGCGACAGCGCCTGCGTGCCGCCCATGACGATCGCGATGGCGAAGGCGATCGCGTAGAACTGGACCGCCGCGCCCTTCTGCAGGAAGTAGGCCACGCCCACCACCGCGGTCCACACGACCAGGCTGGCCAGGACCGTGCGCTTGGTGCCGATCCTGGCCGCGATCCGCGCGAGGCCGAGTGCGCCGCCGACGGCGATGAACTGCACCATGAGGATCGCCCCGATCTGGTGCGTCTGGCTCAGCCCCAGCTCCTGGTCGGCGTACGTCGCGGAGAACCCGATCACCGTCTGCACGCCGTCGTTGTAGATCAGGTAGGCCGCGAGGAACAGCAGCGTACGGGGGTAACGCCGCAGGTC
The DNA here is from genome assembly GCF_016863095.1 of Microbispora siamensis. Classification (GTDB taxonomy): domain Bacteria; phylum Actinomycetota; class Actinomycetes; order Streptosporangiales; family Streptosporangiaceae; genus Microbispora; species Microbispora siamensis. The sequence continues at coordinate 99,095 of NZ_BOOF01000036.1, read as the reverse complement.
GGCGAGGGTGCGGCCGAGCTGGCGTACGCTGCCGGCCGCGGCCCGGACCGCGGTCGCCTCGTGGACCGGCACCCGCCGGTTGCGCAGGCGCAGCATCGGGATCAGGGCGAACGCGCCCCACCACAGGCCCGCCGACGCCAGGCTCACCCGGACCGCCAGGCCCTCCTCGACCGCGCCGGACAGGTAGAGCACCAGGTTGAGCGCGAGCAGCAGGCCACCGCCGAGGTAACCGAAGCCCCAGCCCCTGCTGGAGATCGCGTCGCGTTCCTCGGCGCCGGAGATCTGCGGCAGGAAGGAGTCGTAGACCACGCGCGCCGCGCCGAAGGTCACGTTGGCGACCAGGAACAGCACGCCGCCGAGCAGGTAGCCGCCGCCGGAGACGAGGTAGAAGCCTAGTGTGGCCGCCGCGCCCAGGTAGGCGAAGACCCCCAGGATCTGCTTCTTGCGTCCGGTGTGGTCGGCCAGGGCGCCGACGATCGGCATGATCACGATCTGCAGCAGCACCGAGATCGTCACCAGGGCCGTGAAGTACGCCTTCGGCCGCAGGTCCAGGCCGAGGAACGACACGAAGCCGTCCTCGCCGCCCGCCGCCGTCGTGGCGATCGACGTCAGGTACGGCCCGAGGAAGACGGTCAGGACCGTCGTCTGGAACGCCGAGTCCGCCCAGTCGTACCAGTACCAGCCGCGTTGCTCGCGCCGCCGCGCGCCGGGGATCTCCTCGTGGACGACCTGGGGAGCGGTCATGGTCTCTCCTCACGGGGGTGGAGCGTCGCCGGGGGCTTCAACGGGGGCCTGGCTTCAACGGGGGCCTGGCTTCAAAGGGGCAGGATTCGGCAGAGGCTCAGCGGGTTCGGCGGGGTGGTCCGGGCCGGGCGGGATGGCGCGGGGTCACGGCTCGGCCGGGCGGGGGTGCCACTGCCCGCGTGACTTGAGCACGTCACGCAGCCCGCTGATGTTGTCCGTCATGATCCCGTCGACGCCGAGATCGAGCAGGTGGGCCATCGTCACCGGGTCGTTCACCGTCCACACGTGCACCTGCATCCCGATCGCGTGCGCGGTCCGCACGAGGGCGCGGGTGGTCACCCGCAGCCCGCGGAACCCGATGGGCGCCTGCGCGCACGGCACCCCCGCCCGGGCCAGCCCGGACAGCAGCCGGCCGTACCCGCCGCCCATCGCGGCCGTACGCAGGGCGGCCAGGCCGCGCGGGCCGAGCGAGAAGCAGACCTCCCGGTCGATCGCACGCCGGGCGCGGGCCAGCCGCGCGTCGGAGAACGAGGTCAGGCACACCCGGTCGTAGGCGCGGGTGCGGCGGATCGCCCGCGCCAGCGGCACGATCGCGGCGCTCTCCTTGACGTCGATGTTGAACCGCACGTCCGGCCAGGCGCCGAGCAGATCCTCCATCAGCGGGATCTCGTGCCGCCCGCCGATCCTGGCCCTGCGCACCTCGCGGTAGGGCAACCGCGAGATGCGGCCGGTGCGGTCGGTGACCCGGTCGAGGGTGTGGTCGTGGAACGCGAGCAGGACGCCGTCGGCGGTCGCGTGCGCGTCGGTCTCCAGGTAGGTGTAGCCGAGCTCGACCGCCCGGGAGAAAGCGGCCATGGTGTTCTCGCGGGCCTCCGCCGCCCCGCCTCGGTGCGCGAAGGCGAGTGGTCCGGGGTGGTCGAGGAACGCGAAACGGCGATGCACGAAAGGAGTATGCCGGGTTCCGGCCATACAGTCAGCGCAGCAAGGTGAACATTTGCGTCACAAGAGTCCCTTGTCATCTTCGGGGTGGATGTTCCGCTTCGGCGTGTCGCGGTCCGCCCCGTGTCCGCCGGGCCGCCGGGGCTGTTTCCATAGGGCGGCTACCCGGCGGGCGACGCCCATTCCTGCCGCCTGGCCTCCGCCATGGCGATCGCCGCGGCGACCGCCACGTTGACCGATCCGACCCTGCCGACCTGGGGGATGTAGGCCACCGAGTCGGCCGCCTCCAGGCAGGCGGGGGAGCAGCCGTGGTCCTCGCTGCCGAGCACCAGGCAGACGTCGCCGTCGAGCTTGGCCTCGTGCAGGGGAACGGCGTCGCCGGTCAGTTCGACGGCGACCACCCGGAAGCCCTCCTCCCTGGCGGCGCGTACGGCCTCGGCGACCGGGACCGGCTCGTGCCACTCGACCAGCCGGTCGGTGCCGAGCGCGGTCTTCTGCGCCTTGGGGTTGGTGGGCGGGGTGGCGTTGCCGGCCAGCCAGACCGTCTCCGCGCCGAAGGCGGCGGCCGTACGGAAGATCGATCCGATGTTGAAGGGGCCGGTCACCGATTCGAGGATCAGCGCGAGACGGCCCTCGGTGTTGCGGCGCCAGGTGCGGTTGAGCCGCTTGACGTCGGTCGGCTTGAGCTGCCTGCGCGGGTTGGAGCCGCTCTTCGGCCGCTCGTCGGTCATCGCTCGCTCGCAGTTCCGGGCTCCTGGGGAGGCCCATCGGGTGGCATGGTGGGTTCTCGCCTCGGCGGCTCGTGGGAAGGTGCGTCCGGCGCGGGCGGCATGGTGAACCGCCGTCCGGGCGGGGGCTCGCTGGGAGGACCGTCCGCCGGTCCTCCCCGATTCCCGAGGAAGTCCGGGTGGCCGTTCCCGGGCCTGGCAGGCCGTGTCACCCGCCCGACGAGAATGCCGACGGTGAACACGACGATGATAACCAGGATCAGCACGGGGACCACCAAGGTGGTGCTGAGGCCCTTCCCGGGCCTCTCCGCGCGCACCGGGGCCTGAGAGGTGTGCTCCGCGCTCTCCGTGGGTGTGGTCCGAGGGTGCTTCCATTGGTCGAACCGCTCGTAAGGCGGATTCGGCGAGCCGGGCGGCACGGGGTAGGCGTCCGGGTGCATGGCCCGGTTGATCCGGACGATGCCGTACCCGGTCTGGTCGTCCTTGCCGGGTGTGTCCACGTCCAGGGCCGTGCCGATGAGACGGCGGACGACCTCCCGCGCCGGCATGGCCGGATTCGCCGCCCGTACGAGCGCGGCCGCCCCGGACACGAGCGCCGTCGCGTCGCTCGTCCCGCTGGAGTGGGGGTAGGAGTACTTCTCGCTCTTGCTCGCCACCGGGATGTCGACGCCGGGTGCCGCCACCGACACGTACTCGTTCGACTCCGTGCTCTCCCACGGCCGTGAATGGTCGTCCGTGGCCCCCACGGACAGGACGCCCGGGCACGACGCCGGGAACATGATCGGATTGCCGTGGTCGCCGTCGTTCCCCGCCCCGGCCACGATGACCACGTCGTGCTCGACGGCGTAGGCGACCGCGTCCCGCACCTGAGAGGGGCACACCTCCAGGCTGTGATCCGCCTGCGAGATGTTGATCACTTGTGCGCCGTGGTCGGCCGCGAATCGGATTCCCCGCGACAGTGACGTCTCGAACTCGATCGTCGAGGTCGGCGCGTCGGTGACGGCCACCGGCAGGATCCGAGCCTCCGGCGCGATGCCGACGAGATGGGTGGTTCCGCCGCCCTGACCGGCGATGAGGATCGCCATGCCGGTGCCGTGACCATTGTCGCTGAAGTCGGTGTGGCCGTCCGTGCCGTGTCCCGTCGTGTCGCCCCCCGGTAACAGTGCGCGGGCGATCTCGGGCAGGGGCCTGACACCGGTGTCCACCACGGCGACGGTGACTCCCCGTCCCCGGGTGGTCGGCCACACCTTCGTCTGGATGGACCATGGCGGGAACCACCACTCGTCCGATCGAGGAGCCGGCGTCGCCGGACGAGGCAGGGCCTGAACGGGAGACTGGAACACGGCCAGCGCTCCGACGGCCGCGAGTCCGGCCATCAGCCGCCTCACCGCTCGCGCCCGTCCACCCGCAGTACGCGGTATGCGGACCGGGAGGCCAGCCGTGAGGTGGGCCGGCCCTGCTCGCTCAGCCAGCGCTGCAGGGAGTCGGAGCCAAGGTGCTTCTGCACGACCAGGTACGCGCTGCCGTCGGGGGTGAGCCGGTCGAGCCACCGGGTGAGCATCTCGTGGAGCGCGGCCTTGCCGATCCGGATGGCCGGGTTCGACCAGATTGCCCGGAACCTGACGTCCTCGGGCATGTCGTCGACATGGACGGACCTTACTTTGTCAAGGCCGGCGCTCTTGGCGTTCCGCTCGCACAGCTCCACCGAGCGGCGGTTGACGTCGACGGCCCACACCGTGGCCCTCGGCGCCCGCGACGCCATCGTCAGCGCGATGGGGCCGTAACCGCATCCGAGGTCGAGGAGGTCGCCCTCGGCCGGGGGCGGGGGCACGGTCTCCAGCAGCACCCGCGTCCCCGGGTCGATCCGTTCGGGGGAGAACACCCCGCGGTCGGTCTCCAGTCGCAGGTGCAGATCCGGGAGGACCAGGGTGACCGAGCCGGGCCGGCTGGCCGCCTGGGGGCTCTCCTCGAAGTAATGGGCCACGTGCCCAAACGTACCAACGCCCCGGACCGCCGATCTCCACGGCTGAAGGAATCCGGGACGCCTGAAACACTTCGGTCCTTCCGGACACGTACGAGATGACGGGCGGCCCGCTCGGACCTGGGGCGCGCGGCGGTGGCAGGGGAGTGACAGCCGAGCACCCGTTGTCCGACGCGTGGTTCACGTGCCGGGGCGGAGCCGTTCACGGTCCGCCTCGATCGTCTCGTCGTGGACGGCGCCGGACAGGATCGCGTCGAGCAGCCCGGGGTAGCGGGCGTCCAGATCCTCCCGCCGCAGGGTGAGCAGGTTCTCCCGGCCCGAGGGTCGTTGCCAGATGACGCCGCTGTCCCGTAGCACCCGCCAGTGATGGGTCATGGTGGACTTCGCGGTGATCCCCAGCGTGTTCAGGACGCTGGTGCAGTTGTGCTCGCCGCCGGCGTCGAGCAGGCGTACCGCGGCCAGGCGTACGCCGTTTCCCAACGCCGACAGCACGTCTTCGATCCGGATCTGGTCACGGTCGGGATGACGATAGGCCATGGTCCCACTGTACTCCGATTGTCGAACGGTAGTCCCTCGATGTGGCACACTACGACCGTACGTAAATCTACGTACGATTCGGGCGGGCTTCGCATGCCCGTCACCCGGCTCCCTTCGAAGGGCGATCCATGTCCACAACATCCGCGCCACCCGGGCGATCCACAGGCGAGGTCAAGCCGCGGCTCGGCTGGACCCTGGCGCTGCTGGCCCTGGCTCAGCTCATCTACGCGCTCGACCTCAACATCGTGTTCGTCGCGCTCCCCCAGATCGGCACCGGCCTGGGCTTCCCCGGCCAGACCCAGCAGCTCGTGGTCAGCGCCTACGTCGTCTTCGCCGGCGGCTTCCTGCTGTTCGGCGGCCGGGCGGCCGACCTGCTCGGCCGCCGCCGCGTCTTCGTGCTCGCCCTGGCCCTGTACGCCGTCTCCTCGCTGGCGGGCGGGCTGGCCACCACTCCCGCCGTCATCATCGTCGCCCGCGCCGTCCAGGGCATCGGCGGTGCGCTGCTGCTGCCCTCCACGCTGGCGCTGCTCAACAACCTGTTCGCCGAAGGCCCGCAACGCAACCGCGCGCTGGCGGTCTGGGGCGGCGCCGGCGCGAGCGGCCTCACCATCGGCGCACTGCTCGGCGGCCTGCTCACCCAGAACTTCGGCTGGCCCGCCGTCTTCTTCGTCAACGTCCCCCTGGCCGGGCTCGTCGCACTGGCCGCCCTGGCCGTTATCCCGCGCGACCCGGCCAGAGGGGAACGACGCAGATTCGACGTACCCGGGGCGCTGAGCGTCACGGGCGGATCGACACTGCTGGTCTTCGCCCTGGTCGAGGGACCCGAACTGGGCTGGGGCAGCCTCCCGGTGATCGCCGCCTTCCTGCTGGCCGTCGCGCTCCTGGTGATCTTCACGCTGGTCGAGGCGCGCAGCGCCGACCCGCTCATGCCCTTCCGGCTCTTCCGCAACCGCAGCTTGACCGTCGGCATGCTGGTGACCTTCATCTACATGGCCACCTTCGGCGTCCTGCCGTACTTCCTCACCGTGCTGCTGCAGAGCGTCCACGGCTACAGCGCCCTGCAGACCGGGCTGGCCTTCCTCATCCCCTCACTGGCCATCGCCTTCGGCACCCAGGGCGGCGAACGCCTGGCCACACGGATCGGCACCCGCACCACGCTGCTGATCGGCTTCGCCATCGGCGTGGTGGGCACCGCCGTCCTCGCCCTCGGCTTCGACGCCGGGGCCGGCTACGGCCTGCTGGTTCCCGGCCTGATCGTCTCCGGCCTCGGCCAGGGCATCGTCTGGACGGCCATGTGGATCGCCGCCGCCACCGGCACCGCCAGTCACGAACAGGGCGTGGCGAACGGTATCGCGTCCACCGCGCTCAACATCGGCAACGCCATCGGCCTGGCCGTCTTCACCGTCATCGCCGACATCGGCGTCGAGGGCAAGGCCGGCGAGGCCCTGCGTGCCGCCACGGCCGACGGCGAGTTCCTCGTCGTCCTGCTCACCGCGGCCGTGATGATCGCCGGCATCCTGACCACGCTCACCCTGCCACGCCTCATCCGTCAGATCCGGGCCACCCCACAACGGGACGAGTCCCACGCGACCGGCTGACCGCACAAGCGCGGCGAACGACCGCAACTCTCAGGATGACGCTGCGTAGCGGGCGGCGATCGCGGCGGCGCGGTTGCGCAGCGAGTCGCGCAACCACTGCGGAGACAGGGCTTCCGCGTCGGTGGTGAGCTGCCACAGCGCCCATTCGGCGTGTCTCGGATCCTGGAAGGTCACCTCCAGCCGCAGCCGGCCGTCCGAGTCGGATTCCTCGGCGCGGACGGCCAGCGCGGTGCTCACCAGGTCCTCCCGCCGCGCCGGGTCCACCCGTACCAGCACGGTGACTTGAGCGCCTCCGGTCCGGAACCGCCTGCTGCGTTCCTGCCAGGCCCGGTCCAGATCCACCCGGTCCGGTCGCTGTGCGGGCTCGGCGAGTTCCTCGGCGGCCAAGATTCGGGACAGCCGATAGGTGCGGTCCGCGCCAGACCTCGTGGCCAGCAAATAGCCCCGGTCGCGTACGGTGACCAGGCCGATCGGGTCCACCGTGCGCCACTGAGGGGCCTGGTCCACGGCCGCGTAGTGGATCCGTAGCTTGTGTCCGGCGAACACGGCGCGCAGGACCTCGGCCACTATGGCGTCGGGGACCTCCTCGGTGACCTGCCGGCGCGAGAGGAGGTCGATCTCCGGGTCGATGAGCAATCGCTCGGCCGCGCCGGCCGCGGTGTCCCGATAGCTTTCGGGCAGCGCGTCGACCACCTTGAGCATCGCCGATGCGAGCGCCGAGCCGAGGCCGAGTGCCTGCGCGCCGCGCCGAGATCCGGCGACCAGCAGGGCAAGGGCCTCGTCGTGGTTCAGTCCGGTGAGCTCGGTCCGGAAACCGGGCAGCAACGCGAATCCGCCGTGCCGCCCGCGTTCGGCGTAGACCGGGACGCCGGCTGCGGACAGCGCCTCGATGTCGCGCAGCACGGTGCGGGTGGACACCTCCAGCTCGCGGGCCAGCGCGGCCGCGGACAGCCGGCCGTGCTGCCGCAGCAGCAGCACCAGCGAGACCAACCGGTCGGCGCGCATGCGGGAACTTTAGCGAAATATACGACACAGGATGTCGTGATTAGTTGGGAGGCTCATCAGCGCGACCGGAAAGAGGCGGCTACCGAGCCGGTCGACGTACCTGATGTCGACGAATCGAATGGAGCTGATGTGGCAGTGGAACGAACGGCGGTCAACCCGTGGGCGTGGTCGGTGGCGCTGGGGTACAACCAGGGTGAGCTCGTCTCCGGGCACGCCCGGACCCTCTACTGCGCCGGGCAGACCGCGATGGACGGCGACGGCAGGCCACGGCATGCCGGTGACATGGCGGCGCAGCTGGCGCTGAGCCTCGACAACCTGGAGGCCGTGCTCGGCGAGGCCGGCATGTCCCTCGCGAACCTCGTCCGGCTCAACGTCTACACCACCGACGTCGATCGGCTCTTCGAGCACTACGGCGTGCTGGCGTCGCGGCTGGGCGCCGCCGGGGTGGCGCCGTCCACCACGATGCTCGGGGTGACACGGCTGGCGATCCCCGACCTGATGGTCGAGCTCGAGGGGACCGCCGTCGCGTGAGGCCACCTCGCCGCCTCCGGCGGGGTTGCCGGGGTTTCGACAGCGCCGGGTGACGGGTCAGGGGAGGCGGGCGCCCAGCAGCATCGCCGCGGCGGCGGCCAGCAGGGCCGCGACGATCGCCGCCACGAGGAACCGCTGGGTGATCTCCTGGTGCACGACCTTGTAGCCGAGCGAGGTGCCGATCTGCGCGTACACGTCGCGCAGTTCGCTGCCCGACTCCGCGGTGTACGCCCGGCCTCCGGTGCCGTCCGACAGCGACTTCAGCGTGGTCTTGTTGACCGGCACCTGCACCGCCCGGTTGTCGATCGTCACCGTGCCCTCGGGCGTGCCGTACGCGATCGTGGACACCGGCACCTTGGCGCTGACCGACGCCTCGATGGCCTCGTTGACCGACCGTCCGGAGGTGTTGTCGCCGTCCGACAGCAGCACGATGGCGGACGGGGGCGGATCGGTGACCGCCCGCTGGTCGAACGACCTGATCGAGTCGAGGGAGTTGAACACGGCCTCCCCGATCGCCGTGCCGGGCCGGGTGGTCAAGCTGGAGATCGCGGTGTTCACCGCGGCGTGGTCGGTGGTGGGGGAGATCACGACGGCGGCCGATCTGGCGAAGGCCACCACTCCGACGTTGAACCGCTCGGGCAGGTCTCGCACGAACTGCTGGGCGGCCTGCTTGGCCGCGACGAGCCGGGTGGGCGGGACGTCGGCCGACTCCATCGACAGCGACACGTCCACGGCGACCATGATGGTGGCGCGGTCGCGGGGCACCCGCACCTCGCCCGCCGGTCGCGCCGCGCCGAGGACCAGCAGGCTCATCATGACGAGGAACAGCACGGCCGGCACGTGCCGCCGCCAGGTGGGCCGCTCGGGCGCCACCAGCGACAGCAGCGCGAGGTTCGTGAAGCGCACCGTGTAGCGGCGGCGCGCGAACTGTGCCGCGACGTACGCCGCGACCAGCGCGGCGACCAGGACGAACAGCCAGAGCCAGCCGGGGGCGAGGAAGGTCATGCGCCCGCCCTCCTGTTCGCGGCCCGGCGCAGCAGGTGGGAGGCCCGCCGCTGGCGCAGCACGAATTCGGCGATGTCGAACACCCAGTCGCGGTCCGTGCGCAGCACCAGGTGGGCCGCCCCGGCCCGGCGCAGCGCCGCCCGGGTCGCCCACCGTTGCTCGGCCGCCGCCTCGGCGTACCGCTCCCTGAGCGTGCGCGACAGGTGGACGCCGCGCGAGCGCCCGGTCTCGGGGTCGGCGAGGGTGACGAACCCGACGTCGGGCAGCTCCAGCTCGCGGGGATCGATGATCTCCACGGCGAGCACCTGGTGCCGCGCGGCCAGGCGGCGCAGCGGCGGTTCCCAGGAGTCGGGCGAGTCGAGGAAGTCGGAGACGACCACCCGCAGCCCGCGCTTGCGGTGCGCCGTCGCCATCATCTCCAGAGCCTCCCCGAGGTCCACCGCGCCCTGCGCGGGCGGCGCGCTGAGCAGCGAGTGCAGCAGAGCGTACAGCCGGGGCCGGCCGGGCTTGGCCGGATAGCGGTGCACGTCGTCGCCGTACAGGATGTAGGCGCCGAACCGGTCGCCCACCCGGCTGGCCAGGATCCCGATCGCCCCGACGGCGCTGACGACCAGATCGCGTTTCGACATGTCGGCCGTGCCGAACTCCATGCTGGCCGACAGGTCGGCCACCGCCCAGGTCTCCAGCTCCCGGTCGGCGATCAGGTCGCGCACGTGCGGGACCGTCGTGCGCGCCGTCACCGCCCAGTCCATGCGGCGCACGTCGTCCTCGCCGGGCACGTACACGCGGGTGTCGCCGTGGTCGCTGCCGGGCCCGGGGATCAGCCCCTGGTGGCGGCCCTGCAGCAGCCCGTCCAGCCGCCGCACCACCGTCAGCTCCAGCCGCCGCAGCGCCTGGTCGGGGTTCGCCCCGCTCACCGCATGCCCTGGTTCCACACGACGAGCGGCGGCGGCACCGCCTGCACGACCCGGCGTACGACGTCGTCGGGGTCCACCTCGTCGGCCAGCGCGTCGAAGGTGAGCATCAGCCGGTGCGACATGACGTCGACCGCCACGTCGCGGACGTCGTCGGGCAGCAGGTAGTCGCGCCCGCGCAGCAGGGCCAGGGCCCGCCCGGCGGCGATCAGGCCCAGCGTGGCCCGGGGGCTCACCCCGATCTCGATCGTGTCCTGCAGGTCGGCCAGGCCGTAGTCGGCCGGGGCGCGCGTGGCCATGACCAGCCGTACGACGTAGTCGGCCACGAGCTGGTGGACCGAGACCTCCTCGGCCATGTCCTGCAGCCGCACCAGCGTGGCCGGGTCGAGCACCGGCCGGGGCACGGGCGGGCGCACGCTCATCCGCTGCAGGATCTCCAGCTCCTCGTGGGCGCTCGGGTGGGACACGCGCACCTTGAACAGGAACCGGTCGCGCTGCACCTCGGGCAGCGGGTAGACGCCCTCCGACTCGATCGGGTTCTGCGTGGCCAGCACGACGAACGGCCGGGGCAGGGGGTGGGTGCGCCCCGCGAGCGTCACCTGCCGCTCGGCCATCACCTCCAGCAGGGCCGACTGCACCTTCGCCGGTGCGCGGTTGATCTCGTCGGCGAGCAGGAAGTTGACGAACACCGGCCCGAGCTCGACGTCGAACCGCTCGGAGCTCGGGTGGTAGACGCGGGTGCCGACGATGTCGCTGGGCACCAGGTCGGGGGTGAACTGGATGCGGGCGAACGTGCCGCCCACGACGGTGGCCAGCGTCGAGGCGGCCAGCGTCTTGGCGACCCCCGGGACGCCTTCGAGCAGGCAGTGCCCCCGGGCGAGCAGCGCCACCAGCAGCCGCTCGACCATGTGCTCCTGTCCGACGATCACGCGCCGGACCTCGGCCAGCGCCTCCCGCAGGGCGTCCAGCCGGGCCTCGTCCTCCTCCTGCTCCGTCACGCCCTCGCCGGGCTCCGGGTCACTGCGTTCATCGGCAACGGTCATGCTCGTTATTCAATCGTGACTCGGCTGGAGAATCCATTTCTCTCCCATTTGCCCGTCCCGGCGCGTGCCACACCCCCTGACGCGCCCGTGTGTTTTGATGTGGAGGATGGTCACTCCGCTGCAGTACGGCGACCCGCCCCACGTGGGGCCGTTCGCGCTGCAGGCGCGTCTGCAGACGGCCCCGGCCGGGCTCGTCTATCTGGGCCAGGCGCCCGACGGCCGGGTGGTGTCGGTGGCCGTCCTGTCCAGTGGCGCCGCCCTCGACGCCGCCGCCAGGGACCGGTTCGTCACCGCGATCAAGGATGCGCAAGGCCGGACGGGCGTACGCGGGTGGGGCGCCTCGCTGGTGGACCGGGTGCGCGGCAGGGTCTCTCCCGACACGCCTCCCGTCCTGGCGATGCAGGACGGGCCCGCGCCCTGGGTGGCCGTGCCGTACCTGCCGAACGGCCCGGGGGCCGAGCGGTTCCTCGACCCGGTCACGGTGTCCGGCACGTTGATCGGGCGGCGGCACGGGCCCGACTTCGCGCATTACTGGCTGGGCGACCGCACCCCCGCGCTGCCCGCCCCGCCCGGGCCGCCCCCGCCGCCGGTGGCCACCCGGCGCTCGGTCGTGCTCGCCTCGACGCTGCTGGCCACGCTCGTGCTCGCGCTGCTGCTGGTCACCTGGATGCTGCTGTTCCGCGGCGAGGACGAGCCGGAACCGCCCCGGCCGCTGCCGAACACGCAGTTCGTGCCCACCCCGCCGCCCGAGCCCGCCTCGCCCGAGCCGCAGCAGCCCACCCCGGGGCCGTCCGGCAGCGGCGACGGCAGCCAGAGCCCCTGGCCGGACGACCTCTTCGACGGGCGCGGCCCGATCTGACGCGCGGCTCAGGCGGTGGTGAACACCAGGGACGCGTTGTGGCCGCCGAAGCCGAAGGAGTTCACCAGCCCGGCCGCCCAGCGGCCGCTGCGCGGCGCTCCGGCCACCAGGTCGAGCTTCACCTCCGGGTCCGGGTCGTCGAGGTTGCGGATCGCCGGGATCACCCCGTCGCGCAGGGCGAGGACGGTGGCGATCGCGCCCAGCGACCCGGCCGCCCCGCACAGGTGGCCGGTCATCGACTTGATCGCGGTGACCGCGGGATGCGTCCCGATCGCCTCGGCGATCGACGCGTTCTCGGTCAGGTCGCCCGTGGGGGTCGAGGTGGCGTGGGCGTTCACGTGGCCGACGTCGAGAGCGTCCAAGCCGGCGTCGGCCAGGGCGAGCCGCATCGCGCGCGCCTGTCCGGCCGCGTCGGCGGCGGTGATGTGGAAGGCGTCGGAGGTGACCCCGGCGCCGGCGAGGGTGGCGTGCACCCGGGCGCCGCGGGCGGCGGCGAACTCCTCGCGTTCCAGCACGACCAGCGCGGACCCCTCGCCCAGCACGAAGCCGTCGCGCCCCACGTCGAACGGCCGTGACGCCTCCCGCGGCGCGTCGTTGCGCGTGGAGACGGCCTTGGCCTGGGCGAACCCCGCCAAGGTCAGCGCGTGCACGCACGCCTCCGCCCCGCCGGCGACGACCACGTCGGCGCGCCCGAGCCTGATGAGGTCCAGGCCCATCGCGATCGCCTCGGCGCCGGTGGCGCACGCGCTCACCGGCGTGTGGGCGCCTCCGCGCGCGCCGAGCTCGATGCTGACCACCGCTGCCGGTCCGTTGGGCATCAGCATGGGCACCGTGTAGGGCGAGACCCTGCGCGGGCCGGACCTTTCGAGGATCTCGTTCTGGCTGAGCGTGGTCAGGACTCCGCCGACGCCCGTGCCGATCACCACGGCGAGGCGCTCGGGCTCGACGCCGGGCGCCCCCGCGTCCGCCCACGCCTCCCGCGCGGCGACCAGCGCCGCCTGCTGGCAGCGGTCGAGCCGCCGCGCCGTCACCCGGCCCAGCACCTCGGCGGGGTCCACCGGCAGCCGGCCGGCGATCCGTACGGGCAGGCTCTCGGCCCAGTCCTCCTCGATCAGGCGGATGCCGGACCGTCCTTCCAGCAGGCCCGCCCAGGTGGTGTCCACGTCCGCGCCCAGCGGCGTGATGGCGCCCAGCCCGGTGACCGACACCCGCGCCCTGATCCCGTCCCCCATCGAGGACCCCCTTTTCCGTGATGGCCGCACCGATTCGTCCCGTACGGCGGTGTGCGAATCGCGCCGGCCGTTTCCGGTCCTCACGCTGCCAAAGCGCCCCCACCTCGGGCAGGCGTGACGATCAACCAAAAAGCCGCGGAAGATTTGTCGGCGCCGCGCAGCCCGCCGCTCCGCACCCGGTCCGTGTTTGCCTGTCCCAGCGCGTTGTGCCAACCTCGTGTGCGTCTTTCTGAAAGGGCTGATCGTGACGCTCGGAATGGTTCTCGGCGACGCCTCCTCTCGCGCTTCGACGCGGGAGCGGTAACCCTTCCTGCCCTGTCACCCACGCCCGTGCCGTAGCACGGGCGAGCCCGCCGTGCTCCTCGTCGAAGTGCTCTTCGTGCCCACGCACACGTCGATCACGAGGAGTACGTCGTGTCCACCATCCACTGGACCGAAGCCCGCATCACCCGATCCGCCCGCTGGCATTCCGAGAGCGCCGCCCCGCCGCCCCGGCGGATCGTCGTCGCGGACGATCGCATGAAGGCCGGCACCGCCCACCGGCTCGCCTGCGAAGGCACGGCGTTGCTGTGGAGAGGCGACTACCACGACGCACGTCAGCTCCTGCGGGCGATGAGCCGCCGCATCGACCGCAAGCCCCTCGCTTCCGGGAACGACCTCCGTGAGGCCTTCCGCGTTCACCGCCGGGCCCGCGGCGAGCGAGCCCGCATCCTGGGCAGGCTCGTCGTGGTGCTGGCCGCCGTGCTGGCTCGCCGGGGGTTCGATCACGTCGTCGCCACCGACATCAACCCACGTGCGCTGGCGTGCGCCCGTGACAACGTTCGCCGGCTGGGCCTCGCCGCCCGCGTCGACGTGACCGGTCCCCGCCTCTTCCCCGAGGGGCGCGCCGATCTCGTCGTCTGCAACCCTCCCTGGATTCCCGCCCGTCCGAGCTCGGCCCTGGAGCAGGGCGTCTACGATCCGGACAGCGGCATGCTCCACGGCTTCCTGGACGGACTCGCCGCCCACCTGCGGCCGGGCGGCGAAGGCTGGCTCATCCTGTCGGACCTGGCCGAGCACCTCGGACTCAGGCCACGCGGCCACCTGCCGGCCCTGATCGAGGCGGCGGGCCTGCGCGTGGTGGACAGGATCGACACCAGGCCACGGCACCCACGGGCGACGGACGGCGGTGATCTCCTCCACGCCGCCCGAGCAGCGGAGATCACCTCGCTGTGGCGCCTGACCGGCAGGTGACCGGGGTTCGGAAAGGTTCAGCGGGGGGAGACGAAGCCCGACTCGTAGGCGGCGACGACCGCCTGCGTGCGGTCGCGGGCGCCCAGTTTGGCCAGGACGTTCCCCACGTGGGTCTTGACGGTCTCCGTGCCGACGACGAGCTCGGCGGCGATCTCCGCGTTCGACAGGCCGCGTGCCATCAACCGCAGCACGTCCCCCTCACGCGTGGTCAGCCGGCCGATGCCGGGGACGGCGCGGGCGGCGCCGCGGGCCGCGACCAGCGACCGGATGGCGGCGGGGAACAGCAGCGACTCGCCCGCCGCCACCACCCGGATCGCCTGGACGAGCTCGTCCGCCCTCGCCCGCTTGAGCAGGAAGCCGCTCGCGCCGGCCCGCAGCGCCTCGTAGACGTAGTCGTCGTTCTCCAACGTCGTCACCACCAGCACTTTGGGCGCGCCCTCGGCGACGGTGAGGGCCCGCGTCGCCTGGATGCCGTCCACGGCCGGCATGCGTACGTCCATCAGGACGACGTCGGGCCGGAGCGAGCGGGCCAGCGACACCGCCGCCGCGCCGTCGGCGGCCTCGCCCACGACGCTCAGGCCGGGCTCGGACTCGATGATGATCCGCAGGCCGGTGCGGATCAGGTCCTCGTCGTCGGCCAGCAGCACCCCGATGCCTTCGCTCATGTCTCCGTCCGCCCCTCGCCGGAGCTCTCGCTCGTGCCTTCGCCCGCGCTCTCGGCGCGTATGCCCGGGAGCAGGGCGGCGTCCGCGCCCGGAAGCGGGACGCGGACCTGGACCCGCCACGTCTCGCCGTCGCCTCCCGCCTCCATCCGGCCGCCGAGCAGCGTCACCCGTTCCCGGATGCCGTCCAGCCCGTGCCCCGCTGTGCCGGGCATGCCGCCGCTCCTGCCGCGCCGGCGCGGTCCGGCCGGGCCTCGCCGGTGGTTCGGACGGACCTCGTTGCGCACGCACACCTCCAGGACGCGGTCGTGTACGCCGGCGTCGACCTCGATCGGGCCCGTGCCGTGCCGGATCGCGTTGGTCAACGCCTCCTGTACGACGCGGTAGGCCTCCCGGGAGATCACGGGAGGCACGGCGGACAGGTCGCCGAGCCGCCGGGAGACCGGCCTGTCTCCGGTGAGGGCGGCGTCGAGCAACGCGGGGAGGTCGCCGAGGGACGGCTTGGGGGAGGTCCGCCCCGCGCCCTCCCGTAGGACGCCGATGACGTGGTCGAGCTCGTCCAGCGCGCTCCGGGCGGAGGTCTCGATCACCTCCAGCGCGGCCCGGGCGGCGGCGGGGTCGCGGTCGAGCACCCGGCCAGCGGCGGCGGCCTGCACCGTCACCACGCTGAGGGCGTGGCCCACCGAGTCGTGCAGCTCCCTGGCGAGCCGGTTGCGCACCGCCAGCCGGTGGGCCGCCTGCCGCGCCAGGGCGAGCCGGTCGGCCGCGGACGGCCCGAGGAACGCGGGGGCCAGGCGGGCGAGCAGCGCCCCGGCGCCGACCGCGAGGAAGAGCAGGCAGACGAGCACGGCCAGCCCGGCCGGTGGCCCCCACGCCGTGGCCCAGCCGCTGCGGATCCCGGGATCCACCAGCCCGAGATGATCCCCGGCCAGCGGAAGGACAGCAAGCCAGACCGCGAACGGCACCATGGCCAGGGTCACCCCGCTCGCCAGGCCGCCGATTCCCAGGTGCAGGGTGAACCACGCCGCGGTCCTGCGGCGTTCGGACCATGTCCGCCGTACGGACGACGGCGGGGGCTCGACGGCCGCGCCCAGCAACGCGCGTGCGGCGGCGACCTCGAAGGCCCGGACCGGCAGGAACAGCCCCGACACGGCCACCACGGGGAGCACCGCGATGAAGATCAACGGTTGAACCGACAGCAGCGGATCGCCGACGTCGGGAGTCGGACGCCACAGCGCCGTCGCGACCTCTCCGGCCATCATGTAGGGCATGAGCAGCGCCCCACCGACGATCAGGCAGGCCCACCTGCGGTAGGTGACCCTGTCGAGCAGCGGGGCGAGAACGCGCTTCACGTTCCGATCGTCCCGCACGCGCGGCGAACGCGGTGCCGTCCGGTCACGGCCTGTGGACAAGCATCCGCCACCCGTGCGCGGGCACGAGAGCGGGGTCCCCGTCCGAGCCGGCCGCCCCTGTCCAGCTCTCCGTCCCGGCGCCGCTCTCCGCGATGGTCAGCCGGGAGACGTCCACGGGGAAGCGGTAGGCGTCGTCGCCGATGTTGAGCAATGTGACGACTTCTCCCGCCGGTCCCTCGCTGCGCAGCGCGAGGGCCTTGTTGGCGACGTGCTCGGCCTTCGTACGAGCCCGGACCAGCCAGGGGTGCCGGCGGCGCAGCCCGATCAGCCGCTGGTGGAGCCGGTAGACGGGCATGCCGTGCGGCGCCAGACCGCAGGGCCCTTCCGGGAAGGCGGGCCGGATCGCGTCGTCGCCCCCGGCGCGTTCCTCCTTGATCCCGAGGAACGCCTGCTCGTCGCCGTAGTAGAGGCTCGGCACCCCGCCCACGGTCATCAGGACGGCCAGCGCGTGCCCCAGGTGCCGCGGATCGGTGAGCCTGCTGGCCAGACGCGTCACGTCGTGGTTGCCGACGAACGTCATCGGCGCGAACACCTCCAGCAGCCGGTCGTGCCGGTCGAGCGCCCAGGCGAGTTCGAAGAAGTTGCCGTCGTTGAGGGAGCTCCAGATGGCCTTCCACAGCTCGTACTGCGTCACCGAGTCGAGCCCGCCCTCGGTGACGTACGCCGCGTAGTCGCCGTGGATCACCTCGCCGGCGAACCAGGCGTCGGGATGCTCCCGCCGCACCCGGGTGACGGCCTCCCGCCAGAAGGCGCGCGGCACCGCGTACGCCGCGTCGAGCCGCCAGCCGGACGCGCCGCGGCCGAGCCAGTGGCTCATCACCCGTACGACATGGTCGAGGACGGCGGGCTCCGCGTGGTTCAGCGCGACCAGGTGGTCGTGGCCCTCGAACACGGCGAAGCCGCCGGCGCCGTCACCCGGGCGGAACCAGCGGGCGGCGGGGGAGTCCGGCCCTTCGGCGAGCGCCCGGCCGAAGACCGGAAACCCCCTGCCCACGTGGTTGAACACCCCGTCGAGCAGCACCCGGAGCCCGCGCCGCCGCGCCTCGGCCACCAGATGGTCGAAGTCGTCGTCGTCCCCGAGCCGGGGATCGACACGGAAGTGGTCAACCGTGTCGTACCCGTGCGTCTCGGACGCGAAGATCGGGCCGAGCTGGAGACCGGAACAGCCGAGGTTCACGGCGTAGTCGAGCCAGCTCTCCAGACGCCGCAGCCGGTGCCGGACCGGCGCTCCCTCGGGTGCCGCCGTCAGCGGGGCGCCGGTGAAACCCAGAGGGTAGACATGCCACCAGATCGCATGGTCGCTCCACGACGTCACAGCCGCTCCTCACCGTCGTCCGTCTGGTCCCGGTCCGTCTGATCACAGTGTCGTCGTCTCCGCCTCCTCCCGTGTGGGCGGCCCCTCGGCGCCGGCATACCGTACGAAGGCGAGGTGCCCCCTGCCGCAGGCGCGGCAGACGCCCCGCGTGCGGTAGTGGTAGCCGACGGCCGCCGTCCCCATCGCCAGCCCCCAGGCGAGGAACCAGGGATAGATGACGTCGAACACCCAAGGAGAGACGCCCTCAAGGGACGGCTTCGCGAGGCCGAGGGCCACCGCGACGCGCAGTCCCGTGCCGAGGACGCCGACCGGGACCAGCATGACGCTCCCCACGAAGGCGGCGGTCAGCGGCATCCACCGCGGCATGCCCAGCGGCGGCCGCCAGGTCCGGGCGAAACCGAGCCCGAGCGCCATGCCGATCAGCGCCAGCACCCCGGTGTCGCCCAGCCCCGGCGTCCACAGGTGCACGTCCCCGAACGCCCGGGGATCGGTGAGGCCGAACGTGCCCCCGAGACCCCACTGCACCTTCAGCGCGCCGTACCCGGCCGCGAGCAGCACGGTCAGGTATCCGGCGCGGACGCTCAGCCTCTGCCACGACCCCCGGGCCTGCCACGTCCCCCGGCCCCCGCCGGCGGGAGACGTGCGCCCGGCGGCGCCCTCCACGCCGCCGGCCCCCGGGCCGCCCGTACGGTTCGGAACCAGGTCCGCGGAGGAGTCCTCGTCGCAGTCTCCCGTCCGGCCGCAGCGTGCGCAGGCGCCGCGCGCGCGGCGGCGACGCCGTACGGCGGTCACGAGGAGCGTCGTGCCGGCGGCGAGCGCGGCGGCGCGGGCGGCGGCCATCGGCAGGTCGAAGCCCAGGTCGACGACGCCGCTCTCCCCGCTGACCGCCGCGATCGCCGCCATGATCCCGCCCACGATGTCGAAGGCGATCCCGCTCGCCCCGGCGCCGGCCAGCGCGAGCCCGGCCACCGCCATGGCGGCGGTGGCGAGCGCGCCGGGGTGCTGGGACGGGGTGCGCCGGGGCGGGGACTTCGGATGCAGGTGTGGCGTTTCCATGACTTCAGCCTCGCGGTCGCGTCCTTGCCGGGCCTCCCCTCCGGGCGGGACGCGCCTCCCCCATGTGGGGGAAAAGCCCCGCCCGCTAGGCTCGCTCGTCGAGCCGTCGGTCAAACGGGCGCAAAGGGGGAACGCAGCCACATGGGTGCCGGACAGGTCGTGCTCCTGCTCCTCGCCGCCGTGGCCGCCGGATGGGTGGACGCCGTCGTCGGCGGGGGAGGGCTGCTGCAGCTTCCGGTGCTGCTCCTGGCCGGTCTCACGCCGGTCCAGGCGTTGGCGACGAACAAGTCCGCCGCGATCTTCGGGACGGGTTCGGCCGCCGTCACCTACGCGAGGAAGACGAAGCTCGACCGGGCGGTGGCCGTACCGGCCGCGGCGCTGGCGGTCGCCTTCGCCGGCCTTGGCGCCGCCTCGGCGGCCCTGCTCGACGCGGATGTGCTGAAGCCGCTGGTCATGGTCGTGCTGCTGGGCGTGGGGGCGTTCGTGACCCTGCGGCCGGGGTTCGGCCGCCTGCCCCACCCGCACCTGCGTACGCGTGCACGGGTGGTGACGGGCGTCGCGGTGGCGGGCGTCGGCATCGCCTACTACGACGGCATCGTGGGGCCGGGCACCGGAACGTTCCTGCTCATCGCGTTCACCTCGATCCTCGGGATGGACTTCGTCCACGCCTCCGCCACGGCGAAGGCCGTCAACACCGGCACCAACCTCGGCGCGCTCATCGTCTTCGCCGCGCAGGGCCACGTGGTGTGGGCGCTCGGCCTGGCCATGGCCGCCTGCAACATCGCCGGAGCGCAGATCGGCGCGCGGATGGCGCTCAACCGGGGCGCGGGATTCGTCCGCGTCGTCCTGCTGTGCGTGGTGGCCGCCCTGGTCGCCAAGCTCGGATACGACCAGTTCTTCAGTCGATGAGATCGCACAGGCCCGGCCCGAGGTCGTCGTCCACCATGCGCAGCGCGGTCTCCGCCCTCGACGCGAGCGCGAGCGGAGGCACCTCGGCCACCAGATGGGAGTGCGCGATCCGGTCGAGGGCGGCGCCGACCAGTGGCGCCGTGACCCGGAGGGTGGCGGGAAGGGCGACGCCGCCGGTGGAACCGCCGTGGAGCACGATGTTGCGGCACCGATATAGCCGCCGCAGCGACACCTCCAGGTAGCCGCGCACCCGCTCCAGCACACGCCGGCGGTCGGCGAGCAGCGCCTTCATCCGGAACACCGACGCCACGTCACTGCCGGTCCGCCAGGACCGCACGAGCGGAAGCCCGTCCCGGCACTCCAGCTCCGCGGCGATCAGTGTGGAACGTTCCCGATTGGACGCGCAGGCCGCCAGCTTGTCCGGGAGGGCGTCGCCGGGCACCTCACGTACCCGATAGGAGAGCGCGGTCAGCTCGGCACGCGGCCAGGAACAGGCGACGAGCGCGGCGGCGCGGGAGGCGGCCACGACCTTCTCCCGCTCGTCGGGATCTCTCGCCTCGGTCAGCAGGGACTCGAGAGCCGCCCAGCCTCCCGCGATGGCGGGCGCCAGCGGTCCCTGGTTGAGCGCGGAGGCGATCTCCAGGGCCTCGTCCACCGTGCTCCTGGCCTGCTCGCCGAACCGCTGCACGTCCTGGCCGACCACGTACAACTGCCGCTCGGCGGCCAGCGAGAGCACCTGCGCGCCGCGCGGGGGCAGCAGGAGGGGAAACGAGCGGTCCTCGCCTCCGATGTACGCCTCGCCCAGCGGGACGACCGCCCCCGCGGCCGTGAAGCGCGCCCGCGCCTGGAGCCGCTCGACCAGGTCGGAGACGATCTCCACGGCACGCTCGGCATCCCTGGCCTCGACCGAGTAACTGAGTCCGCCGACCACCTCCCGGTGCCGCTCCGCGCTCGCGCCCGCCATCAGGGGCCGTGTCTGCTCGGCCGTCAGCCAGTTGGGCAGCCAGCCGGCCAGTTCCTCGTGACGGCTGAGCGAGCGGAAGGGGACGACGACCCGCCACTGTCGCGGCGGGCGGGCCAGCAGGGCGGACGCCTCGGCGATCAGGTCCGTGGCCGACAGGTTCAGGTGGCCGCCGCGGAGCCAGCGCTGCACACCGGCCAGGCTGTGCCCGCTGTCGAGCAGGTGGGCGGCGACGGCCCGGGCCACGCGCTCGGCCCGGGGCGGCTCCTGAGCGGCGGCGCAGGACGACCAGCGGTCGAGGTAGCCGGGCCGCCCGATGTCGATGAGATGGCGCAGCTTGCGGCGGCCGTCGCTGGCCAAGGTGAGGGTCGTCTGCAGGACCTCGCGCAGCTCCCGGCGGTAGACGGAGCTGCCCAGGGCGGGATCGTCGCCGAGCAGGCGCTCCAGCGCATGGCGCTGCCAGTCCACCGCCGACTGCGACAGCACCCGCCGATCGACCCACACACCGGCCTCGTACAACTCCTCCAGGGCCAGGAACGAGCCGACATCCCACAAGCGGATCGGCCAGGGGGCTCCCTGCCGGGTGAAATCGAGCAGCCGGGTGGTGACGTGCCGGGAGTAGGAGGACCGGGGGTCACGACCGGCGGGGATCGCATGCATGCTGACGCAACCTCGGGGGGTGTGCAGGGCATTGGGGTAAATAAAGAGGGCGCGGCCCAAATAGACCGCGCCCTCGGGGGCGAGTGCCCCGGTGAAGCCTGTGTTCGCTTGCGCGATGCTCAGAACATACCCGGTTCCGCGTCGGGCGCACCGGGATTTCGCGAGAATCCTGACGCGTGTCGTCGTGTCCCTGTCGGCATGGCTGTCAATTCGACCGTGTCTGCCCCACTTCACGGCATCAGGCCCCAGGGTCTCAGCCCTGGGGTTCCACCACGACCTTGAGGCCGCGCCGGGATACGGCGGCGGCGAAGGCGTCCGCGGTTGCCGCGAGTGGGAAGCGTTCGGTGACCAGCGACGACACGTCCACCGACCCGTTCTCGACGAGGCGGATCGCCCGGGGATAGGTGAGGTTCATCCGCCGGACCAGCGCGAGCGTGAGGCCCTTGCGCCGGGCCAGCGACGCGGGGAACGACGTGCGGTCCTCGTCCGGGATGCCGGCCAGCACGACCCGGCCGCCGGGCCGGGCCGCGGTCATGGCGACGCGCACCGCGTCGTCGTCGCCCGCCACCTCGAAGGCCACCCGTACACCGAGGCCGTCCAGCCCGTCGATGCCGGTCCACGCGTCCGGTCCCGCCTCCTCGGGGGACAGGGCGTGGTCGGCGCCGAGCCGCAGTGCGGCCGCGCGGCGGTGCGGCAGGGGATCGACGGCGACCACTGTGGAGGCGCCGGCGAGCCGGGCGAGCTGGACCACCAGCAGACCGATCGGCCCGCAGCCGACGACGGCGACGGGCGCGCCGAGCGCCAGATGCCCCAGGTCCACGGAGTGGATCGCCACACCGAGCGGTTCGAGCATGGCCCCGTCGCTGTCGGAGAGCGCGTCGGGCAGCGGGTGCAGCAGGTCGTCGGGCCAGGCGAGGCACTCGCGCAGGCCGCCGTCGAGCGTGCCGTGCCCGGCGAAGCGGACGTCCGGGCACAGGTTTCCGTAGCCCGTCGCGCACACCCCGCACCGGCCGCAGGGGATGGCGGGGTCGACAGCGACCCGCGTGCCGTGGCGTGGGCCGCCCTCGATCACTCCGGCGATCTCGTGCCCCACGACGAGCGGATCGTCCAGAACGGCGTCGCCGATGCCGCCCTCCGAGTACCAGTGCAGGTCGGAGCCGCACAGGCCGACGGCGGTGACGCGCACCAGGCTCTCGCCGGGCCCGGGAACGGGCGGCGGCTCGTCGGACACCCGGATGTCGCCCGCCTTGTGCAGCCGGGCGGCCCTCACGTCGCGGTCCCTCGCTTCATCGCCGCCCTCCTCGATCCGTCCTCCACCTTGATCGTAACCGGCCTCCCGGCCGCCGCCCGGCCCGGGGGAGGGCGTACGCCGAGGGCCGGGCCCTGCTGCCGGGCCCGGCCCTCGGAACGTTCCCACGCGGGGCGCTATGACCGGGCCTGCCCGGTCATCTGCCGCGCCTGGTCGCGGGTCTGCTCGGTGACCTGCCGTGCCTGGTCGCGAGCCTCCTCACCCGTGGTCCTGGTCGCCTCCGCGGCGGTTTCGCGCACCTGCTGGACCGCCTCCCTGGCGTCCTCGCCCACGCGCTGCGCGGTCTCCTGGACGGCCTGCTTCACCGGCTCGACCATCTCGCCGGCCCGGTCCTTGACCTGCACGGCCGCGCGTTCCTCGGCGGAGGTCTTCGGCAGCAGGCTCGCGGCCAGCAGCCCCGCGCCGAAGGCGATCAGCCCCGCGGCGAGCGGGTTGCCCTGCGTGCTCCGCATCGCCTGCCGGGGCGCCTCGCGCACGGTCTGGGCGGCCTGCTGGGCGCCGTGCCGCACCATCTCGCCCGCCTCTGCCGCGGTGCCGCGGACCGTCTCGCCCGCCTGCGTCGCCGCGTCACGGACCGTCTCGCCGGCGTGCGCCGCGGCGTCCCGCATCGTCCCCGCGGCATCACCGGCCTGATCGCGAACCGTGTGGGTGGCGTGTGCCGGCACTCCCATCACCTTCTCCTTCACCGACTGCGCCGCCTGGCGCATCCTGTCCGTACGGCGCCGCACGATGCGCGCCGGGCTCGCCCGGTCGGCGAGCCGGTCCACGTCGGCGGCGAGTTCCGCCCGCGTGACCTCGATCTCGGCCCTTATCTCCTCTGGGCTCGCGCCCATCGCACGTCCTCCTTCAGCGTCTCGATGGTCTGCTCGGGGGTGGGGTTCACCTCGCGCATGCGCTCCTTGCCCCGCGCGAACAGCACGCCGCCGATCACCGCCCACACGGCCGCGACGATGAGCGCGGCCCAGGCCAGGTCCATGACGTTGCCGAGCCCGAACACGACGGCCAGCGTGACGAGGAGCGCCACCATGTATCCGGCGAAGCCGGCCCCGCCGAGCATTCCGGCGGCCTTGCCGGCCTTGGCGGCCTCCTGCCGGATCTCGGCCTTGGCGAGCTCCACCTCCTGGCGGAACAGCGTGGACAGGTCCTCGCCGATCTCCCCGACCAGCTTGCCCAGCGAGGGCTCGGCGGGTGGGCTGGGGTAGCTCATCGCGGGCCACCCCCGTTGCCCGGCGTCCCCGGGTACCCGTCCGCATGACCGTCCCGGATCTCCTCCGACGGGTAGCGCGCGCCGGTCGCGTAACCGGTCCCGGTGCCGTTGCGCGTTTCGTCACCGGCTCGATATCCGGTGCCGTTGCCGTACGGGGGTGAGCCGGCCGCGCCGGTCCCCGGGCCGCCGGTGCCCGCGCTCCCGCTCGCCGGCTCTCCGGCCAGGGTGTGCCGCGTGCCCGTGCCGTACGTCGCGGACGGGCGGGTGCCGTACGGGGCGGTCGAGGGCGATCCGGAACCGTATGCGGCGCCGCTTCCGCCTCCGGAGGCGGTGCCGTATGCGGAGCCGGAGTCGAACCGCCTCGCCGCGTCGCCCGTGTGGTGGTCCTCGGCCGAGTTGACGGCCTTGACGGCCCGTCCGACGAGGAAGCCCGCCACCGCGGCGCCGGCCAGGAACAGCCCCGGGCGGCGGCGCGCGAAGTCCTGCACGTCGCGCACCGCGCCCTGCAGGCCCTGGGTCTCCAGGTAGTCGGCGGCGCGGCGCCCCTGGTCCGCGACCTGCTGGACCACGTCGCGCATGGGGGAGTCGGGCTTGGCGTTGTCGCCGATGGCCTCCAGCTCGCCGGTCCACTGGCGGATCGTGTCGGCCGCGCGTCTGCTCTGGTGCCGCGCCTGCTCGTCGGTGTGCCTGCGCAGCTGGTGGAGAACGTGCCGCGTCTGCTCCCTGGCCTCGTGGGCGACCGTACGCGCCTGGTCCTTGGCGGTCACGGCCACCTCGCCGGCGGCCGCCCTGGCCTCGTGGGCCGTCTCCTGCGCCGCCTGCCGGACCTGCTGCGCCGTCCCCTGCTGCGCCGTGCCCTGCTGTGTGGGCCCCTGCTGTCCGGCCTGTGGACGGCCAGTGCCCTGCGGCAGCGCGCTTCCCCCGTCGTACGTTCGCGTCTCGGTATGGAAGTCGCTCACTGAAGCCTCCTTGGGTCGAAATCGTCCCTGGAGCGGCGAGCTACCCCCGAAGTCCGAACGGACGCACAAATCGCCCAAAAAAGTAAAAATCGCGTATTGACCTGGTCAAGCGCAGTGCGTACAGGCCCGTGAAGCCGGAGTGGGCCGGGCGACGGGAAGGCCGGGGACGTGCCCGGCGTGCGGTTGGGAAAGGGCGACCTCTCTTCGGCGGAGATGCGGAAGGCTGGTGGGAGAGCGCTTTCCCAGAGCCTGGACCCGGCCGGCCGCCCTGTCAAGGCCGGCCTTTCAATGCGGCGGAAATCCGCAGTTCACGCAGGGGAAACCGGGCCGGAGCGGTCCGCTGCGCCGAGCGTGGGGGAGGGTCGCCCCTTGACACTCTCCGCCTTCCGCGACACTCTCCTCCTTGGAGAGCGCTCTCCAAGCCGACGGCGGTGCGGAGAGCCCGTGCTCGCGTCGCCGGCGCCCGTCACCTGGGACGACTCCCGCACCTGCGGGGCCGTCCGCGCCGCGCTGTCGCAGGTCCGCGCTGTCACAGCACCCGTTCACCCCCCAGGCCGCCGCCCTCACGGGTGGGCGGTCGCACCCGCAAGAGTGAGGACAACACCCGTGCGCAGACACAAGCCATATCTCGCCGCCGTCGCCGGAGCCCTCGTGCTCGCCGCGGCGGCCTGCGGCGCCGACGACTCGTCGTCCACGGCCGGATCGGCCGGTGGGAGCGCGGCCCAGACGATCACCTACTGGGCGTCCAACCAGGGCACCAGCCTGGAGAACGACAAGGAGGTGCTCAAGCCCGAGCTGGACAGGTTCACCAAGGAGACCGGCATCAAGGTGAACCTGGAGGTCGTCCCCTGGGCCGACCTGCTCAACCGGATCCTCGCCGCGACCACGTCGGGCAAGGGCCCGGACGTCGTCAACATCGGCAACACCTGGTCGGCCTCGCTGCAGGCGACCGGGGCGTTCGTGCCGTGGGACGACGCGCTGCTCAAGTCGCTCGGCGGCAAGGAGCGCTTCCTCGGCCCCAGCCTCGCCGCGACCGGCGCCCCCGGCCAGCCGCCCACCGCCGTGCCGATCTACGGCATGACGTACGGCCTCTTCTACAACAAGAAGATGTTCAAGGAGGCCGGCATCGACAAGCCGCCGGCCACCTGGGACGAGCTGATCGCGGACGGCAAGAAGCTGACCAAGGACGGCAAGTGGGGGCTCGCGGTAGAGGGCGCGAGCGTCAGCGAGAACGCCCACCACGCCTTCATCTTCGGCCAGCAGCACGGCGCGGACCTGTTCGACGCCTCCGGCAAGCCGCACTTCGACTCCGACCAGGAGGTCGCGGCCATCAAGCAGTATCTCGACCTGATGGCCGCTCACAAGATCGTCAACCCGAGCAACGCGGAGTACGCCAACGGCACCGAGGCGGTGCAGGACTTCGTCTCAGGCAAGGCCGGCATGCTGATGTGGCAGTCGATCGCCACGCAGCTCAAGCAGGCCGGCTGGACCGAGGACGACTACGGCCTGGCCCCGATCCCGCTGCCCGACCCGTCGCAGGGCGGCAAGCAGGTCAACGCGATGGTCGCCGGCATCAACCTCGCCGTGTTCAAAACGGCCGCCAACAAGGACGGGGCGTTGAAGTTCGCCCAGTTCATGACGTCCAAGCAGACCCAGCAGAACCTCAACAAGGCGTACGGCTCGCTGCCGACCGTCACGGACGCCTACGACGACCCGGCGTTCGAGAGCGAGACGATCAAGACGTTCCAGCAGATCCTCTCGACCACGGCCGCGCCGCTGCCGCAGGTGGCGCAGGAGAGCCAGTTCGAGACGCTGGTGGGCAACGCGATGAACCAGTTGTTCGCGGACGCCGCGAGCGGCAAGCCGGTCACGGAGGAGGCCGTCAAGGCCAAGCTGACCGAGGCCAACCAGCAGATGGGCGGCTGAGCGGCCGATGACCCGGCGCCGGGCGGAGGCTCCGCCCGGCGCCTCAATGCAGACCCTCAAAGTCGAGAGGAAGTCCGTGAGTCCTCCGTCCCCTCAAGAGGACGGCTTCTCGCCGTCCCCGGCCGAGGTGGCCGGGGCAGGCGACGGCCAAGCCCTGACCGATGCCCCACTGGGGCGTACAAGGACGGCATCAGGGGAGCGATCCCCCATGAATCCGGCGGTCCCCGCACCGGATTCGACGACGGTGCCCGCAACGTCCCGGCCCGCCACGTCCCGGCCCGCCACGTCCCGGCCCGGCGCGGGACGAAGGCCCGCGTCTCCGGGTGGCCCTCCGCCTCCGGTCGGCAGGCGGCGCGGGATCGCCGGCCGCGTCCCCGCGCGGCTGCGCCGCGTCGCCCTGCCCTACCTGCTGATCCTTCCGGCCGTGCTGCTCGAACTGCTCGTCCACCTGGTGCCGATGCTGATCGGCATCGGGATGAGCTTCCTGAAGCTCACCCAGTTCTTCCTGCGCAACTGGTCGGCCGCGCCCTTCGCGGGGCTGGACAACTACAGCGTCGCCGTCGACTTCGACGGCGCGGTCGGCCGCTCGCTGCTGCACTCGTTCCTCGTCACCGTGGCGTTCACCGTGCTCACCGTCGGGCTGTCGTGGCTGTTCGGCATCTGCGGTGCGGTGCTCATGCAGGGCTCGTTCCGGGGCCGGGCCGTGCTGCGCGCGCTGTTCCTCGTGCCGTACGCCCTGCCGGTCTACGCCGGGGTGATCACTTGGAGCTTCCTGCTCCAGCGCGACTCGGGGCTCGTCAACCACGTGCTCGTGGACCAGTTGCACCTGTTCGGCGAGCGGCCGTTCTGGCTGATCGGGTCCAACAGCTTCGTGTCGATCATCGTGGTCTGCGTGTGGCGGTCGTGGCCGTTCGCCTTCCTCGTGCTGATGGCCGGGCTGCAGAACATCCCCGCCGACCTCTACGAGGCGGCGGCGATCGACGGCGCGGGCTGGGGCCGACGGCTGCGCGCGGTCACGCTGCCCATGCTGCGCCCCATCAACCAGGTGCTCGTGCTGGTGCTGTTCCTGTGGACGTTCAACGACTTCAACACGCCGTACGTGCTGTTCGGCAAGTCGGCCCCGCACGAGGCGGACCTGATCTCGATCCACATCTACCAGAGCTCGTTCGTCACCTGGAACTTCGGCTCGGGCTCGGCCATGTCGGTGCTGCTCCTGCTGTTCCTGCTGCTGGTGACCGCCGTGTATCTGGTGGCGACGTCCCGGAGGAGGAGCGATGCGTGACCCCCGCTGGCTGCCCTGGGCGCGGTGGGCCGGTCTCGGCCTGCTCGGCCTGTTCACCCTGACCCCGCTCTACGTGATGCTGACCTCGGCGATCAAGCCGCTGCAGGACGTGCAGGGGGATTTCCACTGGATCCCCACGACGATCACGCTGCGGCCGTTCGCCGACATGTGGCGGACGGTCCCGCTGGCCCGCTACTTCGCCAACAGCCTGATCGTGGCGTCGGTGGCCGCGCTGGTGTCGGTCGTCATCGCGATCTTCGCGGCGTACGCGATCAGCCGCTTCCGCTTCCCCGGCCGCCGGATCTTCTCGGTCACCGTGCTGTCGACGCAGATGTTCCCCGGCATCCTCTTCCTGCTCCCGCTGTTCATGATCTACGTGAACCTCGGGACCGCGCTCGGGGTCGAGCTGTACGCCAGCCGCACCGGGCTGATCATCACCTATCTGACCTTCTCGCTGCCGTTCTCGATCTGGATGCTGGCCGGATATTTCGACTCGATCCCGACGGCCCTGGACGAGGCCGCCCAGGTGGACGGCAGCGGCCCGATCGGGGCCCTGCTGCGGGTCGTCCTTCCCGCCGCGACCCCCGGTATCGTGGCCGTCGCGATCTACGCGTTCATGACCGCGTGGGGGGAGGTGCTGTTCGCCTCGGTCATGACCGACGAGTCGAGCCGCACCCTCGCCGTCGGCCTCCAGGGGTACGCCACCGAGAACGACGTCTACTGGAACCAGATCATGGCGGCCTCCCTGGTCGTCAGCGTCCCCGTGGTGGCCGGGTTCCTGCTGCTGCAGCGCTACCTCGTGCAGGGCCTCACCGCGGGCGCCGTGAAGTGAACTCTCACCGTCATCATCGAATCAAGGAGAACCAGCGAATGGAGCCGCAGCGCGGCCACGCCCCCGATGTAACCGCTTTCGAGGACTTCGTCTGGGGCGTCGCCACCTCGGCCTACCAGATCGAGGGCGCGGTCCTCGAGGACGGCAGGCTGCCCTCGATCTGGGACACCTTCTGCGAGGTGCCCGGGGCGATCGACGGCGGCGACACCGGGGAGGTGGCCTGCGACCACTACCACCGGTGGCGCGAGGACGTCGGCCTGCTCGAACGACTCGGCGTGGACGCCTACCGCTTCTCGGTGGCCTGGCCGCGCGTGGTGCCCGACGGCACAGGACCGGTCAACCCGCGCGGGCTCGCCTTCTACGACCGCCTCGTGGACGCCCTGCTCGACGCCGGCATCCGGCCGTTCGTGACCCTCTACCACTGGGACCTGCCGCAGGCGCTGCAGGACCGCGGCGGGTGGCCCGCGCGCGACACCGCCCAGCGCTTCGCCGACTACGCCGCCGTCGTGGCCGAACGGCTCGGCGACCGCGTCGCCGACTGGACGACGCTCAACGAGCCGCTGTGCTGCTCCTGGCACGGGCACCTGGAGGGCTCCATGGCGCCCGGGGTGAAGGACCTGGAGGCCGCCGTCCGCACGTCCTACCACCTCCACCTCGCCCACGGCCTGGCCACACAGGCCGTACGGGCCGCGGCGCGGCTGACGCCGTCGATCGGGATCGTCAACAACCTCAGCCCGTGCGACCCGGCGACCGACAGCGAGGAGGACCACGCCGCCGCGCGGCGCCTCGACGGGCACGTCAACCGGTGGTGGCTCGACCCGGTCACCGGCCGCGGCTACCCCGAGGACATGATCGCGGTGTACGGCGTCGATCTGCCGATCCGGCCGGGCGACCTGGAGACGATCGCCGCCCCGCTCGACTACCTGGGTGTCAACTACTACTTCCGGCAGGTGGTGGCGGCCGACCCCGAGGGGCCCGTGCCGTACGCGCGGCAGGTCGAGGTGCCGGGGGCGACGACCACAGCCATGGGCTGGGAGGTCGACGCGGGCGGCCTGGAGCGCCTGCTGATGCGCCTCGCCCGGGAGTACGCCGCGCCCCGCCTGTACGTCACCGAGAGCGGGTCGGCCTGGCCCGACACGGTCGGCGCGGACGGCACGGTCGACGACCCGGAACGCCTGGCCTACCTGGAGGACCACATCGCGGCCTGCGGCCGGGCCATCGAACAGGGGGCGCCGGTGGCGGGATACTTCGCGTGGTCGCTGCTGGACAACTTCGAGTGGGCCTACGGATACGACAAGCGGTTCGGCCTGGTGCACGTCGACTACGAGACCCAGGCGCGGACCGTCAAGTCGAGCGGCCACCGCTACGCCGAGATCATCACGGCGAGCAAGCGGCTGCGGGTGGCCTGACCGAGGGGAACGGGGCGCCGGTGGTCCGTCAGGCGGACTCGCGGACCACCAGCGTCGGCTGCACGATGACCGAGGTGACCTGGAAGTCCGGGTCCGCGACCTGCGCGAGCAGCAGGCGGGCCATCTCGGCGGCCATGTCCTCCATCGGCTGGCGCACGGTCGTCAGCGGCGGGCGGCAGGCGACCGCGGCGCTGTCGTCGAACCCGATCACCGCGACGTCCTCGGGCACCCGGCGCCCGAGGTCGCGCAGCGCGAGCAGCGCGCCCTGCGCCATGAGGTCGTTGGCGACGAAGACGCCGTCGATGTCCGGGTGCTCCTTGATGAGCCGGTGCATGCCGGCCTCCCCGCTCGCGGGCATGAAGTCGCCCTCCACGGCCGGCACGTACGGGTGGCCGTGCCCGGCCATGGCCTCCTGGAATCCCGACAACCGGTCCTGGGCGGCGGGCACGTCGAAGGGGCCGCTGATCGTGGCCACCCGGCGGCAGCCGCGCGCCACCAGGTGGTCGGCCGCCAGCGCCGCGCCGGCCCGGTGGGCGAGGTCGACGTAGCTGATCGGGATCGGCCGGGCGGGCCGCGCCCACAGCACGGCGGGCAGCCCGGCGTCCACCAGCAGCTTCGGCAGCGGGTCCTCGCCGTGCGTCGAGACGACCAGGGCGCCGTCGGCGCTGCCCTGCCGGAGGAAGGACACGACGTCGTCGCGGGTCTGCGCCGAGTCTGCCAGCATCAGCACCGGGTGGATGCCCCGCGGCCGCAGGTATCCCACCACGCCGCTGGCGACCCGGCCGAAGAACGGGTCGGCGAAGACGCGGGACTCGAACGGCTCGCCGCCCTTGGCGTCGCCCGCGCCCGACACGACCAGCGCGACCGCTCCCGTACGGCGGGTGACCAGGGACCGGGCGGCCCGGTTCGGCACGTAGCCGGTCGTCTCGATGGCCCGGTGCACCGCCTCCTGGATGTCCGGCGCGACGTTGCGGATACCGTTGATCACGCGCGAGACGGTCGCCCGGGACACTCCCGCCACACGGGCCACGTCCTCCAGCGTGGGGGCTCCCGACGTGTGCGGGAGATCGGTGCTCATGCAGCCATTTATAGCACGAGGTGGAGAGCGCTCTCCGGTGTCGTGCGCCGGGCGCACGGCGTGAACCGGTCGGCATGCGAGGATCGGCTCCGCGCCCACCGCCCCGGGCGGACACGGCGAACGCCCCCGTCCCGGCGGGCGAGGCCGCCCGCACACGACCGACACGTGAGGAAGAGCGACAGGAATGGCCGATCACCTGACACTTCGACCTATCACCGAAGCCGATCTGGACGCCTTCGACGCGGCCTTCCAGAGCGAGAGCGGCGCGACTCCCCACCAGTGGTTCGGATTCACCCCGGCCGTGGCGCTGCGGGAGGCGCTGCGCACCCGCGGGCTCCTGGCCGGAGCCGACAACATGCTCGCCGTCACGGTGGACGGAGAGCTCGCCGGACGGGTCGAGTGGCTGGAGCGGCGCTGGGGGCGTCGTGACACGTCGCTGTGCTGGGAGATCGCCGTCGGCCTGCTGCCGGACTGGCGCGGCAGGGGAATCGGGACCCGGGCCCAGCGGGAACTCGTCCGTTACCTGTTCACGCACACGCGGGTGGAACGCGTCCAGGCGACCACCGACCCGGAGAACGCGGCCGAGATACGGTGCCTGGAGAAGATCGGGTTCCGGCTCGAAGGCGTGGTCCGGCGTGCCCAGTGGCGAGGCGGGCGCTGGCACGACCAGCTCCTCTACTCGATCCTGCGGGACGAGTTCGACCTCGCGTCCGGATGAGCCCGGAAAATCCGTCGCCGGGGCGGCGCGGCGGGGGCAAGATGAGGCATGCCCATCGATGATCTTCCTGGCGCCATCCGGCTTCCCGACGGCACGCCGGTGCGGGGCCGGGGCCTGAGACGTCCCACGCCGCCTGGCGTCCTGCCCGACCACGGCCTCTACCTGGGCAGCCGGCGGCTCAGGCGCAAGCATGACCACGGCCTCACCTGGCCGCACGAGTGGATCGACTGGCCCGACTTCCTCCTGCCCCGCGACCGGGAGCACGCGATCGGCCGCATCCGGGCCCTGCACGAGCACGCGCGCGCGGGCCGCCGGGTCGAAGTCGCCTGCGGCGGGGGAGTGGGGCGCACCGGCACCGTGATCGCGTGCCTGGCCATCCTGTCGGGCCTGCCCGCCGACCGGGCCGTCGCCTGGACCCGGGCCGAATATCACCCGCGGGCGGTGGAGACGCCCTGGCAGCGCCGCTGGGTGCTGCGCTTCCCCGCGTCCTGACGGTGGCCGCCGGGACCCCGGGCACCATGAGGAGGAGGCCGGTCGAGGCCGTCCGGATCCCGTATGGTTGGGTGCCTTTGTGCTTGTGGACGTGCTGGGGCTGGCCGGGGTCGGCCTGGTCGCCGGAGTGGTCAGCACGGTGGTGAGCCTGGCCTCGATCGTGTCGTACCCCGCGCTGCTGGCCTTCGGCCTGCCGCCGCTGGCCGCGAACGTCACCAACACGGTCGCGCTGCTGTTCACCGGTGTGGGAGCGGCGGCCGGGTCGCGGCCCGAACTCGCGGGTCAGGGACGTCTCGTCGGCCGCCTCGGACTCGCCGCCGCGCTGGGCGGCGCGACCGGCGCCGGGCTGCTGCTGGTCACGCCGTCGCGGACGTTCGAGATGGTCGCCCCGTGGCTGGTCGCGGGCGCCTCGCTGCTGCTGTTGCTGCGCCCGCCACGCCCCGGGCAGGTGAGCCTCGGCGGGGAGAGCGGCCTGGCGCTGCGCGTGGGCGTCTTCTGCGTCGCCATCTATACGGGCTACTTCGGCGCCGCCGGCGGGATCATCATGTTCGCCGTGCTCGCGGCGGCGCTCGACCGCCCGGCGGCGGGCGTCAACGCGGTCAAGAACGTCGTGGCGGCGCTCGCCAACGCCGTCGCGGCCGTCTGGTTCGCCGTCTTCGGCCCGGTCGACTGGGCGGCGGTGGGCCCCCTGGCCGTGGGGTTCCTCGTCGGCGGCTGGCTCGGCCCGGCGGTCGCGCGCCGCCTGCCCGGCCAGACACTGCGCCTCGCCGCGGCCCTCTGCGGCCTCGCGGTCGCGGTCAAGCTCGGCGTCGACGCCTACCGCGGCGGCTGAGCGGTTCTGTCCGGCGACTCCGCCGCGGCGACGGCCTCGGCGTGCCGGGCCCGCAGGCGCTCCCGGATCTCCCCGGGCGTGTACGCACGCCGCCGCCGCTCGGCCCGGGCGATCACCACACCGGTCGCCGCGACACCCGCGAAGGCCGCAAGGCCGAGTATCTTCCACCACCGCATGTGCCTAGGCTACTGCCGTGGCTCATACGCGGATAAGTCTCGACAAAGCGATCGAACTAGCCCGTACCGGCGACCTTTGGGTGTTCCGCGGACGCAGTGTGCCGGACCGCGCCATCCAGGTGACCACCAACAGCCCGGTGAACCACGTCGGCATGGCCGTCGTCATCGAGGACCTGCCGCCGCTCATGTGGCACGCCGAACTCGGCCGGTCGCTGCCCGACATGTGGTCGGGCACGCATCAGCGCGGCGTCCAGTTGCACGACATGCGGGACGCCGTCTGCGTCTGGGCGGCCAGGTACGGCCAGCGCGCCTGGCTGCGGCAGTTGGAGCCGTCCGCCACCAGGGAGATGGAGGACGCCGTCCTGCGGACGATCGCGCGGCTGGACGGCACGCCGTTCCCCTCCACGGCCCGCCTGGCCGGGCGCTGGCTGCGCGGGCGGCTGCCCTCGCTCCGGCGCGGGGCACGGGACGACACACGGGACGGCGCCCGAGCCGGTGCGCTGGACAGCGCGTTGGACAGCGCACTGGAGACGGCCTACTGCGCCGAGGTCGTCGCCCTGACGTACGAGGCGATGGGCCTGCTGCCCGCCGGCCGCCGCCCGAACTGGTACGACCCCGGAAGGTTCTGGAGCGGCGACAACCTCGTCCTCAGCGACGGGCACCGGCTGGGCGGCGAGATCGCGGTCGACGTCCCCGGCGGCGAGGCGCCCTGACGGAGCGTCGGGGGACCCGTGATGCCTACTCGCCGGTAGGCGCTTGTTCAGAAGTTTTTCCCGCGGCCGTCAACCTGGGGCCGCCGAGGCGCGTCAGGTGTAGGCACCGTTCGTCCAGACCCGGAGGGCAGAGCCCCATGCCTACTCCTGAGATGAGACGCGAGGATCTCGCCGGAAGCACCGACCGAGAGCGGCAGGCGCGTCTCGCGCTCGACGCCATACGCCGCCAGGGTCCAGAGGCGGTGCAGGAGGAGACGCTCCGCATGAAGTCCGAGTTGTTCCGGTTGTATGGCTGGGAGGGGTACCAGCGGGTCATCGCCAAGATGGAGAGCGACCTGGCGCGGCTGCACGAGTCACGCTGACGGACAGCCGCCGGGGTCACCCGGAGGACACGCTGGTCAGGCGCCG
The DNA here is from genome assembly GCF_016863095.1 of Microbispora siamensis. GTDB lineage: Bacteria > Actinomycetota > Actinomycetes > Streptosporangiales > Streptosporangiaceae > Microbispora > Microbispora siamensis. Next base: position 64,430 of record NZ_BOOF01000036.1, on the reverse strand, counting down.
TCCGAGCCACTCGGTCACTCGCCGCACGAACACGACCCGGTTGGCCCGCCGCCGGATCTCGTGCCCCTCGTCCTCGAACAGCAGCAGCTCGCAGGGCACGCCCCGGGCCCGGGCGGCGCGGACGACCTGCTCGGCCTCGTACACCGGGACGTTGGTGTCCCGCGCGCCGTGCACCACGAGCAGGGGAGCCGTCAGGCGGTCGAAGGCGTGCAGGGGCGACAGGGCGTGCAGCAGGTCGCGGTCGGTCTCCGGATGGCCGTACTCGCTCACCGCGGCCGCCGCGATCCACGGCTCCGTGCGCTCGTAGAAGGTGGCGAAGTCTGCCATCCCGCACACGTCCACCCCGGCGCGGAAGAGCCGGGGATACGTGACGAGCGCGGCCAGCGTGAGGTAGCCGCCGTACGACCAGCCCAGGCACGCGAGCCGGGCGGGGTCGGCGAGCCCCGCCCGCACCAGGGAGGCGGCGCAGTCGGCCACGTCGTCGATCGCGCGGAAGCGCAGCGCGTGGTTGTCGGCGTCGCGGAAGGCCCGGCCGAACCCGGCCGAGCCGCGTACGTTCGGCGCGAACACGCCGATGCCGGCGGCCACCAGGCACTGGTACAGCGGGGTGAACACCGGTCGCTCCTGGTCCTCGGGCCCGCCGTGCAGGAAGACCGCGTACGGCGCCGGGCCCGGGACGCCGGGCGGCCGGTAGAGCCAGCCGCTGAGCTCCAGCCCGTCGCGGGCCGGGACGCGCACGAGCTCGGCGTCCACGGCCCCGGCGAGCGGGCCGGTTCCGGCGACCGGCAGGTATCGGCCCGTGTCCAGGTCGCACAGCACGACGTGCGACGGCTGGGCCGGTCCCTCGACGGCGAGCACGGCCACCCGGCCGTCCGGTGCGAGCCTGACCGAGGAGACCACCTCACCGGGCGGAGCGGGGAGCGGGCGTCGCACCCACCCGGGGCCGCCGCCGAACCCCGCACCGAACCCCGCACCGGGCCCGGTGTCCGAGGGGCCGGTGTCCGCGGGGCCGGCGTCATCCGAACCGCCGCCGGGCGCCTCCAGCACCTCCAGTTCCGAGCGCCCGGCCGTGTTCCACACCAGCACGAGGCGCCGCCCGTCCACGGTGAGCGCGAAGCGGTCCAGTTCGGCGTCCGGGCGCTCGGCCACCACGACCGGCAGGCCCTCCCGGCCCCCGCCGACCGGCACGTCGACCGGCGCGCCGACCAGCCCGTCGACCGGCACGGCGACCAGCGCGGCGCGGTCCCGGCCCGCGTCGGTCAGCAGGTAGGCGGTGCCTCCGCCGGGGGAGAGCACGCCGTGTTCGGTCGAGCCGGGCAGCTCCGCGAGCAGCGGCCGCTCGGCGACGCCCCCGGCCAGACCCGTGCCACCCCCGGGAAAGCTTGGGCCACCCCGGGACAGGCCCGCGTCACCTCCCGGGAGGTTGATGCCGCCGGGGGAGAGGTCCTTGACGTACATGCGCCTGACCCCGCGGGGGCCGCACCGCAGCAGCACCCTCGCGTGGTCGCGGCTGACCGCCTCCGGGTGCAGCAGCGGCCCGGCGGCGACCGTCTCCCGGCTGCCGGTGGCCGCGTCGATCAGCAGGGCCTCGGTCAGTCCGGCCGCCGAGACCTCGGTCACCAGGAGCAGGTCGCCCCGGCCGGTCCACTCGGCGAACCACGCCGAACCGCCCTCGGGCGCGGCCAGCGGACGCAGGTCGCCGCCGTCGGCGCGGACCGTCCAGACCTGCGTGTGCTCGCCGCCGCCCGGCGCCACGAGCACCGCCAGCCGGTCCCCGGCCGGCGACCAGCTCACGTCGGCGACCGGCTCGGGTCCGGTGTCGACGACCCGTGCCCGCCCGCCCGGCTCCAGCGGCTGGACCCAGACCCGCGGCGCGCCGTCCCGGTCGCTGACGTACGCGACGGCGCGCCGGTCCGGCGCCAGAGCCGGCGTCCAGCAGCCCCAGACGTCGAGAAACCCGGCGTCGAGGAACACGGTGTCGGGAAACCCGGCGTCGGGAGACCCGGTGCCGGGGAACACAGCGCCGAGGAGGTGCTCCACCATCAGATTCCTTGCGCCTGCAGCCACATCTCCAGCAGTCCGAGCTGCCACAGCACGTTGACCCCCGTCGTGGTGCGGTGGGCCTCCCGGTTCTCCAGCAGCTCCTCGACGTACGCCTTGTCGAACAGGCCGCGGGAGCGCGCGGCGGGCGCGGTGAGCGCGTCGCGCACCAGGTCGAGGAAGGGCCCGTCGATGTGCCGGATCGCGGGCACCGGGAAATAGCCCTTCGGCCGGTCGACGACCTCGCGCGGCAGCAGCGCCCGGGAGGCCTCCTTCAGGATGCCCTTGCCGCCCCCGGCCAGCTTCAGCTCCGGAGGGCACGCCGCCGCCAGCTCGACCAGCTCGTGGTCGAGGAATGGCGTACGGGCCTCCAGACCATGGGCCATCGTCATGTTGTCCACCCGTTTGACCGGGTCGTCGGCGAGCATCAGCCGGGTCTCCAGGCGCAACACCGCGTCGAGCGCGGTCTCGGCGCCCGGCCGGTCGAGGTGGCGGCGGACGACGTCGGCGCTCACGTCCTCCTCGACCAGGTGGTCCGGTGCGACGATGCCGGCCAGGTCCTCGTGCGGCCGGTCGAAGAACTCCCGGGCGTACGTCGCGAAGGCGTCCTCGCGCGGCACGGCGGCCAGCGGGGGGAACCAGCGGTACCCGGCGAACACCTCGTCGGCGCCCTGCCCGGACTGCACGACCTTGACGTGCCTGGCCACCTCCCCCGACAGCAGGTGGAAGGCGACGCAGTCGTGGCTGACCATGGGCTCGCTCATGGCCCGCACCGCCTCCGGCAGGCCGGAAAGCAGGCGGGAGTCCTCGATGAGGATGCGGTGGTGGTCGGTGCCGAAGCGTTCGGCGACCAGGTCGGAATAGCGGAACTCGTCCCCCGCGTCGCCGCCGGCCGCGTGGAAACCGATGCTGAACGTCGACAGGTCCCGCTGGCCCTCCTCGGCCAGCAGGGCCACGATGACGCTGGAGTCCAGCCCGCCCGACAGCAGCACGCCCACCGGTACGTCCGCGACCATGCGCCTGCGGACCGCCGCGCGCAGCCGGTCGAGCACGGCCTCGCGCCAGTCGTGCGCGTCCATCCCCTCGTATCGCGGCAGCCGGGTGAAGGGCGGGTTCCAGTAGACCGTGTCGTGGGAGGTCCCGTCGGCCTCGACCGTGCGTACGGTCGCCGGAGGCAGCTTGCGCACGCCGGAGAGGATCGTGCGGTCGCCGGGCACCAGCGAGTGGAAGGTCATGTAGTGGTGCAGCGCGACCGGGTCGATGTCGGTGCTCACCTCGCCCCCGGCCAGCAGCGCGGGCAGGGTGGAGGCGAAGCGCAGCCGCCGCCCGTCTTCGGACACGTACATCGGCTTGATGCCGAGCCGGTCGCGGGCGAGCGTCAGCCGTCCCGTTTCCGGTTCGAACACGGCGAAGGCGAACATCCCCGCGAAGCGGTGCACGCAGTCCGGGCCCCAGCGGTGGAACGCCTTGACCAGGACCTCGGTGTCGGAGTCGGAGAAGAAGCGGTAGCCCTCGGCCCGCAGTTCCTCGCGCAGCTCACGGTAGTTGTAGAGGCAGCCGTTGAAAACCGCGGCCAGGCCGAGGGCGGGGTCCGCCATCGGCTGGGCCGCCTTGTCCGACAGGTCGATGATCTTCAAGCGCCGGTGGCCGAGGGCGACCGGGCCCTGTGACCACAGGCCCGACCCGTCCGGGCCGCGATCGTGCATCGCGTCGGTCATCCTGCCCACCGCGCCGATATCGGCGCGCCGCCCGTCGAACCGGATCTCGCCGGTCAGTCCGCACATGTCCTACCTCCCGGCCGCCGCGAGTCGCCGGTCTCCGGATCTCGTCTCCGCCAGCAGGAGGTCCACCACGTCGGTCAGGCGGCCGCCGCGCCGGAACGCCTCGCGCTGCCGGGCGGCCGATCCGCCGTCGGCCAACGCCCGGGCCGCGAGCGACGAGACGAGCGCCCAGTCGCCGGACTCCTCCAGCTCCGGCCGGAGCCCCTCCAGCATCCGGCCGACGACCGTGCGGGCCGGTCTCGGCACGCCCTCGACGGGATCGACCAGCTCGCCGTCCAGTCCCGAACGCGCCGCCCGCCAGGAGGCGGCCCGCACCAGCTCCGTACGCACGGACTCCGCGGCCGCGGAGGGCGGCTCGCCGGCGGCGAGGGCGTCCAGCTCCCGGCTGACGAGCGCGCGGAACAGCCCGGCGATCAGCACGATGTCGTCCACCCGCGGGCAGGCGTCGCACAGCCGCAGCTCGACGGTCGGCACGTGCGCCGACGGCCGTACGTCGAAGTAGAGCATGCCGGGATCGCTGATGACCCCCGACCGGATCAGCTCGTCCACCATCGCGTCGTACTCCTCGGCCGACTCGAACCGCGCCGCCGGCCCCGCGGTCGGCCAGCGCTGCCACACCATCGACCGGAAGCTCGAGTAGCCGGTGTCGGCCCCCATCCAGTACGGCGAGCTGCAGCTCAGGGCCAGCAACGTGGGCAGCCAGGGAGCCAGCCGGTGTGCGACGGCCACCGCGAGGTCGCGGTCGCGCACCTCGGCGTGCACCTGGGTGCCGCAGATGAGCTGCTCGCGGGCGAGCGCCTGGTAGTCGGCCAGCATCTGCTCATAGCGCGGATCGGGGGAGATCTTCATCGTCTCGGCGTCGACCAGCGGGACCGTGCCCGCGGCCACGATGCCGAGGCCGAGGCCGTCCGCCGCCGCGATCGCGTCGGCCCGCAGCCCGGTCAGCTCCCGGGAGAGGTCCTCCAGGCTCGTGCACGGGCGGGTGTTGGCCTCCACCATCGAGCGCTGCAACTCCTGAGTGAACCGGTCGGGCGGCAACTGCTGGAGGAGCAGGCCGGCGCGCGGGACGAGCTGCCGGGTTCCCAGGTCCACGACGTGGAACTCCTCTTCGACGCCGACCGCCATATCCCGTGCGAGGTGTGTCATGTAGCCGCTCCCAGGCTGATGAGTGCTTTTGCCTCCTCTGCCCCGAAAGTCGGCTTACGCACGTCTCTGGTTTCGGATGGTGATGAAAGTTACAGGCCCTCACCGAGGACGGCCCAGCTCACCGGGGTCGCCCGTGGGCGCGCCTTGACCGGCCCGCCACCCCGTCGCCACGATCTCGACGTTCAGAGCACGACCGTGACCGCAGGGAGCCCGATGACCGGCCGCGCAACCTCCGTCCGACGCCGCATCTGGGCGGCCGCCGTCGCCGCGGTGCTGCTCACCGCCTGGCCCGCCGCCACCCCGGCCGGCGCGGTCGACGACCCGCCCGCGCCGGTGACCGGCAGCGCGACCTACTTCGACGGCCTCGGCTCGCCGTACGGCGGCTGCGGCCTGCCGCAGTCGGAGCTGGACTCGCAGGACTTCGTCGCGCTCAACGTGTACGACACGCCCGGCGACTACTCCTTCTACCCCCGCCCGCTGACCGGCGCGAACGCCTCCAAGGCCGGGCTGTGGAACAACGGCCTCAACTGCGGCCGGTACGTGAAGGTGAGCATCTCCGACTACTGCACCGGCGTCAACGACGGCGCGCCCGGCCAGGCGTTCTGCCGCAACGGCTCGTGGGTCTCCGACGCCTACAACGGCGCCACGCTCACCATGCTCGTCGCCGACAGCTGCGGCGACTCCAACGGCTGGTGCCGCGACGACCGGTATCACCTGGACCTGTCGAAGCCGTCGCTCAACAGGTTCGTCAAGAACGGGGCGCCGGTCGGGGACATGTACCCGAACCACTGGAACAACCGCCACGTGACCTGGTCGTTCGTTCCGGCACCCGGCTACAGCGGCGACATCAGGATCGGGTTCATGAAGGGCGCGCAGGCGTGGTGGCCCGCGATCGCGGTCTCCCACCTGCCCAACGGCATCCACGGGGTGGAGTACTACGCCGACGGCGCCTGGAAGCAGGCCCAGATGAACTCCGACATGGGCCAGTCGTACATCATCGGCGGGGTCACGCAGGGCGCGACGCGGTTCCAGATCCGGGTGCGCGACGCCTCCGACGCGCTGGTGAACGGCGGCCGGGTCTACAGCTTCGCCCTGCCCGCGTCCTGCGGATCGCAGTGCGGCGCGGACTACACGGAGGCGACCTACACCACGACGACGCCCAGCGGCTCGCCGTCACCGTCGCCGTCCGCGTCGCCCTCGGCGTCACCGTCGGCCTCGCCCTCCGCCTCGCCGTCGGCGTCCCCCTCCGCGTCTCCTTCTGCGTCCCCGTCCGCGTCGCCCAGCCCCAGCCCGTCCCCGTCGGCGAACCCCGGGACCTGCCAGGTGACCTACCAGGTGGCCAACTCGTGGCAGGGCGGATTCACGGCGAACGTCACGGTCAAGAACACCGGCACCGCGGCCTGGCAGAACTGGACGGTCACCTGGGACATGCCGTCAGGAGTGAGCCTCGTCAGCGGCTGGAGCGCGACCGTGACCTCCAGCGGCACCCGCTGGACGGCCAAGGCGCCCTCGTGGGCGACGAACCTCGCGCCCGGCGCGTCGGCGAGCTTCGGCTTCCAGGCGTCCGGCCCCTCCTCGCCGGGGGCGAGCGGGTTCACCTGCTCCTGACCCTCCTACCGGTTCCCGGCCTCCGGCCGGCTCGCGGCGGTGCCTCGGCGCCACGCGAGCCGGCCGCTCCATGTCTGCCACGTCTGCCCCGGGGGAGGAGAAAGGTCCCGCGGTGCAGGGACCAGCGGCCCTGCCTCCGACGAGGCGCAGGCGGTCGGATAGGGGACAGGAGCAGAAGGAGGAGCCATGACCGAACCCGTCATCGTGGGCACCGACGGCTCGCGCGCGGCGGCCGCCGCCGTGGAGTGGGCCGCGGGCGACGCGGCGCGCAAGGGCCTGCCGCTGCGGATCGTCCACGCGGTGGACCGCCTGCCGTACGAGATCGCGCGCTATCCCATCCCCATCGACGACCAACTCGACCGGGCCGGACGGCGGATCCTGGAGGAGGCCGAGCAGGCCGTGCGGGAGACCCACCCGGCCGTCCGCGTCGCCACCGCCATGATCGAGGGCGACCCGTCCCGGGTGCTGCGTCAGGAGTCCGGGAACGCGGCGGAGATCGTGATCGGCAGCAGGGGACACGGCGGGTTCACGGGCATGCTGCTCGGGTCGGTCGGCATGCACGTCGCCGGTCAGGTGGACGTCCCCGTCGTCGTGGTGCGTGCCGGGGTGTCGGCGCCCCACGGGCTGGTCGTCGTCGGCGTCGACGGCTCCGCCGAGGCCGCCGCCGCACTGACCTACGCGTTCGAGGAGGCGCGGCTGCGCGACTGCCGGCTGCTCGCCCTGTACGCCTGGCAGCTCCCGGTGCACCCCTTCGCACCCGAGATCACCTACGACGTCGACGAGGTGCGCAAGGCCCAGGAGGACTACGTGGCGGGCGCGCTGCGTACCTACCGGGACCGGTATCCCGACGTCGCCGCCGAGATGCGGGCCGTCTGCGCGCACCCGGTCGCCGCGCTGGTCGAGGCCGGGGAGAAGGCCGACCTGCTCGTCGTGGGGTCGCACGGGCGCGGCGCCGTCGGCGCGGCGGTGCTCGGCTCGGTGAGCCGGGCGGTCCTGCACCACGCGCACTGCCCCGTCGCGGTGGTGCGGCCTCCCCGGAGCTGAGACCGGACGCGCGGGTCTCACGCGCGACTTGAGGGTTGGCGAGTGGCTGTCAGCGGATTCCCGGAAAAAGTCCTATATAGGACTTCAATGAGAAACTTGAAGGAGGAAATCCGAAGAGAAAAGGACCTCGTGTGACCGAGAACGACGTCATCGAATTCGTGACCGGCCTGCCGGGTGTCGTCGCCTTCACCGCCGCGGAGGACAACGGCGCCCCGCAAGCGGCATGGGGAGACACCTTCTTCTACTACGACCCCGACGACGAGCCGGCCAACCGGAAGATGCCCTTCGCCACGATCGTCGTGAAGGATTACGAGGGGTTCGACACCGCCTCCGACCTGAACCGCCCCGGCGTCTTCCGGGTCAACATCGGAGTCGGCCGCACCGTGTTCGAGGAAGTGCTCGGCTATCCGCCGGCGGCGCACGCCGACCACCACGAGGCGCTGGACTACCGGGTGCCGGACCGCGTCCTGCCGCACCCCCTGTACGCAGCGCAGTCCTGGATCTGCGTGCTCAACCCCGGCGACGCCACCACCGCGCGGGTGCGCGATCTCCTGACCGGCGCGCACGCCCGTGCGGCCGCCCGCCACAGGACGGGCGAGCGGACCACCCGCGCGTGACCCACCCGCACCCGCTGCCGCCCGGCGGCGGGTGTTAGCGTGGCCCGGGGGATGCGATCTTCGAGGAGGTCTCATGTCGGTTCTCGTCGCCTTCAGCGTCACGCCCATCGGCGCCGGTGAGGATGTCGGCGAGGCGGTGGCGGAGGCGGTGCACGTGGTCCGCGCGTCCGGGCTGCCCAACCGCACCGACGCCATGTTCACCACGGTAGAGGGGGAGACGTGGGACGAGGTGCTCGGTGTCGTCAAGGACGCCGTCGCCGCCGTCGAGGCCCGCTGCTCCCGCGTCAGCCTGGTGCTCAAGGCCGACGCCCGCGCCGGGCAGGGCAGGCTCGACGCCAAGGTCGCCTCCGTGGAACGCCACCTCGCCGAAGGCGCCTCCTGACCACGGCCGGGCTGCCGATCCGGACGGGGACGGACTCCCCACCGGGCCGGGCGGAGCGTCGCGCCGAAGGCGGAGTCGCCCGCCTGCGCACCCCGGGTAACCCGAACCCTGACACCCGTCCGGTCGCCCGTGGCGTCTATCGTCGCCGCATGAAGGTCTGTTCCATCGCCGCGCCGGCCACGGCCGAGGAGGCGGAGGCGATCCAGGACGCCCTGCGACCCCGGCTGGACCTGACCGGCCCCGGTCCCCGTGACCCCGCCCTGGTCGCGGGGGTGGACGTGGCCTATGCCGACGACCTGCTGGCCGCCGCGGTCGTGGTGCTCGACGGGACGACCCTGGACGTGGTCGAGCAGGTGACGGCGCCGGGACGGCCCGCCTTCGGCTACGTGCCCGGCCTGCTCGCCTTTCGCGAACTGCCCAGCCTCGTCGAGGCGCTGGAGCGGCTCACCGTCACGCCCGACCTGATCGTCTGCGACGGGTACGGCCTGGCGCATCCGCGGCGGTTCGGACTCGCCTGCCACCTCGGGGTGCTCACCGGCCTGCCTACGATCGGGGTCGGCAAGACGGCCTTCGTGGGCTCCTTCGAGCCGCCCGGCCGGGACCGCGGCTCGTGGAGCGACCTGCTCCTGGACGGCCAGGTGGTCGGCCGCGTGCTGCGCACCCGGGACGACGTCAAACCGGTCTTCGTCTCCGTCGGCCACCGCGTCGACCTGGAGACGGCCTGCCACGACGTGCTGGCCCTGACCCCGCGTCACCGGCTCCCCGAGACGACGCGCGCCGCCGACCGCCTGTCCCGCTCGGCGCTGAAGGCCGCCCTGGCCGCCTCCGCCTGACGAGCGCCCGGCGAACGCGGCACACACCCCCGGTTCCTCACCCCGTCATCGCGCCGTGTAGCCGCCGTCGGCCACCAGCACGCTGCCCGTCATGAACGAGGAGTCGCGCGACAGCACGAACTCGACGACCGACGCGATCTCGGCGGGCTCCGCCAGCCGGCCGAGCGGGATGTTCGCCGCCGAGTCCGCGAGCGTCCTGCCGAGGCGCGCCTGCTCCCGCTCCAGCATCGGTGTCCTGGTGCCGCCGGGCGCCACGGCGTTGAAGCGGATGCCCCGCGCGGCGTTCTCCAGCGCGAGGACGCGCATGAGGTTGATGACGGCCGCCTTCGACGAGCTGTACGCGCTCAGCCCCGGTGCGCCGACCGTGCCGAGCTCGGACGCGATCGCCGCGAAGGAGGGGGCGGAAGATCGGGCGAGAAGCGGCAGGGCCGCCCGCGCCAGCACGAAAACGGCGCGCAGGTTTACGTTGAGCACCTCGTCGAACGTCCGCGACGGCGTCTCGGGGGCCGGCGCGGTGTGACTGATCCCCGCGCAGGCCGCGACCCCGTCAAGGCATCCCTCGGCCTGTCCGACGTCGTGGAGCAGCGATTCGACGGCGGCCTCGTCGGTCACGTCCACCGCCCGGCTGACGATCTCTGGACTCAGCCTTCCCAGGCCGCGTTCGTCGAGGTCGGCTGCCCACACCCGCCAGCCGTGCTCGTGCAGTCGTCGCGCGGTCGCGGCGCCGATTCCCGAAGCGGCTCCGGTCACCAGGACGGTTCCAGGCATTGTGCTTCCTCTCTCCCCGGGTTCCCGGTACGGCATCTCCGAACATCCGTCAACCGGTGGAAATGTTCGTCAAATTTGAGTGAGCTGTGGGGCCGACAATATGCCTCCGCCTCTGTGGGATGTCCAGGCCTCGATGCGTCAAGGTTCGATAACGCCAGCCGTATACGTGGGCTGGCGTGCGCGGTTGCCCTGCGCAGACCTTGAGGAGGCAGAGAGGGCTCCCGTCGAGGGCCCCCGGAGATGGGGTGGAGGCCTGTGTGAAATCGATGTAACGCCATTCGCCCCTCTAGACAAGCCTGGAAGAGCTCTGTCACATTTGAGGAACTTGATCGACCCCTTGGCGACGGGCGCCGGGGCTCCGGGGAGAGTCCCGTCATCCTGGGCCGCCCGGTCCGGCAGCGGTCATCCGACGGCCGCTCCCGCCCGTGCCTCGCCATCGGCAGGCCGCGGCGAGCGGCCGTGCCCCCCCGGCCTGGGTGGCGCGGCCCCCGAGGCCGCCCGGCAGAAAGGAATCCAGTGAACCTCAGCTCGGACCAGCGCTTTCTCCGGGCGGCGCGGGTGTATCCCGCCCTCGGCGACGACGTCCTGCACGACGCGGTGATCGAGGTGCGGGGAGACCGTGTCGTGCGGGTGTGCGCGGCCGCGGACGCCGCCGAGGACCTCGCCCGGCCCGGCGTGCGCGTGATCGACTACGGGGACGCCACCGTCGTCCCCGGTCTCGTCGACGCGCACTGCCACATCACGCTGACCGGGGACGGCACCCCGTACGAACAGCAGGTTCTCGACTCGGACGAGATGATGGCACTGATCGCCGTCAGCAACCTGCAGCGGCACCTCGCCTCCGGCGTCACCACGATCCGGGACAACGGCGGGCGCAACCGCATCGTGTTCGAGGTGCGGGAGGCGGTCGAGCGGGGCTATGTCAGAGGCCCCCGGATGCTGCTTGCAGGCCGCCCCATCACCCATTCGTACGGGCACTTCTACTGGTGTAACGGGGTCGCGGACGGGGCCGACCAGATCCGCGCGGCCGTACGCCGCCTTGTGGCCGAGGGGGCCGACCACATCAAGATCATGGCCTCCGGCGGGGCGACCGCGGGCAACATCCCCTACTACTCCTCCTACACCGCCGCCGAGATGCGCGTCGCCGTCGAGACGGCGCACGGCCTGGGCCGGTTGACCACCGCTCACTGCCGGGCCACGTCCTCGATGGTCAACGCGGTCGAGGCCGGCCTCGACTGCATCGAGCACGGCGAATTCCTCGTGCCGGGCGAGATGATGGAGTTCGGCGGTGGCGTCGCCTCCAGCGGCCGCATGGTCTACGACCCGGCGGTCGCCCAGACGGTGCACGACGCGGGCACCTTCATCAGCTTCACGGCCCAGACCGGCGGCTGGGAGACGCTTGTGGAGCTGCGCCGGCGGGCCGAGCACGGCCCGCTCGGCGACGTGGAGAAGGGCCGGGTCTCCGCCATCGAGGCGTACTTCGACATGAAGCTCGGCATCCTGTCGTCGATGCTGGCCGACGGCCTGGGGCCGCGCATCGCGATCAGCAGCGACGCCGGTCCGTACGACGTCGCCTTCGGCGGACTGCAGCACGGCATCGAGCTGGCCGTGGCGGCCGGCATGTCGCCGCTCGCGGCCATCCGCGCGGCGACCGCGGTCGCCGCCGAGGCGTGCGGCATCGCCGACCAGGTGGGCACCCTCGCGCCCGGCCGCCTCGCCGACCTGCTCGTGGTCGGCGGCGACGCCACCCGCGACGTCTCCCGGCTGTGGGACGTGCGGGCCGTCTACCAGAGCGGCCGGCTTGTCGCCCCGCTCGTCGCCGACTCGGGCGCGGACACCGGCGTGGTCCCGCTCCTGCCGGCCCGCCGCGCCGCCTCCGTTCCCGACTGCTGAGACGTGACCGTACGTCGCCCTGACGCCCCCCGAACCACCCACGTCGAGAGGTGAGCAGAACCCCATGTACCCACGAGACCTCAAGGGATACGGCCGGCGCCCGCCGCACGCCGGCTGGCCGGGCGGCGCGAAGGTCGCCCTGCAGTTCGTCGTCAACTACGAGGAGGGCGGCGAGCGTTCTGTCCTGCACGGGGACCGGTGCTCGGAGGCGTTCCTGACCGAGGAGCCGACGCGGGAGTTCCCCAACATCCGCAACCTCAACGTCGAGTCGCAGTACGAGTACGGCAGCCGCGCCGGGTTCTGGCGGCTGCACCGGCTGTTCACCGAGCGTGGGCTGCCGGTCACGGTCTTCGGCATCGCCGAGGCCCTGCAGCGCAACCCCGAGGCGGTAGCCGCCATGCGGGAGGCGGAGTGGGAGATAGCCTGCCACGGCCTGCGCTGGATCGACTACGCGGAGATGCCGGCCGAGCTTGAGCGGGAGCACATCCGCCGGGCGATCGACCTGCACACCAGGGTCACCGGCGACAGGCCCGAGGGCTGGTACACCGGCAGGATGAGCCCGCACACCCGGCATCTGGTGGTGGAGGAGGGAGGGTTCCTGTACGACTCGGACTCCTTCGCCGACGACCTGCCCTATTGGGAGCACGTCGGCGACCGGGCGCACCTGGTCGTCCCGTACACCCTGGACAACAACGACGGCCGCTACCTGAACACCTACGGCTTCCAGTCGGAGAGCTTCTCCGCCTATCTGCGCCGGGCCCTCGACCTGCTCCGCGAAGAGGGGGGCGACCGGCCGAAGATGATGAGCGTCGGACTGCACACGCGCATCGCCGGCCGCCCCGGCCGCGCCGCCGACCTGGTGCGTTTCCTCGACTACGCCGCCGAGGCGGACGACGTGTGGGTGACCCGCCGCGTCGACATCGCCCGGCACTGGCACGCGACGCATCCCGCCGGCCCGGCGCGCGCGTCCTGAGGGGGACGGGTGATGCGTGTCCTGGTGACCGGAGCCTGCGGCTTCGTGATGAGCGTGTTCATCCGGTGCTTCCTGCGTGACCACGAGGAGGCGCGGGTGCTGGCCCTCGATGTGGGCGAACCGGACGAGGCTTGGTCGAGCCACCTGGCGGACGTGGCCGGCCGGGTGGACTTCGAGCGCTGCGACGTGCGCGACCGCGCCCGCGTCGCGACACTGTTCGCCCGCCACCGGCCCGAGACGGTGGTGCACGGCGCCACCGTGACCCTGGTGCCCGAGTGGGAGCTGGAGGACCCCGGGCGGTTCCTGGACGTCAACGTCATGGGCACCGCCACCGTCCTGGACGCAGCCCGCCGCGCCGGTTCGGTCGGCCGGGTCGTCCACGTCAGCAGCGCGGCCGTGTACGGCGCGGGCGACCCCGGGCGGACGGAGCCGCAGGACGAGGACACACCCCTGGAGCCCGACGAGATGTATGGCGTCAGCAAGGTGGCCGCCGAGATGGTGGCCAGGAGGTTCGCCGCCCTCTACGGCATCAGCGTGCCGATCGTGCGCTGCACCAAGGTGTTCGGCCCGATGGAGCGGCCCACCTCCTCGCGGACCTTGATGTCCCTGCCGTACCACCTGGCGCGGTCCCTCGTCGCCGGGACGCCGCTGGCGGTGACACCCAGGACGCTCCTGGCGGCCGGTGACTGGATCAGCGCGGTCGACGTCGCCGCCGCGCTCGACCTGCTGTGCAGCGGGCCGGACGTGGGCAGCGTGGCGTTCAACCTGGCCGGCGGGGTCAGCGTCCCGGTGCCGCGGCTGGCCGAGCTGTTCGGCGTCGAACTGGCCGCCGACCGGGAGCGGGCGGTCGCCGACGCCGACCCCGCACTGCGTTCGGGCAAAGACGGGACCTACAGCGTACGGAGGGCGGCGCGGCAGCTGGGATGGCGACCGCGTGACCTGCAGCGGCAGGTGGACGAGTACCGGGAGTGGGCCCTCGCGAACTGGAGTCCCGAGAACCGTGCTCCGGAGTGCCCCGGCACGCCCGATTAGGCGCACTTTCACATTCACGCGCCATATGTGGCCTAGATCGTCAAAAACACGTAGTCAAGATCCCTAAATCGTTAAATTTATCGTTTGGAAACCCGAGATGATGCTCAACCGAAATCCGCGCGGCGTGTCCTGGTCGTGTCGCCCGCCGCACACCACCGGGAGAGACCGATGGCGCCAGACCACGCCCGCCCCGGCCCGCCGCAGCTTCGCGGAGCCGGACGCATGAGCACGCGACGCACGACCGGAACCGCCATTGCAGAGGCGCTCGCCGCCAACGGGGCCGCCCTCGCCTTCGGCATCCCCGGCACGCACAACCTGGAGTTGTACCGTGGCATGGCGGCGAGCGGGATCCGCCACGTCGTGACCCGGCACGAGCAGGGCGCGGGGTACGCCGCGGACGGGTACGCCCGTGTCACCGGCCGCCCGGGGCTCGTCGTCACCACCAGCGGGCCCGGCCTGATGAACGCCATGGCCGCGATGGGCACGGCCTACGCCGACTCCGTCCCGCTCCTGGTGCTGTCGCCCGGTGTGCCGACCGGCAGGGAACGCGCCGACTACGGGTGGCTGCACGAGATGAAGGACCAACGGGCCGCCGCTGACGCCGCGGTGGCGCGCAGCGTCCGGCCCGGCACCCCGGCGCAGGCCGTCGACGCCGTCCACGAGACCTTCGCGCGCTGGGCGGCCGAGCGCCCGCGTCCTGTGCACATCGAGGTGCCGCTGGACGTGCTGGAGGCGCCCTGGGACGGCGACGTGCCGGGTCCGTGGCGCGCGCCGCACCCGCCGGCGCCGTCCCCGGCCGCGGTGGCGGAGGCCCTCGGCCTGCTCACGCGGGCCGGATCCCCCGTGATCGTCGCCGGGGGAGGCTCGCTCGGCGGCGCCGCGCCCCTGCGGGTGGTCGCCGAGGCGCTCGGCGCGCCCGTGGTCACCACCACCGCGGGCAAGGGGGTGCTCGACGAGGACCATCCGCTGGCCGTCGGCCCCTTCCTCGGCTTCGCCGCCGCCCGGAAGCTGATGGAGGACGCCGACGTCCTGCTCGTGGTCGGCAGCGAACTCGGCGACGCCGAACTGCCGGACCGCCTGGCGCCGCGCGGCGCCGTCATCCGGGTCGATCTCGATCCGGCCCAGCTGCACAAGAACCTCCGCGCCACGCTGCCGGTGCACGCCGACGCCCGGGAGGCGCTGGCCGCGCTGGCGGCCGGGCTCGCCGCGTCCGCTGTCCCGGCCGGCCTCGCCGGAACGGAACGCGCCGGGGAACGGCGGGCGGCCGAAGCCCGGGCCGGGTGCCTGGAGCAGGCCGTGGAGCGCGGCGACCGGTGGCGCGAGGCGCAGGACGCGCTGCGGGCCGAGCTGCCCGGCGACGTCGTCGTGGTGGGTGACAGCTCTCAGGTCTCCTACCTGGGCACCGCGCCGTTCTGGCCGCTGTCCGAGCCGCGCCGCTATCTGGTGCCGGTCGGCTACTCCACCCTCGGGTACGGCCTGCCGGCGGCGATCGGGGCGCGGCTCGCGGAGCCGGCGCGGCCGGTGGTGGCCCTACTCGGAGACGGCGCGTTCATGTTCAGCGCCCAGGAACTGGTCACCGGCGCCGAGCTGGGGCTGCCGCTGCCGGTGGTGATCCTCGACAACCACGGCTTCGGCGAGATCCGGCAGAACATGCTCGACCGCGACATCGCACCGTACGCGGTGGATCTGGCCCGCCCCGACTTCGCGGCGCTCGCGCAGGCCATGGGCTGCCACGGCGTCCGCGTGACGAACGCCGCCGAGGCGGCCAAGCAGGCCGCCGCCGCGCTGACGGCCGCACGGCCGACCGTGATCGTCTGGGAGGTGGGACCGTGAGGGCTGTACAGAACATGATCGACGGACGGTGGCGGGACGCCGCCGACGGGCGCACGTCCGACGTGGTGGACCCGAGCACCGAGAAAGTGATCGCGACCGCCCCGCTGTCCGCAGCCGTGGACGTCGACGCCGCCTGCCGGGCGGCCGGGCGGGCCTTCGCCGGATGGCGGCGGACCACACCGCGCGTCCGGCAGGAGCTGCTGCTGCGGCTGGCCGACGCGGTCGCGGCCCGAGCCGGGGAACTGGCGCGGGCCGAGTCGGCGAACACCGGCAAGCCGATGGCCGCGTCGGGGGCCGAGGTGGCCGAGTGCGTGGACGTGCTGCGGTTCTTCGCCGGCGCCGCCCGCCTCCTGGAGGGCAGGTCGGCGGGGGAGTACCTCGACGACCACACCTCGATGATCCGGCGCGAGCCGGTGGGGGTGTGCGCCCAGGTGACGCCGTGGAACTACCCGCTGATGATGGCGGTCTGGAAGATCGCCCCGGCGCTGGCGGCGGGCAACACGGTGGTGCTGAAACCCGGCGACACCACGCCCCTCACCACGGTGCTGCTCGCCGAGATCGCGTCCGGAGTTCTGCCGTCCGGCGTCGTCAACGTGGTGTGCGGCGACCGAGACACCGGGCGCGCCCTGGTCTCCCACGGGATCCCGCAGATGGTGTCCATCACCGGGTCGGTCAGGGCCGGGACTGAGGTGGCCGTCGCGGCGTCGGCGTCGCTCAAGCGCCTCCACCTGGAGCTCGGCGGCAAGGCGCCGGTGCTGGTCTTCCCCGACGCCGAGCTGGACGTCGCCGTCCGCACGGTCGCCGAGGCCGGGTACGCGAACGCGGGCCAGGACTGCACCGCGGCCACCCGGGTGCTGGTGCACGAGAGCGTGCACGACGAGTTCGTGGCGGAGCTGACCGCCGCCGCTGCGGCCGTCCGTGTCGGGCCGCCGGACGACCCGGAGGCGGCGATCGGCCCGCTCAACAACGCGAGCCAGCTCAGGCGGGTGTCCGGATTCGTGGAACGGCTCCCGGCGCACGCCACCGTGACGACCGGCGGGGCACGCGCGGGCGGCACCGGCTACTTCTTCGCCCCCACCGTCGTCGCCGGCGTGCGGCAGGCCGACGAGGTGGTGCGCGAGGAGATCTTCGGGCCGGTGGTGACCGTGCAGCCCTTCGCCGCCGAGGAGGAGGCCGTGGCGCTCGCCAACGACACGGCGTACGGCCTGGCCTCCAGTGTGTGGACGCGGGACAACGCCCGCGCGCTGCGCGTCGCCGCCCGCCTCGACTTCGGGGCCGTGTGGCTCAACACCCACATGACGCTGGTCTCCGAGATGCCGCACGGGGGCTTCAAGCACTCGGGCTACGGCAAGGACATGTCGGCCTACGGGTTCGACGACTACACGCGCATCAAGCACGTCATGAGCTTCACCGGGGAGCGGTGAGCGGCTGCCGCCGCGCACCGGACACGTCCGCCCGGACCGGGCCGGGCCGCGGGAGGGGGCCGGCGATCCGGCGCCCGGCCGGTCGGACGACCAACCCAGAAAAGGAAAGGTAAGTGAGAACGTGAAGGTTTCACGCACTTTGTGGGCCGTCACCTCGCTGGCGCTGGCCCTCACCCTCACCGCCGCCTGCGGCGGAGGGAGCGGGAGCGGCGACGCCGGGGCGTCCGGCGACACCGGTTCCGTCACCTACGCCGGCTTCGGCGGCACGGGCCAGGAGGCCATCGCCAAGGCGTGGCTCGACCCGTTCGGCAAGGAGAGCGGCGTCGGCGTTGTCCAGGACAACCCCGTGACGTACGCCAAGATCCAGCAGATGGTCGACGCCAAGAACGTGACCTGGGACATCGCCCAGGGCGGCGCCGACTTCGGGTTGGAGGGCAACCCGCGCCTGGAGGACATCGACTGCTCGGTCGTCTCCTGCGGTGACTACGCGAACGGGCCGTTCAAGGTCTACAAGCAGGGCGTGCCGCTGTTCGTCTTCTCGATCGTGCTCGCCTACAACACCGATAAGTTCGGGGCCAACCCGCCCAGGAACTACGCCGACTTCTTCAACACCGCGAAGTATCCCGGCAAGCGGGCCATCGACGGCACCGCGGGCTTCCAGGGCATCCTGGAGGCGGCGCTGATGGCGAACGGCGTGCCCCGCGACAAGCTCTACCCGCTCGACGTCGACCGCGCGCTGAAGCTGCTGGAGCCGATCAGGGACGACCTGATCGTCTTCAAGGACGCCGCGGAGTGCATCAACCTGGTCTCCTCCGGCGAGGCCGTGATGGGCAACTGCTACAACGGGCGCGTCAAGCTGGCCAAGGACGAGGGCCAGCCGATCGACAACACCTGGGGCCAGCAGATCTACCTGTGCGACTACCTCTTCGTGCCGAAGGGCGCCCCCGACAAGGCGAACGCGATGAAGCTCATCGCCTACATCGCCTCGGCGGCCAACAACGGGAAGATCACCCAGTACATCCCGTACGGCCCGGCCAACCCCAAGGCCACGGCTTCCGGCACGTACGCCGCCGATGCCCCGACCGCCCACGTGCTGGAGGGCGAGGACGCTCCGATCGTCATGGACTCCGCCTGGTGGAACGCCAACATGGAGAAGGCGATCGAGAAGACCACCGCTTGGCTGGCGGGCTGACCACCGTGACGGCGGCCTGACCGTGCCCGAGAGCGAAACGTGCTCGCACGCGGAACGCGGAGCGAAACGAGGAGCACAGTGAGCGCACTTTCCCAGATTCAATCCCGCACGTCGTCCCCCGGCCCGCAGGCGAGTCCCGCGGCCGGCTCGGACGGCCGGGCCGGCCGCGGCGGCGGGCCAGGCGGGGGCCCGGCCCGCGCCTGGCGCCTCCCCCGGCCCGACTTCTGGAGCGGCGCCGGCCTGCCCGGCCTGGTCTTCGTGGTCGCCGCGTTCGTCGTACCGATGGCCGTGGTGGTGGTCAAGAGCCTGACCGACCCCTCGCCGCAGAACTACGCCGCGATCTTCACCAGCTCCGTCTACCAGCGCTCCGTGGTGGACACCCTGGAGATGGCGCTGGTGGTCACCGCGCTGTGCCTGCTGATCGGATACCCGTACGCCTATGCGATGGCCAGGTCCGGGACGGCGCTGCGCACCTTCCTGATGGTCGCGCTGATGCTGGCCTTCTGGACCAGCCTGCTGGTGCGCACCTACGCCTGGCAGATCGTGCTGAACGACACCGGCATCGTGAACACCGCGCTGCGCGACTGGCTCGGCCTCATATCCGCGCCGATCCACATGATCAGGACACCCTTCGCGGTCTACGTCGGCATGGTCCATGTCCTCCTGCCGTACGCCGTGCTCGCGTTGTTCGCCCAGCTCCGCTCGATCGACCCCGACGTCGAGCGGGCCGCGCGGGTGATGGGGGCGCGGCCGTGGCGGGTGTTCGCGCGGATCACCCTGCCGCTGTCGCTGCCCGGCGCGGTGGCCGGAGGCGTCCTGGTGTTCGTCCTCGCCCTGGGCTTCTACATCACGCCGCAGCTTCTCGGCGGCGCCCGCCAGGTGTACGTGGGGCAGGCGATCATGCAGCAGATCGAGCAGTTCCTCAAGCCGGGCGTCGGCGCGGCGATGGCGGTCCTGCTGTTCGTGGCGGTGCTGGCCGTTCTCGCGGTCGCCGCCCGGTTCGTCGGCCTGGGCAGGATCCTCGGCGTCGGCATGGGGAGGCGGCGATGAGGGCCGGGCTCGGCGTCCGGCTGTTCGCCTGCCTGGTCGCGCTGCTGTTCGTCGCGCCCACCCTGGTCGTCGCGGCGACCTCGGTGACCTCGGGCTCGATGGTGACCTTCCCGCCGAAGGGCTTCTCCCTGCGCTGGTTCGAGGAGGTCCTGACCGATCCCGAGTGGCTCACCGCGCTCGGCAACAGCGTGCAGGTGGGGCTGCTGGCCGCGGTGCTGGCGATGACGGCGGGCACCTCGCTCGCCTTCGCCGCGGCGCGCAGCCGCTTCCTGCCGCCCGCCCTCGTCACCGGCCTGGCCGTGCTGCCGATGACCGTGCCGCTCGTCGTCGCCGGCATCGGCTTCTACCTGGTCTACATCCGGGTCGGCCTGTCGGGGAACGCGCTCAGCCTGGGCATCGCCCACGCGGTGCTCGGCCTGCCGTTCGTGTTCGTCAACGTCCTGGCCGCGCTCACCGGCGTGGACCGCCGCGTAGAGGAGGCCGCTCGCGTGTCCGGCGCGACCGAGGCGGTCACGCTCCTGCGGATCACGCTGCCCCTGGTGGCCCCGGCCGCGCTGGTCGGCGGCGTGCTGGCGTTCGTCTCCTCCTGGGACGAGGTGGTCGTCGCCCTGTTCCTGAACACGCCGCGGTTCCGCACCCTGCCCGTCGTGATGTGGAGCCAGGTGCGCTCCGGCGTCGAGCCGTCCATCTCGGCGGTGGCGACGCTGATCACTCTCGTCTCGCTGCTGATGGCCGCCCTGGTCCTGGTGGGGCCGGCCGTGGTGAAGAAGGTTAGGAGAAGGACGTGACCGAGACGGCAACCCAGGCAGGGCCGACCGGCCGGGAGGGCTCGCCGGGAGCGAGGGTCGAACTGGCCGGCATCGTCAAGAGGTACGGCGACGTGCGGGCCGTCGACGACGTGTCGCTGACCGTGGAGCCCGGTCAGTTCCTCACGCTGCTGGGTGCCTCCGGATCGGGCAAGACCACGCTCCTGCGGATCGTCGCCGGCTTCGTGGACGCCGACGAGGGCCGGGTCGTGGTGGACGGCCGCGACATCTCCCAGGTCCCCGTGCACCGCCGCGAGATCGGCATGGTGTTCCAGAACTACGCCTTGTTCCCGCACCTGTCGGTCGCCGCCAACGTCGCCTTCCCGTTGGAGATGCGGCGGGTGCGCCGCCGCGACCGGGCGGACCTGGTCGAGCGGGCACTCGAGGCGGTGCAGCTCGGCGGGTACGGCGGGCGCTCCCCGAAGGAACTGTCCGGCGGGCAGCAGCAGCGGGTGGCGCTGGCCCGGGCCATCGTGGCCCGGCCGCCGCTGCTGCTGATGGACGAGCCGCTCGGCGCCCTCGACCGCCGCCTGCGCGAGGCCATGCAGATCGAGATTCGCAGGCTCAGTCGCGAACTCGGGCTCACCGTCATCAACGTCACCCACGATCAGGAGGAGGCTCTGACGATGAGCGACCGCATCGCGCTGCTCGCGGGCGGGCGGCTGGTCCAGCACGGTACGCCCGAGGAGCTGTACGGGCTGCCCAACAGCGAGGTCGCCGCCCGCTTCCTGGGCGAGTCCAACCTGTTCCGCGGCCGGGTCGAACGAGACGGGACGGAGTCCGTGCTGGCCCTGCCGTACGGGCGGGTCCTCGTCCCCGGCGACACGCCGGGGGAGCGGGAGGCGGTCGTCGTGGTCCGGCCGTCGGCCATCCGCATCCGGCCGGCCGGGGCCGAGCAGTCCGCGGCGGCCGTCTCCCGCATGCCCGGAGTGGTGAGCGCCGACATCTACGCAGGCGACTCGCGCAAGGTCCTGGTCGAGGGCGCCGACGGCGCCGAACTGGTGGTCAGGTGCGAGTCGGGGGCCCCGCTGCCGTGCTCAGTGGGCGACGAGGTCGTCCTGGAGTGGGATCCCGGCTCCTGCCACATCATCTCCGGCGCGGCCTGACCACGCTTCTCAGCACGACGAGGGCGTCGCCCTGCGGCGCCCACGTCTCCGGCATGCCCGTAAACCTCCCCTGACCTCACGAACCCCCGAGAACAAACCCCCCGATAAGAAGAAACGAGGAGCGACATGGGACTGACCGAGCGCCAGCGCGCCGGAGTCGCCGCGGTGGAGGAACTCGGCAAGGAGCTCTCGGAGTTCCACCGCCTCATCTGGTCGTACGCCGAGCCCGCCTGGCGTGAGTACCGGTCGGCGCAGGCGTACGTCGACCTGCTGAAGGCGGAGGGCTTCGAGGTGGAGGAGGGGTCGGGCGGCATGCCGACCGCCTTCCACGCCCGGTGGGGCGACGACGGCCCCGCCATCGGGATGTACGCCGAGTACGACGCCTCGCCCGGCTACTCCCAGGACACCGTGACCTACCGGCAGCCGCGCCCCGGCCTCCACCCATGGGCGCCCGGCTTCACCGACGCGCACTCGGCCCTGGGCGTCGGCGCCCTCGCCGGGGCGATCGCGACCAAGCGGGCGATCGAGCGCACCGGAGGCCGGGGGGTCGTCCACCTGTTCGGCGAGCCGGCCGAGAAGGTGTGCGGATCCAAGGCCGTACACGCCGCCAAGGGCTACTACGACGGGCTCGACGCGGTGATCAGCTACCACCCGCTGTTCGAGAACACCGCGGTGTGGGACATCCACAACTGCCTGTACTGGTCGGCGGTCTTCACCTTCCAATGCTTCGAGGCGCAGCGCGACGACGCCCCGCCGTGGATCAGCGGAGACCCGCTGGAGGGGTCGGGGATGGGCGCGCACAACAGCGTCCGCTCTCCAGGGGCTCTCGACGCGCTGGGCCTGATGCTCACGGCGACCAAGTACGCCAAGGAGAACATGTTCCCCCGGACCGGCCTGTGGTCGCTCAACGAGGCGATCCTGGGCGCGGCCAACGCGACGGCCGACAACCTGCCGCCGCGGATCACCCAGATCCAGTTCAGCTGGCGCTCGCCGCTGATCGGCGTCCAGGAGCAGATCCTGGAGGTGCTCACACGCAACGCCAGGCACGTCGCCGGGCTGGCCAACTGCGAGGTCTCGATGCGCTGGGTGACCCGCACCCGGCCGGGCCTGAAGAACCACGTCATGGCGCAGGCGACGTACGAGAACCTGCTGGAGCTGGGACCGCGCAGGTTCGCGCCCGAGGCGTACGAGTTCGCCCGTGAACTGGAGCGCACCCTCGGGCACGAGCCCTCCGACGACCCCTTCCGGCCGATGCTGTACCAGGTCACCGACCCGCGCGACCATGACGCGGCCACCCGCGCCACCCTCCCGCCGTGGCAGGACTGCACCGGGGCCGACGACTGCACCGAGTACACCTGGCACGCGCCCACCGTGCGCTTCTACACCGCCAAGCCGCTGCTGCGGGTGGTGGGGGAGGACCTCAACCACTGGGCCAACAACGCCATGAACGGCCTGGCACCGGCGATCGACCCGGTGTGGGGTTACGCCGGCGAGGTCATCGCCGCGACCGCGCTGCGGCTCATCGACGA
The DNA here is from genome assembly GCF_016863095.1 of Microbispora siamensis. GTDB lineage: Bacteria > Actinomycetota > Actinomycetes > Streptosporangiales > Streptosporangiaceae > Microbispora > Microbispora siamensis. Next base: position 41,373 of record NZ_BOOF01000036.1, on the reverse strand, counting down.
CCCCGGGCTGCTGGCCGCAGCCACGGAGGAGTTCGAGCGCAACCGCGAGGCCGCGCCCGCGGCGTTGCGCGACCCGCTGCTGCCGCGCGACTTCGCGCCGCCCGTCGAGCTGCCCTGGCCCGAGTACGTGACCACCGCCCGCGGTTTCGAGTGGCAACTGCCGACCACGACGGACTTCGGCGAGAAGCTCTAGCCGTCCATGGGCACGCTCTCCCGCCCCCGTCGCGGCCGGTACGGGGGTGAGACGGCGGGGGCGAGCGGGACCGCGCTCGCGGTGGCGATGGTCGTCGCGCTGTTCCTCACCGAGTCGCTGGTGCAGATCCTGCTGCCGGTCGGTCTCCAGGCGAGCGGCGCCGGGTCCGGGCTGCTGATCGGCGTGCTGCTCGCGCTCGCACAGGGCGCCGGAGTGGTCATGGCTCCGCCTGCGGCGCTGCGCGGCGACCGCCGCGGGCGCGGCCGGGTGCTGTTCGCCGGCGGCCTGGCCCTCGCCGGGTGCGCGGCCGGGCTCGCCGCCGCCACGTCGGTGTCCTCGGCGTGGACCTGGGCCGTGCCCCTGCTCGGGTACGCCCTCGCCAGGGGGTCCGTCGTGACCACCACGCTGGCGGTGGTCGCGCGGTCCGGCGACCGGTATCGGACCCAGGGTCTCAACGGCGCGGCGCAGCGCCTGTCCGCCGCGCTGGCGGCGGCGCTGTCGGTCGCCCTGCTGGCGCGGCTCGGCACCGGGGACGCCGCAGGGCCGGGGCTCTGGCTGGTCGTCCTGCCGGCCCTGACCTTCGCGCTGCTCGCGCGGCGGGTGCGGGGCCGGGCCGACCGGGACGACCCCGCCGTCCTGACCGGCACGGCCGGCGCCGTCGGCGGCTACGCGTGCTCGCTGCGCATGCTGCGCCGCGAGCCCGCTCTGCAGGCGTCGTCGCTGATCAACCTCAACCTGAACACCGTGGTCCTGCTCGGCAACTCCTTCTATCCGATCGCGCTCGACGTACCCGCCGAGCGCCTGCCGGGCCTGGTGCTGACGCTGCTGCTGTGCCGCGACCTGACCTCGGTCGCCGCGGGACCCTTTTTCGGCCGGGTGGTCGCCCGCGTGGGGCTGCGCGGCGCGGTGGCGGTGTCCGGTGCGTGCGCCGTGGCCGGGCTGGCCGCGGTGGGGCTGGCAGGGAACGCGTTCGCCGGGGTCGCGGCGGGCGCGGTGCTGCACGGGCTGGCCGGGGCCACCGGCATCGGGGCGACCAACCTGCTGGCGACCGCGGAGGACACCGCCGGCGGCACCGGCCTGCGGCTGGCCGCGACGAACTACCTCAACGGCGCCGGCATGCTGGTCCTGCCGGTGGTGTTCGGAGTGCTGCTCGACGTGTCCGGGCCCGCCGGCGTGTTCCTGGCCGGCGCCTGCGTCTCCGCCGCGATGCTCGCCGGCGTCCTGGCGCTCACTCCGGCCGCACCCGCGGCGCGGGCACGGTGAGCGGGACTGCCATCGAGCCCTGCCGGGTGGGCGGGTCAGCCGGTGGCCGTCTCGAACCGCCACGGGCGGGGCAGCACCAGGACGCGCGCGTAGGTCAGCACGGTCAGGTCGCGCACGCCGTCCGTGGCCAGGATGCGGCGCATCAGCGCGGCGAGGTCCCTCGCGGAGCCGCAGGCCGCCTCGGCCACGACGTGGAAGCGGCCCGCCGTCAGCGTGACGATGGGCAGTTCGGGCAGCGCGACCAGGGCGTCCAGGGCGGCGTCGGGGGAGCCGCCCAGGGTGATCCCGACGGAGGCCATGGTGACGGGATCGGTGGACACCCGGTCCACCATCGCCGTCGCCTGGATCGTGCCGTCGCGGAACAGCGCCTGGGCCCGCTTCCGCACCGCCCAGTAGGGGACGCCGAGTTCGGCCTCCAGCTCGCGGTAACTGGCCCTCGGGTTGTCGACGAGCAGGCGCAGCAGCGCCACGTCGAGGTCGTCGAGGTCCGGCCGCCGCGGCGCCGGCGGGCCGGACCGTCGCGGCCTGCCCTGGCTCTCCCACTTGGCCACGTCGAGTTGGCGCCAGACCTCGTAGTCCCGCACCCCCTCGATCGTGCCGGCGATGCGCTGCACGACGTCGGCGAGATCGGCGTCGTCGCGGGCGCCGACCTCGCACATCACGTCATACACGCCGACCGTCTGCGCGGCGAAGGTGACCTGGGGGTGGGCGTTGAGCGCGGCGCGCAGCCGCTCGACGGGGCCGCGATAGCGCAGGCCGACGGTGCCGAGCACGTCGTAGCCGAGGATGGCCGGGTCCACCAGGCCGATCACCCGCAGGACGCCGTCGCCGGCCAGCCGTGCCATGCGGGCCCGGACCGCGTCGGCGGACAGGCCGACCTGCTCTCCGATGCGCGCCAGCGGAGCCCGGCCGTCCTCCCGGAGCAGGTCGATGATCGCCTGGTCCTGCCCGTCAAGTTCGTATCGCTGCGTCAAGGATCCGCTTCCCGTTCCCGCCACCCGCCCGCGACAAGCCTCCCGCCCCGGACAGTCTGGCACAGCCCCTTTACAGGCATGAACGCGTGCGCACGGGAGCGAAGCGGCAAATTTCCACGATCAACTTCGCAAGAAACGATGAAAATGCGAACAGACAATCCTCCGTCGGCGCCGGATGTCCACCCGGGCCCCGTCGGGCTGCTGACACACCGTCCCTGGCGGCACTGGCTCCTCGGTTCCCTGTTGGCCCGGCTGCCCACCTCCATGGCGGGGCTGGTGCTGATGCTCGTGGGCGAGCGGGTCAACGGCTCGCTGGCGGAGGGCGCGCTGCTGGCCGGGGTGCTCAGCCTGTGCTCGGGGCCGCCCGGCCCGCTCTTCGGCCGACTACTCGACCGCCTGGAACTGCGCCGCGCCATGAGGGTGACCGTGGCCCTGTCCGGCCTGGTCACCATGGGCCTGGTCGTGGCCGCCGAGGTGGGGGCGCCGGTCTGGGTGTTGTATGTCCTGTCCGCCGGCCTCGGGCTGGCGACGGCGGGAATGTGGGGCGGCATGCGGGCACTGCTCGTGGTGACGGTTCCCGCCGTCCAGCTCCGCCGCGCCCACTTCGCCGAGTCCCTGCTCGTCGAGCTGTGCTCGGTGGTGGGCCCGATCCTGGTGAGCGTGCTCGTGGTGGCGGGCGGGGCGGTCGCCGCGCTCGCCGGGATGGCGGCCCTGTCGCTGCTGGGCGCCTGGCTCATGCGGGCCGTCCCGCCGCTGCCGCCGGCGCCCCGGCGCCCGGACGGCCTGCTCCCGCCGCGCGACACACAGCTCGTCTCGGCCCTGGTGCTGTGGGTCGGTCTGGCGTACGGGCTGCTGATGGCCAACGTCCCGCAGCGCATGGCGCAGTACGGCCTCGGCTCGGGCGCCTCCGGCTGGTTCACTGCGGCCCTGCCCGCCGGGGCCTGCCTGGGCGGGATCGTGGTGAGCGCCTGGCCGCCGGCCCGCCACCGCGCCCTTCCGGTCACCCTGGCCATGCTGCTCGCCTCCGCCGCGCTGGCCGTGCCGCCCGGGCTCGCCGGCGGCCCCCTCGGGTATGCCGCGGGGCTGTTCGCCGCCGGGCTGTTCATGGTGCCGCTCAACGGCCTGATGGCGACCGAGATCGAGGGACGCATGGGCCTGCGCCGCAGGGCCGAGGCGTTCTCCTACTTCGGGTCCGCCTCCGTCGCCGGCGGCTCCGGCGGCTACTTCCTCGCCGGTGCGCTGGACGGCAGACTGGACCCGGCCGCCGTCGGCCTGCTCTCGTCCGCCGCCTTCCTCCTGCTGGCGCTGGTCCTCGCCGCCGTGCTCCTGCACCGCGCCCGCGGCAGCCGCTGACTCTCGCGGGGTGCGAAACCGCTGAAGGCCCGAATCGCCCAGCCTGCCGTTCAGGCGCCGCCCGCGGACGCGCCGGTGGTGCGCCGCGGGCGGCGGTGCTCCACCACGCGGTCGCCCTCGCCGGGGAAGACCATGATCAGCAGGTGCTGGGGCGTCATCGCCTCCCAGTCCGGCTGCCGGTAGTGGACGCGGATCCGATAGTGGCCCTTGCCACGGAACGCCAGATTCGGCAGGCCCTCTCCGGCCATCGGGTCCATCAGCTCGATGTGCCCGGTGATGCTCCGGTAGCCGACCTCGACTACCTGATGCCACCCCTTCACCTCTACCGGCGGCCTCGTGCGGTAGGTCTCGGCGGTCACACAGATGTCGTAGTCGGAGTGGCTGAGGATGATCAGGTGCCCGGGGGCGGCGGCGACCAGGTCGTCGTCCTGGGCCCTGTCCAGCAGGCCGTCGTCGAAAGGGTCCTCCGGCAGGCTCTCGTCGTACTCGAAGGACTCCATGACGCCGTAGTCGGTCCACATCCGATCACGGACGACGCGTACGGGCTTGATCAAGGGGTGGTGCCGGGAGTGGTCGCACACCTTCTGGTTGGCGGCCTCCCGCGCCCGATACTCGGCCTCCTCGGCGTTGATCTCCGCCTGGGCCTTCGCCGCGGCCGGGGGACAGATGGGGGTGATCAACCTCTCGTCGGCGTGAGGGCCCGGGTAGACCTCGCACATCGCCCGCCCGTACGCCAGCAGGTCCCGGTCGGATATGGCCGCGAAACGCCCGCTCGAGCGCGCTCCGCAGATGAAGGCCCGTTCGCCGGTGGGCACTCTCGCCGCCTCGTCGTACCGGGGCGCGCACTCGCCGAGGGTGGTGATGCGACCGTGCGCGAGGTCGGCGGCCGGCAGCGCGGCCAGCAGCGCGAGCGCCGCCAGCGGTGGCCCGGCCCGCCGGGCGGCGCGGGCGGCCGCGGAGGAGGGCCAGTCCGCGGCGTCGTTCAGGCTCGTCCCGTCGCCGTGGTCCGGCAGGTCACTCTGACTGGGTCCGGCATCGTGGTCGGCCGCGGACCGCCGGGCCCGCACCAGCGGGACTGCGGCCGCGAGCGCGGCGACGGTGGCGAGCGTCGCGGGCGCGACGCCGCCCAGTTCGGCCAGCCGATCCGCGGGCTCCTCCAGGAGGCTCCCCACGCCGTCGGCCAGAGTGGTGAGGACGACCAGCAGGGCGCCAGTCCGGCCGAGCAGCCGGTGGGGCGTGACGACCTGCCGGTGGCTGAGCAGGGAGACGGCGGCGATCGCCGTCCCGGTGGCCGGGACGGCGGCCCCGAGGACGTACCAGATCCACCCCGGCCCGGTGCCGGACAGGGCGAGCAGCAGGGTGAACGGCCCGCTCGCGAGCAGCGCCCACCAGGCCAGGCGGAAGGCGCCGAGCCTCCGATGCAGCAGCACGGCCAGCAGCGCCCCGAGGACGGACGGGATGTACGCCGGCGCGCTCATCATCCACCGGGCGAACCCGCTGTCCGCCCCGCTCAGGGCGTGGAACGCCGTCTCCCACGCCCCGCCCGCCGCCGCGTCGGCGATCTCGGCGAACAGGGCCGACAGCACCAGGTAGAGGGCGATTGCCCGCACCACCGGATGCCGGATCGTGAAGCGGATTCCCTCCGCGGCCTCCCGGCACAGCCCCGCCCTGGGCGGCGGCTGCCTCTCGACGGCGGAGACGCCCCGAAACAGCGCCGCAGCCACGGCCAGCGCCAGGCCGACGGCGAACAGGAACGCGGAATCCTGCCAGATGGTCCCCGTCAGCATCATCGGCACGACGACGATCTGCGGCAGAAGGGTCAGCAGGGCATTCGCCGGAAGCAGGCGCGCACGCCGTACCACGGACGGCAGATACGCGTCCTGGGCGAGCCCCGTCACCATAGCCAGGACGCCGCTCGCCGGCATCACCGCGAGGAGAAGTGGCCAGGTGGGCGCTCCGAGAGCCCTGGCCGCCGCGACGGACGTGAGGGCCGCCGCTCCCAGCAGCGCCGACCTCACCAGGACGGACCGGCGTCGCGACCGGTCGATCAGCACTCCCAGCGGCAGCGCCAGCACGAGGATCGCGACCGGCTCCACCGCCCGGTCGACCATGACGAGGAGCTTCGTCAAGACACTTCCGTCAGCGGTCCACAGAACCGGTTCGGCCAGCGGGAAGGAGACGCAGACGACGGCGGCGGCGAGCGCGAAGAGCGCGAACCGCCGTCGTGCCGGGCTGGGGGAGGCCATCCGGTGATCTTCGCGGCGACCCTCTGATCAACGCAAACCGCCTCCGGCCTTCCGGCGTTCGATCGATGTCCCTCAAATTTGATGGACGTTACCAATTCTTAACAGGATGTATCTAGACAGGTCATCTCACACCGGTGGACTCTTCCTCATGTAACCGCATAGCTCCGCGAATGGCGAGGGTTATCAGTCATATTTGACGTACATGCCAGCTTGGCGATTAACGTTTTGCATGTCGCGAGTCCCCGGCGATCGCGCCCCCGGCCCGCCGAGCCCGTTCGAATGGATCCCTGACCAGTGAGCGACGTCCCCAATCCGATCTCCTCTCATCTGTCCCACCAGGAGCTGCTGCTGCTCGACATCGTCGCCGAGTCGGCCGACCCCGTCGGGGCGCGCATCGCGACGCGCCGCCTGGGCGACAGCGGCATCGCGCTCAGCGAGGCCAGCACGTCCCGGCTGCTGGCCCGGCTGGACGAACTGGGGCTGACCGTCTCCTCGGGACGCAAGGGCCGCACGGTCACGGACGCGGGCCGTCGCCTGGCGCAGTTCACCCGGCGCACCCGGCGCCAGGCGAAGGGACTGCACCAGGCGCTGGACATCCAGAACGCGCGTCAGCTGCTCGACCTGCTGTACGCGCGGCGCGGCGTGGAGCGCGAGGCCGCCCGATGGGCCGCGACGCGGGCCACCCCCGACGACATCGAACGGCTCGAAGAGCTGGTGAACGGCCACCGCGAGGCGCTCGACGTCGGCGGCGACGCCCGTCTGTGCGGTATGCGCTTCCACCGGGAGATCTTCCACATCTCCCGCAACCGCCTGCTCCAGGCGATCGGGGACGTCGTGCTCGACGAGTCGCTGGAGCCCCTGGAGCTGGTGCTGGACGTCATCACCGGCGGTCACGGGACCTTCGCCCAGTCCGCCCCCGAGCACACCGACGTCCTGGCGGCCATCCGCGCCGGCGACCCCGACGAGGCCGAGCGGACGATGCTCGCGCACGTCAACCGGCTTATCGAGGAGGCCGAGCGCGCTGCGACCGACCGCGGCGCCGAGGTCGTCAAACGCCTGATCGAGCTCACGCTCTGAGGCGCCACGGGCTCCCGCCCACCGATCGCACGAAGAAGAAGGTGATAGGAGATGGGATCGTCAACGTCCTCCGCTCCGGTCGTCCATCTCGATTCTCCGGCCGAGATCCCCCCGGAGGACCGGCTGCACGCGCGCTCCCATCCGATGCGATGGGTGACCGGCGCGCTCGTCCTGGTCGTCCTGGGCTTCCTCGTCCTGTCGTTCGCCCGGGGTCAGATCGACTGGGGCGTGGTCCGGGGGTTCCTCACCGCGCAGAAGATCCTGTCGGGCTTCGCGCAGACGATCCTGATCTCGGTGCTCGCCATGCTGATCGGCATCGCGCTCGGCACCTGCTTCGCGGTGATGCGCCTGTCGGCGAACCCCGTGGTGTCCACCATCGCCTGGCTGTACGTGTGGCTGTTCCGGGGCACGCCGGTTCTGCTGCAGCTGATGATGTGGTTCAACCTCAGCCTGATCTTCCCGACCCTGGGCGTCCCCGGCCTGTTCCAGGCCCAGACGATCAACGTCGTCACGCCGTTCGTCGCGGCACTGCTCGGCCTGGGGATCAACGAGGGCGCCTACCTGACCGAGGTGATCAGGGGCGGCATCCTCTCGGTGGACGCCGGTCAGACGGAGGCGGCGTCGGCCCTGGGCCTGTCCCGGAGGACGGCACTGGCCAAGGTGGTGCTCCCGCAGGCGATGCCGGCGATCATCCCGCCCATCGGGAACGAGGCGATCGGCATGCTGAAGACCTCCTCGCTGGCCGCCACCATCTCCTACACCGAAATCCTGACCAACGCCCAGCAGATCTACTACGTCAACGGCAAGGTCATGGAACTGCTGATCGTGGCCGCCTTCTGGTACCTGGTCGCCACGTCCGTCACCAGCGTCGGCCAGTACTACCTGGAACGCCGCTTCCACCGTTCGGCCGTACGGCGCCGCAGCGCGGCCGACCAGATCGTCACCGCGGCGCTGGCCAGGCTGAGGAGGGCTGCGCGATGAGCGCGATGGTGCGGATCGAGAACGTCCACAAGTCGTTCGGCGGCCTGCGGGTCCTGCGCGGCGTCAGCGCCTCCTGCGAGCGGTCCGAGGTGGTGTGCCTGATCGGGCGCAGCGGATCGGGCAAGAGCACCCTGCTCCGCTGCGTGAACCACCTGGAGAAGCCCGACGCCGGGCGGATCACGGTCGACGGCGAGCTGATCGGCTACGAGGACCGGGGCGGGCGGCTCGTCGAACGCCGCGAGCGTGACATCGAACGGCAGCGCCGCGACGTCGGCATGGTGTTCCAGCGGTTCAACCTGTTCCCCCACCTCACGGCGGCCGAGAACATCGCCCTCGCGCCCAGGAGGCTACGCGGTCTCGGCAAGGCGGAGGCCCGCGAGCTGGCGGTCGGCGCGCTGGAGCGGGTCGGCCTGGCCGACAAGCGAGACTCCTACGCCCGCCATCTGTCGGGCGGCCAGCAGCAGCGGGTGGCGATCGCCAGGGCCCTGGCGATGGAGCCGAAGGTGCTGCTGTTCGACGAGCCCACCTCGGCCCTGGACCCCGAGCTCGTGGGCGAGGTTCTCGGCGTCATGCGCGCCGTGGCCGAGCAGGGGATGACCATGCTGGTCGTCACCCACGAGCTGCGCTTCGCCCGCGAGGTCGCCAGCCAGGTGCTCTTCATGGAGGACGGCGTGATCGTCGAGGCGGGGCCGCCCGGCGAGGTGCTCGCCCGGCCCAGGCACGAGCGGACCCGCGCCTTCGTCTCCAGCGTCTTCCGATGACTTCGGCTCCTCACAACCCCCAGCCAGAGATGGAGTTCCCGACATGAGCAACAAGACGATCGCCGGCCTGCTCGCGGGGGCGGTGCTCGCCCTCACCGCGGGCTGCGGGAGCCCGGAGGCCACCGGAACGACCACGGCGGCCGCGCCCACCCAGAGCGTGCCCGCGGGCACGGCGAACCCCGAGATCCACGCGATGCTGCCCCAGGAGATCAGGGATCGCGGATACCTCACCAACACCGTGCAGTCGCCGAACGCCCCGATGGAGTACACCGAGGCCTCGGGCGGCCCGCTGATGGGCGTGGACATCGACCTCGTCCAGGCCCTGGGCGAGGTGCTGGGCGTGCAGGTCAAGACCTCCGTCGTCAACGACTTCACCCAGCTCATCCCCTCCGTGCAGACCAAGCGCACCGACATCGTGATGTCGGCGGTGAAGGACCTGAAGGAGCGCCAGGGGTCGGTGAGTTTCGTCGACTACTTCGTCACCGGCGACCAGTTCATCACGACGGCCGCGCAGGCGTCCTCCTTCAGGAGCGTCGCCGACCTGTGCGGCAAGACGGTGGTCGCGGCGAACGGCACCAGCTACTTCAGCGTCATCGAGAGGCTGTCGGCCGAGCACTGCGCCGGCAAGCAGCCCATCAAGCCTCTCGGCGCGGTGTCCGCCGCCGAGCAGCTCATCCAGGTCAAGCAGGGCAGGGCCGTCGCCAACCTGACCGGCCTGGAACCGCAGGCGTACCAGATGAAGGTGGAACCCGGCGTGTGGGCACCCACGGCGGGCGAGCCGTTCGACCGCGCGCCGTACGGCGTGGTCTTCGGCAAGGACGACGAACAGCTCGGCAAGGCCGTCCAGGCGGGGCTGAACGAGCTGATCAAGACCGGGACCTACCAGAAGATCCTGGCGAAGTGGAACCTGTCCGCCGCCGCGGTGGACGAGGCGACGATCAACGGCGGGAAGTAGGAGCGTTCCATGACCATCACCCACGACTTCACCGGGCAGACCGTAGTGATCACGGGTGCCGCCAGCGGCATCGGCGCCGCGAGCGCGACGGCCTTCGCCGCCGCGGGCGCCTCCGTCTGGGTGCTCGACGTCGACGCCGGCCGGGGCGAGGCGGTGGCGGCGGACATCGTGTCCGGGGGCGGGCGGGCCCGCTTCCTGCGCTGCGACGTGACCGGCGACGCGGACGTGGAGCACGCCCTCGGCGTGGTCCTGGCCGAGGACGGCGGGATCGACGTGGCCTACTGCAACGCGGGCATCGGCTGGATCAAGCCCGTCTCCACCACTGAGCCCGACGAGTGGCGCAGGGTGCTCGACATCGACCTGACCGGCGCGTTCCTGGTCGCCCGCAGGGCCTTCCTCGCCATGCGCCCCCGGCGGTCCGGGGTCATCCTGTTCACCGGGTCGCCGCACGGCTACCGGACGATGGCGGAGACCAGCGCGTACGCCGCGGCCAAGGCCGGCATCGGCGGTCTGATGCGGGCGCTCGCCCTGGAGGCCGCGCCCCACGGGATCCGGGTCAACTCGCTGCTTCCCGGGGCGATCGACACGCCCGCGCTGCGGGCCGAGGCCGAGCTGTCCGGCGACGCGGAGGACGCCGTCCGGCGCTGGGGCGCCGTACGGCCGCTCGGCCGGATCGGCAGGGCCGAGGAGGTGGCCGACCTCGCGTTGTTCCTCGCCTCGCCGGCGGCGTCCTTCATCACCGGGGCCGAACTGCTCGTCGACGGCGGCGCGATGGCCGCGCAGCCCGCCGGCCTGGCCACCGTCGCGCCCAAGTGACCCGTCCGGCAGTCGGCTCAGTAGCCCCTGACCGGGTCGATCCGGCCCAGCAGCGGCTCCCCACGCAGGTATCGGGCGACGTTCTCGCGCACCCGTTCGGCGAGGCTCTCGGTGAGGCGGGTCTGCGGGTTGGCGCTGTGCGAGGTGATCAGCACGTTCGGCTCGGCCCACAGGCCGTGCCCGTCCGGCAGCGGCTCGGGGTCGGTGACGTCGAGGGCGGCGCCGCCGATCTCGCCGGCGCGCAGCGCGGCGAGCAGGGCGTCGGTGTCGACGAGCTCGCCCCGGGCCACGTTGACCAGCCACGCGTGCGGGCCCAGCGCGCGCAGTTCCTCCCGCCCGACCATCCGGTACGTCTCCGGCGTGGCGGGCGCGGCCAGGATGGCGTGGTCGGCCCGTGGCCAGACGGCGGCCAGACGCTCGAACGGCACGGTCTCCGCCGCACCCTCGACGGGCTCGCCGGAGCGGTTGACCGCGAGAACGCCCGCGCCGAGCGCGCGCAGCACGGGGATGACCGCCCGGCCGATCCCGCCCGCGCCGACGACGGCCACCGTGCTCCCGCGCAGCGTGCCGATCTGCTCCCGCCGCCACGTACGGCGCCGGGCGGCGGCGGGCAGCCGGTGCACCCCGGCCAGCAGCAGGGCGAGGGCGTGCTCGGCGACCTGCGGGGCGTAGGCGCCCGCCGCCGAGCACCACACGCGCGTCGCGTCGACGAGCCCCTCTCGCGTCCAGCGCTCGACTCCGGCGGAGGGGAGCTGCACCCAGCGCACGCTCGGCGTCAGGTACTCCCGCACGCCCTCGGGCCGCGAGTCGGTCCAGACCAGCGCCTCCGCCCTGCGGGGATCGGCGACGACCTCGCCGCCGGCGGCGAGAACCGAGTCGACGATCAACGGCGGGTCCGCCGGAGCTACGCAGACGGTGAGCACGCGCCTGTCCTTTCCTGCTCGCGCCGGGCGCCTCCGCGGGCCGCGGCTTTCCTCCCCAACAGTACGGTCCGCCCCCCTCCGCCGATCACCGGCCCATCTCAACCCCACTCGCAAAAGGGAGACAACGATGCCCCTTCCGCATGACAAGCACTTCGCCCTCGCCGTCACCGTCGACTTCGACGCGCAGGCGGCGTGGCTGGCCAAGGGCAAGAACGACCCCGCCATCCTGGCCCGGGGCGAGTTCGGGGCCGAGGTGGGCGTGCCGCGGCTGCTCGACATTTTCGACCGCTACCAGATCCCGACCACCTGGGGCATCCCCGGGCACTCGATCATGACCTGGCCCGAGCGCTGCAAGGCCGTCCTCGCCGGCGGGCACGAGATCTGCGCCCACGGCGTCTACCACGAGAACCTCACCGACATGCCCGAGCCCGTCGAGCGCAAGCTCATGGAGCACCAGATCCAGCAGCACCTCGACGTGCTCGGCACGCGGCCCAGGGGCTACCGGGCGCCCTCGGGGACGATGACTCACAACACGTTCACCATCCTCGAGGACTTCGGGTTCGACTGGCACAGCAGCCTGTCGGGCCGCGACTTCGAGCCGTACCACCCGAGGGAGATCAAGGAGATCAACCTGCACGGGGCAACCGTCTTCGGCCGGCCGTATCGCGTGCTGGAGTTCCCGACCTCCTGGTTCCTGGAGGACTGGGTGGCCTTCGAGTACGTCGGCGGATACTCGATGGGCCTGTCCGACACCGACGTGGTCCTGCGGCGGTGGACCGACTCGCTCGACTACGGGCTGAAGTACGTGCGGCCGGGCGTGATGACCCTCGTGCTGCACCCGCAGTCGATCGGGCGGCCGCACCACATGATGATGCTCGACCGCTTCCTGGAGTACGCGACCTCGTTGCCGGGGCTGTGGATCGCCACGCTTAGCGACATCTTCGACGCCTGGACCGCTCCGGCAGCTCCGGAGGCCCCGGCCGCTCCGGCCGCTTCGGCCGAGTGAGGGGACGGGCACATGCCGATCCTGCGTATTGACGCCCGCTACGTGGTGGCCTTCCAGGACGGGGAGCACCGCCTGCTGGAGAACGGCACCGTCGTCGTGGACGGCGACCGCGTCGTCTTCGCCGGCCGCGACTACGGGGGACCGGCCGACGAGTGGGTGGACGCCGGCGACACGCTGGTCACGCCGGGCTTCATCAACACCCACGCCCACCTGGAGACCGCCCCGCTGGACAAGTCCTTCCAGGAGGACATCGGGCAGCGGCAGTTCTTCTCCACCGGCCTGGTCGAGACCCTGCTGCTGCAGGAGGCGTCCATCGACGAGGAGGGCGTCGACACCTGCGTCGAGTTCTCGATGTCCGAGCTCATCCGTACGGGCACCACGACGGTGATGCACCAGGGGCTGCGAGGCCGGCGGGTGGCCGAGGCCTGCGACCGGGCGGGCCTGCGCGCCTACATCGCCGACGGGTACAAGTCAGGCCGGTGGTACACCCCCGACGGGAACCGCGTCGCGTACGAGTGGGACGAGGACGGTGGGTTCGCCGGCCTGGAACGGGCCGTGCAGCTGATCGAGGACCTGCGCGGCCGCGGTTCTGACCGCGTTCGGGGCTTCCTGTCCCCGTGGCAGGCCAACACCTGCACGCCGGACCTGCTCAAGGAGTCGCGGCGGCTGTCCGACGAACTGGACGTGCCGCTGACGATCCACGCCGCCCAGGCCGTCTTCGAGGTGATGGACGTCATGGCGGCGCACGGCATGACGCCCATCGAATATCTGGAGTCGGCCGGGTTCCTCGGCCCCAGGGTCGTGCTCGGTCACGCCATCTTCACCACCGGCACCTCGTGGCTGAACCTGCCCGGGGACGACCTGCGGCGCATCGCGGACTCCGGGGCCTCGATCTCCTACAACGCCTGGACGTTCGCCCGGCGCGGCATCATGGTCGAATCCCTCCCCGCTTACCACAGGGCCGGCGTCAACATCACGCTCGGCACGGACACCACACCGCAGTCCATGATCGAGTCGATCCGGTGGTCGGCGATCCTGGGCAAGGTGGCCGACCGGCGTGCCGACTCCTGGCTCGCCGCCCACCTGCTCGACGCCGCGACGGTCAACGCGGCCCGGCTGCTGGGCCGCGACGACCTGGGCAGGATCGCGCCGGGAGCCAAGGCCGACCTGCTCCTGTGGCGGCTCGACACCCCCGCCATGTCACCGGTCCGTGACCCCATCAGGAACCTCGTCTACTACGCGACCCGGGAGGACCTGGCGTCGGTGATCATCGACGGCGCGTGGGTCATGCGGGACGGCGCCGTGCTCACCGTGGACGAGGCGGGGCTCAGCGAGCGCCTCCAGCGGGCCGGCGAGCGCTCCTGGGGCCGGGTGCCGGACCACGACCGGCTCGGCCGGACCCTCGAAGAGGTCGCGCCGTCATCTCTCCGCCCGTTCCGCTGACCGTTCTGTCTTCTATAAAAGGAGTTTCCCGTGAGTGTCGTCGAGAGCAAGCTCGCGTCGATGGGCATCGAGCTGCCCCGGAAGATCCGGCCCGGTGCCGGCCTCGTGCCGGTCGTGCGGCACGGCGACCTGCTGTTCGTCTCCGGTCACGGCCCCGAGGACAACGAGGGCAACCTGCTCTACCGCGGGCAGGTGGGCGCGGAGGTCACCGTGGAGGACGCGATCAGGGCGGCCCGGGCCACCGGGGTCCAACTGCTGCGGACATTGCGCGACCACCTGGGCGACCTCGACCGGATCGAGCGGATCGTCAAGGCCCTGGGGTTCGTGAACAGCGCGCCGGGGTTCCACGACCAGCCGACGGTCATGCACGGCTTCTCGGATCTGATGGTCGAGCTGTTCGGGGCCAGGGGGCAGCACGCCCGTTCGGCCATCGGCACCTCCAGCCTGCCGTTCAACCAGCCCGTGGAGATCGAACTCGTCGTGGCCGTACGTCCCTGACCGCGCGGGCACGCGGGCCCCGTCACGTGGCGGGCCGCGCGTGCTCAGCCGGCCTTGTTCGGGTGCAGGACCACCTTGGTCCAGCCCTCCTCCCGCGCGTCGAAGTGCGCGTACCCCTCGGGCGCGTCGTCGAGGTCCAGCTCGTGCGACACGATCCAGGACGGCCGGGCGCCGCCCTCGTGGATGAGGGCGCACAGCTGGCGGTTGTAGTTCTTGACGTTGCACTGGCCGGTGCTCATCGTCTGGCCCTTGTACCAGAAGGTCCCGTAGTCGATGGCCACCTCTCCCCGCTTGTAGAGGTCGTTCCCGCCGCTGGGGTCGCGAGGGAGGAAGAGGCCGACGACGGCGATGTTCCCGGTGAACTTCACCGACTTGACCAGGTTGTTCAGCGTCATGTTGGGACGTTCCAGGCCCTCCGGGTCGTGCGCCTGGAAGCCCACGCACTCGCAGCCCCGATCGGCGCCGACCCCCTGGGTGAGCTCCAGGACCTGCTCGACCGGGGAGGACCGGGAGTCGTCGATCGGGATCGCACCGATCTCCTCCGCCTTGGCCAGCCGGTCCGGATGGTGGTCGATGACCATCACGCCGCTCGCGTTCCTGAGCAGGGCGGAGTAGGCGGCCATCAGGCCGACCGGGCCCGCGCCGTAGATCACGACGGTGTCGCCCGGCTGCACGCAGGCGAGCATGGTCGCGTGCCAGCCGGTGGGCCAGACGTCGGCCAGCATGACGTAGTCGGTTTGCTTCTCCCGTGCGTCCTCGGGCAGGACCAGGCAGTTGAAATCCCCGTACGGCACGCGCAGCAACTCGGCCTGGCCACCGTTGTACGGGCCCATGTCGGCGTAGCCGTACGCGGCGCCGGCCAGGCCCGGTTCCGGGTTGGTGGTCAGGCAGAAGGCCGTCAGACCCTTCTCGCAGTTGGCGCAGAAGCCGCATGAGATGTTGAACGGCAGGCACACCATGTCGCCGACCTTGACCTGGTCGACGGCGTCCCCGACCTCGACGACCTCGCCGAGGTTCTCGTGCCCGAACACCCGGCCCGGCGCGAAGCTGGTGCGGCCCTCATACATGTGCAGGTCGGACCCGCAGATGTTGGAGGTGGTGACCCGGACGAGCACGTCGGTGTGCCGTTCGATCCTGGCGTCCGGAACGGTGGTGACTTTGACCTGTCGAGGGCCTTCGTAGACCACGGCTTTCATGGCTACTCTCAAACGCGATCGTGACGGCAGACGCGTACGAAATGGCGCACGGCGCTGGCTTTCCACGACGGCGGCCCGGCGCCGATGCGTTCCGGGCCCACGTGGCCCGCGCTGTATCGATGTGAGAGCCGTACCCCCGCAGGGCAGGGCGAAAACCGCCGCCCGGCCTGGTCGGATGCCCCGGCGGTCAGATGCCCCGGTGCTCTCCTCCGCTGACGTTCATGACCGTGCCGCTCACCCAGTCGCCGGACGGGTGAACGAGATAGCGTACGGCGGCCGCGATCGGGCCGGACCCGCCGTATCCCAGCGGGAAACGGCGCAGGTACTCGGCGCGCTCCTCGTCCGTGGGCGGCGTTCCGGTGCTGCCCGTCGGCCCCGAGGAGATCGCGTTGACCCGGATGCCGAACTGCTCCAGCTGCGAGGACAGCGCGACG
The DNA here is from genome assembly GCF_016863095.1 of Microbispora siamensis. GTDB lineage: Bacteria > Actinomycetota > Actinomycetes > Streptosporangiales > Streptosporangiaceae > Microbispora > Microbispora siamensis. The sequence goes on along the minus strand of NZ_BOOF01000036.1, from coordinate 25,254 downwards.
ATCAGGCCGGACAGCGCGGCCTTCGCCGCGGAGTAGGCGGGGGAGTGGCCGATGCCGAAACCGCCGAGCCTGGCGGCGTTGGAGCCGATGAAGACGACCCGGCCGTTCCCCCGCGGGATCATGTACGGCAGGGCCGCGGACGTGCACCACCAGGCCCCGTTGAGATTGACGTCGATGACCCGGCTCCATTCCTCGGGCGACTGGTTCCAGGTGTCCTGCCGGGCGATGTCCATGCCGGCGTTGTTCACGAGGATGTCGATCCCGCCGAACTCCTCGGCCGTGGCCCGGACGGTCGCGGTGACGTGCTCGCGGACCGCGACGTCCACCTCGTGGACGCGGGCGATCCCGTCGTCGCCCGCCGCCACGCCCTCGATCCGCCGGTCCGCCACCACCACGGTCGCGCCGTCGGCCGCGAGCGTCGCGGCGATGTGCCTGCCGATGCCGCGGGCGCCTCCGGTGACGAGGGCGACCCGTCCCTCCAACACAGACATGCTGCTCCTTCAGGTGAGATTGATGTAGATCTGCTTGGGCTCCAGGTACGCCTCCAGGCCCTGACGGCCCAGTTCGCGGCCGATCCCGCTCGCCTTGAACCCGCCCCAGATCCCCTCGGTGGGGGCGGCCTGCGTGTCGTTCAGCCATACGACTCCCGCCCGCACGGCCTTGGCGACGCGAAGGCCCTGGCGCACGTCGTTGGTCCAAACGGCTGCGCCCAGGCCGAACGCCGTGTCGTTGGCGAGGCGGATCGCCTCCTCGGCGTCGTCGAAGGGCAGCACGGTCATGACCGGCCCGAAGATTTCCTCCTGCGCAATCCGCAGGCGCTGGGACGGCGCGTGGAAGACGACCGGGGGGACGAAGTAGCCGCCGGCGAGCCGGTCTCCGATGGGCGGCGTGCCGGCGTACACGACCCGCGCACCCTCCCGTTCGCCGATCTCGATGTAGCGGTTCACCCGGTCGCGCTGGCGGGCCGAGACCAGCGGGCCCATTGTGGTCAGCGGGTCCAGCCCGTCGCCGAGGCGGATCGCGCTCGCCCGCTCCGTTATGGCCGCCAGCGCGGCGTCGAAGACGTCCCGCTGGATCAGCACCCGGGTGCCCGCCGAGCACACCTCGCCCTGGTTGTCGAAGACGCCCCTGCACGTGCCCGCGACGGCCTCGTCGAAGGACGCGTCGGCGAACAGCACGTTGGGCGACTTGCCGCCGAGTTCGAGGGTGACCCGCTTCAGCGCGGCCCCCGCGCCGGCGGCGACCATCGCCCCGACCTCCCGGGAGCCGGTGAAGCTGATCTTGTCGATGCCGGGGTGCTCCACCAGCGGTGCGCCCGCGCCCGGCCCGGTTCCGGTGACGACGTTCAGCGCCCCGGCGGGCAGCCCGGCCGCGGCCGCGACGGCGGCCAGTTCCAGAGCGGACAGCGGGGTGTCCTCGGCCGGCTTCAGCACCGCCGTGCACCCGGCGGCCAGCGCGGGGGCGACCTTCTGCGCGGCCATCAGCAGCGGAAAGTTCCAGGGGACGATGAGCCCGCACACCCCGACCGGCTCATGCACGATCATGTTGATGGCCTCGGGGCCCACGGGGGTCACCTCGCCGGCGAGTTTGGTCACCCACCCCGCGTAGTACTCGAAGATGAAGGCCGCCTCCTCCACCTCGGCGAGGGCGTTCGACAGGGGCTTGCCCGAGTCGCGCACCTCCAGCCGGGCCAGTTCGCCGGCACGAGCGCGGATGCCCTCGGCCATGCGGTTCAGCACGGCGGCGCGGCGCCGGGGCGGCACCTCGCCGCTCCAGCGGTTCTCGTCGAAGCAGTGCCTCGCCGCCGTGACCGCCCGGTCCACGTCCGCCGCCCCGCCCGCCGGCACCGAGGTCAGCGTCGTGCCGGTGGCCGGCTCGAAGACCGGCATCCTGGCTCCGTCGCGGGCCTCGGTCCACTCGCCGCCGACGAACATCAGCCGTTCGCCGCTCATTTCCGTGCCTCCTCCGCGCCTCCTCGGGCCGCCGGAGCCATCCCGGGCCACTGACGGGTGTCGATCCGCTGGGGGACGAAGCGTCCGGCTCCGCCCGAGCCCGTGAAGCGGCCGTCGCGGGCCACCACCCGGCCGCGGGAGATCGTGAGCTCGGGCAGGCCGACGCCGGTCATGCCCTCGTACGGCTCGTAGTCGCTGCCCCAGCCGGCCTCGAAGGCCGGCCAGGTCCACTGCCGTTCGGGGTTCCACAGCACGAGGTCGGCGTCCGCCCCCACACGGATGACGCCCTTGCGGGGATACATGCCGAACGTGCGGGCCGGGCCTGTGGCCGACACCTCGGCGAATCCCCGCAGGCCGAGCCGGCCACGGGTGACCGCGTGGTGCCACAGCAGGGGGACGCGCGCGTCCAGGCCGGGGGCTCCCGGCGGCAGCGCGGTGAAGTCGGCGGCGCCGGGGAGCTTGTGCTCGAGGCCGTACGCGCAGTGGTCGGAGGCCACACTGCCCAGCACTCCGGCGCGCAGCGCGTCCCAGAGGCGGTCCTGCGCGGCGGCGTCCCTGACCGGCGGCGTGATGACGTACTTCCAGCCGTCGGGGCGTCCGTACACGGAGTCGTCGAGAACCAGGTAGTGGGTGCAGGTCTCCGCCTGCACCAGGACGCCCGTCTCGCGGGCGGTCTCGATGGCGGACAGCGCCTCGCCGCCGGATACGTGGTAGACGTACACCGGCGCGCCGAGTTCCCGCGCGAAGTGCGTCACCAGGCCGATCGCGGCGCTCTCCGCGCTGCCGGGACGACTGCCGGGGAACCGGTCGATGACCGCGCCGGACTCGGCCAGCACCGCGGACTTGGCGTGTTCGAGGATGTCGTGGTTCTCCGCGTGGAATCCGGCGAGCCCGCCCGCCTCGGCCACCGCGGTCATCACCGCCCTGATCTCACCGTCGTCGAGCCGGTCGTCGTACGTGGTGTAGATCTTGAAGGAGGCAAGGCCCTCGTCCACCAGGGCGGGGATCTCACGCAGCCGGTCCGGAGTGATGCGGGCGATCACCGGGTGGAAGGTGTAGTCGATCACCGATGACGCCGCCTCGGCCATGCGCTCCCGCGCCGCGGCCACGAGCGACCCGCCGGAGGCGGGCACGAAGTCGATCACCGTGGTAGTGCCGCTGACGGCCGCCGCGCGGGTCGCGGAGGCGAAGTCGTCGAGGCTGCGGACGCCTTCCGCGATCGGCCAGGCGATGTGGGTGTGGGTGTCGATCCCCCCGGGAACCAGGACCGAGCCGGGACGGGCCTCGACGATTCGCGTCCCCCTCAGGGTGCCGGGTGCGGCGAGCGCCGCGATCTTCTCGCCCGCGACGCCGAGGTCGGCGACTTCGATGTCGTGCTCCGCCACGACGAGCGCGCCGCTCACTACGAGGTCAAAGTCATCACGCACCAGATATCTCCCGGCGATTATCCATCAATGTAGAACGATGTCTATCGCAAACCCCTTGTTAGTGTCCAGGTCTATCAAAAATGAGGAAGATGGCTGTATGGTGACGATCGTAAATCGTCGCCTCAGTCAGTGAAAGGTGAGCCAACATGACCGCTGTGCAGACCCATGGCCTCGGCAACCGGGACCTGCTCGACCAGTACCTGGCGGCGGGGTTCGCCGGGCGAGTCGGATGGGGGGAGCGCGTCGCCGTCCTCGTCATCGACATGGCCGGCGCCTGGACGCGTCCGGACGAGATGATCGGAGCGAACCTCGACGGCGTGCTGGACAACATCCGGAGGCTTCTGGAGGTCGTGCGTGAGCGGGACGACATCCCGGTGGTGTTCACCACCATGGCGTATGACGAGACGTACTCCGACCTGCCCCTTGTGACCCGGCTCAAGACCCCGCACTCGGAGCGCATGATCCGCGGGTCCGAGCGGGTCCGGCTGGTGCCCGAACTCGACCGCCGCCCGCACGAGGCGCTGATCGAGAAGCCGCGGGCCAGTGCGTTCTTCAACACCAACCTGCTGAGCATCCTCGTCGCCCAGCGGATCGACACGGTGATCGTCGTCGGGTGCAGCACCAGCGGGTGCATCCGCTCGACCTGCGAGAGTGCCCTCGACTACGGCTTCCGCGCCATCGTCCCCGCCGAGGCCGTCGGCGACCGCTCGGCCTCGGCGCACGAGGCCAACCTGTTCGACATCAACGCCCGCTACGCCGACGTGCTGCCCATCGATGAGGTCATCGACCACCTCGGGCGACGCCCGCGGACGGGCACCGCCGTCACGACTGGCGGGTGAACATCAGCAACCGGTCGAAGATGCGCACCTGGTCGCTACGGGAGAACTCGGTGACCTCGTCGATCAGCCGGGTGAGGTGACGGGCCATCGCCTCCTCCGCCGCCGCCGGATCGCGGCGGCGGATCGCGGAGACGATCTCCACGTGCTCGGGCACGGACTGGCCCACGGTGCCGTGACCGCCAGTGATCACGTCGAGGACCTTCTCCAGCGGGATGAGCGACTCGTTGAGCACGGCGCCCGCCAGCGCGCCCAGCAGGTCGCTGCCCGCGATGCGGGCGATCGCGCGGTGGAAGTCCATGCCGACCTGGCGGGCGTCCTCGTCGTCGGCCAGGCGCCTCTCGTGACTGCGCAGGATCTCCTCGAGACTCGCGACGTCGTCGTCGGTCGCCTTGCTCGCCGCCCGGCCGGCGATCTCCCGTTCGACGCCGCGCCTGGCGTGCAGCAGGTCCAGAAGTTGCTCCACGGTGCGGATGTCGAAGGCCCGGGCGAACTCCTCCTCGTGACGCTGCCGTGCGGACAACGCCTCGGCACAGCGCCGCCCGTGTTCGGTCAGCGTACGGCCCTTGCGCCCTGACGGCATGGTGAGGCCGAAGTCGTCCAGGCGCTTGAAGATCCGTGAGACGGTCGCCTCGCTGACCTCCAGCCCGCTCTCGCGCAGCTGACGGCCCGCGAGCCGGGCGCCTACGGGACCGTCGGCCCGCAACACGATGCCGAGCAGCCGCTCCTCTTCGAGGTTCAGTTCCGGAGTGGTGCCGTTCACCGCGGAGACGTCGGAAGCCGATGGTCGCGCTCGCCTAGCCACTTTGCGAGCCTCCCCATCCTCAAGGACCCCACTGAAGCGCCCATAATATCGTTCCGTCCAGCGCCCGGAACGCCGTTCGAGTCCCCGTATGGAGGAGCAGCAGCGCGTGAAGACAGAGCACGGGACGCACCCCGCGGCCGGGCCGCGCGTCGTCACGCTCGGCGAGACCATGGCACTGCTCACCGCCGAGCGCGTGGGGCCGCTGGCGCACGCGCCGAGCATGGCCGTCGGGATCGGCGGAGCCGAGAGCAACGTGGCGATCGCGCTGCGGCGGCTTGGCGTGCCGGTGACCTGGATCGGCCGGGTGGGGGCAGACGGGTTCGGCGAACTGGTGGAGCGGGAGCTTCGGGCGGAGGGCCTGGACGTACGTGCCGTCGTGGACGGCGCGGCCCCGACCGGCCTGATGGTGAAGGAGAGGCGGACGAGCCGCTCGCTGAACGTCTGGTACTACCGGACGGGCAGCGCGGGGTCGCGCCTCGCCCCCGCCGACGTGCCCGAGGACGTCGTGGCCGGGGCCTCGCTGCTGCACGTCACCGGCATCACCCCTGCGCTGTCCGCTTCCGCCGCCGAGGCGGTGGCCCACGCCGTACGGCTGGCCCGCGCCCACGGTGTGACGGTCTCCTTCGACGTCAACTACCGCGGCAGGCTCTGGAGGCGCGAGCGCGCGGGGGAGGCGCTCAGGGACGTCCTGGCCGCCAGTGACGTGGTCTTCGCCGGGGTCGAGGAGGCGGAGCTGTTCGTGTCCCCGAGGGAGGACCCGCTGGATCTGGCGGCCGCGCTGACCGACCTGGGCCCCGCGCAGGCGGTGATCAAACGGGGCGCCGAGGGCTGCGCGGCGCTGGTGGACGGGCTGCGACTGACCCGCGAGGCCGTGCCGGTGGAGGTCCTGGACCCGGTAGGGGCGGGGGACGCGTTCGTCGGGGGATACCTGGCGGAGTTGCTGGCCGGGGCGCCGCCGGAGACCCGGCTGGACACGGCCGTCGCAGCGGGCGCCTTCGCATGCGTGGTCCCCGGTGACTGGGAGGGCATGCCCACCCGCGCCGAGCTTGGCCTGCTCACCCGGCGGGAGGACGTCGCCCGCTGATCTGCGTCGCCCGCTGATCCGTGTCGCCCGCGATCAGTATCGCTCATGATCCGAGTCGCCCGCGATCAGCATCGCTCATGATCCGGGCCGCTGTGCTCCCCGCCGTCTCAGCCGTGCGACGACCGGAGGGGGAGCCGGGCCGCGAGGATGAAGCCTCCCTCGGGGGTCGGCCCGGAGAAGAACCGCCCCTGCGCGAGGGAGACGCGCTCCCGGATGCCGGCCAGGCCGTACCCGCCGCCGAGGGAGGGCGCGGCCCTGACCGGCTTCCCGCCGGGGTCGCCGCGGTCCGGCGTGTCGACCACGGAGACGGCCACCTGATCGCCGGTGACCTCGCAGGTGACGTGCACCTGGGAGCCCGGCGCGTGCTTGCGCACGTTGCTGAGCCCCTCCTGCACCAGGCGATAGCACGCGTGCGAGACCTGTCTCGGCAGCGCCCCCGGGGGAGCGTCGAGGTGGAGATCGACCTTGAGCCCGCTCGCCTGCGCCTCGCCGACCAGCCGGGCGATCGCCTCGGTGCCCTCGGCGAGGTCGCCGTCCTCTCGGCGGAGCACGGTGAGCAACTGCCGCAGTTCGCCGAGCGCCTGCACGCCCTTGTCCTCGATGGTCGCCGTCAGCTCCCGGATCTCGCCCGACTCGGTGGCGTCACGGGCCATGCCCGCGTTGAGCACCATGGCGGTGACCGCGTGGGTGACGGTGTCGTGCATCTCCCTGGCGATCTTTCGGCGCTCCTCGGAGGCGGCGATCTCCTCGCGTTCGCGTACGCCGACACGAAGCTCCCGGATGAGCCGCCGGTAGGCGTACACCCAGGTGCCGACCGCCGCGGGCAGGTAGATGAGGGTCAGCGCGCGGACGACGTTCAGGTAGACCGAATGGTCGGTGTGCGGGTTGCGGTAGTCGACGACGGCGTAGACCACCGAGAGGGCCAGGGCGACGTACTGCCACCGGCGCACCCGGTGTTCCGCCGTCATCGAGAAGACGGCGAGGATCATCGGCACGACCTGCCCGGTGACGCAGGCGCACGCCGCCGAGGCGACGACCGCGGGCCAGGGGGTGCGGCGCCGCACCAGCATGGCCGCCGCGGTGATCACCCCTGTCGCGATCTCGAGCGCGTCCGGCGCACCGCCCCAGAGGGAGAAGCTGTAGCCGATGAGCGTGGTGGGGACGGTGAACGCGATGACGGCCGCGGCGAGGGCCGCGTCCACGAACCAGTCGCGATGCCGAAGCATGCCCCACTTGTCCCACATAATGCTAGTTTGCGACTTTTGCCCGGTGTTCGTCACGCCGGCCTGCCCATGGCGCCGTCATTGATGGCGGTCTTGACGCAATCAAATGAACAACCATTTAATTCCGTCGTGGGCCGGATCGCGGGTGTCACCGCCGCCGAGACGCAGGAACGGCTGCTGCGCGCGGCCGTCGACGTGTTCGCCCGGCGCGGGTACGACGGCACGCGCGTGGCCGACATCGCCGCGGCGGCCGGGGTGAGCAACGGAGCCCTGTACGCGCACTTCGGCTCGAAGGCCGAGCTGATCGTGGCCGCGCTGCGCGCTCACGGGCCGCGGCTGCTGGCCGACCTGCTGGCCGCCGAACCCGACCGGCCGGTCGCGGACCTGCTGGTCGCCGTGGGCCGCCGCCTCCCGCGCCGTCCCGACGCGCGCGGCTCCCTGATCGTCGAGGCGCTGGTCGCGGCCCGCCGAGACGAGGATGTCGCCCGCCCGATGCACGACTACGTCGGCGAGCGGGCCGGCTGGCTCGCCGGGCTCGTCCGCACCGCACAGGACGACGGCGAGATCGACCCGGCGCTGTCGCCCGGCGCCGTCGCCCATCTCTGCCTCCTGCTCGCGATGGGCAGCGCGCTCCTCACGCCGGACCTGCACGCGGTCGGCGACGAGGAGTGGAGCGCCCTGCTCACCCGTCTCGTCACCGCCATCGCCCCGACCGACCCCACCCACCACAAGGGGGAGCACCAGTGAAAGTGCAGATCGATCCCGCGCGCTGCCAGGGACACGGCCGCTGCTACGACCTGTCGCCCGACCTGTTCACCGAGGACGACGAGGGTTACGGCCAGGTCGCCGGCGACGGCCTCGTGCCGCCGGGCGGCGAGCGCGCGGCGCGGGTCGCGGCCTCCAACTGCCCGGAGAAGGCGATCGTCCTCGTCGAGGAGGCCTGACATGACCGTCGACGATCGCTTCGTCCGCGACTTCCGCGACTCACGGGAAGAGCCCCTCGGCATTCGCAACGAGATCATCACCGGCCCGGTCTCCGACTGGGCGACCGACTTCTCCCACCTGGAGCCCGAGTGGGCCGCCGATCCGTACCCGATCCAGGACGACCTGCGGGAGCGCTGCCCCATCGCGCACACCGAAAGGTTCGGCGGCGGGTGGCTGCCGACGCGGTACGAGGACGTCGCGGCCATCGCCTACGACACCGAGCACTTCTCCTCCCGGGCCATCATCATGAGCAACTACCGGCCGCCCAGGGACATCGCGCCGGTGGGAGCCGTGCCGCCGATCTCCTCCGACCCGCCGTTCCACCACGACGCGCGCAAGCTGCTGCTCCCGGCGTTCACCAAGAAGGAGGTGGCGAAGCGGGAGGAGGCGGCGCGGGCGTTCTGCCACTCGCTGATCGACGGGTTCGAGGGCGCGGAGATCGTCGACGCCGCCCGTGACTACGCGCAGCACATCCCGATGCGGGTCATCGCCGACATGCTGGGCTTCCCGCCGGAGGACGGGCCGCGGTTCCGGGAGTTCGTCGAGCACGCGCTCGAAGGCGTCAACCTCCCGCCGGAGGAGCGGATGGCGCACATGGGGGAGCTGTTCGACTACCTCCTGGAGCAGATCCGCGACCACGTCGCCAACCCCCGCGACGACCTCACCACCTACCTGATCGAGGCGGAGCTGTACGGCCGCAAGCTCGACCCCTCGCACGTGGCCGGCACGATGGCCCTGCTGCTCATCGCCGGGATCGACACCACGTGGAGCGCGATCGGGGCCTCGCTGTGGCACCTGGCGAAGACCCCGGCCGACCGCGAGCGCCTGGTCGCCGAGCCGGCGCTGCTGCCGACCGCGATGGAGGAGTTCCTCCGGGCGTACGCGCCGGTCACGATGGCGCGGCTGGTCAAGGAGGACATGCACTGGCGCGGCGTCGACATGAGGGCCGACGACTGGGTCCTGCTGTCGTTCCCGGCCGCCAACCGCGACCCCGCGCAGTTCGACCGGGCCGACGAGGTGATCATCGACCGCGAGATCAACCGGCACGCGGCGTTCGGGCTCGGCATCCACCGCTGCGTCGGATCCCACCTCGCCCGCATGGAACTCCGGGTCGCCCTGGAGGTCTGGCTGGAGCGCGTCCCCGTGTTCGGCCTCGCCGACCCCTCTGAGGTGACCTGGGCCCCCGGCCAGGTGCGGGGACCGCGCACGCTCCCGCTCCGCATCGGCTGACCACCGTGAGGCGGCGAAGGCCAAGCGGCGGGGTCCTGACCGCCGTCGATCACTTCACCGGCGCGGACCCGCCCCGGCGCACCCGCGACGCCCTCCGGCCGTACGCCGCCGCGTCGGCGTACGCCGCCAGGGTGCGCCGGGCGGTGCGCGCCCAGCTGTAGCGCTCCCGCACGTACGCGGCCCCCCGCTGGGCGAGCCGGTCCGCCTCCTCTGCATCGTCGAGGAGGTGCAGCACGGCCGCGGCCAGCTCGCCCGGGTCGTCGCGTACGCAGCGGACGGCGCCGTCGCCGACCACCTCCGGCGAGTAGCCCGGCCCGACGACCACCGGGCGGGCGAGCGCCATCGCCTCGACGGCGACCAGGCCGAACGGCTCGTACATCGACGGGAACACGCAGACGTCGGCGGCCAGGAAGTGCGCGAACACCTCGGCGGGAGCGAGGAAGCGGTTGCCGGCGACCACGTGCCCGGAGGTCCGCGTCCGCTCGATCAGGCGGGCCACCGCCGCCGCGTCGCCGGTCTGCGGCGCCTGGGCGCCGACCAGCACGAAGCGCGTGTCACCGTGCTCGGCGACGACCCGCGGCACCGCCCGGATCAGCGTGTGGACCCCCTTGTGCGGCGACGGCCGCCCGGCGAACACGACGAGCCGGCCCTGCCCGCCGGGCAGGTAGCGCCGCCGCACCTCCGCCCGGACCCGGTCGCGCTCGTCGTCCGGCAGTCCGGCGAGCCGCAGCAGGCCGGGCTCCTCGAAGCCGTGCGGCACGACGAGCATCCGGTCCGCCGGCCAGCCGCGCGCGGCGAGGTCGTCGCGCATGCGGGCGCTCGGCACGAGGATCAGGCGCGCCGTCCGCGCCTGGGCCGTCTCCAGAAGGTCGAGGAGGACGGCGTACGCCGACCGGCGCGGCGCGTTCTGATCACCCGCGTGGGCGTTCAGCTCGCGGGTGTGCACGTGGAACGCCACCGGCAGCCGTCCCAGCACGTGGCACAGGATCCCGGCCACGCAGCCCATCCAGTCGTGCACGGCGACGACCGCCCCGGTCCGTCCCGCCTCGGCCCCCAGGATCCGGGCGGCCGCCCGCACGTTGAACGTGAGTAGCCCGGCGACCCTGACGAGCCGCCGTACGCCCGGCGGGAGGACCGAGCCTTCGCGCGGGCCGTAGCCGGGGGTGGGCAGGCGGTGCAGAGTGACGTCACCCCGGCGTTCCGTCCGGGGCGCCCGGCCGCGGCGGGCCGTGGCGCCGAAGAGCACGACCGGCACCCCGGCGTCACCCAGGGCGTCCGTGATTCGCTCGGCGTACCGGCCCAGCCCGCCGACGACGTCGGGCGGGACCTCCGAGCAGACGGCGTAGACGCGGAGGCCGGGGGAGAGATGATCAGCGGTGGGCACGGCGCGAACCTAGTCCCTCGCGCCGCGCGCGGCCAAGACCGTCCCGGGCTCCCGGCCTGCGGCGGCAGTGGGATGCAAGTCACCTCGTCGCCCGCGCACGCGGGCAGCACCGCGCGACGAAGACGATCGGAGCGTGAGCCGCCCGCCGGTGGCTACGTACGGAGCGGCGCCAGGTCGTCGCCCGCTCCGGAGCAGGTGCGGATCACGTCCGGCGTGAGCGTCACCCCCGGCACGCCACACAGCACCTCATGAAGGTCCTGCGAGGCGGCCAGCTCCCGGAGCGACTCGGGGAGGTCATGCGCGCCGGAGCCCTCCATGATCTGATCGATGGCCCCGGGATACGACTCCAGGTAGTCCGCCAGCTCCGGCCATCGGATGCGAAGGAGAGTCCACAGCGCGAGGGTGTCGGTCGGCACCAGGCTGCCCTCCAGGACGCGTACGGCACGCAGGACGGTGTAGGTGTTGACGAACCGCTTCATCGCGCGCGGGTTGCTGTGCAGCAACCGGGAGAACTTCGCGAGGGCGTGGTGGGATAGGCCCTGTACGTCGGCGTCGAGGATCCGTTCGACCGCCTGTGAGGCCACCATCTCGCGGACCCGGGGCTCGGCCTTCGCCAGCGTCTCCAGCACCTCGATCTCGTCACTGCTCGCGGTGAGTGCCGCCCGGACCTGGTCCGCGGTGGGCGGCGAAGGCGCCGCGACGCTCACGCCGAGCAGCCCGCCGAAATACAGGTCCCGGCCGGCCCCGCCGAGTTTGGGCATGGGGACGCTGAGCTGGAAGAGCTTGTCCAGGAACAGGTAGCCGATGGGGCGCCCCGGCTCGGCGACGGCCGATTTGAACGTCTCGTAGGCGTTCTCGTAGGCGCAGCGCAGCCAGGCGCCGTCCATCGCGACGACGAAGCTCGGGGCATGGAAGTCGGGAGTGCGGCGTACGGGCCGACGCCAGTGCTCGGGCACGTCGCGGACGAGCGTCTGGACGGAATCAAGAAAGTTCACGACGTAGTCGGCGTTGCAGCGGTCGAGGTCCTCCACGAAGACCACGATGGGCCGGCCGGCGTGACGCACGAGCCACGCGATGTGCTCGGCGACGTCGTTCATGGGGTCGGTGTGGGACTGCTCGAAGGTGCGGGCCCTGCGCGCGGATCCCCACATCGCGTACCTGCTGACGAGGATCCCGGCCGTCCACAGCGCGCCGGCCGCTCCGGCGACGGTGGTGACGGTCGTCAACGTCGGTCCGACACTGGGGACCGTGATGACGCCTGCCCTGAACAGGAACGCGGTGAGGAGGGCCGCGCCGACCAGCAGCAGACCCGACAGCACCTGAGGGGCGCCGTCACGGCGGACACGCGCGAGCAGCTCTCGCAGGAGGAAGAAGGGACGCCGCCAGCGAGGCCTGTGCTGGACGACCGCCTTGCGGATGGTGATCAGCAGCGCCCACCAGGGTGGTTCGATCCGCACGTGCCGCCAGGTGTCGAAGAAGGCCACGATCGAATCGCTGTGCAGTTCGCGGGCGAGCAGCTTGAGCAGGGTGCTCTTGCCCGTCCCCCATGAACCGTCGACGTGCACCAGGAACGACACGTCGGGGGTCTCCGTCCGGGCGTGCCGCAGTTGCCTGGCGAGCACGTTCGCCAGCGCGGTCCGCCTGAGCACGTCGTGGTCGGCCGGCGCGTCGCTGACCCACTGCGTGCGCTCCCGCCCGCCGGGCGCGAACTCTCCGGGCCTTCTGCGCCGGTCCTCGGGAACCGAGGCGGCTCGCTCCCGAGCAGAGCGGATGACGGCGTCGAACTCCGGCCACGTCTCGGCGAGAGCGGAAGCCGGGCTCATGTACGCGGCTCTGCCGTCTGGACCGTCCACCGCGTAGAGGATGCCGAGCACCGCACCGAGTTCGGGGCTCCAGACGGGCGCTCCGGAGTAGCCGGCCGTGAACCCCGTGCTGTCGGTGGCCTCCAGTTGGACGGCGCCGTTCGGCAGGCTTCCCACCGTGCGCCCGGACGCCCAGCGCCCATCAGGGTAGCCGCCCGGAAAACCGTAGGCGCTGACCTGAAGGCCGGGCGGCGCGACAGCGGCGAACTCGACCGGCCGGACGTCCGGCGGCAACGACCTTTCCAGCCGGAGGACGGCGAGGTCCCCGGTTCCGGGCTCCGAACCGGGCACGTGCGGCGCCCAGAAGTGGACACTCGCCCGCAAGGGCCCGGTGCGGAGGAACGGGAAGCCCACCAGTACGGTCTCCGGCTGCTTCTCCCCTCCACGGGCGATCACGTGCGCGCACGTCAGCACGAGATCCGCGGCGACGAGCACGCCGGCGCCCCTGACCGCCCCTGTTTCGTCGCTGATGTCGGCGACGGCCTGCTCGATTGTGGAAGCCGGGGGAGTGCTCATGGTCACATCGTCCTACGCCCCGGCAGGACATGCGGCACTCTCACCCACCATGCCCCGGTCGTCCGTACGGCCGGTGGGGCGCGGCGAAGGAGGGCCCGCCGTGGACGGGCACGGCGGGCCCTTCCGGTCACTTGGCGGTGTTGTCGACCTCCAGAACGAGCCGCGCGAGCTCGAAGCGGTCGAGGTTGGGCGCGTACGCCGTGGCGTTGCCGAGGACGAGCGCCCCGGAGGCGGTCGTGAGGGTGAGCGGCGTCGCCTGGGACCAGAAGTTGTCCCACGCGTAGTTGTGCCGGAACACGCCGCGCGTCGTCGCCCCGCCCTTCTCGGTGATGTCGAGGAACCGGCTGATGACGTCGGTGTTGTAGGGGTGCCCGGTGTTCCTGTCGGCGTTGGCGTAGTGCGCCACGAGCACGTACTCGCCGGGGCCGAAACCGCCGGGCCGGGTGAGGGTGAGCGTGTTGCCCGCGCCGTTGCCGATGTCGCCCACATAGGTGCCCGCGGAGGCGTTCGAGCCGCTCGTGGCCGGGACGGTGACCACGCGGGCCGTTCCGGCGCGCTGCGCCTGCTCGGCCTCGACGCGGTGGACCGCCGCGTCCGCCTCCGCGGCCCTGACCGTGGTCAGGCCGCGCAGCCGCAGGCCGGCCGGGCCGCCCACCTCGACCACCGAGACGCCGGCCGGGAGATACACCCGGGCCCGGGAGGCCGCCTCACCGGGGCGCGTCGCCCGCACACCGTCGATCCGTCGTCCGTCGACGCGGACATCGAGGTCGCCGGCTCCGGCCGCCTTGTAGGAGAAGGTCAGGTCGTAGTAGCCGTCCTCGCTCACCGCGGCGAAGAACGTGGCGCGGGCGCCGCCGCCGAGGGTGACGGCGGCGCCCTTGCCCTCGCGGGTGATGCCCGCGCCGCCGGACAGCCGGGCCTCGTCGGCCGGGTACGCCGCCCGCTCGGGACCGGTGACCTCGGTGAGGTCGAACCTGTCCAGCGTGATGTCGCTGCCCGGCAGCAGGGTCGTGCCGTCGGCGCTGGTGCGCAGGGACAGCTCGTGGGTGCCGGCGGTCAGCTCGACCTCCACGTCGGTGCGGCCGCGGTAGGTCCAGCCGAGGTCGGCCGAGTACTGCACGACCTGGTCGAGCTTCCCGTCCACGAACAGCGCGTGCCTGCCGGGGGCCTTGTTCGCGCCCTGGAAGACGCCCAGGCGGTAGCGGCCGTCACGCGGCACGGTGACCGGGAACGTGACGGCGGAGCCTGCCTTGTTCATGGAGCCGACGTCCCGCTTGCCGGAGGTCGCGTAGAGCTGCGGGTCCGCGGTGGTGTCCTGGTTGTACGCCTGGGCCGAGGTGAGCGTGGCCGACTCCGCCTCGACCGAGACGCTCCACGGCGCGTCGGTCGCGGGCGCGCCGCCGCTCGACGGGACGATCGTGACCCGGTAGGCGGCCATCACGTCGCCGCCCGGGAGGTCCACCCGCAGCGTGCCGCCGCGCAGGGTGGTCCGGGTGGCCGCGACGACCGGCGGCTGCACGGCGTCGCCCTCGTAGCCGGACCAGGTCGTCTTGGACACGACGACGTCGACCTGCGTGCCGAAGACCGCGGAGTCGAGCCCGGAGAGGTCGAGCCGGACCGGCGCGGCGCCGCCGCCGACCAGGATCGTGCCCCGGCGTACGGAGGGGTCGACGGCCGCGACGGCCTGGACCGTGTCGGGGACGTCCGGCTGCGGCGGGGTGACCTTCACCGTCTGCCCGGTCAGGTCCGCGTACCACTTGAGCAGCCACCACGCGCCGTTGGCCTGGCGGGTGCGCACGGCGTGGTCGGAGAGGTTGCCGGCGTAGGTCCAGAACGCCATGTCGGCGTCGACCTTGGTGTCCTCGAACATGGTGATCCACTGGACCATCTGGCCGGGGACGGACATGTCGCGCCGGTTGCCGTACTCGTCGATGTTGATCGGCAGCGGGCCGATGCCGAGGTCGCGCTCCATCTGCCGGTAGTTCGCATAGTGGTCCCGATAGGCGGCGAGGCTGCCGCGCGACAGTTCGTGCCAGGCCATGATGTCCGGCAGGCAGCTCTTCCCGCCGCAGGTGTCGTCCCTGGCCCAGGTGAGGAAGTCGCGCAGGCGGCCGGGGTTGTAGGCGGCCTCGTTCGGCCCGACGATGCGGGCGCCGGGGTCGATCGAGCGGATGCGCTCGACGACGGCCTTCCAGTCGCTGAAGAACTTCTGCTTCATCGTGGACCAGTTCTGGTACCAGATGCCGTCGGGCTCGTTGAACGGCACCCAGACGAACCTGCCCTTGTCCCGTGGGCGCTCCGTGACGACCTTGCGCACCATCGCGTCGACCTTCGCGAGGTAGTCGTCGATGCCGAGGTTCTCGTAGGGCCACTTGCTGTAGACGTCCTGCATGTAGACGACGATCTCCTCGCCGCCCGCGGCGAAGAAGCCATCCGCGATCTTGAGCGCGTCGCCGTTGGGGTGCTGGTCGCCGTCCGGGGCCTTCTGGGCGACCGTACGCGGCCGGGCGCCGGCGACGAGGGGATCTCCCGGGACGCCCGGGTCGGACAGGCCGTACAGCATGCCGGTCGCGCCGCCGTGGACCGGACCGGTGCGCTGCCCGAAGTCCACCTGGACGACGTCGGCGGCGGTGTCCGCGCCGGCCGGGCCGGCGAGCGGCCCGGCGGTCAGGGTGGCCGCGGCGAGGGCCGCGGTCACGGCCGTCACACGGGCACGCCGGGATGACCTTTGTCGGTGCATGGGTGTCCTCTCCTGTCACCGGGACGCGCGAGCGCCCCGGAGGGGGGTGGTACGGCGGGCTCGACGGGCACCGCCGGGATCGGAGGTGAAAAGGGCGCCGCGGTCGTTACTTCACGGCGCCGCTGGTGATGCCGGAGATGATCTTTCGCTGGGCGACGGCGAAGACCACGACGAGCGGCAGGCTCATGAGGATGACGTAGGCGAAGATGAGGTGCCAGTTGTTGAGGTAGAGCCCGGCGCCGGCGACGCGGAAGAGGTTGAGCGGCAGGGTGTCGAGGCGGCCGCCGACCACGAAGAAGGCGTAGAAGACGTCGTTCCAGACGTAGAGGCAGACGAGGATCGTGGCGGTGGCCAGGACCGGCCGCAGCAGGGGCAGGACGACGTGGAAGAAGACGCGCACGGGCCCCGCGCCGTCGATCTGGGCGGCCTCCTCCAACGAGGTGGGGATGGTGCGGACGAAGCCGGTGACGAAGAAGATGACGGTGGACATGTAGATGCCCATGTAGACGCCGATCATCCCGACGGCGCTGCCCGCCAGGCCGAGCTGGCGCAGCAGCAGCACGACCGTGACCACCGCGGGGGGCAGGATGATGCCGCTGATGGCGAGCGCGTACAGCACGGCGTTGAGCCGGGTGGCGCGCCGGGCGAGGATCCAGGACGCCATCGACCCGAAGATCAGGACGCCGATGACGGCGGGCACGACGACGAGGAGGCTGCCGAAGAACGCGGCGGGCACCTCGCCCTCGCTCCACACCTCGCCCAGGTTCTCCAGCAGGTGCCAGTGGGTGGGCGGGGTGAGGTCCGGGATGAGGGCCTCGCCCCGCGACTTGCCGGCGGTCGCCACGACGAGCCACAGCGGGATGCCGATGGTGACCAGTGCCAGCGCCGTGGCGGCGAACGGCTGCAGGCGGGTCGGGAACGAGGTGCCCCTGGCCACGGAGCCGGTCATGGAGGAGGCGTGCCGGCGGGCGGGGGAGTGCGGCGTCACAGGATCTCCTCGCGCTTGCGCAGGATGCGGATGACGGGGAAGGCCATGAGCGACACGAGCAGGAACAGCACCAGGCTCATGGTCGTGGCCTGGGCGAACAGGCCCTGCCCGAAGGTCCGGTAGATGAAGATGTTGAGGATCTCGGTCGTCCGCGCGGGACCGCCGCCGGTGGTGGCCTGCACGATGTCGAAGCCGTTCATGGAGCCGAGCAGGGCGGTGGCGACGTTGAACGTGATCGCGGGGGCGAGCAGCGGGAAGCGCAGGCGCCGGAACGCGTGCCACCGCGAGGCGCCGTCGATGCGGGACGCCTCCATGATCTCCTCGGGAATCGTCTTGAGCCCGGCCAGGTAGATGAGCATGGACAGGCCCATCCACTTCCACGCGTGGACCAGGGCCACCACGACGATCGTCCAGCGGGTGTCGCCCAGCCAGGCGTAGTCGATGTGCTGCCGGAAGATCTGGGACAGCAACTGGTCGAGGCTGCCCTCGGGCTTGAGCAGGGCCTGGAAGATGTAGCCGACGGCCAGGGCGGACATCAGCACCGGGATGAGGAAGAAGACCCGCAGCGTGCGGTTGACCCAGGTGTCGCGCTCCAGCAGGAGGGCCAGGCCCAGCCCGAAGAGGTTCTGGAAGACCGCCACGAGCACGGCGTAGACCACGGTGATGCGCAGCGCCGAGAACAGCGTGCCGCTGGAGGCGAGGTCGGCGAAGTTGTCGAACCCGACCGGCCTGATGGCGCTCTTGAAGCCCGACCAGTCGGTGAACGCGTACACGAAGTTGAACGCGGTCGGCAGGAAGAAGAACACCAGCAGGATCGCGAACGCCGGGGCCATGAACCACATCGGGTGGGTCCGGTCCGGCCTGCGGCGGGTGCGGCCGGCGGGACCGCGCGGGGCGGGCGGCGGCGCGAGCGGCCGGTCCGGGACGGGGGTGTCCGTGGCAGTCAGCATGGCATGTCCTCAGGTGCCGGGCGCGGAGACGGGGGCGAGCCGCGGCCTCCGCGCCCTGTCGATGGGCCTGTCGATGGGCGCGAGTCGCCGGGCGTCAGAAACCGGCCGCGCCGGCGGCCTTGGCGAGCTGGGCGAACTGCTCCTGGGTGGTGGAGGCCACCTGCTCGGGCGTCATGGTGCCGGTGATCATGTCGGCGAGGTTGATGTACAGGTCGGGGTTGGCCACGGCCAGGGCCTGCATGGAGCCGACGGCCTCGCCGAGGGAGTCGTGTACCTGCTGCAGCGCCTTGGGCACCGAGGCCGGGCTCGGCACGTCGGTCTCCAGCGAGACCGTGTTGCGGTCGGCGATGAAGTCCTTGTAGCCGGGGCCCATCCAGAACGACAGGAGCTGGCGCGCGGCGGCCTCGCGCTTGGCGTCGCCGGTCTTGAAGGCCACCAGGGCGTTGGACTGGTCGGGGATGAAGGTGCCGACGTTGCCGCTGGGGGAGATCGGGAAGAAGCCGATCCTCTTGTCGAGGGTGGCGGTGTCGGCGGTCGCCTGGAGCTGGCCGAAGAAGGAGTTGACCTGCACCACCATGGCGGCCTTGCCGTCGAGCAGGGCCTTGCCCTGGTCCTCGAACCTGGCGGTCTTGATGTCCTTGTTGAACAGTCCCTCGTCGATCAGCGACTTGTACTTCTTGATCGCGTCGAGCACGACCGGGCTGGAGAAGGTCTCCTGACCTTTGTTGATCTTGTCCCAGAGCCCGTCCTTGGCGGCGTCGGCGAGCTGGACCTGGACCCACCACTGGGTGGCCCACCGGTCGCCGGCCATCTCGTAGAAAGGGGTGACGCCCTTGGCCTTGAGCTTGCGGGCCAGCTCGACCATCTCGTCGAAGTTCTTCGGGGTCTCGGTGATCCCGTTGGCCTCGAAGACCTCCTTGTTGTAGTAGACGCCCTCGACGGCCGGGCTGGTGACCAGGGCGGCGTACCGCGTGCCGTTCAGGATGCCGGTGATGTCCTTGAGCTGGGGGGCGAGCTTGGACAGCCAGGGGGCCTGGTCCAGCGGCTGCAGGTTCGTCCTGGCGTTGATGGCCGTGAGCATGGACGCGGTCGGCTGCCAGAACGCCAGGTCGGGCTTGTCCCCGGTGGCGACCTTGGTCTGCACGCCCTGCTCGTACGGGTCGGGAATGGTGACGATCTCGACCTTCGCGCCCGTGGCCTTGCCGAACGCGTCGACGACCTGCTTGGGGACGGCGTTGCTGTTCTGCGCGGCCCAGATCGTCAGGGTGACGCCGTCGAGCCTGGCCGTCGGCTCGGCCCAGGTGGCGGCGGCCGCGTCGCCCGCGGCGCCGCCGGCGGTGTCCGCGGGGGAGTCCACAGAGGGGTCGCTGCAGGCCGCGGCGCCCGCGGCGAGCACGGCGACGACCGCGAGGGTCTGCCATTTCTTCATGGTTTCGATCTCTCTTCTGGGGGGTGCCCGGACCGCTGGCCCGGGATTTTAGAGCAGGAGGGATTAATAGGACGCGGATGATGAGACGGGTGAAACGCGAAGGATGCGGGCAGAATGGCCGGAAACCGGCTTGGTGAGGACGAGCCGGCCCGCCTCCCGGTCCCACTCCCCGTCCCAGGCGGGCAGGTGGCGGGGGTAGACGACCTCGACGCCGACCTGGCGCCCGGCGAGGTGCGGGAGGGACAGCGAGGCCGTCGCCCGCTCGTCCGCGCGGCACCAGACCCCCACGTACGTGTGGTCCGATGTGGTCAGGGCGAGGCTGAGCCAGGGGTCGTCCCAGCCCGGAAGCCCCAGCGGCCAGACGGGGACGGCCTCGGCCAGGTCGGAGCGGATGTCGCGGTAGGCGGCGACGGCCGCCCCGACCGCGTCGCGCTGCGCGCCGGTCATGGTGGGCAGGTGCCCCGACAGGTAGAGGCGGCCCAGCATGCCGGTGCACAGGCTGTAGGCGATCCGCTCGTCGTCCATGTCCGGCTGGGGGTAGGCCCAGCTCGCGGACTGCTCCGGCAGGACGGACAGGGGAGCGGCCACCGCGATCGGGGGATACCGCAGGGGGTCCTGCTGGTCGCTGGTGGACTGGAGCTGCATCCGCGACAGCAGGGCGTAGTCCATGCGCATCGCGCCGGAGGCGCAGTTCTCCAGGATCAGGTCAGGATGGCGGTCCAGCACCGCCTCCAGCCATGCCAGGTGGGCCCGGTTGCAGGCGAGCAGCCCCGCGCCCGGGCTCGCGGCGTCCACGTCGGTGCCCGCGCCGGGGTCGATGTTGTAGTCGAGCTTGAAGTAGCCCACACCGAGCTGCTCCACCAGCCGGTCGACGACCTCGTCGAGATGGGCCACGGCGGCCGGGTGGCGCAGGTCGAGGTGGTAGCGGCCGTGCTCCACGATCCTCGTGCCGCCCCGCTGCAGGAACGCCTCGGCGGGCAGCTTGTCGGCCATCGGGCTGCGTACGCCGATCACCTCGGGCTCCAGCCACAGGCCCGGGACCATGCCGCGCCCCCTGATGTGGGAGAGGACCTCCTCCATGCCCCGCGGGAACCGCGTCTGGGACGGCTGCCACTCGCCCACGCTGTCCCACCAGTCGCCGTCGTCGTCGTACCAGCCGGCGTCGATGCAGAACACCTCGGCGCCCGCGTCGGCGGCGGCGTCGATCAGCGGGATCAGCTTCGCGGTCGTCGGATCGCCCATGAGGGTGTTCATGTAGTCGTTGAAGACCACGGGCAGGCGGGCCCGGTCCGGATGAGGGCGCACCAGGGCGCGGCGGTGCGCGGTGAGCGCGGCCGCCGCGCCGTGAAGCCCATCGGAGGAGACGGCCAGCGACGCCGGAACCGTCGTGAACGACTCGCCGGGGGCGAGGACGGCGTGCCACTGGTGGTCGATGTCGGTGGGGCCGAGCAGCGCGACGTAGGCGCCGTCCCTGCGCTCGCCGATCTCCCACCGCCACGGGCCGTTGTGCTCGACCTGCCACAGCCACGCCCGGCCGGAGTCCGGGTCGAGCAGGCCCGCCGTGGGCAGGTGCTGCCCCGTCGACCAGGTGCCGGTGCTGGTGACCGCCAGTCGGCCCCGGCCGTCCTGGCCGTGCAGCGGCAGGTTGAGGTCCGCCATCTCCTCGCGCAGCGGCCGTACGCGCCAGCGGCTCTCGCCCAGCCACTCGCTGTCGGCGCGCACGACCTGGATGCCGCCGGCCGAGCCGGCCGGGAACCCGGCGGCGAACGAGGTCACGCCCAGCACGACCGCCTCCCCGGTGCCGCGGTTGGCGACCGTCGTCCAGGACCGTACGGCCGGCACGCCCTCGGCCGAGCGCAGGTGCGTGTGCGCCTCCAGGCCGGTCTGCTCGTCCCGCACGGTGACCCGCAGCTCGTGCCACTGCCCGTCGCGGACCTGCTCGGCCCCCACGTAGGTGAAACGGCGGCCGACGGCGGTGTCGGAGAAGCGGTGGGACGCCCGCGCCCGTCCCTGGCCGGCCAGCAGCACCTCCACGAGGGGCTGCGCGGGCGGCCTCGGTCCCGGGTCGCCCGTGCCCAGCTCGCGGATGCTCACCACACCGTCGGGTGATATGGCGATCACCACCCGCAGTGCCGAGTGCCCCCACACCAGGCTGGTCTCGGTGTGCCGTGAGTTCAACTGCGTCTCCTGACGATCGAGCCGGGTTCTCCGGAGGTCCTTGCGCGTGCGGGCCGTGACGGTGACCCTCGCGAGGAGACAGGCCGCGGGCGGCGGGCGAGCCCGGGGGCCGTCCCCTGCATGCGTGTGACCGGTCACATCCGCACGAATGCGAGTGTGACCGGTCACACGACCAAGGGGAAGAGCCCGTTACGTTGTTGTTAATAACATCCGGCAGCCGTCTCGGATCGCCCGTTGGGCGCCGCGGCCGCACGGCCTTTCACGGGCGGTCCGGGCGGATTTCACGGGCGGGCCGGGTGGCGCGGATGCGGCTCACCGGCGCGGGGGCGCCGTGGACTCGCGCACCACCAGCCGCGGCGGCGTCAGCGACACCGCGGGCTGGGGCTCCCCGGCGAGCTCGGCCAGCACCGCCGCCACCGTGGCGCGGCCCAGCCCGGCGAAGTCCATCTCCACCGTCGTGAGCGCCGGCGTCCAGTACTCCGAGCCGGGCACCCCGTCGAAGCCCACGATGCTCACGTCACCGGGCACGTCCTTGCCCGCCTCGAACAGCGCGCGGCGCACCGCGAGGGCGATGTCGTCGTTGCCGCACAGGATCGCGGTCACACCGGGGTCGGCCGCCAGGACCCTTCCCGCCTGGTACGCCGACCGCACGTCCCAGCCCGCCCGCACCACCGGCGGGACGGCGGCTCCGGCTTCGGCCAGCGCACGGCGCCAGCCCGCCTGACGTCCGCTGTGCTCCGACTCCGACGGAATCGCCACGTGGTGGACGGTCCGGTGTCCCAGGGCCAGCAGGTGCCGCGTCGCCTCGGCCGACGCCTGCTGCTCGTCCAGGCAGATCGCGGGCCGCGCCACCCCGAGTACACCCGGCTCCACGGCGGCCGCCGCGGGCAGGGACTCGGGGAGCGCACGCAGCACCGCGACGCCGGCCGCGTCGAACGCGATCACGATCACGCCCCCGGCGCTCGGATCGCTGACGTAGTCGGCGGCGTTGCGCACGTCGCCCTCGCGGTCCGACTCGACCACCCGCACCCCGACGGCCAGGCCCTCGACCCTGGCCGCCTCCTCGATGCCCTGCAGCGTGGAGGCGTACCCGTACAGCATGGTGTCGGAGGTGACCACCGTCACGCCCCGCGCCCGCCCCGTCCCCAGTGCCCGGGCCACCCGGTTGGGCCGGTACTGCAGCCGTTCGATGACCTCCATGACGGTCCGCCGCGTCTCGGCGCTCACCTTGGGCGAGGCGTTGAGCACCCGGGACACCGTCTGCCTGGACACGCCCGCCGCCGCCGCGACGTCCCGGATGCTCGGCACCGTCTCCCGGCCGGGACGCGGCGAGGGCACCTCAACAGGGGTTTCGTTCACGTCCCCATCGTGATCGGTCTGCCGAGCCGGGGTCAAAACGCCCTCCGGGCGGAGCGGTCGGGAGCCCCGGCCTCCCGCCGCCATGCGGGCCCGCGAGGCGGGGCTCGCCGTGGTAAGGGCGGGCGGCGGTCCTGACGACGGCCGCGAACGCCCTGTAGTCTCGGCGCGTGCGGCACGAGTCACCGGACGGCGGTGGGGGCCTGCGCCGGCATCTGCCGGACGGCGGGACCCGGCCCGGCCACCGGCTGCGGTTCGGCTCCGGAGCGGCGGGCATCGAGCGGCTGGAGGCGTCGCTCGTCGGCGAGGGGTTCGCCACGCACCGCCACGACACGTACGCGATCGGGATGACGCTGCGCGGCGTGCAGACGTTCCGCTACCGCGGTGAGCTGCGGCACTGCCTGCCGGGGGAATGGCACGTCCTGCACCCCGACGAGCCGCACGACGGCGTGGCGGGCACCGACGAGGGGTTCGGCTACCGGATCATCTACCTCGACCCCTCCCTCGTCCAGGAGGCGCTGGGCGGAGCGCCGCTGCCGTTCGTCGCCGACCCGGTGATCGGGCGGCGACAGGCCGACCCCGCGCTCGCCGCGTGCCTGCGGGACATCGACGAGCCGCTGGACGAGGTCGAACGGCTGACGCTCACGCTCCGGGTGGTCCGCACGCTCGTGCGGCACTCCTCCGTACGAAGCTCCTCTGAGGTCGGCTCCGCGCGGCCGGGTGGGCGGGCTCCGCTGGCGCTGGAGGCGCTGGCCCGCGTGCGCGACCTGATCGCCGATGACCCCACGGTGCGGCACACGCTCGCGGAGTTCGAGCAGGTCTCGGGCCTGGACCGGTGGACGGTCGCCCGGCAGTTCCGCGTCGCGTTCGGCACCAGCCCGACCCGCTTCCGCACGATGCGGCAACTCGACCTGGCCCGCCGGATGCTGCGCGAGGGCGTGCCCCTGGCCGGGGCGGCCCAGCTCGCCGGCTTCGCCGACCAGGCCCACATGTCGCGCATGTTCAAACGGGCGTACGGCCTCACCCCCGCCCGGTGGACCGCCGCGCTCGCGTGAAGACGACGCCGGACCGTCCGCGCACAGACGTCGCACCGTGCTCCGGCCGATCCCGCGCGTCCCTCCGGCGACGACGACCGGGCGAGAGGTCATCCGCGGGCGCCTTCCCCGGCTGTCCTGGCCTCGATCGCGTGGACGACGGCGGCCATGTCCAGATCGGCATGGCCCAGCGCGAGGGTCTCGCCGAACAGGGCGTGGCAGACGTCCAGCAGCGGCGAGGCGATGCCTGCCCGCCGCGCCGCCTCGGCGATGAGCCGGTTGTTCTTCAGCACGTCGGCGATGGCGGCCTGGGCGGCGAAGTCGCGCCCGGCCAGCTTGACCGCCTTCACCCGCGACACGTCGCTCGCCATCTGGCCCGAGTTGAGCACGTCGACGAGCAGCCCGATATCGAGGCCCTGGCGCTCGCCGAAGTGCAGCGACTCCGCGAGGCCGGTGACCGTGGTGATCAGGAAGATGTTGACCGCGAGCTTCATCAGCAGAGCCTTGGGCGCGGGCCCGCACACCACCGTCTTGGCGCACATCGGCTTCAGCAGCGGGCGCACCTCCTCCACGGCGTCCGCCCGGCCGGCCAGCATCGCCACCAGCCGCCCCTGCTCGGCGGGCACGCGGGAGCCGGAGATCGGCGCCTCGACGTAGCGGCCTCCGGCCGCGAGCACCTCGGCCTCGAGCCCGGCCGAGTAGACGGGGGAGGTCGTGCCCATGTGGACGACGACCCGGTCCGCGACGGTGCGGGCGAAGGCGGGCGTGCCGCGCTCCAGCACCGCGTCGATCGCGGCCTCGTCGGCCAGCATGAGGATCACCACCCGCGCCCGCCGGAACACCTCGGCCGCGCTGCCCGCCACCCGCGCGCCCGCGGCGCGCAGCGGTTCGCTCCTGGCGGCCGTGCGGTTCCACACCACGAGGGGGGTTCCCGCACGGGCCAGGTTGAGCGCCATGGGCTGCCCCATGATCCCGAGACCGACGAAACCCACGTCCATCCGCTCGCCTCCCCGCGCACGTCGCCGCGCCGCCGTCTCCGGGGCGACGCCGGGGACCGTTTTAGCCCATGGCGCGGTGGCGGTCTTGAACGATTGTGTACGCCCGGCGACGGCCGCGTGACGCGCGGGCGGGACCGCGCTACTCCTTGATTCGGTTGACGTGGCGCTTGGCGTCCGAAACTCCTTGCGCAGCTGTCGATCGTGGCTGACCCAACCACCGCCGCAGGCCCGGGGCCTGGCGCTTCGGCTCCCGGCGGAGCCGAAGCGCCAGGTCCTAG
>NZ_BOOF01000035.1 GCF_016863095.1 Microbispora siamensis | reverse complement strand
CCCTGCTCTCCGACAGCGGGACGCCCTTGGAGGAGATCTCTCGCTTGGTTGGACACAGCAGTACAGCGGTGACGGAGCTGGTCTACCGCAAGCAGATCCGCCCGGTCCTTCAGGGTGGCGCGGTCGTCATGGATCGCATCTTCTCTGACCCCCGCCGGAACGATCCTAGCCCAAATCGCTAGCCAAGTAGGTGATCATGGGTAATAATATTACCCATGATCACACAGGGATGGATGGACCCTGAGAAGGCGGTTGAGCAGTTCAACGAGGCGTTCCCTGGTTTCCAGGAAGCGGCGGAAGCGGCCGTCACACGCACCACTGCGCAGCTGAACAAGTCCGTGACCACGAAGAAGCGCCAGGCCCAAGCCTTCGCCGACTTCTTCCGGTTCTACCTTGTGGACGAGCTGACCTTGCGCGGTCTTCTCGCGCTCGACGGCGACGACAAGGAGGCCGTCGAGATCAGGGCCGGGGTCCGCAACGGCCTGGCTGCGAGACACCACGCCGTGCACATTCGGATCCTGCGCGTCGACAACGGCGAGGTTCCGCGCGCGTCTTCGCGATCTCGTGCCCGTGCGTACACCCAGCCACTGTTTGACGTCGAACCTCGGCAACTGACCCTCGTGCTCCTGTGGGACATCACCGCGAAGGGCGTGGAGCTGGAACTCGCGTACCCCAAGGCTCCCGGCAAGAAGTTCACCCCCACCGCTGTCCACTGGCGCGTCCCCTTCGCGCACCCGGCCGAGTCGCTCGATAAGGTCGGGGCCGACTCTGCGGTCGTGGACTTGACCGCAGGCCAAGACCTGGACGTGTACGCCCTGCCGAAGCAGGACGTCGGGGAAGAAGGCGGCGAATCTTCGTGATCTACGGCGCACGGGTTCGGCAAGCCCGCGAACTACGTGGCCTGACCCAAACCGCAACAGGCAAAGGGGCAGGCCTGTCCCAAGGCCGAATTGCTCAGATCGAACTCACTCCGATAGTGGAGATCAGCGATGAGAACCTTGAGCGTCTTGCCCAGACGCTCAAGGTCCCGGTTGCCTTCCTGCAAAGGCCTCCGCTTGAAGACCTCGCTGAGGGATCGATGCAGTTCCGGGCCCGCAAGTCACTGCCGGCGCCAGTACTGCGGCAGGCTCGACGGGAGGCCGAGATCGCCAGGGAGGTCGCGCGACACATGCTGACCAAACTGGAAGGTCCCTCAGTTCGCATCCCGGACCTTCGGGGCATGCATGACATGGGAGAGGCAGCTCAACTCACTCGCTCCGCTCTCGGACTTCCTCCACACGGTCCTATCCCGCGCGTACTTCACGCTCTGGAACGAGCAGGGGCCATCGTTATCGCCCTGGAGACATGGGTAGACGGGAAGCTCGATGCCTTCAGCACATGGGACGGCCCAGAGTTGGACCTCCCCTTGGTGCCGATCGGTCAAGGTTCGTCGTGGGACCGGATACGTTTCACTGCCAGCCATGAGCTGGCGCACCTGGTGCTGCACCGCGCCCCTTGCAGCGATCTAGAGAAGATCGAGCAAGAAGCTGATCAGTTCGCCGGCGAGTTCCTGTTTCCGCGGGAAGATGCCGAGAGCGAGTTCACCAAGACTGTCACTCTCAGCCGTCTCGCCCCGTTGAAGCTCAAATGGGGGATGTCGATAGCATCGCTGATCTTCCGAGCTGCTGACGTGGGCGCAATTGACCAGCGGCAGAAGACAAGCTTGCACGTGCAGCTCGGGGCTCGCGGCTGGCGGAAGCAAGAACCGGGTGCGGACGCAAGGGAACCGGAGCAGCCGCGCGCCCTGCGCAAGATGATGGAGCTGCTGTACGGCGATCCCATCGACGTGCGTCGCCTCGCTGAGGACTTCCCGTTGTACGCCTCAGAGCTAACCCGGATGATCAAGCGCTACGCGGATGCACCGTCATGGCGACAGAGACAGCGCCCTGTCCAGCCTGAGGGGCAGGCTCCTGGCGTGCTCGTCCCGTTCCGAACCCGTGCCAACTGAAGCAGGCTTCGAGCCCTCACTCGCGTGAGGGCTCGAACCTCTGTCCCCTCGGGTGACAGCCCATGCGCAAGACACTGATTCAAGACGGTAGTCACGCAGTTAGACACTCGGGAAACCAGGAAGGCCACCGCTCCATGATCGGAGAAGTGGCCTTTGGGCTGTTCACTGTTGGTGGGGCTACCAGGACTTGAACCTGGGACCTCTTCCTTATCAGGGAAGCGCTCTAACCGACTGAGCTATAGCCCCGCACCGCGCAACGAACGTTACCGCATCCCGTTTCCGGTGGCGAATCCGTCGTTCCGAACGAGGAAAAGCTTACCGTGTCCGGGCCCGTGGTCGTGCCATCGAGGCGCATCCGTACGGCGGGCCGCTCGCGTGGGCGGCCTGCCGTACCGGTAGGGTCACTCGGCTTCGCTGAACGTGACCTCAACACCGCCCACGAGGTCCGCGGAGATGTTGTAGATCACGGCGCCGAGCGTGGACAGCGCGGTGATGAGCACGACGTTCAGCGCGCCCAGCAGGGCCGCGTACCCGAGGATGCGGACCGGCTCGAACCAGCTGCCGATGTCGATGGTGCCGGCCCCGGCGCCACCGGCGCCGCTGGTGAGCTGGTTGACGGTGTCGGTGATCGAGGAGAAGACGCCGAGTGCCGACAACACGCCGTACAGCACGGCGACGGCCACGAACAGCACGACGAAGCACACCAGCGACACGACGAAGCTGAACTTCATCGCCGACCACGGCTCGATCCTGCGCAGGACCAGGTGGGCCTTGCGCGGCGGACGCACGCCGAGCTTCTTATCCTTGTCCTTCTTGGAGGACTCGGGCCGGTCCCCGGCCGGGCCGAAGTTCAGGCCGCGTACGGAACCGCCGTCCACCGAGGGCCGGCCGTTGTCCACAGACGGCCGGCCGTTGTCCACAGGGGGTGTGGACGCACCGGCGCCGGTGGGCCGGGGGTACTGCGCGGTCGCCCCGCCGCTGTCGGACCTGCTGCCGTTGTCGGACGCGCCGTCCGTGGCCGTCTGCCGCTTCCATGGCTGGTCAGCGGCCGAGGTCCGGATGCGCATGGTGTCGTCGGCCTTCGCCTTGTCGGCGGCGGTCACGTCATCTCCTTCGGAAGCCACCTTGGCGACGCTACCGCCATCGTGCGCCCGCGCGGTAACCCCGTTCGGGGACGGCGCCGGGCGGGCGCCCGTGGGTCTCTGCTTGCTGCCGGGTGTCCGCGGCCCACCGGTGTCGCTCATGCCACACCCTCACCCGGTGCGCACTCGCGGATGACGACTCGCTCGCTCATGCCTCGTCTCCTGCCCCGTTCTCCTCGGTCTCCAACGACTCGGCGTTGCGAGCGAGGGCCACAACGCTGTCACCCTCGGCCAGGTTCATCAGGCGGACGCCCATGGTCTGGCGGCCCGACTGCTTGATCTCGCCGGCGCTGGTACGGATCACCCCGCCGGCAGAGGTGATCGCGAAGACCTCGTCCTCGGGACGCACCATGACGGCTCCGACCAGCTTGCCACGAGCGCTGACGATCTTCGCCGTCAGTACGCCCTTGCCGCCCCGGCCCTGGACCGGGTACTGGTCGGCGGGTGTCCGCTTCGCATACCCACCCTCGGTCGCGATCAACACGTCATCGCCGTCGCTCATGACGTTCATCGCGAGAAGTTCGTCACCGTCCACGAACCGCATGCCGATCACACCGCTGGTGGCGCGGCCCATCGGGCGCAGCGCCTCGTCCGACGCGGTGAACCTGATCGACTGCGCGTTCTTGGACACGAGCAGCAGGTCGTCACCCTCGGAGACGAGACGTGCGGCGATCACCTCGTCATCTTCGCGCAGATTGATCGCGATCAGGCCACCGGATCGCGGCGAATCGTATTCGGAAAGTCGCGTCTTCTTCACCAGACCGCTACGGGTCGCCAGCACCAGGTAGGGCGCGACGTTGTAGTCCCGCAGGTCGAGGATCTCCATCACGTGCTCGTCGGGCTGCATGGCGAGCAGGTTGGCCAGGTGCTGGCCGCGGGCGTCCCGGCCCGAGTCCGGCAGCTCGTACGCCTTGAAGCGGTAGACCCGGCCCTTGTTCGTGAAGGCCAGCAGCCAGTGGTGCGTCGTGGTGACGAAGAAGTGCTCGACGATGTCGTCCTGGCGGAGCTGCGCGCCCCTGACGCCCTTGCCGCCGCGCCGCTGCGCCCGGTAGAGGTCGGTGCTCGTCCGCTTGGCGTACCCACCGCGCGTGATCGTGACGACCACGTCCTCCTCGGCGATCAGGTCCTCGATGGACATGTCGCCCTCGTACGCGGTGATCTCGGTCTTGCGTTCGTCGCCGTACCTGGCGACGATCTCCCCGAGCTCGTCCGACACGAGCCGGCGCTGCCGGGGCTCGGAGGCCAGGATGTCCTGGTAGTCGGCGATCTGCGCCATCAGGCCGTCGTACTCGTCCTGGATCTGCTGCCGCTCCAGCGCGGCCAGCTTGCGCAGCTGCATGTCCAGGATGGCCTGCGCCTGGACCTGGTCGATGTCCAGCAGCGTCATCAGGCCGCCCTGTGCCTCGGCCGCCGACGGCGACCGCCTGATCAGGGCGATGACGTCGTCGAGCCGGTCGAGCGCCTTGAGCAGACCGCGCAGGATGTGGGCCCGCTCCTCCGCCTTGCGCAGCAGGAACCGGGTCCGCCGGACCACGACCTCGATCTGGTGCGTGATGTAGTGCCGGACGAACTGGTCGAGCCGCAGCGTCCGCGGCACGCCGTCCACCAGCGCGATCATGTTCGCGCCGAACGTGGTCTGGAGCTGGGTGTGCTTGTAGAGGTTGTTCAGCACGACCTTGGCGACCGCGTCGCGCTTGAGCACGATCACCAGCCGCTGGCCGGTCCGCGAGGACGTCTCGTCGCGGACGTCCGCGATCCCGGTGATCTTGCCGTCCCTGACCAGCTCGGCGATCGTCAGCGCCAGGTTGTCCGGGTTCACCTGGTACGGCAGGGCCGTGACGACCAGGCACTGCCGTCCCTTGGCGTCCTCCTCGACCTCGACGACGGCCCGCATGATGATCGAGCCGCGACCGGTGCGGTAGGCGTCCTCGATGCCGCGACGGCCGACGATCAGCGCGCCGGTCGGGAAGTCGGGGCCCTTGACCCGCGCGAGCAGCCCGTTGAGCAGCTCCTCGTCGGTCGCCTCGGGGTTGTCGAGCGCCCACTTGACGGCCTCGCCGACCTCACGGAGGTTGTGCGGCGGGATGTTCGTCGCCATGCCCACCGCGATGCCGGCGGACCCGTTGACCAGCAGGTTCGGGAACCGCGACGGAAGGACGACCGGCTCCTGCGACCGCCCGTCGTAGTTGGGCTGGAAGTCGACGGTCTCCTTGTCGATGTCCCGGAGCATCTCCATGGCGATCGGCGCGAGGCGGCACTCGGTGTACCGCATCGCGGCGGCCGGGTCGTTGCCCGGCGAGCCGAAGTTGCCCTGGCCGTCGACGAGCGGGTAGCGCAGCGACCACGGCTGCGCGAGCCGTACGACGGTGTCGTAGATCGACGTGTCGCCGTGGGGGTGGTAGGAGCCCATGACATCGCCGACGACGCGGGAGCACTTGAAGTAGCCGCGGTCGGGCCGGTAGCCGCCGTCGAACATCGCGTACAGCACGCGGCGGTGCACGGGCTTGAGGCCGTCGCGGACGTCGGGCAGCGCTCGGGACACGATGACGGACATCGCGTAGTCCATGTAGCTGCGCTGCATCTCGGCCTGGATGTCGACCGGCTCGATGCGATCGGCGGGGGGCCCAGGCGGCGTGTTCACTTCCGTCACGAAAAGTCCTTCTGGTTGGCCGCGCTGCTCAGACGTCGAGGAACCGGACGTCGCGGGCGTTGGTGATGATGAAGTTCCTGCGGGCCTCGACGTCCTCACCCATCAGCACGCTGAACAGGTCGTCGGCCTGGGCGGCGTCGTCGAGGGTGACCTGGCGCAGCACCCGGGTGTCGGGGTTCATCGTGGTGTCCCACAGCTGGGAGGCGTTCATCTCGCCCAGACCCTTGAACCGCTGCACACCGTCGTGGAGGCGGGGGTCACGCCGGCCGCGGGCGACGCCGTCCTCGATGATCGCGTCCCGCTCCCGGTCGGAGTACGCGTACGAGGCGTCCTCGCCCTTACGGTCCCACTTGATCTTGTAGAGCGGCGGCTGGGACAGGTAGACGTGCCCGGCCTCGATCAGCGGGCGCATGAAGCGGAACAGCAGCGTCAGCAGCAGCGTGGTGATGTGCTGGCCGTCCACGTCGGCGTCCGCCATCAGGATCAGCTTGTGGTAGCGCAGCTTCGAGATGTCGAACTCGTCGTGGACGCCGGTGCCGAGAGCCGTGATGAGCGCCTGGACCTCGTTGTTCTTGAGGACCTTGTCGATCCGGGCCTTCTCGACGTTCAGGATCTTGCCGCGGAGCGGGAGGATCGCCTGGAACTTGGGGTCGCGCCCGCCCTTGGCCGAGCCGCCGGCCGAGTCGCCCTCGACGATGAACAGCTCGCACTTCTCCGGCTCCGACCACTGGCAGTCGGCCAGCTTGCCCGGCAGGCCGCTGCCGCTCTCCAGCAGCGACTTGCGCCGGGTGAGGTCGCGGGCCTGCCGCGCCGCGATGCGGGCGCGGGCCGCCTGGAGCGACTTGTTGATGATCTCCTTGGCCTCGCCCGGGTTGCGCTCGAACCAGTCACGCAGGTGGTCGTTGCAGGCCTTCTGGACGAACGACTTCGCCTCGGTGTTGCCCAGCTTGGTCTTCGTCTGGCCCTCGAACTGCGGGTCGGCCAGCTTCACCGAGATGATCGCCGCCAGGCCCTCACGGACGTCGTCGCCGCTGAGGTTGTCGTCCTTGCCCTCCTTGAGGAACTTCTGCTCGCGCGCGTACCGGTTGACGATGGTGGTCAGCGCCGCGCGAAAGCCCTCCTCGTGAGTGCCGCCCTCAGCCGTGTTGATCGTATTGGCGAACGTGTAGACCGACTCGGCGTAGGAGGCGTTCCACTGCATGGCGATCTCGACCGAGATGCCGTCGCCGTGCTCCTCGAAGTCGATCACCGAGTTGTGGATCGGCTCCTTCTTGGAGTTCAGGTGCTTGACGAAGTCGGACAGGCCGCCCTCGTAGTGGTAGGTGACCACCTTGGGCGTGCCGTCGATGATGTGGTCGGGCCGCTCGTCGGTCAGCGTGATCTTCAGGCCCTTGTTGAGGAAGGCCATCTCCTGGAATCGGCGCGCGAGCGTCTCGAAGTTCCAGGCGGTCGTCTCGAAGATGGCCGGGTCGGGCCAGAAGCTGATCGTCGTGCCGTGCTCGTCGGTCGGCTCGCCCTTCTCCAGCGGGGCCGTCGGCTTGGCCGTCACGTACTTCTGCCGCCACACGTGGCCGTCGGTGCGGACCTCGACCTCCAGGCGCGTCGACAGCGCGTTGACGACCGAGGCGCCCACGCCGTGCAGACCGCCCGAGACGGCGTACGACTTGCTGTCGAACTTGCCGCCGGCGTGCAGCACGGTGAAGACGACCTCGACGGCGGGCCTGCCCTCGGCGGCGACGATGCCCACGGGAATGCCGCGTCCGTGGTCCATCACGCGCACGCCGCCGTCGGCGAGCAGGGTGACCTCGATCAGGTCGTTGTAGCCGGCCAACGCCTCGTCGACCGCGTTGTCGACGATCTCGTAGACGAGGTGGTGCAGCCCGCGCTCACCGGTCGAACCGATGTACATACCGGGGCGCTTGCGGACCGCTTCCAGCCCCTCGAGAACGGTGATAGAGCTAGCGTCGTAGGACAAGTGCGAAATCCTCCTGCCGCGGACACGCGGCGGGCGGCACCGTGGATTGGCTGCCCCTGCCGTGCCCGTCACCGTCGTGAGTGCCCCGATGCGCACACCCAGGGAAACCGGCCCATGGGACCGGGGTGACGCAAACCGGACGTGTCCTTGAGTCCGTTTACATTCTACCGGTCCGACGGACATCAGGTGGCATTCACGGGGGCTGTGGTGCCCTGTCGCTTGACGATCATGTTTCTGAGCACCCCCCACACGGAATGGGGGTCGGAGCCTCAGACGCGATTTTGGGCCGGTTCGGGGTCTCCTCGGGTCGGTTCTGAGCTCGCCGCGAGCTCGTGCGAGCTCCGGGAGACGGCGCCGGCGCGGGCCCCGGAAGGCGCTCGCCGCCCGGCGCTCAGCCGTACGTGTCGCCCGGCCCGCGACTCCCGCGTACGCGCAGGCCGCCCTCCGGGCGGTGGCCCGCACCGGGGCCGTGCACCTTGACCCGGGTCACGGTGCCGTCGCCGAGCTCCTCGTTCAGCCGTCTGACCAGGGTGGACGCGAGGAGCCTGACCTGGGTCGCCCAGGCGGTCGAGTCGGCGGCGACCACCACCTCGCCGTCCTCGAAGCTCTCCGGCCTGGTGTGCGCGGCCAGCTCGGGGCCGACGATCTCCGCCCAGCGGCCGAACACCCCGCCCACCGCGACCGGCTGCTCCCATCCGCGGGCGGCGAGCAGGTCGCGGATCGCCCGGCCGAACGGCAGCGGGTCGCCGGAGTCGCGCCGCGGGGCGCCCGAGCCGGAGCGGCGACGCGGCTCGGTGCGGGGGAGCTGCCCCCGCTTCAGCGCGTCGGCCTTCGCCTGGGCCAGCTTCTCCCGCGCCAGCGCGGCACCCCGCGCGACCGCGCCCTGCGGGGACTGTCCACCGCCTGTGGATATCTCATCGGACACGGGTCACATTCCCTTCCATCACGTCGAACCGGGCGCCGGCCAGCTCGGGCGGCACGTCGTCCGGCACCGCCGCCGTGATGAGCACCTGCTCGGCCGGGGCGACGATCTCGGTGAGCCGCCTGCGCCGCTGGCCGTCCAGCTCGGCGAAGACGTC
Source organism: Microbispora siamensis (assembly GCF_016863095.1). Classification (GTDB taxonomy): domain Bacteria; phylum Actinomycetota; class Actinomycetes; order Streptosporangiales; family Streptosporangiaceae; genus Microbispora; species Microbispora siamensis. Next base: position 115,080 of record NZ_BOOF01000035.1, on the reverse strand, counting down.
GTCCAGGATCAGCACGGGGTCGCCGCCGTCGGCCCGCAGCAGGTCGTAGGCGGCCAGCCGCAGCGCGAGGGCGAACGACCACGACTCGCCGTGGCTCGCGTAGCCCCGGGCCGGCAGCTCGCCCAGCCGCAGCAGCAGGTCGTCGCGGTGCGGGCCGACGAGGGTCACGCCGCGTTCGAGCTCCGCCTGGCGCGCCTCCGCGAGGCCCGCCCGCAGGTGCTCGGCCAGTAGTTCCCGGTTTGTCCCCAGGGTGGGGATATCTGTGGATAACCCCGACGGCCGGTATTCGAGATCGGCGAGTCCCGACGACGGCGCGAGAGTGGCGTACGCCTTGGCCACGAGCGGACGCAGCGCGTCCACCAGGCGCAGCCGCGCCGCCAGCAGTTCCGCCCCGTGGCTCACCAGGTGGGAGTCCCAGACCTCGAGCGTGCTCAGCACGTCTCCCGCGCCGGCGGCGGCGAAGGCCGCGTCGTCCTCCTGCCGCCGGCCGCCGCGCCGCCGTCCCGCCCGCGTCGCCGCGGCCGTACGCAGGAGCGCGTTGCGCTGCTTGAGCACGCGCTCGTAGTCGGCGCGCACGCCCGCGAACCTGGGGACACGGGCGACGAGCAGGTCGTCCATGAAACGGCGACGCTCGGACGGGTCGCCCTTGACCAGGGCGAGGTCCTCCGGGGCGAACAGCACGGTCCGCAGCAGGCCGAGGGCGTCACGCGGCCGGGGGACGGGCGAGCGGTTCACCCTGGCGCGGTTGGCCCGGCCCGGATTGATCTCGATCTCGATCAACGCGCGGCGGTCGTCCCTGACCACGGCCGCGCGCACGATCGCCCGCTGCGCGCCGTGCCGTACGAGCGGCGCGTCGGTGGCCACGCGGTGGCTCGAATGGGTCGCGACGTAGCCGAGCGCCTCGACCAGGTTGGTCTTGCCCTGCCCGTTCGGCCCGACGAACGCCGTCGCCCCGGGTTCCAGCACGAGTTCGACCTCGGGGTAGGACCGGAAGTCGGTGAGGGACAGGCTCGCCACGTGCACGCCCGCAAGGCTAGTGCCCCTCCCGTCGAGCGCGGGCATGTGCGCCGATTCGTCCACAGCCTGTGGAGGATCGGCGCCGTCGGCTTCGGGACTTCTCCGCGCCGATGCCGCGCGACAGCCGGCGCCGCGCGACAGCCGAGGTCCGGCCGCGCGTCAGCGCTCGGCCTCCACGGGCGGGGTGACGTCGGCTCCGGGGGAGTCGGCGCCCTTGCCGGTCTGGCCCTCCGCCGAGGCGACCGCGTGCCCGCCGAACTGGTTGCGCAGCGCCGCGACCATCTTCATCGACGGGGAGTCGGCCTGGCGCGAGGCGAAGCGGGCGTACAGCGCGGCCGTGATGGCCGGCAGGGGCACGGCGTGGTCCACGGCGGCCTGGACCGTCCACCGGCCCTCGCCGGAGTCCTCCGCGTAGCCCTTGAGCCCGGCGAGGTCGGGGTCCTCCTCCAGCGCCCGCACCAGCAGGTCGAGCAGCCAGGAGCGGATGACCGTGCCGTGCCGCCAGCTCTTGAACGTCTCGGGGACGTTGGTGACGACGTCGCTGGCCTCCAGCAGCTCCCAGCCCTCGGCGAAGGCCTGCATCATGCCGTACTCGATGCCGTTGTGGACCATCTTCGCGAAGTGGCCGGCGCCCACGCTGCCCGCGTGGACGAAGCCGTCCTCGCCCTCGGGCTTGAGCGTCTCGAAGATCGGCATCAGCCGGCGGATGTGCTCCTCGTCGCCGCCGGTCATCAGGGCGTAGCCGTACTCCAGTCCCCAGACGCCGCCGCTGACGCCCACGTCGACGAAGCCGATGCCGTGGGCGCCGAGTTCGGCCGCGTGCCGCTGGTCGTCCAGGTAGTGCGAGTTGCCGCCGTCGATGACGATGTCGCCCTCCGACAGCAGGTCGCGCAGCTGCTCGACCGTGCTCCGCGTCGGCGCCCCGGCGGGGACCATGACCCAGACCGCGCGCGGCGCCTGAAGCCTCTCGACGAGGTCCTTCAGACTGCCGACGTCGCTGATGGAGGGATCGCGGTCGTAGCCGACGACCTCGTGGCCGCCGCGCCGCAGCCGCTCGGCCATGTTCCCGCCCATCTTGCCGAGCCCGATCATGCCGATCTGCATCTGAGCCACCCCTCAACCTCTGCGTCGTCCACCGAGGCACGCGTACCCATGCATCAGGGGTCCATGCCCGCAGGAGATCGTACGCCCGGGGTGTCGGAGGCGCGTCAGCTGGACAAGCGGATGGGCATGATGAGGTAGCGGTAGTCCTCGCTCCCCCCGTCGTCCACAGGCTTGCCCCCGGTGAGGATGGCGGGCTTGGTGGGAGTGGTGAACTGGAGCCGCGCGACGTCGGAGTCGATCGCCCCCAGGCCCTCCAGCAGGAACTGGTGGTTGAAGGCGATGTTGATCTCGTCGCCGTCGAACTCGACCGGCAGCGCCTCCACGGCCTGCGCCTCGTCGCCGCTGCCTGCCTCCAGGACGACCTCTCCGCCGCGGAAGGCCAGCCGTACGGGGGTGTTGCGCTCGGCGACCAGCGCGACGCGCTTGACGGCCTCGACGAACGAGGCTGTGGACAGGTCCGCGCGCGCGGAGAACTCGGTGGGCAGCAGCGAGCGGTACTTGGGGAACTCGGGGTCGAGCAGCCGGGTCGTCGTCCGCCGTCCGGAGCTGGAGAACCCGATCATGCCCTCGCCGGTGCCGCCGGCCGAGCTCAGCGCGATCTCGACCTCCGCGCCGGTGCCGCCCAGGGCCTTGGCCGTGTCCGCAAGCGTACGGCCGGGGATCATCGCCACGGCCTGGAAGTCGGGCTGCTCGGGCTGCCACTTCAGCTCGCGTACAGCGAGGCGGTAGCGGTCGGTGGCGGCGAGGGTCACGGTGTCGCCCTCGATCTCCATCCGTACGCCGGTGAGCATCGGGAGGGTGTCGTCCTTGCCCGCGGCGACGGCCACCTGGCCGACGGCGGAGGCGAACACGTCGCTGCCGACCCGTCCGGCGGCGGGCGGCATGGCCGGGAGGGAGGGGTAGTCCTCCACAGGCATGGTGAGAAGTGTGAACCGGGCGCTGCCACAGGTGACGACGGCCTTGGCTCCGTCCACAACCAGCTCGACCGGCTGTGCGGGGAGGGCGCGGGTGATCTCGGCGAGGAGCTTGCCGGAGACGAGCACCACGCCCGGCTCCCCGGTCTGCACGTCGAGGGTCACCTCGGCGGAGACCTCGTAGTCGAAGCCGGAGAGCTTCAGCCGCTGGTCGTCGGTCACCTCAAGCCGCATGCCGGCGAGCACCGGCACCGAGGGACGGGCCGGAAGGCTCCGTGCCGTCCACGCCACGGCCTCGGCGAGCACGTCGCGATCGATCCGGAACATCACGTGGATCAGCCTCCTGGGTGTCGCTGCTTCGTCAAGTCTTCACTCTCCCGCACCTGTGTGCCTCCAGAACCCCTTCTATGGTTCTTGAGTTCTTAGGGAGAGAGATACAAGTCGTCTCATTAGGCAGTGTGGATATGTGGATGTCGAGCATTTTCGCAGCTCAGCGGAGCTGATTCATCCACTGCCGGTGTGGGGGAAACGTGGACGGACCCCCTGTGGACTGTGGGTGGTCCCGCTGTCCCCACACCCGTTCCCCAGGCGAAGGGCCCTCTGTCCACGAGTAATCCACGATGTTTCCACCGGTTGTCCACGGGGTAAATGGGACAGCCGAGCTGTGTGTGACGAGTACGCACAGGGCGTCCCCAGCTCGTCCACGGGTATTCCCCAAGCCATCCCCAGCTTCTCCCCAAAGTTTTCCCCAAGTGGGGACGGCGCGTTGGCGGGCCGGAGAGGGTGGGGGTAACGCACGGAGTCGCCGCCGAGGGCGGCATTTTTGATCCACAGAGTTATCCACAGCTGTGTACTAAGCGTTGCGTGCGCGCTGCTTGATCCGTGTCGTCAGCTCGTTGACCTGGTTGTACATCGAGCGCCGCTCGGCCATGAGCGACCGGATCTTACGCTCCGCGTGCATCACCGTGGTGTGGTCGCGCCCGCCGAACTGCTGGCCGATCTTCGGCAGGGACAGGTCGGTCAGCTCGCGGGCCAGGTACATGGCGATCTGGCGGGCGGTGACCAGGGCGCGCGAGCGTGAGCTTCCACACAGGTCGTCGAGCGAGACGCCGAAGTACTCGGCGGTTGTGGACATGATGAGGGAGATGGTGATCTCCGGGCTCGCGTCCTCGCTGATGAGGTCCTTGAGGACGATCTCGGCGAGCTGGATGTCCACAGACTGCCGGTTGAGGCTGGCGAACGCGGTGACCCGGATCAGCGCGCCCTCGAGCTCGCGGATGTTGGTCGCGATGCGGCTGGCGATGTACTCCAGCACGTCGGGCGGCGCGGCCAGGCCCTCCTGGATCGCCTTCTTGCGCAGGATCGCGATGCGGGTCTCCAGCTCGGGCGGCTGGACGTCGGTGATCAGCCCCCACTCGAACCGGTTGCGCAGCCGGTCCTCCAGCGTCACGAGCTGCTTGGGCGCCCGGTCGCTGGAGATGACGATCTGCTTGCTGGCGTTGTGGAGGGTGTTGAAGGTGTGGAAGAACTCCTCCTGCGTCTGCTCCTTGCCCTCGAGGAACTGGATGTCGTCCACGAGGAGGATGTCCACAGCGCGGAAGCGGGAACGGAACCCGTCGGCCTTGTGGTCGCGGATGGAGTTGATGAAGTCGTTGGTGAACTCCTCGGAGCTCACGTACCGCACCCGGGCGCCGTCGTACAGGCTCTGCGCGTAGTGGCCGATCGCGTGCAGCAGGTGGGTCTTCCCCAGCCCCGAGTCGCCGTAGATGAACAGCGGGTTGTACGCCTTGGCGGGGGCCTCGGCGACCGCGACGGCGGCGGCGTGCGCGAAGCGGTTGCTCGCGCCGATGACGAACGTCTCGAACGTGTACTTGGCGTTCAGCCGGGCCGGCTCGCCCGAGGTGCGGCCGCCGCGGGCGTCCCAGCGGTTCTGCCCCGCGCCGGGCACGGGACCCGGCACAGGCGGGCCGGGCACAGGACCGGGCAACGGGCCCGCGACCGGCTCGGGCTTGGGCGCGGCGGGCGGCTCGGGGGAGTAGCCGCCGGGCCGCTGCGGGTGGTCCGGCGGGGACATGTGCTGCGGAGGCTGTGGATACTGCTGGCCCTGTGGATAGTGCGGCTCGGCGTCGCGCCGGATCGGGCCGTCCTCGCCTAAGGGGAAGCGCGGAGCCTGGGGACGGGCCTGTGGATAATCTGTGGACGGCACCTGTGGACGATGGTCGGCCGGCGGCGCCGCGGCGGGGTCGGAGGCGGCGGACAGGCCGGCGCCGGGATCCACCATCACGGCGATCCGCACGGGCCGGCCGAGCTCCTGCGACAACGCGTGCACGATCAGCGGGCGCAGCCGTACCTCGATGACCTCCTTGGCGAAGTCGTTGGGGGCCGCCAGGAGAATCGTGTCGTTGATCAGGCCGGAGGGCTGCGTCATCTGGAGGAACGCGCGCTGCTGCCCCGAGACGCCCTCGTCGAGCAGGGTCCTGAGCGCCCGAGCCCATACAGCGTTGAGATCGACGCCTTCCATGGCTCGGCCCCTCCTCTCGTTACGCGGCCCCGCTCGCCCGCCGCGATCCGTGTCGTTTTCTCAGTCCCGTACGCCTCGCCGCACCGGCCCTCGTCCGGCTGCCATCCACATATGATCCACATGATGTGCACAGCCCGTGCATCCTCCCCGGGCACATTCACGCTGATGGGGGGAAGGGCCGGACGGCCGACGGTAGCGGTGTGCGCAACCTGCGTTCAAGGCGTTGTCCACAGCCTAACGGGCCATGGTCGCTCGCCGTACTCGCTTGCCGTCACGGGTGCCGGTTTGACCTGACGTACCGTGGGCCCGTAACGTGTCCCGGTCGGCTAATCACGCGACGGCTTTTTCGCATGCCCGCGCATCTGACGAGCCGTGACCTTGGAATGTACCGCGCCCGCGGAACGCCGCGGACGTACCTGAAGCCTGGAGCCCACCCGTGAGCAAGCGTACTTACCAGCCGAACAACCGTCGCCGCGCGAAGACCCACGGCTTCCGGCTGCGCATGCGCACCCGGGCCGGCCGCGCCATCCTGGCCGCGCGCCGCCGCAAGGGCCGCGCCGAGCTGACGGTCTGACGATCAGACGCCGCCCGCCCGTGCCGAGCGGAGCGGGCGGCCGTACGTCGAGGAAGGCCCGGTGCTGCCGTCCGCGTCCCGCATGCGGCGGGGTGACGAGTTCGCCGACGCGATTCGCCGTGGGCGGCGCGCCGGGCGTCCCACCCTGGTCGCACACCTGAACCTGCGTGACGCCGACGAGCCACCGCTGGTCGGCTTCGTCGTGAGCAAGGCGGTCGGTGGCGCCGTGGTGCGGAACCAGGTCAGGCGCAGGTTGAGACACCTCGTGCGGAGCCGTCTGCCGCTGCTGCCGAGAGGTAGCCTTCTGGTGGTACGCGCCAATCCACCGGCCGCGTCCGCGCGCAGCGAGCACCTGGCCGCCGAACTCGACGTCGCGCTGAGTCGTTTACTCCGGCGGCGCGGGTCCGATTCCCGGACCCCGACGGATGGACGGTCATGACAGCGCAGCAACCGACCCCGGCCGTGGTGCCCGGGGAGGCCGATCGACCCGCGACCGGGCCGGTCGCCCGTGTGCTGCTCGCGATCATCCGGTTCTACCGCGCCTTCATCAGCCCGATGCTGGGGCCGAGGTGCCGGTTCGAACCGTCCTGCAGCGCCTATGGTCTGGAAGCCGTCGCCGTTCATGGAGCGGCGCGCGGGGTATGGCTGACCGTCAGGCGTATCGGACGGTGTCACCCGTTCCATCCTGGAGGTTTCGACCCGGTGCCCCCACGCCGAGTCCGGTCTCACGACGAAACGCAAGGGAGCTAGCTCGGTGGAGCTGCCATTCCTGAACTGGCTGTATACGGCGGTGGCCTGGGTGATCACCCAGATCCACGCCGGCTACAGCACTTTCATCCCCTCGAGCAGCGGTCTCAACTGGGCGCTGACCATCATCACGCTGACCGTGCTGATGCGTCTGCTGATCTTCCCGCTCTTCATGAAGCAGATGCGCTCGTCGCGCAAGATGCAGGAGCTGGCGCCCAAGGTCCAGGAGCTGCGCAAGAAGTACAAGAACGACAAGCAGCGCATGAACCAGGAGGTCATGCGGCTGTACCAGGAGGCCGGCGCCAACCCGCTCGGGGGCTGCCTCCCGATCGTCGCGCAGTTCCCGATCTTCATCTCGATGTTCACCGTGCTGCGGGCTATCGCCGAGGACCGAGCCGTTTTCGGTATGACCAAGGAGCTGGTGAACAGCGCGCGTGCCGCGCACGTCATCGGCGCACCGCTGGCGGCGAAGTTCTTCGACAGCGCCGAGGTCATCAGGAGTCTCGGCGCCCAGCCGGTGATGACGAAGATCGTTCTCGCCTGCTTCGTGGCCGTCAGCTCGTGCACCACGTTCCTCACCGTCCGGCAGAGCGTGAAGCGCTCGATGGCGCAGATGCCGGACAACCCCATGGCGCAGCAGCAGAAGATCCTCATGTACATCTCGCCGCTGTTCGCCGTCTTCAGCCTGAACTTCCAGCTCGGTCTGATCCTGTACTGGGTGACCACCAACCTGTGGACGCTCGGCCAGCAGCACTGGTTCTACAGCCGTCATCCCATGCCGGTCGTGGACGAGAAGGGCAACGTCACCACTCCCGAGCCGACGAACGGCATCTTCACCAAGCTGGTGGGAAAGCCCAAGGCGCCGGCGCAGCCTGAGCCGGAACCGGCCCCCAAGATCGTCCGTCAGCAGCCGACGCGCCAGCCTCGCAGCAAGCGCACCGGCAGCAAGAAGTCGTAGGAGAAGGAGAGTCCGGACGTGACCGAAGCTGAGGAGACCCTCAAGCCTGCTCCCGACATCGAAGCCCTGGAACAGGAGGGCGAGATCGCGGCGGACTACCTGGAGGGCCTGCTCGACATCGCCGACCTGGACGGCGACATCGACATGGACGTCGAGGGAGACCGCGCGGTGGTCTCGATCGTGGGCATCAAGGGCGACGAGCTCGTGGGTCCCGGCGGGGAGGTGCTGGAGGCGCTGCAGGAGCTGACGCGCCTGGCCGTGCACCGCCAGACGGGGGAACGTTCGCGGCTCATGCTCGACGTGGGCGGTTACCGGGAGCGGCGCCGCGCCGAGCTCACCAAGGTGGGCGCCGCGGCGGCCGACGACGTCAAGCGCACCGGTGAGCCGAAGGCGCTCAAGCCGATGACGCCGTTCGAGCGCAAGATCGTTCACGACGCGGTGGCCGCGGCGGGCTTGCGCAGTGAGTCCGAGGGCGAGGAGCCCCGCCGCTTCGTGGTGGTCCTGCCCGCCTGACCGCTTTTCACAGTTCCGACGCGGGGAAGCCGCCGGTCCCGACCTCCGGGACCGGCGGCTTTTCCGTCCTGTACGTCCCTTCCTCGCCCTGCTCCTCAGGCCGGGTCCGCACGGCCGGCCGTCGCCGAGGGGGAAGGACGGTTACCCTTGGCCGAGAGCGTTCCTGGATGAGTGAGTGATGACGGAGAGCAACGAGCTGCCCGAGGCGCCCCCGGTGGCGCGGGAAATCTTCACCGGTGAGGCGTTGGAGCGGGCCCGGGTGTTCGCCGAGTTGCTCGCCGGGCCGGGCGTGGTGCGGGGACTGCTGGGGCCACGCGAGGTGCCCCGCATCTGGGACCGGCACCTGCTGAACTGCGCGGTCGTGGAGGAGGCGGTCCCGCCGGACGCGACTTTGGTCGACATCGGTTCGGGCGCGGGCCTGCCCGGCCTCGTGCTCGCGATCGTCCGCCCCGATGTGACGGTGACGCTGCTGGAGCCGCTGCTGCGCCGCACCGTGTTCCTGTCCGAGTGCGTCGAGGCGCTCAAGCTCGACAACGTGGAGGTGCTGCGCGGGCGGGCCGAGGAGCTCGCCCACAAGCGCGTCTTCGACGTGGCGACGGCGCGGGCGGTCGCGCCGCTCGACCGTCTGCTGTCGTGGTCGATGCCGCTGCTGCACGAGGGCGGGGAGTTGCTCGCGATGAAGGGGGAGCGGGCACAGGAGGAACTGGACGCCGCCCGCCCCCAGTTGGAGTCGTTCGGCGTGAGGCACGTCGAACTGGTCACAGTGGGGCGCGGTAGGGTCGAGCCGCCCGCGACCCTCGTTCGCGTCGTCGCCGGACGGTCTCCGCGAACGGACGCGCGGAGGCGACGAAAGAGGTGAGCCGGTGGCGGACGCCGGATCAGGCGGTGTGACAGCGGGCCTGGGTTGGCCGGAGACTCGGCTCCCCCTACGCTGGGAGATCGCGACAGCAGGCCGGTCCTCCGGGGTGGGCTGGCCTCGTCCCCCTGTCTCGCCGGTCGAAAGGACGACGACCGTGTCCCAGACCCCCCTTAACTCTGGCGATTCGCCGCTGGTACGAGAGGCACTGAGTTCTGTGGTTTCACGTGAAACAGCCGCCGCGCCCCCGCAGGCGGCTGCGCCTTCCGTCGGTTACTCGACGCGCGACGAGGGGGCCTGGCCCCGGCCTTCCCGGTGTCGCGTGATGACGGTGGCCAACCAGAAGGGCGGCGTGGGGAAGACCACCACGGCCGTCAACCTCGCGGCGGCGCTGTCCATGCACGATCAGCGCGTTCTCGTGGTCGATCTCGACCCGCAGGGCAACGCGTCCACGGCGCTGGCGACGGAACACCGGTCGGGGATGCCGTCGGTGTACCAGGTCCTCGTCGACGACATGCCGCTGTCGCAGATCGTGAAGCCGGTCCCCGACATGCCGAACCTGTACTGCGCTCCCGCGACCCTCGACCTCGCGGGCGCGGAGATCGAGCTGGTTCCGATGGTCGGCCGGGAGACTCGTCTGCGGCGGGCGCTCGCCTCGTTCGACGCGATGGAGTTCGACTACATCCTCATCGACTGCCCGCCGTCGCTGGGCCTGCTGACCGTGAATGCCATGGCGGCGGCCCAGGAGGTGCTGATTCCCATCCAGTGCGAGTACTACGCCCTGGAGGGGCTCACCCAGCTTCTGCAGAACGTGGAACTGGTGCGGGCGCACCTCAACCAGACGCTGTCGGTCTCGACCATCCTGCTCACGATGTACGACGGCCGGACCCGCCTCGCCTCTCAGGTGGCCGAGGAGGTGCGCTCCCACTTCGGCGACACCGTGCTCGACGCCGTCATCCCCAGGAGCGTCCGCGTTTCCGAGGCGCCCAGCTACGGCCAGTCGGTCATGACGTACGACCCGGGATCGAGCGGCGCGCTGGCGTACATGGGCGCCGCTCGCGAGATCGCCTACCGCGCGGCGGCCCTCACCGGCGCCTGACCAGGTAACAGCGGCACCCCGGACGGTGCCGCACGGGAGACAGCGGGTGTGCGGCGAGACGTCGCACATGGCGCTGCCTGTGATGGCACCGGGACCGGTGGGAATGGCTTAGGGAGGCCATTGCGCCGGAGCGTGGCCGGCTTCCGCAGGTGCCGGCTTGTGGATGCCACGGCTTTGGGGCGTCACGGCATTCGGACGTCACTGCGCCGGGCAGAAGCTCCGGTCCTCGCGAAGCCCGCTCCGCTGGGCCTTCGCTGCGGTCCTCGCTCCCGCCCGCTCCGCTCCTTACGCCCGGCCCCGTGCCGGGGTCTGGGGGTGGGGCGTGCACGGCTGAAAGCGCGGAGACTCATGGCGGGGCTTCGCAGCGGTACTCTCTCCTGGTGTGCGTGCCGGTGCCCAGTGACCCCGAGTCGCTGGGCACCGCCTTCTGTGCGGGTGCGGGTATGAGGGAGCAGCGGTGAGCCAGCAGCGTCGGGGACTGGGCAAGGGTCTTGGGGCTCTGATCCCCACAGGACCGATCGTCGATCCGGCGTCCGTGGCGAGCGCTCCGCCCGCCGGTCCGCTGTCGTCCGCGCCGGGGACGGACGTGGCGGGCCTGCGTCCGGTCGAGGGCGCCTACTTCCAGGAGATCGAGGTCGACTCCATCTCCCCGAACCCACGGCAGCCGCGGGAGGTGTTCGACGAAGACCGGCTCGACGAGCTCGCAGCCTCCATCAAGGAGGTCGGCCTGCTGCAGCCGGTCGTCGTCCGCGCCGTGGAGGACGGCCGCTTCGAGCTCATCATGGGGGAGCGGAGGTGGCGCGCCTCGCAGATCGCCGGGCTTGAGCGCATCCCCGCGATCGTCCGGAGCACCCAGGACGACGAGATGCTCCGCGAGGCGCTGATCGAAAACCTTCAGCGGGAGCAGCTGAACGCGCTGGAGGAGGCGGCGGCCTACCAGCAGCTTCTGGACGACTTCGGCGCCACCCACGAGGTGCTCGCCAGGAAGGTCGGACGGTCGCGCTCGCACATCAGCAACACCCTGCGATTGCTGAACCTTCCTCCCGAGGTGCAGCGCCGGCTGGCGGCCGGGGTCATCAGCGCCGGGCACGCGCGGGCGCTGCTTACCCTGAACGACCCCGCCGCCCAGGAGCGGCTGGCGACCCGGATCGTGGCCGAGGGGCTGTCGGTCCGGACCGTCGAGGAGATCGTGGCTCTGGGCGAGGCGACCGCAGGGCCGGCTCCACGCAAGCCTCGGGCGAAGAAGCCGACCGCCCCGGCGCTTCGCGACCTGGCCGATCGACTCTCCGACCACTTCGAGACGAAGGTGAAGGTCGATCTCGGCAGCCGGAAGGGGCGCATCGTCGTGGAGTTCTCCACGATCGACGACCTGGAGCGCATCATCGACACGATGGCCCCCGACGCGGCCCACGCGATGCGCACCAGGGGCATCACGGCGGAGTAACCGCAGAGCCTGCGGTAGCACAGGCGGTCAGCCACCGGTTTCACGTGAAACATCGCGCGCCGACGGCCTACTTGCCGGCTATCACATCGCCGCGCGGCCCCCGCTCGCTGCATCCGAGTTCGGTATCTGTCCCTTCGGCGGCAGCCGCGTGAACGCCTCGTCTCGGCAGGCGGCGATCGGGAGGGGACCTTCTGGGGCGGCCGTGTCGTGGTGGCGGGGGCATGTCATGCCCGTCTGGCGTCCCCGGTGTGCTGTGACCAACGATCGCCGTGGAGGAGGGAGCGGAGCGGGCTTCGCGAGGACCGGAGGTTCCTTCCGGCGCAGTGACCGGACCCGGCCAAAGTCCTGGACACCCCACTGACAGCGCTCGCTGTAGGCCCCCAGGGGAGCGCGCGGTCGCCGACCAACTGGCGTCTGAGCGTCCTCGCCGCTCGGGTGCTTGCTGGTCGGAGCAACCCCTCCAGGCGAGCCTGGAGGGGAGTGTTTCACGTGAAACCGAGGGCGGGATCAGCCTCGGGTGGCGGCGAGCTCCAGGAGTCCCTTGCACAGCGTGCCGAGGTCCCGGCCCGCTGCCTCCGTCGCCATCGGCAGCAGAGAGGTCTCCGTCATGCCGGGCGCCACGTTCACCTCGAGGAAGTACGGCTTGCCGTCGGCGTCGACGATGAGGTCGGTGCGGGAGATGTCGCGCAGGCCGAGCGCGGTGTGGGCGGCGACCGCCATACCCGCACACGCCTCGGTGGCCTCGGGGGAGAGCCGGGCCGGCGCGAAGAACTCCGTCTGCCCGGCCGTGTACCGGGCCGCGTAGTCGTACACGCCTCGGTCGGGCACGATCTCCACCGGTGGCAGGGCGACCGGTCCGTCGCCGAGATCCACCACGGAGACGGCGACCTCCACGCCCTGGACGTACCGCTCGATGAGCGCGGTGTCGCCGTAGGCGAAGCAACCGACCATCGCGGCGGGCAACTCCTCCGCCGTGCGCACGATGGAGGCGCCCAGCGCGGAACCGCCGCGCGAGGGCTTGACGAAGAGCGGCAGGCCGAGCCGGTCGATGATGCGTGCGAGCACGGCCGTGGCGCCGAGATCGTGGAACGTCTCCTTGGGCAGCGCCACCGAGTCGGGCGTGTTCAGCCCCCAGGAGCGGACGACCGCCTTCGCCGTGGGCTTGTCGAAGGCGACCCGGCAGGCGTCCGGCGTCGCCCCGACGTAGGGCACGTCGAGGAGTTCGAGCACCGAGCGGATGGCGCCGTCCTCTCCAGCGCCGCCGTGCAGGGTGACGAAGACCGCGTCCGGCGGGTCCGCCAGTACGGCGGGCACGAGGGTGGCGTCGGCGTCGCGCGTCTCCACGTCCACACCGGCCGCGCGCAGGACCTCCGCGACGCGGCGTCCCGACCGGATGGAGACCTCACGCTCGTAGGAGAGCCCTCCCGCGAGGATGAGCACGTGGCCCAGATCGCTCATGGCGCCTCACCGCCGATGCGCTCCGCCGCGGCGCCGGTTCCGGGCCGGCGGTGATCTGTCTCGCCTGGCCCGGGTCGCGTCCCCCTCCACGGACGCGCGGGGGGCGATCCTTGGGTCATCGTTCGCTCGCTCACGAAGAGGGCCTTTCTCGCCTCGAGAAGTCAGTACGGCCAGCCTGAACAGGCTAGTGCCCCGCCCGCGCCGCCGCGTCGCCGCGTCACGTCTCAGACAAGGTCGTACTTGCGCCGGAGCCGCCCATGAGCGGTGCCATGGGCGGCTCCTCCGTCACGTGGGGGCAGCGGCCGTACGTGTCTAGGCGAGATCCGGGCCTGGGGTGTCGACGCCGGCGCGCCCCGGAGTGGAGCCCGTGCCGAACGTGTCCCGCAGCCTGAGCTCCTGCTCGATCACACCGGCCAGGCGACGCACGCCCTCCTTGATGCGCTCGGGCTCGGGGTAGCAGAACGACAGCCGCATGTTCCGCGAGCCGCCGCCGTCGGAGTAGAAGCCGGTGCCCGGCACGAACGCGACCCGCTCGGCGACCGCACGGGGGAGGATCGCCTTGGAGTTGAGCCCTTCGGGGAGCGTCACCCAGACGAAGAACCCGCCGGCGGGGCGGGTCCACGTGCAACCGGGCGGCATGAGCACGTCGAGCGCGCCCAGGAGCGCGTCACGCCGCTCGCGGTACAGCTCACGGAACGACTTGATCTGCTCGCGCCACGGCTGGGTGGCGAGATACTGGCCGACGGCGAGCTGGGTGAAGGACGAGTGCGACAGCACCGCCGACTCCATCGCCAGGACCAGCTTGTCGCGTACGGCGTGCGGGGCGAGGGCCCAGCCGACACGGAAGCCGGGGGCGAGGGTCTTGGAGAACGAGCCGAGGTAGACGACGCCCTCGGGGTCGTCGGCCCGCAGCGCCCGCATCGGCTCCCCGTCGAAGCCGAGCAGACCGTAGGGGTTGTCCTCCACCACGAGGACGCCAGCGCGGCGGCAGATCTCCAGCACCTGGCGGCGGCGCACCTCGTTCAGCGTCACGCCGGCCGGGTTCTGGAAGTTGGGGATCGTGTAGAGGAACTTGATCCGGTTGCCGGCCGCCTGGAGCGCGTAGATGGTCTGCGCGAGGGCCTCGGGGATGAGGCCCTGGTCGTCCATGGCGATGTGCACGACCTTGGCCTGGTAGGCGCTGAACGTTCCGAGCGCCCCGACGTACGAGGGTCCCTCGGCGAGCACGACGTCGCCGGGGTCGATGAAGATCCGGGTGATCAGGTCGAGCGCCTGCTGCGAGCCCACCGTGACGACCACGTCGTCGGCGTTCGCCTCGATGCCCTCCATGCGCATGACCTCGCAGATCTGCTCGCGCAGGGCGGGGTCGCCCTGCCCGGAGCCGTACTGCAGGGCCACCGAGCCGCGCGAGGTGACCAGGTCGGCGACGAGCTCGCTGACGAGGTCGAGGGGGAGCGCGTTGACGTACGGCATGCCGCCGGCGAGCGAGACCACCTCGGGCCTCGATGCGACGGCGAAGAGAGCTCGGATCTCGGAGGCGACCATCCCGGCGGCGCGGGCGGCGTACCTGTCGACGTAGGCGTCAATGCGCGACCCATGGGTCACGTTCGTCCGACCGTGATCAAGCTCTTGTGCCACGGTCCACCTCCGATCACGTAGCCGAGAAATCCAGGGTACGGTAACGCGCCACTCCGATCACAACAGGGTATTGACCATCAAGGGCCCCTTTTCTTGCATTCCCGCACCACTGGTTTCGGCCCGGCCAACCCCTTTAATGGTCGCTCGCGACCGTTGTGGCGCACCCGCTCCCGCCCTTCCGCTGAGTTACGATGCGAGCTGGAGACGCCGTATTCGCGCGCTTTTCTGGCAGGACTCCTGACGGGGATTGGGGCATCACGTGTCGCGTCGGCTGGTCAATGTCACCCTCGACAATCTCGATGACCTGCCGCGTCGGTGCCGGCGGTGCGTGTTCTGGGAGCTCGACCCCGTGAGCGGCGAGCGCGCCGTGGAGGCGGGCGACCCGGCTCTGGAGAAGGAGGCGTGGATCTCGGCGACCCTTCTCGAATGGGGCAGCTGCGGGAAGATCGCCTACGTCGACGGCGTGGCGGCCGGGTTCGTGCTCTACGCCCCGCCGCTGTACGTCCCGCGCTCGGTGGCGTTCCCCACGTCCCCGGTCAGCTCGGACGCCGTGCTGCTGATGACCGCGCACATCGTGCCGGAGTTCACCGGCGGCGGGCTGGGCCGGATGCTCGTGCAGGGCGTCGCCAAGGACCTGACCCGCCGCGGCGTACGGGCGATCGAGGCGTTCGGCGACCTGAAGTGGGAGCAGCCGGGCGGCTGCGTGCTGCCCGCGGACTACCTGCTGTCGGTCGGGTTCAAGACCGTGCGCCCGCATCTGCGCTTCCCCCGGCTCCGGCTGGAGCTCAAGACGGCCGTGTCGTGGCGTGAGGACGTCGAGGTGGCGCTGGAGCGCCTGCTGGGGTCCATGTCCCCGGAGCGGGCCCTGCGGCCCGTCTGAGGGGCTTCCAGGAGTCCCAGGAGCACCGGAGAACGCGGGAGCCCCCCGCGCCGCACGCACGGGGGGCTCTTCGGGTGGTGCCGGCGGAAACGGCGTCAGATGACGCCGTCGAGCTCGCGCAGCAGCATGGCCTTCGGCTTGGCGCCGATGATCTGCTTGACGACCTCGCCACCCTTGTAGACGTTCATCGTCGGAATCTGGAGCACACCGTAGTCCCGCGGCGTGACCGGGTTCTCGTCGATGTTCAGCTTGACGATGGTCAGCTTGTCGGCGTTCTCGGCGGCGATCTCCTCGAGGATCGGCCCGACCTGACGGCACGGACCGCACCACTCGGCCCAGAAGTCGACCAGAACCGGCTTGTCGCTCTTGAGGACCTCGGCCTCGAAGCTCGCGTCCGTCACGCTCTTGATCGCGCCCACGGTATCTCTCCCCTTGCGTGAGTGGTGTGGCGGTGCAGACAACCGCGGGGACGGTCCCCGCATTCCCGATGTCGGGACTCAGGCGTTCAGCGTCAGCCAGCGCTCGGCGTCCAGCGCCGCCGCACATCCGGTCCCGGCCGCCGTGATCGCCTGACGATAGATGTGGTCGACGACGTCCCCGGCCGCGAACACCCCGTCGATGTTCGTCCGCGTCGACGGCGAATCGACCACGATGTACCCCTGCTCGTCCAGATCGACCTGGCCCTTGAGCAGCTCGGTGCGCGGCTCGTGTCCGATCGCGACGAACACGCCGCCCACCGGCAGGTCGGACTCCTCGCCGGTCTTGACGTTGCGTACCCGCACCCCCGAGACCCGCTCCTCGCCGAGCACGTCGGCGACCTCGCTGTCCCAGATGAAGCGGATCTTCTCGTTCGCGAACGCCCGATCCTGCATGATCTTGCTGGCACGCAGCGAGTCGCGGCGGTGGATCACCGTCACCGACTTCGCGAACCGGGTCAGGAAGATCGCCTCCTCCATCGCCGTGTCGCCGCCGCCGACGACCACGATGTCCTGGTCGCGGAAGAAGAACCCGTCACAAGTGGCGCACCACGACACGCCCCGCCCCGACAGCCGCTTCTCGTTCTCCAGCCCGAGCTCGCGGTAGCGCGACCCGGTGGCCAGGATCACCGCCTTGGCGTAGTAGGTGTCGGTGTAGGTCTTGACGACCTTCGGGTTCGCCTCGAGGTCCACCTCGACCACGTCGTCGGCCACCAGCTCGGCGCCGAACCGTTCGGCCTGCTTGCGGAAGTTGTCCATCAGGTCCGGGCCCATGATGCCGTCGGGGAACCCGGGGAAGTTCTCCACATCGGTCGTGTTCATCAACGCCCCGCCGGCGGTGACCGACCCCTCGAAGACGAGCGGCTTGAGGTCCGCGCGCGCGGTGTAGACGGCCGCTGTGTAGCCGGCCGGCCCCGACCCGATGATGATCACGTTACGAACGTCGCTCAACGGACCCGCCTTCTTCGCTCCCGGTTGATGTGCAGTGCCGACAACAGATCCTAGGCCCCGGTCATTCCCGGGCCGGTCCCCGATACGGCGAAGCCCCCCGGAGGTCGCGGGGGGCTTCGTCACTGCTGATGGTACGGCTCGCGCCGCGTGGTCACTTCCAGGAGGCCAGGACCTCGGGCCGCAGCTTGTGGCACTGCGAGTCCACCACGACCACCCGGACGGCGTTGCTGCTCTTGTCCTCCCAGAACGCCATCACCGTGGCCTCGTTGCCGTTGTAGAGGGCCTTGTCGACGCCGATCGGCGTGCGGTCGAGCTCGGTCGAGAACCGCTTGACGCAGGTGTCGAGGTCCTCGTCGTCGTTGGTGCCCGAGCCGGGCGCCACGCCGAAGTAACCGAGCAGCGGCCCGCGCAGCTCGCGGCTGGTGTAGTTGTGGCCGCTCGCGTAGGTCGAGTAGGTCAGCGCCTGCGCCTTGGCCGGGCTCTGGCCGGGTTGGGCCTGGCTCACCACCGGCTGGGACGGCGAGTCGCCGAACGAGAGCAGGCCGGTGGCGAGACCGCCGCTCCCGATCACGACGGCCGCCGCCGCGGCGACCGCGGCCGGCAGCGCCCACGTGCGCCGCCTGGACGCCTTGCGGCCCGCCGTACGCGTTCCGGAGCGGCGCCTGGCCGGCACGATCGTCCCGTCGTCGGCGACGACACCCAGGGGAGCCGCGGTCGCGGCGACCGGCACCGGCTCGCGCTCCGGCTCCACGTGCGTCTCCACATCGGTTTCCGCGGTGGTTCCCACCGGGGTCGCGACCGGAGGCTCGACCGTCTCCCACGGGACGTTCTCCCATGGAGCGCTGTCCCATGGGGCGTCCCGCAGGACGCGGTCCCAGTCCGGAGCCTCGGCGGCCAGCGCCTGGTCGATGCGCCTGGCGACGCCCAGTGGCATCGCCGGCACCGGCAGCGCCGCCAGGACCTCGCGGACCGCGGCCAGGTCGGCGAGGCTCTCCCCGCAGGGGTCGCAGACCGCGAGATGCTCGCGGACCCGCCGGGCCGTGGTGTCGTCGAGGAGACCCTCCGCCAGTTCGGCGAGAACCTCCAGGTCGTAGTGCGTGTCACCCGTCACGAAGTTCTGCTCCCTTCCCGGATGAGACGCGAGTGAGGTCAGATCGGTTCCGCAGATGCGAAAGAATCGGGGCAAGTTTGGCGCGTCCCCGCGCGCAGCGGCTCTTCACGGTGCCCGGCGGGACACCCAGCACCGCCGCCGCGTCGTCCACCGCGTACCCCATCATGTCGACGAGCACGAGGGCCGCCCTCTGGTCGGCCGGCAGCAGCTTGAGCGCCGCCGTGACCTCCAGGGAGACCTCGCGCTCGCCCGCCTGGTCCGTGGCCGGGATCTCGCGCTCCGCGGCCTCGATGAGCTCGTCGTCGGCGACCGGGCGCACCGACTTGCGGCGCATGCGGTCGAGGCAGGCGTTGACCACGATGCGGTGGAGCCACGTCGTGACCGCCGCCTCGCCGCGGAAGCTGTCCGCCTTCCGGTACGCCGAGACGAACGCGTCCTGGACCGCGTCGGCGGCCTCGTCGGGATCGCCGAGCGTACGCAGGGCGACCGCCCACATCCGGTCGCGGTGCCGCCTGACGATCTCGCTGAACGCGTGAGGGTCGCCGCCGAGATGGCGGGCCAGCAGATCGGCATCGGGCATCGCGCGTCGCGCGTGCTCAGCCGTCGGGGGATTGTCTGGTGGGGAATTCACAAGTCCCTGCTATGCCGATCCTGGGGAATGCACCGTTACTTCGTAGATAGTGCCACGATACTGCCCGTTGTAGGAGGGAAGCCGGGTGAACCAGATCAAAACGTACTGACCCGTAGTGGCCTTTTCCGGAGTGAGCGTCACTGAACCCGATGCGCCCTTCTTCTCCGCCACGGTCTTCAACGAGGACAGCTCCGCCGCGTCGCCCACCTTGAGCTGCACCGTCGAGCCGCCCGCGTCGCCCAGGGAGACGACCACGTCGGCGACGGAGACCGGCTTGCCCATGTCGAGGATGAGCCCGACGCCGTCCTTGAGCCGTCCCAGGTCGGCGCTGCTGTAGCTGTCGGTGTGCCAGTCGGTGGACGGCTTGCCGTCGATGGCGAGCGGGGCGATCTCCGGCTTCTCGGCGCGGTCGGAGCCGAGGGGGTCGAACCCGGTCGCGCTCACCGGCTTGACGGTGACCGGCTTGCGGGAGGGGGAGGGAGAGGCGGCGGAGTCCGACTGCGCCACGCCCCTCGGGGTGTTGCCGAGGTTCTTGCCCACGGTCCAGGCGCCCACGCCGACGGCCGCCATCACGAGCAGGACGATGACCGTCAGCAGGATCTTGCTCGCGGTGCCGGTCTGCGGGCGCGGCGGAGGGACCATCGTCATCTGCGGCCCCATATGCGACGGCATGTGGGGCGGCATGGTGGACACGCCCAGCCCGTCCGGCGCCTCGCTGCGCAGGTTCAGCGCGGGCGGCGCGGTGGTGACGGGGGCCGGCGCGGGGCGGGGCACCTCGGCGAGCGCCTCGGCCACGTCGGCCGGAGTGGCCAGCGGCGGCTGCCCCCGTCGCGGCTCCTGGAGCAGAGCGCGGCAGGTGATGGCGTCCAGGTAGCCGGGGACCCCGGCGGTGACCTGCCGGGGCGTGCAGATCCTGCCGTCGTCCAGGGGCGCGGAGGGCAGCCCGCAGTCGAAGTCGCCGGGCCAGTGGCCGGTCAGCGCCGCGTAGAGCAGGCGGCCCAGCCCCTCGGCGTCCTCCCTGGCGGGCTCGTCGCTGCTGAGGTCGAGGATCGCGGCGTCGACGGCGAGCCCGAGGAGCTTGACCGTGCCGCCGCTCGTCCAGACCAGGCGGCCGGGAGTCAGGTGCAGGTGGGTGAGCCCGGCCGCGTGCGCGTGCGCCAGGGCCTCGGCGGCCTCGGCGACCAGGGCCGCGCCGCGCTCGGGCTCGATGGGCCCGCTCTCCAGCAGGTCGAGAAGCGAGTCTCCGCTGACCCACTCGCTCACGACGTACGCCGTGCCGTCCTCGTCGGCCGCGTCGAAGACCTGGGTGAGGCGGGGGTCGGTCAGGCGGCTCGCCAGGCGGGCGGCGGTGACCACCTCCTGCACCCGGGGGAAATCGGGCGCGAACGTGTGGACCGCGACCGGGCGGGCGAGGATCTCGTCCAGGGCCTTCCACAGGGTCGCGCCGCCGGACTCGTGGACCCTGTCCTCCAGGCGGAACCGATCCGCCAGCCGGGTCCCCGGTTCGACCGTGGACATGCTCATGCGGCCGCCCCGCTCCGCGGCCCGTCGGCATGCATCAGCCGATGCCGGGTGGTTCCGCCCACGCCTTCCCGCTTCCGCTCGCCGGTCCGAAACTCCAGATCGCGCCCCTAAGACCTCCTGCCTGCCGCGGTCGCCGAGCGGAGCACCGCCGGGTCGGCGAGACCCCGGAGACGAGCATTCGCGGGGCCGGAATCGGCCCGCGCGGCGCCGCCGCCCGGTCCTCCTCCGCCTCGCGTCGCCCGCCCGGCCGAATCCATCGGTAGGGCAAGATCTACGGGACGTTCCCTGGGTGTGTCTCAACACTCCCTGGCGCACCATGCTAGTGCCGTGCCGCTTGTGCCCGCCTTCCCGATCGAAGACGTCCGAATCGGACTTTCGGGTTACCTTCCAGTTGCCGGTCGTTCTTGAGGACTCTTACCGTCCTACCCGGCCTGCGACAAGTCCAATGATGGAACGGACCTCGGGCACCCGCAGCCGGTGCGCGGCCAGCATGTACAGCATCAGCCCCGCGCCGCCGCCCACCACGAGCACCACGGCCGAGGTGACCGGAGTGATCGAGGTGACCTCCCTGGCCAGCCACAGGACCGCCAGCGCCAGCGCGGCCGCGGGGATGGCCGCCGCGTACATCCGGCCCAGGCCGGCGGTGATCTCCCGGCCGCCGAGCCCGCCGATCTTCCGGCTCGCCAGCACCCACGCGACCCCGGTCAGCGCGACGTACGTGATCAGGTAGGCGAACGCCAGTCCGATGACGATGTACCGGTCGGGGAGCGTGAAGTAGGCGACGAGACTGAGCGACGCGTTGATGACCACGTTCACCGCCGCCATGATCGCGGGGGTGCGGGTGTCGCCGAAGCTGTAGAAGACCCGCAGCAGGAGCTGGAAGATCGAGAACGGCACGAGCGCGACGCCGAACACCTGCAGGACATGGCCGATGTAGATGGCGTTGGCCGTCGTCATGTGGCCCCACGAGAAGATCAGCGTGGTGACCGCCGGGCCGAGCACCATCAGCAGCAGGCCCGCCGGGACGATGACGGAGGAGACGAGCCGAACCCCGGAGGAGAACTCCTCGCGGGCCGTGGCGAAGTCCCCGTCCGCCACGAGCCTGCTCATCCTGGGCAGCATCGCCGTGATCACCGACACCGCGATGATCCCGTACGGGAGCTGGAAGAGCTGGAACGCGTACGCCCACGCGCTGTTGCCGGCGCCCGGCGCCCGGTCGCCCGCGCCGGTGGCGAGCTTGGTGGTGACCCAGAACCCGATCTGGTTGATGCCGACGAAGGCGAACGTCCACACGGCGGTCCTGGCCGCCTCCCCGAGCCCGGTGTTGCGCACCCCGAACCGCGGACGGAACCGGAACCCGGCCCGGTGCAGCGAGACGATCAGCACCAGCGCCTGGGCCACGATGCCCGCGGTGGTGCCGAGCCCGAGCAGCATGAGGTCGCGCTCGCTCACCTTCTCGATGTCGGACGTCCCGACGGCGTAGTAGGCGGCCAGGACTCCCATGACCACGATGTTGTTGAGCACCGGCGCCCACATGGGCGCGGCGAACCTGTCCCGCGTGTTCAGGATCGCACCGGCCAGCGACCCGATCCCGAAGAACGCGATCTGCGGGAGCAGGAACCTGGCCAGTGTGGTGGCCACCGCCACCTTTTCGTCGGACCAGTTCGAGGCGGTGTAGAGCTCCATGATCGGCCGGGCCAGCAGCACGCCGATCACCGCGACGGCCGTCAGCACCACCACGGCCAGCGTCATCAGCCGCTGCTCGAACGCCTGCCCTCCGTCGGGATCCCGCTTCTGCGCCCGTACGATCACCGGTACGACCACGGCGCTGAGGACGCCCTGGAGCAGCAGGTCGAGCAGGATGTAGGGGATCTGGTAGGCCGCGTTGTAGGCGTCGCCGAGGGCGACGGTGCCGATGGCCGCGGCGAGCATCGCCGTACGGACGAAGCCGGTGAGCCGCGAGACCATCGTCCCGGCCGCCATGATCGCGCTGGCCCGCAGCATCCTGCTCATGGTTGTCCTTCGGTTCACGGCGGCCGGAATCGGGTGGCCGCCTTCCTCCAGTGGTCCCAGACTTCAGGGTGGTCCAGAGTACGGCGACCCAGACTACGGCGACTGGGTGCGGTCGGCCGGGACGGCTCCCTGCCGGTCGCCGGGCGGGCTCTCCTCGTCGTTCGGCCCGTCGAACGGGAACGCCTTGCGCGACCTGCGGCGCAGGATGCGCATCACCACGGCGGCCAGCATGATGACCACGGCCGCCCCCACGATGACGAGGGCGATGCCGGTGTAGCCCGTCGCGCGCACGACGACGCGGACCGCGCTGCCGTACTTCTCGTCCCCGTCGGTCAGCAGCTGTACCGAGATGCTCGCATCGCCGCCCTCGTTGCGTACGATCACCGGCACGTTCACGAGCTGGCTGCGCCCCGAGAGGATCCTGGTGGTGGGGGTCACGTAGACCCCTCCGGGGGCGTCGATCGTGAGCCGCGACTTGCTGGCCGAGGTGACCCGGATCTTGATCTGGATGTCCTTGTCCAGGTTGTTGGCCACGCTGACCGGGACCTGGCCGTTGCTTCCCGCGACCGCGCGCGGGGTGTCGAGCACGGACACGTCGTCGATGCGCCCGTCGATCGCCTTCTGCACCTGTCCGGCGAAGGACAGCGCCCGCTTGCCGTCGTCCCGCCAGGAGGCCGAGGCCAGCCGGAGTATGGCCGTGTGGAAGACGTCCGTGTGCTCCTCGGTGACGGTGGCCACGGCGTCGGCCTTGCGCTCCAGCTTGCGTACGGTGGCGAGGTAGGAGCGGCTCAGTTCGGCCTGGCGGTCGTGCTCGGTGTACGTCAGGTCGCCGCGCGGCACCCCGGCCCGGCCGGGCTTGACCGATTCGAGCGAGGTCATGCGCAGCCAGGGGGCGCTGGAGGCGGCCTGCAGGAGGCTGGAGACGAACGCCGGGTCGGGAGTCCACAGATGTGACTCGGGAGCCGCGATCACCGTGCGCGTGGCCGTCTTCGCGGTCGTGCCCTGGCCGGTCTGGCCGGTCTGCCCGAACTGACCCGTCTGCTGGGTCTGCTGCTCGAAGGCGATCATCGCGGTCTCGGCGAGGAACCGCTGCCGCGCGAGCATCGCGGCGCCGGGGGCGGACACGTTCCCGCCGAGGACCTCGCTGAGCGTGGGGTCGGCCAGCAGCGCCGTCAGCGGGTTGTCCGCGACGGTGTCGAGCCTGGCCGCCGCGTCGGGAGTGGTCTGCGCGGGCGGGGGAGCAACGGGCTGTCCGTTCTGCGGCACGTCCTGCCCCGTGTCCTGCCCAGTGGCCCGCGGCGGCAGCGCGTCGCCCGACAGCAGCACGGACGTCACACCCGACATCGCCAGTTCGTCCACCGCGTCGCGGTCGATCTTGCCGCCGGCCGGCCACGCGGTGGTGCCGTGGATCTGCCGGCCGAGCAGTTCGCTCGCGAGCGACGCCCCGCGCTGGATGGACGCCGCGGCCTGCTTGTCGAGGCCGTGGTGGACCAGCGCGGCCACGTCCGGGTCGGCGTACGGCGTGGCGACGACGGTCTTGTCCGTCAGCGCGCTGCGCAGGCCGTTCAGCCACTGGCCCGCGGCCGGGTCGGCGTTCTTGCGCGTGCCGCGCACGCTCCTGGTGCCGGAGGACAGGACGCGGACGTCGTCGAGCAGGGCGGGGTCGACGAACCAGGTCACCCCGTCGCCGGTGTCCTGCGCGGTCTGGAGCAGCGACGCCAGGCGGCCGGAGGCGAGCGAGGCGGACAGGTCGTCGTCCATGAACGTCGCGTCGTCGGCGCGGTGGGGCCGGTCCACGATCGGCAGGGCGACGGCCAGCTTGACCTTGGGGATCTGCTCGCCCTTGGGGGCGTACGTCAGGAAGGTTCGCTCGATTCCGAGCCGCTGCCCGGTCGCCGCGTCGGTCACCTCGATCTCGAAGGGATAGACCCCGGGCCGGGGCATCCCCAGCTCCCCGGGGGTCACGGTGAACCGGAAGGGCAGCTTGCCCGACTGGTCGAGCGGCGTGGCCTGGACCCTGGTGCTCCAGTTGGTGGTGGCGTACCCCTGCTCCGACAGGTAGGCCGCCATCTCGGCGCGGGAGGCGAACGGCCGGCCGCGGGAGTAACGGACGGCGACCCGCACGGAGGACCCCGGCGTGCCCGAGAAGGACCCCGAGACCGTTATGGGGGCGGTGGCGACGCGCACGACCTCCGGCGTGATCTCGCTGACGAGGAGCGGATCGGCCGGAGCCGCGGCCGCGGCACGACCCGGAGGAGGAGCCGCGACAGCCGTACCGGCCATGCCCGCGGGGGAGGCGAGCAGGGCGGTCAGCAATGTCAGCAGCGCGGCCTTACGGATCATGTGCCGGCCGGCGGTGAGGTACGGCGCACGTCCAGAATGCTATTGGCTACGCGGTCCGCATAGGACTCACGAGGCTCGCGAGACCCCTCCGCTGGGTGGCGGTCAGGTCGACGGGCTTGGCCGCCACCAGGTCGAACAGGTGGATGGCGCGCACTCGCAACGCGGTGCGGCGCTCGCCGGTCGCGGTGTGGACGACCTCGTCGGGATCGACGCGCTCCATCAGGCGCTGGTCCACCAGGACGGTCAGATCGTCGGGCAGCAGCAGCGGGCAGACCAGGCCGTGCGCGTAGTCGGTGGCGGAGTTGACGGTGAAGGCGGACGCGGGGGTTACCCTGTGGGCGCGCAGGACGGCGCCCACCGCCGCCGGCCCGGGACAGGAGTTCACCGCGCTCACCACGGCCACCTCGTGTGTCCGCCCGCGCGCCGACACCTCGAACAGCGACACGCACAGGCACGTCTCGGGAGTGACCCCCAGCACCTCGGGAAGCTCGTCCGAGCATGTCAACGGGCGCGGAAGACGTACGATCTCATGGTGGATCTGGTGGGCGAGGAGCCAGCGGTGAATCGCGAGAGCGTCTTTCATCTCGTGTGCTCCTTGCGTCGTCCAGCGCCCCCGAACCGTCCGTGGCCTGGTGATCGCTAAGTGTGTCTCCCCTGGGTGACACCCGAACACCGGGGCCGTCGGGGGAGAGTTTCTGTTCCGTGACCGAAGGACCTACCCAGCCTTGTCCGTTTCAAATCTGAGCGACAGCCAGCAGCGCGCCGTGAACGAACTGTTCCGCCGGATCGCCCCGGTCGCCGATGAGCTCGGTGAGCTGTTCTCGGCCCGGGGGCACGAGCTGGCCCTGGTCGGCGGTTCCGTTCGCGACGTCCTCCTCGGCCGCGCGAGCAAGGACCTCGACCTGACCACGGACGCCCGCCCCGAGCGGGTGCTGGAGATCGTCAAGGACTGGGCGGACGCCGTCTGGACGATCGGGATCGACTTCGGCACCGTCGGCGTCCGCAAAGGCGGCTGGCTGCTGGAGATCACCACCTACCGCAGCGAGTCGTACGACCCCGCCTCGCGCAAGCCCGAGGTGATGTACGGCGACTCGCTCGAGGGCGACCTCGCCCGGCGCGACTTCGCGGTCAACGCCATGGCCGTCCGCCTGCCCGGTCACGAGTTCGTCGACCCGTACGGCGGGCTGCCGGACCTCGCGGCCAGGACGCTGCGGACGCCGGGCAGGCCCGAGCAGTCGTTCGACGACGACCCGCTGCGGATGCTGCGGGCGGCCAGGTTCGCGGGCCAGCTCGGGTTCACCGTGGCCCCCGAGGTCGTCGAGGCCATGACCGCGATGTCCGGCCGCATCGAGATCGTCTCGGCGGAGCGCATCCGCGACGAGCTCGACAAGCTGATCCTCGGCGCTTACCCGAGGGCCGGGCTGGCGCTGCTGGTGGAGACCGGGCTCGCCGCCCACGTCCTGCCTGAGCTGCCCAAGCTGCGGCTGGAGATCGACGAGCACCACCGGCACAAGGACGTCTACGAGCACACGCTGATCGTGCTGGAGCAGGCCATCGGGCTGGAGACGGCCGGCCCCGACCGGGTGCTGCGGTGGGCGGCCCTGCTGCACGACATCGGCAAGCCGAAGACCCGGCGCAACGAGCCCGGCGGCCGGGTGTCGTTCCACCACCACGAGGTGGTCGGCGCGCAGATGACCAAGAAGCGGCTCACCGAGCTCAAGTTCCCCAAGGACGTGGTGTCCGACGTGTCCAGACTCGTGGAGCTGCACCTGCGCTTCCACGGCTACGGGACGGGGGAGTGGACCGACAGCGCCGTCCGCCGCTACGTCCGCGACGCGGGACACCTCCTCGAACGCCTGCACAAGCTGACCAGGGCCGACTGCACCACCCGCAACAAGCGCAAGGCGCAGGCCCTGTCGCGCACCTACGACCAGCTGGAGGAGCGCATCGCCCGGCTGGCCGAGGAGGAGGAGCTGGCCAAGATCCGGCCCGAGCTGGACGGCAACGAGATCCAGGAGATCCTCGGCGTGCCGCCGGGACCGGTCGTCGGCAGGGCCTACAAGCACATGCTGGAGGTCCGCATGGACCAGGGCATGATCGGCAAGGACGCCGCGCGGGAGGCGCTGCTCGCCTGGGCCCGCGACAACGGGATCCTGGCGTAAGTGGACGCCGGGGAGGTCCTCCGGCTGGACCGGGAGCACGTCTGGCACCCGTACACGGCCGTGCCGTCGGGCGTGCCCGTGCACGTCGTCCGCCGGGCCGGCGGCGTGCGGATCACGCTCGGCGACGGCCGTGAGCTGATCGACGGCATGGCCTCCTGGTGGGCGGCCATCCACGGGTACAACCACCCCCGGCTCAACCGGGCCGCGCGCGACCAGATCGACGACATGGCGCACGTCATGTTCGGCGGACTGACCCACGAGCCCGCCGTACGGCTCGCGCACCGCCTGACCGGGATGACCGGGCTCGACCGCGTCTTCCTCGCCGACTCGGGTTCGGTGGCGGTCGAGGTCGCGATCAAGATGGCGGTCCAGTACAGCGGGCGCTCGACCCTGCTGACCGTGCGGGGCGGCTACCACGGCGACACGTTCGCCGCGATGTCGGTATGCGACCCGGTCAACGGCATGCACCACCTGTTCACCGGGATGCTCCCGCGGCACGTCTTCGCGCCGGCGCCGCCGCACGACTACGGCCGCCGTCCGGCCCCGGCCTCGGAGTCCGGCCCCGACGAGGCGTACCTGGCGGAGCTGACCGCGGCCGTCGAGGCCCACGCGGACCGGCTCGCCGCGATCATCGTGGAGCCCGTCGTGCAGGGCGCGGGCGGCATGCGGTTCTACCACCCGGCCTACCTGAGGCGGCTGCGCGACCTGGCCGACGAGCACGGCATCCTGCTGATCGCCGACGAGATCGCCACCGGCTTCGGCCGTACGGGGGAGATGTTCGGCTGCGACCACGCCGGGATCAGGCCGGACATCATGTGCGTGGGCAAGGCGCTCACCGGCGGATACATGACGCTCGCCGCCACGCTGTGCACCGCGCGGGTGGCCGACCGCATCGGCGTGCTGATGCACGGCCCGACCTACATGGGCAACCCGCTCGCCTGCGCCGTGGCCGGCGCCTCGCTCGACCTGCTCGCCGAGCGGCCCTGGCGGGAGGAGGTCGCGCGCATCGAGGCCGCCCTGCTCGACGGTCTCGCCCCGGCCGCGGACGCCCCCGGCGTACGGGACGTGCGGGTGCTGGGCGCGATCGGCGTGATCGAGACCGACCAGCCCGTCGATGTCGCGAAAATTCAGGACATCGTGATGGAGCACGGCGTGTGGCTGCGCCCCTTCGGCCGCCTGATCTACACGATGCCGCCGTACGCCTGCACACAAGAGGACGTCGCCCGCATCGCCGGCGCGATGGTCGCCGCCACGGCGGCGCTCTGAACCAGCAGGCGGCGTCAGTCGGCGCCGTCAGTCAGTGGCGGGGACCGGCGGCCTGCGTACGGCGGAGGGCAGGATCATCCGGTACACCACCGCGCCGAGCAGGTAGCCGACGCCGATCACGGCGAGCGCGAGATAGGACTTGCCGTCGGGCGGCAGCAGCGCCGCCGCGAGCACCGCGCCGAGGACCGTCATGACGTTGAACAGCATGTCGTACACGGAGAAGGCACGGCCGAGATAGGCGTCCTCCACGTCGCGCTGCACGACGGTGTCCGCGCAGATCTTCACGCTCTGTCCCGCGACGCCGATCACCAGCCCGGCGACGAGGAACGCCCACTCCTGGAACGTCGCGCACAGCGCGAACTCCAGGACTCCACAGGTCACGAGCATCATCGGGACCCAGGACTCGATGCGGACCCGCTCGGTGGCCCACGGGGTGACCACCACCGCGGCGAAGCTTCCCGCGCCGACGGCGCCCAGCACGAGCGCGATTCCCTTCAGCGCGTCATCGGGGTCGGTCGTGAAGTGGTAGCGGTAGAGCATCGCCACCGCCGCGGTGGAGATGCCGAACATGAGGCGGTGCGTCGCGATGCCGCCGAGGGCCGCCGCCGCGGAGCGCCGGTGCGCGATGTGCCGCGCGCCGTCCACCAGGCCGGCGAGCACGTGCCGTACGGCCTCGCGGGCCTGCGGGCGCTCCGGGTCGTACGCGGGGCCGAGCAGGGAGCGCTCCATCGTCCGCGCGATCAGCGCGCTCAGCCCGTAGACGAGGCCGGAGCAGACCAGCAGCACGGCCACGCCCCTGTCGTCCGACCCGGCGATCACGCGGAGCGCGATGCCGGCGCCCGCCCCGACGAACGTCGCCACCGTGCCCGAGGTGGGCGTGACCGCGTTGGCCATCATCAGGTGCTCGGACGGCACGACATGGGGCAGCGACGCGCTGAGAGCCGACAGGAAGAAGCGGTTGACCGCGAGGACGCCGAGCGCCGCCGCGTAGAAGACGGCGTCGGAGGCCCCCGCCGCGACGAGGCAGGCGGCCAGCACCAGCAGCGTCCCCCGCACGACCGGCGCGATGACGAGGATCTGCCGCCTCGACCAGCGGTCGATGAACACCCCGACGAAGGGCCCGAGGATGCTGTACGGCAGGAGCAGCACCGCGAGGCCCGCCGCGATTGCGGTCGCGCTGGCCTGCCGTTCCGGGCTGAAGACCGCGTAGCCGCCGACGGCGAGCTGGAAGATCCCGTCCGAGAACTGCGAGACGAGCCGTGTGGCGAAAAGCCGCCGGAAGTTGCGGCCCTGGAGGACCACCCGCAGATCGGAGACGTAGGACACGGCCACAGCCTACGCGGACGATCACGTCCGGGCATCAGGATCAACCCTGATAAAGCCCCCTACGTCTCACTCGCATCAAGGTGATCACGTACTCTCGCAGAGTGACCTCACAGGAACATGTCGTGCTGGTCGACGGCGAGGGCAACCCGATCGGCACCGCTCCCAAGTCCACCGTGCACGGCGCCGAGACGCCGCTGCACCTGGCGTTCTCCAGTTACGTCTTCGACCACAGGGGCCGCGTGCTGCTGTCGCGGCGGGCGGGCTCGAAGCTGACCTGGCCCGACGCGTGGACCAACAGCTGTTGCGGGCATCCGCTGCCGGGCGAGCCGCTGTCGTCGGCGGTGATCCGCCGCCTCGGGTTCGAGCTGGGCCTGGCGGTCGAGTCCGTCGACCTGATCCTGCCGGGCTTCTCCTATCGGGCCGTGATGGACAACGGCACGGTGGAGAACGAGCTGTGCCCGGTCTACCGAGCCGTCGTGACCGAAGAGGCCGCGCCCAACGCCGAGGAGGTGGGCGAGGTCCGGTGGGAGCCCTGGACGCGCTTCGCCGCCGAGGTGATGAGCGGGGAGCTGGACATCTCGCCCTGGGCCCGGGAGCAGGTGCCGCAGCTCGTCGCGCTCGGGCCGGACCCGCTGGCCTGGCCGGTGGCCGACGCGGCGGCCCTGCCGCCCGCCGCGCGCCCGCTCAGCAACCGCTGAGGCACGCAGGCACGCAACCGCCCCGGTCCGCATCGAGCGGAGCCGGGGCGGGACACGCGGTGGACGACGAGCGTCAGCGCTCGAGCTCGCCGCGGATGAACTTCTCGACGGCCTCGCGGGCGTCGTCGTCGGAGTACTGCTCCGGCGGCGACTTCATGAAGTAGGACGAGGGCGACAGCAGCGGGCCGCCGATGCCCCGGTCGAGGGCGATCTTGGCCGCGCGGACCGCGTCGATGATGATGCCGGCCGAGTTGGGCGAGTCCCAGACCTCGAGCTTGTACTCCAGGTTGAGCGGGGTGTCGCCGAACGACCTGCCCTCGAGGCGGACGTAGGCCCACTTGCGGTCGTCCAGCCACGGCACGTGGTCGGACGGGCCGATGTGGACGTCGGCCTTGGCCATCTCGTGCGGGATCTGCGACGTGACCGACTGGGTCTTGGAGATCTTCTTGGACTGGAGGCGGGTGCGCTCCAGCATGTTCATGAAGTCCATGTTGCCGCCGAAGTTGAGCTGGTAGGTGCGCAGCAGCTCGACCCCGCGGTCCTCGAACAGCTTGGCCAGCACACGGTGCGTGATCGTGGCGCCGACCTGCGACTTGATGTCGTCGCCCACGATCGGGACGCCGGCCTCGGTGAACTTCGCGGCCCACTCCGGGTCGGAGGCGATGAAGACCGGCAGCGCGTTGACGAAGGCCACCTTGGCGTCGATCGCGCACTGCGCGTAGAAGCGGTCGGCCTCCTCCGAGCCCACCGGGAGGTAGGACACCAGGACGTCGACCCGGGCGTCCTTGAGCGCCTGGACGACGTCGACCGGCTGCTCGTCCGACTCCTCGATGATCTCGCGGTAGTACGTGCCCAGCCCGTCGAAGGTCGGGCCGCGCTGCACGGTGACGCCGAGCGGCGGCACGTCGCAGATCTTGATCGTGTTGTTCTCGGAGGCGACGATGGCCTCCGACAGGTCGCGGCCGACCTTCTTGGCGTCCACGTCGAAGGCCGCGACGAACTCCACGTCACCGACGTGGTAGTCACCGAACCGCACGTGCATGAGGCCCGGCACACGGGTGCCCGGATCCGCGTCCTTGTAGTAGTGGACGCCCTGCACCAGTGATGAGGCGCAGTTGCCCACACCGACGATGGCTACGCGCACCGAACCCATAGCACTCGCTCCTTTACCTATCTGCCTCGGGCGTGTCCGCCCTCTGGGTCTCTTCCTGTACGGCTTGCGCGGGATCCGGGGGGTGATCCCCCTCGCCGGGAGCCGAACGGCTCCGCCGTTCCGAGTCGATCAGCTCGTTCAGCCAGCGGACCTCGCGCTCGACCGACTCCAGCCCATGGCGCTGGAGCTCAAGCGTGTAGCTGTCCAGTCGCTCTCTCGTACGGGCGAGAGCCTCACGGACGCGGTCGAGGCGTTCTTCCAGGCGGCTGCGGCGGCCCTCCAGGATCCGGAGCCGCACCTCCGCCTCCGTGTGACGGAAGAAGGCGAAGTGGATACCGAAGCTCTCGTCCTCCCAGGAGGACGGGCCCGACTGGCTGAGCAGCTCCTGCAACCGCTCCTTACCCTCCGCCGTGATCTTGTAGACGATCTTCGACCTGCGGCCGAGGACCGTGTCCTCAGGGGGCTCCTCCTCGGCGATGAGGCCCTCGTTGAGCAGACCCCTGAGGCAGGGATACAGCGAGCCGTAGGAGAACGCACGGAACATGCCGAGCAGCGTGTTGAGCCGTTTGCGCAGCTCGTATCCGTGCAAGGGCGTTTCGTGCAGCGATCCCAGGACGGCGAGCTCCAGCACACCTCCACGAGAGCCCGTCACTGGAACCACCCCCTGTGTCCGACCGATGTATCGACTCGATACATCCGCAGGATACGTCGGGGCGTCATAGATGGCAACGGGTCAACGGTTGGGCAAGATTTGGCAAAGGGCCGTAATCTGGCCACATGTGGTCACAGCGGTCGGTCGTGGACTACGGCCTCGCTAAGCGGGCGGCCGTGCAGTCCGTCCGCGCCGGCCGCATGCGGGCGCGGGACGTGTGCGACGCCCACCCATACCTGCTGCGCGCGGCTCGGTACCACGGAGAGCCGACGAGTCGCATGTGCCCCATATGCGAACGAAGGAACGTGACCAACGTCACATACGTATATGGGGATGAACTAGGACGAGTAGCCGGCCAGGCAAAAGGAACGGCCGAGCTCACCGCGATGGCCCGGGAATACCGCGAATTCCGGGTCTACGTCGTGGAGGTCTGCCAAGGTTGTTCCTGGAACCACCTGGCGGTCTCGTTCGTCCTCGGAACAGCCGATCCCCCGGGCCCTTCTCTGTAGGGCGACCTCCACCTCCAGGAGGACCGCCCGCCGGCCTGCCGGCCGACGTCGATCAATTCCCCGAACCATCTGACGAGGACGCGTGACTTACAGCAGCTACGGACCGGAGCCGACCGGCCGTCCCGAGGACGCCTCGGGCTCCGGTGGATCATCCCGCCCTGGGCGCCGTCGTCGCTCGCCCCGGGAATCCGACGAGTACGGCGAGCCCGCTCCGCCGCGACAGCCCGGCAGAGGACCCGCCCCACAGCCGCCCCCGGCCGCCCGGCCGGCCGGACCCGAGCAGCGCCGCCGGGAGGCCGCGGCCTTCGAGGACACGGCGGCCATGAACGCGGTGCCGCAGGGACCGGCACAGAGACCGGAACAGGGTCCGCCGCACAGACCGCAGCAGGGATCCCGGGGACCGGTGGGCGGCGGACGCCCGCCGGCCGGCCGTGACCCGCGCTACGCGGCAGGCCCCGGTGGCCCGGCCGGTCAGGGTGGTCCCGGTCGTCCCGGCGTTCCCGGCGGGGACGAGCGCACCCAGGCGATGGGCATGCCGGCGGGCGGTTTCCGCGGCGACGCCCGCGGGGATGCGGACGGGCAGCGCACCGAGGCGATCCAGACCGGCGGCCGCCGCCGCAGGCCCCCGGGCCGAGGTGGCCGCGGTCCCGGCGGCCCGGGTGGTCCCGGTGGTCCGGAAGGTCCCGGCGGGCGCGGTCCCCGGGATCCACGCGACTTCGACGAGGACGACGAGAAGCCGCGCCGCCGCCGTACGGGCTGGAAGCGCTTCCTGCCGAGCTGGAAGATCCTCGTGGCGGCCTTCACCGTGCTGGCCGCCGGCACCTTCGGCATGATCGCGGTGGCCTACGCCAACACCCCGACGCCCACCGCGACCCAGGCGGAAGCTGTGGCCCAGGGCAGCGCCATCTACTACAACGACGGCAAGACCCTGATCGCCAAGGTGGGCACTCCGCGCGTCATCCTGGACAACATCAACAAGGTGCCGCGGCACGTCCAGGACGCCGTCATCGCGATCGAGAACAACACCTTCCGCGAGGACAGCGGCATCTCGATCCCCGGCATGATCCGGTCGGTCTGGATGACGGCGACCGGCCAGCAGCTCCAGGGCGCCTCGACCATCACCCAGCAGATGGCCCGTAACTACTACGACGGCCTCAGCCAGGAAGTGTCGTTCAAGCGCAAGATCAAGGAGATCTTCGTCGCGGTCAAGCTCGACAAGGAGATGCCCAAGGACCAGATCCTCCTGCAGTACCTCAACACGGTGCCCTTCGGCCGTGCGTACGGCATCGAGGCCGCCGCGCAGGCGTACTTCAAGAAGCACGTCGAACAGCTCACCCCGGAGCAGGGCGCCTACCTCGCCGCGCGTATCCAGACGCCCGCCCTGGACGCCGACGCCCCGCGGTTGCAGGCCCGGTTCAAGGACGTCGTCAACGCCATGGCGAAGCTCGACCCGGCCAAGTACGGCAATCTGCCGAGCACGGCCAAGTTCCCGAAGACCGTCCCCGAGCGCAACAGCAACGAATTGGGCGGTCTGAAGGGCTACATGGTCGTCCAGGTGATGCAGGAGCTGAAGACCCGGATGAACCTGGCGCCCGACCAGGTCAGGAGCGGCGGCTACAAGATCATTTCGACCTTCGACAAGAAGCTCATGCAGGCCGCCAGAAAAGCGGTCATCAGCACCACCTCCAGTCTGCCGAAGGAGATCCACGCCGGTCTGGCCGCCGTGGACCCCAAGACGGGACGGGTGCTCGCCTTCTACGGCGGTGAGGACTATGTCAAGGACAACTGGAACGAACCGTTCGACTCCTACAAACAGGCCGCCTCGGCGTTCAAGCCGTACGTGCTGGCCGCGTGGCTGGACGCCGGCTACAGCTTGAACAGCTTCGTGCCCGGCAACAAGACGGTGCCGGAGGAGCTCCCGGGCACCAAGCCCATCGGCAACAGCCACAACGTCGGGTCGGCGATCAACGTCACCACGGCGACCGCCGACTCGGTCAACACGGCCTTCGCCTCGATGGCGTACAAGCTGGACGAGGACAACGGCACGATCGGGCAACTCAGCGCGGTGAAGCAGATCGCGGAGGAGGCCGGGCTCGGCAAGCAGCGCATGGAGGACGACGTCAAGGCGCACAAGTACGCCTTCTCGATCGGCAGCGCCCTGGTCACCCCGGTCGAGCAGGCCGCCGGCTACTCGATCTTCGCCAACGAGGGCAAGCACGTCGACTACCACGTGGTCAAGGAGGTCCGCAAGGACAAGGAGGTCGTCTTCCCCGAGCGGCGGGACGAGAAGCAGGTGATCACGCCCGAGGCGGCGGCCGACTCCGTGGCGGCCATGGAGGAGGTCCTCAAGTCCGGTACGGCGCGGGGCAGGGGCATCGGCCGCCCGGCCGCCGGCAAGACCGGTACGAACAACGACAACAAGGAAGCGTGGTTCGTCGGCTTCACGCCGCAGATCTCCACCGCCGTCGGCATGTACCGCGAGCAGTGCGTCACCAAGAAGGGCAAGATCGTCCAGCCCATCAACGCGAACTGTCCGGAAACCCCCGGAGGGAAGCCGAGCAAGAAGTACGGCCCGAACAACCGCTACTCCGAACCCCGTGAGATATCGCTCGGCACCGGCATCGAGGGCGCGACCTACCCGACCACGATCTGGCGGAACTTCATGATGGAGGCGCTCGCGGGCAAGCCGGTCGAGCAGTTCCCGCCGAAGGCGGGGCTGGGCAGTCCGGAGAACATCGTCCCGAGCCCGACGCCGACGCCCAGTCCGGAACCGGACGACGCCGGGTTCCCCACCGACTTCCCGACCGACTTCCCCGACGACGGCGGCTGCTACGACGGCGGCCCGGGATGCGACAACGGCGGCGGTGACGGCAGGGGCTTCGGCGACGACCAGGGCCATGGCGGTGGTCAGGACGGCGGCCCGGGAGGCGACGACGTCCCGTTGAACATCCCCAACGGAGGCCCGGCCGCCCTGCCGACCGGGTCCGGCAACGGCAAGAGCGGCAGCGGCGCCTGATCCGCGATCCGGTGTCCCGAAGGGGCCCGCGGCGACTCCCGCCGCGGGCCCTTTCTGCGCCAGGAGTCGCCAATCGGAGGCGTTGAATGGTGCAATACCGAGCATGACGACCCGGACCACGAACGACTCCGCCCCGCTGCCCGGGGTCGCCGCGCGGGCGGTGCCGTACCTGCCTCTCGGGCTTCTCGCGGGGCTCGGCGCCGTTCTCGCATACCTGTGGAAGTATCCCTGCCGGTTCGGCGGGGCCTGGAACGGCGGTGTCGGGCAGTTCACGAACTTCTGCTACACCGACATCTATCCGCTGTTCTGGGCGGAGAAGCTCAACGAGGGCAAGGTCCCGTACGTCGACTACCCGGTCGAATACCCGGTGGGCATCGGCGGGATCATGGAGTTCGCCCGCAGGCTCGCGCATGGCGACGGGGTCGTGTTCTACGACGTCACCGTGGTCCTGATGGGAATCGCGCTGGTCGTGGGCGTGCTGCTGACGGCCGCGCTCGCCGGCCCGGCCCGCCGCTGGGACGCCCTCTGGTACGCCGTCGGCCCGGCCGTCATCCTCTGCGCGTACATCAACTGGGACCTAGCCGCGGGGGCCCTCGCGCTCGGCGGCCTGCTGGCCTGGGCCCGCCACCGGCCGTGGCTCGCGGGCGTGCTGCTGGCCCTCGCCGTGGCCACGAAGTTCTACCCGCTGATGTTCTTCGGCGCGTTGTTCCTGCTCACGGTGCGTACGGCGAAGTGGGTGCCGTTCTTCAAGACCGTCGCCGCGGCCGCGGCCGCGTGGCTGCTGGTGAACGTGCCGATCATGCTGGTCAACTTCGAGGGCTGGAAGAGGTTCTACGCGTTCAGCAGCGAGCGTGGCGCCGACTGGGGCGGGCTGTGGTTCTTCTTCCAGAAGACCCAGTGGTTCGGCATGGAAAGGCCCGGTTTCCTGGCGTTTCTCGGCGACGCCGAGAAGCTGAACACCATGGCCATGGCCGCGCTGGCGGTGCTGCTGCTGGGCGTCGCCGTGCTGGCGCTCGCCGCGCCGCGCCGGCCGCGCCTGATGCAGCTGTGCTTCCTCGCCCTGGCCGCCTTCATGATCACGAACAAGGTCTGGTCGCCGCAGTACGTCCTGTGGCTGGTGCCGTTCGCGGTGCTGGCCCGGCCGAGGTGGGGCGCGCTGGCCGCCTGGCAGGTCGCCGAGTGCTGGTACTTCTTCTCGATCTGGCTCTACCTGGTCAGCCAGTATCCCGACCAGGCATCCCTCGGCATCGGCGACAACCCGTACTTCCTGTCGGTCTGGGCCCGGGCGCTGACGATCGTCATCCTCATGGCGCTCGTCGTCCGCGACATCCTGCGGCCCGAGCACGACGTCGTACGCCAGGGGGAGGCCGACGACCCGTCGGGCGGGGTGTTCGACCACGCCGAGGACCGTCTCGTGCTGCGCCGTTCGCTCCTCGTCCGGGGCGCGCGGCAGCAGCCGGAGGCGGCCTGAGCCCCTGAAACTTACATCGGATTTCGCCCCGGTCGCGGCGCGGCGGGGAGCGGCCCTCCGGCGAATCGGATTGTGCGCCGCTTCCCGGAGCCGAAGCCGCGAGAGCGGCTTCAGCCGAGCGCAGGCGACGGACCTGCCCTACTCGGTGAAGCCGCTCGGCTTCCTGCCTTCGGCGCCTCGGCGAGGTGCTCAGCTCTCCGGCCGAGCCGGCTCGGCCTGCTCACCGCCGAACACCTCGTTGACGAGCCTCTGGGTCGCCTTCTGGAACGCCGCTGCCATGGACAGGTCGGCGTCGTCGACATAGTTCAGCGCGGCGGTCAGGGTCGTGCCGCCGTCGGGCGTGCTGTACATCAGCGCCGCGTGACCGGCGATGCCGCCGTTGTGGGTGATGACGGTGCCGCCGCAGTCGGTGTTCTGGACGAACACGCCCAGGCCGTAGCCGGCCTTGGACTCCGGTGTGCACATCTCGGCCAGCAGTTCGGCCGGCAGCAGCCTGCCGCCCAGCAGCGCGGCGATGAAGGTGTGCAGGTCGCGGGTGGTGGAGATCATGTCGCCGCCGCTGGAGATCCAGGAGGGGTTGTGGCGGGTGACGTCGACCGTCCGGGTCTGGCCGTCCTCCTCGTAGCGGTAGTAGGCGTGGGCGTGCGGTTCGGGGATGTCGGTCTCGCTGGTCGGCTGGACGGTGCCCGACAGGCCGAGCGGCCCCAGGATCCGCCGCTGCATCTCCTCGGCGACCGAGCGGCCGGTGACCTTCTCGATCAGCAGCCGGGCCAGCACGTAGTTGGTGTTGGAGTAGCTCCAGTCGGTGCCCGGCTCGAACCGCGCGGGCTTGGACAGCGCCAGCCGGACCAGTTCCTCGGGCCGGTAGGTGGTGAACCGGTTGTCCACCCACTCCTTGCCCGCGGTGGTGGCGGGGATCCCCGGCGCGAACGTCCCGTCGTCGTAGTACTCGCCGGTGAAGTTGAACACCCCGCTGGTGTGCTGCAGCAGCATCCGCACCGTGATCCGCCCGTCCAGGTCGAACTCGGGCAGATAGGCGGCCACCGGGGTGTCCAACGCGATCCTGCCCTCGGCCACCAGTTGCAGCACCAGGGTCGCGGTGAAGGTCTTGGTGTTGCTGCCGATCCGCACGTGTCCGTCGATGGGCGGCTTCTCGGCGTGGCCCAGCTCGGCCGCCCCGGCGCTGCCGGCCCACTCGCCCCGCTCGTCGTTCACCCGCAGCGTCACCCCGACGAAACCGGCATCGACGATCTCCTGGAGGAGCTGCCGCAGCTCCGGGCGATCCTGCCCCGCAGCGGCCTTCGGCACGGCCCCGCCGTCCGCGTCGAGGGCTTCGGTGATCTTGCGAGCCATCTCCACCATGGTGGGGCTGGGCTCGCTGCCGTGGGAGCGGGCGGCTGCTTCGACGGCGACGAGGACCGTGCGGCGGAAGTTGCCGGCCTCGGCCGGATCCTGATGCTTGAGCAGGCTCATGGCCGCGGTCAGGGCGGGCAGCACCTGGTCGGCGAGCTCGGCCACGGTCTTGCCGTACTTCACGCCCTTGGGCGCCTTGGTGAGCACGTGCCCGACCAGGCCGGTCGCGGAGGTCAGGGCGACGGAGCCTTCGGCGCCGGCCCTGTGGGCCGAGCCGGCGGCACCGGCGGCGGACATCAGCGAGACGGCGCCCCACGCCGCGACGCGCAGGGTGAGCTTGTCCTGGTCGGTGAGGGTGACGGACATGGTTACGTGCTCCTTGGATTCGTGACGAAGGTTCGACGGAACGGATGGATCGCTCAGGTCGTCCGAGAGAGTTCTCACTCAGCCGGCCGCGATCGCCGGGCCGTTCCATGTCGTTCACCTTCGCCGACGGCTCTGATACCGGGCCGTCGCCGTGCTGACGCCGCCGCTGACACGACACCGCATGTTCTCCCCGCATGCCGGAGCCGTCGGAGCGGAGGTATCGCGTAGCGTCGCGGGAGAGTGTGCGCGACGAACGGGGGAGAGCGATGCGCCGGAGGCCACCATGGCTCCTGCTGCTGGTGTGGGCCGTGACCAGGGGGATGCTCCTCCTCGTCGCGACCCAGACCATCCCCACCGGGCACGGCGAGTCGTTCAGGAACGACGTCACCCTCTACCGCCACTGGTCCGACGTCCTCATGGAGGGGGAGTTCCCTGCGGGTGACGAGAAGTGGCAGTATCCGCCGTTCGCGGCGCTGCCGCTGCTCGCCCCCCGCCTGCTGCCGCTGGACTACCACGTCGCGTTCTACCTGCTTGCGGTGCTGTGCGACCTCGTGATCCTGCTCCTGCTGTGGCGGTTCTCGACCTCCCGCCGAGGCGGGGGCCGTACGGGCCCGTGGGCGTGGACCGTGGGCGCGGCCCTGCTCGGCCCGGTGCTCGTCTCCAGGTATGACCTCATGGTCACGCTCGTGGCGGTGCTCGCGCTGACGACGTCGGCCAACCCGGCGGTGCGCGGGTCGCTCATCGGCGTCGGGCTCCTCGTGAAGGTGTGGCCGGTCGCGCTGCTCGCCGGACTGCGGCGGTGGCGCGAACTGCTGACCGCGTCGGGGCTCACGCTCGTCGTCGCGGTGGCGGGATGCGGCGTGGCCGCCCTCGTCCTGCCGCACGCGCTGGACTTCCTGGCCGCGCAGGAGGAGCGGGGGCTGCAGATCGAGTCGCTGGCCGCCACGCCGTTCGCACTCGCCCGGGCCCTCGGCTGGTGGGACGGCTACACCACCTACCAGCACGGCGCGATGGAGGCCGTGGGCGGCGGCGTGGGCGTCGCGACGTTGCTCAGCCTGGCCGCCACGCCCGTGGCGCTGGCACTGGTCGGCCTGTGGTGGCTGCGCGCGGCCCCGAGCCCGCGGTCGTACTACGACGCCGCGCTCACCACCGTGCTCTTCCTGGTCGCCACCAGCCGGGTGCTGTCGCCGCAGTATCTCGTGTGGGTGATCGGCATCGCCGCCGTCATCCTGTCGGTGCGGCGCGACCGGCCAGGTCCGACGCAGCGGCCGGCTGCCCTGCTCGTCATGGTCGCCGCCCTGCTCACGGGGATCATGTATCCCTGGGTGGAGCAGGACTACAGCTGGACGGGCGCCCTGCCGGGGACGCTCGTGCTGGTGCTGCGCAACCTCGTCTTCCTGGCCGCGGCCGTCACGTCGTACGTGCAGTTGTGGCGCGCCACGCGCAGGCCCGATCGGGTGAGGGAAGAGCGGGGCCTTCGAACAGCCCTACCCGCTTCCTGAGGGTTTCAATCCGCAGAGTTATCCACAGGGTGTGGACGACTGTCTACAGGTGCTTGCGCAGGAACGCGATGTCGTCGGCCTGGCCCTCGAACGGCGTCTCGACCACGATGGGCGCCCCCGCCGTCCGGCAGACCTCCAGGATCGACTCGGGGTCGATCTGCCCGCTGCCGAGGTTGGCGTGGCGGTCGGCACCGGAGTCGAACGCGTCCCGCGAGTCGTTACAGTGCACCAGGTCGATGCGGCCGGTGATCGCCTTCACCCGCTCCACGAGCCCGGCGAGCTCCTCGCCGCCCGCGTGGAAGTGACAGGTGTCCAGGCAGAAGCCGACGACAGAGGGGTCCGGCGCCCCCGCCGTCACCGCGTCCCACAGCCGGGCGATGCGCTCCAGCTTGCGCGCCATCGCGTTGCCGCCGCCCGCGGTGTTCTCGATCAGCACGGGGATCGGGCACTCGGTGCGCTCGAAGACCTTGCGCCAGTTGTCGAAGCCGGTCTGCGGGTCGTCGCCCGCGTTGACGTGCCCACCGTGGACGATCAGGCCCTTGGCGCCGATGGCCGCCGCCGCCTTGAGATGCGCCTCGAGCAGCTTGCGGCTCGGGATGCGGATGCGGTTGTTCGCGGTGGCCACGTTGATGACGTACGGCGCGTGCACGTAGACGTCCACGTCCGAGGCGCGCAGGGCGTCGGCGGTGGCGGGTGTCACCGGGCCCTTCCACCCCTGGGGGTCGCCGAGGAAGAACTGCACCACGTCGGCGTCGCGGGCCGCCGCGTGCGCCAGCGGGTCGTCCTGGTCGACGTGGGCCCCGATCCGCGGGCGGGAGCCGTTGTGGCTTTCCATGCCGTTCCTCCACCGTTGCGTGCGTGTCAAGGGGCTGCCGGACGCGGAGGGCGAACCCTATGCGCTCTCCAAGAGCGTTTCAAGAGGACACGCTGTTTCAAAAGTGCGAACCAGGGCAGTCGCGTGTCGCGCGCCCCGAAACCCGCGCGCGATACTACTTCGTCGTCAAGGAGACGAGCATGAGATATCGCTTAGGCAGCTTCATCCTTCTCATCTACATCCTCGTCGGCCTTTACGTGGCCTGGCTCCACAACTACATCACCCCCACGCTCCTCAAGCAGGTCGCCCAGGCCCTGATCGCGGTCTTCCTGTGGTTCCTCGTGCTGCTCGGCGTGGACCTGCACATCGGCGGCTGAGCCGGCACTTCTCAGCTGCGCAGCGTGAATCCGCGGGGGAGGAAGCCCCCGTGCGCGATGCCCAGCGCGGCGCCCACGAACGACCCCACGATCCCCACGATGATCAGCGACCGCTGTCTGGAGGTCGACGAGACGAACTGGGCGTACAGGCCGCCCCAGAATCCGATCGCGCCCACCCATGACGCGATCATGTGGGCTGTCACGATGAAGCCCGTGACGAACGCCACCAGGCCGCACACCAGCGTCGCGATCGTCATCGCGTTCTCCCGCGGGTGCGGCCTGCCGTCCGTGTTCAGCGTGAGATGAACGGGGTGCCTTCTCTTACGGCCGATGGCGTGTCGCATCGCGCCTACCCCCTCTCCGACCTCCAGTTTCACTCTCCGGGACGGGTACGGCCAAGTGGCTGGTAGCCTTATTCGACTGCGTCTGATAAGGGCCGGGGGCATTGCCACCCGGACGAGGCGCAGGGTCCTCCTGTCACGGCAAGGCGTCGTGACCGCAAGAGTCCAGAGGAGGTTGGATCACACATGCGTCGCTACGAGATGATGGTCATTCTCGACCCGTCCCTCGACGAGCGCACCGTGCAGCCGTCGCTCGACCAGTTCCTCACCGTCGTCCGCAACGACGGCGGCACCGTGGAGAAGGTCGACGTCTGGGGCCGTCGCCGCCTGTCCTACGACATCGCCAAGAAGTCCGAGGGCATCTACGCCGTGGTCGACCTGACCGCCGAGCCCGCCACCGTGAAGGAGCTGGACCGCCAGCTCAACCTGAACGAGGGCATCCTCCGCACCAAGGTCATCCGCCCCGAGCTCCACTGAGCTCCAATGGCAGAACCCCGAAGCCCGGCGATTTGTCGGGCCAGGGCCGTACTCTGAGCCCTTGACGGCTCAGCTGACGGGATAGGAAGGCGAAAGCGACCGATGGCAGCAGGCGACACCCAGATCACGATCGTCGGCAATCTTGTCGACGACCCGGAGCTGCGCTTCACCCCGACGGGGCAGGCCGTGGCCCGGTTCCGCATCGCGTCCACTCCGCGGTTCCTCGACAAGCAGACCAACGAGTGGAAGGACGGCGAGGGCCTGTTCCTCACCTGCAACGTCTGGCGGCAGGCGGCGGAGAACGTCGCCGAGAGCCTCCAGCGCGGCATGCGGGT
Organism: Microbispora siamensis; assembly: GCF_016863095.1. Taxonomy (GTDB): domain Bacteria; phylum Actinomycetota; class Actinomycetes; order Streptosporangiales; family Streptosporangiaceae; genus Microbispora; species Microbispora siamensis. The sequence goes on along the minus strand of NZ_BOOF01000035.1, from coordinate 72,490 downwards.
GATCGTGCAGGGACGGCTGCGCCAACGGTCGTACGAGACCAAGGAAGGCGAGAAGCGCACGGTCTACGAGGTCGAGGTCGACGAGGTCGGCCCCTCGCTGCGCAACGCCACGGCGAAGGTCAACAAGACCTCCCGCCAGGGCGGTGGCGGCGGCTTCGGAGGCGGCCCGGCCAACGACCCGTGGGCGACCGCGGCGCCCGCTCCGCAGGGAGGCTACGGCTCCGGCGGTGGCGGCGGCTTCGGCGGCCCGCAGGGCGGTGGCGGCTTCGGCGGCGACTTCAGCGACGAACCGCCCTTCTAGGTCACGGGGGCCTTCCGGTCCCACCACCGTAAACACAACCGAGCGACCATTCCCGCGACATGCGGGGCTCTGAGAGGAGCACCACGATGGCGAAGCCGGCAGTCCGCAAGCCCAAGAAGAAGGTTTGCCTTTTCTGCCACGACAAGATCTCCTACGTCGACTACAAGGACACGGGGCTGCTACGGAAGTTCATCTCCGACCGCGGCAAGATCCGTGCCCGCCGGGTGACGGGCAACTGCACCCAGCACCAGCGCGACGTGGCGACCGCTATCAAGAACGCCCGTGAGATGGCCCTGCTGCCGTACACGAGCACCGCGCGCTGAGAAAGGAGACTCAGGACAAATGAAGCTCATCCTCACGACTGAGGTCTCCGGCCTCGGCGCTCCCGGCGACATCGTCGAGGTCAAGGACGGCTACGGCCGCAACTACCTCATTCCCCGTGGCTTCGCCATCCGGTGGACCCGCGGCGCCGAGTCGCAGGTCGCCTCGCTGAAGAAGGCGCGTGCCGCCCGCGAGATCCGCGACCTGGGCTCCGCCAAGGAGGTCGCCGGCCAGCTCGGCGCCCTCAAGGTGCGGCTCAAGACCCGTGCGGGCGAGTCGGGCCGGCTGTTCGGCTCGGTCACGACCGGCGACATCGCCGAGGCCGTCAAGGCCGCCGGCGGTCCGCAGCTCGACCGCCGTCGCATCGAGATCGGCAACGCGATCAAGAGCGTCGGCACCCACAAGGTGAGCGTCCGGCTGCACCCGGAGGTCGCCGCCACCCTCGATGTCGAGGTGGTCGCGGGCTGACACCCGTCGCAGTCCGTCGAGGGCCCTTCTCCGTACGCCGGGGAGGGGCCCTTCGCGCTTCTCCGAGCCGCCCGGGCGACGAGGCGATTCCCCTCAGGTAAACGCGGGTTATACGGAACGCTAGTATCTTGCCGTCCGATTTAGCGGATTTCGTGGAAAGACCCCCTGATGGAGGCTGTGATGCGCCGTCCCTCACTCCTGCTGGCGTCCGGCGCCCTCGTGCTGGCGGCCGCCGCCTGCGCTCCGGCGGACGACACCTCCACCACCGCGAGCGCCGCCGCGAGCCCGGCCGGTTCCGCCGCCGCGAACGCCTGCGCCAAGGAGAGCCTGAAGCTCACCACCCCCGGCAAGCTCACGATCGGCACCGACAAGCCGGCGTACGAGCCGTGGTTCAAGGACGACAACCCCTCCAACGGGCAGGGCTTCGAGAGCGCGGTCACCTACGCGGTGGCCGAGAAGATGGGCTTCACCAAGGACGAGGTCACCTGGACGGTCGTGCCGTTCGACTCGTCGTTCGCTCCGGGGCCCAAGCAATTCGACTTCGACGTCAACCAGATCTCGATCACCCCCGCGCGGGCCAAGGCCGTCGACTTCAGCCAGGGCTACTACACGGTCAAGCAGGGCGTCGTGGCCCTCGACGGCACGAAGTTCGCCTCCGCCACGAGCCTCGCCGAGCTCAAGGACGCCAAGATCGGAGTCCAGGCCGGCACGACCGCACTGGAGGCGGTGCGCTCGGTCATCCAGCCCGCCAAGGACCCGAGCGTGTTCAACCAGCAGGTCGACGCGGTCAACGCGCTGAAGAACAAGCAGATCGACGCGATCGTCGTCGACCTGCCGACGGCCTTCTACGTCACCGCCGCCCAGGTGAAGGGCTCGAAGATCGTCGGGCAGTTCGCCGCGAACGGCGGTCAGCCGGAGGAGTTCGGCCTGCTGTTCCAGAAGGGCAGCCCTCTGGTGAGCTGCGTCGACAAGGCGCTCGGCGAGCTCAAGTCGTCCGGTGAGCTGGCGCAGATCGAGAGCCAGTGGCTGACCGCCGCCGCGGGCGCGCCGGAGCTGAAGTGACCGACGGGGAGGCCGCGGCCTCGCCCGCGTCGGCGGAGGACGTGGAGCCTGTCTGGACGAAGAGTGAGCGGCAGCTCCGCCGGGAGGCGGAGCTGCGCGGCCGGGCGCGGCGGTCCATTTCGGTCGCCACTGCGTCCACGATCGTCGTGGCGGTCATCCTGGTCGTCGGGATCACCTCGTCGCCAGGGTGGCCGCGGGTGCGGGAGACCTTCTTCAGCCCCGAGGCGTTCGTCCAGGCGGTGCCCGACGTGCTGCGCGGGATCCTGCTCAATATCAAGATTTTCCTCATCGCCGAGGTGTTCATCCTGGTGCTGGGGCTCCTCGTCGCGCTGGTGCGTGGCCTGCGCTCGCCGGTGTTCTTCCCGCTGCGCGTGCTGGCCGTGCTCTACACCGACATCTTCCGCGGCATCCCGACCATCCTGCTCATCTATCTGGTCGGGTTCGGCATTCCCGCGCTCCAGTTGCAGGGCGCGCCGAGCGACCCGGTCACGCTCGGCATCATCGCACTCGTGCTGTCCTACAGCGCGTACGTCGCGGAGGTGTTCCGGGCGGGGATCGAGTCGGTGCACCCCAGTCAGCGGGCGGCGGCGCGGTCGCTGGCGCTCACACACGGGCAGACCATGCGTTACGTGGTGCTGCCGCAGGCCGTCCGCCGGGTGGTCCCGCCCCTGCTCAACGATTTCGTCGCCCTGCAGAAGGAGAGCGCGCTGGTCTCCGTGCTCGGCCCGCTGGAGGCGGTGCGGCAGGCGCAGATCCACGTCGCTTCCTCCTTCAACTACACGCCCTACCTGGTAGCCGCGCTGCTGTTCATCGCGCTGACGGTGCCGATGGCGCGGTTCACCGACCACCTCGCGGCGCGGGTCGAGCGGCGCCAGACGGGAGGCGGCACGGCATGAGCCTGCTCACCATCGAGGGCGTCTGGAAGCACTACCACGGGCAGAGCGTGCTGCGCGGGATCGACCTGGAGGTCGCCCCGCACGAGGTGGTCTGCCTGATCGGCGCGTCCGGCTCGGGCAAGTCGACGCTGCTGCGCTGCGTCAACCTGCTGGAGACGATCGACGACGGCGCCATCTACCTCGACGACACCGAGATCACCGACGTCCGGGCCGACGCGGACGACGTGCGCCGCCGTATCGGCATGGTGTTCCAGGCGTACAACCTGTTCCCGCACATGACCGTGCTCGACAACATCACGCTCGCGCCGCGCAAGGTGCACGGCGTGCGGCCAGAGGAGGCCGAGGCACGGGCACGGGAGCTGCTCGACCGCTTCGGGCTGGCCGACAAGGCGGGGGAGTATCCCGACCGGCTGTCCGGCGGCCAGCAGCAGCGGGTCGCCGTGATCCGCGCGGTCGCGACCAACCCCCGCCTGCTCCTGCTCGACGAGGTCACCTCCGCGCTCGACCCCACGCTGGTCACCGAGGTGCTCGGGGTGATCCGCGAGCTCAAGGAGACCGGGATGACGATGATCCTGGCCACCCACGAGATGGGGTTCGCCCGCGACATCGCCGACGCCGTGTGTTTCCTGGAGGGCGGCGTGCTGCTGGAGAGCGGCCCGCCCGAGCAGATCTTCAGCGCGCCGGAGCATCCACGCACCCAGGCGTTCCTCCAGCGCGTGCTGGAGGCCCGCCGCATGTGAGTCAGGCGGCCGTCCCGCCGGTGACCATCCAGGTGGTGCCGTACGCGCGGAGGGCGAGCGTGACGAGCCGGGCGGCCATCCAGACGCCGAGCGCGATCCACAGGGCGACCAGGGTGCCCGCGACGGCGGCGAACGGCAGGTAGGCCAGCGTCGTCCACAACCCCGCCCAGGCGAGGTAGCGCTGGTCGCCGGCCCCGATGAGCACCCCGTCGAGCACGAACACGACGCCCGCGATCGGCTGCAGGAGCGCGACCGGCCACAGCACGGCGAGCAGCTCGGTGGCCGCCTCGCCTTGCGCGTCGAACAGGGCCGGGACCAGCGGGCGCGCCAGCAGGACGGCCGCGCAGAACACGACGCCGCACCCGACGCCCCACATCACCATGCGCCTGGTGGCCGCCCGGGTGCCCGACGTGTCGCCCGCGCCCAGCGCGCGGCCCGTGATGGCCTGCCCCGCGATCGCGATGGCGTCGAGGGCGAAGGCGAGGAATGTCCAGATCCGGGCGGCGATCGTGTGCGCGCCGATCTGGTCGTCGCCCATCCGGGTGGCGATCGAGGTGGCGACGAGCAGCACGGCCTGCAGGCATGCCGTACGGACGACCAGTGCGAACCCGGCGGCGCCGGCGGCCCGCACTCCGGCGAGGTCGGGCAGCAGCGAGGCGCCGTGCGCCCGGGCGGTCCGCACGACCAGCGCGAGGTAGGTCGCGGCGGCCAGGGACTGCGCGACGACCGTGCCCCAGGCCGACCCGGCGATCCCCCAGCCGAGGCCGAGCACGAACCAGACGTTGAGCAGCCCGTTCAGTACGAACGACGCGACGGACACGGCCAGCGGCGTGCGGGTGTCCTGCAGCCCGCGCAGCACGCCGGTGCCGGCGAGGACCAGCAGCATCGCGGGGGTGCCCAGGAGACTGATGCGCAGATAGGTGACGGCCTGCGTGGCGAGCTGGCCCGTCGCTCCGAACAGGTGTACGATAAACGGAGCAAGAGGCCAGCACGCCACACTGACGGCCAGGCCGATGATCGCGGCCAGCCACAGGCCGTCCATCCCCTGGCGCATCGCCTGCCTGACGTCCCCCGCCCCCAGCCTCCGCGCGACCGCGGCCGTGGTGGCGTACGCGAGGAACACGCACAGCCCGACGAGAGCTGACAGGGCCGCGCTGGCCACGCCGAGAGCGCCGAGCGCAGGATCGGGGAGGTGGCCGACGATGACGGAGTCGGTGAGCAGGAAGAGCGGCTCGGCCACCAGTGCCCCGAACGCCGGGATCGCGAGCCTGAGGATCTCCCTGTCGTGGGCACGGCCGTGTCCCGTTCCGGAGGTAAGTGGCATAAGCCTATTTTGCGGCTTACGGAGCCATGCTCGATCGGTATCGCGAATCTCCGGTGACTTTCTTTCTTCCACAGGCCGTGGATATCGAAATCCCAGGTGGGAGCGGATCTCCCCGACGCGGTCACATCGCTGTCCACAGGGTCGTCCCCAGGGTTTTCACATGTCCGGGGAGCGGACTGCACACGTTGTCCACAGGGTTGTCCACTGGTCAAGTTGCCGCCCGGCCCTGGGGTTGGGGAGACTTGCGCACCGGGCTGGGGTTGCCGTGACCGGTGGGCAGGGGGTGTGAGGGTGAGCGTGCTCGACTTCCCGGGGGGATCGGGAGGCTCCGATTCGATGTTCGAGCGGACGCCGCCACACAACATCGAGGCCGAGCAGTCGGTGCTGGGCGGCATGCTGCTGTCCAAGGATGCCATCGCCGACGTCATCGAGGTGCTGCGCGCCGACGACTTCTACCGGCCGGCCCACCAGATCGTCTTCGAGGTGATCACCGACCTGTACGGCCGGGGCGAGCCTGCCGACTCGGTGACCGTCTTCGACGAGTTGCAGAAGCGTGGCGAGGTCGCCCGGGTCGGCGGCGGTGCGTACCTGCACACGCTGACCGCGATCGTGCCCACCGCCGCCAACGCCGGCTACTACGCCAAGATCGTCCGGGAGCAGGCCGTCCTGCGCCGCCTCATCGAGGCCGGCACCCGCATCGTCTCCTACGGGTACGGCGGCCAGGGCGAGGAGGTCGACGACCTGGTCGACCGCGCGCAGGCCGAGATCTACAAGGTCACCGAGCGCCGCACGTCCGAGGACTACCTTCCGCTGTCGGAGATCATGCCGTCGGCGCTCGACGAGATCGAGGCCATCGGCAGCCGCGGCGGCCAGATGGTCGGCGTCCCTACCGGCTTCCAGGACCTCGACGCCCTGACCAACGGCCTCCACCCCGGTCAGATGATCGTCGTGGCCGCCCGCCCCGCGATCGGAAAAAGCACCCTAGGTCTGGATTTCGCCCGATCTGCGGCGATCAAGCATGGGATGACCACGGTCATCTTCTCGCTGGAGATGTCGCGCAACGAGATCACCATGCGTCTGCTGTCCGCCGAGGCGCGGGTGGCGCTGCACACGATGCGCTCGGGCATGATGAGCGACGACGACTGGACGCGGATGGCCCGCCGCATGGGCGAGGTCGCCGAGGCGCCGCTGTTCATCGACGACTCCCCGAACATGTCGATGATGGAGATCCGGGCCAAGTGCCGCCGCCTCAAGCAGCGTCACGACCTGCGCTTCGTGATCGTCGACTATCTCCAGCTCATGAGCTCGCCCAAGAAGACCGAGAGCCGTCAGCAGGAGGTCTCGGAGCTGTCCCGGGCCCTGAAGCTGCTGGCCAAGGAGCTTGAGGTGCCGGTCATCGCGATCTCCCAGCTCAACCGTGGTCCCGAGCAGCGTACGGACAAGCGCCCGCAAGTGTCGGACCTACGTGAATCGGGCTCCATCGAGCAGGACGCCGACATGGTCATCCTGCTGCACCGGGAGGACGCGTACGAGCGGGAGTCGCCACGCGCGGGCGAGGCCGACCTGATCGTGGCCAAGCACCGAAACGGCCCCACGGCCACGGTCACGGTGGCCTTCCAGGGCCACTACAGCCGCTTCGTGGACATGGCCACTCACTGACGTCGTCATCATGCGCCGACCGGGCGGCGGGCACGCGTTCGACCGCGAGGCCGCCGGGGCGGGAACCTGAGGCCTTCGGGGCCGAAGGCGTCACCGGTCAGTCGATCTCGGGCCAGTCCCAGCCGAGCTGGAAGAACATGCCCAGGCGGTCGCTCACGGCGCGCATCTCGGAGATCTTCCCGTCCCGCAGGGTGAGGATGAAGATCGCCTCGACGGTGAACGAGCGGTGGGTGGGCTCCGGCATGCGCGGGTGGGAGCCGGAGTTCACCCCCGACATCGTCAGCCGCACGGCCACCCGGTCGCCCTCGCCGATCATCTCCTCGACCTTCAGGTGGAACGGGTCGAACGCGTCGAGCTGCTGGGCGATGGCGTCGAACGCCGCGCCCGGCTCGTCGGGCTCCCCGTGGATCACCTTGTTGTGGTCGATCACGTCGTCGGTCATGTAGCGGCGCAGGTCGCCCAGCCTCCGGTCGTTGATCGCGTCGAACAGCCCCTGGGCGACGGTCTTCGCGGCGGTGCTCATGGGTGCTCCCTTCGTTTTCTTACGGTGTAAGAGGACGATATTCTTACGACGTAAGAGACGTCAAGGGGAGGCCCGATGCCGCGAGTGGGACTGTCCCGGGAGAAGGTGCTCGCCGCCGCGCTGGCCCTGGTCGACAGGGAGGGCATCGCGGCGCTGTCGATGCGCAAGCTCGGCGCCGAGCTGGGCGTGGAGGCGATGACGCTCTACTACTACGTGCCGAACAAGGACGCCGTCCTGGACGGACTCATCGACATGGCGGTCTCGCGGGTCACGGTCGAGCCGGTGGGCCCGTGGCGGGAGTGGCTTCGCGCCTTCGCGGTCGCGATCCGGCGGGAGCTGCTCGCGCACCCCGCCCTGCTGCCGCTGGTCGCCACCCGGCCGGTGCTCGCACCCGGCGGCCTCGCGACCGTGGAACGGATCGCGGCCGCGCTGCGGGCCGAGGGGTTCGGCGCACTGGAGGGGCTCCAACTCGTCAACGCGGTGGCGACGTTCGTCGTGGGGCACACGCTGGCCGAGGCCGGACGTACGCCGGGGCACGACGAGCCGGACGTCGCCGGCGTGATGGAGAGCCTCGACCCGGGGGAGTATCCCGTGCTGGCCGAGGCGCTGCGCGCCGGGCTCGGCACTCCCGAGGACCATCAGGAGCGCTTCGACCGCGCGCTCGACGCCCTGCTCCGGGGCCTGGCTCCCCGCGCCACCCTCTAGATCACGCCGACTGCGCGCGTACGCACGGCGGCTGTGGTTTTCCCCACCCCTGAACGGCCACGCGCCTCATGGTGGCTCTGCCCTGATCGTTCCTAGTCTCGGGCGCATGACGGAATGGCTGATTCACCTGATGGAGCTGCTCGGCGCGCCGGGGGCCGCGATCGCGATCGCGCTGGAGAACCTCTTCCCGCCCCTCCCCAGTGAGGTGATCCTGCCGCTGGCCGGTTTCACCGCCTCCCGGGGTGAGATGAACCTGCTCGCCGTCCTGCTGTGGACCACGGCCGGCTCGGTGGCCGGGGGGCTGGCGCTGTACTGGGTGGGCGCGCTGCTCGGTCGTGAGCGCACGCTGGCCCTGGCCGCGCGGATCCCGCTGCTGAAGGTCTCCGACATCACCAAGACCGAGGCCTGGTTCCTCAAGCACGGGCGCAAGACGGTGTTCTTCGGCCGGATGATCCCGATCTTCCGCAGCCTGATCTCCGTTCCCGCCGGGGTGGAACGCATGCCGCTGGGCGTCTTCACGCTCCTGACCACGGCAGGGAGCCTGCTCTGGAACACCCTCTTCGTACTGGCAGGCTGGACGCTCGGCGAGAACTGGTCTCTGGTGGAGAAGTACGTGAGCGTGGGCACCAACGCGGTCGTCGCCACGGTGCTGCTGGCCGTGCTGGTCTTCGTGGGCGTACGGCTGAGTGAGCGGCGCAAGGGGCGGCATGCGCTGGACGGTTAGAGCGCTGAGGCTCGTCGGGGCGGTGGCCGCAGGCGCGGTCACCGCCCTTCCGGGGTTGGTCTTCGTCCTGGTGGCGGTGCCGTTCGCCGGCCGTCCCGCGGTGCGCGCGACGGCCGCACGGCTGACCGGCCTGGAGTTGCGGCGGCTGCGCCTGGACCTTCCGGGCCGCACCGAGGAGGGTGAGCTGCGCTTCCTGGCTGCCCGGGCGCCCGTGGGCCTCCTGGGCGGCCTGGTGGTGCTGCTGCTGGTGGTCGGCGTCGGTACGGCGGTCAGGCTGGCATGGTCTTGGGGGCGCGGGGAGGCGTTCGACGGCATGCTGCCCACCCCGCCGTTGCTGGCCTACTTCCTCCTCGCGGGCGTCGTCCTGCTTTTCCTGGACGTGTCCGGCCTGGTGGGGGTGGACGCACTGGAGCGGCGGCTCGCCGTACGCCTGCTCGCTCCCGACCCCGCCGAGGCGCTCCGGCGGCGGATCGCCGAACTGACCGAGAGCCGCGCCGGGGTGGTCGCGGCGGTCGACGCCGAGCGGCGGCGGATCGAGCGCGATCTCCACGACGGGGTGCAGCAGCGGCTGGTGGCGCTGTCCATGCTCGCGGGACGCGCCCGCCGGGGCCGCCCCGAGCTGCTGGAGCAGGTCCACGAGCAGGCTCAGCAGGCGCTGGTCGAGCTGCGCGAGGTGGCCTGGCGGGTGTACCCGTCGGGGCTGGACGCGCACGGGCTGGAGGAGGCGCTCGCCGGCGTGGCCGAGCGGGCGCCGGTCAAGGTCACGGTGACCTGCGCGCTGCCGGAGCGGCCCCCGTCGGTGGTGGAGGCCGCCGCCTACTTCGTGGCCAGCGAGGCGGTGACGAACGCGGCCAAGCACTCCCGGGCCACCCTGGTCACCATCGACGTACGTCAGGAAGGCACGATGGTCGTCGTGCGAGCGGAGGACGACGGCGTGGGCGGAGCCGACGCCACCGGCGGCGGGCTGACCGGGCTGGCGCGGCGGGTGGCCGCGCTTGACGGCCGGTTCACCGTGACCAGTCCGCCCGGCGGGCCCACTGTGATCGAAGCGGAGTTGCCGTGCGGGTGATGCTGGCCGAGGACTCGGCGCTGTTGCGCGAGGGCCTGGTGCGGCTGCTGAAGGAGGAAGGCCACGACGTCCTGGCCGCGGTGGGCGACGCCGACGCGCTCCTGGAGGCGGTGGACGGCGACAGGCCCGACGCGGTGGTGGTCGACGTACGCATGCCGCCCACCCACACCGACGAGGGCCTGCGCGCCGCGCTGGAGATCCGGCGGCGCCGGCCGGAGGTCAAGGTGCTGGTGCTGTCGCAGTACGTCGAGAAGAAGTACGCCACCGAGCTGATGAGCGGCAGCATCGACGGCGTCGGCTACCTGCTCAAGGACCGCGTGGCCCAGGTCGGCGACTTCCTGGACGCGCTCGAGCGGGTGGGCGCGGGCGGGACGGCGTTCGACCCGGAGGTGGTGCGCCAGTTGCTCGCGCGCACCAGCCACGCCGACCCGCTGGCCCAGCTCACCGCCCGCGAGCGCCAGGTGCTCGAGCTCATGGCCCAGGGCCTGACCAACGCCTCGATCGCCGGATCCCTGCACGTGTCGCAGAGCGCGGTGGAAAAGCACGTCAACGCGCTGTTCGACAAGCTCGCGCTGTCGCACACGACCGGCTACAGCCGCCGGGTCCTGGCCGTGCTGCGCTACCTCGGCTCCTGAACCCTGCGGTTTTCCGCAGGTCGAGTGGGCGGCGCACCGCATTCCTCCGCGACGCCGATCTCCATAGCGTCGATCACATGATGCAGACGATGACGAACGTGCTGGTGGCGATGAGCGTCGCGGCGGGCGGCCAGGCCGTGGACGTACGCCCCGACCTGGAGAAGATCGTGGCGGGCGGCGGGGCGACGGCCGCCCTGGCGCGGGTCTCCGACGGCGGCCGCACCTGGTCGGGCACCGCGGGCGTGCGCGACATCGAGCGCGGTGGTCGGCCCTCGCCCAACGGCTACTTCCGGATCGGCAGCGTCACCAAGACCTTCGTCGCGACGGTGGTGCTCCAGCTCGTGGACGAGGGCAAGGTGCGGCTCGACGACCCCATTGACGAGTACCTCCCCGGTCTTGTGCCGGGCGGCGAGCAGATCACCGTCCGGCGGCTCCTCAACCACACCAGCCACCTGTACGACTACATGAGCGAGCCCGGATACTCGACCAACCGCTGGCGCGGCGACGCCCGGTTCCGCTCCTACGAGCCGCGCGAACTGCTCAGGGTGGCCTTCGCCAAGAAGCTCCCCGACGACGGGAAGTGGCACTACTCCAACACCAACTACGTCGTGCTCGGGCTGCTGGTGGAGAAGCTGACCGGCCACCCGTACGGCGAGGAGGTCACGCGCCGGATCCTGCGCCCGCTGGGGCTGCGCCACACGGTGGTGCCGGGCGACCGGGCAGGGCTGCCGTCACCGCACGCCAAGGGGTACGAGCCGCTGCCCGGCCTGGTGGACGCGACGCGGATGAATCCCTCGCTGGACTGGGCCGCCGGGGAGATGATCTCGACCGCCGCGGACCTGGAGCGGTTCATGTCGGCGCTGCTCGGCGGCGAGCTGATCAGCGACGCGTCCTTGCAGGCGATGCGCACGACGGTGGAGACGGGAGCCGGATTCGGCTACGGGCTCGGGCTGCAGGCCTACCGGCTCCCGTGCGGCACGGTGTGGGGGCACAGCGGGGAGCTGATCGGTTATCTGACGTTCGCGTTCCGGTCGGACTCGGGCACGTCGCTGACCCTGTCGATCAACCCCTCTACCCGCAACCCGACGACCCCGGAGGTCATGGGGATCGCCGTCAAGGTGTTCTGCGGGTCGGCGGGCTAGTACCCGGCGCACACGTCCCGGTACGCCGGGGCCCCGGAAGTTGTCACTCGGCTCCGGCCTGCCCGGCCTTCTCGTGTTCGAGTGCCCCCACCCGCCCGGCCGCCCACTCGGCCCAGTCGCGCTGCGCGGCGGTCAGGCGCAGGCCCCACTCCAGCGCGATGTCGCCGTAGAGCCGCAGCGCGTCGTCGCCCTGGCTGATCACGAACTCGCGGATGCCGCGGAGCTGGTCGTGCTCGTGGACGGCCCGCTCGGCCAGCCGCTCCAGGTAGCCGCGGGCGGCGTCGGCGCCGACCTGGTCGAGGAAGAAGACGCGCAGCAGCATGTCGCTGCGCCGGGTCAGGGTGGGCGGCACCTCGACCAGCCAGTGGCGCAGCTCGGCCCGGCCCTCCTCGGTGATCTCGTATTCCTTGCGCCCCCGCGGGCCCTCCGCCGCGACCCGCACCAGCCCTTCCTTGGCCAGCCGGCCGAGCTCGGCGTAGAGCTGGCTCTGGGTCGCGGGCCAGACGTTCTCCAGGGACAGCTCGAAGGTCTTCAGCAGGTCGTACCCGCTGGCGGGCCCGGCCGACAGGAGGCCGAGCATGGCATGACGAAGGCTCATGGGTCCGATCGTACATTCCTGTGTTGACATGTCGCTAGCGGAGGTTCTACTTTCGACATGTCACTCTTGGAACGTCGAACCTAAGGAACTCCCCGTGCTCCGTTACGTCCTGACCTTCCTCCCCTGGATCGCCTTCGCCGTTCTCAGCACGAACGGCGAGGCCCGTTTCGGAGCCGCGGCCGCGCTCCTCGTCTCGATCGTGCTGCTCGCCATCGACCGCAGGGCGGGGCGCGGCTGGGACGAGATGGTCATCGAACTCAGCTCTGGGGTGTTCTTCGCCGGTCTGACGCTCGCCGCGTTCACGGTCACGCCGGCGCCCTTCGGCGAGTACGGCCCGGCCGTCTCGGTGGCCTGGCTGGCCCTCACCGCCTGGGGGTCGCTGGCCATCCGCAAGCCGTTCACGCTGGGCATCGCCCGCCGGACGACCCCGGCCGAGGTGCAGGCGACCCCGCTGTTCTACCGGGTCAACGCCGTCATCACCGCCGTGTGGGCGGTCGGCTTCACCCTCAACGCCGTCGGCCTCGCCCTGCTGCTCGCCTTCGCCCCGCACGCCACCGCCGCGATCATCGCGGTGAAGGTCTGCGGCTTCGCGCTCCCCGCCCTGTTCACCATCCGCTACCCCCAGATCGTCCGCGCCCGCTACGCCGCCTGAAGGGAATCACCGACATGACCGCCTCCTACCTGACCGGCCGCCTCGCCCCCGTGCCCGACGAGATCGACGCGATCGACCTGCCGGTCGAGGGCACGCTGCCGCCCGAGCTCACCGGCCGCTACTTCCGCAACGGCCCCAACCCCCGCCCCGGCGAGGACGGCGGGCACTGGTTCGTCGGCCACGGCATGATCCACGGCATCCGGCTGCGCGACGGGCGGGCCGAGTGGTACCGCAACCGCTGGGTCCGCACCACCCGCTTCGCCGGCGCGCCGTACGTGCACGAGCGCGGCGTCGACCTCGCGGCCGTCCCCGCCAACACCCATGTGATCCGGCACGCCGACAAGATCCTCGCGCTCGTGGAGAACGGCCTGCCGTACGAGATGACGCCGGAGCTCGACACGGTCGGCCCCTGCGACTTCGGCGGGCGGCTGGCCACGGCGATGACCGCCCACCCGAAGGAGGACCCGATCACCGGGGAGCTGCACTTCTTCGGATACGGCTGGGCCGCGCCCTATCTCACCTATCACCGGCTGTCCGCCGACGGCGAGCTGGTGGAGAGCCGGCCGGTGGACGTGCCGGGGCCCACCATGGCCCACGACTTCGCGATCACCGAGCACCACGTGGTGTGGCTCGACCTGCCGGTCGTCTTCGACTTCGACCTGGTGGGCCGCGGCATGCCCTACCGGTGGGACGACGCGTACGGCGCGCGGCTGGGCGTGATGAGCCGCAGGACCGGCGACGTGCGGTGGTTCGAGATCGACCCCTGCTACGTCTTCCACGTGGGCAACGCGAGCGAGGACGAGCACGGGCGCGTCGTCGTCGACGCGGTGCGCTACTCGCCGGGGGCGTTCTGCGGCTTCTGGCCCACCATCGGCGGCGCGGCCAACCCGGCCGCCCACACCGGGGGCGCGGCTCTGCACCGCTGGACGCTCGACCCCGCCACCGGCGTCGCGAAGGACGAGCCGCTCGACGACCTGGACGTGGAGTTCCCCACGATCAACGAGACCCGCACCGGCCTGACCAGCCGTTACATCTACGCGGTCGGCAAGGGCGCGATCGTGAAGTACGACACCGCGAACGGCACGAGCCGGGCCCACCAGACGGGCGAACGCTCGCCCGGAGAGGCCGTGTTCGTCCCCGCCTCGGGCGCCAGGGCCGAGGACGAGGGCTGGCTGCTGTCGATCGCGGGCACCGAGCACGGCGCAGAACTGCTCGTGCTCGACGCGTCGGACCTGGCCCAGGTGGCGTCCGTACGGCTGCCGCGCCGGGTGCCCGCCGGTTTCCACGGCTCGTGGATCCCCGACGACGTTCCCGGAGCGTGAGCCGTACGGACGCTCATCGGGGGATCAGACCCGGGTGACGCGGACGGCGTCGGCCACGACGTAGCCCGTGCCCGAGGTCCAGCGACTGACGCCGACGGCGTTGTAGGTGCCGGCGTTGAGCGAGAACGTGCCCAGGCTGCGCCAGGTGCCGCCGCCGGAGCGCTGGTCGACGTAGACCGTCTGGTTGCCGCTCGACGTCGCCACGATGTACGGCGCGGAGGAGTTGTAGCCGGGGTCGGACGGATACCAGACCTCGACCCGGTAGGTGCCCGCGCTGGGGACGGCGACCTGATACCAGGCAGGATCGCTCGCGGCCACGGGGTTCGCGAAGCGGTAGTCGGCGCCGTAGCGCTGGCCGGAGTAGGACGAGGTGCCCCAGTTGGCGCTGGCCGTGAACTGGCCGCTCGAGTTGTCCACCGTGGCCGACCACGACGGGGTGCCGCCGCCGGTCACGTAGTTCATGTAGGTCGTCCAGTTCCAGTAGGAGCCGGGGTCGGTGTGGGTGGCGCCGGGCACCTCGTTGTGGCCGATGATGTGCGCGCGGTCCTTCGGGATGCCGTACTTGTCGCAGATGGCGCGGGTCAGCGCCGCGGAGGCGCGATACATGGCGTCGGTGAACCACGAGGCGTCGCTGATGTAGCCCTCGTGCTCGATCCCGATGGAGCGGGTGTTGTAGGACCAGTTGCCCGCGTGCCAGGCGATGTCCTTCTCCCGCACCGTCTGCGTGATCTCGCCGTTCGACGACTTGACCACGTAGTGCGCCGAGACCTGGGCGGCGGAGTTCTGGAACCAGGAGATCGTGCCGGCGTACGAGCCCTGGGTCACGTGGATGACCACCCGGTCGATGGCGTAGCTCGACGGGCGGCTCGAGGCGGTGTAGTTGGCGGAGCTGGCCGGCACCCACGCGGCGGGGCCGTAGTCGGTGCTGAGCGTCTCCACCGGGGAGTTCAGGTCGCGGACCCGGGCGTACGCGCCGCGGTCCGCGGTGATCTCCCGCGGCGCGACCGTGACGCCACGGGCCTTGATCCCGAGGCCGAGCTGCTCGTAGACGGAGTCGGCGTAGAGGCGGGCGACCTCGGGTGAGGCGGCGTTGGAGTATCGGGCCACGGCCTGATACCAGCGGCCGGCGTCCTTCCTCGCGGTCTCGTCGAGGCCGAGCTCGTCGGCGTGGGCGCGCAGCAGGGCCGCGCCGCCCATGACGTTGGCCGCGGTGTCGGAGCGCAGCGTCTCGACCGGCAGCCCGGTCAGCTCGGCGGCCTTCTCCAGGGCGTGGACCGTGGGGTTGCTGACCAGGTGCATGACGCCGTAGCCGCCGCTGGCGCTCGGCTTGCCGCCGTGGTCGTCCAGGTGGGTCTCGGCGTAGGCCACGGCGACCAGCAGGTCGCGCGGCACGTCGTGCGCGGCGGCGGCGCGGTCGAACGCCGCGGGAAGCGGGGTGGGCCCGGCCGCCATGGCGGGCCGTCCGGTGAGGCCACAGAGGACGAGGAGGGCGGCGAGGGCGGCTAATCGGGCGAGGGGGAGACTCATGCGGGGCTCCTGGTGAGGGGGGTGACGGCTGCACCGTATGCCACTTCTGACACGATGTCGATAATTGACATCACAGCCGTGTAAGAAGAAACTTTCCGCCTTCGCCGTCGTGCTGTGACCGGATTTGGGCCCCCTCCGATCGGCTGAAAACTATTGCATGGTCAAGGGAAGGCGTTGAAACTTCCCTTCGTGACCACGCTTCCGCGTACCCTCCTGGCCACGTTCATCGTCCTGGTCGTCACTCTCGTCACTCCCCGGTCCGAAGCCGCGGCGGCCTGCGCCACGGACCCCGCGACGCCCAAGCGGCAGCTGCGCGCCATGTGGATCTCCACGGTCGCCAACATCGACTGGCCAAGCCGCACCGGCCTGAGCGTCTCCGCACAGCAGGCCGAGCTGCGCTCCTGGCTCGACCTCGCCGTCAGCAAGCGCATGAACGCCGTGATGGTGCAGGTGAGGCCCACCGCCGACGCCTTCTGGCCCTCGCCGTACGAGCCGTGGTCGCAGTGGCTGACCGGTGCCCAGGGCCGCGACCCCGGCTACGATCCCCTGGCGTTCCTGGTGGCCGAGGCCCACGCCCGCGACCTCGAGCTGCACGCCTGGTTCAACCCGTACCGCGTCGCCAACGACGACGACCCGGCCACGCTGGTCTCCACCCACCCGGCCCGCGTGCATCCCGACTGGCGCTTCGCGTACGGCGGCAAGCTCTACTACAACCCCGGCATCCCCGAGGTCAGGGCCTTCATCGAGGACGCCATCATGGACGCCGTCACCCGATACGACATCGACGGCGTCCACCTCGACGACTACTTCTACCCCTATCCGGTGAGCGGCCAGGCCCTCCCCGACTCCGCCACCTTCAGCCGGTACGGCGGAGGCTTCTCCGACATCGGCGACTGGCGCCGCGACAACGTCGACCGGCTCGTACGGGAGCTGGACCAGCGCGTCCACGCGGCCAAGCCGTGGGTGTCCTTCGGCGTCAGCCCGTTCGGCATCTGGCGTAACTCCACCACCGACCCGCTCGGCTCCCGGACCTCCGGGCTGCAGTCGTACGACGCGATCTACGCCGACACCAGGCTGTGGGTGAAGCAGGGCTGGGTGGACTACGTCGCGCCGCAGATCTACTGGAACATCGGCTACGGCCCCGCCGCGTACGAGGTGCTCACAGCCTGGTGGTCCGACGTCGTCAGGGGGACCGGCGTCGGCCTGGTCGTCGGCCAGGCCGCCTACCGGGTCGGCGCGAGCGGCCAGGACGCCGCCTGGCAGGACCCGGCCGAGCTCAGCGACCACCTCTACGACAACAGGAAGCACCCCGAGGTGACCGGCGACGTCTACTTCAGCGCCAAGGACGTCAGGGCGGACCGGATCGGGGGCTTCTCGGCCCTCGTGGCGGCCCACTACTCCCGGCCGGCGCTCCCGCCCGCGCGGGGCACCGGCAACCCGCCCCCCGCTCCGTCGAGCACCTCCGCCGTCCGCACCTCGACCGGCGTCACCCTCTCCTGGCAGGGCAGCGGCTCCTCGTACGCGGTCTACCGGGTCGACGGCGCGGTCCCGACGGCCGATCCGTGCTCCATCGCCGACGCCCGCAACCTGCTGACCACGACCAGGCAGACGAGCTACACCGACACCACCGCGACGGGCACCGTCACCTACTACGTCACCGCGCTCGACCGATGGCGGCAGGAGAGCGCGCCCAGCGGTGGTGCGACCGCCACCGGGGCGTCCGCGATCGTGGTCGACAACGCCGGGACGTCCTTCACCGCGGGCTCGGCCTGGGGCACCTCGGCCTACTCCGCCCAGCGGTACGGCGCCGACTACCGCTTCGCCACCCCCGTGGCCGCCAGCGACCCGGCCTGGTTCACCGCCACGATCCCCAGCGCCGGGAGCTACCGGGTCGAGGTCTGGTATCCGTCCGACCCCGGCTACAACAGCGCGACGCCGTACATCGTGGCGACGTCGAGCGGCAACCGTACGGTCGCGGTGGATCAGCGGACGGGCGGCGGCCAGTGGCGCTCGCTCGGCACGTTCACGCTGTCCGCCGGGACTTCGAAGGTGGTCGGCGTGAGCCGGTGGACCTCCGCCACCGGCTACGTCGTCGCCGACGCCGTCCGCATCACGAAGGTCTAACTAGGGGACGGGCCGGTAGTGCGTGGTGATCCGGCCGTCGTCCAGCACGTGCAGGGCGATGGCCGGCGGCAGGTCGTAGTCCACCGGAGGGTGCGCCGAGGTCTCGGACGGCAGCAGCGCGGTGCTGACCACCCCCGGCGCGACCAGCAGCGGCAGCCCGGCGAACGTCGTCGCCGCGGCCGTGTGGGCGTGCCCGGCCAGCACGGCGATGGCGTGCGGGTGGCGGCCCAGGACCTCCGCCAGGCCCTCCGGCCGCCCCAGCCGGATCTCGTCCACGTACGGGATGCCGAGCGCGACGGGCGGGTGGTGCATGCCGACGAAGGCCGGGACGCCGGGGGTGGCGGCGAGCACGGAGTCGAGCCAGGCCAGGGTGTCGTCGTCCAGCGCGCCCTCGGGGCGGCCGGGGATGCTGGAGTCGCACAGCGCGATCGTCGCGTGGTCGAGGTTGATCGCCTGGTTGACCGGGTGGTCGCCGTCCTGCTCCAGCAGGACCTTGCGGAGGTTCCCCCGTGCGTCGTGGTTGC
Source organism: Microbispora siamensis (assembly GCF_016863095.1). Taxonomy (GTDB): domain Bacteria; phylum Actinomycetota; class Actinomycetes; order Streptosporangiales; family Streptosporangiaceae; genus Microbispora; species Microbispora siamensis. The sequence continues at coordinate 54,174 of NZ_BOOF01000035.1, read as the reverse complement.
CCGGGCACAGCACGAGCGGCACGTCGTCACCGGCGATCAGCTCGCGGACGGTCTCGTACTCCTCCATCGCGCCGTGGTCCGCCAGGTCGCCGGTGAGCACGATCGCGTCGGGCCGCAGCGACCGCGCGTAGGTGAGCGCGCGGGCGGCGCGCGAGGTGTTCCGCTCGCTTCCGTCGATGTGGATGTCGCTGACGTGCGCCAGCACGAGCATGGGGTACCTCCGGGGCAATGGTGGGGGCTTCAGCTTCTCACGCCGGAGAGCGGCGGTCAGGACGGACATCGCACCCAGCACTTATGGCATCGAGCCCGCCGCTCTCGACCCGGCGCTCGCGACCGCGGCGTACGCCGAGTCGCCGGAGCCGTTCACGAACCGCGCGTCGACCGCCCGGACAGCCGTTCGGCGAGGATCCGGGCCCTGGCGAGCTGCACCTTCCGCGCCTGGCCCGCCGCGAACCCCACCACGAGCCACGGCGCGCTCAGGTCCAGCCGGTCGTCCATCCGCGTGCCGCCCGCCTCTGGGGACAGGTCGAACCGATAGCCCATGTGGACGCCGCCGGGGCTGCGCACCTGTCCCCGTACGGACAGTCCCCCGGCCAGGTGCTCGGTCAGCAGCGTGACCGCGATGGGGTTGTCGTACTTCAGGCCGAGGAAGCGGAACCGCTCGATGGAGGTGTAGCGCACCACCCCCGGCTCGGAGGTGTCGACGTCCCGCACGGCGACGACGAGCGGCGACAGGCCGATGTAGCTCTCCGGCGTGGTGAGGTGCTCGAACACCTCCTCCGGCGCGGCGTCCACGTGGAACGTGTTGGTCAGCACCCGTGCGGGCACCCTTGTCTCCCCTTATTGGGCATGGCTTGATGGGGGAATTGTGGCAGGGCCGGATCGCCGCGCGGACGCCAGATGATCACGAAGAGGTGTCGCGCAGGAAAGCCGCCGTCGTGGGATCGGCCGGGTAGAACGACTCGATGGCCAGCTCGGAGACCGTGATGTCGAGCGGAGTGCCGAAGGTCGCCACGATGCTGAAGAACGACAGCTCCCGCCCGGCCCGCCGCACCCGGAGCGGCACGAGGATGTCCCCGGGGCCGGGCAGCTCCACCTCCGGCTCCGGCTGGTCGCAGGGGTAGTCGCGCAGCTCGGCGTACAGCTCGGTGAGCCGCGGGTCGGCGGTGAGCGTGATCTGCCGGCGCAGCCGTCCGAGCAGGTGCGCCCGCCACTCGCCCAGGTTCAGGATGTGCGGAGCGAGCCCTTCCGGGTGCAGGCTCGCCCGCAGCACGTTGCTCAGCAGGTCGGGGTCCACGCCCTCGGCCAGCAGTGCGATGCCCTCGTTCGCGTCGACGAGCTCCCAGGTACGGTCCACCACCACGGCCGGATAGGGGTCGTGGGCCGACAGCAGCCGCCGGATCGCCTCGCACACCGCCGCCATCCCCGGTGAGTCGAGCGGCGACTCGGTGTAGACGGGGGCATATCCGGCGGCCAGCAGCAGGTGGTTGCGCTCGCGGAGCGGAAGGTCCAGGTGCTCGGAGAGATGGAGCACCATGTCGCGGCTCGGCGTGGCCCGGCCGGTCTCCAGGAAGCTGATGTGCCGGGTGGAGATCTCGGCCTGGTTCGACAGATCGAGCTGGCTCAGCCGCCGGTGCTCGCGCCACTGGCGCAGGAGCTCCCCGAACGGCCGCTGGTGAAGCGTTGCAACGGTCACGCCACGGACGCTATCCGGTCGCCGATCGGCCCGGCGATTACCCCTGAGGTAGGCGCCGGGCCGCCCGGGCGGCATCGACTACTCCCAGCGGAACAGCCGGGCCGCGGCGAGACCGGCGGCGAGCGCCCAGCCCGCCAGTACGGCGAGGTGGAGCGGCTGGGGGACATGCCCGCCCAGGGCGTCCATCAGCCCCTGCCCGAAGGCGCCCGTGGGCGTGAAGTCGCTGATGCGGCGCAGGATTTCGGGCATGAGCGGCCGGGGCAGCCACATCCCGGCGAGGAACAGCAGGGGGAACATGAGGGCGGAGCCCACTCCCTGGGCGACCCGGGAGTTCGGCGTCACGGCGGCCAGCAGCAGGCCGATGGTGAGCATGGTGAGCGTGCCGAGGACGAAGATCGCCACGAACGCCCAGGGCGAGCCGGGCAGCGGCACGCCGAGGATCAGGTGACCCAGCGCCAGTGTCAGCGTGGTGGCGACCACGGACACGACCACGTTGATCAGCAGTTGGGCCGCCAGCAGCGCGCCGGGACGCACCGGTGTGGTGGACAGCCGCCGCAGCACGCCGCGTTCCCGGTAGATCACCAGGGTGCCCGGCAGCACGCTCAGCCCGAGCGTCACGATCGACAGCAGCACCATCATCGCGGTGAAGGGCGCGTCCACGAACCGCTGGCCGCCCAGCGACGGATCCGCGTCGCGGAAGCCGGGGATCGTCGTGCCGAGCCCCAGCAGCAAGCCCACCGGCAGCACGATCGCGAAGAACACCGCCATCGGCTCGCGGAGGAAGAGCCGGGCCTCCACGGTCGTGAGTCTCGTCAGGGCTCTGGTCATGACTTCTCCTGGCTGCCGGTGAGCGGCCCGGTGACGGGCTCGCTGGTGGGCTCGGTGGTGGGCTCGGTGGTGGGCTCGGTGAGGGTGAGGAACGCGTCGTCGAGGGTGGTGCGCTCCATGCGCAGGCCACGGGTGCGGGACGGGGGCAGCACGGCGGCGACGGCGCTCAGCAGGTCGCCGGTGCCGGTGACGGTGACCTCCGCGCCGTTCCTGGTGACGGACGCCACCTCGGGCAGCGCCCGCAGGCCGTCGACGGGCTCGTCGGTCTCGAAGACCAGACGCTGCTCGCCGCCGGCGCGGGCGACCAGCCCGGCGGGGGTGTCCACCGCCCGCACGCGCCCCCGGGAGATGACCGCGACCCGGTCGCACAGGCGCTCCACCTCCTCCATGAAGTGGGTCACGAGCAGGACGGTCACGCCGCGCTCCCTGACCCTGGCGACCAGGTCCCACGTCTCGCGGCGGGCTCGCGGGTCGAGGCCGGTGGTGAGCTCGTCGAGTATCGCGACGCGGGGGCTTCCGACCAGCGCGAGCGCGACCGACAGCCGCTGGCGCTGCCCGCCGGACAGCTTGCCGAAGGGCGCGCGGAGGTCGAGCCCGGCCTCCTCGGCCAGGGCCCGCCAGTCGGCCGGGCGGGAGTAGAACGAGGCGTAGAGCGCCAGCGCCTCCCCGACCCGGATCTTGTCGGGCAGCGAGCACTCCTGGAGCTGCACGCCGACCTGTTCCTTCAGGTCCGCGTCCACGGTGACGGTGCCCGCGGTGGGCGTGCGCAGCCCGGCGACGCACTCGACCGTCGTCGTCTTGCCCGCTCCGTTCCGGCCCACGATGCCGAAGACCTCGCCCTCCTCCACGGAGAACGACACGTCCTCGACCGCCACCCGCGTTCCGTACGTCTTGCGGAGGTGGTCCACGGTGATGATTGCCATGCCGACGACGCTAGGAACCGGGCGGGCGGCCCGGAATGCGGCTGCGGACCCGGTGGGGGTGCACTTTTCTCCACCCCCATCGGGCGGCTCGGGCCACTGTGCCGGCCCGGCGGCAGCCCCCAGACTGAAGGCATGACCTCAGCTCGCTCGGCCCTCACCGCCCTGGCACGGAGCACCGCCCTCGCCGGGCTCGCTCTGGCGGGCCTGGCCGCCGGCCTGACGATGCTGGCGGCGGTGCTGCTCACCTTCGCGGTCGGCCTGGTGATCGTCTTTCCCCCGGCCGTACGGCTCGCGCGGGCCGTGACCCGGCTGCAACGCCGGCTGGCGGCGCGCTGGTCGGGCATATCGATCGACGAGCCGTACCGGCCCGAGCCGCCCCCGCCGGTACCGCAGCACGACGGGTGGTATCGCGACGGCCGCACGCTGTACAAGCGGCCGACGATCCCGGCCTTCAACCTGCGGTGGCACTGGATGACGAAGGACCCCGCCACCTGGCGCGACTTCGCCTATCTGCTCGCCGCGCCGTTGACGAGCGGGCTCGTGGCCGCCGCTCCGCTGCTCGCCACCGCGTACGGCCTCGTCCGCGTGGTGGGCGGCGACCTCCTGGGCCTGGTCTGGGTCCTGCTCGCGGTGATCGTCGTGCCCTGGTACGCGCCGTGGGCCGTGCGCCTGCACGGCCAGGTCGCCGCCGCGCTGCTGGGGCCCACCGAGAAGGCCAGGCTGGCCCAGCGGGTCAGCCGCCTGGACGCCGCCCGCACCGAGGCCGTCGACTCGCAGGCGGCGGAGCTGCGCCGGATCGAGCGCGACCTGCACGACGGCGCCCAGGCCCGCCTGGTGGCGATCGGCATGACCATCGGCGCGGCCGAGCAACTGCTGGAAAGCGACCCGCAGGCGGCCCGGGCGCTGCTCGGCAAGGCGAGGGAGGCCTCGGCGACCGCGCTGCAGGAGATCCGGCGGCTGGTGCGCGGCATCCATCCCCCGGTGCTGGCCGAGCGCGGCCTCGGCGACGCCGTACGCGCTCTCGCCCTGGACAGCCCGCTGCGCACCCACGTCACGGTCGACCTGCCCGAGCGCGCCTCCGCGCCGCTGGAGTCTGCGGCCTACTTCGCGGTGAGCGAGCTGCTGGCCAACGCCGCCAGGCACGGCGACGCGACCGAGGCGTGGGTGGACGTGAGCGCGCAGGGCCCGGCGCTGCGCGTGACGGTGACCGACGACGGCCACGGCGGCGCGGACCCCGAGCAGGGCACCGGCCTGCGCGGCATCGAGCGCAGGCTCGGGGCGTTCGACGGCGTCCTCGCGGTGAGCAGCCCGGTGGGCGGCCCGACCACGGCCTTCATCGAGCTGCCCCGGGCGTTCCGGGTGCGGACGGCGCCGATGACCCCGTGGCGCTACTTCGGCCGCCTCTGCTGGGGGCTGTGGCCGATCGCGCTGTTCCCGCAGGGGCTGGTCGCGATGGTGCTGAAGCTCGTGGGATCGCCGGTGAAGTCCTGGTTCCTCGGCCTGCACGTGCCCGAGCCCTTCCAGTGGCCGGTCATCGTGGGCATGATTCTGCTCGGCGGCGGCCTGCTGGCCGTCGCGCTGGCGACGACGGCGCGGACCAGGGAAGCGGAGGGCGGCGCGTGCGGGTAGTGCTGGCCGAGGACCTGCACCTGCTGCGGGAGGGCCTGGTCGCCCTGCTGCGCGCGCACGGCTTCGAGGTGGTCGCGGCGGTCGAGTCCGGCCCGGAGCTGCTCGCCGCCCTGGTCGGCGAGCGTCCCGACGTGGCCGTCGTGGACGTGCGGCTCCCGCCGACCTTCACCGACGAGGGGCTGCAGGCCGCCCTGGCCGCGCGGCGACAGGTGCCCGGCCTGCCGGTCCTCGTGCTCTCCCAGCACGTCGAGCAGCTGTACGCCAGGGAGTTGCTGGCCGACGGGTCCGGCGGCGTCGGCTACCTGCTGAAGGACCGGGTGTTCAACGGCGAGCAGTTCGTCGACGCCGTACGCAGGGTCGCGGCCGGAGGGACGGCCATGGACCCCGAGGTGATCGCCCGGCTCCTGGCGAGCAACGCGCGCAACGAACCGCTCGGCCGGCTCACTCCGCGGGAGCGGGAGGTGCTGGAACTGATGGCCGAGGGCAGGTCGAACGCCGCGATCGGGCAGCGGCTGTTCCTCAGCGACAGCGCGGTGGGCAAGCACACGGCGAGCATCTTCACCAAGCTCGGCCTGGCGCCCTCCGACGACGACAACCGCCGCGTCCTCGCCGTGCTCGCCTTCCTGAACAGCAAGTAGAACCGGCCGGATTGTCGGTGCCGGCCGCTACTTTTGAGGTCGAGTCGTGGCGCAGGCAGGAGGTCGGGATGAAATTCCAGGTTAACCGCGACGTTCTGGCCGACGCGGTGGCGTGGGCCGCCCGGGTGTTGCCCGCCCGGCCCGCCGTGCCCGTTCTCGCGGGCCTGCTGCTGGAGGCGGGCGACGACCTGCGGGTGTCCGCCTTCGACTACGACGTCTCGGCCCGTGCCGACGTCGAGGCCGACGTCGCCGAGCCGGGGCGGGTGCTGATCCCGGGGAAGGTCCTGGCCGAGATCACCCGGAGCCTGCCCGCCCGGCCCGTCGAGATCGTCAGAAGCGGGTCGGAGGCGGTGCTCACCTGTGGCAGCGCGGAGTTCGGGCTGATCACGATGCCGGACGAGGACTTCCCCGCGATGCCGCCGATGCCGCAGAAGGTCGGCGCCGTGGGCGGCGGCGCCTTCGCCACCGCGGTCGGGCAGGTGGCCGCCGCCGCGAGCCGCGACGACACGCTGCCCATGCTGACGGGCATCCGTGTGGACATCGAGGGCGTGCGGGTGTCGATGGCCGCCACCGACCGCTACCGCATCGCCGCGAGCGAGTTCCTGTGGCATCCGGAGCGGCAGGACGCGCGGCACGGCGTGGTCGTGCCGGCGCGGGTGCTGGTCGAGGTGGCCCGATCGCTGCGCGGCGGCGAGGTGGCGATCGGCCTGGGCGACAACGTGGCGGGTTTCGAGAGTCAGGGGCGCACGACCACCGTGCGCCTGCTGGACGACCAGTTCATCGACTACCGGTCCCGGCTGACCGCGGAGTGGACGATCCACGCCGACGTGGAGGTGGGGCCGTTCGTGGAGGCCGTCAAGCGCGTCGTGCTGGTCGCCGAGCGCAACGCCGCGGTCCGGCTGTCGTTCTCCCAGGGACAGGTGCTGATCCAGGCCGGGGGTGGTGACATCGGCAGGGGCGCGGAGGTCGTCGACGCCGAGCTGGAGGGTCCGGACATCCAGATCGCCTTCCAGCCCCACTTCCTGCTCGACGGGCTGGCGGGCGTCGGGACCGAGCGAGCGCGCATCCACTTGGATTCGCCGACCCGTCCCGCGCTGATCACCGACGAGGGCGAGGACCCCGGCTTCCGCTATCTCGTCATGTCCCTGCGGCTCGGCTGAGCCCTGCTCGCGCCCGCGGGTGCCGTTCGAGACGGACCCGCCGGGCGGGGGGCTCAGGAGGTGAGGGTGGCCGAGTCGGTGAGGGCGATGAGGATGTGCTCCATGCACGCGTGACCGGCCCGCTCCGCCGCGGTGGCGTCGCCGGCGGCGATCGCGCGCACGATCGCGTCGTGGGGGATGTAGTTCTGCTCCAGGGAGCCGCCGGCCGCCGCGATGCTCGCCCGCAGTGCCGCGGAGAAGTCGACGTAGAGGTCGATCAGCACCCGGTTGTGCGTGGCCTCGACGACCGCCACGTGGAAGGCGAGGTCGGCCTCGACGAACGCGTCGGGATCGCCGTCCGACCATGCCTTCTCGCGCTCGGCCAGCGCGGCCTCGATGGACGCGACGTCCTCGTCGGTCCGCCGCGTCGCGGCGAGCCGGGCCGCCTCGACCTCGAGGGCGCGCCGGACCTCCAGGATCTCCAGCTGCTCGGCCGCGCGCAGTCGCCTGGCCATCGCACCCGACAGCTCGCTGGTGGCCCGCACGTACGTGCCGTCGCCCTGGCGGCACTCCAGCAGTCCGGCGTGGGTCAGCGCGCGGACCGCCTCACGGACGGTGTTCCTGCCGACTCCGAGGTGCTCGGCGAGCACGGTCTCGGTGGGAATCTTGGCATTCATCTGCCAGGAGCCGGAGGTGATCTGCTCCTTGAGCTGGTCGATCACCTGGTCCACGAGAGACGCCCGCTGCGCCGTCCGCAGGCTCACGTCAGCCTCCTTTGGGTTGCCAATCATCCGATGATGGAATGAGTGGTAGACCCTCATTATTCCAGAGCCTCCAGAACAAGTCCGGAGCCCCAGGAGGCTATCGAGCGAGCACCGTAGTGGTCATGGAGCCCGGTATGTTCACGCGGATTCCGACCGCTTCCAGGGCTCTACGATATGCCCCTGTCTGCCGGTCGAGGGCACCGGCCTGGCCCCACAGGTCGCCGAGCATGCGCCAGGCCCGGGCGGTCTCCCGGTCGTGCGCCTCGCCGTCCAGCAGGTCGTGGGCCCGGTCCAGCGCGGCAACCGGATCTTCGGACCGTGCCAACGCGATCTCGGCGAGAACCATGTTCGCGCTCGCCGCGATGGTCCCCTTGGCGCCGTCCAACAGATCCAGTGCCTGACCGGCGAGTTCGGCTGCGGATTCCGCGTCTCCGGTCCGGAACCGTACGAAACTCAGCACCACGAGGCTCCGCGCGTGCTCCTGCCGTTCGGCCGGGAAGCCCGCGAAGACGTCCGCCGCGGACTTCGCGAGGTCGTTGGCTCGGTCCAAATCGGCGCCTTCGGGATCCGCCGCGGTGATACGAGCCCAGTGCATCGCGATGCGGGCGCGCCGCACGGCGATCCGGGCCGGACGGCCCGCCGCGAGGGCGTCCTCGGCGAGCTGCACGGCCAGGGCCGAGTCCTCGCCTTCGGCCGCCGTGACGCTGGCCTGCCACAGCGCGAGGATCTCCGCGCTGCGGTCGCTCGCGCGCGCCGGGCCTGCGGTCGACAGCACCCGCTCGACGTACGGCAGGCCGGTCTCGGCCTCCACCAGCGCCAGCGCCAGCTCGATGGCCAGCTCGCCCTCGATCACGCCGAGCCGGTCGATCTGGCCGAGCGCGTTGGCGCCGAGGTCGCGCGCCCGCAGGCGGTCGCCGGCCCGCTGGTAGCAACGGCACAGCGCGACCGTCAGCGGCAGGTCGGCGAGGCGCTCGGGGTGCGCTGCGGCCTCGCGGCGCAGCCGCTCGTACGCCTCGACGGCCCGGCCGACGCGGCCCTGGGCCTCCAGCGCCCGCGCCACACCGAGCCGCGCGTGGGCGGCCAGCATCGCGTTGTCCTCACCCGCCGCCTTGACGATCTCGCCGAAGCGGTCGGCCGCCACGGCGGGATCGCCGTGATACAGCTCGAGCTCGGCATGTCGGAGGCCGAGCTCGGTGTCGATGCGCTGCCGGGGTTCTATCCCGTGGAGCAGGAACTCGGTGGTGCAACCGAGCCGCTCGGCGAGCAGCCGGGCAACGACCGGTGTGGGCGTCCGCTTTCCGGACTCAATCAATGAGACGTAACTGTCGGACAGGTCGGGTCCGGCCAACTGGGCCTGTGACATGCGCCTGCTCAACCGCAATCCGCGGACGCGGTCGCCGATGGTTCCCTGACTCGGCATCTGGTCTCTCAGGGCGGGGGAAGGGTCAATAGTGTCGCCATAATGGCACGAAGCGACCGAATCGTGTAACCCTCCGTCAAGAATCACGACGATGAAGGTTCGATCACGGTGTCGAGATAACGGACGGGCCGCCGTCGGTCAGTCGTCGTCCCCGTCCTTGCTGGGGAAGATCATCTGGCAGACCTCGAGGTACAAGGTCTCCGGATAGGGGATGTGGGGGACGGTACGCAGGGCCTGATCCTGGCCGGCCGACTCCATCACGAACTCGCCATAGCCGAGCATGCGGCCGAGGAGCGAGCGCTGGAAGCTCATGTCGGTGACCTTGCTCAGGGGCATCATCGCGACCTTGCGCGTGATGAGGCCCGTCGTGAGAAGCATGCGCTGGGAGGTGACGACGAAGTAGTCGACCGACCACTCCGCGACCTTCCAGACGAATCGAACAAGCAGGAGGAGCCAGGCCCACCAGACGAGGGCGAGGGCCTGGCTCGCACCGTTGTCGCTCAGGAACTTGCTGAGGACTCCGGCGAGGATGAGCCCACCAAAGATCTCGGCGACCGGGCGCAGGAGAACGGCGGGATGGCGCCGGACCATGATGACTTGGTGTTCGTGGGGGAGGAGGTAACGGTTGACCGACGACGGGGCCGAATCCCCGTGGGTCACAAGTCTCATGTCAGGGTGGCGAAGAACTGCGCCATCGAGTCGGCCGCGCTGACGATGCCGTTGAAGGCCCCGTGGACCGTGTGGGCCGCGTCAATCGGTCTCGTGAGCAGATAGAAACCCGCCGACACGATGAGCGTCCACTTGATGACTTTCTTCGCCTGCACCGCCGTCACCACTCCCATGACCAATACATTACCCAGACGCCCCGTTTGGTAAAGCGGCGAACCGCCAACGGGTTTCGTGATCGCGACGGCGTCAGCCTCGCTCCGCCGCGGCGGTCGCCAGGACCCGCAGGTGCTTGCGTGCGATGCGCTCGACCAGCGCGGGGTGCGCGTGTCCGGTGACCTCGATGGCGCCGTGGTGGGCGGCCTGAACGCACCGGGTCACCGTCGCGGGAGGATGCACCCCCGCGAACTCGTCCCTGAGCAGGGCCTCGAGCTGTTCGTAGTGCTCGCCGGCCGGATGCTGGATCATCGCTCTCCCTGGTGGCGCGCCGCTCGCGAGAGCGCGAGGTGACGTCGTCATCACAGTGCGTACCCTATCGGGCGCGCAGTGTAACCAGAGGTGAGATGCGGACGGACCACGCGGAGAGGAAGGGAAATCAGACCCCGGGGAATCAGACCCTGGGGGAAATCAGACCACGCCGTACAGGCGGTCGCCGGCGTCGCCGAGGCCGGGCACGATGTAGCCGTTCTCGTTCAGCCGTTCGTCGAGGGCGGCCGTCACCACCCGGATCGGCCGGTCGCCGCCGCGGAACGCCTCGTCCAGGTACGCGATGCCCTCCGGGGCGGCCAGCAGGCAGATCGCGGTGACGTCCCGCGCGCCGCGGTCGAACAGGAAGTGGATCGCCGCGGCGAGGGTCCCGCCCGTCGCGAGCATCGGGTCGAGCACGTAGCACTGCCGGCCGGACAGGTCCTCGGGCAGCCGCGTGGCGTAGGTCTGGGCCTTGAGCGTGGACTCGTCGCGGATCATCCCGAGGAAGCCCACCTCTGCGGTCGGCAGGAGCCGGGTCATCCCGTCGAGCATGCCCAGCCCCGCGCGCAGGATCGGCACCACGAGCGGCGCGGGGCGCGCCAGCCGTACGCCGTGGGCGGGGGCGAGCGGTGTGTCGACCGTCACGTCGGTGACCCGGACGTCCCTGGTGGCCTCGTAGGCGAGCAGCGTGACCAGCTCGTCGGCCAGGCGGCGGAACGTCGGCGAGTCGGTCCGCACGTCGCGGAGAGTGGTGAGCTTGTGGGCGACGAGCGGGTGGTCGACGACGAGGGTCTCCATGGGTAGAGAAGTTACCGTCTCCTGGGCAAACCCTCGACGTCGGCTGAGTCTTTGATCACGATTTGGAGTGAGAGCCGTACGGTACGCCTCCGATTCTGCGACCATTGCCTGCGTGAAGAGCGTGCGGTGGGGAAGACGATGACAGACGTGGACACTCTTGACTTCGCCATCGTCGTCTATCGCGAGGAGGACCGCTGGGAGGCGGAGATGCTCCCGGTGGCGCTGACCTCCGATCTGGACGGACTCATTCACGCCCTTCGCCAGACCCCCAGCATGGGAACCACGATTGGCATGGTCGCCGTAGGGGATGACTTCTTCGTGGCGTTACGGGTCTTCGGCGAGCAGGTGGACGTCTTCCTCTCGGACATCACGGCCGCCTGGGAGTGGCCGCTGGCGCAGCAGGTCCTCGAATACCTCGACGTGCCCGTGCCGGAGGAGGAGGAGCTCGACAGCGTGCTTCCCGCCGGGGACCTGTCCATCTTCGCCGACCTCGGGCTCGACGAGATGGAGCTGGGCGCGCTGTCCGGCGACCTCGACCTGCTGCCCGACGAGGTCCTGTCCAGCATCGCCGCGCGGCTGGGCTTCTCCCAGCCATTCGAACGCGCCGTCGACGCCGCCATCGGCTGACCTGGGGAGACGGCCATGCCCTCCAGATCCAACCTTTTCTCCGCCGGTTTCGCCCGCATCGACGGCCGCTGGGCCGGCGCCGAGGTCGACCTCGGCGCCGCCGAGATCGCCGACGACCTGAGCGACGCCCTGCAGGAGGCCCTCGGGCTCAGCGGCGACGAGCTCGCGCTGCTGTGCGTCGAGGTCGAGGACGAGTGGTTCGCGATCGTCCGCTATCAGGACGACCTCGACCCCCGCGTGTTCATCTCCGACGCGCACGCCGTGCAGAACGACCCCCTCGGCGAGATCTTCGCCGAGCTGGCCGGCGTCGTGGTGGACAAGGACGCGCCCGACCTCGGCATCCGTCCGGTCGGCGACCTGGAGCTGCTCGGCGACTTCTCGCTGAGCGCGGAGGAGCTCGTGGAGCTCAGCATGGAGGAGGGCGTGCTGCCCGCCGACATCCTCTCCCTCATCGCCGAACGGCTCGGCTTCGCCGACGAGCTCGACCGCCTGCGGTGACCGGCTCGCCGCCGGACACGTACGAGGCCGCCATGCGGCTGGCGCTGGCGGAGGCCGTACGGGCGGGCGGGCGCGGCGAGGTGCCGGTCGGCGCCGTCGTGCTCGGCCCGCCGCGGCCGGGCTCGGTGGTGCCGGGAGAGGTGCTTGCCGCGGCGGGCAACGACCGCGAGGCGAGCGCCGACCCCACGGCCCACGCCGAGGTGCTCGCCCTGCGCGCGGCGGCGGCGCGGATCGGCGACTGGCGGCTGACGGGCTGCACGCTCGTCGTCACGCTGGAACCCTGCACGATGTGCGCCGGAGCGGCGGTCCTCGCCCGGGTGGACCGCGTCGTGTACGGCGCGGTGGACGAGAAGGGCGGGGCCGCCGGATCGCTGTGGGACGTCCTGCGGGACCGCAGGCTCAACCACCGGCCCGAGGTGGTCATGGGCGTGCTGGCCGACGAGTGCGCGGCCGTGCTGACCGAGTTCTTCTTGGGCCGCCGCGCCTGAGCCGGCGGGCGGACGGAAACGGATGCGCGCGCAGTGGTGTTCGTCCGGTAAGCTGCTGCGCGGTGGAGTCGCCTAGTGGCCGAGGGCGCACGCCTCGAAAGCGTGTGTAGGGCAACCTACCGTGGGTTCAAATCCCACCTCCACCGCTCGACTGAAGAGCCGCCGGTCCTGATCACAGGTGTTGATCACAAGGGTCGGCGGCTCTTTCGCGTCCAGTGGCGCTTTTGCCCGGCACGGCCGGTCAGAGCGCGTTCGTCGCCCGGGTTCCGGTCAGTCGCCGTACGCCCGCCGCCACCCAGATCCCGGCCAGCCCGGCATACGCGGCGAGCAGCGCGGCGGAGGGGGAGGACAGGGGCACCGCCAGGGCGGCGGCCAGCCCCAGGAGGACCGCCCAGCCGTACAGGACGGCGCGGCCTCGGGGCGCGCTCGTGTGCGCCGCCTCCTGCACGGGGGTGATCAGCGCCATGACCGCCGCGCCGGCCACTCCGATCACGTCCTGCCCGGCCACCACGCCCGTGACGAGCAGCGCCGCGCCGGCGGCCAGCAGGCAGCAGCACACGAGGGCCCCCCGCGCCTGCGCGCCCTCGAAGAGCAGCCGGGTGGCCCCGGCGCGGGCCAGGCGCAGGGTGGTGACCGCCTCGGCGACCCAGGCCGCCCAGTGCAGGAGCGCGATGAGCACGAACAGGGCGATGACCGGAGGCACGACCGGCAGCAGGAACAGCATCCGCCACCCGCCGAAGAACGTGCCGCGCAGCCGCGCGAGCAGGCGATAGACGGGGTTGCGCCGCTTGAGCGCCGCCACCAGGAGGTCCCTGGCCTGGTCGAACCCCGGAGCCAGGCGGAGCACCTCGCGGAACGCGCGGGCGGCCTCGCCGGGCGAGCCGAAGGCGAGCTGCGCGCGTCCGTACGCCAGATGGGCCATCGCGCTCTCGGGGTCCAGCCCCACGGCCCGCTCGGCGGCCTCCTTCGCCCCGGCGGCGTCGCCGAGCATGGTGAGGGCCACCGCGAGCAGGCTCGCCAGGTCGGCGTCCTCGGGTTCGAGGGCGAGCCCGTGGCGCGCCGCGTCGGCCGCCTGCGGCCACTGCTCGACCTGGACGTGCACCCGGGCCAGCAGCTCCCAGGCCGGTGCGTACTCGGGGGTGAGCGCAAGGCACGCCCGTGCGGCGTCGGCGGCTTCCCGGGGCCGGCCCGCCCGGTGGTACGCCTGCCCGGCCACATAGTGCGGATACGAGCGGTCGGGCGCGAGCCGTACCGCTTCCACGGCCTCGTCGATCGCCTCGGCCGGCCTCCGCTGCTCCGTCAGCGCGACCGCGAGGAAGGCGTGCCCGTCGACGTTCTGGGGATCCTGCGCGAGCAGGCCCCGCAGCTCCCGCTCGGCCTCCGCCGGACGGCGCAGCGCCAGCAGCGTCCGCGCGCGCTCGATCGGCGCCGCGGCGGTCACCATCTGCCCTTGCCGCCCTTCTTGCCGTCGATCCACGGCATCAGCTCGTCCCAGGCGCCGGAGTCGTTGGCGTGCAGGACGTAGTTGCGCGCCGTCCCCAGCCACTCCTTCACGGCCGTCGGCCTCGTCGCCTGGGCCACCGCGAGCAGGTCGTCCGTCGTCAGCGGGAGGGGACGGCCCGCGCTGATCGACTGGTGGAGCTTGGTCTCCACCGCGCGGTCGACCACGCCCTTGAGATCCGCGCCCACGAACCCGTCCGTGACCTTCGCCACCGCGTCGAAGTCCATCTCGGCCAGCGGTTTGTCGCGGCACAGGATGCGCAGGATGGCGGCGCGGGCCGCGGCGTCGGGCGGGGGCACGAACACCATCTGGTCGAACCGTCCGGGACGCCGGAACGCCACGTCGATGTACCAGGGCGCGTTGGTGGCCGCCAGCACCAGGACGCCCTCGTTGGCGTTCTCGTCCACGCCGTCGAGCTCGGCGAGGAACTGGTTGACCAGCTGCCGGGTGTGCGCCTGCCGCATGTCGGAGCGGCGCGCGGCCAGCGCGTCGACCTCGTCGAAGAAGAGCACACACGGCCGGTTGCGGCGGGCCATCTCGAACGTGGCCCGCAGGTTGCGCTCGCTCGACCCGATGTACATGTCCAGGATGTCGGCCAGCCCGACGCTGATGAACGCCGCGCCGAGCTCGCCCGCCGCGGCCCTGGCCAGGTGGGTCTTGCCCGCGCCCGGAGGGCCGTACAGCAGCACTCCGCCGCCCGCCCGCTTGCCGAACGCGGCGAACAGCTCGGGCTGCTGGACGGGGAGCAGGAGCTTCATCCGCAGCGCCTCCTTGACCGCCTCCATGCCGGCCACGTCGGCGAACGTGACGCCGGAGCGCTCGGCCTCGGCGCCGTCGGCGGGGTCTGCCCCGGGGGAGTGCGGCGTGCCGGAAGGGGCGGCCTGCGGCGGGTGAGGCGTGGCGGGTTGCGGCGCCAGCCGGGCGGCCAGGTCGGGGTCGGCCAGCGAGGGATCGCGGGCGACCGCGTCGTGGTAGCGGCGCGCAGCCCCGGCCACGTCGCCCTCGCCCAGCAGTGCCCTGGCGGCGAGCAACCTGGCGCGCGGCGCGTGGCCGGGAGCCGCCAGGAGCGGTTCCAGCGCCGACAGCGCGGCGCCGTACGCACTCTGCCGCACGAAGGCCTCGGCGAGACCGGCGATTACGTCCGGGTCCTGGGGCGACAGCACGAGGGCGGCGCGGAACTCGGCCTCGGCCTCGGCGAGGTAGCCCTTGGACAGAAGCTGCTCGGCGAGGTGGCGCCGCAGGGGAAGGTTGTCGGGAGACAGTCGAGCCGCCTCGCGGAGGGCGTGGAGTCCGGCGTCGTCGAGCACTGCCCGGCTCCCTTCTTTCGGTGGCTGGTCAAGTCAAATGACCGTAAGGCTACCGAAGCAGTCAGACAGGCGATCTCACTCGGGGAGCGGCTAGTCCGCGACTATTCCTGGAGTTCCAGCACGCGGGCGTGCAGCACCGAGCGCTGGTGGAGGGCGGCGCGCAGGGCACGGTGCAGGCCGTCCTCCAGGTACAGCTCGCCCTTCCACTGCACCACGTGCGGGAACAGGTCGCCGTAGAAGGTCGAGTCCTTGGCGAGCAACGAGTGCAGGTCGAGCACCGCCTTCGTGGTGATCAGTGTGTCGAGCCGGACCTGCCTGGGCGGGATCTGCGCCCACTCGCGGGACGACAGTCCGTGCTCGGGATAGGGCCGTCCGTCACCGACCAACTTAAAGATCACGGTATGTAGTTTAGGAGACGACGCAAAGGTTCGCGCCCGAGGCTCTACCGGGGGTCTCAGACGCTCCCGGAGAAGGTGTCGCAGCGTGCCGGGTCGCCCGACGAGTAGCCGTTCGTGAACCACTTCTGCCGCTGGGCGGAGGTGCCGTGGGTGAACGCGTCCGGGTTGACCCTGCCCTGGGCCTGCTCCTGGATGTGGTCGTCGCCGACCGCCGCGGCGGCGTCGAGCGCCTCCTGGATGTCGGCGTCGGTGAACGGCTTGGCGTAGAAGCCGGTGTCCACCGCGTTCTTGGCCCACACGCCGGCGTAGCAGTCGGCCTGGAGTTCGAGCCGCACCGAGCCGCTCTCCGCGCCCTGGTCCTGGCCGACGCGGTTCATCGTGCCGAGCAGGTCCTGCGCGTGGTGGCCGTACTCGTGGGCGATCACGTACGCCTGGGCGAACGGGCCGCCCTTGGCCCCGAACCGCGACTGCAACTCGTCGAAGAACGACAGGTCCAGGTAGACGTGCTTGTCGTTCGGGCAGTAGAAGGGGCCGACGGAGGAGTCCGCGGCGCCGCAGCCGGTCTGCACCCCGCCGGAGAACAGGGTGGTCTTCGCGCCGGTGTACCCCTGGATCTGCTCGCTCCAGTACTTCTGGATGCTGTTGACGACGCCCACGACCCGGCACTTCTCCGACTGATCGGCGTCGGCGCCGGTCTTGCACTGCGCGCTCAGGTCGCTGGTCGGCTGCAGGCCGGCGGGTTCGTCGCCGCCGCCCGTGATGTTCCCGGGGTTGACGCCGAAGATCAGGGCCACGATGAGGGCGATGATTCCGGCGGCTCCGCCGCCGATGGCCAGACCTCCGCCGCGGAACCCGCCTCCACCGCCGACGTCCTCGACCTGCGAGGCGTCGAGTTGCGCTCGGTCATCGAAATCCATCTGCGACGCTCCCGATGGCGTTGCCGGTTGCTTGGCGGGGCTACTGCCCCGTACGGCGGTGATCATGCCTGGAGGTCCGTCATGCCGGATCTGTCTTGCCCTGATCTTCGCGTTTTGCCGGGTTAGGATCACCGCGTGCCTCGGAGCGCCTTACCCCGGCTGGTGCCGCCGATGCCGGGCGGGCGGGTCGGCTGGCTCGGCCCGCTGGCCGTGGCCGCTTTCGGGGGGGTTCCTCCGGTTCGACCGTCTCGATGCGCCGCACGCGTTCGTCTTCGACGAGCTCTACTACGCCAAGGACGCGTACTCGCTGATCACGTACGGCGTCGAGCGGCAGTTCGCCGACGGCGCGGAACAGACGATCCTGCGGGGCGGCACGGACGTGTTCAAGACGTGCGCGACGTTCGAGGAGTGCGCCGCCTACGTCGCCCACCCGCCGCTCGGCAAATGGCTGATCGGCGCGGGAGAGTGGCTTTTCGGCCTCACGCCCTTCGGGTGGCGGTGCGCCGCCGCGCTCGCGGGCACGCTCAGCGTGCTGGTCCTGGCGCGGACCGCCCGCCGGATGACCCGCTCGACCCTCCTCGGCTGCCTCGCCGGTCTGCTGCTGGCGCTGGACGGCCTGCACCTCGTGCTGTCGCGCTCCGCGCTGCTCGACGTCTTCCTCATGTTCTGGGTGCTCGCGGGCTTCGCCTGCCTGGTCGCCGACCGGGACGCGGCCCGCACCCGCCTGACGGAGTGGTACCGCACCTCCGCGTTGAACGGGCCCGCTCCCCGGCTCGGCCCGCGGCCCTGGCGGCTGGCGGCGGGGCTGTGCCTGGGCGCGGCGACGGCCACCAAGTGGACCGGCCTGCTGTTCGTCGTGGCGTTCGGGATCATGACGCTCGTCTGGGACTGCGGGGCCAGGCGCGCCGTCGGCCTGCGCCGGCCGTACCGGCAGGCGGTGCGCCTCGACTGGCCGACGGGCCTCGTCTGGCTCGGCGCCGTGCCGCCCGTCGTGTACGTCGCGTCGTTCGCCGGCTGGTTCGCCTCGGCCGGCGGGTGGGGCCGCAACTGGGACCGCGCGACCTCGAACGGCTGGGCCTACTTCGTCTTCGACTCGCTTCGCTCGCTGGTGGACTACCAGAGCCAGGTGTTCGGCTTCCACCAGGGGCTGAGCGCGCACCACGACTACCAGTCGGAGCCGTGGGGGTGGCCGCTGCTGCTGCGGCCGGTCGCCTTCTTCTACCGGTCGTCCCGCGGCACCTGCGGCGCGCCCTCCTGCTCGCAGGAGATCCTCGGGACCGGCACCCCGGTCATCTGGTACGGAGGGCTGCTCGCGCTGATCGCGATGGTGGTCTGGTATCCGAGGACCCGCGACTGGCGGGCGGGCGCCGTCCTGCTCGCCTACGCGGCGGGATGGCTGCCGTGGTTCTACTTCGCGCTGGCCGACGACCGCACGATGTACCTGTTCTACGCGCTCCCGGCGGTGCCGTTCATGGTCCTCGCGATCGTGCTGGCGTGCGGGCTCGTCCTCGGGCCGCCGGGCGCGCCGGCCACGCGGCGCTCCACGGGGGCGGCGGTGGTGGGCGCGTTCACGCTGCTCGCCCTGGTCGGCTTCTGGTGGCTGTGGCCCGTGCTCACCGCCGTGCCCGTGCCGTACGACGTCTGGCTGAGCCGCATGCTGCTGCGCGGCTGGATCTGATCTGATCGTTGTCGGGCGGGAGGGTTCTCTGCGGTCAGAGGCGGGTCGCGGCCCGGACCAGCCCGGCGACGGCCATCGACCGACTGTGCGGCGGCCAGGCGATCACCGTCGTCACCGCCGGAGCGTCCAGCACCGGCACGGCGGCGAGGTCGTGGCGCAGATGAGCCCGGGACGACTCCGGCAGGACCGCCGAGGCCCGGCCGAGCGCGATCAACTGCAGAAGCTGCGCGTGGTCCCGGACCTCCGGGCCGGGGCCGTCCGGGTAGGTGCCGTCGGAGCGGGGCCAGCGCGGCCTGGGCAGGTCGGACAGCGCGGTGACGTCGGCCATCCGCAGGTGTGCCCGGCCGGTGAGGGGGTGCCCGGCCGGCAGGACCACGACCTGCCCCTCCGTGCACAGCTCCTCGAAGTCGAACCCGGCCGTCGAGTCGAACGGGCGGTGCAGCAGACCCACGTCGGCCCGCCCGTCGCGCAGCAGCCGTTCCTGCTCGCCGGGCCCGCACAGGAGCACGTCGACGGCGACCGAGCCGGGTTCGGCGGCGTACGCGTCGAGCAGCTTCGGCAGCAGATCGGCGGAGGCCCCGGCCTTCGTGACGAGGACCAGGCCGGGCCGGCCGGTCGCGGCGAGGGCGGCGCGGCGGGTGCGGCGCTCGGCGGCCTCGACCGCGTCGAGGGCCGCCCGGCCCTCGCGCAGCAGCACCGCCCCGGCCTCGGTCAGCGTGACGGCGCGGCTCGTGCGTTCCAGCAGCGTCACCCCGAGCCGCCGTTCGAGCTGCCCGATCGCCCGCGACAGCGGCGGCTGCGCGATCCCCAGCCGCTGCGCGGCCCGCCCGAAGTGCAACTCCTCGGCGACGGCGACGAAGTACCGCAGCTCACGCGTCTCCATGCCGTCACGGTATCGCCGGGAGCCCCGGATCGATACCCGGGAGGTATCGCCGCCCACCCAAACGGTGTTGGAGGTTCCGCGGTGTGCGCGGACAGGATGAGACACATGAGCGAACGGACGATTGCGCTGGTCACCGGCGCGAACAAGGGGATCGGATATGAGATCGCGGCCGGCCTGGGCGCCCTCGGCTGGAGCGTCGGCGTCGGCGCCCGGGACGACGAGCGCCGGGAGGCCGCGGTGGAGAAGCTGCGCGCGGCCGGCGTCGACGCGTTCGGCGTGCCGCTCGACGTGACCGACGACGCGAGCGTGACCGCCGCCGCCGGGCTGATCGAGGAGCGCGCCGGACGCCTCGACGTGCTCGTCAACAACGCCGGGGTGACCGGGGGCATGCCGCAGACCCCCACCACGGTCGACCCCGCCACGATGCGGGCGGCCGTGGAGACCAACGTGATCGGCGTCATCCGCGTCACCAACGCGATGCTGCCGTTGCTGCGCCGCTCGGTGTCGCCCCGGATCGTGAACATGTCCAGCACGGTTGGCTCTCTCACCCGGCAGACCACTCCCGGCGCCGAGACCGGCCCGATCTCCGCCGCGTACGCGCCGTCGAAGACGTTCCTCAACGCCGTCACGGTGCAGTACGCCAAGGAGTTGCGCGACACGAACATCCTGATCAACGCCGGCTGCCCCGGTTTCTGCGCGACCGACCTCAACGGCTTCCGCGGCGTCCGTACGCCCGAACAGGGCGCGGCGATCGCGATCCGGCTCGCGACCCTGCCCGACGACGGACCGACCGGCGGGTTCTTCGACGACTCCGGGGTGGTGCCGTGGTGACACACGGCGTTCAGGGCGGCATCACACGCGTCCGGCCTCGATGGCGACGGTCTCGATGTCGGCCGGGGAACCGGTCATGATCGTGCGTACGTGCTCGGTGACCAGTTCGACCGGCCAGTCCCACCAGGCCGCGCGCAACAGCCTTTCGACGTCGGCGTCCTCGTAGCGGCGGCGGATGGTGCGCGCCGGGTTGCCACCGACGATCGTGTAGGGCGGCACGTCGGCGGTGACCACGGCCCCCGTGGCGATGATCGCCCCGTCGCCGATCGTCACACCCGGCATGACGGTGACGCCCCGGCCGAACCACACGTCGTTGCCGACCACGGTGTCGCCCCGGCTGGGCATGGCCGTGACGATGTCGAGAGTGCGCTCGGCCCACACGCCTCCGAACATCGTGAAGGGAAAAGTGGAGACGCCCAAGGTGGGGTGCTCGGCGCCGGCCATCAGGAAACGGGTGCCGGTGGCGATCGCGCAGTACTTGCCGATCACCAGGCGCTCTGGGCCGTACGCGTACAGCACGTTGCGCTGCTCGAACTCGCGGGCGGTCTCCGGGTCGTCGTAATAGGTGAACTCCCCGACCTCGATGCGCGGGTCGGTCACCAGGGGCTTGAGGAACACCACCCGTTCGTGCTCAGGCATCGGGTGCAGCACGGACGGGTCGGGGATGGCGGATGTCATGCGGCGTGTCCTTCGACGACGGTGAGCGATCAGACGAGGGTGGAGATGCAGAACGGGTGGCCCGCGGGGTCCAGCAGGACCCGCCACCGGTCCGGGTCCGGCTGGAATTCGGGCTTGACGGCCCCCAGGGCCAGCAGCCGGGCCTGTGCGGCGTCCAGGTCGTCGACGCCCAGTTCGATGTGGGCCTGCTTCTCCTGTGCGGGATCCGGCCAGGTGGGACGGCGGTAGTCGGCCAGCCGGTTGAACCCCAGCCCGGCCGCGCCCTCCTGGCCCAGCAGGACGAAGTCGTCGGTGGAGAAGACCACGGGCAGGCCGAGGGCCTCGCCGTAGAAGCGGGCCAGTTCGGCGGGGTCCGGGCAGTCGAAGGTGACGGCGGAGTAGCGGAACGCGGGGGCGGAGGTGCTGTCCATGAAGGAGACGCTACGACGCGACCAGGACAGATCCGGTCCTGGTCGTATGGAACACTTCAAAAAGTGCTCAGTGCCTCCGCCCGCCTGCTGCGACTGGTTTCCCTACTGGTCGACCGGCCCTCGTGGACCTGCGCCGAGCTCGCCCAGCGGACCGCGGTCACCGAGCGCACCGTGCGGCGGGACATCGCCAAGCTCCGGGAACTCGGCTATGCCGTCGAATCCGATCCCGGGCCATGGGGTGGTTACCACCTGCGGGCCGGATCCCGGGTGCCGCCGCTGATCCTCGACGACGAGGAGGCGCTCGCCGTGGCCGTCGGGCTGCGCGAGGCGGCGCTGAGCGGCGCCCTCGGCGGAGATCAGGCCGCGCTGTCGGCGCTCCTGAAGCTGCGGCAGGTTCTGCCGCGGCGGATCGCGGACCGCCTGGGTGAGATGGACGCCGCCTTCGTGCACACCCCCAGGCCCGAGGAGCCGCAGATCACGTCCGGGATGCTGCTGGAACTGGCCGCCGCCTGCCGCCGCGGTGAGCGCGCCCGCCTGTCCTACCGCGACTGGCAGGGAAGAACCACGGTCCGGGACGTCGATCCGTACCGCCTCGTCCACACCGGACGCCGGTGGTACTTCGTCGCCCGGGACGTGGCGCAGGGACAATGGCGGACCTTCCGGGCCGACAGGGTCGACCGGCTGCAGCCGGCCGGGCTCCCGGTGGAACTCGTCGACCCGCCCGACCCGGCGCTGCTCGTCTCCCGCTCCGTCGCGACCGGCCCCTACGCGCTGTACGCGACGATCCGTCTTCCGGTGCCCATGGGCCGGGCACTGCGACTGATCCCGTCGACGGTCGGCGCCCATCGCCCCGACGGTCCCGACGCCACGATCGTCGAGGTCGGCGGTCCCGACGCGGACGGGCTCGCCAGGTATCTCATCGGCCTGGCGACACCTCTGCGCGTCCTTTCACCGGAGCCCGTACGGCAGGCCCTGCTGCGCCTCACCCGGGAGCTCTACGAGGACAACGAATGAGGCCCGGACGCGCGAAAGGCCCGGCTGGATGGACCGGGCCTTTCGCGTTCTTGCTGCTCAACCAAGCGCGGAGGATAGGAGATTCGAACTCCTGAGGGGTTGCCCCCAACACGCTTTCCAAGCGTGCGCCCTAGGCCAACTAGGCGAATCCTCCGTCGGACAGCTTAGCCCACTTTCCGGCGTGGTTTCGACTGTTGTCTCGACGGCCCGCGCACACCCGTCGAGTGGCTAGACTGTCCAGCGGACCCCTCGCGCGGCGTCATCCTGTGAACCTCCCCAGGGCCGGAAGGCAGCAAGGATAAGCGGGCTCTGGCGGGTGTGCGAGGGGTCTCTCAGTTAGCGGGTACTCCGGCCGGGTCGGCCCTCCGAGGAGGCGGCATGAGTCTTGCGCTGTACCGCAAGTACAGGCCCGGGACATTCGCCGAGGTCAAGGGGCAGGAGCACGTCACCGACCCACTGCGCCAGGCGTTGCGCAGCGGCCGGATCCACCACGCCTACCTCTTCAGCGGCCCGCGCGGCTGCGGCAAGACCTCCAGCGCCCGCATCCTCGCCCGGTCGCTCAACTGTGAGAAGGGCCCGACGCCCGACCCCTGCGGGGAGTGCGAGTCCTGCGTCGCGCTGGCCCCCACCGGGCCGGGCCACCTCGACGTCATCGAGATCGACGCGGCGTCGCACGGCGGCGTGGACGACGCCCGTGACCTGCGCGAACGGGCCTTCTTCGCCCCCGTGTCGGCGCGCTACAAGATCTACATCATCGACGAGGCCCACATGGTCACCCGTGAGGGCTTCAACGCGCTGCTGAAGCTGGTGGAGGAGCCGCCGCCGCACCTCAAGTTCGTCTTCGCCACCACGGAGCCGGAGAAGGTCATCGGGACGATCAAGTCCCGCACCCACCACTACCCCTTCCGGCTGATGCCGCCCGCGACCCTGCGGCGGCTCATGGAGGAGATCCTCGACTCCGAGTCGGTGCCGTACGAGCCGGCCGCGTTACCGCTGGTCGTACGGGCGGGCGCGGGGTCGGCCCGGGACACGCTGTCGATCCTCGACCAGCTTCTCGCGGGCGCCGACGAGTCCGGCATCACCTACCAGCGGGCGGTGTCCCTGCTCGGCTACACCGACGGCGACCTCCTGGACGAGGTGGTCGACGCGTTCGCCAAGCGGGACGGCGCGGCCGTGTTCCAGGCCGTGCACCGGGTGATCGAGGGCGGCCACGACCCGCGCCGCTTCGCGACGGACCTGCTCGAACGCTTCCGCGACCTGGTGATCCTGTCCAACGTCCCCGAGGCGGCGGGCAGTGGCCTGCTCGACCGGCCGGCCGACGAACTGGAGCGTCTCCAGGCGCAGGCGGCGTCGATGGGCCCCGCCGAGCTGACCCGGGCGGCCGAGGTGTTCAACGCCGGGCTGACCGAGATGCGCGGCGCGACCTCCCCCCGCCTGCTGCTGGAACTGATGTGCGCCCGCGTGCTGCTGCCCGGGGCCGATCAGGGCGAGGCCGCGCTGCTGACCCGGCTCGAACGGCTGGAGCGCGGCGTCGCGGCCGGGACTCATGCCGCCCCGCCACAGGCTCACACGGTTCCGCAGTCCGCGCCGCCGCCTGCGCCCGCCGCTGCGGCTCCGGCCCCGGCTCCGGCCCCGGCCCCGGCGCCGCAGGTTCAGGCCGCCCCGGCGGCCGAGCGGAGCGCCGACGACTGGCCCACGCCCGTACGGCCCGGCTCCGGGGCGGCGCCGCCGCCTCCGCAGGCACAGCAGGCCCAGGCGCCCGCCGCGGGCGGGGGACCGGTGCAGCAGGCCTGGCCGCAGGTGCTCGAAGCCATCAAGAACCGCCAGCGGGTGGCCTGGATGATCCTCAACGCCCAGGGCAGGCTGCTCGGCGTCGAGGGCAACGTCGTGACCGTCGGCTTCGAGAAGCCGGGCGACGTGCAGGGCTTCCTCAAGGGCAAGCGCGACGAGGTGGTGGCCGCCGCGCTCGGCGACGTGCTCGGCGGCACCTGGCGCGTCGACGTCGTCGTCGGCGGCTCGGGTCCCGGTCCGGCCGGTCCCGCCACCCGCGGTCCGTCGGGCCCGCAGACACCCACGCCGCCGCCCACGCCCACGGCTCCGCCGGCCGCGCCCGCCGCGTCGGCTCCCCCGGTCACGCCGCCCGCGGGGGCCACGCCCGCCCCGGCCCCGGCCGCTCCCAAGGCCGCCCCGGCTCCGGAGCGGAAGGCCGCCGCGCCCGCGGTGTCCCCCACCGTGCCGTCCGGAGGGACGACCGACGAGTCGTGGCCCGACGCGCCGTCGGACGACTACGACGCGCCGTCCCCGGCCCCGCGATCCACGCCGAGCCCCGGCCTTGCCGCCGCGCGCTCCGCGGCCAGGGCCGCCGCCCAGACCGGTCCCCGGCAGGCCTGGCCGGAGACGGTGCCCGGCCGTACGGGCGGGGCCGCCCGTCCGGACGACGACGTCGACCCGCTCAACGACGACGACGCGGACGTCAGCGAGCTGTCCGGCATGGCCCTGATCCAGCGCGAGCTGGGCGGCCGCGTCATCGAGGAAATCGATCATTCCTGAGCGCCTTCCCCGCCCGAGGGACGGCCGCCGCATGGACGGAGACTGGTGGGGTAACCGGTGTCCGTCCGCCCACGACCCGGCGCGGAACACGCACGCCGCGCCGGTGCGGAAACCGGGGCGGACGCCGTAGGCTCGTCGCGACGAACATGTCGCTGGACGCTGAGGAGCGCAACCATCGTGAATCCAGGGGATGTCAACCTCCAGCAGTTGCTGGAGCAGGCTCAGCTGATGCAGCAGCAGCTCGTCACCGCGCAGCAGGAGCTCAGCGACGCCGAGGTCGAGGGCAGTGCCGGGGGCGGCCTGGTCGTCGCCACCGTGAACGGCAGCGGCGAGCTTCTCGAGCTCGAGATCAGCCCGCTGGCCATCGACGCGAGCGACCCGGAGGAGACCGCGCAGACGATCGCGGACCTCGTGCTCGCCGCCGTGCGGGACGCCGTACGCGCCGCAGGGGAGCTGCAGCAGGAGAAGCTGGGCCCGCTCGCGCAGGGACTTGGGGGCGGCCTCGGCGGCCAGCTGCCGGGGTTCTAGAGCATGTACGAAGGGGTCGTCCAGAACCTGATCGACGAGCTCGGGCTGCTGCCCGGCGTCGGTCCCAAGAGCGCGCAGCGGATCGCGTTCCACCTCCTCGCGGCCGATCCGGCCGACGTCAAGCGGCTCGCGCACGCGCTGCTCGAAGTGAAGGAGAAGGTGCGCTTCTGCCGCGTGTGCGGAAACGTGGCCGAAGAGGACCAGTGCCGGATCTGCCGGGACCAGCGGCGCGATCCGCACGTGATCTGCGTGGTCGAGGAGTCGAAGGACGTGGTGGCGATCGAGCGGACCCGTGAGTTCCGCGGTCGCTACCACGTGCTCGGCGGGGCGATCAGCCCGATCGACGGCGTCGGCCCGGACGACCTGAAGATCCGCGAGCTGATGACCCGGCTGGCCGACGGCCAGGTGACCGAGCTCATCCTCGCGACCGACCCGAACCTCGAGGGCGAGGCGACGGCCACCTACCTGGCCAGGCTCGTCAAGCCCCTGGGATTGAAAGTGACCCGACTGGCCAGCGGTCTGCCTGTGGGCGGTGATCTCGAGTACGCCGACGAGGTCACTTTGGGCCGCGCTTTCGAAGGACGGAGGCTGCTGGATGTCTGACGAGTGGAACGACCTGGCCGCACGCGTCGCAGGACACGCGCAGAACTTCATCGACGGCCTCACCCGCCTGGCCGGCGGTGAGGGCGGCGATGCCACGCTGCCGCTGCTCCTGGTGGAGGTGGCCCAGGTCAGCCTCGCGGGCACCCAGCTCGGGGCCGCCCAGGACGTGATCCTGCAGGGCAACGTCGAACCCGCGCTGAGCGAGGACCCCGACATCGACCCCCTCCGTACGGCTCTCGCCGCCCGCCTCGGCCCGGTGGACGACTACGCCGAGGTGTTCGACCCCTACAAGGACACCGTGGTCACCCCGTACCGGTTGTCGGACGACCTCACGGCGGTGGCGGCCGACCTCATCCACGGGCTGCGGCACTACCAGGCGGGCCGTCCGCTCGAGGCGCTGTGGTGGTGGCAGTACTCCTACTTCAACACCTGGGGCAACCACGCGGGCGCGGCGCTGCGGGCCCTGCAGGCGCTGGTCGCGCACACCAGACTGGACGTCGTCGAAGAGGGCACGACGGTCTGATCGGGCGGCGGGGCGTCCACATGCTGGTCGCGTCCGGTCTCGCTTTGGGGCGTCCAAGTACACTGTGAGCTCCACGTCCTGATTCGTTGGAGATTCCAGTGGCGCTCGTTGTGCAAAAGTACGGTGGTTCCTCCGTAGCCGACGCGTCCTGCATCAAGCGGGTCGCCCAGCGGATCGTCGCGACGAAAAAAGCGGGCAACGACGTCGTCGTGGTGGTCTCCGCGATGGGCGACACCACCGACGAGCTGCTCGACCTGGCCCAGCAGGTGTCGCCGCTGCCGCCCGGCCGCGAGCTCGACATGCTGCTGACCTCCGGTGAGCGGATCTCGATGGCGCTGCTCGCGATGGCGATCGCCAACCTCGGTCACGAGGCGCGCAGCTTCACCGGCTCGCAGGCCGGTGTCATCACCGACTCGACGCACGGCAAGGCGCGCATCATCGACGTGACGCCCGGCCGCATCCAGGAGGCCGTCGCCTCCGGCCAGATCGCGATCGTGGCCGGATTCCAGGGCGTCTCCCAGGACAGCAAGGACATCACGACGCTGGGCCGGGGTGGTTCCGACACCACGGCCGTCGCTCTCGCGGCGGCGCTCGGCGCGGACGTCTGCGAGATCTACACCGACGTGGACGGCATCTACACCGCCGATCCCCGCATCGTCCGTACGGCGCGGCAGATCCCGCGGATCTCCTACGAGGAGGCCATGGAGATGGCGGCCTGCGGCGCCAAGATCCTGCATCTGCGCTGCGTGGAGTACGCCCGCAGGTTCGACCTGCCCATCCACGTCAGAAGCTCGTTCAGCACGAGGGAAGGCACCTGGGTCGTCTCCGACCCCTACAGCGAAGGAACCGAAGTGGAGCAGCCCATCATCTCCGGGGTCGCGCACGACCGGAGCGAGGCCAAGATCACTGTGGTCGGGGTGCCCGACAAGGTCGGCGAGGCCGCCGCCATCTTCCGCACGCTGGCGGACGCGGAGATCAACATCGACATGATCGTGCAGAACGTGTCGGCCGCGGCGACCGGGCGCACCGACATCTCCTTCACGCTCCCGGCCAACGACAGCCAGACGGCCCTCACGGCGCTGAAGAAGATCCAGAACCAGGTCGCCTTCGAGTCGCTGCTGTACGACGACCAGATCGGCAAGGTCTCCCTGGTCGGCGCGGGCATGCGCTCGCACCCGGGTGTCACCGCCAAGTTCTTCGGCGCGCTGGCCGACGCCGGGGTGAACATCGAGATGATCTCGACCTCGGAGATCCGCATCTCCGTCGTCGTGGGGCAGAACGAGGTGGACACCGCGGTCGCCGCCGCCCACCGCGCGTTCGACCTCGACGCCGACCAGGTCGAGGCCGTTGTGTACGGAGGTACCGGACGATGAGCCGCAAGCCCACCCTCGCCGTCGTCGGCGCGACCGGTGCCGTCGGCACCGTCATGCTCGAGATCCTGACCAACCGCCGCGACCTGTCCGACGCGTACGGCGAGATCCGGCTGATCGCGTCGCCGCGCTCGGCGGGCAAGGTGCTGAGCGTGCGCGGCGAGGACGTCGTCGTCCAGGCGCTGTCGCCGGAGGCGTTCGACGGCGTCGACATCGCCATGTTCGACGTGCCGGACGAGGTGTCCGCCGAGTGGGCGCCGATCGCCGCCTCGCGCGGCGCGGTGGCCGTGGACAACTCGGGCGCCTTCCGGATGGACCCGGACGTGCCGCTCGTGGTGCCCGAGTGCAACCCCGAGCAGGCCCGCAACCGGCCCAAGGGGATCATCTCGAACCCCAACTGCACGACGCTGTCGATGATGGCCGCCATGGGCGCCCTGCACCGGGAGTGGGGCCTGCGCGAGCTGGTCGTCGCCTCCTACCAGGCGGTGTCCGGCGCCGGGGTGGCCGGCCCCGAGCGGCTGTACGCCGAGATCGAGGCCGTCGCCGGTGACCGGACGATGGGCACCGTGGCGGGCGACGTGCGCAAGGCCGTGCCCGACCTGGCCGACTCGCCGTTCCCCGCTCCGCTGGCGCTCAACGTGGTGCCGCTGGCGGGCTCGCTCAAGGACGGCGGCTGGACGTCCGAGGAGCTGAAGGTCCGCAACGAGTCGCGCAAGATCCTCGGCATCCCCGACCTGAAGGTCTCGGCGACCTGCGTCCGCGTCCCGGTGGTGACCACCCACTCGCTGGCCGTCCACGCGACGTTCGAGCGGGAGGTCACGGTCGAGGGCGCCCGGGCGATCCTGGACGCCGCGCCGACCGTCGTGGTGCTCGACGACCCCGCGAACGGCGTGTTCCCCACGCCGGCGGACGTGGTGGGCACCGACCCGACCTACGTCGGCCGGATCCGCCAGGCGCTCGACTTCCCGAACACGCTCGACCTGTTCCTGTGCGGCGACAACCTGCGCAAGGGCGCCGCGCTCAACACCGCCGAGATCGCCGCGCTGGTCGCGACCGAGTTCGCGTAAAGGGTCACCTGAACAGCACGTCCCAGTGGGTGGGCTCGTCCGCCCACACGGCGAACCACTCGTCGGGCCCGGCCTGCGGATCCCGGTCCGGGTCCGGGTCCGACGACGGTGGGCGATACAAGGCGGCGCCGTCCCCACGCGTGCGCCAGTAGCGGTAGGTCCGGGTGACGTACGCGTCGAGGCACCGGTTGTGCGCGAGGTCCACCTTGTAGCCGTTGCCGTGGCTGTAGCGGCCGTCCGCGTGTCCGGCCTCGGTGCCGCCGGTGACCGTCACCGGGCAGCCGCTGTCGCGCCGCAGGTCGATGGTGCGCATCAGCGTGCCATAGCGGATGGCCTCCAGCGACGTGCAGTACGGCCGGCGGCGGTCGCCGCAGTCTCCGGTCGACTTCCAGCGCACCCCGGCGTCCAGCAGCAGGCTCGCCGCCCGCGCGTGGCCGATCCGCTCGTCGGCCGCCGTGGTGTCCCAGGTCTTCACCGTGGCGATGAACGTGCCGGCCAGCAGCGGCGGGAGGGAGACCGCACCGCTCGCCTCCCCGCTCGCCCCGACGGCGGGAGCGGCCGTGGGAGCCGGGGACGGCGGTGGGACGGGATCCCTGCCGTGCTGCATGGGCAGGGAGATCAGGACGGCGGTGCCGATGCCGGCCAGCCCCCGCCTTGACGGACGGACGTCCACGTGCCTCGTTTCCTCTGTCGACGACGGGGGCTGAGGTCTTCAATGCCACACGCGGAGGCCGGTCCGCCCGCTGCCACGAGGCGGTTTGCCGCGACCCGTGGATCATCTTGTCGGTTCATGACCGGATGAGGGCCCGAGCCGTACAGTGACGAGCGTGGCCGAGAGTACACGGGAGCTGATCGTCGAGACGGCCCTCCGGTTGTTCAGGGATCGGGGGTACGAGGCGACCACGATGCGTGCCATCGCCGCCGAGGCGGGCGTGTCGGTGGGCAACGCCTACTACTACTTCAGGTCCAAGGAGCAGCTGGTCCAGGCGTACTACGACCGCGCGCAGGCGACGCACGAGGCGGCGTGCCGTGAGGTGTTCGCCGCCGAGCGGTCCTTCGCCGGACGGCTCGGGGGTGTGCTGCGGGAATGGGTGCGGATCTCCGAGCCCTACCACGAGTTCGCGGTGAAGTTCTTCAAGCACGCGGCGGAGCCCAGCAACCCCCTGAGCCCGTTCAGCGCCGAGTCGGCGCCCGCCCGCGAGTCGGCCATCGCGCTCTACCGGGAGGTGGTCGAGGGATCGGCCGGGCGCATGGACGACGAACTGCGCGAGGAGCTTCCCGAGCTGCTGTGGCTGCTGTGGATGGGGGTCGTGTTGTTCTGGGTCCACGACAACTCGCCCGGCTGCGCGCGCACCTACCGGCTGATCGACCGGGTCGTCCCGCTCGTCGACCGGCTGGTCGGCCTGTCGCATCTGCCCGGCATCAAGGGCGTGGCCAGGGAGGTCATCGAGGTGGTCCACGAACTCCGGGCGTGACCGCGACTCCATACCGTCCGGTTGGTATGGTCGGGGTCGAGACCTTGGAAGGGGTGGCCGTGGACCGCTGGGGCATGACGATTCCGTTCTTCGGGCAGACGCCGGTCGAGTCGAGGGAGCTCGTCACCGAGCTGCCCGCGCTGGGCTACACCGACGCGTGGTCGGCCGAGGTGGGCGGCACGGACGGGTTCGTCCCGCTGGCCCTGGCGGCCGAGTGGGCGCCGTCCCTGCGCCTGGGCACCGCGATCGTCCCCGTGTACACCCGCGGCCCGGCCCTGCTGGCCATGTCCGCGGCCACGCTGGCGGACCTCGCCCCGGGCAGGTTCGTGCTGGGCATCGGCGCGTCGTCCCCGGTGATCGTGGGCAACTGGAACGCCGGCGAGTTCGACAAGCCGTACGCGCGGGTCCGCGACACCCTGCGTTTCCTGCGGCCGGCGCTGGCCGGGGAGAAGGTGACCGAGAGCTACGAGACCTTCGCCGTGAAGGGCTTCCGGCTGGAGAAGGCCCCCGCGACGCCGCCGAAGATCGTGCTCGCCGCGCTGCGGCCCGGGATGCTCCGCCTGGCCGCCCGCGAGGCCGACGGCGCCATCACCAACTGGCTGTCGCCCGGGGACGTACGGAAGGTGCGGGGCGAGCTGGGGCCGGAGACCGAGCTGATCGCGCGGCTTTTCGTCGTCGTGACCGAGGACGCGGCGAAGGCGCGCGAGATCGGCCGCCGGCTGCTTGCCGCCTACCTCACCGTGCCGGTGTACGCGGCGTTCCACGAGTGGCTGGGCCGGGGAGAGCTGCTGCGGCCCATGCAGGAGGCGTGGGCGGCCGGGGACCGGAAGGCCGCGCTGAAGGCGATCCCCGACGAGGTCGTGGACGACCTCGTCGTGCACGGGGACGCGGCGACCTGCCGGGCCCGGGTGCGGGAGTACGTGGCCGCCGGGCTGGACACGCCCGTGCTGGCCCCGCTGCCGGGTGGAGACCTGCCGCTCGCCGACACCGTACGGGCGCTCGCGCCGGGCGCCTGACGCCGTTCCGCTGACCGGGACACCGCTCCCGCAAGCCCGCCCGGGTCGCCCCACCATGGCCCATGGACGAGTTTGTGTCGCTGGACGCGATCGGACAGGCCGAGGCGGTGCGCACCGGCGCGGTGTCCCCGAGGGAGGCGGTCGAGGCCGCGATCGCCCGGATCGAGGCCGTGGACGGCCGGTGCAACGCGGTGGTCCACCGGCGGTTCGAGCAGGCGCTGGCCGAGGCCGGCGACATCCCGGCCGACGCCCCCTTCCGGGGCGTGCCGATCCTGCTCAAGGACATCGGCTGGCGGTCGGCCGGCGACCCGTACGGCGCCGGATCGAAGATCTACGACGGCGTGCGGATCGAGGAGGACTCCCACAGCGTCGCGGCGCTGCGCCGGGCCGGGTTCGTCGTCCTCGGCCGCACCAACGTGCCCGAGCTGGCGACGACGATCACGACAGAGCCCGCCGCGTTCGGGCCGACCCGCAACCCGTACGACCCGGCCTTCTCGGCGGGCGGGTCGAGCGGCGGCTCGGCGGCGGCCGTGGCGGCCGGCATGGTGGCGGTGGCGACCGCGAGCGACGGCGGCGGATCGATCCGCATCCCGGCGAGCCTGTGCGGGCTGGTCGGGCTCAAGCCAACGAGAGGGCGCACCAGCCTCGGCCCGTACGCGGCCGAGTCGTGGGGCGGCCTGTCGGTGGAGGGCGTGGTGACCCGGACCGTGCGTGACACGGCGGCGCTGCTGGACGTGATCTCCGGGGCGGCGCCTGGCGACCCCTACGCCGCGCCCGCGCTGCCCGGCCCGCTCGCCGGAGAGGTGGGCGCGGACCCCGGCAGGCTGCGGATCGGCTTCGTCGCCGTCCATCCGCGCGGCGACCTGCCGCAGGACCCGGACGTGGCCGCGGCGGTGACGCGGGCCGCAGGTCTGCTGGAGTCGCTCGGCCACGACGTGACGCCCGGCCACCCCGATGCGCTGGCCGACGCCGAGTTCCCCCGGCACTACGGCACGCTGGTGGCCGCGAACGTCGCGGCCGAACTGGAGGCCCTCGCGGCCGAGCGCGGCAGACCGGTCGAGCCGGACGAGCTGGAGCCGCGCAACCGGCTCATGATCGAGGGCGGCCGGGCCATGGCCGCGACGGACTATCTCGGCGCGTTGCGCGCGATGAACGCGCACCGCAGGCGGATGGCGACCTGGTGGACGGGCGGGTTCGACCTGCTGCTGACGCCGACGGTTCCGGTGGCGCCCTATCCCCTCGGGTGGATCAGCGACGACGACCTGTGGCCGAGCCTGGAGCGAGCGGGTGCCGGCGCCGCCTACACCTCGCCCTTCAACTCCACCGGCCAGCCCGCGATCTCGCTGCCGCTCCACCGTACGGCCGCCGGGCTGCCGGTGGGGGTCCAGCTCGTCGCCGCGGCCGGCCGGGAGGACCTGCTGATCCGGGTGGCGTCGCAGATCGAGGCGGCACAGCCGTTCGAGCACCCCATGGCGGGAGGCTGAGGAACCGGCCGGGCGCCGCCGTACGTTAACCAGAGGGCAAAGCGGGCAGAGGTCTCCCCCTGGAGGTGTCCTCATGGTGAAGGCAGGACGTGCGGCGGCCACCTGGCGCGCCTACCGCGAGGTCTCCAAGCCCGGCTCGCCGGGACTCGGGGCCCGGCTGCGGGCCGTGCCGCGGATGCTCCGCGCCGCGGTGAAGGGCGACTACCCCGGCCTGACCAAGGGCAAGATCGCGATGCTCGGCATGGCCGTGGCGTACATCGTGTCGCCCATCGACGTGGTCCCCGACTTCCTCCTCGGTATCGGCGTGGTCGACGACTTCGGCGTGTTCCTGTGGCTGGCGACCGCGCTGCTGGGCGAGAGCGGCCAGTTCGTCGAGTGGGAGAGGAACCCGCGGGCGACCGTCAAGTGATCAACAGGCGACTGATCAATTGGCGCAAATCCTACCTAATCTGTAGGGTAATGCTCAAACATCGCCAACGGTGCTGATCTTAGCGAACGACCGAAACGAGCATTACCGCCATGTCTTTACGCGCCTCCGCAGCCACGATCGAAGCCGCCCGCGCCGGGTGGGAGGCGTGGCGGGCGGAGCGGCTGGCCTCCGTACGGGCCCCGCGGGGCAACCTGGCTCTGGTCGAGACCCTGTGGTCGGCCCCGGGTGAGGAGGTGTCCCCGGAGGACGCCCTCGCCGGCCGGCCGCCGAGCGTCACGGCCACGCGGATCGAGCGGACCCACATCACGACCGGCGAGCCCGAGCACGGCATCCGGTTGTGGGACGCGGACGCGCCCGCCATCCGCCACTTCGAGACCATCGACGTCTTCCCGTTCGCCCCCGAGTGGGTGATCGAGGCCGTCTTCACGCCGGTGTCCGACGCGCGGCTGCTGCCCTTCGAGCACGCCCGCGACGCCGGCGGCACCCGTGAGCACGTCGTTCCCGGCGACATCACCTTCACGCTCGACGGCACGCCGTACAACCTGGCCGCCTTCGACGACGAGGGGACGCTGCTCCTGGTCGTGGGCGACCGCACCAACGGCTCGGCGACGTACGGCGGCGGGCGGTTCCTGACGGTGGAGCCCGAGCCCGGCGGACGCGTCGTCCTCGACTTCAACCGCGCCTTCGCGCCGCCGTGCGCCTTCTCGCCCTTCTACAACTGTCCGCTGCCGCCCCCGCGGAACCGGCTGGACGTGCCCGTCGAGGCGGGAGAGAAGCTCCCCGTCTTCCGCGACGGCTTCCGGCCGTACTGATCACCCCGCCGACCAGGAGAAACAGTTGAACAGCAAGACGACGTCGCTGATCGGCGCCGCACTCGTGCTCGCGCTCGCCCTCACCGGGTGCGGGTCGGGCTCCTCCGGCTCGGCCGGGTCCTCCGCCTCCACGGGCGGCGCCGGGGCGACGGCGGCGTACGACCCGGACGCGACGATCGAGATCGGGTCGCTCTACGAGCCGCAGAACCTCGACAACACGGCCGGGGGCGGACAGGGCGTGACGGAGGCGTTCAACGGCAACGTCTACGAGAGCCTGTTCAGGCTCACCGACGACGGCAAGGTCGAGAGCCTGCTGGCGAAGGACCACACGGTGAGCAAGGACGGGCTCACGTACACCTTCACGCTGAGGAGCGGCGTGAAGTTCCACTCGGGCAAGCCGCTCACCTCGGCCGACGTCAAGTACAGCATCGAGAAGGTCACCGGTCCCGACTCCCAGTCGGCCCGCAAGAGCAGCCTCAGCGTGATCAAGAGCATCGACACGCCGGACGACTCCACGGTCACGGTGAAACTCTCCAGCAAGTCGATCTCGCTCGTCTACAACCTCAGCTACGTGTGGATCGTCAACTCCCAGGCCAAGAGCCTGACGACCACGGAGGACGGCACCGGCCCCTACACGCTGGGGACCTGGAAGCGCGGCTCCTCGCTCACCCTCGAGCGCTTCCCCGGCTACTGGGGCACCCCGGCGACCAACAAGCAGGTCGTGTTCCACTACTTCACCGACGCGACCGCGCTGAACAACGCCCTGCTCACCAAGGCGGTCGACGTCGTGACCAGCGAGCAGAGCCCCGACGCGCTGGCGAACTTCGAGAACAACGGGGACTACAAGGTCAACAACGGCCAGTCGACGACCAAGCTGCTGCTGGCGTTCAACGACCGCAAGGCGCCGTTCGACAAGGTGCTCGTCCGCAAGGCGATCACGTCCTCGATCGACAACAAGAAGCTGCTCAGCTCGATCTGGGGCAAGTACGGCACGCTGATCGGCTCGATGGTGCCGCCCACCGACCCCTGGTACGAGGACCTCACCACGGTCAACCCGTACGACCCCAACCTGGCGAAGAAGGAGCTCGCCGAGGCGGGCTACGGGAGCGGCTTCTCCTTCACGCTCGACACGCCGAACTACGACCCCCACCCGACCGTCGCGACGTTCGTGAAGTCGGAACTGGCGAAGGTCGGGATCACCGTGAACATCAACGTCATCACGGCCGACGAGTGGTACACCAAGGTCTACAAGAACCGCGACTTCGCGGCGACGCTGCAGGAGCACGTCAACGACCGCGACGTGGTCTGGTACGGCAACCCCGACTTCTACTGGGGCTACGACAACCCGCAGGTCACGAAGTGGGTCGAGCAGGCCGAGCAGTCCGACACGGCCGACGGGCAGACTGAGCTGCTCAAGAAGGTCAACCAGCAGATCGCCGCCGACGCGGCCAGCGACTGGCTCTACCTCTACCCGCAGATCGTCGTGGCGTCCTCGTCGCTGTCGGGCTACCCCGTGAACGGCCTGAACTCGCAGTTCTACGCGTACGGCATCAAGAAGAGCGGCGGCCGGGGCTGACGCCCGCGTCCGCGACGTCCTCATGACCGTTTATCTGCTGCGCCGGACGGCGTTCCTCGTCGTCTCGCTGTTCCTGGCCGCCGTGGTGCTGTTCCTGCTGCTGCGCCTGCTTCCGGGCGACCCCGCCAACGCGCTGCTGTCGGTCGGGGCGAGCCCGGAGCAGGTCGCGGCCGCCCGTCACCAGATCGGGACGGATCGGCCGCTGCCCGTGCAGTTCGTCTCGTGGCTCGGCGAGATGTCCAGGCTGGACCTCGGCACCTCGTTCGTCAGCACGCTTCCTGTGGGCCCCGAGATCGCCGCCCGCCTCGTCGTGACGGTTCCGCTGACCCTGCTCGCCTTCCTGCTGGCCGTCGTGATCGCCGTACCGGTCGGTTTCGTCGCGGCCTACCGGGCGGGCACCTGGTATGGCTCGGTGCTCAGCGCGCTGTCGCAACTTGGCATCGCGGTGCCCGTCTTCTGGGTGGGCATGCTGCTGATCACGGTGTTCTCGCTCCACCTCGGCGTGCTGCCGGCCGGAGGGTTCCCCCAGGACGACTGGGCGAACCCGGGCGACGCGCTCACCTCGCTGACTCTGCCGGTCGTCACGATCGCCCTCGTCATGTCGGCCTCCCTGATCCGCTACGTCCGGTCGGCCACCCTCGACGTGCTGGGCAGCGACTACCTGCGTACGGCGCGGGCGCTCGGCTCGTCGTTCATCGGGGCGATGTGGCGGCACGGCCTGCGCAACGCGGTGGTCCCGGTCGTCTCGATCCTGGGCATCGAGCTCGCCACCACCTTCCTCGGCGCGGTCGTGGTGGAGAGCGTGTTCGCGCTGCCGGGGCTCGGCGGCATGCTCGTGAAGGGCTTCGCGCAGCACGACTATCCGGTCATCCAGGGGATCCTGGTGGTGAGCACGTTCGCCGTGCTGCTCATCGGGTTCGCGGCCGACCTCGTCCAGCGGCTCATCGATCCGCGGCTGCGCCGCTCGCTCGGCGGGAACCTCTCCGGGGACGGCGCATGACCACGCGCCGCCGCGTTCCCCGGTCGGCGACGCTGATCGCCGGCTGCGTCCTCGCCGGTCTCGTCCTCGCCGTGGCGGTCCTGTCGTTCTTCTGGCTGCCCTATGCGCCGGACGACACCTCGGGCGACCGGCTGATGCCCCCGGGCCTGCCTCACCTGCTCGGGACCGACAAGCTCGGCAGGGACCTGCTCACCCAGCTCATGATCGGCGCGAGGGTCGCCCTGGAGGCGGGAGCGGGGTCGGTGCTGATCGGCGGACTCGTGGGCCTGGCGGGCGGTCTCGCCGCCGGCTTCGCCACCCGGTGGCTCGACGACACGATCTCGGCCCTCCTGGACATCCTCATCGCCTTCCCGACCGTGCTCCTGGCCATGCTCGTGACCGCCGCGCGAGAGGCGTCGCTCGGCTCGGCGGTCATCGCGATCGGGCTGGCGATGTCGGCGATCGTGGCCCGGCTCACCCGGGTGCTGGTCAAGCGCGTCCTGGCCCAGGACTTCATCACGGCCTCGCGCACCTCGGGGACGTCATGGCCCCGGATCATCCTCGAACACGTGCTGCCGAACATCTGGCCGACGCTGTCGGTCAACCTGGCGCTGCAGTTCGGGCTGGCCGTCCTGGCGGAGGCGAGCCTGTCCTATCTCGGCCTGGGCGCGCCGCCCCCGAACGCCTCCTGGGGGCGGATGCTCCAGGAGGCCCAGGCGAGCGTGTTCATCGCCCCGGCGGGGGTGATCGCCCCCGGCGTCCTGCTCGTCGTCCTCGTCGTCGGCGTCAACCTGATCGCCGACGGCGTACGCGACGTGGCCGACCCGACCCGGAGGAG
Organism: Microbispora siamensis; assembly: GCF_016863095.1. GTDB lineage: Bacteria > Actinomycetota > Actinomycetes > Streptosporangiales > Streptosporangiaceae > Microbispora > Microbispora siamensis. Next base: position 16,724 of record NZ_BOOF01000035.1, on the reverse strand, counting down.
GACGAGGTGACAGGGGATCGGGCGACCCTTCTCGCCGTGGCGGGGCTGCACGTGCGGAGCCCCGAGGGCCGCGACCTCGTCTCGGACGTGTCGTTCACGCTCGACGCGGGCGAGCGGCTGGGCCTGATCGGGGAGTCGGGGTCGGGCAAGTCCATGACCGCCCTGGCGATCACGGGTCTCACGCCTCCCGGGATGGCCGTCTCGGGCAGTGTCGTGTTCGACGCGCCCGGGCTCGGCCGCACCGAGGTCGTGGGGGCGGGGGAGCGGCGGCTCACCTCGCTGCGCGGCCGGGCGACGAGCACGGTCTTCCAGGAGCCGCTCACCGCCCTCGATCCGCTCATGCGCGTGGGCCGTCAGGTGGCCGAGCCGCTCCGGCGCAGGAGGGGCCTGCGCGGACGGGCCCTGGACGCGGCGGTGACGGCCGCGCTCGAGGAGGTGCGGCTGCCCGATCCCGAGCGGATCGCCCGGGCGTACCCCCACGAGATCTCCGGCGGCCAGCGTCAGCGGGTGGCGATCGCCATGGCCCTCGCCTGCGACCCCGCCCTGCTCATCGCGGACGAGCCCACGACCGCCCTGGACGTCACCGTGCAGGCCGACGTCCTCGCGCTGCTCGACGGCCTGGTGCGGGAACGGGGGATGGCGCTGCTGTTCATCAGCCACGACCTGGCGGTCGTCTCGCGCATCGCCGAGCGCGTCATCGTCCTGAAGAACGGCGCGGCGGTGGAGTCCGGGAGCGTCGACGATGTCGTCAACGCGCCGCGCCACCCGTACACGAGGCAGCTGGTGGGCAGCGCGCGGCGGCTCGACAGCGCCCTCGACGACGTGCTCGACGACTGGAGGGCGCCATGACCCGGCCCATCCTGGAGGTGCGGGACGCCGGCTTCGCCTACGGCCGCTCGGCCCCCGTGCTCACGGACGTCTCGGTCGCCGTCACCCCCGGACGCAGCCTCGCGCTGGTGGGAGAGTCGGGCGCGGGCAAGACCACGCTGCTGCGCCTGCTGCTCGGGCTGGCCAGGCCGACGAGCGGACAGGTCCTCTACGAGGGGAGGGATCTCGCGCCGCGCGACCGGGCCCTGATGCGGGAGTTCCGGCGCGGCGTGCAGACGGTGTTCCAGGACCCGTACTCGTCCCTCGACCCCCGGCAGCGGGTGGGCAGGATCGTGTCGGAACCCCTCCGTTCGCTGGGCCTCAGGGAGAACATGGCCGCCCGCGTCGCGGCGGCCCTGGACGCGGTCGGACTGCCCGAGGACGCCGCGAGCCGCTATCCGCAGGAGTTCTCGGGAGGGCAGCGGCAGCGCATCGCCATCGCGCGGGCGATCGTGTGCGAGCCCCGCGTGCTGCTCGCCGACGAGCCGGTCAGCGCGCTCGACGTCTCCACCCGCGTACGCATCGTCGACCTGCTGCACGAGCTTCGGGAGACTCGAGCGCTCACGGTCGTGATGGTGTCGCACGACCTGGCCGTGGTGGCCGCCCTCTGCCAGGAGGTGGCCGTGCTTGAGCGGGGCCGGATCGTCGAGCGGGGAGACACCGCCCAGGTGCTCGGCGCTCCCCGCCATCCCTACACGCGACGGCTGATCGACAGCGTCCCCCGGCTGCCCCCGCCCGCCGCCACCAGCAACACAGATCTCAAGGCACCCGGTCACTGACGACGAGCAGCATCCCTGTGCAGCATGGCGGCGAACCCGTCGAGATGGCGGGCCAGGCTGTACTCGAACAGTCCGTCCACGTCCGTCACCGTCTCCTCCGCGATGGCGGCCAGCAGCGGGAACCGCCCGGTGCCGAGGAGCGCGTCGGCTCGCTCCTGCTGGGCCAGCCACCACCGGTCGAGCGTCACGCCAGTCTCCTGCTCGGCTTCGGCCTCCTGCGCCATGGACAGCGCGGCGGAGACGACCAGCGCGTGCAGGGCGAGCGCCTCGCGGATCCGGGTCGTCATGGGCAGCCCGAGTCCGTCGAGGGCGCGCAGTGTCCACTCTGTGTGCTCCATCATGTTGGGCGCCAGCAGCGGGCGGGTGAACGAGACCGCCCTGGGCAGCCAGAGGTGCCTGCGGCACAGCTCCCACTGCCGGCGGGAGATCAGTTCGAGCTTGGCCCGCCAGCCGTCCGGCCCTGGGGCGGGCAGTTCCGCCTCGCCGAACACCTCGTCGGCCATCTGCATGACCAGCTCGTCCTTGCCCGCCACATGCCGGTACAGCGACATCGGGCCGACGCCCATCTCGGCCGCGATCCGGCGCATGGAGACGGCGTCGAGCCCCTCTCTGTCGGCGATCGCGATGGCGGTGCGGAGAGTGTGCTTGCGGTTCAGCGCCTGCTTGGGGATGCCCGCGCCCGCCTGCCGCTGCCGCGCGGCCGGTTGCCCGCGGCCGAGGGTGACGACCGCGCCGGCGCCGACCTTCGTTTCCACCAGCCCTTCGTCGCGAAGGGCCGCCATCACCTTCGTCGCGGTCGCGACCGCCACGCCCCAACGCCCGGCGATCTGGCGGATGGAGGGCATGCGTTCGCCGGGACGCAGCTCGCCGGTCAGGATCCGGGTGCGGATCTCGGTGACTATCTGCTGATAGGGCGGGATCGCGGACGGCACGAGACTAGAGTGTACTAGTTCACTTTCGATGTCGGCCAGTACACTTCTCTCCGCCATAGCGGCATTTCATCGGCCATTCTCAATACGCTGTACGCATGACAACCGATACGTCGTACGCAACCGTGTGGCGGGCCGGTGACGAGGGCGCCCAGGCAGTGCTGGACGTCCTGACCGAGGCGTTCATGAACGACCCCCTCGTCCGCTGGCTCTTCCCCGCGGCAGGCGACCGCGGCCGCCTCCAGAGGCACTACTACCGCCCCTTGCTCGCGCACCCCGCCGCCGAGCCGCACCTGTACCTGCCCTGCATCGGCGTGCTCGGCGGGTGGCAGGGCGCCGGGCTCGGCTCGGCGATGTTGCGGCACCGCCTGGAGCGGGCGGACGCCGACGGGGTCCCCGCATACCTGGAGGCGAGCTCGGCCCGCAGCCGCGCCCTCTACCTGCGACACGGTTTCGCGGATCTCGGCGAGCCGGTACGCGTGGCCGACGGTCCGCTCCTGTGGCCGATGTGGCGTCAACCAGCACAAGAAGGAGACAACCGATGACCCGTGAAGCACAGCCGACCCTTGTGTTCGTCCACGGCACCCACTCATCGTCGTACCTGGCCTCCGGCCTGATCACCGAGCTCACCCTGCGCGGACACCGCGCCGTGGCCGTCGATCTCCCCGGACACGGCGACGATGCGTTCTACCCCCGCGCCTACCAGGCTCCGCAGGATCTGGAGGCCCTGGCCACCGAGTCGTCCCCGCTCGCCAAGCTCACCATCGACGACTACGCCGAACGCGTTGTGGACGTGGTGCGCCGCGCCCGCCGCCACGGCCCCGTGATCCTGGCCGGCGCCAGCCAGGGCGGCGTCGTGGTGAGCAGAGTCGGCAACGCGATCCCCGACCTGCTCGACCGCGTGATCTACACCGCCGCGTACTGCTGCGTGGACCTGCCCAACCTGAGCGCCTACCTCTCCACCCAGGAGAACGCCGACAGTCTGCTCCCGCAGGTGACCGCCGCTGTGGTCGGCGACCCTGCGGTCCTGGGGGTGGCCAGGGTCAACTGGCGCACGGCCGATCCGGCGCTCATCGACGGCATCAGGGAGTGCCTGGCCGGCGACTTCACCGACGAGGCCATGACCCGGCTGCTCAACACGTTCCAGCCGGACGAACCCGTCAGCATCCCTGTGGCCGACGCCCGGGGCGAAGCGCACACCTGGGGCCGGATCCCCCGCACCTACATCCGCTTCACGCAGGACCGGCTGATCCCGCCGGCCCTGCAGGACCGCTTCATCGCCGAGGCCGACCGCCTCACCCCCGACAACCCGACCGACGTACGCAGCGTCGCCGCCCCTCACGTCGGCCCGTTCAACCGGCCCGAACTGGTGGGCATCCTCGTCGAACTTCTGACGCCCCGACCCTAGAGCTGCTCCTGCCGCAGCCAGGCCCGCGAGGGCAGCGGGTGGCCGAACAGGCGGGCGGCGTTGCCGTACGAGACCCTGGCGATGTCGGCGGGCGGCAGGCTGCCGAGGTTGCGGGCCACCGCGCGCTGGGTGTCGGGCCAGGTGGACTCCGCGCGCGGGTAGCCGGCCTCCAGCAGCACGCGCTCCATGCCCACGGCGAGCCGCACCGAGCTCAGCGCGCTGTCGTCGAGCGTGCCGAAGAAGAAGTTGCGCCGCAGCACCTCGCTGGGCTTGAGGCCGCCCTCCCAGCTCGGCTCGCCGGCGACCGGGTGGTCGAGCGCGTAGTCGGCCCGCTCGGCCAGCATCGGCAGCCACCCGACGCCGCCCTCCACGATGAGGATGCGCAGCTTGGGGAAGCGCAGCGCCACGCCCGACCACAGCCAGTCGGCGCAGGCGAACATCGCGCTCGCCGGGATCAGCGTGGTGATCGCCTCGACCGGGGTGTCCGGTGAGGGCACCGGCGCCCAGGAGGACGCGCCGGTGTGCAGGCACACGACCGTACCGGTCTCCTCGCAGGCGGCGAAGAACGGGTCCCAGTGGCCGCTGTGGATGGACGGCAGCCGCAGCCGGGTGGGGAACTCGGGGAACACGACGGCCTTGAAACCGCGTGACGCGTTGGCCCTGATCTCCTTCGCCGCGATCTCCGGGTCGGGGAGCCAGGGAAGCTGGAGCGCGATCATGCGCTCGGGGTAGGTGCCTGCCCACACGTCGACGTGCCAGTCGTTCCAGGCCCGCACGAGCGCGAGCCCGAGATCCTGGTCGCGGGTGCGGCCGAACGCCACCCCCGCCTGGCTCGCCAGCATGCCGGGGAAGCACAGGGCCGCCCAGATCCCGGCCCGGTCCATGTCGCCGATCCGGGCCTCGATGTCGTAGCAGCCCGGCCGCATGTCCTCGAAACGGACGGGGTCGAGCGTCCACTGTTCCTTGGGCAGGCCCGCGCCCACGTCGAGCCCGGCGCAGGGATAGGTGGCGCCGCCGTACCGCCACACCTGGTGGCCCGACTCGGTCTCCACGACCTTGGGCGCGAGGTCCTTGTACTTCTCCGGGAGGCGGTCCTCGAAGAGGTCGGCCGGCTCGATCAGGTGATCATCGACCGAGATGATCACGTAGTCCCGCCGCCTCGGCTCTGGGTCGGGATGCAGCGGCGTAGTCACGGTAGTAAACGGTAGGGCCAAGGGATAACACCGTACAAGCTGCGAGGTCTCCGGTTGGTATCCGTTCGCTCACCTTGCGGCGCGTACGGTCACATCCTGTGACTCCTGCTCCGTCCGGAGGTCACGGGCCTCCCGGCGCATCAGCAGCACCCAGCCGCCCACCGCGATCCCGATGAACAGCCACCACTGCACGGCGTACGCCAGGTTGAGCCCGCCACCGGCGCCCACGTCGGGCGGAGGCAGGAGTTCGGGCGCGGGACCGCCCTGCGGCTGCTGCACGGTGAGCTCCACGAACCCGCCGAAGACCGCGTACGGCAGGCCCTGGGCGATGCGGGGCGTGTCGATCAGCAGGATCTGCCCGGACGGCAGCCCGGACCGGTTCCTGATGCCGGTGTTGTCCTGCGTCTCGGCCGGGCGGAGCCGTCCGGTGACGGTCACCTCTCCGGTGGGCGGCGCGGGCACCTGCGGCGGGGCGTCGGCGGTCGCCCCGGCCGGGACCCAGCCCCGGTTCACCAGCACGGCGCCCTGCGGCGTGACGAGCGGGGTGACCACGTAGAACCCGACGCGGCTGTTGAGGGTGCGCCTGCGCACCACGAGCTCGTGGGCGGGGTCGTACCGCCCGGTGGCGGTGACGAGGCGATACCTGTCCCGCTCCGGCACGGACGCGCCGGTCCGGTCCAGCCGGTCGAGCGGCACCGGTGCGGCGGCGAGGTTGGCGGTGATCCTCGCGCTGTCGGCCGACCGCTCCTCGAACCGCCCCCACTGCCACCTTCCCAGGAAGAAGAAGGCGGGGATCAGCACGAGCACGAGCAGGTGCAGCCCGACCCAGCGGCGTGAGAGGAGGAACCGGTACACGCCACCAGCCTAGGCAGCGCCATGACCGGTCTCACCGTCAGGCCGGGGTGCTGAGGCGGGCGCCGGGGCCGGGGCGGGGGGTCACCTCGCGCGGGCCGCCGACCTCGTGGCCCTCCTCGCACACCAGGTGCAGCGCGACGGGCGCCCCGCAGTCGCGGTGGGTCACCATGACCGGCGGCCCCTCGGGATCGGCCACATAGCGGTCGCCCCAGTGCATGAGGGCGATCATGATCGGGTAGAGGTCGAGGCCCTTCTGGGTGAGCCGGTACTCGTCGCGCTGGCGCTGGCCGGGCTCCTGGTAGGGCACCTTGCGCAGCAGGCCCTCGTCCACGAGCCGGGACAGCCGCGCGCTCAGCACCTGCCGGGGCGCGCCGGTGCGCGTCTGAAGGTCGGCGAACCGCCGGACGCCGTTGAACGCCTCCCGGAGGACCAGGAACGTCCACTTCTCGCCGAGCACGGCGAGGGTTCGCTCGATGGAGCAGTTGTCCACCCGGTAACGCCGCATGTCGCGCATCGTAACCACAACATCCTCCCGGCATCTAAGTCTACTTGACAGACTCAGCAGGCTCGGGGGAAGCTGAGTCCATGTTGGGAACTCAGGTCAGGCCCATCGTGGACATCCGTGCGGCGCGTCCGGGCGACGACGAGGAGCGGGTGCGGCTCTTCCTGGAGGGCCTGTCGCAGGCCACGCTGACGAACCGCTTCTTCGTCGGCCCGGGCCGGCCGAGCGCGAGCCTGATCCGCGCGATGACCGCGCGCGACGACAGGCGGGACGCGCTGCTCGCGCTGCACGGCGACGCCGTGATCGGGCACGCCATGAGCCACCTGGCGGAGGGCGAGGCGGAGATCGCGGTCGTGGTGGACGACCGGTGGCAGAACCTCGGTGTGGGCTCGCGGCTCGTGCGCACCCTCCTGCGGCGGGCGTCCGTACGCGGCGCGGTCGTCGTCGGCATGGACGTCATGACGGAGAACCGGCGGGTGCTGTCCATGGTGCGGAGGGCCTGGCCCTCTGCCACAATCGACGCACACGGCACATCCGTCGAGATCAAAGCCGACCTTGCGTTTGCAGAACAAGGTTCTGTTGGTTCACCATTGACTATGTGAAGAACGCGAAGAGCGGACGAGACGGCAGGGCCAGGATCATCGAGGGCGCCCTGCGCAGGTTCAGCCAGAGCGGGGTGTCGGCCACTACCCTGGCCAGCCTCCGGCAGGAGAGCGGCGTCAGCGTCGGCAGCTTCTACCACCACTTCACGAGCAAGGAACACGTCTTCGGCGTGCTCTACGCCGAGATCCTGGACATGTACCAGGACGCCTTCGTCAGCGAACTCGTCCGCCACGAGGACGCCCGGGCCGGCATCGAGGCCATCGTCGCCATGCACATGGCCTGGTGCGGCGAGCACCCCGAGCGCGCCCGCCTGCTGATCAGCGAGCGCCCGCCCCGGCGCAACGAGCCCGGCGGGCCTGAGGTCGCCGAGTCGAGACGCGAGTTCTTCCGGCAGGTCGCCGACTGGTGGCGGCCGCACATGAAGGACGGCGTGCTCCGCCCCGTCCCCGCCACCATGTGCTACGTGCTGTGGCTCGGCCCGGCGCAGGAGATGTGCCGCCTGTGGTTCACCGGCGCCCACCAGCCCACGCAGGAGGAGATCCGCGAGCTGGGCGAGGCCGCCTGGAACAGCCTCAAGATGCCGTAGCCCCGCGATAGATTCGAGGCGTGGACGCCCCTTCTGACCTGGTCCGGCGGCTTCGCGACAGATTCGTGGAGGCCGGTTACACGATCGACGGCGTGCGTGAGCGGCTGGGCGACATGGCCGCCTCCGCCCTGGCCCGTGAGGAGATCGTGCCCGCGCTGCGCGCCACCAGGGACGCCGACCCCCTCGCCACGCTGATCCGACTGTGGTGGCTGGGCGCCCCGGTCAGCCTGGCCGCCGCCGACCTCCCGCTGCAGGACCTCATCGAGGCCGGGCTGCTGGTGCGCCTGGGCGACTCCGTGCAGGCCACCGTGCACCTCCAACCGTGGGACACCGGAACGGGCGACCCGGCGTACGTCGTGTCCGACCGCAAGGTGCGGCCCGGCGACCCCTCCCTGCGGACCGACCACGTGGTGGGAGCGGGCGGCGCGTCGGCCAACCTCGCCCAGCTCGGCTGGACCGCCCCGGTCGGCCGGGCGCTCGACCTCGGCACCGGCTGCGGCGTGCAGGTGCTGCACCTGGCGCCCAGGGCGGAGCACGTCGTCGCGACCGACGTGAACCGCAGGGCCCTGCGGCTGGCCCGCCTCAGCTGGGGCCTGTCCGGCGTGACCGGCGTCGAGGCGCGCGAGGGCTCGACGTACGACCCGGTGGACGGCGAGCGGTTCGACCTCGTGGTGTCCAACCCGCCGTTCGTCATCGCGCCCGAGGCCAGGTACACCTACCGGGAGGCCGGGCGGCGCGGCGACGAGTTCTGCCGCGACCTCGTACGGCGCACGCCCCGCCACCTCGCCCAAGGCGGCCAGGCGCGTTTCCTCGCCAACTGGCTGCACGTCAAGGGCGAGGACTGGCAGGACAGGGTGGGCGGCTGGCTCGCGGAGACCGGCTGCGACGGCTGGGCCGTGCAGCGCGACGTGCAGGACCCGGCCGAGTACGTCGAGCTGTGGCTGCGGGACTCCGCGGAACACGGCACGTCGGCCTACCGGGAGCGTTACGACGAGTGGCTCGGCTGGTTCGAGTCGATGGACGTGACCGGCGTCGGCTTCGGCTGGATCGCCCTGCACGACTCCGGCACGCTGAGCCCGCTCGTGCGGGTGGAGGAGATGACGCAGCCGGTCGAGCCGCCGTCCGGCGCGCTGGTCGAGGAGGTCCTGCGCGCGGCGCGCGCCGCCCACGAGCTGTCCGACGACGACCTGCTCGACGCGCGGCTGAAGGTCGCCGAGGGCGTCGTGGAGGAACGCGTCGGCCCGCCCGGCGCCGACGACCCCTCCCGCATCGTCCTGCGGCAGACCCGGGGTGCGCGCCGTACGGTCGCCGTGGGAACGGTGGAGGCGGCCCTGGCGGGGGTGTGCGACGGTGATCTGCCCACGCGCCCGCTGCTCGCCGCGATCGCCGAGCTGACCGGTGAGGACCCCGCCGCGGTGCTCCGCGACGCCCCCGGGGCACTGCGCCCCCTGATCGCCGAGGGCTTCCTGACGGTTGCAAGCCTCCGTTGATCGGAGTTTGAACGGCCCGGGCGACAGTGGTCCTGTGCGGGCTTCGGGGGGGTTCGAAGCCCGCGCAGAAGCCCGGCCGGTCGTCAACGTGAGGCGGCGAGTCGCCACGGGGCGCACCGGAAGGATCCGGGCCCCTGCGCGCCCCAGTGGCGACAGGCGGCCGGCCGGGCGGTTCCAGCCCCCACAAGCGGAGATCGGTGGTCGATGTGATCAACCACGTCCGGATGAGCCGGCTCGACGACGACCTGCGGTTCGACTCAGGTCTCGACCTGCTGGCGCAGGAGCGCGCGGATGTCGTCGGCCTCGGGAGAGCCGAGCCGGGTGAAGATGTCGAGGGCCTTGACCAGGGCGTCCCTGCCCCGGCCGGTCTCCCCGAGGCTCGCGAGGGCCTTGCCGAGGGCGGCCAGTGACTGCGCCTCGCCGTACGGGTGGGTGATCTCGCGGCTCACGATCAGCGCCTGCTCGGCGTGCCGGGCGGCCTCGGCGAACCGCCCGGCGGCGATGAAGGTGGCGGCCAGCCGGTAGCAGACCCGCTGCTCCCAGACCCGCTGGTTGCTCGCCCGGAAGAAGGCCAGGCACTCGGCGTGGTGGACGACGGCCTCGTTGAGCCGCCCGACATGTGACAGCACGTTGCCGAGGTGGTAGCGGGCGCGGGCCATCCCGGCGCCGCTGCCGATCTCGGAGAAGACCGCCAGCCCGCGCTCGGCCGCGGCGATGGCGTCGTCCGGCCGCCCGAGGCCCAGGTGGTCGCGGGCCGAGTAGCACGACGCCAGCGCCTCGCCCGCGGGGTTGCCCGTCTCCCGGTGGACCGCGGTCGCCCGGTCGAACCATTCGAGCGCCTCGGTGTGGCGGCGCCGGCGGCCGGCGACGACCGCCAGCGCGTTGCACGTCTCGCCCAGCACGATGTGGTCGCCGGTCTCCTCGCCCAGCGTCCGCGCGGCGAGGAAATGGGCCTCGGCCTCGGCCAGCCGGTTCGCGCCGAACAGCACCCGGCCCAGCACGTAGCGGCAGCGCAGCTCGCCGCGTCGCTCACCGGCCCGGCGCGTCGCCGTCAGCAGGGCCGAGGTGCGCTGCTCGAAGTCTCGCTGATTGGTGCCCGACTCCAGCAGCGGCTCCATCGCCAGCAGCAGGTCGGCCGCCGCGAGCAGGTCCTCACCCGACGCGTCCTGGGCCGCAGCCGCCTGGGCCACGGCTCCGAACATGTCCTCGGCCTCGGCCGACAACCAGGCCACGGCCTCGTCCGCCGAGGAGAAGGAATGGCCCCGCACGCCCAGGTCGGTGAGGTTGTCGGCGATCGCGCTGCCCTCGTACGCCAGCCGGTGGGCCGCGCCCGCCGACGCCAGGTAGAAGCCGAGCAGCCGCCGCAGGGCGAGCGCGCGGGCCGCGGGCTCCTCGGCGTCCTCCGCCTGCCGCCGGGCGAACAGCTTGAGCAGGTCGTGGAAGCGGTAGCGGCCCGGCGCGGGCGCCTCAAGCAGGCTGGCGTCGACCAGGGACTCGATCACGTCCTCGGCCTCGGCAGGAGTGAGGTCGAGCACGGCCGCCGCCGCGAAGACCGAGATGCCCGAGCCCGCCGGCAGTGACAGCAGCCGGAACGCCCGCGCCTGCCGGGCGTCGAGCTGGCCGTACCCGAGGGCGAACGTGGCCGAGACCGCCAGGTTGCCGATCTTCATCTCGTCGAGGCGGCGGCGCTCGTCGGCGAGCCGGGGGACGAGCGAGGCCACCGTCCACGATGGCCGCGACGCGAGCCTGGCCGCGACGATCCGCACGGCCAGCGGCAGGAAGCCGCAGGCGGCGACCACGTCCATGGCGGCGGCCCGTTCCGCCGCCACCCGCTCGGGTCCCGCGACCGCCGCGAGCAGCGACAACGCCTCCTCGGGCTCCATCACGTCGAGGTCGACGAGCCGGGCCGCGGGCAGGTCGGCCAGCTTGCCCCGGCTGGTGATGATCGCGGCGCACCCGGCCGAGCCGGGCAGCAGGTGCTCGACCTGCTCGGCGTCGCGGGCGTTGTCGAGCAGCACCAGCATCCTGCGGTCGGCGAGCAGCGAACGGAACAGCGCGGAGCGCTCGGCCAGGCCGTCGGGGATCACGTCCATCGGGATGCCGAGAGCGCGCAGGAACGCCACCAGCGCCGTCTCGGGCGCGGTCGGCTCGGCGCCGTATCCCCGCAGGTCGGCGTAGAGCTGGCCGTCGGGGAACAGCTCCTGGGCGAGGTGGGCCACGTGGACGGCCAGGGTCGTCTTGCCCACGCCGCCGATGCCCGACATCGCCGCGATCGGCACGCCCTCTCCCGCCCCCTCCCCGCGGAGCAGCGCGAGCAGCCTCCGCACCAGGCCGGTGCGTCCGGTGAAGTCGGGCACGGCCGCCGGGAGCTGCGCCGGTCTCGGCATCTCGATCGCGGGGCCGGTCTCGGCCGTCGCGGCGTCATCGTGGACATCCTGAGGCGAGAGCCGTACGGGAGGGGGTGCGAGGGCGAGGGAGGGGTCGGCGGCGAGGATCCGCCGGTGCAGGCCGGTCAGCTCGGCCCCGGGCTCGATGCCGAGCTCCTCCACGAGCGCCTGCCGGGTCTCGGTGAAGACCGACAGCGCCTCGGCCTGCCTGCCGCAGCGGTAGTAGGCCAGCATGAGCTGGGCGCGTAAGCGCTCGCGCAGCGGGTGTTCGGCGGCGAGCGCGACCAGCTCGGAGACGATCTCCGCGTGCCGGCCCAGCTCCAGGTCGAGCTCCATGAGCGTCTCGACCGCGCTCATCCGGCGCTCGGCCAGGCGGTCGCGCTGGTGCTCGGCGTACGGGCCGACCGCGCCGGCGAGCGGCTCGCCCGACCACAGGCGCAAGGCCCCGCGCAGCCGCCGGGCGGCCTCCCCGGCCCGGCCCGTACGGCGGTCGGCCTCGGCGGCGGCGCACTCGCGCTCGAAGACGGCGAGGTCGAAGCGGGTGGGGTCGAGCCGCAGCGCGTACCCCCGGCCCACAGAGGTCAGCAGCCGCGGCGGGGTCCTCGGGGAACGGTCCGGCTCCAGGACGGTGCGCAGGCGGGAGACGTAGGTGCGCAACGCGCCGAGCGCGCGCGGGGGCGCGTCCTCGCCCCACACGCCGTCGATCATCTCGTCCGGCGTGACCGCGTGGCCCTCCCGCAGCAGGAGCATCGCGAGAATGGAGCGTTGCAAGGGCGTGCCGAGGTCGAGTTCGACGCCGTCGCACCACGCCAGGACGGGTCCGAGCACGGCGAAGCGCAGGCCGCCCGCGGCGGCGTGATCAGGCATGTCGACCTGTCTCCCGATGGCAAGATTTCCGACCAAATGATAGATCGTGCCGCTCGGCGGCAGTAGGACCGAGCGCGCCGGTTCAGTGTGCGTTCAGGTGCTTGAAAGCGGCCTGCAAACCACGGGGAGAGCGCTGAAAGCAGGTTGCAGGCGGGCGGGCCTATCACTGAGGTGCAACCCCGACAGCACCCCGCATCGGGGGATCGTCCTCGAACAGGAGAACCGAAATGCGACGCACCATCACCCTCGGTCTCGCCGCAGCCGCCGCCGTCGCCGCCCTCGGGCTGCCGGCCCTCGCGACCGCCGCCAACGCCGCCCCCGCATCCGCCGCGTCCGCCTCGCACCACGACGACTGGGACTACGACGGCTGGTGGGGCACCTACTGGTCCTCCAACCACCTCGCCAAGGCCAAGGGCTACGTCGACGTGAACTACGACGACGAGGAGTCGAACCGGGTCCACGTCACCGGCAAGCTGTACGACAACGACCACCGCACCTACAGCGAGGGCGGCAAGTGCGCGTACATCAAGTTCCGCGTGTCGTCCTGGGACGACGGCGAGGACGACTGGTCCTCCAGCTTCAAGTCGTACAAGTACTGCGGCGCCGGCGGCTACAAGCAGATCAACTTCTGGCGCTACGACGTCGCCCAGGTCCAGGCGAAGGTCTGCCAGATCGGTCAGTACAGCAACTTCCCCGTGAAGTGCGGCTCCTGGCACGACATCTACAACGCCTACGAGGACGACTTCGGCTACGACGCCTGACGACCGTCCCCCTCCCGGCACCCCCCCGCATGACGCGGCCCGTCCCTTCCGGGACGGGCCGCTCTTCTCTATGGGCTGATCACGCTGCTTCCGACGCCGCTTCCAGGAGACCCAGCCTCACGCGGAGACGTTCGCGTACGGCGGGCCACTCGGGACTCAGGATCGAGTAGTAGGCGGTATCTCGGACCGTGTCGTCGGCGCCTCGGCTGTCCGCTCGTCGCACACCGTCGAGGTGCGCGCCGAGGGCCTCGATGGCGGCCCGGGATCGGGTGTTGCGTACGTCTGCCTTGAGGGTGATCCGGTGAACCTGCCAGGTCTCGAAGGCCAGGGAGAGCATCAGGTACTTGCTCTCCCGGTTGACACCGGTGCCCTGGGCCGACGCGGCGAGCCAGGTGTACCCGATGTCCGCGACGGACGGGACCTCGCCCACCGCGCCCTTCGTACCCGGTGGCCAGGGCATCGGGCCCTGCCAGTACTCCAGGTTCATCAGACGGGTGGCACCGACCACGCGGTCGGTGTGCAGCCACCGGATGGCGAAGGGCAGCGTGCGGCCCTCCGCCTGCTCAGCCAAGGCGGCCTCCACGTAGGAGACCATCTCATCCCGGCCAGCGGGAACGCGAGTGAAGGCGTACGTAGAACGGTCTTCACTCGCCGCGGCGACGAGGTCGTCGAGCACCGCGAAGCTGAGCGGTTCCAGGCGCACGGAGCGCCCGGACAGGGTGACAAAAGCGGGCATGAGCACATGATGGGGGCTGCTGACCACGGGTGATACCAAATGACACGAGACATCTTGGCGGGGGCTGGGTTAAGGGGTGTGCCCGGAGGAGAAACCGCAGGTCAGCGCCTTGATCCGGGTCTCGCGTGGCGGGCGGCCAGGGTAAAGATTTGGCCAAAGATCCACGGTGCCCGGCGAACGGTTCAGCGGAGGGCGGCGGGAACGTCCGCGGGCGCGCCGAACCAGGTCTCCAGCGCGTTCGCGAGCCCCTCGGCATCGGCGCCGTCCGGGTCCTCCGCCCAGGCGACGAACCCGTCCGGGCGCACGAGAAGAGCGGCGGGAGCGTGCGGGTCGTGTATCGCCGTCGTGACGGTGGTGACCCGGTCCCCGTAGCCGTCCACCACCGTGCCGCCGAACCTGGATCCGCTCTGGCGGACGAGCAGGCCGCGCCCGTCGTGGAGGTGATCGGCGAGCCGTGAGCCGTCCTCGAACTCGTAGTCCGGCGCGCTGCGTCCCACCAGGGGATGCCCGCTGTCGCCGGGCATGTCGTACCGCTGCCAGACGCCCGAGATCTTCTTGACGAAGTAGGTGGTGCCGGCGACCGTCTCGATCAGGTCGGCGACCACCGCCCGCGCCGCCCGCGCGTGGGCGTCGGGACGCATCAGGGCGATCTGGGCGCGCGTCCAGTCGAGCACCCAGGCGCCGATCGGGTGCCGCTCCCGCGTGTAGGTGTCGAGCAACCCTTCCTGCGCCTGCCCTCGTACGACGGCCGCGAGCTTCCAGCCGAGGTTCACGGCGTCGCCCAGCCCCAGGTTCAGCCCCTGCCCGCCGAAGGGCGAGTGGACGTGCGCGGCGTCACCGGCCAGCAGCACGCGGCCGAGCCGGTAGGTCGCCGCCTGCCGGGCGTTGTCCGTGAACCGGGTGGCCGTCCTGATCTCCTTGACGACCACGTCGGCGCCCGTGACATACCTGACCGCATCCTGCAGTTCCTCCGGGGTCACCGGCGCGGTCCTGTCGGCCCCGCTGCGGGCGACGCCGTCGAAGCGCGCGACGAGGATGCGGCCCGGCACGGGCCCGTGGGAGTAAACCCCGGTCGGGGTGGCCTGCCAGCCAACGCCGAGGTGTTCTGTGCCCTCCATCTCCGCGACGGCCTGGTAGGCGGTGATCTCCGGGTCCGTTCCGGGGAACTCGAAGCCGGCCAGCTTGCGCACCGTGCTCCTGCCGCCGTCGCAGCCCACCAGCCAGTGGCCGTGCACCGGGCCGCCGGTCGTGGTGACCGTGACCCGCTCGCCGTCGTCGGTGAAGCCGGTCACCTCCACTCCGCGCCGCACCTCGACTCCCAGCTCGGCGGCGCGTACGGAGAGGATCTGTTCGAGCTGCTGCTGCGACACCAGACCGATCTCGGCGGCCGGTCCGTGACCGGACAGGTCCGGGTCGTCGGCGTCCAGCCGATCGGCGCTCAGCATCATCCCGGCGAAGTGGCCGGCGAACCTGGGCGGGGTCCGACGCGGCCCTTCGGCGGGAGCCCGCCCCCGCATGAACGTGGCCATCAGCTCCAGCGTCCGGTCGTGGGCCTCCTTGAGCGCCGGCAGCAGGCCGCGCCGGTAGAGCGCCTCCACGCTGGGCGTGTTCAGCGCTCCCGCCTTGATCGTCGGGTCTATCTCGGTGAGCCGTTCGAGCACCACTACGGACGCCCCGCCCAGTCGCAGCTCGCAGGCCAGCATCAGGCCGACCGGTCCCCCGCCGACCACAACGACGTCGTACGACATCTGTCCTCCCCGTAGTTACCGTTGCTATAAACTTACTGTCACTATAAGTTTTTAGCAACTAGAGTGAGATGGGTGACGGATACCTTGGGGCTGCGTGAGCGGAAGAAGCGGCAGACCCGTTCGCTCATCTCGGATGTGGCCTCGGGCCTGTTCATGCAGCGTGGGTTCGACAACGTCACGGTCGCCGAGGTCGCCGAGGCGGCCGGAGTCTCGACCAAGACCGTCTTCAACTACTTCCCCCGCAAGGAGGACCTGTTCCTCGACCGCTACCCGGAGGCGGTCGAGCTGGTCACCCGGGCCGTACGGGAACGGGCCGAGGGGGAGAGCCCGCTCGCCGCGCTGCGCCGGCTGTTCCTCCGCATGCTCAGGGAAGGCCACCCGCTCGGCGGGATCGGCCCCGGGTATCAGGTGTTCTGGCAGGTGATCCTGGACTCGCCCGCGCTCAGGGCCCGGACGAGGGAACTGGTCGAGGAGTTCGAGGGCGTGCTCGCCGGTCTGTTCGCCGAGGCGGCCGGAACCGACCCGGCCGACCCGGCCCCGAGGCTCGCGGCCGCCCTGGTGGTCGCCGCCTACCGCGCCGTATACGTCACCAGCATCGACAGGATCCGCGCCGGTGATCCCATGCAGGACGTGATCGCCGACCGCGTCGCCCTGCTCGACCGCGCCATGGCCGCCGTCGAACGCGCCGTCGACGCGTTCTGAATAGCGCCTTCGGCATTTTTGTGAGTAGCGCCTTTGGTGTTATTGCCCCTTTTTTCGGGTTGACCTGCTGCTCCAACTATTCGCTTTTCGCGGTTGCTGGAGGTAAGGAGCAGGTGAAAGAATTCATACAAGTTTTCGAATCTCACGAGGAGGTGCCATGGATCTGTTCGATCTCGATCCTGAGCACCTTCGTCGTTCGAATAGCTCTGATTGGTCGTCCGAGGGCTCAGCCGCCCGCGAGCAGGCAAGCCAGGACACCAGCGACGGCGTGCCCGGTGCGGCCGGCGCTGACAGTGCCGGTCGGGGCAGGG
>NZ_BOOF01000034.1 GCF_016863095.1 Microbispora siamensis | reverse complement strand
GACACATCGTCAAGCGGTTTGGTGACACTGCCGAGACGCGTCCGATCTCGGGCTCTTGTGGCGGTCTCAGGGGCGCTGCTCGCGTTCGGCGAGGAGGCGGGCGGTCTCGTCGGAGACCTCGCTGGCGAGGACCGCCGAGACCACGTCGATCAGGTGGCTCGTGAACAGGCGGTCGTCCCGGGCCGGGGGGCCGCTCGCCCGGCGGGCCAGCTCGACGTACGTCATGCGGATCGCCATGAAGCGCTGGTGCAGGCGTACGGCGGCCTCGGGGAGCAGGGGGGCGACCAGTTCCCGCCAGCGGTCGACGCTGCCGCCGCCGTCCTCGGGGAGGCTGGGCGGCATGCGGTGGACCAGTTGCTCCATGACGCGCAGGTAGTCCCGCCCGCCGTCGGGGTCGGCCAGCTTGGCGGCGGCCGGGCGGACGAGCGCGGCGGCGAGCGAACGCAGGGCCTCGGCCCGAGGCAACGGGCCGCGTGCCTCGTACTCGTCCAGAAGCTGGTGGCGCCGCGCCTCGATCTCCGGCCGGTGCTTGGCGAGCACCGCCTTCAGCAGCCCGGCGCGGTCGCCGAAGTGGTACTGCAGCGCGGTGGAGTTGCGCTGCCCGGCGGCGGCGTTGATCTCGCGCAGCGACACCGCGTCGATGCCGCGCTCGGCGAACAGGCGCTCGGCGGCGTCCACGAGCCTCCGGACCGTGGTCTCCGCCGGCATCGCGCCTCCCTTGTCGCTCGTACGGTCGAAGGATACGGTATTTCAGGCGATCGCATTATTCGACACGTCAGTCGCATTATCGTGCCCGAGGGAGGATCATGGCCATCGACTTCACGCTCGCCCCCGAGCACGAGGAGATACGCGGGCGGGTGCGGACGTTTATCCAGGAGACGGTGATCCCGGCGGTCAAACCGTTCGAGGACTCCGAGGAGAAGGTCCTCACCCGCGAGGAGTACCTGCGCACCATCTTCGACCTGCGCCGCAAAGCCAAGCAGGAGGGGCTCTGGCTGCCGCACATGCCCAAGGAGTGGGGCGGCATGGGCCTCGGCCACGTCGAACTGGCCATGGTGCAGGCCGAGGCGGCCAAGACCAGGCTCGGCCCGTGGGTGCTCAACTGCGCGGCCCCCGACGAGGGCAACATGCACACGCTGCTGCACTGGGGCACCGACGAGCAGAAGGAGCGCTACCTGCGCCCGCTGCTCGACGGCGTGAAGATGTCGTGCTTCGCGATGACCGAGCCGGAGGTGGCCGGCTCCGATCCCACGCTCATCCGTACGAACGCCGTGAAGGACGGCGACGAGTGGGTGATCAACGGGCACAAGTGGTTCATCTCCAACGCCCGCAGGGCGAGCTTCGCCATCCTGATCGCCAAGACCGAGTTCGACCTGCCGGAGGGCGCCCGAGGCGCCAACACCGCGTTCCTCGTGGACCTGCCCGCCGACGGCTGGAACGACGTACGCGAGATCGAGACCATGCACGGCTCGACCGGCCACAGCGAGATCGTCATCACCGACCTGCGCCTGCCGGACTCCGCCGTGCTCGGCGGGCGGGGCAACGGCCACCGGCTGGGCCAGTACCGCCTCGGCCCGGCCCGGCTGGCGCACTGCATGCGGTGGATATCGCAGGCGGAGACGGCTCTCGACATGATGGTGGGCAGGGCGCTGGACAGGTTCAGCCACGGATCGCTGCTCGCCGACAAGCAGGGCGTGCAGTGGATGATCGCCGACTCGGCCATGGAGCTCTACCAGTGCAAGCTCATGGTCCTGCACGCCGCCTCGAAGATCGACAAGGGTGAGGACTTCCGCACGGAGGTCTCGATGGCCAAGCACTTCGTGGCGAACAGCCTGAACCGGATCGTCGACCGGGCCATCCAGGTGCACGGGGCGCTCGGCTACTCGACCGACACCCCGCTGGCGCACATGTTCCAGCACGCGCGATGGGCGCGCTTCGCGGACGGTGCCGACGAGATCCACCAGATGCGCATCGCCGAGCGCACCATCGAGGCGTACCGGGCCACCGGCTCGACCAGGGCCGCGACGGGAGGACTGCCGCTGTGAACACCGACGACATCTCCGGCAAGGTCGCGCTCGTCACCGGGGGTGCGGGCGGCATCGGCGCGGGGGTCGCCCGCCGCCTGGCCGCGTACGGCGCGCACGTCGTGCTGGCCGACGTCGACGCCGAGGCCGGGGCGCGCACCGCCGAGGAGATCGGCGCCGCGTTCGTGCGGACCGACGTGTCGCGGCTGGAGGACAACCAGGCCGCGGTCGCGCTCGCCGTCGAGCGGCACGGGCGGCTCGATCTCGCCTTCCTCAACGCGGGCGTCGCCTCGGGGTTCGGGCTCGGCGAGGACTTCGACCTCGCCCGCTACCGCCGCGTGATGGGGGTCAACCTCGACGGCGTCGTCTTCGGCGTGCACGCCGCGCTGCCGGCGATGCGGGCCGGGGGCGTGATCGTGGCCACCGCGAGCATGGCGGGGATCGTGGGCATCCCCTCCGATCCCGTCTACGCGGCCAACAAGCACGCGGTCGTCGGGCTCGTCCGCTCGCTCGGCCCGCAACTGGAGCCCTTCGGCATCCGGGTGCAGGGGCTGTGCCCGTCGTTCGCGGACACGGCGATCCTCGACGCCGAGGCCAAGGCGCTGCTGGACGAGATGAAGTTCCCGATCCTCGACGTCGAGACGGTCGTCGACGCGTTCTTCTCGCTGCTGGCGAGCGAGGGCACCGGGGAGTGCTGGTTCGTCGTGCCGGGCCGCGAGAGCCAGCCCTTCGCCTTCCGCCGCGCCCCCGGCCCCCGCTGATCGGCCGATGGCCGCGGCGTAAGCAATGCTGCTCCCACTCAGTGGAGGCCTCAAAGTGTATCGGTGATAACGAGCATGTAGTTCCGCCGTTATTAACGCTGATACGCTAATTCTGGTTCCAGTGGAAACAGAACGCTGAGGAGCATCGCATGTCCGACCGACTGCGGATCGTCGCAGTGGAAGAGCACGTCGTCCTGCCCGCGATCATGGAGGCGTGGTCGCGGGCCGGGGTGCCGGAGCTGCCGAACCTGGGGTTCGGGGACAGTCCCGTCGCCCGGCGACTGCGCGACACCACGGAGACGAGGCTTGCGCACATGGACGACCAGGGGATCGACGTGGCCGTGCTGTCGATCTCGTCACCGGGCGCGCAGAACCTGCCTGACGCGGATGCGGTCGCCGTGGCCCGCGACACCAACGACCAGCTTGCGGAGATCGTGGCCGGCAACCCCGACCGGTTCCAGGCGTTCGCCGCGATCCCGACCCAGTCGCCGTCGGCCGCGGCCGCGGAGCTGGAGCGGGCGGTCACCGAGCTGGGCTTCCCGGGCGCCATGCTCTACGGGCGCACCGGATCCAAGCTCGCGGACGACCCCGAGTACGACGAGCTGTACGCCGCCGCGGAGCGGTTGCGAGTTCCCCTCCACTTCCACCCGCAGATGCCTGTGCAGGCGGTGATGGACGCCTACTACTCGAACATCGGTCCCATCGGGACCGCGCTGGCGGGGCCTGCGATCGGCTGGTACTACGACCTGGGCGTGCAGTACCTACGGATGATCTTCTCCGGCGTCTTCGACCGGTACCCCGATCTCCAGGTGATCGCCGGCCACTGGGGAGAGGTCGTGCTCTTCTATCTCGACCACACCGGATTCTTCGCCGACGCCGGTGGCCTGGCCCGCCCTCTCGCCGACTACTTCACGCACAACTTCTGGGTCGCCGGCAGCGGCACCGTCAGCCCCCGCTACCTCCGCTGGACGGCCGAAGTCGTGGGGACGGAACGGATGCTGTACTCCACCGACTACCCCTTCACCTACGGGTTCCGCCCCGGCGGTTTCCCCTTCGTGGACACCAGCACCGGCGTCGCCCGTTCCTTCCTGGAGAACGCCCCCTTCACCGACGAGCAGAAGGCCGACATCGCCCACCGCAACTGGGAACGCCTCACCTCCCGCGCCGCGAACCCCCACCCGGCGCGCGGGGCGTGATGATCGGTTCCCGATAATGTGTTCGCCGGAAGCCGCCGGGGGCGACGGCCGGGTGGAAGCGGAGCGAGGGCGAGCGCGATGAGCTGGGCGGACTTCCAGTACGAGATCTATCTCAACGGCATGACGGGGGCCGTGCCCCGGCTGCCGACCGACCTGAACCTGCTGGAGGAGATGGCCGAGCGGCGGCTCGGCCCGGGGCCGGTCGGCTACGTCGCCGGCAACGCGGGCAGCGGGCGCACCGAGCGCGCCAACCGTGAGGCGCTCGACCGCTGGCGGATAGTGCCGCGGATGCTCCGCGACGTGCGTGAACGCGATCTGTCGGTGACCGTGCTGGGCAGGCGCCTCCCCGCGCCGCTGGCACTGGCGCCGATCGGCGTGCTGTCGATCATGCATCCGGAGGCCGAGCGGGCCGCCGCCCGCGCGGCCGCCGCGACCGGCGTGCCCTTCGTCCTGTCGTCGGCCTCCAGCACGCCGATGGAGGACGTCGCGGCGGCCATGGGGGACGGCGAGCGGTGGTTCCAGCTCTACTGGGGCAAGGACCGCGAGGTCACCCTCAGCTTCCTCACCCGGGCCAGGGCGGCGGGGTTCACCGTGCTGGTCGTCACCCTCGACACGCCGCTGCTGGCCTGGCGGCCCCGCGACCTCGACCAGGCATACCTGCCGTTCCTGCGCGGTGTCGGCACCGCCAACTACTTCACCGACCCGGCGTTCCAGGCCGGGCTCGCCCGGCCCGTGCACGAGGACCCGAACGCCGCCGTCCTGCACTTCGTGGGGATGTTCGGCGACCCGGGCAAGACGTGGCCCGACCTCGCGCTGCTGCGCGAGCACTGGGACGGCCCGATCGTGCTGAAGGGCGTCCTGCACCCCGACGACGCCCGCCTGGCCGCCGACGCCGGAATGGACGGCGTCGTCGTCTCCAACCACGGCGGACGCCAGGTCAACGGCTCGATCGGGGCGGCCGACGCCCTGCCGGCCGTCGCCGACGCCGTGGCCGACCGGCTCACCGTGCTGTTCGACGGCGGCATCCGCACCGGGGACGACGTCGTCAAGGCGCTCGCGCTCGGCGCCAGGACCGTGCTGCTCGGCCGCCCGTACGCGTACGGACTGGGCCTGGACGGCCAGGCGGGGGTGGAGCACGTGATCCGCTGCGTGCTGGCCGAGACCGATCTCACCCTGGCCCTGTCCGGCTGCGCCGGGCTCGCCGCGCTCACCCCGGACCTGCTCACCCGGATCTGACCCGGCCCTCGCGTGGTCGACCCCCGGGTCGCTCGGAAATTCCGCTGCCCCGGGGGCCTCCGCTCGGCATGACGGCGTCATGGTGCGGGCATGGTCCGAATGAGCCACTCGGAGCCGTCGCAGCCGAGGGGTGGTGAGGTGTGTGGCCGTCAGGGATGCGAGTGGGGGCAACGGGCGAGGTCGGCCGTCTTCGGCCTTCACCGGACACGCCGCCGACGACGAGCTCGCCGTGAAGCTGAGCGATCTCGCGCGAACCCTGCAGGACGAGGACACCGCCCAGGAGACGCTGGACGCCATCGTCGGCGCGGCCGTCGACACGGTCCCCGGCGCGCAGCACGCGGGGCTGACGGTCGTCATCCGCCGCCGCGAGGTCGAGACCCAGGCCGCGACCGGCGACCTGGTCCGGGAGGCGGACAGGGCGCAGTACGAGACGGGCGAGGGACCGTGCCTCGACGCCACCTACAAGCACAGGACGGTGCGGCTGTCGGACATGACCCAGGAGAAGCGATGGCCGGAGTTCACCCGGCGCGCCGTCGATCTCGGCGTGAAGAGCATGCTCTCCTTCCAGCTGTACGTCCACAAGGGCAACCTGGGCGCCCTGAACCTGTACTCATGTGAGAAGAACGCATTCGACGACGCATCCGAGCATGTCGGCCTGCTGTTCGCGGCCCACGCGGCGGTGGCGATGTCGGGAGCGCGGCAACAGGAGCAACTGAGGCACGCGATGGCCGTCCGCGACCTCATCGGCCAGGCGAAGGGCGTCCTCATGGAACGCCACAAGCTGACCGCGGACCAGGCGTTCTCCCTGCTCGTACGCGCCAGTCAGCAGACCAACACCAAGCTGGTCGACGTCGCCGAGTATCTGGTGGACACCGGGGAGCTGCGCACCGGTGGAGACCGTTGACCGGCCGGCGGCGCGGAATCAGCCGTGCGGCCGCCGCGGACCCGGCAAGAGCGGCGGGAGCGCGGCCAGACCGAAGGTCTCGAGCAGGCCGACGATCTCCAGGACTCTGTGGGCGATGCGGCTCGGCTTGATCAGCGTGAGGCGGCATCCCACCTCGGCCGCGGCGGTCTGGCTCATGAGTAACGCACGTACGCCGGACGCGTCGAGAAAGGTGACCCCCGCGAGGTCGACCTCGATGCGGCTCGGCCGCTGCCGCCGCAGGACCTCGAGGACGCCGCCGTACAGTTGCCCGGACGTGCTTATGTCGATCTCACCGCACGCGATGATCCGCGTCATCCCCGCCCACGCACACGCGGCGGGTGGTTCCTGCGCGGGAGGAAGAGCGGAGGGGACTTCGGGACCCATTCGGTACTCCCGTGGTCGAGGCCGGCCGCATCCCCTCACTTCTGAAGGCCACGACCAGCCCACACATGAGTAACCACAACCGGGCGGGCCATACCATTCCCGCACCCGCGGCAAAACAATGGGAAAACCGCACGGGCCCCGCCGGGGACCGCCGTGCCGCGGCCCCCGATGGCGCGTCGATCAGGTGGCCGAGCCGAGGTCCTCGGCCAGGGCCTCCTCCTCCAGTTCCTCCCGCCGCGCGAGGGCCGGGCCGGCGGCGGCCATCTCGGCCGCCTGGGCGCGCTCGGCCTCGCCGAGCTGCCGATGGGCGGTGGTGAGGACGACCGCGCCGAGGAGCACGGCAGCGGCCCCCATGTAGAACGGCGCGTGCCGGCTGTCGAAGTGCTCGGCGAGCTTGCCCGCGACGAAGGGCGCGAGGCCGCCGCCGATGAACCGGATGAAACCGTACGACGCGGAGGCGATGGGCCGCTCCACCGGCGAGATGGTCATGACCGCCTGGGTGGTGACGGTGTTGTTGACGCCGATGAAGACGCCGGCCACGATCACGCCGCAGATCACGGCGATCCGGTTGTCGGTGAACAGGGCGATCACCAGGATGTCGATGCTGAACAGCACGAGGTTGGCGTACAGCGTGCGGGCGATGCCGAAGCGGGCCTGCAGCCGCGGGGCGCCGAAGACCGAGAAGATCGCGACGAGGATTCCCCAGCCGGTGAAGACGAGGCCGAGCTGGTGCTCGTCGAGCTCCATCGGGTACGGCGCGTAGCCCAGCACCGTGAAGAAGCCCCAGTTGTAGCAGAGTGCGGTCAGGCCCAGGATGAGCAGGCCGCGGTGGCGCAGGGCCTTGATCGGGGCCGCGATGCCGGTCTTCTTCGCCGGCGTGGGCGTGGGCCGCACCAGGGTGACGGTGGCGATCAGCGCGATCGCCATCAGGACCGCGACGCCGTAGAACGGGCCGCGCCAGCTGATGCCGCCGAGCACGCCGCCCAGCAGGGGGCCGACCGCGATGCCGACGCCGAGCGCGGTCTCGTACAGGATGATCGCACCGGCGAAGCCGCCGCTGCTCGACGCGACGATGACGGCCAGCGAGGTGGCGATCAACAGGGCGTTGCCGAGGCCCCATCCGGCCCGGAAGCCGACGATGCCGCCGATGCTGCCGGACGTCCCGGCGAGGGCGGCGAACACCACGATCAGGGCGAGGCCCACGATGAGGGTGCGCTTGGCGCCGATCCGGCTGGAGACCCACCCGGTCACCAGCATCGCCACGGCGGTGACGACCAGGTAGCTCGTGAACAGCAGCGACACCTGGCTGGGCGTGGCGTGCAGCTTCGCGCTGAGGGCGGGCAGGATCGGGTCCACCAGCCCGATCCCCATGAACGAGATCACGCAGGCGAAGGCGACGGCCCAGACCGCCTTCGGCTGCTTGAAGGGGTTGGAGACGGGGGCATGAGCAGAGCTCACCGGACCTCCTGGAAATAAGCGAGGGGGAGCTCCCTGGTCCCTACTCGTCCGCCGTGCCCTCGAGCAGGCGCCGGAGCAGGGGGAGGAACTCGCCGGCGACCCGCGTCAGCTCGCGCAGCTCGCCGGGGGACAGCGTGCCGAGCATCTCGGTGAGCCGCTCTCTGCGCCGCCGGCGCCGCTCGGCCAGCAGCGCCCGGCCGGCGTCGGTGACGCTGACCCGCACCGCGCGGCCGTCGAGGTCGTCGACCGCCCGGCACACCAGGCCTTCGCGCTCCAGGCGCTGCACGAGCTGGGTCATCGACGGCTGGGTGACGGACTGCTTCGCGGCCAGGACGCTCAGCCGCTCCGGGCCGTTGCGGTCCAGGTAGGACAGGGTCGTCGCGGCCGTGAGGCTGAGGTCGCTCTGCGCGGACAGCCGCCGTACGGCGAGCACCGCGAGGTCGTCCAGGACGGCCGCGACCGCCTGGGACTCCTCAGGGGGATCGGCGCTCGGGGTGACGGACACAGGTGTTCCTCCGGACGGGAACCGAATTTACATAGGAAGCTTATACAACTCTCCGGATTGTCCCGCATCGCCCCCACCTCGCCCCCACGTCGCACCGGCTTCGGCGGGCGAACGAATACGTCGGCGACGGGCACCCCGCCGCCGACGTTCCCCTGCACGAACAGGGCCGGCCCTTGGGTCCGGTCAGCCGCGCCTGGCGGGCGGCCAACCGTAACCCCAGCCGCCCTGGGCCATCGTCTGGAAGGCCCACCCGTCCTCGGTGCGCACCAGCAGGTCGCCGTAGCGCATGCTCTCCCGCCGGCCCTCGACCGTCATCGTCGCCGTGGTCTCCACGAACACGAGGTTGGGGCTGAGGAAGTGCGGCGTCCGCACCGACTCCATGTCGAGCCCCGCCGTTCCGCCGCCCATGGCCTCCCGCATCGCCTCGACGTACTCCTCGCGTGTCCACTGCCGTACGGCCGCGAAGCCGCCCGGCACGTCGGTGGCCAGGTTCATCGGGAAGACCGCGAGGTCGGCGAGTTGCTCGATCGCCCCCTGCTCGGCGAGCGCGTCGTATTGGGCGAACCAGTCCTCGACGCTCTTCACTTCCTCGCCGCTCGGCTCATACACGAAATATGCCCCTTTCTGCCGTACGCCGTACCGTACAGCATGCGAAGAGTCGGTGCGAGTCGGTGCGGCACTCGGGCGGGAGCTATCCGGAGTGTCGTGGCGTACAGTAACGAGACGAATCCTGTGCGTGGTAAAACTTTGGTCTTCGTCGTTGTTCCGGTCTGGTGAGGGGTCCCGGGACCCCATCAGCCGGACGCTTTCCTGGAGATGGCCATGGAGATGGGGCTGGGCGGCTCGGCGGCCGACACGTTTCCCACGCGGCCCGAGCTGCAGCGGCTACTGCCCGGGTATCGACTGATCTGCCGGCTCTCCCAGACGCCCATGAGCGAGGTGCACCTGGCGGAGGAGGTGGGCCTCGCCAACCGCAGGGTCGCCCTGAAAGTCCTCAACCCGAGCGTGTGCGATCAGCCGAGCTTCCGGGAGCGTTTCCACCGTGAGGTGAAGAGTGCGGCGCGGCTCGGCCACCCCAACGTCATCCCGATCCATCAGGCGGGTGAGGCGGGCCCACTGCTCTACCTGGTCATGCCGTACGTCGAGGGCACCGACCTGGCCGGGCTCCTGCGTGCCGAGGGCCCCCTCGGCCTGGCCAGGACCGCGCGGATCATCCGCCAGGTCGCCGCCGCCCTTGACGCCGCGCACGGCAAGGGCCTGGTGCACCGGGACGTCAAACCGCACAACATATTGATCGACCGTGACTCCGGACATGTGTACCTCTGTGACTTCGGCATCGCGAAGCACGTGGCGGACGAGACGTCGTCGGCCGGGCAGTTCATCGGCACGATCGACTACGCCTCGCCCGAGCAGATCCAAGGCCGCAAGGTCGACGAGCGGACCGACGTCTACTCCCTCGGCTGCGTCCTGTACCAGTGCCTGACCGGACGCAGGCCATACCCCGAGCCCGTCCCCGTCTCGGTGATGTGGGCCCATCTCCACGCGCCGCCGCCGCGGGTGACTGATTCGTGTCCGAATCTGGACAGCCGCATCGACGACATCGTGGCCACCGCGCTGGCGAAGGAGCCGGACGACCGCTTCGCGGGGTGCGCCGAACTGGCCGCCCGGCTCGCCGAGCTCGTCGGCGCCATGCCGGGGCCGGACCTTCCTGCGCCACCACCTCCGCCGCCGGGGAGCCGCGGGCGGCGCATTCTGGCGATGCTGGTGGCGACGGTGCCGGTGATCGCCATCGGCGTGATCGTGTATGTGGTGAACAGGGACGACCTCGCTTCGGCCGCGCTGGCGCGCGTCCCGAAGTCGCTACAGGCGACCTGTGCCCGCGCCGGCACACGTGGTGGATTTCCCGGGGCGGACATCTCGCTGAGCTGCCGTGACGGCTCCGGCGACGAGGTGGTGTTCGGCCTGTTCGACACGGCGGCGGACATGGACGAGGCGTACGAAGCCGCCGTACGCGAGGCCGGTGTCGTCCGGGGCAGCGGGGACTGCGCATCGGCCGACACGGGCGAGCACCGCTACCCCGGGGTCGGGCCCCCGAAGGGGCGGGTCCTGTGCCGGACGGCGGGCGACGCCAGGTCCCTGATCTGGACCGACACCGCGGCGAGGACCGTGGCGCGCGCCGGCATGTCGAAGGGCGCAGAGCCGGGCCTGCCCCGTACATGGTCCGCTCTCCTCGGCGAGCCGCCGTTCCCGACCAGGGACGAGAGGTCGCTGATCGACGACATGGAGGCGAAGGGCTGCAAGCGCGTCGAGCCCGGCGACCTGGACAGGTATCCGGAGGCGGTGGCGGGAGTCGAGTGCGATCCGGGCGCGGGTGCCACCGCGGTCTCCTACTATCGCTTCACCGACCTGCCCGCGCTGCGGCGCGCCTACGACGAGCGTGCGGGCAGGATCCGGGCGCCCTACGGCATCTCCTGCGCGACCAACCCGCGCGGGTTTCTCGGCAGCAACCGGTACGACCACAAGAGTGTGGAGATCGGCGGCGTGCTGTGCCATCCGGAGGCAGGCGGCGGGTTCGCCGTCGAGTGGAGCGTCGAGCCGTTCCTCATTCTGGCCCGGGTGTCCGGTACGGACCCCCGCAAGCTGGCCGACTGGTGGAGCACGTCCGACACTCCCTCCATGGACAAGGTCGCGCGGGTCATCAACGCGCAGGCGCGACCCGCGTTCCCCACGGCCGCCGAGCAGGCCCTGCTACGGCACATCCCGGCGGCGTCGCGAGTCAATTGCGTACGCCCGTCGAAGGAACAGATAGCGACCAATGTGCGAGACGCGTCGATCGTCGGCGTGGTGTGCGGCCCCCTGCAGGACGTCGGCATCGTCTTCTACTACCAGTTCCCCGACAGGGCGTCGATGCAGCGGAACTACGCGCTCGATGCCGCGCAAAGCGAAACACCCTGCGACACGTATCCGAAGGACTTCGTCGGAGAGGGCGCGTACACCATCGACGGTGAATCCTCTGGTCGGCTGACCTGTAGAAGGAATGGCATCTGGTACAACCTCGTCTGGACCGACGAGCGGCTGAACATCGAGGCGTTCCACTTCAATGCCCCGAATCCCAGGAAGTTGATCGACTGGTGGCGCAAGGATGGAGGACTGGTCCAGGCGAGCTAGGGGAGCCGGGCAGTAGGTCTGGAGGATCGGCATGGGTGTGCTCGGCGGTTCGGTGACATACCTTTACTGGTCGGAGCGCCGCGTGCGGAGAACGCTCGAGGACAATGGCATCGACCTGCGCAAGTGGACGACCAAGACCACTACCCCTGACTTCGGCGGAATGCTTCCGCAGGTCGAGATAACCACCGCCGAAACGGTTCACCATCGCGCGAGACTGTCCGACCAGGTCGAGCGGGCGCTCGGCGAAACGATCGTCACGGACATCGAGAGCACTCCGCCCGGTGTCCGCTACGCACGGGGGCAGGGCTCCGTGGTGTTCGGCGAATTCGTCGGACCCGACGGGGGAAGCCAGAATCGAGCGATGATCTATACGGAGGCGGACGGCGATGGTTCCATAGGTGTCTGCTTGTTCGGCAGCATGACGAACTTCGCAGATCACGTCCAAGGTGCGGAGTGGACCTCTGGGTGGGGATGGACATCGTCGTCGGCGCCGGAGGTTCGCCGATTCCTTGAAGAGAAGTGCGCGCGGGGATTCGAGGGGCTCACGCGGGAGGAACTCGCCTTCCATGCCTGCCAGGTGGCGCGACACCAGGGGGGTCGTGACACGTTCCAGGCGTGGCGGCGCGGCTTCACGTACGGGGATATCGAGAGCAATGCCGAATGGGTGGCCGAGATCTTCTACGACGTGGATCTGTCCGAAACGAGATACAAGGACCTGACTCCCCCGAGCCGGATTCTGATCGGCGCTCCTTTGTGGATCCGCACTCCGCGTGCTCGCGATATCCGCCTCTATCAGGACTTCTCCCAAGAAGAACTGGAACTCTCTCACGTCGAGCGCCGGAGGGGAGCCGCTCTTCGTGCAGCCACGCGATCAGCGCTGCGTTCCCTGCTGACTCCGAAGGGTGCGGGGCGCAATCGGTCGCGTTAGCCGAGCGCGCGTATGAGACGCGGATCACGGGGTAGCCGTGGGCCCCGTACGTCGTGAAGGCTCTCAACGGGAGGACCCATGGCCGCTCCGGTCGACTGGGGAAGAGGAGTGGCCGACGCCTGGTCGTCGATCGCCACGTTCGTCCCCAAGTTCCTCGCATTCGTCGTCGTCCTCGTGGTGGGCTGGCTGGTCGCCACGGCACTGCGGAAGGCCGTGGACGCCGTACTCGAACGCGTCGGGTTCGACCGATGGGTCGAGCGCGGGGCAGTGGGGCGGGCGCTGGCGCGCAGCAAGTACGACGCGTCCGGCCTGCTCGCGAAACTCGTCTACTACGCGATCCTGCTGATCACGCTGCAGATCGCCTTCTCCGTCTTCGGGCCCAACCCCGTCAGCGACCTGCTCTCCGGAGTGGTGGCATGGCTGCCCAAGGCCGCCGTGGCGATCGTCATCATCGTGGTCGCCAGCGCCATCGCCAGGGCCGTCAAGGACATCGTCACCGCCGCTCTGGGCTCCCTGCCGTACGGCCGGACGCTGGCCACGATCGCGTCGGTGTTCATCATCGGCCTCGGCGTCATCGCCGCGCTCAACCAGATCGAGGTCGCGACCACCGTCACGACACCCGTGCTGATCGCCATCCTGGCCACCATGGCCGGCATCCTCATCGTCGGCGTCGGCGGCGGCCTGGTCCGGCCCATGCAGCAGCGCTGGGAGCGCTGGCTGAACCGGGCCGAGGCCGAGACCGACACCATCCGCGCCCAGGCAGCCGCCTACAGCAGGGGCCGCGCCGACGCGATGGAGACCGCCGCCGTGTCACGGGCGGAGCAGCCGCGGCAGCGGGTGGGGGCCTTCGCCCAGCCGGCCTCCGCCGCCTACCCGCAGAACACCGCGCAGTCTCAGAACACCGCGCAGGCTCAGAGCACCGCGCAGTCTCAGAGCACCGCGCAGCCGCCGAACACCCTGCAGGCGCAGAACGTCGCGCAGCCGCCGAACGGCGGCGGGAACACCCCGGGTGTGCAGGGCGGCGAGGGCGCGCGGGCGAGCCGGCCCGCGTACCCCGAGAGCACTCCGCCGGCCGCTCCGGGCGCTCCGACGACCCCCATTCCTCCGGCTGCGGGCACCTCGGGCGCCCCGATGCCGCAGGACGCGCCGGGTGAGGTGGCACGGCCCACCTCCCGGCCGAATCCCCCGGAGGAGCCGCCGTCGCCGCGCCGGTGAGCCCTTCGGTCGCGCGGGGCGTCCCTCAGCCGGAGGGGCGCCCCGCCGCTGTATGGAGTCAGGCCGGTTCGGCCGCGGCGTCGAGCATCAGGCAGACCGCGCTCATGCGCAGGGTGGGGAAGTCGAGCGGCTGGTCCGGTCCCGGTGCCCGCCAGCCCTTCTCCCGCGCGCCGTCCCAGTAGCCGATCAGGTAGGCGAGCAGGGAGACCGGCCCGACCCGTTCGCCCAGCTCCGCGATGGCGTGCTTGACGGCGGTCATGTGCTGGTCCAGCGAGGCGAGGACCCCCGGATGCTGGTGCCGCAGGTCCAGCACGCGCTGCGCGAACTCGGCACGGATGCGGACAGGCCAGGACTGCTCGGACACGGAAGTCCCCCGGAGGGTCAAGGGTGATGGGTGCCTCATCACGATAAGCGCCTCCGGAAGCACAACGATCCAGAACGCTCAGAGAGGGCGAAACCTCAATCGGAACGCCCGTCCGCGTCCGGCGGGGATGTCCGGCCCACGGGCGGGCTGAGGGGGTCAGAGCGGCGGCGTGCTGGAGCCGCGCACGACGAGTGTCGTCGGCAGGATCCGGGGCGGCGGGGCGTCCGCGCCGTTGATCATGGAGACCACCGCCTCGGCGGCGGCGGTGCCGAACCCGGCCTTGTCCTGGGCGACGGTCGTCAGGCCCGGCGGCACGAGCGCGGCCACCTCGATGTCGTCGAACCCGACCAGGGCGATGTCCTCGGGCACCTTCAGCCCGGCCTCGCCGATCGCGCGCAGCGCGCCGACGGCCATCTCGTCGCCCGCGACGAACACGGCGTCGGGCCGCTCGTCGGCCTCCAGCAGGCGGCGCATCGCGGCGTGGCCGCCCGACAGGTAGAAATCGCCCTCGACCACGAACTCGGGCCGGCGCGGCAGCCCCAGCCGGGACAGTTCGTCCTGGTAGCCCCGCAGGCGCTCGGCGCCGGGCCGCGTGTGCGCCGGGCCGGTGATCGTGGCGATGGCCCGCCGTCCCCGCTCGTGCAGGTGCCGTACGGCCAGGCGGGCGCCGCCGACGTTGTCCGAGGTGACGTACGTGGCGTGGGGGCCCTCGACGGGACGGTCGAGGCTGACGCAGGGCACCCCCGATTCGGACAGCCGCTGCAGTGAGGGATCCCAGGTGCCGCTGTCGATCATCACGACGCCGTCGAGGTTGTGCCTGCGCGCGGCGCGCACGTAGGCGTCCTCGGTCCTCTCCCCGCTCGTCGCGAGCATGAGGAGGTGATATCCCCGCCCGCTGAGCGCCGTCTTCAGGCCGATGAGGATTTCCTGGAAGAACGGGTGCCGCCAGCCGGGGCGGCGGTGGTCGGTGTCCCACACCAGGCCGACCATGAAGGATTTCTTGGTGGCCAGCGTGCGGGCGGACTCGTTGGGCAGGTAGCCGATTTGGCGGGCCGTCCGCAGCACCTGCTCCCTGGTCTTCGCGTTCACCACCTCAGGGTTGTTGAACACGCGGGAGACGGTCGCGGGAGACACGCCGCACAGGCGCGCCAGCTCTCTGATCGTTGCCACGGACCAAACGCTATCGCATCTCGCTGTAACCGGTTTCATGCAACCGGTTTCTCCAAAATAGGCAACCACCGGGAAGCCCGTCAACCAGTAATCGGAATTTCCTTCCGTCATGTTTTTGTGACTTGACAGTCTCCCCTTCTCTTATGTGTGATGGCGGGCATCGGCCGGCGCTTTCTCGTTGCCACGGGCTCGGCCGCGGTCGTGTCTCGCAGCCGCTTCCCTTTCTCCTGTGAGGGAGTTCAGGTGTCCGCTGCGGAACTCCGTCTGCCCGCGTGTGTGCCCGCCGTACGGCTCGGCGGGTCCCGCGGCCTTCGGGGGAACGGTTCCATCGCCCGCACGGCCGGCAGCCGTGTCCGGGCTGTTCACCCGAGCGGGCACGGAACCTGGAGCGAACAGGGAATGACGGCGACCGACGAACGCCTCGCCATGCCGCGGACCTTTCCCGCCGGCTTCGTGTGGGGCACGGCCACCGCGGCCTACCAGATCGAGGGGGCCGTCAGCGCCGACGGCCGGGGGCTCTCGATATGGGACACCTTCTGCCGGATGCCCGGCGCGGTGGCACGGGGCGAGTCGGGTGAGTTCGCCTGCGACCACTATCACCGCTGGCAAGAGGATGTCGATCTCATGAAAGACCTGGGGGCGGGGGCCTACCGATTCTCTGTTGCCTGGCCGCGGGTGCTGCCCGACGGCCGGGGACCGGTGAACCGGCGCGGGCTCGACTTCTACCGGCGGCTCGTGGACGCCCTGCGGGAGGGCGGAATCGAGCCGTACGTGACCCTCTACCACTGGGACCTGCCGCAGGCGCTGGAGGACCGCGGGGGCTGGCGGGTCCGCGACACGGCCGAGCGTTTCGCCGACTACGCCGAGGTGATGTACGACGCCCTCGGCGAATCGGTCTCGAACTGGATCACGCTGAACGAGCCGTACTGCTCGGCCATCGTCGGCTACGGCGAGGGCCGGCACGCGCCGGGCGCCAGGGAGGGGCACGGCGCGCTGGCCGCGGCCCACCACCTGCTGCTCGGCCACGGCCTGGCCGTCGCGCGCCTGCGGGAGATGGCCAGACCCGGTCAGCAGGTCGGGGTGACGCTCAACATGTCGCCGACCGTGCCGGTGACCTCCGCGCCGCGGGACGTCCAGGCCGCGCGGCGGATGGACCTGCTGGTCAACCGGCAGTTCACCGAACCGCTCTTCGGCGGGGCCTACGCCTCGGACATGGCCGAGACGTTCGGCCGGATCACCGACTTCTCCTTCCGGCGGGACGGTGACCTGGACATCATCGGCACGCCGGTGGACTTCCTCGGGGTGAACTACTACTACCGACTGCACGTGGAGGCCGCGCCGTACGAGGAGGCCGACCCCGCCCGGCGCTCGGCGTTCGACCTGGGCGTGCGCACCGTCACGCCGCAGGACGCGCGCACCAGCGGCCTGGGCTGGGTGGTGGAGCCCGAGGGGCTGTACGAGACCCTCGTCGGGCTGACCTCCCGCTATCCGGACCTGCCGCCCGTCTACATCACCGAGAACGGGTACGGCGACGACGGTGTGCTGGAGGACGGCGGACGCATCGACTACCTGCGCGACCACCTGGCCGCGACCTGCGACGCGATGACGGCGGGCGCGGACGTGCGGGGCTACTTCTGCTGGTCGCTGATGGACAACTTCGAGTGGGCCCGGGGCTACTCCGCCAGGTTCGGCCTGGTGCACGTGGACTACGACACCCAGGTGCGCACGCCGAAGGCCAGCTTCCACTGGATGCGCGACTTCATCGCCGACCCGGTCGTCACCGGACCTGTGACCACGGGTCCGGTCGACATCCTGGTCGCCGGCACCCCGAGGGGTGAGCGCCCGGCGGGGGACTGAGGAGCCCTCCGGGCTCCGGGTTGGCCGGCCGCGCCTCTGGCGCGTGCCGGTCAATTCGCCCTTCGATGCGCCTAATCCGGATTAATCGGCTACGTTTTGATCAACGTACGAGCGCATCAGGGCAGGACCAATGAACCAGGAGCAGGGCCCGCCGGGAATCGACGTGACGGTGCCCAGCGTCGCCCGGATCTACGACTACCTCCTCGGCGGCAAGGACAACTTCGCCGTCGACCGGGCGGCGGCCGAGAAGCTCATCGAGCTGACCCCGAACGCGCGTGAGGGCGTGCAGACCAACAGGCGCTTCATCCGCCGGGCCGTGACCCTCATGGCCCGGCAGGGCATCCGCCAGTTCCTCGACATCGGCGCCGGGCTGCCGACGCAGGAGAACGTCCACCAGGTCGCGCTCGGCGAAGCCCCCGACTCGCGGGTGGTCTACGTCGACAACGACCCGATCGTGCTCGCCCACGGCCGGGCCCTGCTGGCCGACAACAGCCAGACGATCGTCGTGGACGGCGACCTGCGCGAGCCCGAGGCCATCCTCGACGACCCCCGGATCAACGAGCACATCGACTTCGGCAAGCCGGTGGGCCTGCTCATGGTGGCCGTGCTGCACTTCATCCCCGGCACCGAGGACACCGAGCGCATCGTCGCCACGCTGCGCGACCGGCTCGCCCCCGGTAGCGCGATGGCCGTCAGCCACCTGTCGTACGGCGACCTCGACGAGGAGAAGATCCGCGAGGGACGCGAGCTGTACAAGAACACCTCCGCCGGGGCGGTCACCCCGCGGACCCACGCCGAACTGCTGCGGTTCTTCGACGGGTTCGACCTGGTGGAGCCGGGTCTGGTCGTGACCGAGGAGTGGCGGCCCGAGCCCGACGAGCCGAAGCTGCCGAGGATCCCCGGCGTGGACGGCTACGCCGGCGTCGGCCTGCTGCGCTGACCGGACCCGATGAGAGGGCCCTGTGAGAGGGCCCTGTGAGAGGGCCCGCCGCGGGCGAGCGGCGGGCCGGTCACCGGATCACGCGGCCGCGATCCACAGGTCGGGGCCGAACACCTCGTAGTGGATGCCGGAGGCGGGCACGCCCAGCTCGACCAGCTGCGCGCGCACGGCCCGCATGAACGGCAGCGGCCCGCACAGGCAGGCCACGACGTCTCCGGGCAGGTCGAGCGCCGACAGGTCGGCCCGGCCCACGGCGGCGACATGGTCGGCGGCGTGCGCTGCGTCACCCACCTGCGCCGGGGGCAGGTCCTCGTACCACCGGTGCAGGGTGGCGCCGGGCAGGGCCGCGACCAGGTCCGCGAGCTCCTCGCGGTGGACGTGGGCGTCCGGGGAGCGGTCGGCGTGCACGACCATCACCCGCCGGCTCGAACCGGTGGCGGCGAGGTGGTCGAGCATCGACAGGATGGGGGTGACCCCGATCCCCGCCGAGGCGAGCAGCAGCGGGCCGTCGCCCTCGGGCAGAGTCAGGTCGCCGAAGGGCGCGGAGACCGCGAGCACGTCACCGGCCCGGACATGTTCGTGCAGCCAGGCGGACACCTCGCCCTCGGGGGCGTCCTCGCCGCGCACCCGCTTGACCGTGATCCGCCAGTCGCCGCGCTCCGGGGCGTTCGACAGGCTGTACTGCCGGATCTGCCGCGCCCCGTCGGGCAGCGTGACCTGGACGCTGACGTACTGACCCGGCCGGAAGGACATCGGGGTGTCCGGGCGCAGGAGGAAGGAGGCGACGTCCGCCGTCTCGTCGCGCCGCTCGACCACGGTGGCCCGCGTCCAGCCCCGCCCCGCCTCGCGGTAGAGGTCGCGCTCCAGGCCGATCAGCGTCTCGGCCATTAGCCAGTAGACCTCGTCCCACGCCTGGGCGACCTCGGGCGTCACGGCGTCGCCCAGCACCTCGACGATCGCGCCGAACAGGTACTTGTGCACCACGGCGTACTGCTCCTCGGTGACGCCGAGGGAGGCGTGCTTGTTGGCGATCCTGGACAGCATCGTGCCGGGAAGCTCCCCCGGGCGCTCCACCAGCGCGGTCGCGAACGCGGCGATCGAGCCCGCCAGTGCGACGCGCTGCTCACCGTTGGCCTGGTTGCCGCGGTTGAACAGGTCGCGCAGCAGCTCCGGGTTGTCGGCGAACATCGTGTCGTAGAAGCGGGCGGTGATCTCCTGGATCGCGCCCGCGATCACGGGCAGGGTGGCGCGGACGGTCACGGCCGACTCGGGGGAGAGCATGGCATCCTCCAAATTGGTATCTGATGCGCAAATTAAACGTCGGGAACCTGCTAGTTCTTCCCATTTGTGCAGGTCAGGAGAGGCTGAGCAGCACCGGCCTCGACGACGAGGAGGCCAGTTGATCCACGGTGATCGGATCGAGGGAGGCGTAGAAGGCCTGCTGTGCCGCGCGCAGCGCGCCGCGCAGGCTGCAGACGGCCCGCAGCGGGCAGGGGATCTCCCCCTCGCAGGTGACGACCTCCTCCTCTCCCTCCAGTTCGCGGACCAGCCAGCCGATCGAGGCCGTACGGCCGAACTCGGTCAGCTCCAGGCCGCCCCCGCGTCCCCGGCGGGCCTCCACGACGCCGAGGTGCTGCAGGCGGGCGATGGCCTTGGCGGTGTGGTTGTAGGGGATCGCCATCGCGTCGGCCACCTGGCGGGTGGTGAGCGACGCCCCCGGTTCCAGGACCGCCAGGCGCATGGTGACGCGCAGGGCCAGGTCCGTGAACTTCGTCAACCGCACATTTCGACGCTAGCAAATCGGTATGTAGCACTCCAATTTGGGGTGCTTCGTACGGCACGGAAGTTGTCGGTGGCCGGTTCTAGGGTGGACCCCATGACGACCCTGGCTGATCGCCCGAACACCGCGCTGCTGGTCATCGACGTCCAGAACGGGGTGATGGAAGGCGCTCCCAACCGCGACGCCGTGATCGCGAACATCGACACCCTGGTCGGCAAGGCCCGCGCGGAGGACGTGCCGGTGATCTGGGTGCAGCACTCCGACGACCACGGTCTCCAGTGGGGCAGTGAGAACTGGCGATACGTGCCCGAGCTGGTCCGCCGGGATGCGGAGCCGCTCGTCCACAAGAGGTACGGCGACTCGTTCGAGGACACCGACCTGGAGGCGCTGCTCGTCGAGCGCGGGGTGGGCCGGCTCGTCGTCACGGGCGCCCAGACGGACGCGTGCATCCGCTCGACCCTTCACGGGGCCTTCGTCCGCGGCTACGACGTGACGCTGGTCGGCGACGCGCACACCACCGAGGACCTCACCGCCTACGGTGCGCCGGCTCCCGAGCAGGTGATCGCGCACACGAACCTCTACTGGCAGTGGCAGAGCGCCCCGGGCCGCCGCGCGGGGACCGTCGGCACGGCGGAGGTGACCTTCGCCGCCGACGCGGGCTGAGATTCCGGCGCGGCTGAGGGGGCATCACCGAGGGGGAGCGGGCCGCGGTGGGGGATGGCGCCGCTCCCCGTCTGAACGTGAGCGTGGTGGACGTGACCGCAGCCGCCTGTCCCGAAGACCTCGTCCGGGCCGTCCGGGCGGTGGGCGTGCGTGACGAGCGCCTGCTCCAGGCCGTGCGCTCGACCCCGAGAGCCGGTTTCGTCCCCACCGACCACATCGCCCACGCGTACGAGGACGTGCCGATCCCCATCGCGCACGGGCAGGTGACGACCCAGCCGTCGCTGTCGGCAACGATGATCGAGGGGCTGGGCCTCACCGGCCGGGAGCACGTGCTGGAGGTCGGCAGCGGCCTCGGGTATCAGACCGCGCTGCTCGCCCGCATGGCCGCCGACGTGGTCAGCGTCGAGTTGTGGCCCGACCTCGTACGCGGGGCACGCCGCAACCTGGCCCGGCAGGGCATCCGCAACGCCGAGGTGCTCGTCGGCGACGGGGGCCAGGGGGTGCCCGAGCACGCCCCCTACGACGCCGTCATCGTCTCGGCCGCCTTTCCCACGGTTCCCGCGCCGCTGGTCGAGCAGTTGCGGCTCGGCGGACGCCTGGTGCAGCCCATCGGCACGGGCGGCCGGGAGGAGGTCGTGCTGTTCGAGCGCACCGTCATCGGCCTCGAACCGCGCCAGGTCCTCACGCTGGCCCGCTTCGTCCGCCTCCACGGCCGCTACGGCTATCCGTCCTGACGGGAGATTCGCAGCAATTGGCGTAGGGCGGTTTTCATGGGTGATCTATTCGATTCGCGGCTCGTGCCGTAAGATCAGGCGCCTCTGTTTCATCGAGCTGATCGGGCCGTGATTGCGAAGAGTTTCCGCCACCCGTGACGGTGACGAAGAGGAGTCACCGCTCCGCGGATGTGGAAGTGCGGCGCTGATCGCCCTGGGATGCGGCGTCGGCGGACCCGTTCTGGACGCGTATCTCGTCGGAGGAATACAGCGGAACTGCGTGGGTGACCTCGATGCCCCGGAGAAGTTCGCGGGATTCCTGTGGCTGATGGAGAGGGTCCCGGTGTTCGGGGTCATAGCGTTCGTCTCCGTCCTTTCCGTCGTGCTGCTGGATGTCGCCTCGCGGAGATTCGCATTCCTCGGGTGGTGCCACTGGGGAAGGGCGCTCCTGCTGAGCTCGACCCCCGCGATCGCCGCGTCGGCCGTGATCGTCGTCCATGACGCCCACGCCGCGGGCCTGCGTCTTTGCTGAGGAGAAGGTGGTGGAAACCGAATCCGGCGACGCGGCGCCGCGTTTCCCGCGAAAATCACCCCGCGCGGTCCTCGTCGTCCTGGTCCTGACGGCCGGATTGGTGGTCACGGGTATCGCCATCGCATTCCACCGATATGAGAACACGTCGCGCATCGTCGCGGCCTACGAACTCGCTCTCACGGCCGCGGAACTGCGTGAACTCCGGCCGGAAGACGCGGCGTTGCTGGGCGCGGCGGCCGTGTCGATACAGCCGGACGAGGTCACCCGGGCGAGCCTGGCAGACACATTGTTCCTCGAACGCCGGAGCGCTTTCTCCGGCACCGTGAACGTGGAAGCGGTGGCGATAAGCGCCGACGGACGCCTGGCTGTCACGAGCGATCTCGAAACCGGCGTGAAGGTCTGGACATTGGTCTCCGGAATGAGCGTCGACGCGACCGACATCGCCGCGCTCAAAGGCCAGGAAGGCTGGGTGACGTCGATCGCCTTGACGCCGGACGGAAAGGTCGCGCTGACCGGCATCAGCGGCGGCTCCGTGATCGTCTGGGATCTGACCGATCCGCGCCACCCGGTCAAGGTCGCGAGCATCGTCGGCGATGTGCTCAACCAGGTCGAAGAGGTGGCGCTGAGCGAGGACGGGCGCACGGCGGTGGCCGGCACCGAGAACGGCGACGTGACCTTGTGGGATCTGACCAGGAAGTCCCATCCGGTCCGGTTGTCCGCGCTGCGCGCTGCGAAGTCGCGCGTCAGCGGTCTGGCGATGAGTGCCGACGGACGCACGCTCGTGACCGCGGCGGGAGGCAGCGGCATTGTGTGGGACGTCGCCGACCAGGCTCGGCCGGTTCGGCTGGCGACGTTGGACCGGCCCGGCTCCACCATCGAGGGCGTCGCGCTCAGCGCCGACGGACGCACCGCTCTGGTGGGCGGGCTGACAGACGTCGATCGGCGCAACGGGGCGCACGTGTGGGACCTGTCCACCCCGGCGAGGCCCGTTCACCTGGCGACTCTGCCCGCCCGCATGTCGGAGGTGTACAACGTGGCCCTGGCCGCGGACGGGAAGACCGCCATGACGAGCGGGTTCGGCGGACTGACGATGCTCTGGGACCTCCGGGACCGGTCGCGTCCGGTGCGGACGGCCACTCTCAAGGGGCCTGCCACGCTCGTGAACCGCGTCGCCATGGCCGCATCCGGGACGACGGCGATGATGGCCACACCGAGGTGGGGCGCTTTCATCTGGAACATCGCAGGGGTCGGCGAGGATCCGCTACGGACCTTCTGTGAGAGCCCGCGATATTTCCGCCACTTCGATCGGCAGTGGTGGGATCTCTGGATGGGCGGACATGCCTGGCCGTCCGTTCTCGATGACGCGAAGGACGTCGAACCGTGCTCGCAACTCTGACGGAAATCCGCCGGCCATTGCCGCCGATGCCTGGAGAAGGCGGAACCCGTAGTCGCCGGGCTGGCGTCTGCGACGCGGGATCGAAGGGCTGCGGAATCGGGAACATCCGAATGTCGGTTTTAGGTCACAGCAAGACGTCTTGTCGCAGGTAATCGTCCACATCCGCCCCGTGATCAAGCTTGTGCAATGAGGGTGATGTCGCAGATCGGCGAGGGCCACGGGGGCTGAGCGGCCGCCAGCGGTTTGGGTAATGCGGCACATCAAATTTTATGCCCTCTTTACGTCATGATCGTCGGCAGGTACCTTTTGATCACTTTGCTGAAGATCGCTCCGGTGTCGCCGAGCCTCTCCTGAAGCTCCGCTTCGCATGGGCGCCGCGCGCGCAGCCTGCTGCGTGCCGACGGAGAGGTGGACGGGGTGCGACGGAGTGGGTTCGGCCTGGGCAAGATCGGCCTGGCTCGATGGCTGCTGCGTGTCACGACTGTGTCGGTGATCGCGATTCTGCCTGGAACGTTACAACTTCCGGCATTTCCGGCCCCGGTCTCCGCGCCGCGCGTTGTGCTGAACCTGCCGAACGTCACATCCGGCTCGGCCGACGCCCCGCCGGTGCAGCAGTCGGGCTCGGCGAAGGGCCTGCCGCACCTGGTCGATGCCTCGGCCACGGAACCGAGAGACCTGCGACTTCCCGGCCCGCGTCCAAGTGACGACGGGAAGCGCCCGGAGGGCGGGCTGCCGCTGGACAAGCCACGCACGCCGTCGGACGAGCCGGCCAAGGGCGGCCTGAAGTCTCCACCGCCACTGCCGGCCGAATTCAGGGAAGCGAAGCCCGAGGAGACGGCCCCACCGCAGGCCGTCCAGGGTCAGGGCCTGTCGATGAGGCGGGTGCGCCCCGCCAAGGGCGCTGCTGCGGAGTCACCCACGCTTGTCGTCACCCGGGTGGCGTCTGCCGCAACGTCGACAAGGGGGTCGTCGACCCTCGCCTCCGCCCTGGCGGAGGGCGATGCTCCCTCCGTGTCCTCCCTATCGGCCTTGGGAACCCAGGGGCCGGACGGATGGACGCTGTCGTCGCTGACGCCGTATTTCCAGGCGAAGGTCACCGACCCCTTGTATCGGTCGTCCTATCTCGGGTACGAGATCGAGCACGATCCCTCGGTGCCCGCACAGGGTTCCGGTCTGATCTCTTCGGGCAAGGGGACGACCTCGGCGTCGTCGGGGTCGTTCGCCTCCGTCAACGTGCCTTCGGGGAAACTGACGGACGGTTGGCTGGTGCGCTGGCGGGTCCGTGGCGTCACCACGAGCGGCGTAGAGGGCGCGTGGTCTGACTGGCAGCCGGCCAAAATCGACGTCACCAAGCCCGCGGTATCGGATCTCTCGACATGGATCATCCCCGGGGCGGGCACGTCTACGCTGACGTCGCTCACGCCGGACTTCTGGGCAAAGGTCACCGACCCGATGCCGTTCCGGTACTCCTATCTGAGTGCGGAGGTGGAGCACGATCCGTCGGTGCCAGGTCAGGGGTCGGGTCTGATCTGGGCGGGTACGGGCACGACGGCGACGTCCTCGGGCGCCCCGTACACGTCGGTGACGATGCCCGCCGGCAAGCTGACCGACGGCTGGATGGTGCGGTGGCGGGTCCGGGCCGTGACGACGACGGGTGTGGCCGGGCCCTGGTCCGACTGGCAGACGGCCAAGGTGGACATCTTCAAGCCGACGGTGTCGAACCTTTCGGCCGACGGGACGCAGGGCTCGGGGCTGTGGACCTTGTGGTCGCTGACGCCGCGATTCGACGCCGACATCAGTGACCGAGTCTCTTCTCGGTACTCCTATCTGAGTGCGGAGGTGGAGCACGATCCGTCGGTGCCGGGCCAGGGGTCGGGTCTGATCTGGGCGGGTACGGGCACGACGGCGACGTCCTCGTCCACGTCCTCCGCCTATGTCAAGGTGCCGGCGGGCAAGCTGACCGACGGCTGGATGGTGCGGTGGCGGGTCCGGGCCGTGACGACGACCGGCCTGAACGGGCCGTGGTCCGACTGGCAGACCTCCAAGATCGACATCACCAAACCCGCGGTATCGGAGGTCACGACGACTACCGGTCTGCCGAACTCGGGTCTGTGGACGTCGTGGACGCTGACACCGGAATTCCGGGCGAAGATCAGGCCCACCACGTTCGGCAGTCTTGACGGGAACTCCTATCTTGCCGCGGAGGTCGAGCATGATCCGTCGACGCCGGGTCAGGGGTCGGGTCTGATCTGGTCAGGCAAGGGCACGACGGCCACGTCCTCGGACAACCCATACGCTGCCGTGACGGTGCCGGCAGGGAAGCTGACCGACGACTGGGTGGTGCGGTGGCGGGTTCGCGGCGTGACCACCAAGGGCCTGGCGGGGCCGTGGTCGGACTGGCAGACCATGAGGATGGACGTCACCAAGCCGGTGGTGTCCGACATCGGGGTGCAGGGGAGCCAGAGCGGCGGCTTGTGGACGATGTGGACCCTGTCGCAGAGCTTCTCGGCGAAGATCACGTACAACTCGATCCTCGGTCTCGGGCCGAACGCCTACCTTGGGGCGGAGATCGAGCACGACCCCTCGGTGCCGAACCAGGGGACCGGTCTGATCTGGTCCGGGACGGGCACGACGGCCACGTCCTCGAGCAGCTCCTACGCCTCGGTGTCGATGCCCGCGGGCAAGCTGACCGATGGCTGGCTGGTGCGATGGCGTGTTCGCGGTGTGACGACGACGGGGATCAACGGGCCGTGGTCGGAATGGCAGACGGCGAAAATCGACGTCAACAAGCCGGCCGGGACCGGCCTAGGCGTGGTCCCGGGAACCAAGACCGCAGACAACTTCTGGGTTTTGGCCTCGTCGACGCCCTGGCTGTACACGAAGGTGACCACTGAGGGAAACCTGGCCTCCTATCTGGGTGCGGAGGTCGAGCACGATCCGTCGGTGCCGGACCAGGGGAGCGGGCTGATCTGGTCGGGGACCGGCACCAAGTCGTATGCCTCCGGGTCGAACGCCTGGGTGCAGGTGCCCGCCGACAAGCTGTCCGACGGATGGCTGGTGCGGTGGCGGGTCCGGGGCGTGACCACGACCGGCGTCACCGGGCCGTGGTCGGAATGGCAGAGCGCCAGGGTGAGCGTCAACAGACCCGCCGTCGCGGCGGTGGGAATCACCCCCGGAACGGCGGGCGTATGGTCCTGGACCGCTCAGTCGCTCACTCCGTGGCTGTTCGCGAAGGTGACCGACGCCCAGGGACGTAGTTCCTACCTGGGCGTCGAGGTTGAGCACGACCCCGAGGCGACCGACCAGGGATCGGGGCAGATCTGGGCTGGGACCGGCACCACCGCATACCCGTCCGGCTCCAACGCCTGGACGGTCATCCCGGCCGGCAAGCTCACCGACGGCTGGCGGATCCGCTGGCGGGTCCGAGGCGTCACCACGAGCGGAGTGAACGGCCCGTGGTCGGAGTGGCAGAGGGCGACGGTCGCGGGCCTGCCCTTCCAGACCTTCTCTCCTGCGGACAACTCGCAAGTGAGCACGTTGCGTCCGATCTTGTCCGCGCACGCGCAGTCGCCGGTCGAGGCCAAGGTGACCTACTGGTTCCAAATCTGCTCGGGGACCAAGGACCACTGGACGTGGTGTGAGAGCTCGTTTGATTGGAGCAAGAACGGGACGTTCACCGTTCCGAAGGACAAGCTGCAGTGGGGCAAGACCTACTGGTGGTACGCCAAGGCCGCCACGAGCACCGTGACCGTGACCTCCCCGTGGATGAGCTTCACCACCACGCCTGAACAGGGCACCGTCAACTCCCTTCTCGTAACCGGCACCGAGGGCCGGGAGTTCAACTACGTGAACGGTGACTACACCCGGTCGGTCACCGATCTGTCCGTCGCCACTCCTGGTCCGCCCCTGGCCGTCACCCGCTCGTACAACAGCCTTGACCCGCGTTCGGACGGGGCGTTCGGTTCCGGCTGGTCCACACGGTGGGACATGCGGATCCAGGACGAGGGACAGGCGATCAGCTACCCGTCCATGGTCGGTCACTGGCGCTTGGGCGACCTTCTGGGCAGCGTGTTCGCGGCGGACGCGTCCGGCCGGAGGTTCAACGCGGCGCTGTCCGCCGGTACGTCCCCCGTTCAGGGGAAGATCGGCGGTGCCATCGCCAAGTCGGGTGGTGCGGTGGCCACCGCCTCCGGGCCGGTGCTGCGCACCGACGACAGCTACACCGTCGCGTCCTGGCTCAAGCTGGACGACAGGTCGGGTTCCTACCAGGTGGCCCGTCAGAACGGCGACAACGGAGCGCCGTACTACCTGGGTGTCGACCAGGCAACCGGACAGCTCAAGTTCGCCACCTACGCCTCCGACACCGCCGGTTCCACGAGTACCTCCGTGCTGTCGGGAGTGAACGCGCCCGTCGGGCAGTGGTTCCACGTCGCCGGTGTGTACGACAAGGCCGCGGGTTCGATCTCCCTCTATCTCAACGGCGACCTGATGAAGA
Organism: Microbispora siamensis; assembly: GCF_016863095.1. Taxonomy (GTDB): domain Bacteria; phylum Actinomycetota; class Actinomycetes; order Streptosporangiales; family Streptosporangiaceae; genus Microbispora; species Microbispora siamensis. Next base: position 111,484 of record NZ_BOOF01000034.1, on the reverse strand, counting down.
CGGTCACCGGCGTCCCGGCCGGCTGGAACGCGACCGGCACGACGGTGCTCGGCGGCGACGTCAAGGGCGCCATCGACGACCTCCGGATGTTCCAGAAGGCGCTGTCGTCGGCCGAGATCCAAGGGCTGGCCGCCATCAAGACGATCACACCCCCCGCCACGGTGCTGATCACCTACCCCGACGGCACCCAGCAGCGCTTCGCCTCCAAGGGCGACGGCACCTACGCCTCCCCGCCGGGTACTTTCGCCACCCTGGTCAGCCTGGACGACGGCGGCTGGCGGTTGATGGACCGGTCGGCCACCTCCTACTGGTTCGACACCTCCGGACGGCTGACGAAGGTCAGCGACAGGCGGGACCGCACTCAGGACCTGGTGTACGGCACGGACGGCAAGCTGCTGAAGGTCACCGCGACCGGCGGGCGATCGCTCACCTTCGGCTGGACCGGCGCGCACGTGACCAGTGTCGCCACCGATCCGGTGGACGGGACGCCGATCACCTGGACGTACGAGTACGACGGCGACAAGCTGGCCAAGGCATGCCCTCCGGCCTCCGGTGGCGCCTGCACCACCTACACCTACACCGACGCGTCCCACTACCGCAGCGTCGTCCTCGACTCCATGCCCACCGGCTACTGGCGCCTCGGCGGGACCGCGACGGCCTTGCGGAGCAAGGTGCCCAGCTCCGGCGGCCTGGACTTCGGCGCGAGCGACGGCATGCTCAGGGGGACCACAGCCAATGTGACCGTGGGTGTCGCGGGAGCGCTCGCCGGCACGCCGGACACGGCCATGACGTTCGCGGGCACCGCGGGCTCCGCCTACGTCTCGCTGCCTGAGGCGACCGTCAGCGGCCTCGGCGGAAGCCTGTCCGTCGAAGCCTGGTTCAAGACAACCGGCTCCGGCACCATCCTCGGATACCAGAGTTCCTACGAGGACGATCCGGACTCCTACGGTCTGGGCATCTACGTCGGGACGGACGGCAAGCTCCGCGGCCAGTTCTGGAACGGAACGATCGCCCCGATCACCACGCCCGGCAAGGTGAACGACGGAAACTGGCACCATGTGGTGCTGTCCGGCGCGGAGGACATCCAGACCCTCTTCCTGGACGGGCAGCCGGTCGGCGGCCTCGCCGGCAAGATCACACACACCGTCAGTTCCGAGATGTGGGACACCCGCATCGGCGCCGGGTACGGTGGCCCGAGCTGGCCGTTCACCACGGCGTCGTTCACCGCCTTCCCCTTCGCCGGCAGCATCGACGAGGTCGCGGTCTACAACAGACCCCTCGGGCTCGGCACCGTCCGCACCCACTACGCCGCGCGACTGGCCCAGCCGCTGCTGGCGAAGGAAACCCAGCCGTCGGGACGCGTCCACGCGGAGAACACCTACAACGCCGACGGCGGTCGGCTCACCACGCACACCGACGATGACGGCGGCACCTGGAAGCTGTCGGACCTGGTTCACGCCAAGGAATCGACCACCCAGATCTCGGCCACGGCCACCGTGACCGACCCGGACAACGGCAGGCTGACCTACGTCACGAATGCTCTGCGTGGATACCAGGTCGTCTCCGCCACTGATCAGCTCGGCAAGACCACCAGGTACGCCTACGACGTCGGCGGATTCCCCGCGAAGGTCACCGATCCGAACGGCAAGGCGACCGATTTCGTGTACAACGCCCGGGGTAACCCCGTGGCCAGAAAGACGTGCCGCAGCAGCGACGCGTGCTTCACGGAGTACTACTCCTATTACCTGAACGCGGATGACCCCTTTGACCCCCGCAACGACCAACCGATCGCCTACCGCGACGCCAGGTCGGCCGCAGCCACCGACGACACCTACGCCGTGACCACGACGTACAACACTCATGGGGAGCCGACGAGAAAAACTATCCCCGCCACATCGGACTTCCCGCAAGGTCGCTCCCAAATCACCGTTTACACCGACGGCACCGAACCGGCGGTCGGTGGTGGGGCCGCCCCGGCCGGCCTGGTGAAGTCCGCCAAGGACTTCAAGGGCAACGAGACGACGTATGTGTACACCGCCGTCGGCGACCTCGCCCAGGAGACAGGCCCGACTGGGCTGGTGAAGAAGTACGGCTACGACGCGATTGGGCGGGCGATCAGTCAGACGGAAGTGTCGGTGGCGTACCCCGATGGTGTAACGACGACCACCACCTATGACCCGCAGGGCCGACTCGAGACCGTCACAGGGCCGGGAGTCAAGAACGAGGTCACCGGGGTGACCCACACCTTGCGGCGGACCTCCACCTACGATGCCGACGGCAACCCGCTGACCACCACTGTGTCCGATCTGACCGGCGGTGATCTGCAGCGCGGGACCATCTACACCTACGACGACTACGGCCGTGCCGACTCGGTCACTGGCCCGGAGGGTGGAGTCGAGAGGTTCGGCTACGACCACAAGGGACAGAAGGTCAGCTACACCGACCTGCATGGTTCGGTCTACAGCTACTCCTACACTGCGCGCGGGGAGCTCGCCGTCACCATGCTCAAGGGATGGACCGGCAACCCGGTCAGCCCGCAGGCCCCCACCGATGTGGTCATGACGTCGTACGCATACGACCCTGCCGGAAGGCTGGCCTCCGCGACCGACGCGATGGGCCGCACCACCTCGTACACCTACTACGACGACGGACTCGCAGCCCAAACGATCGCCAGCGGGGCTAGGCTGAACGGCTCATCCACAGGTCGTGACGTGGTGCTGGAGGCCAAGCTGTACGACCCTGCCGGGTATGTCATCCGGCAGACTACGAACGGTGGGAATCTGCGCATTGACGCTGGATACGACGCAGCTGGCCGTCTGACTTTCCAAACGACCGATCCTGGTGTGCTGGGAAGGAAAACGTCTTACGGATACGACGCCAACGACAACATCGTCAGCGTCACCAAGACCGCGGCCGGAACCGACCGTATAGAGATCACCGAGTACATCTACAACTCGGATAACCAGCCGATCAGGCAGATTGTGCACAACGACGGCCAGGACCTGGTCACCGCGCTTACCGTCGACGACCGCAAGATGGTCACTGCGATTACGGACCCGCGCGGGAACGTCTCCGGCGCCGACGCTGCGGACCACACCACCAACATTCGTTACGACGCGGTGGGTCAGGCGGTCGAGCTGAAGCTGCCTCAGGTCCAGGTCGAGCGCGGTGGTGGCGCCGTCGCGCCTGCGCGTCCCCTCACACGGCTGGGATACAACACGTATGGTGACCAGACGCACACAGTGGACGCAGAGGGGCGAGCCATCACATCCGTGTTCGACCGGGTGGGACGGATGGTCTCTCAATTCATGCCCGCCTACACCCCGCCGGGAGGCCAGAAAATCACGCCGACCGTGACGGCCTCCTACGATGCTGCGGGGCTGCAGATCAGCTCGACCGACGCGCGTGGCCACACCATGACCGCGCTCTACGACGGCCTGGGCCGCAAGGTGCAGGTCACCGATCCGTCGATTGGCGGGAATACGGCCGGAATCAAAACCTTTGGATACGACCTGCTGGGAGAGGCGCTTTCCCAGACCGACGCGACCGGGGCGCGCTGGGAGGCGACCTACGACGATCTCGGACGTCAGATCACGACGACGACCTTCGAGCGCAAGCCAGCCACGGCCACTTACATCACCCGCATGGAGTACGACGACGCGGGCAACCTGACCAAGGTCACCCGTCCGGGCGGGGACGCCGTGGACCGCGCTTACAACGCGGTTGGCGAGATGACGTCCCACACGGACGCGCTCGGGAACCGCACGACCTTTGGCTACGACCTGTTCGGGCGGGTTGTCAAGACGACCAACCCGCTCGGCGTATCCAGCATGGTCACCTACGACCTCGCTGGTCGGCAGATCGAGACGGCGGATGTGGGCTCGGATGGCGCGGTGCTGCGCACTCAGAAGTTCGGCTACGACGCCGCCGGCAACCAGACCAGCCAGACCACGGCGACGGGGCACACCACCACCCGTGGCTATGACGCGGCCAACCGTCTGATCGAGCAGCACGAGCCGGTCTCCGCCACCGAGACGATCAACACATCATTCGGCTACGACGCGGCAGGCCAGCAGACCCGGTCGTCCGACGGGCGTGGCAACTCCACCTACACCACCTACAACAGCCTTGGACTGGTGGAGTCGGTGATCGAGCCGAGCACCGCCGCCCACCCCAACCTGTCCGACCGAACCTGGACGAACATCTACGACGCGGCGGGCAACCAGGTCACGAGTCTGCTTCCCGGCGGTGTCAAGGTCGAGCGGGCCTTCGACGAGCTCAACCGGCTCGTCAAGCAGAGTGGCAGCGGCGCGGAGGCGGCCACGGAGGACAAGAACTTCACCTACGACCTCGCTGGCCGTCTGACTGGCGCGGACGAATTGGCCTTCTCCCTGAACGACCGCGGCCTATTACTGAAGAGCAGCGGACCCGACGGCGACATCAGCGCGTACGCCTACGACGCCGACAGTCGGCTCGTCCAGCGGGTCGATGCCACCGGAACGGCTTCGTTCGCCTGGGACAACGCCGACCGCCTCACCGGCATGACCGACCCGGTGACGTCCACAGCGATCGAGTACGGGTACGACAAGGCGGCGCGGCTGACCAGCATGGCCTACGGCGCGAACGGCACCCGCCGGAGCTTGTCCTACGACGCGCTCAACCGTCTCATCAGGGATGAGCTCAAGAACAGTCAGGAATCGCCGATCGCGTCGATCGACTACGGCTACGACGCCGAGAACAATGTCATCACCAAGACCACTGCCGGCACTGCCGGCGCGGGCACCAATACCTACACCTACGACTGGAGCAACCGCCTCACCTCGTGGACTGCCCCCGACGGGAAGATCACCGAATACGGCTGGGACGCCGCAGGTAACCGCATCCGTGCGGGCGACAAGACCTACACCTACGACGAGCGGAACCGCCTCATCTCCGGTGACGGTTACACCTACACGTATACGGCACGCGGCACCCTAGCCGAGGCATCCAACGGCAAGGTGGAGATCGCTAAGTTTGACGCCTTCGACCGCCTGATCCAGGACGGCACCGTCACCTACGACTACGACGCCCTCGATCGCATGGCTACCCGCCGGGAAAGTGGGCAGACGATGAAATTCGCCTACGACGGCCAGACGAACAACCTGGTCGCTGTCACGGACGGCGCCAACGTCAAGAAGGCCGCATACGGCCGGGACGCGTTCGGACGTACGATCAGCCTCTCAGACAGCGGCGGCGGGCAGATGGCCTTCAGTGACCTGCACGGTGACCTGATCGCGACCTTCACCGCCGACGGCGTAGGACTTGTCGACTCCATCGCCTACAACCCCTTCGGAGAGGTCATCGCCCAGACCGGAGCCACTCACGGCCTCGGTTACCAGGGCGGCTACACCGATCCAAGTACGAAGAAAATCAACATGGCGGCCCGCTGGTACCAGCCCGCTACCGGAAGCTTCATCTCCCGCGACACTTGGTCTCTCACCGCCGATCCCTCGGTCCAGCTCAACCGCTATACCTACGCCAACGACAACCCTCTGACGAACACCGATCTCGATGGACACAAGGCCAAGGCAGCCACGGCGAGCGGGAGTCTCAAGCAGGTCAAGACGACGAAGACTAAGACGAAGACCGTGACCGTCTACGAGACCTGCAAGGCGCAGAAGAAGAAGAGTAAGGCGTGCACGGAGATTATCGCAGACCACAAGAATTGCGCGAAGGCCTATGCGAAGACCTGCGACGAGGTGGAAGCGGATTATCTGAACTGTCGCAAGTCCATGTCGAAATCTCTGTGCGGCGAGTCGAAGGCTATCTACGGTGACTGCCGCGATGGCTATAGTCGCGATATTTGCCACTCGGCCGGAATTGAGTACAGGGGGTGTCGAGTCGATCATTCACGGCAGATCTGCAGGGAAGCGAACGGCGCATACCTCAGCTGTAGGGTGAAGCCGAGGGATCTCCTCACGTGTTCCGCAGCCAACGAGGAGTACATCGACTGCCGGGAGGGCTACAACAAGAGCATGTGCCGGCAGGCATGGGGCTTCTATCTGACCTGTCGGGATCGCAAGTACGAGGAGAAGGCCTGTTCCAGTGAGGTGGATGCCTTTTTGAACTGCCGTACCGACGGGGGGCACGGCAGGGATGCATGTATTCTCGGCGGAAAGGTGCATCTGCAGTGCATGAAGAACGATAACGCGGAGTCCATCTGCCGTAGGCTGCGAGATAAGACCGTGGAGTGTGTCGAGGATGACGGTCTGAAAAAGTGCACTCCGACGGGCGGAAATCACATGGAGTGTGACAAAAACAAAGTCAAGGCGTGGTGCAATTTCTATCTTGATCAGGGTTCAGCGACAATTTTGAAGCACGTTCTGGGCGGTATCGCTGTCGGACTCGATGCGTGCGCCTTCATCGCCGGCTTGATGGCTGCTCCAACCGGAGGAACGGCGGCGGTCGTGTCGGCGGCGTGCACCGCGGGGGCGACAATCGCAACTTTGGCCGCCTTGTTAGTCGACTTCGCCAACAATGAAGACGGTAAGGGTGTGAAAATAGTCATCGGTGGCACAATCACTGGGAATCTCTATGCATATGTGTGGTCACGATAGGGAGGACTGAACAAAATTGGGTGAGGCTAGAAAGTTCCTGTTTCCAGGACTCCTGCTGCTCCTGGTGGATGCACTGGCGATGCTAGTGGACGTGGATCTCGGTCCCTGGCCGATTGAGTGGGGAATTTTCCTGGCGGCGTTAGTCCTCATCGGACTTGGTCTGATCGTCCTCAGCCGCAGTCAGAATCGTTCATGAGTTGTGCCTGGGCTTAACGTCTGGGAAGTGAGGGCGAAACCGAGCGGGCGGGTGACCGCTTGGGCCAGATGCGCCAGGAGACAGCGGATTTCAGCGGGGGTGAGGCGCACCAGGCGGCGGCTGTTTTTAGGGGGCCGCCGCCGCGGTGATGGCGAGGTAGGCGTGGGCGAGCATGGCGAGCGATGTCGCGTGCCGGGCAGCGTAGCGTCAGGAGTGCACGAACACGCCGCAGATTGACTACCGGATCACCCTTGCGCGGCCCACTCCCGCATCCGCGACGTAGCCGACGCGACGCTTCAGGCACATCGCGTCCTCGATGACGTGCCAGCTCCCGCGTCGGTCAAGGTGGCCGCATCCAACCTCAGGCTGCCTTACACCTCCACTTCGAGATAGGTCTTAGAGGCCGGGGCGATGAAGGAGGCCCCTTCGCCGTCCAGGGCGGCCAGGTTCGCATACGAAATCAGCTTGGAGTCGCCGATCACCAGCAGCCGCTTGCGGCCAGCGATCCGCTGCAGCGCCTTCGTCGTGCCGGTGATCTGCCCGACCTCCCCGACTTCTCAGATCCGGGCACCGGTCCTTGCGATGACCGAACCTCGGTGCCGGGAACCCTTCGTCGGCCTGCTGGTAACCGCCGATGAAGCTCAGCGGGTGCCGGGGATGCGGTCGGCGAGGGCGGCGTGGCGGTCTCGGAGTTCGCGCTTGAGGATCTTGCCGCTCGGGTTCTTCGGCAGGGCGTCCACGAACGCGACGGCCTTGGGCACCTTGAACGCGGCGAGCCGAGCGCGGACGTGGGCCCGCAGCTCCTCCTCGGTGACGGTCGCGCCCGGCTTGGTCACCACGATCGCGACGACCGCCTCGATCCAGCTCGGGTGGCGGACCCCGACGACGGCGACCTCCGCGACCGCCGGGTGCTCGTAGACGACCTCCTCGACCTCGCGGCTGGCGACGTTCTCCCCGCCGGTCTTGATCATGTCCTTGATCCGGTCGACGACCGTGAGGTAGCCCTCCTCGTCCATCACCCCGAGGTCGCCGGAGTGGAACCAGCCGCCCCGGAACGCCTCGGCGGTCTTCTCGGGGTCGTCCAGGTAGCCGAGGATCGCGTGCGGGCTGCGGTGCACGATCTCGCCGATCTCCCCGGGAGGGACGTCGTTGCCGTCGGCGTCCACGACCCGGGTCTCGACGTTCAGGGCGGCCTGGCCGGCCGAGCCCGCCTTGCGGATCTGGTCCTCCGGCTGGAGCATCACCGCGACCGGCGCCATCTCGGTCTGGCCGTAGAAGTTCCACAGGCGCACGTCCGGCAGGCGCTCGCCGATCTCCCGCAGCACCTCGACTGGCATGATCGCCGCGCCGTAGTAGCCCTTGCGCAGCGAGGACAGGTCGCGCCGGTCGAAGTCCGGGTGGCGCAGCAGCGAGATCCACACCGTGGGTGGCGCGAAGAACTTGGTCACCCTGTTGCGCTCGATCGCCTCCAGTACGGCGGCGGGGTCGGCTCCGGGGAGGATGTGGCTGGAGGCGCCGAGCTGGATGTCCGGCACCAGGAAGCAGTGCTGCTGGGCGCAGTGGAACAGCGGCATCGCGTGCAGTTCGACGTCGTCGCGGGTCATGCCGCCGTCGATGACGCAGCTCGCGTACTGGGCGATCAGCGCGGCGTGGGACAGCACGGCGCCCTTCGGGCGTGACTCCGTGCCCGAGGTGTAGAGGATCTGCGCGGGGTCGTCGGGCCCGATCGGCACGACCGGCTCGGCGACGTCCTCCCGAAGCAGCGAGTCGAACGGCTCCCAGCCCTCCTCCGGCGCCGGGCCGTACACCATGCGCAGCCGCAGCCCGTCGGCCTGCTTGGCCGCGTCGCGCGCCACCGGCAGCAGGGCGTCCTGCGCGATCAGCGCGACCGCGCCGGAGTGGGACAGGACGTAGGCGATCTCGTCGGCGCCGAGCATGAAGTTGACCGGCACGAGGACGGCGCCGGCGCGGGCCACGCCGAAGATCGTCCGTACGTAGTCCACGCTGTTGCGCGACAGCACCGCCACCCGGTCCCCGGGACGCACGCCCCGGGCGGCCAGCGCGCCCGCCACCCGCGTCACGTCCTCGTCGAGCTCCGCGTACGTACGGGATCGGGCCGCGTCCGCCACGGCCAGGCGGCCGGGGTGCCGCCGGGCGGAGCGCCGGAGCAGGTCCGCGAGCGACTGACGGCGGGCGAGGGCGACATCCGGCGAGGCGGGGGACATGAGCGGCTCCAACACCTGAACAGAGGAAACTTCTGGATCAGCCTAGTGAGAACCGATCGCCTTGGGGAGAGCCCCGCACCCGTGCAGCACGACGGCGCCGACCATCGTGATAGTCCTGTTCTTCGTGCCGATCACAGACGAGGAACTGGCCCTGACGGCGGCGCAGGCCGGAGCCGCCGTCGTGCGCGCCATGTGGGGGACATCGCTGACGCGCTTCGCGAAATCCGCGGACGACTTCGCCACGGCCGCGGACATCGAAGCGGAGAAGGCCATACTCGGCGTCATCCGCACGGCTCGTCCGGACGACGCCGTGACGGGCGAGGAGAGCGGACGCACGGGGCGGGACGGCGCGGAGCGCATGTGGCTGGTCGATCCCCTGTGCGGTACGCGGAACTACGCAGCGCGCACCATGCTCGTCGCGGTGAACGTCGCCCTGCGCGTGGGCTCGACCATCACGGCGGCGGCCTGTGCCGACCCGTTCGCGGGCGAGGTGTTCTGGACGGACGGGGTTCACGCCTACGTCCGCCGCGACGCCGGGGACGAGCCGCTCACGCCGTCGGCCGAATCGCGACTGGTGGACGTCAACCTCGATCCGCCGTTCCCGAACGCACCGGCCTTCCGGGCCGCCGGGCTCCTCGCCGACCCGGGCTTCGCCGGGCGTTTCCACCCACGGGTCGTCTCCACCACCCTGGCGGTGGCGTGGGTCGCCACCGGCCGGCGCGCCGCGTACGTCACCGACGGCCATCTGCGCGACAGCGTGCACTTCGCGAGCGGAATCGCGGTGTGCCAGGCCGCGGGATGCGTGGTGACCGGCATCCACGGCGAGCCGCTGCACACCGGCGCGGGCGGGCTCGTCGTGGCCGCCGACCGGGAGACGCACACCGCGTTGCTGGAGATCATCGCCCGCGCCGACCGGTGAGCACGGTCAGGCGGCTGCCGACGGAGTGGCCGCGGTGGTGAGGTCGAAGACCGTGACCCCGTCCACCGTCCGCGGCTCGAAGGTCTCCTGCACCCAGGCGGCGATCCGGGTGGCCTCGTCGCTGCCGCTCGTCCCGCCGCGCCCCATGCCCATGCCCGTGCCGATGAAGTAGTGGATCCGTCCCTCGGCGACGTACTGCTGGAACCGCTCCAGGGTGGGCGCGGGGTCGGTGCCGTTGAAGCCGCCGACGGCCATGACGGGTTTCTCGGTGGCCAGTTGATATCCGGCGGCGTTGTTGGAGCCGACGGTCGCCGCGACCCAGGTGTAGCGTCCCGCGTCGGCGGACAGCAGCGCGGTGAGCGCGGCGCCGGGCGTCGCCGCGTTCAGCAGCCCGCCACCCGCACCACCTGCTGGGCCACCGCCTGGGCCGCCCATGCCACGCCCGCCGCCGAACCCGCCGGGGAGTCCGCCCTGACCGGGCCGGCCGGGGAACGCGCCACGCGGACCGCCGTTGAAGCCGCCCCGTCCGAAGGCTCCGCGGGCGCCGAAGCCGCCGGGTCCGCCGAAGCCGCTCGGTCCCGCCGACGGGATCGCGCCCGTGTGCGGGGTGGCCGCCGTCTCCACCGCGTACGCCGCGGGGCCGGCCAGGCAGGCCACGAGCCCCGCGACGGCGGCCGTGGCGAACAGCCGCACGCGCGCCCGCCGCAGGGCGAGGATCGCCACGGCGGCCACCGCGCCGGCGGCCGGGACCGCCAGCGCCAGCCAGGGGAGCCAACCGGAGGCGCGCGACAGCAGCACAGAAGCCCACCAGGCGGTCACGACCACGGTCGCCGCGAGCGTGACGACGGCGGCGGGGCGGCGCCTGCGCTCCCACAGCAGGGCCGCGCCCATGCCCACGAGCGCGGCGACGGGCGGGGCCAGCGCGACCGTGTAGTACGCGTGGAAGATCCCCTGCATCAGGCTGAAGATCAGGCCGGTCACCAGCAGCCAGCCGCCCCACACCCCGAGCGCGGCGCGGGCCGGATCGGTACGCGGGGCCCGGCGCAGCAGCCACAGCCCGGCCACCAGCAGGATGAGCGCGGCGGGCAGCAGCCAGGAGATCTGCCCGCCGACCTCGGTGTCGAACAGGCGCAGCAGTCCGGCCTGCTGGTTGGTGTTGCCGAGTCCGCCGGCCTCGTCGCCGTTGAGCCGGCCCAGGCCGTTGTAGCCGAGCGCGAGCTCCAGCACGCTGTTGTCCTGCGACCCTCCGATGTACGGCCGGGAGTCCGCGGGGATCGCCGCGACGATCGCCGGCCACCATCCGGCCGACACGAGGACGGCCAGGCCCGCGAGGGCGAGCCGGCCGAGCCGCCGGCGCAGGCTCGCCGGAGCCGCGACCAGGTAGACGAGCGCGAAGCCCGGCAGCACGAGGAACGCCTGGAGCATCTTGGCGAGGAAGCCGCTGCCGACGCAGAGCCCGGCGAGGACCAGCCAGCGGGTGTCCGCCTTCTCCTGCGCCCGCACCAGGCAGTACGCCGCCAGCGTGAGCAGCAGCACCAGCAGCGCGTCGGGGTTGTTGAACCGGAACATCAGCACGGCCACCGGGGTCAGCGCCATGACCGCGCCCGCCAGCAGCGCCGCCCAGACGGGGAAGCGGCGGCGGACGGTGGCGTACAGCACGCCCACGGCAGCCGTGCCCATCAGTGCCTGGGGGACCAGGATGCTCCAGGAGTTCAGCCCGAAGATCCGCACGCTGAGGGCCATCGGCCACAGCGCGGCGGGCGTCTTGTCCACGGTGATGGCGCCCGCCGCGTCGGAGGCGCCGAAGAAGAAGGCCGACCAGCTCTCGCTGCCCGCCTGGACGGCCGCCGAGTAGAAGGAGTTGGCCCAGCCGGAGGCCCCCAGCCCCCAGACGTACAGCACCGCCGTGGCGGCGAGCAGCACGGCCGGAGCAGCGAGCCGGGCGGGCACCCGACGGGGTACGGCTCCCACGGCCGGCCGGGGCGGGCGGAGTGTGTCAACGGTCACCGGGATCGTCCTTCGCGTCGTGTCGTCGTCTCACGACGCTAGGAAGCGCGTCTCGGCCTCCGCTGAGATCTCCATGAGGATCCGATGAAGGAACCGCCCGGGATGCCGGTGGGGCTCAGATGCTCTCCGGCTCGCCCTCGTCCACCCGGTACGACGTCTCCCACGAGGCGCCGCAGTGGCAGCTGCTCAGCTCCAGCAGGTGTCCGTCCTCGGTGACGGCGTAACCGTCGTTGAGGCGGACGTGGACGTGCACGCTCATGAGAGCCGCCTTCGTGGTCGTCGGCTGTTGGGGTGGCCCAGGGCCGAGACCCGAAGCCTTATGAGGACTTATATACCAACTTGGGTGATTTTTGACTAGAAACTATCGAGTGGCGCGATGGATCTCGTCCAGCAGCGCCGCCGCCGCGGCCCCGCCCGGCGCTCCGCTCACCGCCACGGTCTCCCACATCGGAGCCGGATCCGCGAGCTCCGGGAAGCGCACGCGGCGGGTCTTCGCCGAGAACGACCGCGGGACCAGGGCGACGCCGAGGCCGTTCCCCACGAGATCGAGCAGGGAGTGGACGTCGGTGACCTCCAGGGCCACGTGCCGGTCGACACCGGCGGCGGCGAGCGCCTCGTCGGCCCGCGTACGGGTGCCCCAGTCGGGCGGGAAGTCCACGAACCGCTCGCCCCGCAGCGCCTCCAGCCCCACCCTCCCGAGCGCGGCCAGCGGGTGTTCCGGCGCGCAGGCCAGCACGAGCGGCTCGGTCGCGAGAGGGGTCACCACGACGTCGTCGGGCTCGCGGGCCGGGCGCGACACCAGGGCGAGGTCGAGGCGGCCCTCGCGCACCTGCTCGACCAGCTCGCCCGAGCCGCCGTGGCGCAGCCGGATGTCGAGGCCGGGGTGGGCCGCCACGAACCCGGCGAGCACCGCCGGCAGGTCCACCGCGTGCAGGCACTGCAGGGAGCCGATGGACAGCGATCCGCGCAGCAGGCCGCGTACGGCGGCCACGGCGTCACGGGCCGCGTCGCTCGCCGCGAGCGCCCGCCGGGCCTCCACCAGCAGCGCCCGGCCCTCGGGCGTGAGCCGCACCTGCCGGGTGTTGCGCCGGAACAGGTCGGCGCCAAGCTCCCGTTCGAGCGCGCGGATGGACGCCGACAGGCCGGACTGCGCGATGTGCAGGCGCTCGGCCGCCCGGGTGAAGTGGCTCTCCTCGGCGACCGCCACGAAGTACTTGAGCTGCCGCAGCTCCACCGCTCATCACCCACGCTGCTCAATGCGATCGGAATCTTCTGTTGGACGGCTTAATGCCGGATTCGCAGGATAGGACACAGAACTTAGATCTGTGTCCTTCGAAGGGGGATCTTTTATGCGGACTCGCCGCATCGGCGACGTGCAGGTCGGCGCGATCGGTCTCGGGGCCATGCCGATGTCCATCGAAGGGCGGCCCGACGAGCAGCGTTCCATCGCGACCATCCACGCGGCACTGGACGCCGGGGTGACGCTGATCGACACGGCCGACGCCTACCACCTGCACGCGGACGAGGTGGGCCACAACGAGACTCTGATCGCCAAGGCTCTGGCGAGCTACGACGGGGACACCTCGGACGTGCTGGTCGCCACCAAGGGCGGGCACCTGCGCCCCGGCGACGGCTCATGGACGATCAACGGCTCACCCGACCACCTGAAGCAGGCGTGCGACGCCTCACTCAAGCGGCTGGGGGTCGACGCGATCGGCCTCTACCAGTTCCACCGGCCCGACCCGCGGGTGCCGTACGAGGACTCGGTCGGGGCGATCCGCGACCTGCTGGACGCGGGCAAGATCCGCTATGCCGGGATCTCGAACGCGAACCCCGAGCAGATCCGCCAGGCCAACGACATCCTCGGCGGCCGTCTGGTCAGTGTGCAGAACCAGTTCTCCCCGGCCTTCCGCTCCAGTGAGCCCGAGCTGGAGCTGTGCGCGGAGCTGGGCATCGCGTTCCTGCCCTGGAGCCCGCTCGGCGGCAGCTCCAGCGCGGGCGAGCTGGGCTCGCGCTTCGCGCCGTTCGCGGAGGTGGCGCGGGCCCACAACGTGAGCCCGCAGCAGGTGTGCCTGGCCTGGATGCTGGCCAAGGCGCCGGTGGTCATTCCGATCCCCGGCTCGTCGCGGCCGGAGACGATCCTCGACTCGGTCAAGGCGGTGGACCTGGAGCTGTCACCCGAGGAGCTCGGCCGGCTCGACGCGGCGGGCTGAGGACCACCTCACTCGTCCGCCCACTGACGGTGCCGGGCCGCCGCGGCCAGCGCGGCGGCCCGCGCCGTCTCGGTCGGCGTGAACGGCAGGTCCGGCCGCCGCGCCACCAGCACGCCGCCGTCCGGCACCGGAACGGTCATCACGGTCGGGTCTCCCTCGGGAGCCGTCTCGCCGGAATCGTGCCGGCGGATGTCCGCCGTCCGCAGCAACTCGGTCATGGCCGCGACCAGCTCGCCCGGGTCGTCGCGTACGCGCCGGCCCAGCAGCAGCGCCTGGATGCCGGGGTCGATGAGGTCCCTGACCTGGGCGGGGACGATGACGGCGTCCGCCCCGCCGGCCCGGTCGACCGCGCGCCACAGGTCGAGCGGCGTGAGCGAGGCCGGGGCCTCGACGATGAACTCGTCCAGGGCCTCGCAGCCTCCGGGCGTCATCGCCGCGCTGCCCGCGGGCGCGATCTGCAGGGCGAGGACGTTGCAGCGCAGCCGGGCGAACGCCCCGGCGAGCGCGGCGAGGCGGCCGGGGCGCTCGGCGACCCTGGCCCGCACCCGCCACAGGCTCGTGGGCTGCTCGGCCCTGACCCGGGCGCGCAGCCGTACGCCGCCGGAGGCCGACAGCCGCCTGTGTGCGGCCGAGCCGAGGATCAGCGCCAGGCCGAGGCCGACGAGGACCACCGGGCCGGGGTCCCGGTGGCCGAGCAGGGTGGTGAGCACGTGGGCGAGGCCGACGGCGAGGAAGAGCGCGGCCAGCTCCGCGATCTCTCGCCGCCAGGACCGGACGCCATGGTCCCGATGATGGGGATGCCGGGGATGCGGGCCGGGAGACGCGTGACCGCCCCCGCCGGCGGCATTTCTCGGTTCGCTCATACTCCGGAAGTCTGACCAGGCGTTGTTACGCGGTCACCGTCCGTGGAATGTCGCCCGCATTAATCCGCTTTCACACGCCCGTCGTCCTCGCCGCCAGATCATCTGGGAAGCGGTCAGCCCGTCTTGACCCAGAGGCAGAACGGGTGCCCCGCCGGATCGAGGTAGACCCGCACGTCGTCCTGCGGCTGGTGGTCGGCGAGGGTCGCGCCCGCCTCGACGGCGTGGGCCCCGGCCGTGCCGAGATCGTCCACCTCGATGTCCAGATGGAGCATCATCTGCTGCTCCCCGGGCTCCGCGGGCCATACGGGCCGCTCGTACAGCTTCTCGGTCTGGAACGACAGGCCCGTCCCGCCGCCGGGCGGGCGCAACGTCACCCATCCGGGTTCGTCCTGGTCGATCGGCCAGCCCAGCAGCCGCTGGTAGAAGACCGCCAGTTCGCGTGCGTCGGGTGCGTTGAGCACCGCCGCCGTCAGGGTCATGCGTGGCGTCATGCGTCCTCCTGAGATCGTCGGCGTGCCGCTGCCCCATTGCCCGCGGATGAATCTCAAGGGAAGATCATCAAGGCCATAGAATCCGTGGGAGCGATCCCATCGGCGAGGAGCGGACGCATGGACGACTTCGGACAGGCACCGGCGGGCATCGATCCCACCGTCCCCAGCGTCGCCCGGATGTACGACTACTACCTGGGCGGCAAGGACAACTTCCCGGCCGACCGGGAGGCCGCCGAGAAGATGCTCGCGATCGGCCGGCAGATGGGCAACGACGGGCGGGAGATCGCCCGGGAGAACCGCGGCTTCCTCGGCCGCGCCGTACGGCACCTGGCCGAGTCGGGCGTCACCCAGTTCGTCGACATCGGCGCCGGGCTGCCGACGCAGGAGAACGTCCACCAGGTCGCGCAGCGGCACGCCCCGGGCTCGAGGGTCGTGTACGTGGACAACGACCCGGTCGTCCTCGTCCACGCGCGGGCGCTGCTGGCCGACAACCCGGACACGATGGTCATGAGCGGTGACCTGCGCGACCCCGGCGCCATCTTCGACGACCCCGCGGTGCGGGCCCACATCGACTTCACCCGGCCGTTCGCCGTCCTGCTGGTCTCGGTGCTGCACTTCGTGACCGAGGACGAGACCGCCGCCCGCATCGTGGCGGAGATACGGGAACGGCTGGTCCCGGGCGGCCACCTGGTGCTTTCGCACATCTACAAGGGCGACATCCAGGAGGACGTCGTCGAGGCGAGCAAGCAGGTCTACTCGGCGACCTCCTCCGGCGGGCTGGCGGGCCGGTCGCTGGCGCGGATCACGTCGTACTTCGACGGGCTGGAGATCCTGGAGCCCGGCCTGGTCCCCGTGCAGGCGTGGCGGCCCGACGTCCCCTGGGAGGTGCCGACGGACCCGGGCGACTCCGGCATCCTGGGAGCCGTCGCCCGCAAGCCCTGACCGGCCCCGCCGAGGTCAGCGTCCGGCAGCCTCAGCAGGGATCAGTGCAGGGCGCGGGTGAGCACGTCGAGGGTGATCTCGATGATCTGGTCCGCGTCCACGGGCTCCGCATCACGCGCCGCCGCGTCGGGCATGAGGCGGCGGGCCCCTGCCCGGAGCACGCCCCACGCCAGCTCGGCCCGCAGCGCCGGATGGTCGGCCCCGGCCTCGCGCAGTGCGTCGGCGAGCGGGGCGATCAGCTCGCCGTGCAGCTCGTCCACCCGGACCCGGCACTCGCCCGGCAGCCCGATCGCCTGCAGCGCCGGGATCAGCGCGTAGTCGGGGCTGCCGACGAAGTCGAGTGCGGCCCTGCCGTACGCGCGGATCCTGGCGGGCAGCGTACCGTCCGGCCCGGCGGCGGGGGCGATGGCGGTGCGCAGCCGGGCCGACCAGCGGGGAAAGGCGTCCTCCACGAGCTGGGCCAGGATGTCGGCGGTGGAGGCGAAGTAGCGGTAGACGCTGGAGCGGGCCAGGCCGATCCGGGCGCCGACGGCCGCCGGGGTGAGCGCGTGCACGCCCTCGGCGGCCAGGATCTCCCGCGCCGCCTCCAGCAGGGCGGCGTGCTGGTTGGCCCGGTGATCCGCGACGGTCGCCGCGGTGATCCTCGGCATCTCACCTCCAGGGTTCCTACATGTCCGGGTCGCGACCTCCAGTATCCGGCCCGCCCGCCGCGACCGGCTCCGGCGACTCGTCCCGCACGACCGGCGTGCGGGGGAGCAGGAGGGTGACGCCGACCCCGGCCAGCAGCGCAAGCGCCGTGATGAACGTGACCCTGCGGGTCGCCTCGGCGGCGGCCTCGACCGCCGCCGCGTGGATCACCGGGTCGCGGAGCGCGGGGATGGCGGCGCCGGCGCTCTCCTCGACCGCGCGCGCCGCACTCGTGCGGACCTGCTCGGGCCGGTCGGCGAGCCCGCGTTCGACGGCCGAGCCGAGCCCGGCCACCAGCACCCCGCCCAGGATGGCGACTCCCAGCGCCGCGCCGAGCTGGCGGACCGTGCTCTGGAGCGCGGACGCGCCGCCGGACAGACGCTCCGGCACGTCGGCCATGAGGACGCCGGTGAGCTGCGCGGTGGCGAAGCCGATGCCCGCGCCGTAGAGGAGCAGCCACGGCACGGGCCGCCAGGCGCCCATGTCCGGCGCGAGGGACAGGCCGATGCCGGCCGCGCCGACGGCCTCCATGCCCAGGCCGATCCGCACGATGGTCCGCGGGGACAACGTCCTCGACAGCGGGGGGACCAGCCCGCCCGCGACGAAGGTGCCGAGGGCCAGCGCGGCGATGACGAGGCCGGCCCGGAAGGCGGTGTAGCCGAGCGCGGACTGCAGGAAGAGCGGCAGCACGAGGATCATGCCGAACTCGCCGAGCGCCACGATCACCGCCGCCATCGCGCCGTAGCGGAAGCTCGGCAGCTCGAACAGCGTCAGGTCGACGAGCACGGGCCGGCCGGCGCGCACGCGCCGTCGTTCGCGTACGACGAGGGCGACCAGCGCGAGGATGCCGATGCCGAAGGCGAACGGCACGGGGGAGACGCTCTCGAACCGCAGGCCGAACAGGTCCGCGGTCCGCCGCGGCTCCGACCAGCCGTATTTCTGGCCCTCGATCAGCGCGAAGACGACGCCGGTCGTACCGAGCACGGCGAGGACGAGTCCGGCCAGGTCGCCGCCCGCCGCATGGCCGTCCCGCGACTCGGGCACCCGCAGCGAGCCGAGCAGGAGCAGCGCGCCGATGGGCAGGTTGACCCAGAACGCGGCCCGCCAGCCGTGCTCGGTGACGAGCCAGCCCCCCGCCAGCGGGCCGACGGCGGCCATGCCGCCGATGATGGAGCCCCACACCGCGAAGGCGATCACCCGCTGACGGCCGAGATAGACGCGGTTGATGATCGCGAGGGTCATCGGGACGGCCATCGCCGCCCCGACCCCCTGGACGGCTCGGACGCCGATGAGCATGGGCCCGTTCACCGACACCGCCGCGAGCACGCTCGCCAGCAGGAAGACCGCGACACCCAGGGCGAACAGGCGGCGCCTGCCGTACCGGTCGCCGGCCCGGCCGAACGGGATGAGCAGCGCCGCGAACATCAGCGAGTAGATCGAGTTGACCCACTCCACGTCGGTGGCGCCGAGGCCCAGGTCGGCGATGATCGCGGGCACCGCCACGTTCACGATCGTGGCGTCGATGACGACCATCGACACGCCCGTGGCGAGCACGACGAGGGGGATCCAGCTCTGGCGCGAGGTTGGCGACGGCATGTCGCGAACTATAGCAACACGCTGTCGCCAACCTGGCTCACGAGGTCGCGCGGCGGGCGCGGGCGCGGCGCTTGCCCTCGTGCATGGCCTGGACACGGGCGACCGGGATCGTGTGGCCTTCCTCGATCAGGTCGCGGGGCAGCCGCTGCGGCTCCGGCATGAGCGCGGCCCAGGGATCGGCGTCCCGCAGCAACCCCGCCGCCGTGTGCAGGGTGAAGTCGCCGGGGGTGATCCGGTCCAGGTCGTCCCAGGCCACGGGGAACGACACCGGGACGCCGGGCCGTACGCGCGGGCTGTAGGCCGCCACCACGGTCGCCCCGCCGGACCGGGTCGAGTCGAGGAACACCCTGTCTCCGCGGTCCTCCCGGATGAACGCCGTCGTGGCGAGGGCGGGGTCGAGGCGTTCTGCGCGTACGCCGAGCGCGCGGGTGGCCGCGGCGACGTCCTCCGTCGTGTGCGCCTCCAGCGGCACGAACACGTGCAGGCCCTTGGCGCCGCTGGTCTTCACCGCCCCCGACAGGCCGGAGTCGGCCAGCGCCCGGCCGACCAGGCGGGCGGCGGCGACGGCCTGCGGGAACGCCTCGGCCGACGGCGGGTCGATGTCGAGCACGAGATGGGTGGGACGGTCCCAGTGGCCGGCGTGGACGAGGGCGGGGTGATACTCCACCGCCCTCTGGTTGGCGAGCCACAGCAGCGTGCGCCGGTCGTCGCACAGCGCGTACGACACCCGCCGCTGCGACGACTCGGCCCAGAGGGTGACCGTCCGCACGAAGTCCGGCGCGTAGGAGGGCACGTTCTTCTGCATGAACGGCGCCTGGCCCTGCCGCACCCGCACCACGGACAGCGGCCGGTCGCGCAGCACCGGGATGACGCGGTCGCGGACCGCGTCCAGGTAGTCGACCAGGTCGCGCTTGGTCGCGCCCGCGCCGTCGAACAGGGGCTGGTCGAGGTTGGTCAGCGTGACTCCGTCGCGCACCTCATCGCTGGTCATCCGATCACCATGCCCCCGCTCGGGTCGGGGAATCAACCGTCCAGCGGGGCCAGATAGCCGCGCAGGACCTTCTTCAGTTCGCGCACCTCGGCCGCCCGCTCCTCCTCGGAGGCCGCCACCACACCGCCGCCGCCGCCGCGTCGAGGATCTCGCTCATCCGCCGCTTGCCGCGCGCCTGCCGCCGCCTCGCTGTCGGTGCTGTTCGCCTTCCCCTTCCCGTTCCTGCGCTCGTTCGCGTACGCGGGGGTCGCGGTCGTGGTCGCCGTGGTGGCCGGTGCGACCGTCGCGCTCCCGGCCGCGCTCGCCCTGCTGGGCCACGGAGTCGCCCGTGCCGGTTCCGCCCGGGTCGAGCGCAGCGGGTTCTGGCACGGTCTCGCCGTTCGCGGTGCTCTTCGTCATGACCGGCAGCGTCGTGGCGCCGTTGAAGGCGTCGGCGCTCAATCTGCTGAGCCTGTCGGTGATGTTCGGTGGGCTGGTGTTCGTCTTCCAGGACGGCCATCTGTCCGGGCTGCTCGGCTTCACGCCGACCGGGTCCATCGAGCCGAGCATCCCGATCCTGATGTTCTGCGTGGCCTACGGGCTGTCGGTGACTCCTCCGCTCCCTGCAGGGAGCGGCTTCTCGCTAAGCCGCTTCCGCAGCGTCGCGAAGGACAAGCCCTGCCCTGAGAATGTTGGTGGCCGCGTTCACGTCAGCGTGCGCCTCGTGGCCGCACGCCTGGCATCGAAACCGGGCCTGGGTGACACGGTTCTCCTTCGCACAGTGCCCGCACCGCGAGCAGGTGCGGGAGGTGTTGCGGGGATCAACTGCGATCAGCTCGCGACCGGCGCTTTCAGCCTTGTACGCGAGGACCCGCAGGAACACCCCCCAACCCGCGTCCAGGATGCTCCGGTTCAGCCCGGATTTGGCCGCGACGTTCCGCCCGGGTCGTTCGATCGCGCCGGCGGCGGAGCGGGTCATGTTCGCGATCCGCAGATCCTCATGCACGATCACGTCATACGCGCGGACCAGGGTCAGCGCCGCCTTGTGCGCGGTATCAACACGTTGACGGCGGACCTTCGCATGCAGCGCCGCCACCCTCGCCACCGCCTTACGCCGCCGCTTGGACCCCCGCTTCTTGCGGGCCAGAGCCCGCTGGGCCGCCGCCAGACGTCCCGCCGACGCCTCCAGGTGGCGCGGGTTGGCCAGCGGGTCCCCGTCGCTGGTGGTCACCAGCGATGCCACACCCATGTCCACGCCCACGGCTGCCCCCGTCGCAGGCAAGGTCTCGGTGGGGACGTCATCGCACGACAGCACCACGTACCAGCGGGAACCCTCCCGCTTGACGCTGATCGTCTTCACCCGGCCCCGCACCGGGCGGTGCCGGTGCACCCGAACGTGCCCGATGCCCTGAAGGCGGACGAACGTCGCCGTGGGGTGCTCGGGTTGAGAGTTCCACCGGCAGCCGTCGCCGTCCTTGGGCCATTCCACGGTGTCGAACCAGCCGCGCCCCTTGAACCTGGGGAACCCGGGCACGCGCCCCTCACGGACCCGGGCGAAGAACGCACGGAACGCCTTGTCCAACCGGCGCAAGGTGGCCTGCTGGGAGGAGAACGACCACCGGCCCTGACCGGCGGGGTCGTCGGCGCGGATGTGCTTCAACTCGCCCGACTGGTCACCGTAGCGAACGGTGACGCCAGCCTTGCGGTAGGCGGTCCGCCGGTGCTCCAAGGCGGCGTTGTAGAGCTGCCGGTGATCCTCAAGGCAGGCGGCGAGCGAGGCGGCCTGCTTGCCGGTGGGGCGCAGCAGGAATGTGAACGACCGGCGCACACCCACCCCTCACGTTCGTTCCTACATTCAGTAATCGGATCACCACGCTACTGGAAGGTGCCGACAAAACCCGAACGCGGAATCACCGGTCAGTGGAAGGAACTCATGTTGAGCCTGGAGACAAAAACCAGTCAGGGACGGCATTCCCCCGTCACCTGATGAAGGCGACGTCCCCTGCCGAGGTGCTGATGGACTACGAGGTCTTCCTGCTCGCGCGCATCAAGGAGGAGTGGGACCGGACGGGCGACGCCGTGGCATCCGTGCCCGCGGGCATCGCCCGCAGCGCGCCGCTGGTCACCGCGGCCGCCGCCATCCTGGCCGCCTCGTTCGCGGCGTACGCCACGGGACGGGTGGTGTTCCTGCAGCAGCTCGGCGTCGGCATGGCGCTCACGGTCGCCGTCGACGCCACGCTGATCCGCGGCGTGCTCGTGCCGGCGCTGATGCGGCTGGCGGGCCCGGCCAACTGGTGGGCTCCGGCACCGCTGCGCCGCCTGCGCCGGCGGCTGTCCGTCTCTGAATATGAGACGTAATTGCTCACATAGCGAGACATGTGGAATGGTGTCCGCATGGCACAAGAAACGGCCGTGTACACCCACGGCTTTCACGAGTCCGTCCTGCGCTCCCACCGCTGGCGTACGGCCGCCAACTCGGCGGCGTACCTGCTGGGCGCGCTGAAGCCGCACATGCGGATCCTGGACGTCGGCTGCGGTCCGGGCACGATCACCGCCGACCTGGCCGAACTGGTGCCGCAGGGCGAGGTGATCGGCCTCGACACCGGGCCCGGCATCCTGGAGCAGGCGCGCCGCGAGGCGGAGGGGCGTGGCCTGGGCAACGTGAGCTTCGCGACCGGTGACGTGCACGCGCTCGACTACCCCGACGCCTCCTTCTGCGTGGTGCACGCCCACCAGGTGCTCCAGCACGTCGGCGATCCGGTGGGCGCGCTGCGCGAGATGCGGCGCGTGACCAAGCCGGGCGGGATCGTCGCGGTGCGCGACTCCGACTACGCCGGCTTCGTGTGGTATCCGCAGATCCCGGCCCTGGACGACTGGCTGGACCTCTACCGGCGGGTGGCCCGCGCCAACGGCGGCGAGCCCGACGCCGGGCGCCGCCTGCGCGCCTGGGCGCGGGAGGCCGGGTTCGCCGACGTCACCTCGTCGTCGTCCACCTGGTGCTACGCCACCCCGGAGGAGCGGGAATGGTGGGGCGGGCTGTGGGCCGACCGCACGGTCCAGTCCTCCTACGCGGACCGCGCGGTCGAGGCCGGCCACGCCACGCCGGACGACCTGCGGCGGATCGCCGACGGCTGGCGGGAGTGGGCCGCGAGCGAGGACGCCTGGTTCAGCGTCCTGCACGGCGAGATCCTCTGCCGTGTGCCCTGAGCAGCGTCCCCGGGGGACGACCCCCGGACCCCCGCCATGGCCGGTCAGGTGATCCTCGCTTCGCTGCGGTCACCTGACCTGTGCCACCCCCGCGGCCGCGCCGCGCTTGCCTCGGGTGTCCACGGGGGACGGTGCCAGTGGGGCCAATCGAGGGGGAACGGCGATGACGCTGCGGATCGTGGCCGGGACGGCGAACCGCCCGCTCGCCGCCGCCGTCGCGGCCGCGCTGGACCAGGAGCCGTCCGTCCCGGTGGTCGAGCGGTTCCCGGACGGCGAGTCGCGGCCGGTCGTCACCGGTGTCCGGGGCGCGGACGTCTACCTGATCCAGCCCACCGGGCCGCCCGTCAACGAGCACGTCATGGAGGCGCTGCTGCTCGCCGACGCCTGCCGGCGGGGCGGTGCGGCCCGGCTCACGGCGGTCGTGCCATACGTGGGGTACGCCCGGCAGGAGCGGCGCCGCCGCGAGGGGGAGGCGATCGGGCTGCGGGTGGTGGTGGCCGCGCTCGCCTCGGCCGGGGTCGAGCGCCTGATCGCGGTCGATCCGCACACGGCCGCGCTGGAGGCGGTGTGCCCGATGCCCGTGGAGACGCTGACGGCCGCGCCCGCCCTCGCCCGCGCCGCCGGGCGCGCCGTGCCGGAGGAGGCGGTGGTGGTCGCGCCCGACCTCGGCGCGGTCACGCTCGCCCGGCACTACGCCCGCCTGCTGGAACGGCCCGTCGCGCTGGTTCGCAAGAAGCGGCTGACCGGGGCGGACGTGCGGGCCGAGCAGGTCTTCGGCGACGTGACCGGCCGCCCCGCGCTGGTCGTGGACGACATGATCAGCACGGGCGCGACCATCGAGGCGACCGCCGAGGCGCTGCTCGCGCAGGGGGCGGCGCCGCCGTTCGCCGTCGCCGCGACGCACGGCCTGTTCGCGGGGGACGCGCGGGAGCGGCTGCGCCGTACGGAGATCCGGGGCCTGATCCGGGGCCTGGTCGTCACCGACACCCTCCCCCAGGACGAGGCGGCCCTGCCGTCGCTGGAGGTGTGCCCGGTCGCCCCGCTGCTGGCCGGCGCGATCGGCCGCCTCCACCGGGACGAGGGCATGGACGACCTGCTGGCCGGCACCTGAGACAGGTGGCGGAGCCGCCCAGGGGGAAGGATGGAGGTGTGACGCCCAGGACGCGGAGCCGTACGGCGGCGGGCAGGGACCTGACCCGCCTGCCGGACCGCGCGTGCCGTCTCGTCGAGACTCTGGGTGGCCGGTTCTCCCGCGAGATGGGCATCGACGTCGACCGGGGGGACCGCGAGGTCGAGCGGTGGCTGCTCGCGGCGACGCTGTTCGGCGCCCGGATCTCCGCCGCGATCGCCGTACGGACCTATCGGGCGATGGCCGAGGCGGGGGTGCGGGGGCTCTCCGACGTCGAGGGCCGCACCTGGGAGGAACTGGTCGAGATCCTCGACCGCGGCGGCTATGCCCGTTACGACTATCGGACGGCGACGCGGCTGCTCCGCCTGGCCGAGGCGGTGGGCGGTGAGGTGGGCGGCCTGCGCCGGGGCGGCCTGGACGAGACCCGCGCCGCGCTCGACGCGCTGCCCGGCTGGGGCCCGGTGACGATCGCGCTGTTCCTGCGCGAGCTGCGCGGCGTCTGGCCCGGGGTGGACCCGCCGCCGGACGACCGGGCGGTGGAGGCCGGACGGCACGCGGGGCTGCTCGGCGCGGGACACCACCCCCTCGATCGGCTGCGGGAGATCGCCGGCGAGGCGGGGCTGGACGTACGCGACCTCGAAGCCGCCCTTGTCCGCCTGTGGCTGGCCCACCACAAGGACTTCCCCCACTGCCCGGGCGGCGCCCGCTGCGCGGTAGTGACGGGGGAGGGGTGAGATGCGGTCGGCGGCGGGGGATCCGGTGACGTTGTTCCTGTGCGGCGACGTCATGCTGGGCCGCGGGGTCGACCAGATCCTCCCGCACCCCGGCGATCCGGCTCTCGAGGAGTCGTGCGTCCGGGACGCCCGCGCGTACGTCGAGCTGGCTGAGGAGGCGAACGGCCCGATCCCGCGGCCGGTCGGCTACTCCTGGCCCTGGGGCGACGCCCTGGAGGTGCTGGACGAGGCCGCCCCCGACGTACGCGTGCTGAACCTGGAGACGAGCGTCACCCGCAGCCGCGACTTCGCGCCGGGCAAGCAAGTGCACTACCGGATGAACCCGGCCAACATCCCCGCCCTGGCCGTGGCCCGGCCCGATGTGTGCGTGCTGGCCAACAACCATGTGCTCGACTTCGGCGTACGCGGGCTCACGGAGACGCTGGACGCGCTGGCCGGGGCGGGACTCGACCAGGCGGGCGCGGGACGGGACGAGGCCGAGGCGCGGCGGCCCGCGGTCGTGGCCCTTCCGGGCGGCGGGCGGGTCCTGGTGTTCGCGGTCGCGATGCCGTCCAGCGGCGTCCCCGGCGCGTGGGCGGCGGCCCGCGACCGGCCCGGAGTGGCCTTCCTGCCGGAGCCGTCCCGCGACGCCGCGGCGGAGACGGTCGACCGGGTGCGGCGGGCCAAGCGGCCGGGGGACCTCGCGGTCGTCTCCATCCATTGGGGTTCCAACTGGGGTTACGAGGTCGAGGACGACCAGGTCGAGTTCGCGCACGCGCTGGTCGAGGGCGGCGTCGATCTCGTCCACGGCCACTCCTCCCACCATCCCCGCCCGATCGAGGTGTACCGGGATCGGCTGATCCTCTACGGCTGTGGGGACTTCGTCGACGACTACGAGGGAATCGCCGGCTACGAGGACTACCGCGACGACCTGCGGCTGCTGTACCTCGTCACCGTCGAGGCGACGGCCGAGGCGGCGTCGGGGCGGCTGCTGGAGCTGCGGATGGCGCCGATGCGGGCCGTACGCATGCGGCTGCGGCACGCCTGCGGCGAGGACCGCGAGTGGCTGCGGGCGACGCTCGACCGCGTCAGCCGGGAGTTCGGCGCACGGGTCGCGCCGGCGCCCGGCGGCACGCTCGCCCTCGCACCGGCCGCGTAGGAGGTGGTCACGATGCTGGTCCGCGAGATCATGACGACGCCGGTGGTGACGGTCCGGCGCACGGCGACGATCAAGCAGGCCGTCCGCCTGCTGTACGAGCAGGACATCACAGCCGCGCCGGTGGTCGACGCGGCCGGGCGGATGATCGGCATCGTCAGCGAGATGGACCTGCTGCGCGGCGAGTTCGGGGCCAACCCCCGGGCCTTCCTGCGGCCCGAGGCGCCGCCCACCGGCAGGCAGCCCGCGCTCGTCGAGGAGGTCATGACGCCCCGCGTCGCCACCGTCGGGGACGGCGCCGACACCATGGACCTGGTCGAACTGATGATCACGACGGGGGTGAAGAGCGTCCCGGTCCTGCACGACGACGAACTCGTGGGCATCGTCAGCCGCCGCGACCTGATGGGCCTGCTGGCCCAGGGGGACGAGCGGATCCGCGAAGACGTGCTCGCGGCGCTGCGCGACTGCGCCGACACGGCGGCGTTCGGCGCGGCCGTGCGGGACGGCGTCGTCGAACTGTACGGCCCCGGCGACGAGCGGTCGGCCCGCATCGCCGAGCTGGTCGCCAGGACCGTCCCCGGAGTGGCCGACGTCGTCTTTCCCGAAGGGCTGGTGAGCTAGTCGAGCCGGTCGAGCACGTCCGCGGCGAGCCGTTCGAGCGCGGCGACCTGTTCGCGGGTGAGCCCGTCGAAGAACAGGCGGCGTACGGTCTCCACGTGTCCGGGGGCCGCGGCGGTGATGGCCCGGCGGCCCTCCTCGGTGATCACGACGTACGCGCCGCGGCCGTCGTCCGCGCACTCCTCCCGCGTGACGAGCCCCCGGCGCTGCATCCGGGTCAGGTGGTGGGACAGCCGGCTCTGCTCCCACTGGAGGTCGCGCTGCAGCTCGTACGGCCGCAGCCGCCCTTCCTCCCGGTCGGTGAGGTGCACGAGGACCTCGTAGTCGGCCAGGGACAGACCCGAGTCCGCCTGAAGCTGCCGGTTGAGCCGGGCCGTGAGGCGGCCCTGCATGCGCAGGTACGCCCGCCAGGCGCGCTGCTCGTCCGAGTCGAGCCACCGAGGGCTGTTCATGGTCCCAGGCTAGCCGGAATGAATGACTCGTCATGTATGTTGAGGGCACCAGTAGATGACGCATCATCTACATGGCGACGAGGAAAGGGCACTCATGACCACGACCAGGCTGACCCCTCGTGTGGACGTCCGCCGGGCGGCCGAGCGTTTCGCCACCCGCATCTCCTGGCTGGATTCCAAGCACTCGTTCTCGTTCGGCGGCCACTACGACCCCGACAACACCCACCACGGGCTGCTGCTGGTCAACAACGACGACGTCGTCCACCCGGGCACCGGCTTCGAGACCCATCCGCACCGCGACATGGAGATCGTCACCTGGGTGCTCCAGGGTTCCCTGGTCCACCAGGACTCCGAGGGCCACTCCGGCGTCATCTACCCGGGCCTGGCCCAGCGGATGAGCGCCGGAACCGGCATCCTGCACTCGGAGAAGAACGACTCCTGGCGGCTCACCGGCGGCGACACGCACGACAAGCCCGTGCACTTCGTCCAGATGTGGGTGGTCCCCGACGAACCGGGCATCACCCCCGGCTACGAGCAGCTGGAGATCGAGAACGAGCTGCTGGCCGGTGGTCTGGTGCCGGTCGCCAGCGGCATGGACAAGCACGCGGGCGAGGCCGCCATCCGCATCAAGAACCGGTACGCCGCGCTGTACGCCGCCCGGCTTCAGCCGGGCCAGAGCGTGGAGCTGCCCGAGGCGCCGTTCCTGCACCTGTTCGTACCCCGGGGGACGGTCACCCTGGAGGGTGCGGGCACCCTGGAGACCGGCGACGCCGTACGCTTCACCGCCACCGGCGGGCAGAAGGTCACCGCGACGGAGCCCGCCGAGATCCTCGTGTGGGAGATGCACGCGACGATCGCCGCCTGACGACGATCCTGGAAGGAATCCCGATGGACACGACAGAACCGCAGGTCGCCGACAACCCGGAGGCGAGCCGCTTCGAGATCACCGTGGACGGCTCGCTCGCCGGCTTCGCCGACTACCGGCTCCACGGGCCGACGATCTCCTTCACCCACACCGAGATCGACCCGGCCTTCGAAGGCCGGGGCCTCGGCTCGACGCTGGTCCGCGCGGCGCTCGACGCCGCCAGGGACGCCGGGCTGTCGGTCCTGCCGTTCTGCCCGTTCGTGCAGCGGTACATCAAGCGGCACCCGGACGAGTACCTCGACCTGGTGCCGGCCGATCGGCGGGCCCGGTTCTCCCTGGACGGCGGGGAGGGGGCCGAGTGACCGGCGGAGAACCGGCGGTGTACGGCTGCACGAGTTTGTCCGGCTACACGGGCGCCGACGGAACGACCGCGGAGAGCGTGCTCCTGCCCGGCCACGACGTGCCGCTCGGCCGCTACACGACCGTGCGCCGGCTGCTCCCGCAGCGCCCCCGCCGGATGGTCGGCGCGTGGTGCTTCGTCGACCACTTCGGGCCCGACGACGTGAGCGGCCGGCCGGGCATGCAGGTGCCGCCGCACCCCCACACCGGCCTGCAGACGGTCACGTGGCTCGCCGAGGGCGAGATCCTGCACCGCGACAGCCTCGGCAACGTCCAGTCGATCGTGCCCGGGCAGCTCAATTTGATGACCGCCGCCCACGGCATCGCCCACTCGGAGCAGTCGCCGCCCGAGCACCCGCCGGGCATGCACGGGCTGCAGTTGTGGGTCGCGCTGCCGGAGGAGGCCCGGCACGGCGAGGCGCGGTTCGAGCACCACGCCGCGCTGCCCGTGCTGCGCGACGGGGCCGTCACGGTGACGGTCGTGGTGGGCGAGGCCGGACCGCTGCGCTCGCCCGCCCGCGTCCACACCCCGCTGCTCGGGGCCGAGGTGCTGTTCACCGGGGCGGGAGAACACCGGCTGCCGGTCGATCCCGCGTACGAGACGGCGGTGCTGGTCATGTCGGGCACGGCCGACGTGGCCGGGGTCGCGCTGGCGCCGGGCTCGCTGCTCTATCTCGGCCAGGGCCGTACGGAGGTGCCGATGGAGGCGGCCGGCCCGGCCCGGCTGTTCGTGCTGGGCGGCACGCCGTTCGACGAGCCCCTGGTGATGTGGTGGAACTTCGTCGGCCGCTCACACGAGGAGATCGCGCGGGCGCGCGACGACTGGATGCGAGGCGACCGCTTCGGCGTCGTCCCGGGCGGGGAGCGGCCGCTCCCCGCCCCCGAGATGCCCACCGTGCGGCTGAAGGCCCGCGACCGGCACGGCCACGTCCTCAGCTGAGGGGCGAGCCCGCGCGTCTGCGGGTGAAGCAGGTGAACACGGCGAGCGCGGAGACGGCGGTCATGCAGGCCAGCGCCCAGCGGTAGCCGGTCACGAGCCGCTCGACCGCCGCGGGTGAGACGTGGGACAGCGTCCCGGCGAAGACGGCGTCGTGCAACCCGGCGGGCAACGGCACCGTGATGATCGACAGGACCAGCGCGGTGCCGACCACCACCCCGGTGTTCTGCAGCATCAGGCGCATGGCGTTGACGATCCCCAGCCGGTGCGACGGCACCCCGTCCAGGATCGCGGTGGTGTTGGAAGGCAGGAACATGCCCGAGCCGACGCCGATCAGCACGAGGGCGGCCGTGAGCGCCGCGAGCGAGACGTCGGGGGAGATCAGCCACAGCAGGACGGCCAGGCCCGCCGTCGTCAGCGAGGTCGCGGCGACCGCCACCGTGCGCGGGCCGAGGCGGCGCAGCAGGAAGCCCGACGCGACCGACGCCGCCATCGCCGCGATCGAGAGCGGCAGCACCTTCACCGCCGCGCGAACCGGGTCCTCCCCGCGTACGGCCTGGAAGAACAGCGACACGAGGAGCACCACCCCGACCCGGGCGGTCGAGTTGAGGAACGACGCCAGCGTCCCGAGGGCGAACGTGACATCGCGGAACATCCGGATGTCCACCACCGGATGACGGGCCCGCAGCTCACGCATGACGAACAGCGGGAGCGTCACCGCGAACACGACGAGACCGGACACCACCATCGGATGTCCCCAGCCGAGCCTGGTCACCTCCGACAGCGCGAGCAGCAGGCCGCCGAGACACGCGAGCACGAGCGCGTTGCCGGGCAGGTCGAACCTGCAGCCCCGGCCCTGCGGCGGTCCAGCGTTCTTGACCGGCGCGGGGAGGGCCACCGCGCCCCAGACCAGGCACGCGATGCCGAGGGGCACGTTGTACCAGAACACCCAGCGCCAGCCCAGGTGCTCGGTGAACAGGCCGCCGAGCGCGGGACCGGCGAGCTGGGCGATGGAGAACGACGCGGTGTAGACGCCCATCCCCTCGCCGAGCCGCGACTTGGGGAAGGCGGCGGTCACCAGGGCGGCGCTGTTGGTCAGCAGCATGGCCCCGCCGGCCGCCTGCACCACCCGCAGCGCCACGATGACCCACGCGTCCGGGGCGAGCCCGGCCAGCAGGCTGGCGACCGTGTAGGTGGCCAGGCCGCCGAGGTACATCGCCCGCCGCCCGAACAGGTCGGCGAGCCGGCCGAACACGACCATGAGCACGGTCGTCGTGAGCTGGAAGGCGAGCAGGATCCAGCTCGCGGCGTCCGCGCTCGCGTGCGTCTGCCGTACCACCTGGGGGAGTGCCACGTTGAGCGCGCTGCCGCCGAGCGCGGTCAGGACGCTGGCCATGCTCACGACCGACAGCGTCCGCCAGGCGCGGCGCAGCCGCTCCCGCTCGCCGGGGTCCGCCGCAATGGTCTGCGGCACGGCCGTCATCGTACGGCGAGCTGGATCATGACCGGCTCCTCCCTACCGAATTCTAGATTCCATTACTAGAATCACGTTCACACGGGGCCGGGTCAAGGTCTGATCAAGGGAGCTGCGCATGGGCGGAATCGTGGAAGGCCGTGTCGTGATCGTCACCGGTGCCGCGCGGGGCATCGGGCGGGGACACGCGCTGGAGTTCGCGCGCCAGGGCGCCAAGGTCGTCGTCAACGACCTGGGCGCCGAGGTCGACGGCACCGGGTCGTCCACCGGCGCCGCGGGCGAGGTGGTCGAGGAGATCAGGGCCATGGGCGGCGAGGCCGTGGTCGACGGCGAGGACGTCTCCGACTTCGACGGCGCGCGGCGCATGGTCGAGCGGGCCGTGGAGACCTTCGGCGACCTGCACGTCCTGGTCAACAACGCGGGCATCCTGCGCGACCGGATGCTCGTCAACATGACCGCCGACGAGTGGGACGCGGTCATCCGGGTGCACCTGCGCGGCACCTTCGCCCCGCTGCGGCACGCCGCCGCCTACTGGAGGTCCAGGTCCAAGGCCGGGGAACCGGTGGACGCCCGGGTCATCAACACCACGTCGTCGTCCGGCATCTACGGCAACGCGGGCCAGGGCAACTACGGCGCGGCCAAGGCCGGGATCGCCTCGCTGACGATCATCGCCGCCAAGGAGCTGGCGCGTTACGGCGTCACGGTCAACGCGGTCGCCCCCGCCGCGCTCACCCGCATGACCGAGAACCTCATCCCGGGCGGGAGGCGGCCCGCCGAGGGCGGCTTCGATCCGGCGGCGCCGGACAACATCGCGCCGCTGGTGGTCTGGCTGGCGAGCGCCCAGTCACGGGGGATCACGGGCCGGGTCTTCAACGTGCGCGGCGGGCACATCAGCGTCGCGGAGGGCTGGCACGCCGGGCCGGGCGTGGACAAGGACGCCCGGTGGGATCCGGCCGAGCTGGGCGAGGTGATCCCCGCCCTGGTGGACAAGGCCGCGCCGAACGCCCTCACCAGCGGGCGCATCCCGAACGGGGAGGAGTGACATGCCGCTCGACCACACTCTGATCGGGGTGGAGAGCGCGCCGCACGAGCGGTCGTGGACCTCCGCCGACACCCTGCTGTACGCGCTGGGCGTCGGTGCGGGCACCGAGGAGCTCGCCTTCACCACCGAGAACTCGGCGGGGATCCGGCAGCGGGTGCTGCCGACCTTCGCGGTCCTGGCCGCCCAGGCACCCACCGGACGGCGGCTCGGCGACTTCGACCCGGCCATGCTCGTGCACGCCGAGCAGGCATTCGAACTGCACCGCGAGCTGCCGCCCGCCGGGCGTGTACGGACGACCTCGACGGTGACCGGCATCTACGACAAGGGCTCGGGGGCGCTGGTGACGACCGAGGCCAGGGCGGCCGACGCCGAAAGCGGCGAGTTGCTGATCACGAGCCGCAGCTCGGTGTTCATCCGGGGCGAGGGCGGCTTCGGCGGCGAGCGCGGCCCCCGCGACGAGTGGGTCGAGCCCGGCAGGCCGCCGGACCACACGGTGACCTACGAGACCCGCCCGGACCAGGCGCTGCTGTACCGCCTGTCGGGCGACCGCAACCCGCTGCACTCCGACCCCGCCTTCGCCGCCCGCGCCGGCTTCCCCCGGCCGATCCTGCACGGGCTGTGCACGTACGGGATCACCGGGCGGGCGCTGCTGCACGCCGTGGCGGGGTCCGACCCGGCCCACTTCGCGGCCATGTCGGGACGGTTCAGCAAACCGGTCTACCCGGGCGAGGCGCTGACCGTGTCCATCTGGACGTCCGACGACGGCGCGACGGCCCTGTTCCGTACGGCGAAGGAGGACGGCACCGTCGTGATCGACCGGGGCAGGGCCGCCTTCCGCCCCGCCTGACCTTGACCTGGAGGTGCGGCGCGCGGGGCGTCGCCGAGGTCAGCTGAGCGCCGCCCCGGCGTCGTCCGCCACGCCTGCGGCGCCGGTGGTGTCGTCATGGGTGGCCAGGGGGTCGCCGAAGCGGCGGATGAGCGCGATCGCCGCATCCACGACCTCCTTGGCCTCCTCCTCGGTCTCGCTCGTCGCGACCTCGCGGCCGGCCTCGCCGATCACGCTGGTGAGGACCGAGACCGTGAGGCGGTCGGTCGGCGTGTTCGCCGCGCCGAGCAGGACGGCGTTCTGCCGCACCCACTCCCGCCCGCGGGTGCGCCGCATCAGTTCGAACCCCGGCGGGCCGTCGCCGTCCATGAACAGCCGGGCCAGGTCGCGCCGCTGCCAGGACCCTTCGAGGAACGCCCTGGCCCCGGCGATGAACAGCTCGACGGGGTCCTTCACGCCCGCCTGCTTCGCCGCGGCGACGCTGGACGCGGCGGCCTCCTCGTGGGCGGCCTGGTGCTCCTCCCACAGCGCGAGGAACAGCTCGGTCTTGCC
The DNA here is from genome assembly GCF_016863095.1 of Microbispora siamensis. Lineage (GTDB taxonomy): Bacteria > Actinomycetota > Actinomycetes > Streptosporangiales > Streptosporangiaceae > Microbispora > Microbispora siamensis. The sequence continues at coordinate 78,409 of NZ_BOOF01000034.1, read as the reverse complement.
GCCGAAGTGGTGGTAGAGGCTGCCCACGCTGGAGCCCGCGCGCTCGACGACGTCCGCGACGTTGGCGTCGGCGAAGCCGTGCTCGGAGAAGACCTCGCGGGCGGCCTGAAGCATGCTCTTGCGCGTCTGGGCGGTGCGGCTCCACTCCCACGAGCCGCTCCTGCCGCCGGGCTTGCGTGCCATCTGGGCTCCTCGATTCCCTGGATGACGCCATAGTAACGGGTCAAATTCTAGAAACTGATTCCAGACCTCTTGACACCCCTCCGGCGGGGAACCAGGCTGGAGCCGATTCCTAGAGAGCAATTCTAGAAAAGAGTCGCGTCGATGGACTTCTCCCTGAGCCCCGAGGAACTGCAGATCCGTGACACCATCCGCGCGTTCGTGGAGCGGGAGGTCATGCCGCTCGAACCCGAGGTGCTGCGCAGCGAGCGCGCCGGCGGCCCCGGGCTCGATCCCGAGGTCCTACGCGACCTGCGGCTCAAGGCGAAGAAGATGGGCTTCTGGGGCATCAACACCCCCGAGGAGTACGGCGGGGCCGCCCTGGGCCCGGTCATGTCCGCGATCATCGCCATGGAGATGGGCCGGACGTTCGTCCCGTTCAGCTTCGGCGGGTCGGCCGACAACATCCTCTACGCCGGCACCGAGGAGCAGAAGCGGCGCTACCTCATCCCCACCATCGAGGGCGAACGCCGCTCCTGCTTCGCCATCACCGAGCCGGGCGCCGGCTCGGACGCCCGCAGCATCCGTACGCGTGCCGTCAAGGACGGCGGGGACTGGGTCATCAACGGCGAGAAGACCTTCATCACCGGCGGCAACGAGGCCGACTTCGTGATGGTGTTCGCCGTGACCGACCCCGACAAGGGCGCGAACGGCGGCGTCACGTGCTTCCTGGCCGACCGCGACATGGGCTGGAAGTCCGAGCCGATCCCGACGATGGGGCAGTGGGGCCCGGCCTCGCTGGTGTTCGAGGACGTCAGGGTGCCGGAGGAGAACATCCTCGGCGAGCTCGGCAGGGGCTTCGAGCTGGCGATGCAGTGGATCGGACAGGGCCGCTACATGATCCCCGCACGGGCGGTCGGCTCGGCCGAGCGCATGCTCCAGATGGCGATCGACTACGCCAAGATCCGCGTGTCGATGGGCAAGCCGATCGCCGAATACCAGGCGATCCAGTGGATGATCGCCGACTCGCAGGTGGAGATCGAGGCGGCCAAGTGGCTCACGTTGCACGCCGCCTGGCGTGTGCAGCAGGGCATGGACGCCCGGCACGCCTCCTCGATCGCCAAGCTGAACGGCGCGGTCATGGCCAACCAGGTCGTCGACCGCGTGCTGCAGATCCACGGGGGCATGGGCTACACCAAGGAACTGCCCATCGAGCGGTGGTATCGCGAGCTGCGCCTGTTGCGGATCTTCGAGGGCACCGACGAGATCCAGCGCAGGACGATCGCCCGCAACCTGCTCAAGGGCCACGCTCGCCTCGGCACGATCGGGGAATGAGCATGGCGGTAGGAGAGCTGTTCAACCCCCGGTCGATCGCCCTGGTCGGGGCGACGGACAAGTCCGGCTGGTCGATCAGCACGCTGACCAACCTCCGTACGCACGGCTTCCGCGGGCCCGTGCACCTGGTCAACCCGCGCGGCGGCGTGGTGCACGGCGAGCAGGCCCACCGCAGCCTGTCCGACATCCCCGGCCAGGTCGACCTCGCGTACGTGATGGTGCCGACCACGGCCGTGCTGCCCGTGCTGCGCGAGGGGGCCAAGCTCGGCATCCGTCACTACGTGATCCTCACCGCGGGCTTCGGCGAGACCGGCCCGGAGGGCGCCGCCCTGGAGGCGGAGATCGTCGACTTCGCCCGTGAGAACGACCTCACCGTCCTCGGCCCGAACGGCAACGGCTTCATCAACGCCGCCGCGGACGTCACGCCGTACGGCCTGCCGATCCCGTCCCCGCTGCTGCGCGGGTCGGTCGGCGTGGTGCTGCAGAGCGGCGCGCTGGCCAGCTCGGTGCTCGGCTTCGCCCAGGCCCGCAACGTCGGGATCAGCCTGCTCACCTCGATGGGCAACGAGTCGCTCGTCACCGTCACCGACGTGATCGACTACCTGGTGGACGACCCGGCGACCAAGGCCATCGCGCTGTTCCTGGAGTCGGTGCGCGATCCGGCCGCGTTCTCCCGGGCGGCGCGCCGGGCGCTGCTCGCGGGCAAGCCGATCGTCGCGCTGAAGATCGGGCGCAGCCGGCTCGCCTCCCGCACCGCCCAGGCCCACACCGGCGCGCTCGTCGGCGACGACAACGTGATCGACGCGGCGTTCCGGCAGCTCGGGGTGGTGCGGGTGCGGTCGCTCGAGGACCTCATCATCACCGCGGGCCTGCTGGCCGAGGTGGGCCCGCTGCCGGGCCCGCGGATCGGCGTCGTCACGCCCTCGGGCGGCGCGTCGGAGATCATCGCCGACCGGGCCGAGGACGAGGGACTGGAGCTGCCGGCGTTCGCCCCGGAGACGGTCGCCCGGCTGCGGGAGATCGTGCCCGCCTTCGGGACCGTGCAGAACCCCCTCGACGTCACCGGCTATGTGCTCATCGACCGTACGCTGCTCGGCCGCGCGCTGGAGGCCGTCACCGCCGACCCTGGCGTGGACGCGGTCATGCTGCTGTCGGACCTCCCGCGCGTCGCGCCGCCCGACCCCGCGCCCGTGTACGCCATGTTCTCCGCGAGCGCCAAGCGCATCGCCGAGGCCCCGATGCCGGTCGTCGTCGTGAGCAACGTGCTGACCGACGTCACCGAGTTCGGCCGCGACGTCCAGCGGGAGGCCGGGTTCCCGTACGTCGCGGGCGGCATCGAGCACGGCATGCACGCCGTCGGGGCCGCGGTCCGGTGGTCCCGGGCGTACCGCGCCGCCGTCGAGGCGGCGGACGGAGCCGTCCCGGCGAAGGCCGTGGCGAGCGCCCCGGCGGCCGAGGCGGGGACCGGTGTGTGGGCCGAGCACCGGGCCGCTGCCCTGCTGTCGTCCGCCGGGCTCCCGGTCGTGCCCGGCGAGCTGGTGTACGACGAGGAGTCGGCCGTGGCGGCGGCGGTCGGGTTCGGCTACCCGGTCGTCCTCAAGGTCGCCGCCGACGGACTCGGCCACAAGAGCGACGTCGGAGGGGTCCGGCTGGGCCTGTCCGACGCGCGGGACGTCGAGCGGGCCTACCGCGAGGTCGTGGCCGCCGCCGCGGCGGTCCCCGGCGCGGGCCGCGTGGGCGCGCTCGTCCAGCCACAGCGCGGCGGCGGCGTGGAACTGCTGGTCGGCGTCGTACGGGACCCGGCATGGGGGCTCACCCTGGCCGTCGGCCTAGGCGGGATCTGGGTGGAGGCGCTGCGCGACACGGCGCTGCGCGTCCTGCCGGTGGACGCGGCCGAGGTGCGGCGGGCGCTGGACGAGCTGCGCGGCACCGCGCTGCTTCGGGGCGCCCGCGGCACCGAACCCGCCGACCTCGACGCCGTCGCCGAGGTCGTGGCCCGCGTCGCCGCCTTCGCCGAGAGCCTCGGCGACGACCTGGAGTCGCTGGAGATCAATCCGCTGCTCGTCCGCGGCTCGCACGTGGAGGCGCTCGACGCGCTCATCACCTGGCGCGACCGAGACGGCCGCTGAGCCCTGCCGCTGACTTCGGCCGCCTGTGCGCCCCCGTGAAGCGCGCCGGTCCCCGGCGCGCTTCACCGGCGCGTCACCAGCCCTCGTCGAAGAAGGCGGCGCTGCTCTCCTGCCACGCCAGCGTGTACAGCAGCACGGCGGCGGCGGCCGTCACCAGCAGCGTGACCGTCACGGCCGGGCCGACGTCCGGCGGGGTGGAGGCGAGGAACCCCTCCTCCGGGATCGAGGCCCGCCAGAGCCCGATCAGCGTGATCAGCCCACCGGCCAGGGCGGACGCGAACACGACGACGCTGTAGGCGCGCGCCCACAGCCGGCCGCGCAGCAGTCCCCTGACCAGTGCCACGGCCATGCACGCGATGGCGAGCGGCGGCAGCGGGGAACCGTTCGCGTTGACCACGAGATCCACCGTGGCGACGACCCCCACCAGTGCGGCCACGCCGACACAACCGGCCACGAGGCGGACGCCGCCGGGCGCGGCCAGGCCGTCCGGGCGGGCGGCACGTACTTCGGCCCGGGTCCGGCCGTGCCCCTTCAGGTAGTCGTCGGCCTGCTGCCCGTACGGCAGCCTGGCCATGACGACGGCCGCCACGGCGTTCGCGACGATGGACAGCGGCACCGTCGCGGGCACCGACGGGCGGCCGAGGATGCCGAGCGTCAGCACGGCCAGGAAGCCCGCCAGCAGCCAGCCCGAGACGGCCAGCACCAGCCGGGCGGGGCGCAGCCCCCAGTGCAGGGCCACCGCCGCGGCCAGCATCGGCACGGCCAGTGTCAGCACGATGGGCTGCACACCGTCCCAGTCGTCGGCGTCCAGCAGGCCGCTTTCGATCATCCGCTCCAGCGTGGCCGTCTGCACGAGCAGGCCGCCGGCCAGCAGGTAGCCGAGGAAGGCGGCGGCGTGGACGGTTCCGGGGACCACCAGACGGCCCCCGGCTGTCGTGGGAACCTGGGTGCTCATGCCGGGCAGACCTGCGTCAGTCCCCCGGCGCGGCCCTTCAGGCCCCACGCGATCTTCGTCGGGTAGCGCTGGCCGGTGTCGTCGCCGAACCAGATGCGCTCCACACCGCTGTGCTCGCCGAGCCTGCCGGCACGCTCGGAGCCCTCGTCGATCGTCACCCGCTCGTCCCGTGGGTGGCCGTCGGGGTCGGCGTACTCGAAGTGGAAGGTGATCTTTCCGGCGTACTGGCCGAACCGTCTGGGGGGTGCCTCGAACCAGAACGCGCAGGGCTTGTTGAGGACCTTCGGCCGGTAGCCGACCTCGACACAGCGATGGGTGCCGTTGGCGTACGTCCAGGCAACCAGGGCGGCCTCGTCGCCCACGGTCTTGTACTGGTTGGCCGCGCTGCCGGGACAGCCCTGGGAGGGGTTGTTGGAGTCCACCACCTCCACGGTGACCGGCAGAGAGTAGACGTGTGTGACGACGGGGCCGTCCGCCGGGGCGGCCGCCGCGGGGGCGGCGCCGACGGCGAGCAGCAGGACGGGAAGGGCGAGCGCGAGTGAGCGTGGCATGTCTCTCATGTCTCCCTAACAGGTGATGTCGAAGGGGTGTGCCAGCGATTGTGGAGATCCACACCGTTGTCGCCTACGGTTGGCATGTCGCGAGACAACGCAGAGACAACCCCTGAGACAAGCCAGGAGAGCTCGCTGTGGGTCGCCCGGAAAATCCCCTGGACCCGGACGCCGGACCGGTTCAGGCCTTCGCCTACGAGTTGCGCCGATTACGCGAGAAGGCGGGCAACCCGTCGTACCGCAAGCTCGCCGAACAGGCGCACTACTCGGCCGCAGCCCTGGCCCGTGCCGCCGGAGGGCAGGCCCTGCCCACCCTGGAGCTGACGCTGGCCTACGTGGCCGCGTGCGGCGGCGACGTCGAGGAGTGGAGGCAGCGCTGGCTGGACGTCGCCGGCCGGCAGGACGCCCCCGGGCCGGAGGCCGCGGAACCGCGCACCGCCGCCGCAGAAGCCGACATCGAAGACAGTGCCGAAGACGGTGCCGGAGACGTGCCGGCCGGTCGCGGCCGGGTGCGCGGGAGCCGGAAACACGGGAGCCGGGTGCGCCGGATGTGGATCGCCGCGAGCGTCGTCCTCCCCCTGGCCGTCGCAGGCGTGCTCGCCCTGGTCCTGTGGCCGCGTGCGGCGCCCGCGATGGCCTGGTCCCCGGCCAGGAAAGTGTTGCCCTACACCTTCAAGCAGGGGCAGAGCAAGGTCGACGGGGCGGACCCGGCACGGGCCGGCTGCGTCGAGGCGGTGACGCTGACCTCGCAGGAGATCTGGTCAGGACCGCAGCGGCTGGGCAACCTCGAGGTGCGCTACAACGCCGAGTGCGGGAAGGCCTGGGCGCGGCTCGACCCGAACGCCGCCCTCATCAACTACCCCTCCGACGACATCCGCGTCCGTCTGGAGACCTTCCGGCCGGCCGACGGCAGCGCGAGCCGGATCGACGAGAAGTTCGTCCGCGACCGGCACTGGGCCGGCATGCTCAGCACCCGTGTGGGATGCGTTGTGGCGCGTGGCCAGATCGTCATCGACGGTCAGGCTTCCGACACCGTCCAGACGGCCTGCGCACACCCCTGAGCGCACACCTGCCCGGCGGGAGCCGGGCGTCGCGGCGGCGGCAAGCAACGGCTCGATCCGGGCCCGCCGGGCTCTGATCATCATGGCCTCGGCCGGCGGTACGTCGGTGCCGGCGGCCGCGCTGAAGTCCATCCGATCCGCCTGCCCGGACGGCGCCCCGATCTACGTGATCCTGGACAACCTGTCGGCCAACAAGACCCCCCCGCGATCCGCACCTGGGCGCACAAGAACAAGGTCGAGTTGTGCCTCACCCCGAACCTATGCCTCCTGGGCCAACCCATCAACGCGCAGTTCGGGCCATCAGCCGCGTCACCGACCTCAGATCGATGTGATCAGACTCCGGGATCACCGTCGGCACGATGATGCGACTGCGGTCGCACGAAAGCAGGGACTCCAGGGGGACGCGCGAACGGCCTGCATGATCAACGATTGGTCGCATGATCGAGACCATCGCGGGGATCGGCATGTCACCCCTGGAGATCCTGCTTCTGCTGGGCGTCGTCGGCCTGCTGTCGTCGCGGTGGTGCCCGCCCCCGGCCCGGCGGCCGGTCGCGCTCGCCGCGGCGGCGGTCGTCGCCCTGTCCGGGATCGTGCTGACCGTGCGCGGGTTGCGCTGGCAGATGGCGCCCGCGCTCGCCGGCGTCCTGGTCGCGCTCGCGTTCGCCGTGCCGGTACTCGCCGGACGCCCGGCACGGCGGGTGAGACGGTGGCTCACCCTGCCGGGAGCCGTGGTCTGCCTCGGCCTGGTCGGTGCGAGCGCGGCCGCCGCCTGGGCGGTGCCCGTGCCCGTGTTCCCCGGGCCGTCCGGTCCGTACGCGGTGGGCACGGCCGTGATGCAGTGGACCGACGCCTCTCGCCCGGAGCCCGCCACCGATGAGCCCGGCGACCACCGCACGGTCGTGGTCCAGTTGTGGTACCCCGCGCCCAAGGGCACGGCCGGTCCCCGTGCCCGGTATCTCGGCCGCACCGAGCGGGAGGCGCGTACGGTCGCCGACGGCCTGACCGGCTACATCGGCGTGCCCGCCTTCCTGCTCGATGACGCGGTCCGTGCCCGCACCGGCGCCGTGTACGACGCGCCTGCGGCGGCCGGGCGGTTCCCGATCGTGCTGTTCTCTCCCGGGCTGGGAGGCGTGCGCACCCAGAACACCGCGTGGGCGGAGGAACTGGCCGGCCACGGCTACGTCGTCGCGGCCCTCGACCACCCGTACGACTCCGCCGCCGTCGTGCTCGACGATGGACGGACGATCCGCACGCGGGTCGTGGCCACCGGCGACGACGAGGAGGACAGACGGCTCGCGACCGGCTGGACGGCGGTCAGGGCCGCCGATCTCAGCTTCGTCCTCACCCAGCTCGGCCGCCTCGACAGGGGCGAGATCCGCAGCCCGCTGACCGGACGGCTCGACACCGCGCGGGCGGCGGCGACCGGGCACTCCATAGGCGGAGGCGCCGCTCTGCGGGCCGCCCGCCAGGACTCCCGGTTCGCAGCGGTGATCGATCTGGACGGCTACCCGTACGACCCCGCGCCCCGGCCCTACCATCAGCCGGTGCTTGCGCTCACCCATCCCGTCGACCCGGCCGACAACCCGTCGTACATCCCTCGTCTCACCCGGATCCTCGCGCTGAGCACGTCGGAGAGCTACCGGATCACGGTCCCCGGCACGGCGCACCTCACCTTCGCCGACGCGCCGCTCTACCTGCCGCCGGTGCCGTCCGTTGTCGGCTCCCTGGGCCGCACCGGGGGCCTGTCCGTCACCACGGCGGCCACCAGGGCCTTCCTCGACGCCACCCTGCGTGACGAACCCGGCGACCTGGCCACGCTCCTGCGCCCGTACGGCGACCTCACCGTCCACCGGCCCGCGCGGAAGGATGACGCGGGGGACCGTGACTGACGCGCTGTCCGCCGACGTCACCAGGGTCGAGAGGGCGTACGTGATCGACGAGGGATCTGCACTCGCCGAGCTTGTCGGTTGTTCACCGTGAGGCACTCATGCCCCTTGCTCATCGCAGCACGGGCATGCGGCTCCAGCAGGTTGGCCAGCCGCAGTCCGTGCCCGGCGCCACGGGCGGGACCCTCCGGCGGGGGCGCCGGAGGGTCGCCGTGCCGCGTCAGGGGCGGTGGTTGGACAGGACGAGGGTGGCGGCGGAGGCGAACATGCCGCCGTTGCCGAGGACGACGCCGACCTCGACGCCGGGCACCTGGGCCGCCGCCTCGCCGCGCAACTGCCGTACGGACTCCTGGATGGCGAACATCCCGTACATGCCGGTGTGGGTGTAGGAGAGGCCACCGCCGTTGGTGTTGAGCGGCAGGCGGCCGCCGGGGGAGGTGTGGCCCTCGGCGATGAACGGCCCGGCCTCGCCGCGCTTGACGAACCCGAGGTCCTCCAGCCCGTAGATCGGCACGTGTGCGAAGGCGTCGTAGATCATGAGGTGGTCCACGTCGTCGTGGGAGATGCCCGCCTCGGCGAATGCGGCCTCGCCGGAGCGGCGGAAGGCGGCGGAGGTGGTGAAGTCCTCCATCTGGGAGATGATCGGCGACTCGGCGGACTCGCCGGAGCCGAGCAGGTACACCGGCGACCTGCGGGCGCGCTCCTCGGTCGTCACGATCAGCGCGCCGCCGCCGTCGGTGACCAGGCAGCACTCCAGCAGGTGGAAGGGGTAGGCGACCATCCGGGAGGCGAGCACGTCCTCGACGGTGATCAGGTCCTGGTACATGGCCCGGGGGTTGAGGTGCGCCCACCGGCGCTGCGCGACGGCGACCTCCGCGAGCTGCTCGTGCGTGAGCCCGGTCTCCTTCATGTAGCGCAGCGCCGTCAGCGTGAACATGGTGGGCGGGCCGAGCACGCCGTACGGCAGCTCGAACTGGCCGATCAGCGAGTCGGGACCGAGGGCCGGCCGGGGCGCGCCGATCCGCGACCGCCCGGACTCGCCGTGCGTGATGAGCACGGTCGTGCACAGCCCGGCCCGGATGGCCGCGGCGGCGTGCCGTACGTGGAAGAGGAAGGACGAGCCGCCCACCCCGGTGCCGTCGAGCCAGGCGGGAGTGATCCCGAGCTCGTGGGCGATCTGGATCGGGCCGGGCATGCCGACGGTGGCGACGCCGTCGATGTCGGCCTTGGTCATCCCGGCGTCGGCGAGGGCGTTGCGCGCGGCCTGGAGGTGGAGCTGCGCGGTGGACATGTGGGGCAGCTTGCCGAGCTCGTCGGTCTCGGCCGCGCCGGCGATCACGATGTTCATACGGCGGCCCCGGCCGAGGCGGGGGTGAACAGGGGGACGTGCACGTCGCCGCGCTGTTCGAACACCACGCGCAGCTCCATGTCCAGGGGCAGGTTCTCCGGCGTGATCTCGACGCCGACGATGTTCGTCATCATCCGCACGCCCTCCTCCAGCTCCACGACCGCGATGGCGTACGGCCCGTCCTGCTCGAAGCCGGGAGCCGGGCGATGGTTGATCACGTACGAGTAGAGGGTGGCCCTGCCACTGGCCGTCACCCACGTGACATCGTCCGAGCCGCAGTGCGGGCAGGCGGGCCGTGGATAGAAGTAGTGCCGTGAGCAGGCGAGGCAGCGCTGGATCCGCAGCCGTCCCTCCGCCGTGCCGTCCCAGAACGGCTGGGTCTCCGGCGTCGGCTTCGGGACGGGCTTGTGCGATGCGGTCATCGTTCTCCTACGAGGCGGAGGAAGTCTTAGAGCCGAATTCTAGAACTCCGATCTAAAGTTGGCGAGGGTCCGTTGTCAGGGGCTCGGGACGCCGTTGCCACGCCGGCCGCGGCCGGCCAGCAGGCCATCGAGGGACGGCACCGGCTCGGGGTTGCGCGGCCCCGGCTGGGCGAGTTGCACCAGGACCCCGTGGGCCTCCTTGGGGTGGAGGAAGACCTCGCGCCACCGGGGTTCGGCGAGGTTGAGGCCGAACAACCGGTAGCCGCGCCCACGCAGAGCGGCCACGGCCGCATCGATGTCGGTGACGTGGAAGTTGAGGTGGTGCACCCCGCCTCTGCCGCGAGTGAGGTCGAAGAAGCTGTCGAAGAACGAGGATCCGGCCAGCGGCTCCATCAGCTCGATCTTGCTCCCGTTGGCGTACCTGAGCTGGAGCGTCCGGTAGCCGTTCACCACGTTGTCGCCCCCGCCGAGATAGACGCCTCCCAGCAGGTCACGGTAGATCGGCAGCAGGTCCCTGATGCGTGGCGCGGCGACGGCCGTGTGGTCGAAGGCCGCGTCCAGCCCGGCCAGCTCCTCGGCGATGTCCACCCGTCCTCCTTCGATCGAAATCCTAGAATCTCATTCTAGTCGTCCGATTCCCAGGAAACACCATGCTCACAACCCTTGACTCCAGCCGTGAGAGGGCGGAGCATTCGTGGAAATGAATTCTAGAGCTGGCTTCTAGAACTCATTGCTGGGACGGGGGCTGACGAGAAAGGCGTGTCAATGGGCCTGTCCTACGTACGCGAGCTCGACGAGTACCCCACCGGGGCCCGTCGCATGAAGATCCTCACGATGGCCGTGCTGGCCGTCCTCATCGGCTCCTATGAGGCGCAGATCGCCCCCGTGGTCCCGCTGCTCCTCAAGGACCTCGACATGTCCCTCGCGACGTACGGCGCGGTGTCCGGGGCGGCGGCGGTCGCGGGGGCCGTCGCGTCGGCGGTCGGCGGTCGGCTCACCGACCGGCTCGGCAGGGTGCGCCTGCTGGTCCCGCTGATGCTGCTGACCGCCGTGTGCTGCTTCGCCATGACGCTCGTCCACAGCTCAAGGGACCTGCTGATCGCCAGGATCGTGCTGGCCTTCGTCGACGGGGTGGCGATGGCGAGCACGGCGCCGCTGGTCCGCGACTTCTCGCCGCGTCTCGGCCGGGCCCAGGCGTTCGGCTTCTGGACCTGGGGACCGGTGGGGGCCAACTTCCTCGCCGCCGCCGTCGCGGGCTGGACGCTGCCGATCTTCGACGACTCCTGGCGGTCGCAGTTCGTCATCATGGGCTGCTTCTCGCTGGTCATCTCGATCGTCATCGCCCTCAACATCGCCGACCTGTCGCCCGAGCTGCGCGCGCAGATCCAGCACACCGAGCGCCAGTCCGCGGAAGTGGTTGACCTGACCAGGCCGGCCAGGGTCTCCTCGCTGTTCGTCCGGCGCAACATCTGGGCCCACGTGATCGGCATCTCGCTGTGGCTGGTGCTCTACATCACGCTCACGCTCTTCGGTCAGACCATGCTGGTCGGCGCGCTGGGCATCACGGCCGCCGAGGCGTCCACGATCATGGCGTGCTTCTGGAGCCTCAACCTGATCACCCTGATCGTGGCCGGCCGCCTCTCCGACCGCACCCAGCTCCGCAAGCCGTTCACGCTCGGCGGCACCGTGGCGGCCGTGCTCGTCACCGCCTACCTGGCCTCGCTCCTCGGCGGCCAGGACGTCTCCAGCGGCATGCTCATGATCGTCGGCGCGCTGCTCGGCGGCTCGCTCGGCGTGGCGTACGGGCCGTGGATGGCCAACTACTCCGAGGACGCCGAGGACGTCGACCCCCGGCTGCAGGGCACGGCCTGGGGACTGTTCGGCTTCCTCACCAAGGCGATCGCCGTGGTCGGCCTGCTGGTCATCCCGCACGTGGTCGAGGCCACGAGCTGGCAGACCTGGCTGGTGGTCTCCTTGGTGTGCCTGGCGCTGTTCGCGCCCGCCGTCTTCCTGTTCCACGGCCCCTGGCGGCGTGAGCGCGCCGAGACCGTGGACGGCCCGGAGGCCAGGGTCGCGGTGGCCGAGTAGAAGTCACCCCGGCGGGTAGCCGCCGAGGCCCTTGCCGAGCAGGTCGAAGACCCGTTCGACGTCCGCGCGGTGGGCGCGCTCGATCTCCTCGTCGGGCCCGCCCTCCCGGACCCGCTGACGCAGCCGCCGGTAGAGCGCCCGCTGCGCGCCGACCAGCGTCGAGGCGACGATGCGGGGCAGCGGGTCGCCGGGCTCCGCGCCCGCCTCGGCCGCCAGCGCGTCGGCGAGGACCCGGGTGATGCGCTCGTTGACCTCGTGCATCTTCCGCTCCAGGGACGGGTTGCCGCTGACGAGGTCGAAGAAGCTGCGCGGGTGGACGAGGTCGCGCCGCATCCCCGCGACGAACCGGGTCTGCGCCAGGCACAGCGCCCGGAAGGAGTCGAGGATGGACACCCCGGCCGGGCGGTCGGTGACCGCCGCCAGCGACATGGCCTCCCGGTTCTCGGCCCGGTAGAAGACCAGGTCCTCCTTGGTCGGAAAGTGGTTGAACACCGTCTTCTTCGACACCTGGGCGGCCGCCGCGATCTCGTCCACGGTGACCTCGTCGAATCCCCGGGCCCGGAAGAGCGCGTTCGCGGTGTCGGCGATGAGCTGCCGGGTCCGGTTCTTCTTCAGCTCCCGCAGTCCGCCCGCACTCATGGGCACAGCGTATCGGCCTCCTTAGTTACACCTGGTGTACTGTTACACCAAGTGTAACGAATGGGGAGGCGGGATGACGCATCCGGCGGTGGAAACCACCGGCCTGGCCAAGCATTACGGCGACGTCGAGGCCGTACGCGGCATCGACCTGACCGTGCACAGAGGAGAGATCTTCGGCTTCCTCGGCCCGAACGGCGCCGGGAAGTCCACGACGATCAGCATGCTCTGCACCCTGACCACGCCCACGGCCGGTGAGGCGCGCGTGGCCGGTTACGACGTGGTGCGCGAACGCGACAGCGTGCGGCGCTCGATCGGGCTGGTGTTCCAGGACCCGACGCTGGACGGCTATCTGACGGCCGAGCGCAACCTGCGTTTCCACGCCGAGCTGTACGGCGTGCCCCGCGCGGACGTCGGTCCGCGGCTGCGGGGAGTGCTCGAGATGGTGGGGCTGTGGGACAGGCGCGGCGCCAAGGTCGCGACGTTCTCGGGCGGCATGAGACGAAGACTGGAGATCGCCCGTGGCCTGCTGCACTCGCCGCGGGTGCTGTTCCTCGACGAGCCCACGGTGGGCCTGGACCCGCAGACCAGAAGCTCCATCTGGTCCTACATCCGGGAGCTCAAGGAGGCCGAGGACATCACGGTCTTCCTGACCACCCACTACATGGACGAGGCCGAGCACTGCGACCGCATCGCCATCATGGACGGCGGCCGGATCATCGCGCTCGACACCCCCGCCGCGCTGAAGGCCGGCGTCGGCAAGGACCGTGTCCAGATCGAGACCGACGACGGCGCGGCGGCCGTCGCCGCCCTGGACGAGCGGTTCGGCATCCGGGCCGTCGCGTCCGGGGACGTGGTGGTCTTCCACGTGGACGAGGGGGAGCGGTTCGTCCCGGAGCTGTTCTCCCGGTCGGGGCTGCCGATCCGGTCCGTCAGCGTGGCCAGGCCCAGCCTCGACGACGTGTTCATGTCGTACACCGGCCGGTCGATCCGCGACGCGGAGTCGACCGGCGGCGCGCGCGGCCCGGCCGCGCTCGCCGCGGCGCGAGGAGGCCGGCGATGACGTTGCCCGTCACGGCGGTCCGGGTGCCCGGGCGCAGCGCGATGAGCGAGCTGCGCGCCGTCAAGGTGGTCTGGCAGCGCGAGATCATCCGGTTCTTCACCGGCCCGCTGCGCATCCTCACCTCTCTCGTGCAGCCGTTCCTGTTCCTGTTCGTCCTCGGCACCGGTCTGTCGCAGCTCACCTCGGGCGGCACCGGGGGGCTCGGCCTGCGGACCTTCCTCTACCCGGGCATTCTCGCCATGGCCGTCCTGTTCAGCGCCATGTCCTCGGCCGCCTCGATCGTCTGGGACCGGGAGTTCGGGTTCCTGCGGGAGATGCTGGTGGCGCCGGTGTCCCGCGGGGCCATCGTCCTCGGCAAGTGCCTGGGCGGGGCCACCGTCGCGGCCTTCCAGGGCCTCGTCGTCATCTGCATCGCGGGTCCCGTGGGCGTGCCGTACGCGCCGGGCCTGATGCTCGGCGTGTTCGGCATCCAGGTGCTGCTGGCCTTCACCATCACGGCCTTCGGGGTCGCGATGTCCGTGCGCGTCAGGCAGATGCAGTCGTTCATGGCGCTCAACCAGCTGCTGATCATGCCGCTGTACTTCATGTCGGGCGCGATGTTCCCCGCCTCGAACCTGCCCGCGTGGCTGACCGCGCTCAACCGGATCGATCCGCTTTCGTACGCCGTGGATCCCATCAGGCGGCTGGTCTTCGCGCATCTGAACCTGACGCCGGCCGTACGCGCCCGGCTCGCGCCGGGGCTGACGTGGGGCGGGTGGCATGTCCCGATCCCCGTCGAGGTGGCCGTACTCGCGGTCCTCGGGCTCGCCCTGCTCGCGACCGCGATCGCACAGTTCGGCAGAGCCGACTGAGCTGGGTGGTCCGAGTCCGGCTCGGCGAGAAGTTCCGACTATCGGAACGAGCGGTTCTACTTTGCGTGTTCATTAAGTAACTTTCCGCAAGGGATACCGGCTCGCCGAGCGAGGAGGCCGTGCATGACCGCGGACACCGTGGACACGTCCGTCAAGGGGATCACCGGCGTCGGTGACACCGGCGGCGTCGCCGCCGTCACGAGCGCCGTCCGGGGACGGGTCGACGAGCTGCTGGCCGGTTTCCTCGACGCCCGGCGTCCCCCTGTCGGTGATCCGGACGTCGCCGAGGGCTACCGGCTGCTGCGCGAGTTCGTGGTCGGGGGCGGCAAGCGCATCCGGCCGCTGCTGTGCTACTGGGGCTGGCGTGGCGCGGGCGGCGAGGAGCCGCACGAGGACCGGGCCGTCCTCACCGGCGCGGCGCTCGAGCTCTACCACGCCGGCCTGCTGATCCACGACGACGTCATGGACGGCAGCGAGCTGCGCCGCGGGCGCCCGACCATCCACAGGGGGCTCGCCGGAACCCCGCGGTGGACGGGCGCGGAGACCTTCGGCCAATCCGCCGCCATCCTGCTCGGAGTGCTCGCGCAGGCGTGGGCGGACGAACTGCTCGCGGACGCCGCCACCGGCGACGTGCGAGGACGCGCGGCACGCGAGCTGTTCAACCGGATGCGCACGGAGGTCGTCACCGGGCAGTACCTCGACATCCTGGCGCACGCCCGCGCGGACGCGGACGTCGAGCAGGCCCTGACCGTGATCCGCTACAAGACGGCCCGATACACCGTGGAGCGCCCGCTGCAGATCGGCGGGGCGCTCGCCGGGGCCCCGCCCGCCCTCCTGGAGGCGTACTCCCGGTTCGGCCTGCCGCTCGGAGAGGCGTTCCAGCTGCGCGACGACGTCCTCGGCGTCTTCGGCGACCCCGCCGTCACCGGCAAACCGGTCCTCGACGACCTGCGTGAGGGAAAGCGGACCGTGCTCATGGCGTACGCGTACGCGCGGGCGCGGGGACCCGAACGGGACCGGCTGCGGACCTGGCACGGCGCCCCCGACCTGGACGAACGGCGGGCGGCCGAGCTCCGGCAGATCATCGTGGACACCGGCGCTCTCGGCGAGGTCGAGGACCTCATCGCCCTGCGGGCCGGGCAGGCGCTCGACGCGCTGCGCGACTGCGCGATCGCCCCGGATGCGGCGCGGGCGCTCACGGTGCTCACCGAGCGGCTCACCCGCCGCGTCAGGTGAGGCGCGCGATCGGTACGCCCGCCTCTCTCACGACTCCCGCCGCCGGGACACTCCGGCCGCCTTCGCGTGCGGCCGTACGGGCATCCGGCGCATGCGGTGCGGCCCTGTCCGGGCCGGTACGACCCTGATCTTTCCTTCCCCCTCCGCCGCTCGGCGACGAGCGTGACCAGTCACCGAACAACCGGCCGCCGTGCCGATCACAGATGGGGTGATGTGCCGTGACCGAAAACACCATGCCGACCGACAACCGGTTGAGCCTCAGCACCAGGGCCGCGCGCAACCTGGCCACGACGACCAAGACCCCGCCGCAGATGCAGGAGATCACCTCCCGTCATCTGCTGCGCGTGCTGCCCTGGGTCGAGGCGGTGGGCGGCGTCTACCGGGTCAACCGGCGGCTGACCTACCAGATGGCCGACGGGCGGGTGACGTTCGTCTCGACCGGGGCGGACGTGCGGGTCATCTCCGCAGAGTTGTGCGAGCTTCCCGCCCTGCGCGGGTTCGGCGACGCCGACGTGCTCGCCGCCATGGCCGACCTGTTCACCCAGCGGGAGTACGAGGCCGGCCAGGTCATCGCCCGGGCCGGCACCCCGATGGACGAGGTCCTGCTCCTGGCCCACGGCAAGGTCGACAGGCTCGGCGAGGGGGCGTACGGCAACGAGACGCGGCTCGGGGTGCTGGCCGACGGCGAGTACGTCGGCGAGCAGATGCTGGTGAACGCGGACGCGCGGTGGGAGTGGACGGTCAAGGCCGTGACGTCGTGCACCGTGCTCGCCCTCGGCAGGGAGGAGTTCGAACGGCTGCTCACCCTGTCGGACGGCCTGCGCGAGCACGTGCAGGCCTACCGGGAGGACCCGGACCGGCCGGTGAACCGGTATGGCGAGGCGGAGATCGCGCTGGCGGCGGGGCATGAGGGTGAGGCGACGCTGCCGGGGACGTTCGTGGACTACGAGCTGGGGCCGCGTGAGTACGAGCTGAGTGTGGCGCAGACGATTTTGCGGGTGCACTCGCGGGTGGCGGATCTGTACAACGAGCCGATGAACCAGACCGAGCAGCAGTTGCGGCTGACGATCGAGGCGTTGCGGGAGCGCCAGGAGCACGAGCTGGTCAACAACCGCGACTTCGGTCTGCTGCACAACGCCGACCTCAAGCAGCGCCTCCACACCCGCTCGGGCCCGCCCACCCCCGACGACCTCGACGAGCTGCTCGCCACGGTCTGGAAGAACCCGAGCGTGATGTTCGCCCACCCCAAGGCGATCGCGGCCTTCGCCCGGCAGTGCAACGCCCGGGGCATCTACCCGCAGACCGTGGAGTTCAACGGCCAGAAGGCGCCGGCCTGGCGCGGGGTGCCGATGCTGCCGTGCAACAAGATCCCGGTGAACGACAAGGGCATCAGCTCGATCATGGTCATGCGCCTGGGGGAGAAGGACCAGGGCGTCGTCGGCCTGCGCCGTACGGGGCTGGTGGACGAGTACGAGCCCGGCCTGTCGGTGCGCTTCATGAGCATCGACGACAAGGCGATCATCTCCTACCTCGTGACCACCTACTACTCGGCGGCCGTCCTGGTCCCCGACGCCCTCGGCATCCTGGAGAGCGTCGAGGTCCTCTGATGTCCTCCTACCGGCTGCCGGACTTCTACCTCCCCTATCCGCCCCGGCTGAACCCCCACGTGGAGACCGCCCGGGCGCACACGCGGGGGTGGGCGGCGGACATGGGCATGCTCGACGATCCGGACATCTGGACCGAGGAGTCGCTCGACGCGATGGACTACGGCCTGATGTGCGCCTACACCCATCCCGACTGCTCCGCCACCGAACTCGACCTGGTCACGGACTGGTACGTGTGGGTCTTCTACTTCGACGACCACTTCCTGGAGACGTTCAAGCGCAGCAGGGACCTGGACGGCGCCCAGGACTACCTGGACCGGCTCGACGCGTTCATGACGGACGACCCGCCCGAGCCGTCCAACCCTGTTGAGCGGGGCCTGGCCGACCTGTGGCCCCGGACCGTGCCCGCCATGTCCGAGGCGTGGCGGCGCCGGTTCGTCCGGGTCACCCGGGACCTCCTGCAGGAGTCGATGTGGGAGCTGTTCCACATCGAGCGCGAGGCCGTCTCCAACCCCATCGAGTACATCGAGGAACGCAGGAAGGTCGGCGGCGCCCCCTGGTCGGCCGCGCTGGTGGAGCACGCGGCCGGCGCGGAGCTGCCGGCCCGGCTGGCGGATTCCCGGCCGATCCGGGTGCTGACCGAGTCGTTCGCCGACGCCGTGCACCTGCGCAACGACCTGTTCTCCTACGAGCGGGAGGTGCTGCAGGAGGGTGAGCTGTCCAACTGTGTCCTGGTCTGCGAGCGTTTCTTCGGCTGCGACACCGAGCGGGCCGTGGAGATCACCAATGACCTGCTCACCTCCCGGCTGCACCAGTTCGAGCACACCGCGCTGACCGAGCTTCCGGCGCTGTTCGCCGACGAGGGGGTCCTGCCGCCCGAGCAGGTGCTGGTCCTGAGCTACGTCAAGGGACTGCAGGACTGGCAGGCGGGCGGACACGCCTGGCACACCGCCTCCAGCCGCTACACCAAGACGGCGGGAGAGACCGGCTTCCTCGGCATGAACGTGGCCCGCGCCCACCTCACGGGCGCGGGCGGCCTGCGCAACCACACCCACCGGCCCTTCTCGGAGGCGGCGGTGCGGCTGCCGCAGCCGTACATGCCGTTCGAGGTGCGCGACAACCCGCACCTGGACGCGGCGCGAGCGGCGGACGTCGAATGGTGCGCCGCTATGGGCTTCTTCGACGGGGTTCCCGGCATCCCGGCGACCGCCGTCTGGAACGAACCGCAACTCGTCGGCTTCGACCTCGCCCTGTGCGCGTCCGGCATCAACCCGGACGCCTCCGCCGACGAGCTGATCCTGGCCACCAACTGGCTGGCCTGGGGGACGTACGGCGACGACTACTATCCCCGGGTCTACGGGGCGGCGCGCGACCTGGTCGGCGCGAAGCTCGGCAACCGGCGGCTCAAGGAGTTCATGCCACTGGACCTCGTCCCGCGCCTGACCCCGGTGACGGGGTTGGAACGCGGGCTGGCCGACCTGTGGCCGCGCACCGCCGGGCCGCTGCCGGAGGACTCCCGCCGGGCCTTCCGCGCCGCCGTCGAGGAGATGATCGACAGTTGGGTTTGGGAACTGGCCAACCAGGCCCAGCACCGCGTGCCCGACCCGGTCGACTACATCGAGATGCGGCGCAGGACGTTCGGCTCGCAGATGACGATGAGCCTGGCCAGGCTGACGCCGGGCCGGGTCATCCCCACCGAGATCCACCGCACCCGCGAGTTCCTCGGCATGACCGACGCCGCGCAGGACTACGCGTGCCTGATGAACGACCTGTTCTCCTATCAGAAGGAGATCCAGTTCGAGGGTGAGCTGCACAACGCCGTCGTGGTGCTGGGCACCTTCTTCGACTGCGCGCCCGACGAGGCGGTGACCGTGGTGGACGCGCTCATGACCAGCCGGATGAGGCAGTTCGAGCACATCACCACCGTCGACCTGCCCGCCCTGCTCGACCGCATCGAGGCGGGGGAGACCGTACGGGAGTCGGTCGAGGGATACGTGTCCGACCTGCGCAACTGGATGGCGGCGATCCTGCGCTGGCACCAGCGGTCCCGGCGCTACTTCGAGGAGGAGCTGCGCAGGGGTCCGGCGGCCCGGTGGTCGCAGGGCCCGACGGGCCTCGGGACGGCCACCGCACGCATCCTCTCCCTGGCGCCGCCGGCGCACGGGTCGCCGGCACACACGGCCCCGCCGGCGCACGGGTCGCCGGCGCTCACGGCGTCGCCCGTGCCGGCGCCCGCTCTCGCGCGGTCTGATCTCGCGTCCGATCCCGCTGTGCCGGCTCACTCGCTGCCGGTGGGGGCGCCATGACCGCGTCGCGCCTGACCCTGAGCACGGCCGCCGCGCGGAACCTGGCGACCACCACCAAGACGCCGCCGCAGATGCGGGAGATCACTCCCCGGCACCTGCTGCGGGTGCTCCCGTGGATGGAGGTCCAGGGCGGCGTCTACCGGGTCAACCGCCGGCTCACCTGCACGGTGGGGGACGGGCGGGTGAGCTTCGTCTCCACCGGGGCGCGGGTCCGGGTCATCCCGGCCGAGCTGTGCGAACTGCCGTCCCTGCACGGCTACGGCGACCTGGACACCCTCGGGGCGCTCGCGGACCGGTTCGTCCAGCACGACCTGCGCCCGGGCGACCAGGTGCCGCCGGGACAGGTGGTGCTCGTCGCCCACGGCAAGGTCGCACGCGTCGGCCCCGGCGCGTACGGCGGCGAGGCCCTGCTCCAGGTCCTGGCCGACGGCGACCACCTGGGGGACCTCACCGGTCCGGGAGCCCCGCCCGCCAAGGCCCTCACCTCCTGCATCGTCCTCGTCCTCGACCGGTCGGCGCTGGACAACCTGACCGTGCTCGCCGGCGGCCTGCGCGAGCATCTCGGCCGTCCTCCCGCGGTGCGGCCGGTGAACCGGTATGGCGAGGCGGAGATCGCGCTGGCGGCGGGGCATGAGGGTGAGGCGACGCTGCCGGGGACGTTCGTGGACTACGAGCTGGGGCCGCGTGAGTACGAGCTGAGTGTGGCGCAGACGATTTTGCGGGTGCACTCGCGGGTGGCGGATCTGTACAACGAGCCGATGAACCAGACCGAGCAGCAGTTGCGGCTGACGATCGAGGCGTTGCGGGAGCGCCAGGAGCACGAGCTGGTCAACAACCGCGACTTCGGTCTGCTGCACAACGCCGACCTCAAGCAGCGCCTCCACACCCGTTCCGGCCCGCCCACCCCCGACGACCTCGACGAGCTGCTCGCCCGTCGTCGCAGCTCGCACTACTTCCTCGCCCATCCCCGGGCCATCGCCGCCTTCGGACGGCAGTGCACCCGGCGCGGGGTCTATCCGGACGTCACGGAGGTGAACGGGGCGACGGTCATGGCGTGGCGGGGGGTGCCGATCCTGCCCTGCGACAAGATCCCGATCACCGAGGGCGGGCTCAGCTCGATCGTGGTGATGCGCACCGGGGCCGAGAAACAGGGCGTCGTCGGCCTGCGCCGTACGGGGCTGGCCGACGAGTACGAGCCCGGCCTGTCGGTGCGCTTCATGGGCGTCGACGACAAGGCGATCATCTCCTACCTGGTGACCACCTACTACTCGGCGGCCGTCCTGGTGCCCGACGCCCTCGGCGTGCTGGAGAGCGTCGAGGTGAACTGACGACACGTCCGACCGGCCGGGGCGCTCGGGGGAGTGTCCCGGCCGAGGCGGGCTTCCGCCGTTCGCCCCTCATGCATGGGGTGGCGCGGCTAAGGTGGCCGCTGGCCGGTCAGGATGTGGTCCACGAGCATCGCGGGGTGGGATTGTTCGTACCGTTGGATCGCGCCCGCCGGGCGGAGGCGGCCTCCGCCCTGGGGAGCCTGGAACGCGGGATAGAGATCCTCCTGTGCCTGGCCGCCGGCATGAGGCCGATGAACCTCACCCAGGTGCACCAGTCGACCGGGTTCTCCAAGACCACCACCCATCGACTGCTCGGCACGCTGCAGCGGCGGGGCCTGGTCACGCGTACGGGTGGTGACTACACGGTCGGCGGACGCCTGGCCGACATCGTGGCGCCGCGCGGCTGGGCGGTCCAGGGCCGTCGCCTCCCCGGCTCCCGCAGGGCGGTCCTGCCGCACCTGCTCCAGCTGTACGAGGCCACCCGGCAGACGGTCAACCTGGCCGTGCCGGACGGCTTCGAGGTCGCGTACGTCGAGCGGTTGTACGGGCACAACCGGGTCAAGTCGCCGTCGGACGGCGTCGACCGGGCGCCGCTGCACTGCACGGCCACGGGCAAGGTGCTGCTCGCCTACGACCCCGGCCTGCGCGCCGCGTTCCTCGCCGCCCCGGCCCTGCGGCGGATGACCCGCCGTACGGTGACCGCGCCGGCCGTGCTGGAACGCGAGCTCGCGGCCATCCGCGGGGAGGGCGTGGGGTACGCGTGGGAGGAGTTCGCCGAGGGGGTGTGCTGCGCCGCCGCGCCGGTCTTCGGCCCGGACGGCGGGGTGTGCATGGCCGTCGCGGTCGCCGCGCCGGTGGGGGCGGCGGCGCTGCCGCGGATGGGCGCGGCCGTGCGCAGGACCGCCCACCAGATCACCGGCGCCCTCCTCCTGTGATCCCCGCTTCGCGGGTTGGGGCCGCCGGGTTCGGGGAAGGCTCGACCGAGTCGAGGGCGGCGGGCCTGGGCCGCTCCGGCCGCCGGCGCGCACATACCGGCGTAGCCGTCGTGGTCTCAGGGAGAGTCATGCGCCGAGGACCGTACGCGTCCCGTTTGATCGGCCGGGCCGGCCTCGTCGCCGTACCGGTGACCGTGCTGCTCACGGCCTGCGGGACCCCGGAGCCGCAGGTGCGACCGCGGCCCGTGGCCACGGGCGGCCCGGTGTCCACCACGGTCCCCGCGTCCCCGGTCCCCGCATCGCCTTCGCCCAGCTCGTCGGTCGTCTCGGCCGCGGGCCATCCCGAGGCGTGCCGGGACGGCGCCTGCGAGGTGGCGGTCCGCCCGGGGGACCGGTTGCGGCTCGACCGGAAGACCGGCCTCGACGCGATCACGATCGCCTCACTCGACCGGGGCGAGTTGCGGCTGCGGTTCGAAGCGGGCGCGGGCGCCTTCCAGGTCGAGGGCATGAACACCGACGTCAGTCAGGACTGCGTCAACGGCCGCTGCCGGACGGAGGGCGGGCTGACGCTGGCCGTGGGACGCCCCGGCAAGATCGGCGACATCCGCTTCCGGCTCGCGAGCGTGGCGCCCGACCACGCGGTGTTGGTCCTGTCGCCGGCGTGACCTTCTGCGGGACCCCCTGTCCAGGACTGTCTCGACTGGTTCGCGGCCGCCTGGCGCTACGTCTGATCCCCGATCACCAGTGGAACCAGTGAATGCGACGGCAACTGCTGCACACGAAGCAGGTGGCGTCGCGGTTGGCCCAGTCGAGATTCATGAACGTCATGCCCGTGGTCTGGAGTTTCCACCGGCGGTGCTCGAACAATTCGTTCTCGCACGTGTCGCATTTCAGATTGCGGCCGTTGGGGAGCGTGACCGGCTGTGGTTCGTCCATCTTTCGATGCTAGGTCGCGAATCGGTTTCTCGGTCCGCCACGAAAACCTATCCCGACCGGAAACGCGCCGGACGGCTCATGGAGCGTTATACCTGTGGCGCACTTCGCGCGCGGGCGGGGTCGCGTCGATGACGACGATCATTTCGTTCTGATGAAAGCGGGCCGCGGCGTCGTTCATCCGGACGGTGATCACCACCGGAGGGTGCACGGGGACGCGGGAAAGGTCAAGCCGGGTGTCCGGGTATGGGCTACGGTGGCCGTTCGTGGACGTCTATGGTGCGATCGCCTCGTTCGCCGTCATCGTGGCGCTGCTCACGCTCACCCCCGGCCTGGACACGGCTCTGATCCTGCGCACGTCGCTGCTCGCCGGCCGGAGGTCGGCCTGGGCCGTGGTGCTCGGCATCCAGGTCGGCACCCTGCTGTGGGGCCTGCTCACGGCCGCCGGCCTGTCCGCTCTCCTCACCGCCTCCCACGTGGCGTACGAGGTGCTGCGGTGGGCGGGCGTCGCGTACCTGATCTGGATGGGCGGCAGGATGCTCTGGCACAGCCGCACGAGCCAGGCGGACGAGGCGGCGCCGCCGGACCCGCCGGACGCCGGATGGGGACGGGCGTTCCGGCGGGGCCTGCTGACCAACCTGCTCAACCCGAAGGTGGGCGCCTTCTACGTCGCGGTGCTGCCGCAGTTCATGCCCCAGGGCGTGCCGCACGCGGTGATGGGCGTACTCCTGGCGGGCGTTCACGTCTGCGAGGCGCTGGTGTGGAGCGCCGTGCTCATCGGGTTCACCGGGATGGTGCGCGGCTGGCTGCGCAGGCCGTCGGTCAAGCGCGCCCTGGACCGGCTCACCGGCCTCATCGTCATCGGCTTCGGTCTGCGCCTGGCGGTCCAGCAGTCCTGAGCCGCCCGTCGTACGGGCCGACCCCGCACACCTCGGGGACGGCGGCCATCGGGACCTCCTCGGTGAGGGCGTGGACCAGCAGGGCCTCGACGCCGCGCAGCATCGCCTCGGCGATGTCCGGGGGCAGGTAGGCGGTGTCCACGATGAGGCTGAGCCGCCCGGTGTCGGGGGCCGAGACGACCGTGAAGAACGCCTTGAAACGGACACCCGGCCAGGCGTTCGTGACGTACGTCCGGGTCTTCTCGGTGAGGCGGGCCACGTCCTCGTCGGGGCCGGCGGGAGGCAGGCCCGGCCAGGTGCCGACGGTCCGCCTGTCGTTGAAGAACGCGTCGAGGTCCGGCTCCCGGCCGCGGCGGCGGCCGATCTCCTCGCGCATGGCCTGCATCTCGAACGGGTCGTAGTGCGCGTTGCGGTACGCCCTGAGCGCCCCGCGGTGCGCGGCCCGGCAGGCGGCGGCGAAGTCCGTGGCGGGCAGATCGAGCACGAACAGGCCGTCCTGTTCGACGGTGCCGACCATCGTGCGGGTGCGCGCGTCGCGGCGGTTGCTGTGCACGAGCTGCATGACCGCGCGCGGACGGCCGCTCACGGTGGCCAGCACGGTGGCGCAGGCGGCGAGCAGCACGCTGGTCGTGCTCATCTTCCAGCGCTCCGCCAGCCGTTGCGCCGCGGTGGCGAGCGCCGCCGACTCCATACCGACCTCGATGAACCGCGGGTCCTCCGCCTCGCGCGGCGGATGGTCGAACACGTCCAGCGGTCCCTCCGCCAGCACGGAGTGCCAGTATCGGACCGACTTGGCCGAGCGGGCGGGGTACGGCTCCTCGCGCTCCGCGGCCGCCTGGTCCAACGGCTGCCACTCGGCGGGAGGCAGTTCCTCGCCGCGCAGCAGGGCCTTCCACTCCTCCGACAGCGTGTTCAGCGCCTGGAAGTCCACCGCCAGATGGGAGAAGGCCAACGCCAGCGCCACCGGGCGGCCGTTCTTGACGACGACGGCGCAGCGCAGCGGCAGGTCCCGGTCGTGGGCGAAGGCCGTACGGCCCAGCTCGCCCGCGAGCCGCTCGGCGACCCGCAGCGCTCGGTCCTGTCCCGCCTCCACCAGGTCCACGGTCAGCTCGCCGCCCCGTCCGACCCGCTGCACCGGCCCTTCCGAAGTGAGGGCGAAGGTCGTACGCAGGCTCTCGTGGCGTTCGAGTAGCACGCGCAGTGCGTCCAGGACGCTACCGAGGTCACGTCTGCCGTACACCGGGAGCACCCACGGGCAGCTCAGGAACGTCTGGCTGTCGCCCATCAGGTGGACCGCCCGCCAAATCAGTCGCTGTCCCCAGGTCAGCGGCGCCTCGCCGTCCCGCGTGCCGCTGAACGCCACCGTCACCACGAGCCCGTCGTCCCTCCGGACGCCGGCTCCTCGCCGAGGCCGATCTCCACGCCGTCACCGAAAAGTTTCGACACGATGCTCACTCCATGATCGGCATAGAAATGCCACTCGGTCCGGTTTTGGTGCCCCCGGAAGTCCCCGTGCAAGGGAAGAATAGGCAACAGGTACGGAAAGGCAACAGTGAAAATCGAAAGGTTCCCTCCGAAACTTTCGAAGAGGAGGATCGAGGCTCGGGGTTACCTCTTGTCGGGCACGACGATCGTGATCTTGTTGTGGACGGTGTCGATGCGGTTGGCTGGTGGCGCGCCGTCGGTGTCGTCGTCGCGGAGCATCATCTCGCTCTGCCGCTGCTCCAGTTGCACCCGCTTGGTGGAGAGGAAGGCCGCCGTGAACTCGTCGAATCCGGTGGCCGAGATGGACCGGCCGGACTTGCGAACCTTGGCCGCCCACCGCCACAGGCGTTCGAGCAGGGCCAGAAGGATCAGCGCGCACGCCACCATCTCCATGATCCTGACCGTACCTCTCGTCTTTCCCGGGCGTCCTCGTTCCCGAGGATCCGGTATGGCCGGCGGAGGCCGCGGCGTGCCGCCCGGCAAGATCGTTTGTCTGTCCGGCCTCGTACGATGTCGCCCATGACCAGCCACGGTTTCACGCTCACGGCAGAAGGCCCGTTCGACCTCGGCGCCACGTTGTGCTTCGTCGAGGACTGGCCGGCCACCAGCGGGCTGCCCTCCGACGGGCGGGCGCTGCGCTTCGCCTACTGCGCGGAGTCCGACTGGCTGCCGATCGGTGTGACCGTGACCGCCGCGCCGGACGGTGTCGCCGTCGTCACCACGCGGGCAGCCGGGCCGCGGATCCGGGGCGAGGTGGCGCGCATCCTGTCCCTCGATGTGGACGGCTCCGGCTTCGCCGAGGCCGGTGAGGCCGACCCGGTGCTCGGCGACCTGCAGCGGAAGAGTCCCGGCCTGCGCCCGCTGTGCTTCTGGAGCCCCTGGGAGGCGGCCTGCTGGGCGGTGATCGTGCAGCGTTCGTCGATGCTCATCGCCGCCCGGCTCAAACAGCGCATCGCGGAGCGATTCGGAGCGAAGGTCGTCGTGGACGGGGAGACGTACGCCGCCTTTCCTCCGCCCATGACGCTGCTGCAGGCCGGCGGCCTCGGCTTGCCCGCGCAGAAGGAGGAGTGGCTGCGCGGGCTGGCCCGCGCGGCGCTCGACGGCGTGCTCACCGCGGAGCATCTGCGCGCGATCGACCCCCAGGAGGCGCTGGCGGAACTTCGCGCCCTGCCCGGCGTGGGGCCGTTCTCCGCCGGCCTGATCCTGATCCGCGGCGCGGGGGCGCCGGACGCGTTCCCGGGCGACGAACCACGCCTGTTCGCGATCCTGCGCGAGGCCTACGGCCTGCCGGATGACGCTCCGCCTGCCGCGTACCGGAAGGTGGCCGAGGCGTGGCGGCCCTACCGCTCCTGGGCCTCCTTCCTGTTCCGCGCGTCCGGCTACGGCGTCATGGACGACGACCGGCCCCCGAGCCGATCAGCGCGAGGCCGCTGAGAAAACGATGAACGGGCCGGGGAACCGTCTCATCGTATTCTCATGCGGGCTGAACATTGGATGAGACTTCATCGTCCGGACCGCTTCTGCCGAATTGGACCGATCACCATCCACGCGCCCGCGCTGAGCTGGCGTCATAAGAATCGCGTAAGCGGGCCGCCGTGGGTGTGCGGATATTTAAGGATCGTCTCGGCGGCGAAAAAGGCCGATACGTTCTTCGGTGAAGGCGAAATCCGGTGCGGACACCCTCTCTGTCCATTGAATTCCGCGCCGGTGGTTTTCCCGAGGAGGAAGAAATGCGTGCAAAAGTGACCGCCGGACTGCTGACCGCCACCGTCGGCGCCTGCGTGCTCGTCCCGACGGCGTCGGCCTTCGCGGCGACCGGTGAGCCGGCCGCTCCGCGACCCGTGGCCACCACGACCCCCAAGCAGGACCCGAAGCAGAACCTCAAGCAGGAAGCGAGGCAGGACCCCAAGCAGGACTCCACGCGGAATGACGGCAAGAAGGACTCCCGCCCCGCCGCGGCCACCTCGCTGACCATCACCGCCTCGGCGGGCGAGGAGACGGCGAAGCGGGCCCGCTATGACCGGCGTGCCAAGCAGTTGACGCTCTCGGGCTCGCTGACCTCCGGCCGGTCGGGCCTGTCCGCCCAGACCATCGCCGTCTACTTCCGCAAGACCGGCTCCACGCGCTACACGTACGTCACCTCCACGCGTACGGGATCGCGGGGGCAGTACAGCGTGAAGGTGGACAACGGCGGGACGGGCACCTGGAAGGCCGCCTTCGCGGGCACGTCGGCCAAGCAGCAGAGCTCGGCCACGGTGAACGTGGCCTGACGACCACAACACGACCGGGGGCGCGTTTCCGAGAAGCGGGAACGCGCCCCCGGTCTCCGACCGCGGCGATCGCGTCCCGGATCGCGGGCGCGGCCCGTCTCCACCGGCATGGTGTTCGCCTTGACCCTGACGTAGCAGGAGGCTCGACGATCAGGGCATGAGCGAGTACATCAGTCCCGTTCCCATGCCCGCGCTCGACGCGACCGCGCCCGAGATCTATCGGGACTACTACGGCATGCCGATGTTCGTCACCATCCCCACCCGCGACCTCGCGGCGTCGAAGGACTTCTGGACCCGCGGGCTCGGGTTCGTCGACCTGTTCTCCGTACCGGATCGACTGACCCACCTGCGGCGCTGGGCCTTCCAGGACGTCCTGCTCGTGCCCGCGGAACAGGTGGGCGAGGTTCCGGCGATGAGCGTGAGCTTCGCCTGCGTCCTCAGCCAGATCGACCAGATCGCCGCCCGCTGCGAGGAACTCGTGCCGGGATGCACCAGCGGCCCGAGGGAGATGCCCTGGAACTCCATCGAGCTGACGGTCGTCACGCCCGAGAACGCCCGGGTCGTGATGACCGCCGCTCAGCCGCTCGATCCGCGCAGCGCCCGGGCGGACGACCTGCGGGCGATAGGCATCGAGGTCCCAACCGAGTGAGCAGTCCGTACGCCCGTCTCCGGCCTCGGGCCTTCGGCGAGGTCGGCGATACTGGGCCGGTGACGAGCGACGCCCACAGATGGGAAACGGCCATCACCGGCCCGGACGGTTCCGACGGCCTCACCGTCGGCCGGGCGGCCGCACTCGTCGGGGTCAGCGTGAAGACGCTGCATCATTGGGACGCGATCGGCCTCGTACGCCCGAGCGGGCGCACCTGGGCTGGATACCGGGTGTACTCCGGTGACGACGTCGCGCGGATCCACCGCGTCCTCGTCTACAGGGAGATCGGGTTTCCGCTCGCCGAGATCGGCCGGATCCTCGACGACCCGGGCGCCGGCGCGCGCGATCATCTGCGCCGGCAGCGGGCGCTGCTCGTGGAGCGCATCTCCCGGCTGCGGAAGATGGTCGGCGCGGTCGACCGCATGCTGGGGGCGTCGAGCATGGGCATGCGGTTGACCCCGGAGGAGCAGGTCGAGATCTTCGGCGACGACTGGCAGCCCGCCTGGGTCGACGAGGCCGAGGACCGGTGGGGAGACAGCGCGCAGTGGGCGCAGTACGCCGAGCGGGCCGGCGAGATGACCCCGGAGGACTGGAAGACGGTCGCGGCCGAGACCGGCGCCCTGAACGCCGACTTCGCCGCCGCGAAGCGTGCGGGCGTCACGCCCGGGTCCGTCGACGCGAACGCCCTCGCGGAGCGGCACCGCGCGTTGATGTCGCGGTACTTCGACTGCACGCACTCGATGCACGCCTGCATCGGGCGGATGTTCGCCGCCGATCCCAGGTTCGCGGCCCACTACGACGCGGTCGTGCCGGGCCTGGCCGTCTGGCTGCGCGACACGATCTGCGCGAACGCCGAGGCGCACGGCGTCGACCCGGAGTCCGCGACCTGGCGGTAGCGGGCGAGGTCCGGCAGTGTCGTCAGCGCAGGCCGAAATGGGGAAGGCAGGGCTCCAGGCCGTGGATGCCGACGGGAATCGGGCTGGTGAACGCGCCGTGGGCCAGGCGCAGGCGCCGGCCGATGGTTCGCCGGCCGCGCAGGGTGGCGCAGTTGCAGCCGGGGCGTGCTCAGGCGCAGCTTGAACAGAGGACAGTGATCGGGCATGGCCACAAAGTGGCCGAGACGCTGTGGCGGGTGGCAAGAACGTCAGTCGTCAGGCCAGCGCCAGGCACAGCGCGAACGGGACGGGGATGAGCACAGCCGCGCCAGCCCAAGCGGCCAACCGTCGTCCGCTCTCAATCGGGAAGATCACATCGATCACCACCACCAATGCCAGCATGAGGACGCCGGTCGCAGCCAGGAGAAGCATGACGATGCTGGCGTGATCGAGAGTGGTGTAGTTGCAGTTGGTGAGATCCGGCTTGGCCAGGTCCTCCGTGCTTTTGCAGTCCATCGGCATGTACTCGGTCAGCAGCCACCACGCCAGATAGAGCGGCACAACCGCGGGCACACCGAGCCCCAGGTTCACCAGAACGGGACCCCAGAGGCCACCCCTCGTTCCTCCCTCAAGCCGGGCACGTGCATCAGTCCTGTTACGGGCCATCGCCACGCTCTTTCTCGTGCTCCTGCCGGCTTCCGAGGAGAAACGGGAACCACCTCGTATGACATGCGGAGGTTACTCGGGGGAGCCCCGGGTGTGGAACGAGCGGCGGTTCTGCCTCGACAGCTTGGGGATCCGCACGGTGAACGGCATTCCCGCATCCATCAGGTCGAGCCTCGCGAACCCGATGAACTCCCCGTGCCACAAACTTGCACGGCTCAGAAGCCGAAGCCGTTCCGGTCCAGGTTGATGCTAGGCCTGCGGTGGCCTCGAAATGAGAATGGCCCACTTCGCGCCTGCGGGCACCTCTACCCTGATGCTACGAACGGCTACGTCGTCAGGGATCATGCCGATCCGAATGTTGCCAGGCCCGACAGAGCATTGGTGAGGCAGTCGAGACTGATCTACGTGAACAATCATCGTCCCACTTGCTCCGACGCAGTCGAGGGTGAGGCGAAACGACGCCCTCATCTTGAGTTTTGTGCTCCAGGCGGAGTTCTGGCCCTGCTCATCGACGTGATGAAGTAACACTTTACCTTTGATGCCTCGCGCAAGATCAGCGAGAGGGCGCATGGTTGCAGGTGGATCGATCAGGCCGTAAGGCTTTGATCTGGAATCCTGGCCGTGTTGGCCACGAACCGAAACTGTGCAACCCGTTAGAAGCGAGACGACGGAAATGGCCAAAACAAACTTCCGCACATAGCCCCCTCTGGGGATCAAGACGGGACAAGACTATGGCAGTGGTACTTCCCGCACCAGTCGCTTTGGTCTGACGCTCCTATGTGCAAGAGGTCTGGCGGGGAGATACCTCATCGTTGCCTTGCGGTGTGTTCGGGGAGGCCGTTACGAGTTCTCCTTGTCCGGCGACAGAATCTGGAGGGCGGCATTGGCCGCGTGCAGGACGCTCATCCATGCGGGATGGTCGAGGTAGGCGTGGTCTGGGGCGGTTGGTCCAAGGTCATCGAGAACGCGAAGGAGGGCGTCGACCACGAGTTGCACGCGGTCGGCTTCTTGCTCATCCCGGAAGAGTTGTGGGACCAGTGCTCGTGCGCCGGCTTGGTCGATGAAAGTGTCGTCGATCAGCCAGTGAACGGCGGCGGTGAGGTCTGGCCACCCGTGTCCTGATCGCCAGTGTCGCTCTTGATAGTCGCGGTCGCCGAGGGCTTGTAACGCGTTTAGAACGTCTTGACGTTGCCCTGGCCACTGCATCCGCCGTGCCGCGGAGGCGTGTTCGTCCACGATGCCACGCTACTGAGAACCGGTACTTGGCAGGGGAATCCTGGCGATATGCGACAAGACACCCCCCTGGGGTCTACTCCGTGCTGGCCGGTGTTTCCTGGTCCCGGTGTCTGTTGTGGTCGTCGACGAGGACATGGTAGATCACGTCTGAAAGGTGCCGTTGCAGGACGCTAAGGCCGCCCTTTCCCGGTATCCCTGGTGGTCTCCTGGCGTCGTTTGACCAGGGCAGGGGTGCCTTCGTGGCAACGAGCCTGGGTGACGGCGATGCGATGCGATGTGGTGTTGAGTTACCTGTTTTCGCCGCGGTCGGGGCGGTGACGGTCATCGTTGCCGCTCCAGGCGGGGATCGGGGCGATGCTGCTTCCGCGTTGTCTCGGGACTCATGTAGTAGTGCAGCAAAGCGTTCTCGCCTGCTGCGTTCAGCCACTCGGCTCGGGCGCTTGCCACGCGTTGCCATCCGGCACGTTCGTACAGGGCGATGGCCGCGTGGCCGTCGTCGGATACGTCGAGCACGAGAGGTATTCCTAGATCGGCGGCCTTCTTGCCGACCACGTCGAGGAGGCGAGTGGCATGCCCGTAGCCTCGCCCCTGAGGAGTGACGAAGAGCCGGGTGATCGATCCGACCGGACCGGCCGACGTACCGATGGCCTGGGCGAGGGGCGGTTCAAGCGTTGCCGCGTCCAGCTGTGAGAGCCCCACGTGTCCGACGACGTCAGAGCCTTCAACCACCACCCATGCTTGAACAAGGTTGGAAGGTGTCAGCCATCGCCCGGGATCGGCGGGCCAGTCCACTGGATAGCGATCGCAAGCATGCACAGTGGCGAGAGCATCGATGCAGGCACGCAGATCCTTGATGGTTCTTGAACGGATCAAAGGGCTCATCACCCAGCGATTTTCTCAGGGCGCAGGCTTGATCAGGTCAGCCAGGATCAGAACCTGTATTCGTGGACCGTTGGGGACCCGGCTTCCGTGTGGAGCGGGTGACGGGGATCGAACCCGCGCTGTCAGCTTGGGAATTGCATGGATCACGGCCGTTAGGGTCACTGACCTGGGCTTGGGGTCGGTCACGAGTGACGGTGGTTGCCCCCTCATCGCCCTGCTTAATGGCCCGCCAATGGCCCGGCGAGCTGGCTGTCGGCCGTCTGCTACTCCTCGACGGTCCATCCTCGGTCGAGGCTGCGGAGCAGTTCTCGGACCAGCCCTCGTGTCTGTGTGTCGTGCTCTGCGATGGTGCGCATGGTGTCGGCTGCTTGCTCTACCCGCTGTATTATCGCGGGGATGATCTCGACTCGGTGTCCATCCTGATCTGTGTACGCCTCGAAACCCGGTTCGGGTTGGAAGCATCCCCACCAATCCAAAAGGACGCATAGGGCGGTGTTCCTTGGCGCGCCGGGGCAGGTGGCAATGATGTGCAGCAATACGTCTGTGCCTGCGACAGCGGCCGGGTAGAGGGTGCCGGCGTGATCATTACCGACGACTGAGCGAATACCGTGGCCCTGATCCTCGTCAGCCCATGTCGTCCGCATCAAGGCCCTGAAGGCCTCCGTCACACATTGGGGCGAGTACCACTTCGGGCCGGGAATTGCAGCCCAGTCCACGGATTGGAGATCCACGAAGGTCAGCGTACGAGGAGGAGCCGACCCGTGGCCTTACAACGCGGCGCGTACAGCCCGCCCTCCTGATCACCCCGTATGCCGTCAACCGGCCTTGGTCTGCTCGGCTTGTCCCGGGTCTTCCATCACGTACTGGAGTACGCGGGCATCGACGGACAACGCGAGATCGCCAACCAGTGCATAGAGGCGCTCTGGCCTCATGAGTGATCAATCGCGGAATACTGGTCTGGTGGAATTCTCCCCTGAGCTCAGGAATCGGTTGGCTGAGCTGCGAGGTGACCTTCTCTGGGGGCGGCTCTCCGGGACCGCGCCGGAGGCCGGTTGGCTGGCTTGCGAGCTCATCGAGGCCGGTCTCAACTGTCCTGCCGTCTGGGAACTCGCGGGCCACGCATTGTCCATCGGTTCCATGACCGAAGTCGAGCCGCTCGTCCGTGAGGTGCTGGTCGAGAGCGGCTTTCCGCCCATTGATCTCCAGCGCACGCCATGGGAGGTCGCCCGGGATGTCGCGCGGGGCATCGCTGAGAGCACGGTTCCGATCGCCAAGGGTGCGGACTTCCTGATCTTCGAACTCGGCGACAAATGCGATCGTCCCAAGGAGATCTATCTGCTGCAGGGGATGGTGGATGACTGGGAGGACATACGGGACACCCCACCAAGTGACGACGAGATCCGAGAGCAAGCGAGAAAGATCGCCGACGCCGCAACAGACCGGCTGGCGGCGGTGGTGGATCAGGAGTCGTAAGAAGTGGGAACGGCGTCAGTGAAGGGTCTCGGAGCTTCGGGCCCTTCGGCGTTCTCAGGAGCGTGTCTCATCCCGCAGAGGCCCCGAAAGCGCCGTGCGACCTGGGGAAACGCGACCAACATCATCCCGCGTATATCCCGTGACTGGCGATAAACCGTGGCTCTCGGCGACGTACGCGATCGCGGCACGATCAAGCAGAAGCCCAGGTCAGAGGCCAACCAGGCTAGGTGGGGAGCGCGCCCTGAGGGATTCGAACCCCCGACCGTCGGATTAGAAGTGGATCGCCGTTTCTTGACCCGATGGTGCGCTGACCTGGGGCCGATCTGTCGGCCGTGCTCGTCCCAAGAAAGAGCATTCCGGACATGTTCCGGATCTTCGGGATGGGAGGTCAGGAGCCCAGGTTGGCCAAGAGGGCAGGCATAGGTCGATGCGCGGAGGGGTTGGGCCGGCTCGTCACAGTGAAGGGAAACTTGTTGTCGATCCACAGCAGACCCGCCAACTCTGCGGGCATGTCCCACCGAGGCGGAGGGATGGCAGCCTCGCCGATGTAAGTGTCCCCGGGTTTGAACTGGAAGGTGATGACCTGCTCGCCGGTAAGTAGGTCGTCGAGTTCTCGAAGCCCCAGGCCGGTGAAGGGGTGGGCGCCAACCGCCACCACAAGCGGGAGCTCGTGCTCCTCAACCAGCTTTCGATACTTGCTGATCTTGCCTCTAACGGGCGTGACAATCTGTGCCGCGCTGATCTGGCCAGCGATTGAACTGGGTGGCTCGAAGCAGGCATACAGGCCGAATGGAGAGGGGAGGGTTCCTCCGTAGCCGTCGCCCTGAATAAGGAAGGTATAGCCGAAGCTAGTGGGTATGCGGGACGGGCAAAAAGGGCTGCATAGTGCCTTCCGCACCTCTCCCGCGATCTTCTTAGCTACCTTTGACTCCGGGGCTGCGATCGGCCTGTCGGTAGGTTCTAGCATGAGAACTACACCGATCGGGATCGTCTTGATGTGCTGGGTCAGTTGGTGCCACGCCCGCATGTTCTTGTAGGTCACCTGCGCTGGCGATGCGGTGTGGACCTCGACGATACACAGCGGCTCACCTGTGGCTGAAAACACCGTCCAATCAGGAGTCTGGTGGTACCAGGAGTGATCGTAGGTAACTGTCAGCCCTGTTTGACGGAGCGCGGCACCGACTGCCATCTCGAAGTGGACAGACCAATAGTGATCGTCTTGCCACACCCTTCGGGCGAGTTGGTCAGCCTGCTGGACGGGCAATTTCGATAGCTGCTCGTCCAGCCATTCCCGACGAGACGCGAACTCCTCATTGACGGCGTTCTCGTAGGTGAGAGCGCGACCCTGTGGCGTCTTGTTGCCATGGCGCCTCCGGTACTCGTCCACGAACTCAGGTCCGAACCGACGCGAAGGTATAGACGTAGCTTCCACGTTGCCCAGTGTGACGGGCTGGCCACACGACCGAAAGCGGGTTTTGCTGTCGTATAGAGAAGCGTCCGCGCTGACTGATCGTCCCGTCGCCTTCGTCCCACCCGCAGGGGAAGCGGGCCAGGGCCACGGGGTCAAGGTGGAGCGCCCTACTGGACGAACGACCTTGACCCCGTGGCCATGGCCCGCTCGGCTTGTCCTGGGCGATGGCGACGGGACGATCAGCCTCCGCAACCACTTACGGTCTCGCCCCGTGGCGCGGGCGATCATCCCGGAGCCAGAGGCCCCCGCCGGAGGCATAGAGGACAGCAACCCCGTGGATTCGTTCGGTAGTACCACGGCGGCCTGCCGGTGGGGCCAGTGGGCGGCGCGGGGCTGCATCGGCGAGCGCGGTGGGTACGGCGTGGCATGCGTGCAGTGGGCGGCCCGAGCCGCTGCCGGCCGGGACCGGCCCCCAGGCCGCACGCCCGGACGGCGGGCGGGCGACGGGCCGCAGTGCGGCGGCGCGCCGCGCCGCCGCCTTGATCCATAAAAGCGAAATTCGGCAACCAGGTATGTTGCATTTCGATCGAGCCCATTGCTCTGGTTCACATGGAGACTGGCAAGGCCTCGAAGCTATGCAGCCAAACGGGTTTAAGTGGCATCAGCATATCAACTATGACATAAGGGATTAAGGCGACTTATCGGACATGTTTGGTTCGGTGGGCCGTGAGACCTGTAACATCGTTGCCGATACACCGATGTATACGAAAAACGATATTCGCCCTAGAGGGAGGATTTTCGGGAAATGTTGGATGCAACGATCTCGTACGCTGAGAAGTCGGCCGAACAAGCTTCGAAACTGCCGGCTTTTGGCGGGTTTAGCCTCCTCCAGGCGAAGCGTGAGATTACGGAACTCTTGTCAAGAATTGGATCTCATAACATATTTGACGAATACACTAAGCACGACATTGGTCACGTGGATGCCATGCTTAGCCATCTTGAGTGGATCGTTCCTGATGCCACTAAGAAGATCATGACGTCAGCGGATTGGCTTCTTACGGTTCTGGCGGCTTACTTCCATGATCTCGGAATGTTAGTGACTCGTGAAGAGTATGCGAGCAGGGAACAGTCCGCCTTTCCGGCATTCCGCGATGAGATCTTGCGCGCTGATGACGATTTGGGGCGAGACTATGTTGCACGTCTTCGTGACCTGAACGAGGATGAGCGAGAGCGGTTTCTATATCAAGAATTCGTGCGCACGTATCATGCATCACGGGTCAGGGCATGGATAGAGGGGCGTCCAGCTCCGTCTATGGGTATAACCTCTGAAATCGCTGCTGAAGTGCAGCGTATCCTTGGTGCATTAGATGACGTGTTTCTTGACGACTTGGCAGTGGTATGCGAAAGCCACCACCTCGACGATCTTCATGATCTGACGC
This sequence comes from Microbispora siamensis, assembly GCF_016863095.1. Taxonomy (GTDB): domain Bacteria; phylum Actinomycetota; class Actinomycetes; order Streptosporangiales; family Streptosporangiaceae; genus Microbispora; species Microbispora siamensis. The sequence continues at coordinate 42,298 of NZ_BOOF01000034.1, read as the reverse complement.
GTTATCCTGTATCCCGACCGTACGGCGGTCATCCTCAAGAAACGGCGAATGTGCAATATGCAGCGGTTCTCCTTAGGACAATCGATCTGCTGCATATAACTAAAGATCGCACGCCGTCAATTACCTACAGGATTATCAATCCCAGAGATCCAATTAGTCAAACGGAGTGGGCCAAACAGTCTGCCGTTCGCGCGGTTAGGGCCCGATATGGTGTAGACGCCGAAGGCAACCTATCTGCAGATATGCCGCGCGATACTATTGAGGTTCACGCGCGGTTCTCAAATGCCGATGGCTTTTTTGGGCTAACTTCGTATCTAACTTATGCTCAAGAGCAACTCCAAAAAAGCCATGAATGGATTGCAGCGTCTTCGCGTAGTCGAGGAACTTTTCACGAGTTCCCTTGGCGCAAAATCGATACTAGTAATATCGAGACTAGAGGCTTCCTCTCGCAGCCGTTTGAATTTACGCTCGACCAAGCTAAAATTCTCGACCTGCTAACCGGTCATACACTCTATAACGACTCCAGTGTTGTGCTTCGTGAACTGCTGCAAAACTCTATAGATGCGGTGCGACTTGCGCATGGAAACCAGGCCCTTACTGATGGCCGCATCCAGGTTAGGTGGAACGAGAACGAGCGAAGTCTTGAGGTGTGGGATAACGGCACGGGTATGACTCAAGAAATTATAGAGAAGAATTTCCTGCGTGCTGGCTCTAGTCGTTATCAGGACCCTCAGTTCCAAAAGGAGAACCCCAACTTTCACCCCATCAGTAGATTTGGGATTGGCGTTCTCTCTGCGTTTATGCTGGCCGATCAAGTGGAGGTGGTCACCTGTCACAAGGAGCAACAAGAGGCCCGTTACCTTTCCCTTCGCTCTGTGCATGGAAAGTATCTGATCCGACTTTTGAACAAGAGCGAGGATGCTATTGCGAGAGAGATCGGCTCGCATGGCACAATGGTGCGGCTTAAGATACGTCCCAGCGCAATAATGCCGGATGTGGTGGGTCTCGCCCGGCGCTGGATTGTCCTTCCTGGCTGCAGGATTTCCGTTCACGTGGAGGCAGGTGAGGAAATATCGGTAGGGTATGATTCGGTGGCTGATGCTCTCCGCGCGTCCCTGCGCGAGGCGGGGATCACAGTAGAAGATCCAGACACTCATTCCGAGACGAAACGGCCAGTCCGTATTGTTGAGTACGGAAAAGGGAATTTGTCCATTGCCTACGCTGTCGTCTGGGATCCTTACTTCAAAGAATGGTCGTTTTTGACGCCGCCATCGAGTGACTCGCGTCTTCGGCGAGCCGGCAAAGGCCGTTCTTACTATTGGTGCGGCATGTGCGTCGAGGGGATAAGGGTAAACTTCGAGGCTCCAGGTTATCGGGAGGACTCGCCTATATGGGCGATAGGTAATGCTTCCGGACCGGGGGCACCTAGGACCAACGTGGCTCGCTCTGCATTGGAAGTTACGTCGGAGTTCAGGGAGACGCTAAAGGGAGTGTACGACGCCTACTGTGATCACGTGGTAAGCGAAGTCCGTGACCTCCACGAGAATCGTAGCTACTCGCTAACCTGGGCTACTGGAGAAGCGTCCATTCTCTTGCACCCTCTGACGAATAGTCGAGGGGGCGTAGAATTACCTCAGCTTCTGCAGGAATCGCTCAAAAAGGTGCCGATATATGTTGTCGAAGAGAACGGAAAGAGGACGCAGGTCTCCGCGAGCGAGCTTGGCGAGCAAGAGTTTCTTTGGACAATCGAGAGCGGATTCGCTGAGCACATCGAATACCTTCTTCGAGAAGTTCCGGGTTCAACCTCGTTCTCTGACTTCCGAAAGGTTCTAGGAGGGGAACATCTCGCACTACCTGATGGGCCTATCCTTTGTACTCGCTTAGGCAGATCGATCACCGATGAATTGTTGCGCGAATCGTGGCAGGTGGCCGAGATCCATGGAGATATCGCGCGGCGGCGTTGTGATGCGAAGTGGATTTCTAAGGAAGCGGGAGCTCTGTGGAGTAGCGATGAGATCTGGAGCAGTGGTATTGATCTCGGTCGGCTCTCGGAGCGGACCGACAGAAACCTTAGAAGCTCCTTTTCGGCACCTATTCGCGTGCCGCTTAGGCCGGTAGAATCAAGTGGCTTTACGTCAGGCGAAAGCGCGGTTGTCGTAGGGGGGAGTAGATACCTTCTTAGTAGTAACCCGTGGCGAGAGGCGGTGCCGGCGCTTGCTAACCAAGGAGGTTGCAGCCTGGACGAGAAGGATCCGTCCCTTGTTGCCCTCTCTGTCTTGCTAACACTCCTCGCGGATCACCGCGGACGCCTGGAGCCCTTGGTGGATACCATTCGCCAATCTGAGATCGCCGATTTGCTTGATCTAGATAGTTGTATGGAGATCTGGCGTGACTCGAAGTGGGATGTATTTGACGCCAGACGGTGGCGTCGTTGGAATGCATCGGAAACCTCGTACTTTGATTAACCGCTTTCGAAGGCTGGGGAACTGTGTCTGGGGCTAGATTCATTGAGAAGGGAGATATCTTCTCCAACGCTTTTCCGGAAATGCCATGGGAGGAAGGCGCCACGCGTTGTGCGCACATTCTCTACAGGTGGGCAGAGGATGTAGGAATTACTACCCTTAACTGGTATATGCATGAAAAGCGAAAGAAGGCCAAGTGGTCTAAGCGCTTGCGTGTATACGCTGCAGCATTTCTCACCATAGGTGGCTTATTCCCGGTTGTTGCAGTGGCTGCAAGTCAAGCGGAGCTGGCTATTTGGGGATATCTATTTCTTGGAATGGGTGCGGCCGGAATCGCCTTGGATCGGGTTTGCGGGTTCTCCTCGTCCTGGATGCGGTATGTATCATCCGGAATGGCGGTACAGCGCATCCTGACAGACTTTCAAATATCGTGGGCTGAAAGATTTGCCGCAACGGAGCCCAGGCAAGAGGTGGAGGTTTCCTTTGTGGAACTCTTGGGTGAGGTTCGCAAGTTTGCCCGAGAATTAAATGAACTGGTCGAGCGAGAAACGGCTCTATGGGTGGGGGAGTTCAGTACAAACCTCGCTTCCTTGGAATCGGAGGCATCGAAATTGTGAGGCCAACCGCTCGCCGCACTCTCCACCACTGAGATCCAGGTGTACGTGAGCGATGTTGGGCGGTAGCTTCGCTGTGTGGCTACCAACGAAGAGCGGTCGCGGTGGGTCGTGCATGGTGAGCGGCTGATCTATGACAACCGGTGGATCCGGCTGGGCTTGGTGGACGTCGAGATCCCGGACGGAGAGCGGTTCGAGCATCACGCGGTGCATCTGGACCGGGCGGCCATCGCTGTGGTGGTCGACGAGCAACATCGGGTGCTGATGATGTGGCGGCATCGCTTCCTGTTCGACCGTTGGGGCTGGGAGCTGCCGGGCGGCCTGGTCGACTCGGGGGAGGATCCGATGACGACGGCGGCCCGTGAGGTGGAGGAAGAGACCGGTTATCGGGTCAAGGAGATCGAGCACCTGGTGACCTATCAGCCGATGGCCGGCATGGTCGACTCGGAGCACAACCTGTTCCTTGCCCGCGGCGCCGAGCTGGTGAAGGAGCCCAGCGGGGAGATCGAGGCGGACCTGATCGAGTGGGTCCCAATGAAGGAGATCCCGGACATGATCGCCCGGGGGGACATCTGGACCTCGGGAACGCTGGTGGGTCTGTATGCGGCTCGGGATCGGCTCAACGGAAAGCGCGGTTAAGTCGCCGGCTGAGCTCGTCGATGCGCTTGCGCTGTCGGCGTGAGCCGGTCATGGCCGCGAGGTGCTTCGCGCGCTGGATGTGTGGTTGGGCGGCCTCCGGGTCGCCCAGGGCCAGCAGGGCGTGTCCCAGGTCGCAGCGAAGCGCGGCCTCGGCACGGTTGTAAGTGCCGTCCATCCCCGCCAGCGCTGAGCGTAGGTCCTCGATGGTGCCGGGGTCGCCAAACCGGACGAGGCAGTTGCCGCGCCACCGGGCCAGATGGTGGATGTCGAGCGACAGGTAGGGCATGTCCGGGTCGCTGTGCCCGCTTGGCAGGAGAGCGGAGGCCTGGTCGAGTGCGGCCCGGCAGGTCGCCTCGTCGCCCAGGATCGCGGCAGCTTCGGCCTCGGCCGCTGAAAGCCACGAACGCAGCCGAGCGGGGATGCGATCGCGATAGACAGCCTGCACGTACTGCAGCACCTCGGTCGCTCGGGCGGGCTGTCCCAGGTCCATAAGCACGTATGCCTGTTCGGCGGAGACGTGAGCAATGACGGCCGGGTCATCGGCTTCGCGGGCGGCGGCCTTTGCGTTCTCGTAGTGGTTCCAGGCGTCGTTGAGAGCGCCGGTGTTGATGGCCTGCCATCCGGCCAATGACTCCGTTTGCGCAAGGACGTGAGCGAGCTGTGCGCGTATGCCGGGCCGTACGGCATGACGCTGTGCGCGTTCTATCTGGGTGATTTGGGCGCGCATTTTGTCGGCGATGGCGGCGCTGCCGAGTCGGCGGTCCAGTAGGCGCAGATTGTTGGTGTCGGTGTTGAGGATCATCACCATCGTCGGGTCGATGGCGGCGGCGGCCTCGATGCGGGCGGTGAGTTCCTCGGTTTGCTCCTGGTGCTCGTCGCCGTGGTCGCCAGTGGGCGAGGCGATGTCGAGCGGGGCGAGGCCGAGCAGCATACGCGCGTGATCGGGCAGGCCGAGGCCGGCGGCAATACGCTCGTAGACCTCAAGATCGGTGACCTGTCGCTGTCTTCGCATGAGCTGACTGATCCGGCCCTGGGCGATGCCAGTGGCGGCGCTGAGACGGACCTGGCTGGCGCCCGCGTACTTGACAGCGAGAGTGAACAAGCCCGCTACGTCGCGTTTTCTGAGGATTTCCCTGCTTTCGTCGCGGTCCCATACCCGTGCGGGTAGCTGGATCGGCTCGAAAGCGTTCCCGTGCATTCCGGCCTCCGGTTGTTCGCCCAGGCTGGTGGTGCATGGCTCGTGCTGAGAACTCTATATCGCACGGTGATATATCCCCCGGGAATAGGACTGGATTCGTCTGCGATCCATTCTTTCCGGCATGACCACACCAGTTAAGTGCACCGCGTGCGACGGTCGCGGCTGGAAGATCGTCACGCGACGCGGGCAGGTCGCCGCCGTGGCGCTCGGCCTGGAGACCTCGTCGCGGGAGGACTGCCTGCACTGCGACGGCGGACAGGTGCTCGTGGAGATGTTCGAGTGGGAGGTCTTCGTCACCGCTGACGGGACCGACGTGCTCGGGCCGTGCGGGACCAGCGCGGGACAGGCCACCTCGATGGACGAGCTGCGCACGGCGCTGCGCCGGATGGATCCGGCTCGGCGGCCGTGGGGGAGGATCACGCACCGGGTCTACGACTTCGGGACCGTACCGGATGACTGGTCCCGCCGGATTATCTTCCGGGCGACGCTTGATGCGGCCGGGCAAGTCCGTTTCGAACGGACCGACCGGTGAGCAACCCCACCCCGGCATGGGGCGGGCCGTGCCCATCCCCACATCTCCCGCCACTGCAGAACGGGGCCAAGCCGCTCGCCTGGCACAAGCCCGGGCAGTTCACCTCGTCGCGGGTGCTCGCCTGGACCTGCCACGAGCACCGCAACACCTGGTACGAGCTGTGCGCAGCTGGCGGCCTGGCCTACATCCGCCGGTTCAAGGGGGATGAGTTGAAGCCGGAGGTAGCGCACACCCATGCCTGGCGGGTGGCCGAGGCGCGGGCGGTGTGGCTGGCGCTGCTGTCCGGGCGGGCTCAATAGCCTTCCCGCTGGTGGCTGAGGTCCTGACAGACATTCGCTTAGCCGCTACTGTGCTTATGCAGACAAGTGGAAAAGTGATTGGGCGCTTAACATGAGCATGGACTTCGCCCCGCCGAAGTACGCCCAGGTGATGACGGCGATTCAGCAGCGTATCCGGGATGGGGAGTACGCGCCCGGCGACATGCTGCCCTCGGAGACGCAACTTGTCCGGGAGTTCGGCGTCGGCCGTACCACCGTTGTGCGGGCGCTTCAGACCCTTGCCATGCAAGGCTGGATCGAGCGCGAACACGGCCGCGGCTCGTTCGTGAAGGGCCGCCCCGAAAGCCCACCTGAGCGGGTACGGCCCGGCCTGTCGGCCGCCGAGCATCCCGAGAGCGCCGAGAACATCGTCAGTGTTGCCCGGGTGCCGGCTCCCCGGCACGTCGCCAAGCTGATGGGCGTCGATGAGCGAACCCCCGTGATCGCCCGTCACCGAATTGCCCGGCAGGGCGACCGGGTATCGGCGGCGGAAACCCTGTGGTTCCCCCTGGAGATCGCCCTCGGCACCGACCTGGACAAGCCCGATCCGCTACGGCATGGCGTCCGGCAGCACCTCCAGGCGGTCAAGCATCTGCGGATCGACCACGTCACCGAACGCCTGACCGCACGGAAGCCAACCAAGGAGGAAGCCGAACTCCTCGGCTCCTCGTCCCCGGTGCTCGGCGTGCTGGCGACCATCCATGACCCGGCGGGGACCGTGCTCCTGGTGCTGAGCGTGGCCCTGCCCGGTGACCTGCACGAACTTGAGGATGTCTACCAGGTGAGCTAAGTCTTACCCCGCTCGTCTCGCTCGGTTACTTGTGCGGACGAGTGGGCAAGGCTTACAGTAGAACTCAATCGGACAAGTGGACGAGCGCATGAGCTGCTCGTCCCGAGCAAAAGGAATCACGCACATGGCCATCCAAGGACCCATCCCGATCGCCTTCGAGCACGTCTTCCCGCACGGCTGCTACCTCGTGGGGGAGGTGGAGCAGGTCAAGGACTTCACCGCCTCGACCGGCGGGCGCACCGTGTTCGCCAAGGACAAGACCACCGGGGAACTGGTCTGGCAGGTCGCCGTCATGGACGCCGACCCGGCCGCCAAGCTCGCCCAGAAGACGGTCGCGGTGAAGATCATCGCGCCGGTGCAGCCGGTCCCGCCGACCCCCACCCCGGGCCTGCCCATTACGCCGGTCGAGTTCGAGGGGATGACGGTCACGCCGTACGTCCACCAGACCACCGGACGCCTGGCCTACTCCCTGCGAGCGAGGAGCATGCGCGCTCCCCGCGCCGGGGCCGCCTCGACCAAGCAGACCGGCGCGGCCGGTAAGGAGGTGGCGGCCTGATGCTCCGCGACCCCTACACCTACGTCACGCTCTCGCTCAGCCCCGGCAACCCGGCCAACGTCGGCATCTCGTTCTACTCGCCCGAGCTGCGGGCCGGGGCCTCGGTGCTGGACTCCGGGCGGCCCTACTTCGCCATTACCAGCCCGAGTGTGGACGTGACCGTCTCGACCACCGCGGCCGGGCCGGTCACCCCCCGGGACGTCGAGATCGCCCGGCAGATCGTCCAGGCCGCATCCCACTACCTCGCCGGCTGCGAGCGCCTGATCGAGCAGCAGCAGGCCGACTCCGACCAGCTCGCCCTTCCCGGCGTCGACGGTTCGGCGGCCTGACACGCAAGCGGGGCCGCTGGAAGCGGCAACTTCCGGCGGCCCCTCGGATCTCCCACGCACTCCAATGCTTGAGAGGACTCCAGCCTAATGCTGAGAAGACTGTCCGGAGACGAGGCACGAAACCTCATCTCCACCACCCCAGACACGGCCGTCGTCTTCCGCCCGGCCGTCATGCGAACCCCCGCGATCGTCACCATCGTGATCTGGCTGGCCCGCCTGCTACGCAGGCTCGTCCGGACGCTGTGGCGGCACCCGATCGCCTGCACCGCCGCAGCAGCTCCGGCCGTGGTCACCCTGACCTACGGCTGGCGCATGGCCGTGATCCTGGCCGGGTTCCTGCCCGCGATGGGCCTGTCATGGGTGCTGCTGGAACGGGACTCCTTCCTGCGCGTCGTCGGCTGGCCGCTGCTGGCCTGGTGGCGCCTGGTCTGGGTCTACCGGCGGCACTGGCAACCGGTGATGATCGTCTCCGGGCTCGGTCGGCACCTGCGCGGCCGTGACTACCTGCCCCGCCTGGTCAAAGTCCGGTGCACCTCGTGGGCCGACCTGGTCAACGTGAAGATGCTGAACGGGCAGGCGGTCAAGGACTGGACCGACCGCGCCGATCACCTCGCGCACGGCTTCGGTGCCCGAAGCTGCCGGGTGTCGATCGCCCGCGCCGGTCGCCTCGTGCTGACCCTGCCCCGGCATGACCCCCTCGCCGAGCCGTTGCCGGCTGTGCCCATCCCCGAGGTTGCCTCGGTGGGGCCGGTCGAGATCGGCCGGTGCGAGGACGGCACACCGTACCGGCTCAAGGTCCACGGCACACATGTCCTGATCGCAGGCGCGACCGGCGCGGGCAAAGGCTCCTACCTGTGGAGCGCCATTCGCGGTCTGCTCCCCGCGATGCGGGCGGGCCTGGTGCAGGTCTGGGCGCTCGACCCCAAGCGGATGGAGCTGTCCTTCGGCCGGGCGCTGTTCGGCACCCGCTACGCCGCCACCCCCGCCGAATGCGCCGACCTGCTGGAGGCCGCCGTCTCGGTGATGCAGGAGCGGGCCGACCGGTTCGGCGGCAACCAGCGCTCCCACACACCCAACGTGGCCGACCCCTTCGTCCTGGTCGTCGTCGACGAGGTCGCCTTCCTGACCGCCTACCAGTCCGACAAGGGCCTCCGCGAGCGGACCAAAGCGGCCCTCGCCACGCTCACCACCCAAGGCCGCGCCGTCGGGGTCGGCGTCATGGCCGCGCTCCAGGACCCCCGCAAGGAGGTCATGAACATCCGCAACCTGTTCCCCGACAAGATCGCTTTGCGACTCGACGAGAGCGAACAGGTGGACATGGTCCTCGGCGACGGCGCACGCGACCGGGGTGCCCTCGCTGACCGCATCTCACCGGTCCCCGAACTCGGCGCGGGCGTCGGCTACGTCCGGCTGGAAACCTCACCCGACCCGATCCGCGTGCGCGCGGCCTACGTCTCCGACGAGGACATCCGCGCCATGGTCGCTACCTTCTCGGCTGGCAGGGCGGGGGCGCATGCCCGTGGTTGAAATCTCCCACCTCCTCGACGAGCTCACCTGCGCGGCCTGCGGCACCCGCAACGCGCTGTGGCTCTACCCGGTCCGGGGCGTCATCGAGTGCCGCGAGTGCGGCGAGAAGGCAACCGTGATCTTCGAGCCCTCCGGCGGTGATCAGTGACAGTCACGAACGACAGGGCCACCCCTCGCGCTGTCCGCATGGCGATGCCACTGGCCCGGGACGTCGTCGAGGAGATCGCCAAGCAGTACGGGGTGTGCATCCGCCCGGTCCCGCTCCGGCGACAGGACATCCTCACCGGACAGACCGAAGTCATCGACGTCCCGTGCGGCGCCACGCTGGAGAGCAAGTGCCCGCCGTGCGCCAAGCGCAATCGGCAGCTTCGGCGGGCGCAGTGCCGGGAGGGCTGGCACCTCGACCACGAGCCCGTCAACCTGCCCAACAACGCCGACGAGTATCAGCGTCACCTCGTGGAGCTGCGGGCCGACGCCCAGGCGTGGCGGGACGAGGTGGAAAAGGCCGGCGGCGACACCACCGACCTGGACGCCGCGATCGAGGACCTGGACGAGGAGATCAACCGGGCCGGGATGCGCGGCAACGTCCTCGGCCGCACCTCCGGCAAGCGCACGCGGTCCACGAAGCGGCGGCAGGACGCCCCGGACCTGCCCAAGCGGCAGATGACCAAGACCACGCTCGGGCGGACCTTCACCGGCTCGGACGGCAAGGTCTACCGGCCGTCGATGTTCGTCACGCTCACCCTGCCGTCGTATGGCCGGGTGCTGGAGGGTGCTCCCCTTGACCCTGACCGGTACGACTACGGCCGGGCGGCCCGGGATGCGCTGCACTTCTCCAAGCTCGTCGACCGCTTCGTGCAGAACCTCCGCCGGGTCGCCGGGTATGACGTGCAGTACTTCGCCACCGTCGAGCCTCAGAAGCGGCTCGCTCCGCACCTGCATATGGCAATCCGCGGCACCCTGCCCCGTGCGGAGCTGCGGCAGATCATCGCGGCCACGTATCACCAGGTGTGGTGGCCTCCGGCCGATGACGTTCGTTTCGAGGGGGACCACCTGCCGGTCTGGGAGGACGGGGCCGGCTACCTCGACCCGACCACGGGGGAAGTGCTGCCGACCTGGGAACAGGCCCTCGACCGGCTCGACCAGGACGAAGACGCCGAACCCCTGCACGTGCTCCGCTTCGGCGACCAGCTCGACATTCAGAGCGTGCTTGCCGGTACACCCGACGCTGACCAGCTCATCCAGTACCTCTCGAAGTACCTGACAAAGAGCCTCGGTGACGCGCTCGGCACCGACGACCCACGCCGCAAGGCCCACGCCGAACGGCTGCTGGAAGCGCTGCGGTTCGAGCCATGCTCGCCGACCTGCCCGAACTGGCTGCGCTACGGGGTGCAGCCCAAGGGCGCCAAGCGGGGGATGGCTCCGGGCCGGTGCAGGGGCAAGGCGCACAAGCCCGATCACCTCGGCTACGCGGGGCGGCGCGTGCTCGTCTCGCGGAAGTGGTCGAACAAGACCCTGACCGAGCACAAGCAGGACCGCCGCACGTGGGTGCTCGAAGCGCTCGGCGTCGAAGACGAGCCGGTCGATCCCCACCGCTACGTCTGGAAGCCCGTCAAGCCGGGTGATCCCGAGTTGGCCCCCATCGGCGTCCGGCTTCTGCGCTCGGTCCACCAACGCCAGCGCTGGCGCAACCACCTCGACCGGCTCCAGGCCGCGGCAGACGGACAAGTTCTTTCGGCAACTGAAGGGAGGGCGGCATGAGAAAGGACGACAAGCTGATGACGGTCCCCGAGATCCTCGACGAACTCGGCGTGTCCGTCCGCACCTTCTACCGCTGGCGCGAGATCGGCAAGGCACCCCAGGGCTTCAAGCTCCCCAACGGCGAGATCCGCATCTACCGCAGCGAGTTCACCGCCTGGTTGGAAAGCCTCCGGGAGGCGGCGTGAACCCGACCTACAACGTGAAGTTCTGGGAGATCCGCGCGAACAAGACTTCCCAGGGGCCGGGGAAGCCGAAGCGGGTCGTCTCGCACACCGTGCGGTGGACAGTGGACACCCGCGAGAAGTCCTCGACGTTCCGCACGAAGGGCCTGGCCGAAAGCTACCTGTCGGACCTGCGGCAGGCCGCCAAGCGCGGGGAAGCTTTCGACCTTGAGACCGGGCTCCCCGAATCCATGGTCAAGGCGAAGAACGCTCGCACGTGGTTCGCCTTCGCCGTCGCCTACGTCGAGACCCGCTGGCCTCACTCGGCGGCCAAGAGCCGGGAGGGCATGACAGATGCGCTGTCCAACGTCACGCCCGTGCTCACCAGCGACCGGCCGGGCCGCCCCGATGACGAGACTCTGCGGCGCGCTCTCCGAGAGTTCGCGTTCGTGCCGGCCGACCGTCGTCCGGCTCCTACACCTGAGATCGCGGGCGCGCTGCGCTGGCTGGAAGCGGCTTCGTTGCCTCTCACTGCCTTGGAGGACGCCAAGCATGCACGGGCGGCCCTGGAGGCGCTCGCGCTCCTCCTCGACGGCTCCGCGGCGGCGGCCTCGACCTACCGGCGCAAGCGGGCCGTGTTCCATCACGCCCTGGACTACGCCGTAGAGCTGGAAGAGCTTTCGGCAAATCCACTCGACCGGGTGAAGCTACGCCGTCCCAAGTCGACGGATGAGATCGATCGGCGGGCGGTGGTGAATCCCGCCCAGGCGCGTGAGCTGCTGACGGCCGTGACCTACTGCGGCCGGACGCGGGGGCCGATGCTGGCCGCGATGTTCGCCTGCATGTACTTCGGCGGCCTGCGTCCGGCTGAGGCGGCCGGGCTGCGTGAGAAGGACTGCCATCTTCCCGAATCCGGCTGGGGCCTGCTCACCCTGGAGAAGACCAAGCCGCAGAGCAACAAGCGCTTCACCGACTCGGGCAAGACCCACGACGATCGCGGGCTCAAGCACCGCAGCGAGAAGGACACGCGGCAGGTACCGATCCCGCCCGAACTGGTCGCCATCCTCCGCGAGCACATCGAGCGGCACGGCGTCGGCGACGACGGACGGCTCTTCCGTACGAGGACGGGTGGTCTCATCTCCGGCTCGGCCTACTCGAAGGTCTGGAAAGAGGCACGGAGCTACGCCTTCACACCCGAGCAGGTCGCCTCGCCCCTGGCCGCTCGGCCGTACGACCTGCGCCACGCGGCCGTCTCGTTGTGGCTCAACGCAGGGGTCCACGCACCGGAAGCCGCCGAGCGGGCCGGCCACGGGGTGGACGTGATGCTCAGGGTCTACGCCAAGTGCATCGACGGACAACGCGACGTCGCCAACCAGCGGATCATGGAAGCTCTCACCGGATGAGGCGACACGAGCACGCATCGCCGAAGGGTCTCGGTCCATGCCGAGGCCCTTCGGCGTGTTCCGGGAGGCTCGGAATCATTCCGGAAGTTGGCGGAATCCGCCTGGCGACCTGCGGAAACGTGGCCAAGATCATTCCGGATATATTCCGGGAGTGGCCGCCTGGGGCTGCATCTGGTGGCGTCCGGCTGCATCCTCGGCGAGAGCCCGATCATGTGAAAGCCCAGCTCAGAGGGGAGATGGGCTGATGAGAGGAGCGCGCCCTGAGGGATTCGAACCCCCGACCGTCGGATTAGAAGTCCGATGCTCTATCCAGCTGAGCTAAGGGCGCTCGTGCCTAATTCTGCATGATCCGGGGACCGGGTACACACCCGGTTTCCCGGACATGGGCCGGACCACCCCTCCGGCGGGCCTTCGAGCCTGGTGGCGGTGCTCGTCAGGGATGGCCGGCCGGCCCAGCGCCGACGCTGCTCAGCGTGAACATCGGGGACGCCCTCGCGCACAGGGGCAGGCACGAAGGGAACTCGCCTGCCCGACTGCGGTCGGGTGATCTCGCGGCTACACTGCATCGCCATGTCCGTACGCGAGATCCCACTCGTCGGAGATGTCTCCGAGGGGGTCGTACGGGTGGGCGCGACCGTACGGCGGCCGATGCGGCCCTCGTCGCCGTCGGTCCACGCGCTGCTGCGGCACCTGGAGTCCGCCGGGTTCGACCGGGCGCCGAGGGTTCTCGGGATCGACGAGCGGGGCAGGGCGATCCTCACGTACGTCGAGGGCGTGGTGCCCGCACACCCCCTGCCTGCGTACGCGGTGAGCGAGGAGGCGCTGACCACGCTGGCCCGGCTGCTGCGGCGCTTCCACGACGCGGCGGCCTCGTTCAGCCCGCCTCCCGGCGCCGTATGGGAGAACGGCTCGGCGCCGGAGGGCCCCGCCGAGCTCGTGGGCCACTGCGACGTCACCCCGGCCAACGTCGTCTTCCGCGAGCGGCCCGGCGCGGGGCTCCTGCCGTACGCGCTGATCGACTTCGACCTGGCCAGGCCGACGACGCGGCTGTTCGACGTGGTCACCACGTTGCGGCACTGGGCCCCGCTCGCCGATCCGCTGGACCGCGATCCGCTGCAGCGGTCCCTGGACGCGGCGGCCCGCGTGCGGCTGTTCTGCGACGCGTACGGCCTGCCGGCGCGGGACCGGCTCATGCTGGTGGAGACGGCCAGAGTGCGGTTCGGCCGCTCCTACGCGCTCATGCGCGACCGGGCCAGGACGCTCGGCGGCGGCTGGGCGCGCATGTGGGACGGCGGCGCGGGCGGACGGATCAGACGCGCCGCCGCCTGGCTCGACGCCAACGAGGACGCGATCCAGCGCCACCTCCTCGGCGACGATCCCATCTCGTGACAAACGGGGCACGTACGGCAGAATGCCTGCGTGATCCGGATCATGGACGGTGCCACGGCGGCGGGGCTGCTCGCCGGGGCCGCGATCGACGCCGCGGTGGGGGATCCCCGGCGGGGCCATCCCGTCGCGGTGTTCGGCAGCCGGGCCGCCGCCCTAGAAAAGCGCATATATCGGGATTCGCGGTTAGCGGGGCTGGCCTACACCACCGTCTGCGTCGGCGCGGCGACGGGCGTGGGGCTGCTCGCCGAGCGGATGACCCGGTCGAGCCCGGTCGCGCGGGCCGCGGTCACCGCAGCCGCCACCTGGGCGGTGCTCGGCGGCACGACGCTGGGCAGGGAGGGCGCGCTGATGGCCAGGGCCCTCGATGACGGCGACCTGGCCGCCGCCCGCGCACGCCTTCCGCACCTGTGCGGGCGCGACCCGTCCGGGCTGGACGCCGCGGAGCTCGCGCGGGGCACGGTCGAGTCCATCGCGGAGAACACCTCGGACGCCGTCGTCGCCCCGCTCGTGTGGGGCGCGCTCTTCGGCGTGCCCGGCCTGCTCGGCTACCGCGCGGTGAACACACTGGACGCGATGGTGGGCCACCGGTCACCGCGCTATGAGAGGTTCGGCTGGGCCTCGGCCCGGCTGGACGACGTGGCCAACTACGTGCCGGCCCGGCTGACGGCCCTGCTCACGGCGGGCCTCGCCGGCCTGGTGGGCGGTTCCCCGCGCCGCGCGGCGGCCGTCCTCGTGCGGGACGGGCACCGCCATCCCAGCCCCAACTCCGGACGCTGCGAGGCGGCCTTCGCCGGCGCCCTCGGCGTACGCCTCGGCGGGGCCAACGACTACGGTGGCCGGGTCGAGCACCGCCCGGAGCTGGGCGACGGCCCCCGTCCGGCCGTCTCCGACATCCCCAGGTCCGTATGGCTGGCGCGCGCGGTGTCGTACGCGTCGGTCGGCCTGGCCGTCGCCGCACGCCTGGTCCGCGGAAGGGGTCGACGATGAGTGCACTCGTCCTGCTGCTGGTCTTCGCGGTCGTCTTCAGCGTCGTGGTCGCGGTGGTCGTGGTCGCCGTGCTGGTGGTGCGCGCGTCACGGCAGCCCGCGCCGCCACCACGAGACCGGAATGATCCGCCCCAGGATTGGTAGGTTCGACGGCATGGGCGGAGAAAGCGGAGAGCACCCGGTCCTGCTGGTCTTCGACGGCGACTGCGCCTTCTGCCAGGCGTGCGTGAACGCCGGGCACCGGTTCCTGCCGTACATGCCCGCCGTGCGGGCATGGCAGGGCCTCGACCTCGGCGCGGCGGGCCTGACCCGCGAGGAGGTCGCGGCCTCCGTGCAGCTCCTGGGCCCGGACGGGCTGCGCGCCCACGGCGCGCGAGCCGTCGCGCTGCTCCTCGCCCTGCAGCCGCGCGCGGCCTGGCGCGCGGCCGGCCGGGTGATGCTGACCCCGCCGGTGAGCTGGGTCGCCGAGGCGGGCTACCGGCTGGTCTCCCGCTACCGCCACCTCCTGCCCGGCTCCACCACGTGCGGCACGTCGTGACCTCCGCTTTGCCGAAGGTGGGAACAAACACGACCGGCAAGTGTCCGGAAGCGGGCATACCCCGCGCCTGACGGGAGCGCCACCATTGCGGCATGACAGCAGTGGTGGAGACCGAAGGACTGACGAAGTTCTACGGTACGAGACGAGGCCTCGAGGACCTCACCCTCGAAATCCGGCAGGGCGAGGTCTTCGGCTATCTGGGCCCCAACGGCGCCGGCAAGACGACGACGATCCGGCTGCTCCTCGACGTGATCCGGCCGACGTCCGGCCGGGCGACCGTCCTCGGCGCCGACACCCGCGATCCGCGCGTACGCGCCCGGATCGGCTACCTCCCGGGCGAGCTGGCCCTGGAGGGCAGGGAGCGGGCCCGCGACTACCTCCAGTTCCTCGCCGACGTACGCGGCGGGGTGAGCCGCGGCAGGATCGACGAACTGGCCGAGCGGCTCGACGCGGACCTGTCCATCAGGATGGGCGAGCTGTCCAAGGGCAACAAGCAGAAGGTCGGGCTCATCCAGGCGTTCATGCACGAGCCCGAGCTGCTCATCCTGGACGAGCCGACGAGCGGGCTCGACCCGCTGGTGCAGCAGGAGTTCCTGGCCATGGTCCGGGAGGCGCGCACGGCAGGCCACACGATCCTGATGTCGTCGCACGTGCTCGCCGAGGTGGAGCACGTGGCCGACCGGGTGGGCATCGTGCGCGCGGGCCGCCTCGTCGCGGTCGAGGACATCGCCGCGCTGCGCGAGCGGGCCGTACGGCACGTGGAGCTCCACTTCGACGCGCCGGTGCCGAAGGAGTCGTTCGAGGGGCTCCCGGGCGTACGCGACGTGGTCGTCCGGGGGGCGAGCCTGCGCTGCACGATCGACGGCAGGCCCGACGCGCTGATCAAGGCGGCGGCCCGTTACACCGTGGTCCACATGGTCAGCGCGGAGCCGGACCTCGAGGAGATCTTCCTGACCTACTACAGCGAGGAGGAGGGCCGCCATGCCCACGCTGGTGCGTAAGAGCCTGGGGGAGTACCGCCGAGCCCTCATCGGCTGGACGGTCGGGCTGTGCGCGTTCCTCGGGATGTACATCTCGATCTACGCGAGCATGATGAACGACCCCGAGACGTTCAGCAAGCAGGCCATCGCCAAGTATCCGGGCGCGTTGAGGGACCTGATGGGCGGCATGGCCGACATCGCGACCGGGCGCGGTTATCTCCAGGCGGTCGCCTACCAGCTCCTCGGCCCGTTGCTGTTCACCATGTGCGCCGCGATCCTCGGCAACCGGGCCATCGCCGGCCCGGAGGAGGCCAAGACGCTGGAGCTCACGCTGACGCTGCCGATCGACCGCAGGCGGCTGCTTCTGGAGCGCTGGGCCGCGCTGGCGCTCGGCCTGCTCGCGGTGGCGCTGGTGACGCTGGCCGTCGCCACCGG
The DNA here is from genome assembly GCF_016863095.1 of Microbispora siamensis. Classification (GTDB taxonomy): domain Bacteria; phylum Actinomycetota; class Actinomycetes; order Streptosporangiales; family Streptosporangiaceae; genus Microbispora; species Microbispora siamensis. The sequence goes on along the minus strand of NZ_BOOF01000034.1, from coordinate 25,681 downwards.
GGCCTCGTCCGCCGCCGACATGGACGTGCCGTTCGGCAGCATCCTCGCCGCGCACACCGGTTTGTTCCTGCTCGTGCTGTTCTTCGGGACGCTGACGCTGTGCGTGGGCGCGGCGTTCGGGCGCAAGCAGGTCGCGCTCGCGGTGGTCGGCGTGTGGGGCGTCGCCGGATACATCGTGGAGACCATGGGCAAGAGCATCGACGCGATCTCCTGGCTGCGCTGGATCTCGCCCGTCCACTACTACCTCGACGGCAGGCCGCTCTATCAGGGCTGGCCGTACGGTGACTACCTTGTCCTGCTGGGTGCGACGGCCGTCCTCCTCATGACGGCGCTGCTCGCCTTCGAACGGCGTGACGTAGGAGTCTGATGGACAGCGTTCTCGCTCGCGTGAGCGAGGCGACCGGGGTGCCCGCCGACTTACTCGGCGGGTTCCTGTCGGTTCTGGCCGCGTCGGCCGCCACCGGCAGGCTGCCCGGCCGCGCCGACATGGACGGCCTGCGCGAGTGCGGCGCCCTCGCCGCCGAGCGCGGCATCCCGCTGCGGGTGCTCGCCGACGCCTGCCTGCACGCCGCCGAGATCACCGCCGGCGGGGCCTTCGGCGCCGTACGCCGCGGCATGGCGGCCTACATCGAGGGATACGAGGAGGCCCAGCGCGCCGCACTCCGGCAGGAGGAGGAGGCCCGGCGCATGTTCGTCGACGACCTGCTGCAGGGCAGGGCGGACGCCGAGCGGGCCGAGCACTTCGGCCTGCGGCTCGCGGGGGCGTACGTCGTGACCGTGGCCAGGCCGGACACCCCGGTGGCGGCGGGCGACCCGCTGGTCGGGAGGATCGAGCAGGCGCTGGTGGCGAGGTTCGGGTCGCACAACATCCTGGTCGCCGTCCGCGACGGCCTGCTGGTGTGCGTGTCCCCCGGCGCGCTGGCCGCCGCGAGCGGCGAGTTCACCCATCACGTACGCTCCGCGCTCACGGACTGGCGGGTGGGGGTGGGCCGCCCCCACCAGGGCCCCGGCGGGATCGTCACCTCCTACCGGGAAGCGGTCAACGCGATCGACCTCGGCGAGCGGCTGGGCCTGCGGGCCCAGGTGCTGAAAGCGGCCGACCTGCTGGTCTTCCCGGTGCTGCTGCGGGACAGGGAGGCGATCGTGGACCTCGTCTCCACCGTGCTCGGGCCGCTGACCTCCGCCCGCGGCGGGCCCGAGCCGCTGCTGGAGACGCTGGAGGCCGTCTTCGCCTCCCAGGGCAACCACACGGCGGCGGCGCGCAGGCTCGGCGTCAGCACGCGGGCCATCACCTACCGGCTGGAGCGGATCAGGAGGCTGACCGGCTTCTCGCCGAGCGACCCCACGCAGCGGTTCACGCTGGAGACGGCCGTGCTCGGGGCCCGCCTCCTGGAATGGCCGGCCCACCCGCTGACGTGATCGGATCCGCCCCGTCGCGGGCGAGGTGCGCACCGGCGGCGCCGCGGTGGCCGCGCAGCGGCTGATCGCCATGGCGGCCTGAGGACGTTCCCCGCGGTTCCAGGGCTCAGCGGTTCAGCGGTTCAGGGGATCAGCGATTCAGGGGATCAGCAGCAGCTTGCCGGTCGTCCGCCTGCCCTCCAGGTCGTCGTGGGCGCGCCGGGCCTCGGCGAGCGGGTAGCGCTGGGAGATGTGCACCTTCAACGCGCCGGAGGCGACCCAGCCGAGCAGGTCGTTCGCCCGCGACAGCAACTCCTCGCGGGTGGCCGTGTAGTGCGCGAGCGTGGGCCGGGTCAGGAACAGCGAGCCGCCCGCGTTGAGCCGCTGCGGGTCGAACGGCGGGACGGGGCCGCTGGCCGCGCCGTACAGCGCCATCATGCCGCGCGGCCGCAGTGACGCGAGCGACCCGTCGAACGTCGCGGCGCCGACCCCGTCGTAGACGACGTGCACCCCGGCGCCGTCGGTGATCTCCTTGACGGCCTCGGGGAAGCCCTCGTAGCCGATGACCTCGTCGGCGCCCGCCTGCCGGGCGAGCTTCTCCTTCTCGGCGCTGGAGACCGTGCCGATCACCCGGGCGCCGCGGAGCTTGGCCATCTGGACGAGCAGCAGGCCCATGCCACCGGCCGCCGCGTGCACGAGCACGTCGTCGCCCGACCGGATCGCGTACGTGGAGTGGGTCAGGTAGTGCGCGGTCAGCCCCTGGAGCAGCACCGCCGCAGCGAGGTCGGGTGACAGCCCGTCGGGCAGCCGGACCACCTTGTCCGCCGGGACCACGGCCTTGGTCGCGTACGCGCCGACCGCGCTGGCGGAGGCGACCCGGTCGCCGGGCACCACGTCGGTCACGCCGGGGCCGACGGCCGTGACGGTCCCGGCCGCCTCCGCGCCCGGGATCAGCGGGAGCGGCAGCGGGTAGCGGCCCTCGCGGTGGTAGACGTCGATGAAGTTGACGCCCGTCGCCGCCACGTCGACCAGCACCTCACCGGGGCCGGGCTCGGGATCGGGCCGCTCGGCGTACTCCAGCACCGAGGAATCACCGTAAGCGGGGACGACGATGGCATGCATGCGCGACTCCTGTTGTCTTCGGGCTCGGTTCCTGTGGTCCCCAACCGGCCGGGCCTTGTCCGTTGTTCCCGCCGAAAGGGGTTGTTCAGAAGCCGGTGAGAGTGATCTTGCCGATCGCGGTGCCCGATTCGAGGATCCGGTGGGCCTCGCGGAGGTTGGCGGCGTTGACCGGGCCGAGGTCGCGGTTGGCGGTGGTGGTGACGACCCCCGCGTCCACGAGCCGTGCGACCCGGTCGAGGATGCGGTGCTGGTTCACCTGCTGCGGGGTCCGGAACAGCGAGTGGGTGAACATGAGCTCCCAGTGGAACGAGATGCTCTTCGGCTTGAGCACGCCGATGTCGAGGGAGTCGTGGTCGTCGATGGCGACGATCTGACCGAAGGGGGTGAGCGCCTCGGCGTAGGCCGCGAGGTTGCGGTCGGTGCCGGCCGTGCTGAAGACGTGGTCCACGCCGCCGGGCGCGACCTCGGCCAGTTGCTTCGCCAGCGGCCCCCGGTGGTCCACGACGTGGTGGGCGCCCATCCGGCGGGCGAACTCCACCGTCTCGGGCCGGGAGGCCGTGCCGATCACGGTCAGCCCGGTCAGGGCGCGGGCGAGCTGCACGACGATCGAGCCGACGCCGCCCGCGGCCGCGGTCACCAGCAGCGTTCCGGTCTGGCCGAGCGCGTCTCCGCGCAGGCCGAGACGCTCGAACAGGCCCTCCCAGGCCGTGAGGGCGGTCAGCGGCAGCGCGGCGGCCTCGGTGAAGGACAGCGTGGCGGGCTTGTGGCCGACGATGCGCTCGTCCACGACGTGGAACCGGGAGTTCGCGCCGGGCCGGTCGATCGCGCCGGCGTAGTAGACCTCGTCGCCGACCTCGAACAGCTCCACCTCGTCGCCCACGGCGACCACGGTGCCTGCGGCGTCCCAGCCGAGCACCTTGGGCTCGCCGCCCGGATCGCTGTTCTGCCGCACCTTGTAGTCCACCGGGTTCACGGCGACGGCCTCCACCCGGACCAGCAGATCGTGCGGGCCGGGTTGCGGCACGGGCAGTTCCACGTCCAGCAGGCTTTCCGGGTCGTCGACGGGAAGGCTGCGCCGGAAGGCGACGGCGGGCATGGTCCGGTTCTCAGTCATGGTTGTCCCCTGCGCGATCGTCATGGATTTCGTGCCGAGCCGTACTGCTCGGCGGCATGACCTGCACGGTATCCACCGACGCCTGGTTACCCGCAAGGGACACGAGTTCCCTTTGGGAACCATCCAGGTGAGGGGGCTAATCCGGGTCGGGGAAGCGGTCGATGTTCCGCTCCACCCACGTCCGCAGGTGGGCGAGCGGGACGTTGGCGTCCCGGCCCAGCGGGGTGAGGCTGTACTCCACGCGCAGCGGCACTTCCGGATACACGTCGCGGTGGACGAGGCCGTGGTCCTCCAGGCGGCGCAGGGTCTGGGTGAGCACCTTGGGGCTGACGCCCTGGAGGCGGGCGCGCAGCGCGCCGAAACGCTGCGGCCCGTCCTCCAGGGCGCCCAGGGCCAGCGCGCTCCACTTGTTGGCCAGCAGGTCGAGCATGTTGCGGCACGGGCAGGCGGCGGAGTAGACGTCCTTGGGGTCGTCGCAACCGGTCTTCACGGTGTTCATGACGCGCATGCTGCGACGATACCCAAAGGGAACTTAGGTCCGTGGAGTAACCGTCCCGGGATGGGAGACCAGCCGGCGAAGTAGCGGCACGTCGACGCTCTCCAGCGTCGGCACCGCCGTCACCCCGCTGACGGCGCCCGAGGAGCCGACCATGATGACGGCGCACCCGGCGGACCGGGCCGAGGCGACGCCGGTCGGGCTGTCCTCGACCGCCACGCACGCCGCCGGATCGACGCCGAGCCGCGCGGCGGCGGCCAGGTACGGATCGGGCGCCGGCTTGTTCCTGACGCTGTCCCCGGCGGCCACCGACAGCCGGAAGCGGTGCTCGCCGACGGTCTCCAGCACCAGGTCCACGACCGGACGTGGGGACGCGCTGACCAGCCCGGCCGGGATCCCGGCCGTGCACAGGGCCTCCAGCAACGCGACCGCGCCGGGGAGCGTGGTCACCCCGTTCTCGAGCCGGTCGGTGAACGCGTCCGTCAGCAGGGCCTCGACGGCCCGCGCCCCGGGAGCTTCGGCAGTGCCCAGGGCGGCTGTGATGTGCAGGGCGGCGTCCTCGACCGACAGGCCGAACAGCGCCTCCCGGTCGGCCTCCCCGAGAGGGGAGCCCAGGCCGGCCGCGACCTCCACGCAGGCGTCCCACCACAGGTCCTCGGTGTCCACCAGCGTGCCGTCCATGTCGAACAGGACCGCCGCCGGGCCGCACTCTCTAGACGACATCGGGTTCGGGGACCGCCGCCGCGGCTCCGGTCTCCGAACGGGCCGACACGAGCACGGGCCGCTCGACCAGCCCGACCCGTACGGCGGTGCCGGGCGCGAAGCGCGCCGAGTCGTGCCCGGGGACGTCGGCCAGCACCTCGGTGCCGTCGCCCAGGCGGACCCGCAGGCGGGCGGTGGAGCCGCGGAACGACGACACCATGACGATCCCGTCGCCCTCGGCGTCGGGTGTGACCAGCACGGCTTCGGGCCGCACCAGCACGTCCGCCTGTGCCGTGTCCGGCGCCTGGCCCTCCACGGGCAGCGTCTGCCCGAGGACGGTGACCCGGTCGCCCGACACCAGGCCGGGCAGGTGGTTCATCGCCCCGACGAACTCGGCGACGAACGGGGTCGCCGGCCGGTCGTACAAGGTGGCGGGGTCGGCGACCTGCTCCAGGCGGCCGTCGCGCAGCACGGCGACCCGGTCGGCCATCGACAGCGCCTCCTCCTGGTCGTGCGTCACGAAGATCGTCGTGATGCCGAGGGAGAGCTGCAGGCGGCGGATCTCCTCGCGCAGCGTGACCCGCACCTTGGCGTCGAGCGCCGACAGCGGCTCGTCCAGCAGCAGCACCCTGGGCTCCAGGGCGAGCGCGCGGGCCAGCGCCACGCGCTGCTGCTGGCCGCCGGACAACTGGTGGGGGTAGCGGTCGCCGACCGAGGGCAGGCCGACCAGTTCCAGCAGTTCCTGCGCGCGGGCGTGCCGCTTGGCGGCGGGCACCTTGCGCACCCGCATGCCGAAGCCCACATTGTCCCTCGCGTTGAGGTTGGGGAAGAGGCTGTAGGACTGGAAGACCATGCCGGCGTCGCGCCGGTTGGCCGGCACGCGGGTGATGTCGGCGCCGTCCACCAGCACCTCGCCCTCGTCGGGCTGCTCGAAACCGGCCAGGCAGCGCAGCGCGGTGGTCTTGCCGCACCCCGACGGGCCGAGCAGCGCGATCAGCTCGCCGGGCTCCACCGTGAGGTCGAGCCCGTCCAGCGCGACCGTGCTGCCGAACCGCCGCCGCAGGCCGCGGAACTCGACCCGGGCGCCGTTCATGATCCACTCCTTTGCCTCGCACCGGCGGACGACAGGGCGAGCAGCAGCAGCCAGGTGATCAGCAGGCTGAACACCGAGACGGCCACCGACACCTGCGCCTGTGAGCCGGAGATCCGGTAGATCCAGTTGGGGAAGGTCTGGAAGCTGAGCAGCCGGGCGATCGTGAACTCCCCGAGCACCAGTGCCAGCGTGAGGAACGACGCGCTGGCCATCGCCGACCGCATGTTGGGGATGATCACCCGCAGCAGCACGTGGGGCCACGACGCCCCGAGGTTCCTGGCCGCCTCCGACAGCGTGCGCACGTCGATCGCGCCGAGGCCCGCGTCGAGCGAGCGGTAGGCGAACGGCAGCGCCAGCACGACGTAGGCGAGCACGAGCACCACCGGGAAGTCCGGGTTCTGCACGGCGATGATCGTCTGGTAGAGGGGCGTGCTCGCCAGGTAGTCGGGCCCCCACCGCAGCACGGTGCTGATTCCGGCCACGAACGTGATCGGGGGCACCACCAGCGGCAGCGTGCAGACCACCTCGAGCACCGGCCGCAGCCCCGGCGCGCCGAGCCGTACGGCCACCGCTGCGGGCAGCGTCAGCAGCAGGACCAGCACGATCGTGGCGACGCCGAGCCCGAGCGACAGCAGGAGGCTGCCGCCGAAGCCCTCGGCGGAGAAGATCTGGCCGTACGCGTCGAGCGAGAAGCCCTGGTCGGGCGCCTTCACGGTGAAGACGAACGACGCGATCAGCGGGACGAGGAAGTAGACGGCGGCGAGCACGAGGACCACGCCGCGCCACACCCGGGGACGCCGCGGCCGGCCGCCCCGCCCGGGCGCCGTGGCAGGGGCGAGCTGTGTGGAAACCTGGGGAGTCAGCGAAGCCATCGGGCGCTCCTTCGCTGCAGCGGGAGGTAGACGGCCATGACCAGGCCCGCGACCACGATCATGTCGAGGCTGAGGGCCAGCGCGACGTTCTCGTGGCCGATCAGGACGTTGCCGGTGAGCGCGTCGGCGATCTTCAGGGTGACCAACGGGACGGTGGACCCGACCATGGCCTGCGCCGTGGCGTAGGCCGAGAACGCGCCGCCGAACAGCAGCACGACCCCGCCGAGCAGCGCAGGGGTCAGCACCGGGATCCCGACGTACCGCCAGAACTGCCAGGTGCTCGCGCCGTTGTTCTGCGCGGCCTCACGCCACTGCGGGCGCAGCCCGTCGAGCGCGGGCACGACCGTGAGCACCTGAAGGGGGATGGAGAAGTACAGGTAGACCAGGGTGAGACCCCAGAAGTTGTACAGGCTCCACCCGTGGGCGCCGAGGCCGAGGGTGGTGGTGACGACGCCCGAATTGCCGAGCGTGGCGATCCAGGCGAAGGCCAGCGGCACGCCGCCGAAGTTGGCCAGCACGCCGGAGGCGGTCAGCACCGCCTCGCGCAGTGCCCGGAACCTGGAGGTCACCACGGCCTGGGCGAGGAAGGTGCCGAGCACCCCGCCCAGCACCGCCACGAGCGCCGAGAGCTTGACGCTCCCGGCCAGGGCGGTCAGGTACGCGCCCTGGAGCGACTCGGTGAGGTTGGCGGTGCTGAGCGTGCCCTCCTTGGTGAACGTGCCACCGAGGAGGACCAGCATCGGCACGCCGAAGACGATGACGACGAAGACCAGCAGCGGCAGGGCCGCCCACCGGCTCTTCGACCGCGTACGGCTGTCGCGCACGATCTCAGCCCGAGACCGCCGCGCCCCACCCGCTCGCCAGGACCTCCTTGGCCTTGTTGACCTGGTCGGGAGTGGGGAACGTGGGGGTGCCCTCGACCTTGGGGAGCTGGGCGACCATGGCGGCGTCCGCGCTGCCGTCCTGCTGCATGGAGGGCAGCAGCACCGGGCGGGCGTAGCCCTTCAGCCACAGGTTCTGGCCCTCGGTGCTGTAGAGGAACTCCTGCCACAGGCGGGCGGCGGCGGGGTGCGGCGCCCACTTGTTGATCGCCTGGGCGTAGAAGTTGGCGTACTGCCCGTCCGCGGGGATGGCGATCTTCCAGTCCACGCCCTTGGAGGAGAACTCCTTGGCGTAGCTGGCCTGCAGGTAGTCCCAGTCGAGGGTGATCGGGGTCTCGCCCTTCTCGACCGTTGCGGGAGTGGCCTCGACCGGGTTGAAGTTGCCGTTCTGCTTGAGCTTCTTGAAGAAGTCGATGCCGGGCTGGATGTCGTCGAACGAGCCCTGGTTGGCGAGCGAGGCGGCGTACACGCCGGCGAAGGCGGCGCCGGCCTTGGTGGGGTCGCCGTTGAGCGCGACCATGCCCTTGTACTCGGGCTTGAGCAGGTCGGCGAACGTCTGGGGGCAGGTCTTGACCCGCTTGGCGTCGCAGCCGATGGAGATGTAGCCGCCGTAGTCGTAGTACCAGGCGCCGCCGGGCTCCTTCTGCCCGTCGGGGATCTTGTCCCAGCTCTGCACCTTGTAGGGCGCGAACAGGCCCTCCTGGGCGCCGCTGAGCGCGAAGGCGCTGCCGAGGTCGAGCACGTCGGGAGCGCGGCCCTGGCCCTTGAGGGTCTTGACCGCGTTGATCTCGTCCTGGCTGGAGCCGTCGGGGTTGTCGTTGGTGATCTTGATGCCGTACTTGGCCTCGAACGCCTTGATGACCTCGCCGTAGTTGGCCCAGTCCGGCGGCAGCGCGATGGTGTTGAGCTGCCCTTCCTTCTTGGCGGCCTCCACCAGCTTGTCCAGCCCGCCGAAGTCCTGGGCGGAGGTCGCGGAGGCTGCCTTGGAATCACCCGATCCCGAGCCGCCGCCGGCGTTCGTGGGGGCGGCGCCGCATGCCGCGATCACTGAGGTGGTTATCGTGAGCGCGGCCACGAGGCCGGCGGTACGTGTGGACAACGGTCCCTCCCACTGTGGTGCGTGGATCGAACTTAGGCGAACTTGTACAAACAAGCCAGAGCTAGTAAGTCGCATATCGATGTCAGTCGCGTGAACGGAAGGGCTCAGCACGATGGCGCGCTACGAACAGATCGCGAGTGACTTGCGGGATGCCATCGTCAGGGGGGACTACCGGATAGGCGCTCAGCTTCCCTCCGAGGCTGAGCTGGCCTTACGGTATTCGGCGGCGCGCGGGACCGTCCGCCAGGCCGTCGCCCTGCTCGCCGCCGAGGGGCTGGTCGGGTCCCGGCAGGGCGCGCGGCGCATCGTGCTCGGCAGCGAGCGCAGCCAGAGCTTCGCCGAGTTGCACAGCTTCGCGCAGTGGGCCCGGTCGATGGGCTACCGCGCGAGCGGCACCGTGCTGTCCTCCCAGCGCCGCCCGTGCTCGCCCTCCGAGGCCGTACGGCTGTCGCTGGAGCCGGGGGATGAGGTGCTCGACGTGCTGCGGCTGCGGCGGCTCGACGGCGAACCGGTGCTGGTCGAGCGCACCGTCTACGCCGGCTGGATCGCCCCCGCCGTCGAGCGGCTCGACCCCCACTGCGAGTCGGTGACCCAGGAACTCTACGAGTCGGTCGGCCTCGTCTTCGCGTACGGCGAGCACCTGATCGACGCGGTGGCGGCAGGCAGCGAGGACGCCCGGCTGCTCGGCGTGCGGCGGGGCAGTCCCCTGCTGCGCCAGCGCCGCGTCACCACCACCCAGGAGGGCCGTCCCGTCGAGTGCTCCGACGACCGCTACCGCGCCGGCAGCGTGACCTTCAGCATCCGCAACTCCACCGCCGCCAACCCCCTCGTCCGCCGCGCCGGCGACTGACCGGGACCGTCAGGGGACCAGGTAGGCGCTGTCGCGGGCGTCGGTGATCGCCATGTGGCCGGGCGCGTGGCCGATGGCGAACGGCGGCCGCGACCGCATCACCGCGGCCTGCGGCGTCACCCCGCAGGCCCAGAAGACCGGCAGCTCGCCGTCGCGCACCTCGACCGGGTCGCCGAAGTCGGGCGTGGCGAGGTCGGCGATGCCCAGCGCGGCGGGGTCGCCGACGTGCACCGGCGCGCCGTGCACGGCCGGATAGCGCGAGGTGACCCGTACTGCGGCCGGCACCAGCTCGGCGGGGATCGGGCGCATCGACACCACGAGGGGCCCGGAAAGCTCGCCCGCCGGGACGCACGGCCGGTCGGTCAGATACATGGGCACGTTCGTGCCCGCCTCGATGTGGCGGATCGGGACGCCGGCCTCCAGCAACGCGGCCTCGAACGTGAAGCTGCAGCCGATGAGGAAGCCCACCAGGTCGTCGCGCCAGTAGGACGTCACATCGGTGACCTCGGCGACCTGCTCGCCGTCCCGGTAGACGCGGTAGGCGGGCAGGTCGGTGCGCAGGTCGCCGTCGAAGATCGACGCGAACGGCTCGCCCGGCTCGGTGACGGCGAGCACCGGGCAGGGGCGCGGGTTGCGCTGCGCGAACACCAGGAAGTCGTACGCCCTGTCCCTCGGCAGCGCGATCAGGTTGGCCTGCGCCCATCCCGCGGCCCAGCCGGAGGTGGGCGTGACCAGCCCTCCCCGGAACAGCTCCCGCGCCTCGCGAGGGGTCAGACGTGCGGGGTCGAGTCCCATCAGAGCCTCCTGTGGTCGACGAGTCGTCGGTCTCCGGCCACCCGGAAACGGATCCGCTGCCCGGGGCGGGCCTGTGCCGCCCGGTCGACGTGGTGATCGCGCACCACCGCGATGACGGGATATCCGCCGGTCACCGGGTGATCCGCGAGGAAGAGCGTCGGCTGTCCCGACGGCGGCACCTGCAGCGCGCCGGGGACCATGCCCTCGCTCGGCAGTTCCCCGTCGCGTGCGCGTTCGAGGCGCGGCCCGCGCAGCCGCATGCCGACCCGGTCGCTGTGCGGGGTGACCTCGTACGGCTCGGCGCACAGGGCCGCCAGCGCCCCGGGCGTGAACCAGTCGTGGCGTGGTCCCGGTATCACGTCCAGCATGAGGACGCCGGACTCCGGCTCCGGCACCGGGGCGAGATCGGCCGCGGGAAACTCCGCCGGCGCCGGCCCGACCGGGAGCACCGATCCGGGCGCCGGACGCTCCGGGCCGAGCCCGGAGAGCAGGTCGGTGGCCCGCGACCCCAGCACCTCGGGGACGTCGATCCCGCCGCGGACCGCCAGATAGGTCCGCAGCCCGCGGGGCGGCACGCCGAGCCGCAGTGTCGCCCCGTCGGGCAGGCGCTCGACCGACGCGTGCCCGATGCCGCGCGTGCGCCCCTCGGCGTCGGTGACGGTGGCCGGACAGGGCGCGCCGGTGAGCGTCACGAGCAGGTCGCCGGAGGCGCGCACCTTCAGCCCGCCCAGGGTGACCTCCAGGCAGGCGGCGTTCTCGGGATTGGCCAGCAGGCGGTTGGCCAGCCGCAGCGCGCCCCGGTCGGCGGCGCCGGAACGCCCGACGCCGAGATGGCTGTGCCGGCGCCGTCCGAGGTCCTGCACCGTGGTGAGGGGACCGGGGGCCAGCACCACCAGCGCCCGCCGAAACTCGCGCACAGTCGCCCCGCTCACCATGCCTCGCTCACGGCCGCCTTGCTCACGACGCCTCCGCGAAGCGCACCCGGACCCCCGGGCGCAGCAGGGCGGGCGGGTCGGCCGCGATGTCCCACACCACGGTCTCGGTACGCCCGATGAGCTGCCAGCCGCCCGGCGACTCGCGGGGGTAGACCCCGCTGAACTCCCCGGCGAGCCCCACGGCGCCGGTGGGCACGCGCACGCGCGACTCCGGCCGTCGCGGTACGGCGAGCCGGGGGTCGCCGCCGATCAGATATCCGAAGCCGGGGGCGAACCCGCAGAAGGCGACCGTCCACGGTGTCCGGGTGTGCGCCGCCACGACCTCGCGTTCGGTGAGCCCGGTCAGCCGGGCCACGTCGGCGAGGTCGTCGCCGTCGTACACCACTGGGATCACCATCTCCTCGGTCGTCGTGCGGCGGCCACCGGCCGGCCGTACGGCCAGGACGGCGGACTCCACCTCGGCGTGGCGCGCCGGCGGCTCGAACCGGACGAGCAGCGTCCGCGCCGCGGGGACGATGTCGACGATTCCCCGCGGGGGGTCGGCCGCGAGGGCGTCGTAGAGGGCGACCACCTCATCGAGGCGGTCGAGTTCGACCAGGACCGCGTGCTCGCCGCAGCGGTGCAGCCGTGCGTTCACGGCTTCTCGACGAACGGCGCCAGGCCGATGCCGTTCGCCTTGAGCGCGTCACGGACCTCGAGCGCCATGGCGACGGCGCCGGGGCTGTCGCCGTGCACGCAGATCGAGTCCGCCGTGATGGTGAGCGGCGTCCCGTCGACGGCCTCGATCGGCTCACCCCTGGCCATGCGTACGCTGCGCTCGGCGACCCGGGCGGGGTCGTGCAGGACGGCGCCCGGCACGCCGCGCGGCACCAGCCTGCCCTCGCGGGTGTAGGCGCGGTCGGCGAAGCATTCGGCGATCGTGGTGAGACCGGCCTGGCATGCCTGGCGCAGCCACGCCGAGCCGGGGAGGCCGAGCACGGGCAGGCCGGGGTCGTAGGCCCGCACGGCCGCGACCACCGCGGCGGCCTGCGCCTCGTGGTGCACGATCGCGTTGTAGAGCGCGCCGTGCGGCTTGACGTACCTGACCCTGGTGCCCGCCACCCTCGCGAAGGCGTCCAGGGCGCCGATCTGGTAGATGACGTCGTCGGCGAGTTCGACGGGCGGCACGTCGACGAAGCGCCGCCCGAAGCCCGCCAGGTCGCGATAGCCGACCTGGGCGCCGATCACGACGCCACGCGCGGCCGCGGTCTCGCAGGTGCGCCGCATGATCACCGGATCTCCCGCGTGGAATCCGCAGGCGACGTTGGCGCTCGTGACGATCGACAGCAGCGCGTCGTCGTCGCCGAGCCTCCACTGGCCGAAGCCCTCGCCCAGGTCGGAGTTGAGGTCGATGCACATGGTCTGGTGAGGCACGTCAGCTCCAGAGTGCGCTGATCCCGCTGAGGGAGTTCCAGCCGAGGTAGATGGTCAGGGCCCAGGCGAGCACGCCGACGCCGAGCAGCCAGACAGGGTAGCGGTACCCGCCCATGAGATCACGGCGGCGTGCGGCGACCCAGAGGATCACCGCCAGGCCGACGGGCAGGATGAGGCCGTTGAGCGCTCCGGCGAGGATCAGGAGGTTGGCCGGGGCCTTGCCGAGGAGGAGGAAGACCGCGGTCGAGACCACGATGAAGGCCACCGTGATCCACGATCGGTAGCGGTCCATGCGGGGCGAGAAGCTGGCGAGGAACGACACCGACGTGTACGAGGCGCCGATGACCGAGGTGATGGCCGCGGCCCACAGGACGACTCCGAACAGCCGCAGGCCCAGCTCGCCCGCCGCGCTCCGGAAGATGTCGGCGGCCGGGTTCGCGGAGTCCGCGGCGAGCCGGAATCCTCCGGCCACCACGCCGAGCGCGGCGAGGAAGAGGATCACCCGCATGACTCCGGTGACGAGGATGCCGGTGACCGAACTTCGGGTGATCTGCCCGGCGTTCCGCGGCCCGGTCACGCCCGCGTCGATGAGCCGGTGCGCCCCCGCGTAGGTGATGTAGCCCCCGACCGTGCCGCCGATCAGCGTCGTGACGGCGAGGAAGTCGACCGTGTCCGGCAGGACCGTCTGCCGCAGGGCCTCGCCGACCGGCGGGTGGGAGACGATCGCCACGTACAGCGTCAGCGCCACCATCACGACGCCGAGGACGACGACGATCCGGTCCACGGCCACCCCGGCCCGCCTGCTGAGGAAGATGGCGACGGCGATCAGGGCGGACACCGTGCCGCCGATCTTGACGTCGACCCCCGCGAGGGCGTCCAGGCCGAGCGCCGCGCCGCCGACGTTGCCGATGTTGAACACCAGGCCGCCGAAGGCCACGAGGACGGCCAGGAGATATCCCGAACCGGGCAGCACCCGGTTGCCCAGCGTCTGGGCGCGCATCCCGGAGACGCCGATCACCCGCCAGACGTTCAGCTGGACGGCGATGTCGACGAGGATCGAGGCGACGATCACGAACGCGAACGCGGCCCCGAGCCGCGCCGTGAACGTCGTCGTCTGTGTGATGAAGCCGGGGCCGATGGCGCTCGTGGCCATGAGGAACATCGCGCCGAGCAGCGCCGAGCGCCGCCCTCCGCTCGTGATGCCCGCGGATGAAGCCGTCTGGGTGCCGGGGGGTCGGTTCATGCGAGACTCCTTTGCTCACCTCCCCTGGAAGCTAGAGGATTGTTCAACGATTCATCAACCCTCTTGTAGGTTACTTCCACGCTACAACCGCGTGTGATCGCGCGAAATCCGATGGTGATCGCGGAATTCGGCCGACGTGCCGCGGCCTAAGCTGGGAGTGATCGGGCGGTCGAGAAGGGGTCACGGCGATGACGGCTATGGCGGACTGGGCGGCACGGTTGAGCGCGGCTCGGCCGGTGCTCGATCGGGCCAGTGCCGCTGAGCTGGTCGCCGACGTCCTGCGGGAGAACGTCATCGACGGATCCCTGCCCCCGGGCACCCGCCTGTCGGAGGAGACGATCGGGAACCTGCTCGGCGTCTCCCGCAACACGCTCCGAGAGGCGTTCAGGCTGCTGTCGCACGAGAACCTGCTGGTGCACGAGCTGCACCGCGGTGTCTTCGTCCGCAAGCTCGCCGCGGCCGACGTGGCGGACATCTACGCGATGCGGCGCATCCTGGAGACGGCGGGCGTGCGGGCGGCCGGCACGGCCACGCCCGAGGCCGTGGGGGAGGTGCGGCGCCACGTCGAGGAGGGCCAGGCGGCCGCGGAGAGCGGCGACTGGGCGGCCGTCGGCACCGCCAACATGCGGTTCCACCGCGCGATCGCCGCGCTGCTCGCCAGTCCCCGCGTGGACGAGACCATGGCACGCCTGCTCGCCGAGCTGCGGCTGGCCTTCCATGTGATGGGCGAGCTGAGGACCTTCCACGAGCCCTACCTGGAAGACAACGCGCGCATCGCCACGCTGCTGATCGAGGGCGACCACGAGCGGGCCGAGCGGGAGCTGCTCGCGTACTTCGACACCGCGCAGGCCCAGCTGCTGGCCGCCTACGCGGAACGCGCGGTCTGAGTCGCCGAGCGCTCCCGGCCCGTCCGCCGCGCGTACGGCAGGGCGCGGGTCGGGCCGGGAGCGGGTCGCCGGTCAGCCGGCGAGGGCGGAGGCGGGGGCCGGGGCGGGGGTGCAGTCCCGCAGGGCCGCCCCCGCGATCACCTGCCGGTAGAGGCGCTCGTATCCCTCGGCCATGACCGAGACGTCGAAATGCCGCTCGACATGGGCGCGGCAGGCGCGGGGATCCAGGCCGCCGGCCCGCTCGACCGCGTCCGGCAGCTCGTCCGGCGAGGTGCGCACGAAACCGGTGACGCCGTCCACCACGACCTCGGGGGCCGCCCCGCGGCGCAGGGTGACCACCGGCGTGCCGCACGCCATGGCCTCGATCATCACCAGCCCGAACGGCTCCTCCCACTGGATGGGGAACAGCAGGCAGCGCGCCCGCGACAGCAGGTCGCGCTTGCGGGCGGCGTCGGCCTCGCCCACGTACTCGGCGTCCGCGCCCAGGCGAGGACGGACGAACCGGGAGAAGTACTCGTGCTCGGACGGCTCGGTCAGCTTGCCCGCGAGGAGGATCCGCCGCCCGGCGGCGCGGGCGGCGTCGATGGCCAGGTGGGCGCCCTTGTCCGGGCTGAACCTGCCCAGCCACAGGAGCCAGTCCTCCTTGTCCTCCCGGTAGGGGAAGGACGAGACGTCCACGGCGTTGTGCACCACCCCGGCCCAGTTCAGGTCGGCCGCCGACCTCCGCTGGGAGCCGGAGATCGCCGCCAGCGAGACGGCGCCGCCCAGCCGGCGGTAGAACTCGCCGAGGTCGCCGTCGATCCTGCCGTGCACGGTCACCAGCGTCGGGGTCGTACGGGAGGCCGCGGTGAGCGGGCCCGCCAGGGAGTGGTCGTGGACGATGTCGACGTCGAGTGAGGCCAGCGTGGCCGCGGCCGCCGCCGCGTGCACCACCTCGGGCAGCGGCTCTCCGATGCGCGACGAGGGGGCCTCCGGATAGGTGGCGACGTAGTCCGCCGGGGTGTCGGCGCGTCCCGCGCCGATCAGCGTCACCGTGTGACCACGGCGCACGAGGGCGGTGGTCAGGTCGGACACCATGGCCTCGATGCCGCCGTACGCCCGGGGCGGCAGTTCGTACCAGGGCGGGGCGACCATGGCGATCCGCAGGCCGCCGGAGCGGAAACGGGCGGGGTGAAGGTCGCTCACTGAACGCATGACGAGTACACCTCCGATGCGCGTCCACGGTCTTCGGCGTAGAGATCACCGCCGCCGCGTACGCGTCGTAGTGCTCGGTCCCAGCGCCCGCGCCGGCGACGTCAATACTGTTAGCACTCTCCTGTCCCGAGTGCCAAACAGGCCCCTCCTGTTCCGGCAGAACCGGATGCCGGACCGCCGCGTCTTATGGTTATGCGGACGCGGATTCTGCGGGTGGCGGCGGCGCTGGCCGCGATGGTCCTGCCGGCGGCGTGCGCGTTGACCACGCCCCGGGATCTCGAGACGTGGAACGAGACCGACGCCGCGGCCGCCTCGGCCGCCGCGCGGGAGCGGCCTTCGCCCTCCTGCCTGACCGGCTCGCCCATGCCGGAGCCGAGCCCTGATCGGGGCGGCGGGTGGCGCGTCGCCTACTACGACTACCGTGACCGCCTCGCGGGCCTCGCCGTGACCCGCGAGGGAACCGTGTGGGCGGCCGGCACCCGCGTGCGGGAGCCGTGCGGGCCGGAGACGAGGTCACCGCTGCTGCTGCGCGGGGACGGCGAGCGGTGGCGCGAGGTCCCGATCCCGCCGATGGAGCCGCGCGCCGTGGCCGCCTCCTCCGACCGCGACGTGTGGCTGTTCGGGGAGGAGGCCGCCGCGCGCTGGAACGGGCGGAGGTGGACCACGGCGCCCGGCCCGGGCGCGGACCTGAAGCAGGTGCACGCGGCGGCACCCGGCGACGTGTGGGCGGTCGTGAACGCCAACTTCCTGGACGGAGCCGGGGGAGCCGAGGAGCCCTGGAGCTCCCGGGCGGATCTGCGGCACTGGGACGGCACGGCCTGGCGCACGGCACGGCCGCCGTTGGTCGCCAAGGACGTGGACGGCCTGCCCGGTGGCGCGGTCTGGGCGGCCGGTTCCAGCCGCGGCCGGGCCGCCCTCGCCCGGTGGAACGGCTGGTCCTGGAGCGCGGTCCCGCTCCCCGCGGTCCCCGCGCTGCACCGCGACCAGCTCTCCGAGCTCGTGGACCTCGCGGTGGACGAGTCGGGCAGGGTGGCGGCCGTCGGCTGGGTCGCGTGGGTCTGCGGCACCCAGGAGGAGGACGTGACCTACTGCGGCCGCACGCTGTTCCTGCTGCGTGAGAACGGACGGTGGAGTTACAGCCTGCCGGCCGAGCCGGAGCTCGATCCCCACGTGGGGCTGGAGGCCGACGGCCGGGGCGGGTTCTGGCTGTTCTACTCCAAGAACGAGTGGAACACGGCGGTCGGCCACCTGTCGGGCGGCCGGTGGACGTACGGGACGTTTCCGGCGGGCCCGCTCGGGCACACCCGGGTGGCGGCCGTTGCCAGGGAGCCGGGGGCGGCGCGCGTCTGGGCGGCGGTGGCGGACACCACCGAACAAGAGGGGCCGCCCTACCGGGGCGGCGGGATCTGGCTCGGCGAGTGATCCGCCGGCGGGCGCGCTTCCAGGGCTTTCGTTCCCGGGAACGGGCCGCGCCGACTTGCGTTCGATCTCCTGGGAACGTATGTTCGAAGTAGCGGCGATTCTGCCCGAATCATCCGCCCGTCTTCCCCCGGGTGGCCACGAAGCCACAGGGAGAAGGAGTCTTGAGCAGACTTTACGGCGATCCGATCGAGGTGTGGGTCCGGGACGGGCACCCTGCGCAGTTCGTCTGGCGTGACCGGCTCTACACCGTCCGCGAGATCCAGGACCACTGGGTGGTCGCGAGGGAATGGTGGAAGACCTCGGACGCCGATCCCGGCGAGCGGCGCTTCTGGCGGCTGGGCGCCGCGGCCGGCAAGGAGGTCGGGACCTATGAACTGCGCTTCGACACCGCCAGCGGCGGCTGGCTCCTGCTGAGGGCCTGGGACTGATGGGAACGCTCCAGCCACCCACGACGATCGGGGGACGGGCCGCTGGAGGACGGACCGGGGGACGGACGGGGGTGCGCCCGTGACGCACGCCTTCGCCCACCTGCACGTGGCGTCCGCCTTCTCACTGCGGTACGGCACCGCGTTCCCGGCCGCCCTCGTCCGGCGGGCCGCCGAGCACGGCATGGACACGCTGGCGCTGACCGACCGCGACGGCCTCTACGGCGCGATCAAGCACGTCATCGCCTGCCACGAGCGGGGCGTCCGCCCGGTCGTCGGCGTGGACCTCGCCCTCGACAAGGGTTCTTCGTCGGACGACCTGTTCGGAGGCGGCCTGCCGTCCACCCGCCCGCCGCGGGGCCGCCATAGCGGACACGGGCACGGCCGGGGGACGGCGGGCGAGCCGGCGCGGGTCGTCGTGCTCGCGCGCACCGGCGGCTGGGCGTCGCTGTGCCGCCTGGTCACGGCCGCCCACCAGGCGGGGGAGCGCGGCGAGCCGTACGTCACGCCGGGGATGGTGGCCGAGCACGCGACCGGCCCGGACGGCGGGCCGCGGCTGACCGTGCTGCTCGGGCCCCGCTCGGGCGTCGGCCGCGCGGTGGCCGAGCGGCGCGACGACCAGGCCAGGGCCCTGCTGGCCGCCTGGCGCGCGGTGGTCCCCGACCTGGTCGTCGAGGTGTCCGACCTGTACGGCTACCGCGACGCGAACACCGCCGCCCGCATGATCGGGCTGGCCGACTCGATGGGCGTGCCTGTCGTGCTGACCAACGCGGTCCGCTACCTGGACGCCGCCGACCACCAGGTCGGCAACGTGCTCGACGCGGCGCGCAAGCTGGTGCCCCTCGACGGGCGGCACCTCGACGACCCCACGGCCCACGCGTACCTGAAGGACGGCGCCGAGATGGCGCGGGTGGCCGCGCGGATCTGCGGCGGCGACACCGGCCGGGCGGCGCGGCTGCTGGCCGAGACGCGCCGCGTGGCCGACAGGTGCGTGCTCGACCCCGTCGAGATCGTGCCCCTGCTCGAACCCGAGCGGCCCCGGCTCCACCTGCCGGAGGTCGGCGAGGACCCGCTGCCCCTGCTGCGGCGCCGCTGCGAGGAGGGACTGGAGCGGCGGGGCCTGGAGCGCTCGGCCGAGGCCCGCGACCGGCTCGCCGCCGAACTCCATGTGATCGAGAAGAAGCGGCTGTCGGGCTACTTCACGTCCGTCGCCGGCATCACGGACATGATCCGGGCGATGGGCGTGCGGTGCGCGATCCGCGGCTCGGGGGCGGGCAGCCTGGTCAACTACCTGATCGGCATCGGCGAGGTGAACCCGCTCGAACACGGCCTGCTGATGGAGCGCTTCCTGTCGGAGGGCCGCAAGGGCCTGCCCGACATCGACATCGACGTGGAGTCGGCCCGCCGCCTCGACTGCTACCGCGCGATCCTCGACCGGTACGGCGAGGACCGGGTGGCCTGCGTGTCGATGATGGAGACCTACCGCGCCCGCAGCGCGATCAGGGACGTCGGCGCCGCCATGGGCCTGCCGCCGCACGAGATCGACGTCATCGCCAAGGCGTTCCCGCAGGTGCGGGCCAGGCAGATCAGGGCCGCGCTGTCCGACCTGCCCGAACTGCGCGACAGCGGGCTGAACGACCGGTCGCTGGAGACCGTGTTCCGCCTGGCGGAGCGGCTCGACGGGCTGCCCCGGCACATCGCGCTGCACCCCTGCGGCGTCCTGATCGGCAACTCCACGCTGCGCGACCGCACGCCGGTCGAGCGCAGCCTGCTGGACTTCCCGATGTCGCAGTTCGACAAGGACGACGTCGAGGAGGCGGGCCTGCTCAAGCTCGACGTGCTCGGCGTGCGCATGCAGTCGGCGCTCGCCTACGCGCTCCAGGAGGTCGAGCGGGTCGAGGGACGGCGGATCGACCTGGACGCCGTCCCGCGCGACGACCGGGACACCTACGACATGATCCGCCTCAGCCGCACGATCGGCTGCTTCCAGATCGAGTCGCCGGGGCAGCGCGAGCTGGTCGCCAAGATGGAGCCGCGCACGATGCACGACCTGATCGTGGACATCTCGCTGTTCCGCCCGGGACCGGTCAACTCCGACATGGTCACGCCCTACCTGGAGACCAGGCACGGCTTCCGCGAGGCGCGTTACCCGCACGAGTCGCTGCGCGACGCGCTCAGGGAGACCAACGGGGTGGTCGTCTTCCACGAGCAGGTCATGAAGGTCATCGACATCATGACCGGGTCGGGGCTGTCGGAGGCCGACCGGGCCCGCCGCGCCCTCGGGACGCCGGAGGGCCGCGAGGCCGTACGCGCCTGGTTCGTGCCGCTCGCCAGGGAGAACGGCTACGCTCCCGACGTCGTCGAGCGGGCGTGGAAGGTGCTCGACGCGTTCGGCGGGTTCGGGTTCTGCAAGGCGCACGCGGCGGCGTTCGCGCTGCCCACCTACCAGTCGGCCTGGCTGAAGCGGCACCACACGGCCGCGTTCCTCGCGGGCGTGCTCACCCACGACCCCGGCATGTACCCGAGCCGGGTCATCCTCGACGAGGCCCGCCAGTGCGGGGTGGACGTCCTGCCCCTCGACGTCAACCACTCGGGGAAGACCTGGCTGGTCGAGCGTACGGGTCCGGCGGAGGACGGCCCCGGGGAGTTCGGCCGCGGGTACGGCCTGCGGGTGCCGTTCTCGGCCGTCCGGGGGGTGAGCGAGGCCGAGGTGGACCGCATGGTCGCGGGCCGGCCCTACACCTCGCTGGCCGACTTCTGGGAGCGGGCCCGGCCCTCACGGCCAGTGGCCGAGCGGATCGTGGAGGTCGGCGGGTTCGACGCGCTGCACGGCCTGCGGCCGGGGGAGCCGCGCTGGCGGCCGGGGCGGCTCACCCGGCGGGACCTGATCGCCCAGGTCGGCGCGCTCGACCGCGGCTCTCCGGTGGGTGCGGCGGGACAGCTCCCGATGGGGTTCACCGATCGGGTCACGCCCGGCGAACTGCCGGAGATGACCGAGGCCGAGGCCGTCGAGGCCGAGCTGGAGATCCTCGGCATGGACGTGAGCCGCCACGTCATGGACTTCTACCGCGACCTGCTCGACGCGCTGGGCGTGACCCGGGCCAGGGACCTGGTCCGGCAGCGCAACGGCGCGGAGATCCTGGTCGCGGGGGTGAAGGTCGCCACCCAGACGCCCGCCGTGCGGTCGGGGCAGCGGGTCATCTTCACCACCCTGGACGACTCCACCGGCCCGATCGACCTGACGTTCTTCGAGTCGGTGCAGGCGCACACGGCCGCGACCGTGTTCGGCTCGTGGCTGCTGGCCGCCAGGGGAGTAGTGCGGCGCACCGGGGGCAGGGCGGTCTCGCTGCGCGCCGTCCACTGCTGGAACCTCGCCGATCTCGACCACGTGTGGCGCACCCAGGGCATCGACGCCGTACGCGCGGTGATCAGCGAGGTGCCCGCGCCCGGCGCCGGGGTGGGCGGACGAGCCATCGAGTACGGCAACGGCTTCCGGGTGTCGCCCTACTCCGACAACGGGGCGCCGCCGGCCGTACGCGAGGGGCGGTTCCCCGGCCATCCGGCCGCGCCCCAGCGGCGGCTCTGGCACGCCAGCTCCGGCAGCTCGGGACCGCCGCCAGGCCGGTGACCCTCCCCGCCGTCGTCCGTGCGGGGGCCGGCCGCCGGTGCCGCCGGCATGCCGGACGGGCGTTCGGCGTGGCCGAGGCGGATGCGCGGCCGGGCGGCGGGCCCTGCCGCCCGCTTCCTCCCGGCGCCCGTGTGCCGGGCGGTGACCTCGTGGACGGCCGAGGCGCACAGGAGCGCCGCGACGGCGACCGCGGCGGCCTGCGGTGTGCCGAGGCCGGTCAGCCCGTCCCGCGCCGGGCCGGCGAACACCAGCCCGAGCGCGGCCAGCCAGCTCACCCACCAGCAGGCGAGGACGACCAGCCAGCGGGTCCGGTCCCTGCCGCCGTACGGCTCGCTCCCCGCGAGGCCGCCGCTTCGCACGATGCCGCCGCTACGCACAGAGCCGCCGCTTCGCCGCGTGCGACTCGCCGGGCCCTCGCGCCAGGCCAGATCGGCGAGGAACGGCGGGACCACGAGGTTGACTCCGGGCACGAGGCACGCCGCCGCGAGCGCGACCGGCGGCGTGGCCGGGCGCACCCGCCGCAGCCAGGACAGGTAGGCGGCGACGCACGCCACGGTGGCGCCGGTCATCACCAGGACCAGCACGGCGAACGCCGTCGCCGCGCCGCTGACGGTCCGGGCGGCGGGAGAGGCGGGATCGCCGCCGAAGGCCGCGATCTGCGTGGCCAGCCGCCTGCCCCGGGTCTCCTCGAACACGGCGAGCGCGGCCACCGAGACGACCTGGGCGGCGAGGGCCGCGTACACGCCGGCGGCCGCCCGGCTCACCGCTGACGACGTGGACCGCATGTGTTCTCCCCCCGGGGCGGGCGTGTGACCTGCCTCACTCCTATCCCGTCCGCGATCCCGCTAATCCGGCCCCTGCGTGCCCTTGGGGAAAGGGCACATCACGACCCGCGGGGGCATGTCGCCGGTGTTCTCGCCCGGGGCCCTGGACCGCTCGGGACCGCCGTCCGGTGCCGCCGCACGACCGGATCCACATCCCGTACGCGGCGATCCGCCGGGTGCTCGGTCGCCTCGGCGGGTCGGTGTACCACGCCGACGCGGTGGGCGACCTGTCCGGGATGGAGTCGCGGGTCCTGCTGCCGGGCAAGATGTGATCTCACCGCCTCCCGGCCCGGCTCCCGGAGAAGCGATGACCATATTCATCCGACTGAAAATTGGCTTTCTCCATTTCCGGAATGCGACCATCGCCGAGTTAGGCGCTCTCCTGTGTGTGCCGGATGTATCATTCTCTGCACATAAGAAATGATTGTGATCGAGAAGGCGGTCCGGACACAGGTCTGCCCTCCTGTGGCAGAAACGGAAAACCGAGTCCGCCGCCGGTGTCCGGGCTGTCCGGGAGCCCGGAACGGTCACCGGAGAAGGGGACGGTGATGAACAGCCGGAACACTCCGCTGAGAATGCCCTATCGCATCCTCGTGATCATTGCGGCGATCGTTCCCGTCGTCCTCTCCACTGCGGTCGGGTCGGTGCTGGTGAACGAGGCGCAGGCTTTTCCCGGCGATGTCGGGGAGTGGGCGAAACTCCTCCTCGGGGCTGCTCTGCTCGTGTTCGCGGCTTTTGCCCTGACCGTCCTCGGATGGATGACAAGGCTGCTCCTGAGGCGGCCCGAGACCGAGGACGAGCTCCGCTTTCTCGAATTGCTGAACCGGCTGGGAAAGACCCTGAAGAGGCCGAGCGGGGTGGTCGCCATCCTGGCCGCGCTCGCGCTCATCGCTCCGATCGCGCGGCTGCTCCCGAATGACGGGCTGGAGCCGGGCCCGCTGTACATCATGAGCGCCAAGGACGAAAGCGGCGCGGCCAACGTCCGGAACATCCTCGTGAAGCAGTGGAACCAGGCCCACCCGGACAACCCGGTGAAGTTCCTCCCCGGCACGGACACGGAGCCCGACAAGCAGCACGAGCGCATGGTCAAGGACGCGGAAGAGCACCATCAGGCGGACCTGTACGTCCTCGACGTCGTCTACATGCAGGAGTTCATCAGCAACGGCTACATACGGCCGCTCGACGAGTCCCGGCGGTCCCCGGAGGCGAAGGCCGACGACTTCCTCAAGAACGTCCTGGACACGTGCAGGGACCTGAGCGGAGACGGTAAGGCCTTATGGGCGCTGCCCTGGAACACCGATGCGGGGTTGCTCTACCGGCGTTCGGAGGGGCCCCGCCCGGAGAGCTGGACCGATTACTTCCCCCGTTCCGCCAACGCGGCCCATCTGTTCCGCTCGGAGAGCCTGACGATCACCGCGCTGGAGGCGATCTGGGCACACGGCGGCGACGTGGTGAACGCGGACGGACAGCTCGTGCTGACGCCTGACGACAGCGCTGTCGACTTCGACCGGAACGCCAGCGACGCGTTGAAGGATCTGGCGGACGTTTATAAAGGGAAGAAACCGGAGGATGAGGGCGACGCCGAAGAGGAGGCCCTCCAGGAGTTCACCAGCGGCAAGACCGGTGTCATGCGTAACTGGCCCGTGGCGTACGACAAGCTGGCCACGCCCCCGAACGGCCTCCCCTCTCTCGAGGTCGCGCGGCTTCCGCACGCGAGCGTGCTCGGCGGGCAGAATCTGGCCATAGCGAAGTCGACGAGCAAGCCGAAGGCGGCCCAGGCGCTGATCGAGTTCCTCACGAGCCCGTCCAGCGAATTGATTCTGTTTGAAGTGGGGGGATTTGCCCCGACCCGGACCTATGCGTACACGAACGCCACGCGCCCCTACCGTGAAGAACTCAAGAACGCTGTGGAGAATGCGCGCCCCCGCCCGATCACACCGCACTACACCGAATTCAGCAGGAAGTTCCGTGAGGGCGTCTTGTACGCCATCGGTAATAAGGGGCTGTATCCTCCCGATTTCCCGCAGACGCTGGCGCGTGTCGCCACGGGCGGCTGACACGGCAGGGCCGATGCATTCTCAATCGGTGAGACCGAGTAGCTGAAGGGCATGGTCGGGATGGGCTCGGTAGTGGTCGATGGCTGCTGCGATGTTGTCCCAGCCGATCAGGTGGGCCAAGCCAGGCCCAGGGTGGTGGCCGCGAGGCGGGTCGCCGCCATTCCGTCGACCGGAATTCCTGGAAGAGTTCGACCAGAACGGGGAGCTGATCGAGTTCCCCATCATCCTCGTCTGCTGCAGGGCCGTGACGACGGACACCACGAGCGCGAGCAGGGAAACCGCCAAAGCGGCGATATCGACAGGTCCATCGATCTCCTCGATGATGTTCGGGACCCTTCATTCGATGCCAACGCCCGGGTTCTCCGAATGGTTCGCCCATTTCCGGAAAACGCTCGACGGGATGCTTCGGCGCGCATCGAAACACCGCGGCCCTAGCCTGCGCGGCACATCCCCTCGCACACTGGAGGCCGCGCATGACCGACGCCCCGCTGACCGACGACCGCGAGCCCGCGCGGGTCGTGACCGAGATGATCGACCACGTGCTCCGCCTGGCGGCGACCTGGACCGCCTGGGACGGCCGTCCGGTGCCGTCGGGCGACCGGATCTACACCCCCCACAAGGCGATCCGCCGGGTGGCCGACCACCTCGTGGACCACCTGGCGGAGATCGAGGACCGGCTGGCCGGCCGCGTGCCGCTGCCCGACCACTGGCACGCGTCGATGATCACCACTGCGGCCGACCTCGCCCCGTTCACCGAGCAGGACCTCGACGAGGCCCGCAGCAGGCTCACCCGGCTCGCCCGGATCTGGACGGCCCGCCTGGAGGCGCTGACCCCGGACCAGCTCGACCACTCGCCCGGCGAGGGCTGGACGATCCGCCAGGTCGCCTTCCACCTCGGTGGGTCGGTGTACTACGCCGACGCGGTGGGCGACCTGTCCGGCTAGTGCCGCCGCTGCTCCCCTTCAGCGCTCTCGGGTGCGGGACCGGACAGCGGCTGTCCGGTCCCGCGGTGTCTTCAGCCGAAGTTGATCCAGGCCCGGGTGGAGCCGTTCTGGGGGTCGACATCGAGGTAGTCGGCCCGGCCGTCGGCGTTGAGGTCGGCGAACTGGATCCGGGTGCCGTCGACGCCGACACCGCTGGCGACCTGTCCGCCGGGGAACCAGTACCAGTCGCCGCCGCTGGGCTTGGGGCCGCCGTTCTGCCAGACCTGAACGGAGCTGTCGGCGTTGAC
>NZ_BOOF01000033.1 GCF_016863095.1 Microbispora siamensis | reverse complement strand
GGAATGTCCTTGCGCCCGGCCTGACGAGCCGCCTCAACCCGGCCCTTCCATCTCTCGTTGCCCACCAGCCAGTCGAAGGACTCGGTCTGCAGGGCGAGAAGGTCGGGCACTTCGAGCGGCTCCTCGATGCGCGCGAAAGAGACGCGGCGAGGACCGGCGGGTACGGCGAAAGCGCGGGGCGAAGCTGCCAACAGATGTCCTTCCGAGGGCTCGCGGACTGACTACGCGCACGCCGGACGACAGCTCAGTCGAGGAGAAGGAGTGGGATGCCGAGGGCGAGCGTGGAAGGGCAGCATAAAGCAAACTGCAAACGAATGTCCACACTTATCGGAATTGTCAACCTCTATCCCGTAATCAGAATCGCACGCCCGCGTGGAAATCGTCAAGCCGCACTCGCGAAAATCCCATCGGCCGCTCACCTGCGGCGCGCCGTCGTGCCCGACCTGGGGAGGACGGCGAGCAGGGCCGCCGCGGCCAGCGCACCCGCCACCCACATGACCGGTGCGATCCCCAGCGCCTCCGCCGTACGTCCGCCCACCAGCGCCCCGAACGCGATCGCCGCGTTGAACACCCCGACGAACAGGGCGGACGCCGCCTCGCGGGCCTGACACGCGGCGGCCGACAGCCACGCCTGCGTGGTCACCGACACGCCCCCGTACGCCAGACCCCACAGCACCAGCAGCGCCGCGCCGGACGCCGGCGTACGGCCGAGTTCCGGGACGAGCAGGACGGTGGCCGCGAGTGCCGCGCAGATGATCGGCAGAGTCCTGCGCGGCGACCGTGCCGCCCCCGCGCCGCCCGCGAAGTTGCCGACGACCCCCGCCACACCGTAGGCGAGCAGCAGCGCGCCGATCAGACCGCCGTCCACGCCCGAGATCCGCTCCAGCACGGGCCGGACATAGGTGTAGGCGGCGAAGTGCCCGGTGACCAGCAGCGCGGTCGCGACCAGGCCCGTGCGCACCTCCCGCTCCCCCGCCAGCCGCGCCAGCGCGCCCAGCCGCACCGGTCGCTCGGCCAGCATCCGGGGCAGCAGGGCCGCCAGCGCGAAGGCCACGACCACCGACACCAGCCCGGCCGCGGCGAACGCCGTACGCCACCCCGCGACCTGGCCCAGAGACGTTCCGGCCGGCACGCCGAGGACCGACGCGACGGCGACTCCGCTGAAGACGAGGGCGGTGCCGGTCCCCGCCGACCTCGCGGGCAGCAGCCGGGGCGCCAGCGACGCGGCGACCGGCCAGACGCCGCCCATGGCCAGGCCGATCAGCACCCGTCCCGCCATCATGACGGCGAAATCGTCTGCCACCGCGGCCATGAAGTCGCCCACCGCGAGCAGCAGCATCAACGCCCACAGCAGCACCCGCCGGTCCAGCCGTCCGGCGGCGGGAGTGATCAGCGGCGCCGCCACCGCGGCCACCAGCCCGGTGACCGTCAACGTCAGCCCGGCCGTCCCCTCGCCGATCCGCAACGTCCGGCCGATCGGGGTGAGCATTCCCACCGGCAGCATCTCGGAGGTCACGACCGTGAACGTCGCGGTGGCCACGGCGAAGACGCCCGCCCAGCCGCGCAGCGAAGATCTCCCAGGGACGATCTCCCGTAGTGTTTCCGTCACCGCTCCAGGCAACCGGGGAGGGCTCGTCGGGAACAACGGCCGTTCTCTCATCCTTCGATCAGCCGGGCTCATCGATGACCGGTCCGGCGTCCGGGGCCCTGATCGTGACGTCGCGAAAGGAGAGGCGGCCCGGATATGAGCGGCCTGGAAATGCGCGAGCTGGAGTGTTTCCTCGTGCTCGCCGAGGAGTTGCACTTCGGGCGTACGGGGGAACGGCTGTACATCTCACAGAGCAGGGTCAGCCAGCTGCTGCGCGCGCTGGAAAGCCGGATCGGCGCCCGGCTGGTCGAGCGCACCAGCCGCCGGGTCCGGCTCACCCCGCTCGGTGAGCGCTTCCTGGCCGGCCTGCGACCCGCGTACGACGGCCTGCGCGCCGCCGTCGACGACGCGCGCACGAGCGCCCGCGACGTGGACGGCTCACTGCGGATCGGCTTCCAGGGCGCCGTCAACGACCACGTGATGAGCGCCGTGGCCCTGTTCGAGCGGCGGCATCCCCGCTGTGCCGCCGAACTGGTGGAGGTGCCGCTGCGCGACCCGTTCGGCGCCCTGCGGCGAGGTGAGGCGGACCTGGCGGTCGTCCTGACGCCGGTCCTGGAGGACGATCTGGTGGTGGGGGCGGTCTTCTCGCGGCAGCCGCAGACGCTCGCCGTCTCGGCGGGCCATGCCTTCGCGAGCCGCTCCTTCCTCCAGGCGGAGGAGCTGGCCGGGTGCGAGCTGATCGGAGTGGACAGCCCGGCGCCGGCATACTGGCGCTCCGCCGTCGCGCCCGCCGCCACCCCGCAGGGACGTCCGATCGGTGCCGGTCCGAGGGTCGGCACGCTGCAGGAAGGGCTCACACTGGTGGCGGCGGGCCGGGGCGCGATGCTGCTGTGCGAGCCCACCGCGGAGTACCACGGCCGCCGCGCGCTGACCTTCGTTCCGGTGACCGGTCTGCCGGACTCCACGTTGGGGCTGGTCTGGCATCGCGACCACGAGACCGCCCGGGTGCGCGCCTTCGCACGGGCCCTGGCGGAGGCCGGCCCCATCGAGGAACACCCCGCCGGGTAGTCAAGCCGCGGCGCGTGCGGGCCACAGGGTTCGCCGGGGCATGTCGCGCGCGAAGGCCGTACGCGGGCCGGTCGCCCGCCTCAGACGGATGCGGCCTCCCAGACGAACCCGTCGGGGTCGGTGAAGGGCCCGGCATCGCCGCCGATCACGATCCGGTGTGATCCAGCGCCCTCTTGGGAGACGCCGGTGTCCTTGGCGAGGGCGCGGCGTGGGTAGAGCGCCAGCGTGACGGCCGACGCCGGGGTGTCGAACTCGACGTACTTGCCGCCGAAGCTCTTCGCCACGGCCAGGCCGCGGTCGACGTAGAACCGCTTGCTCGCCTTGACGTCGGCCACGCCCAAGAGGAGCGCGACCTGGTCGATGTGCCGGGTTGCGGGGCCGGTGTCCTTCTTGTTCGAGGTTGCGATCTTGCAGATCGTCCCGTCCGGCGCGCGTACGACGCCGCCGTAGCCCCAGAATCCCTTCGTGGCCGGCTTCAGGGTCGTGGCGCCGGCGTCGAGGGCGGCGCCGATGAGGGCGTCGACGTCGGCCTGCTGGGACACCACGAGTGACAGCGCGAACCCACGGAAACCGGACGTCGGCGCATCCGAAGCGCGCACGTTCACGTACGGGCCCAGACCGAAGGCTTCGTAGAAGGCGTCCGCGGTCGCGGGGTCGGGAACTTCGAGGATGACGGATTCGAAGGAGGTCATGGCAGGTCCTTTCGGCGAGGTGGGTTCGTGGTCGGGCCGGCCGCCGTGGGGGGACGGACGCGGTAGGGGCGGGGGGCGCTCAACGGTCCTGCAGGAGGCCGAGGACGTTGCCGTCGGGGTCGGTGACGGTGGCCACCAGGCGGCCGCCGCCGACCTCGTGCGCGGCCTCCTTCACGACGGCCCCAGCGGCGATCAGCTCGGCCAGCTTCGCCTCGATGTCCGGCACGTGCCAGTAGGCCACCGGCGAGGTCATGCCCCGCGGTCCAGCGCCCGGCACCAGCCCGATGTGCTGGCCCTCGGCATCGAAGCCGACGTAGTAGGACGAGTCGGTCTGCGGCGGGACGCCGAGCAGGGCCGCGTACACCGCCTTGGCCTTCGCCAGGTCGGACACGGGATGCAGCACGGTCCTGATGCCCTGGGTGGAAGAGCCGGTCATGGTCACTCCTGTCGTCGTGGGTCGCATCGACCCGCCGTTCGCGTGACCCCAGCTTTTCGCCCGGTCAGGCCGGCCGGCATCCGTGGTGACCACGGAACCGGCCACGGATCGGCGGCGCGGATCGCTCGTGAGGGGGATACGGCAAAATGGGACAGTGGTGACAGGAGTGGAGATCTCGCCTCGGGAAGCCGAGGTGCTGGAACTGGTCGGAGCCCGTCTCAGCAACGCCGAGATCGCGGCCCGGCTGTTCATCTCGGTGCGTACCGTCGAGAGTCACGTCTCCTCCCTGCTGCGCAAGCTGGAGGTGCAGGATCGGCGGGCGCTCGCCCGGCGCGCGCCCACGTCGGCCGGCGCCGCCCCGTCACACCGCGCACCGGTTCTGCCGGCCCCGCTGACCTCGTTCGTCGGCCGGGTGAGCGAGCGGACCGAGCTGGCCGAGATGATCAAAGCGCACCGTCAGGTGACCGCGGTCGGTCCCGGCGGAGTGGGCAAGACCCGGCTCGCGCTGGCCGTGGCCGCGGAGGCGGCCGGCGAGTACGCCGACGGGGTGTGGTTCGTCGACCTCGTCCCGGTCACCGATCCGGACATGACCGCGACTGCGGTCGCCGGGGCGCTCGGCCTGGGTGAGCAGCCCGGGCGCGACATGACCGAGTCCGTGGTCGCCGCGCTGGCCGACCGTCATGCGCTGCTGGTGCTGGACAACTGCGAGCAGGTGGTGCACGGGGTGGCCCTGCTCATCGAGCGGCTGCTGGCGAGGTGCCCTCGGTTGACGGTGCTGGCGACCAGCCGGGCACGGCTGATGGTGCCGTTCGAACGGGTGTATGCGGTCCCGCCGCTGTCGCTGGCCGTCGATGGAGAGTCGGACGCGGTCGCGTTGTTCATGGAGCGGGCGGCGGCGGTCGGCTGGCCGCTCGATCCTCCGCTGTACGACCAGGTCGCCGCGATCTGTGCGCGGCTGGACGGAATGGCCCTGGCGATCGAGCTGGCCGCCGCCCGATATCCCACGCTCGGGCTCGACGGCATCACCATCGCACTGTCCCACCCGCTCCGGATGCTCACCGGCGGCTCCCGCGCCGATGAGCGGCACCGTTCGGTACGGGCTGCGCTCGACTGGAGCCACGCCCTGCTGGAGCCGGCCGACCGGGCGCTGCTGCGCCGGGTGTCGGTGTTCGCTGCGCCGTTCACCGCTGCCGCGGCGGCGGAGGTGGCCGGGATCGAGGAAGGCATGGCCGACGAAGGCCTCATCGCCGACGGACTGGCCCGCCTCGCCGAACAGAGCCTGCTGGTGGTGACGGCGTCCCCGGGCGGTACGGAATACCGGGCGCTGGAGACGATCCGCCAGTACGGGACGGAACGGCTGGCCGAGGCCGGTGAGCTGGTCGACGCCCGATCCCGGCACCTTCGCTGGTGCCTGGCCAAGGCCACCGGCCTGGCAGTGGTACGAGAGGATTGGCGGGCCCGGTTCGACCTGGTCGCGGACGATCTTCGCGCGGCCCTGGCGTGGGCGGCCGGCCAGCCGGAGCAGCGCACGGACGCGTACGATCTCGCCCGGCACCTGGCGGAGCTGACCTATACCCGTAACCTGACCGGCGAGTCCCAGCGGCGCTATGAGCAGGCGGCCGCGCTCGCGATCGACCCCGCCGCCACCGCGTCGATGCTCCGGCAGGCCGCGGCCGTGGCCGGCTGCCGGACGGTCGGTGATGACGTGTACCGCCTGCACCGCGCGTCCGCGGACGCCGCCCGCAGGGCCGGCGACACCGCCGGGGCCGCCGCTGACCTGGCGACCGCCGCCACCACCGCGTTCCGGTTCTCGACCTTGTTCGTGCGGATCCCGCCCCGGGAGGAGGCGCTCGCACTGATCAGCGAGGCGCGGGAGCTGGCCGGCGACGATCCGGCTGCGCAGGCCGCGGTGGCACTGGCCGAGGCCGGGGTGCTCGCCGACGCGTTCGGTGCCGCCCAGGGCCCGCCCGGCAACGCCGTGCCGGAGACGATCGCGCGCGCCGAGCGGGCGGTCGAGCTCGCCCGCCGGACCGGCAACCCGCTCGCCGAATCGGCCGCACTCGACGCGCTCACCGGCGCTCAGAGCTGGGCCGGCGACACGTTCGCCGCCGCGGCCACGGCCCGGCGCCGGATCATGCTCCTCTCGTCCATGCCGATCTCGCCGGCGGGCACCCACGAGCTGATCGATGCGCTGAGTATGGCCACCGAGGCCGGCCTCGGCGCGGGGGATGTGCCGGGCGCCCGCCGGTGGGCACGGCAACTGGCCGACCATCCGTCGCTGGCGGAGGTCGGTCACCGCGCCACGTGTCGGCTGCTGATGGTCGATGCGCTGGCGGGCAACGTCGACGAGGTGCTCACCGGCAGCGTCCGGTTCCTCGATGCGTGGCGGCGGGCGGGCAGCCCCGCCCGGTCGTTCCTCCGCCCGGCGGCGACCGGTGTGGCGATGATCCACGGCCTCCGCGACGACCATGACGCCCGGCGCGAATGGCAGGAGGTCCTGGACCAGCTCGGCACCACACCGGAGCACACTTACGGCTATGGGGCGGTCTTCGACGCGATGCTTCTGCTGCACCACGGGCAGGCACCGGAGGCGCTGGAGCGGATGGCCCCCGAGCCCGGGCACGTGTGGAAGTGGGTCACCTGGATCTGGCTCCACTGGTATGTCGCGCTGCGCGCCGAGGCCGCCGTGCTGGCCGGGAGGCCCGACAGTCGCGACCGGCTGGCCGAGGCCCGGGCCGTCGTGGCCGGCAACCCGGTCGCCGGCGCCATCGTGGAACGAGCAGAAGCCCTGCTCGACGACGACCAGGAGGTGCTGCTCGCCACGGTGGACGCGTTCGGCGCCGCCGGCTGCCCCTACCAGTACGCGCGGACCCTGGTGCTCGCCGGGGGCGACCATGCCGAGCGCGGCAGGGCCGTGCTCGCCGGCCTCAGCCTCGCCCCGATGGCCCCTGCCCCGACACCGATGACGACCTCGGAGCGATAGTCGCGGAGCACAATCCAGCTGTCCCCGTCAGCGTGGCCGGGCCGACGATGCATCCGGGCGATCAGCCGAGGACGAATGGGAGTTTCCCGGCCAGCTCGCCCAGTTCCGCCTTCTCGGCCTCGGTCGGAGCACGGCGTCCCGTGCCGACCAGCAGCGCGTCCCTGTCGGAGAACGACGCGGGGAAGGCGGCCCCGGCGATCTTCTCCAGCATCTCGCGGGACCGGGCGAGCCCTTCGGCGGGCGGTTGCGCCGCGTCCGGGAGGTGCGCGACCAGGTCGAGATGGTGCAGCGTCCACTCCAGGACGTATGCAGAAAGGTAGTCGCCCGCGGTGAGGACCTCGCCGCGGGTGCCGACCCGAAGGCCCGGGTCGGCGAGCCCCGCGGCGCGGCCGGCGGCGGAGCCGACGTCGTCGAGGTGGAACTTGAGCAGCCGAGGCTCCTCGTAGGCGGCGGCCAGCCGGACGACCAGCGCGTCGAGCGGGTCGTCGCCCGTCGGCGGCGTTCCCGAGACCTCCCAATAGGTCACCGCGTCACGGGTCGGTTCCGATTCCGCCGGGGTCACGAGGGTGATCAGGACGTCCTGAGCGTCGATCACCAGGTGGCACACCAGGTCCCGTACGAGCCAGCCGGCGCAGCCGGACGGCTGCGCGAAATCCTCGTCCGGGAGTTCGGCGACCGTTCTGCGCAATGCCGCCCACGAGCGCGCGAAGAGATCCACGTGGGCACGGTAGTGCGGTGCCGCCATGGCGGACAAACGCAGCGCGCACGTAGGAGAGTCGTCCCGGCCCGTATGTGGGCCAACGCCGTCGGTCGCGGCGGTGCGTCACCGCGACGGTTTGCCCCTGACGCAGGGTCAATCTCCCAGCATGGTGGCATGACCAGGACAACCAGTGCGACGAACGTCTCCGGGCTGCGCAAACCGTACGGCGGCGCTGGGGAGCGGGCCGAGAGAGGCGACAGGACGATGCGGCACTTCACGATTCACCACGACGGCGTCACTATCCCGGTGTCTCGCGGCGGTCGGGGACGACCGCTGGTCCTGTGCCCTGGGCTGAACTCGACGCAGGCCGACCTGCACGAGCTGGCCGATCTGCTGCGGTGCGACCATGACGTGGTGACCTTCGACCTGCGAGGCCACGGGCTCGCCTCGGCCGCCGACCGGTATTCCTTCGAGGCGTTCCTCAGCGATCTGGTCGCTGTGATGGCCGAGCTGGGACGCCTGGGTCTGGACGCTCCGCCCGTGCTTGTGGGCTACTCGCTGGGCGCGGACCTCGCCGTGCACTATGCCTCCGAGCATCCTGGCGGCGTCGCCGGGCTCGTTCTCATCGACGGCGCGAACCCGGTGCCCGAACCGTTCGTCACCGAGGCCGTTCTGCCGGAGTTCCGCGCCATGTGGGAGGACATGGCGGCACAGCAGGCGGCCGAGCGGGGCACCCCGCGTCAGGTGTTGCTCACCGCCCAGGAGATTCTCGACCTGAACGTCGAGATCGATGCGGTGCGGTCCGGGATTCTTGACCGGTACAAGCGGATCGACCTGCCGATCAGTGTGATCATGTCCACCGCGATGGCCGGCGACAGCGCCGACGGGCATGCGCGGCGGCTTAACCGGAACTGGCGTGCCGGCGGCGAGCGGCTCGTCCGGGAGCAGCCGCACATCGCCATGTTCCGGCTCGATGCCGACCACCGGCTGGTCTTCACCCACGCCACGGAAATCGCGCAGATCATCCGGAGTACGCACGGCCCGGTCGGCCAGGCGACTCCTTGAACACCGTTTGAAAGGCTGGTGCCATGCTGACCATCGGTGAGCTGGCGTCGTACGCCGGAGTGACGGTGCGTGCGGTGCGGCACTATCACGCCAGAGGACTGCTGCCGGAGCCGGAGCGGGACGACTCCGGCTACCGCAGGTACGACGCCGGCGCCGTGATCGAGCTGATCAAGATCCGGACCCTCGCCGAGGCCGGGGTCCCGCTGGCGCGGGTGCGGGAGCTGCTGCAGGCCGACGAGGAGGAGTTCGCCGCGGCGGTCGCGGACATCGACAGGCGGCTGCGGGCCGAGATCCGGCAGCGGCAGCGGCACCGGGAGCGGATCGCCCGGCTCGCCTCCGGGCACAGCCTGGTGCTGCCCCCGGAGGTGGTCGCGTATCTCGATCGGCTGCGGGCGCTGGGGATCGACGAGCGGATCGTCCAGGTCGAGCGCGACGGCTGGATCCTGCTGGCCGCGCATTCACCCGAGCGAGTCCCGGAGTGGATGGCACGCAAGCGGGAGCAGATCGCCGATCCGCGGTTCGTCGACTTCTATCGCAGCCTGGGCAAGGCTCTCGATCGGACATCCGACGATCCGGAGCTGGTGGAACTGGCCGATGAACTGGCTGCCTATTTCACGCAGATGGCCGAGGAGAAGGGCGAGGACTATGTCGACGACGTCGATATGGAGCCAGCGATGGTCAGGCTGATGGACGCGCTGGCGTTCGACACCGTGCCGCCGGCCCGTCGGCTGATCGGGCTGCTGAAGAGGCGAGGCTGGACCGGCTGGACCAAGCTGGAGCGCGTGGACCACCCAGGAGACGCGGCTTCCTGACGAAGGGTGGAGCCGTGCCGACGATCAGTTCGACAACGTCGGCGATGGCCCGGACGGTTCGGCCGGGTCGCACGGGGGAGCGCCCTCGGCCCTGCCGGTCGCTCGTCCGGCGAGGGCCTCGAGTTCGGCGACCGCTCGGTCGGTGGCCGTCTCGGCGGCGATCTCGGCCGCCAGGCGCCGCGCTTCGCGCCGATACGAGGGCTCGTGGAGGGCAGCTCCAGCTCCCCGGCCCAGGCCGGGTCGTCGAGCCGCGGGCCGACGTGCCGCAGGTGGGCGGGGAAGCGCCTGCCGGGGTAGTCGAGCGCACGCGGGGACAGCACGAGCAGCCGGTGGACGCGATCGAACGCGTCGATCACCGAGCACGCCCGAGGCGGGGGCGAGGCCAGGACCGGGCGGCGGCGCCCCCGGGGTGGGGAACAGGTAGAGGGTCGTCACCAGCGAGACCAGAGGAATCCCGGCGGCCTCGCCGCCCGTGAGCGCGCCGAGCAGCATGTGCTCAGCACCCGGACGTCGTGGCCGCGTTCGCGCAGCGCGCGGGCGATCGACAGGACGGGCGGCACGGCTCCGCCGCCCGACCAGGTGGCGAACAGGAACTTCTTACGCATCGCGGCTCTTCCGGGGGTCGATCGAGGTCAGCAGGTCGCACATGGCACGTTCGGCGTCCTCACGCGCCAGGCCGAGGTCGCGCCGCCACAGCTTCCACAGGTAGACGTCCGTGGCGGCGTAGTGCAGGTTCAGCGCATGCTCGCGGGCGGGCCCCGGGGCCGGGAGGCGGTCGGCGAAGACCCGTTCCAGCCACTCCCGATGCTGTGCGCGGGCGTGGGCGGCCGCCCGGGCGATCGCCGGGACGCGGTCCATCTGCGCGGTCCAGAGCACGTTGGCGTCGCCGTGCCGCTCGTAGTCCTCGAAGAGCACGGCCACGATCGCCGCCACATCACCGGTCGGCGCCTGACGGGAGACCGCCGCTTGCGACGCCACCAGGTCGGCGACGGCGTCGGCCAGCCCGTCCTTGCCGCCGAAGTGGTTGACGATCGTCTGCACCGACACACCCGCCTCGTCGGCGACGTGCTGCAGCGTGACGTCGTCGTACCAGCGCCGCGACCACAGCGCGGCCGCCGCCTCCAGCACGCGCGTACGCGTGACCTCCACGGCCGCGGCCCGGGCACCCATACGGTACGGGCGCCTGGTCTCACTTTCCATGGAGTCATACCTATATTCAATTTATGGATGGGTCAAATCAAACTCTGCTCGTGACATAATCGCGTGTATGGATCATGTTCTGGTGCGGGAGTTCGTGGACAGCTGGGTCAAGGCGTGGAACGCCCATGACGTGGACGCGGTGTTGGCCCACTTCGCGGAGGACGTGACGTTCCGTTCGCCGGTCGCGGCGCAGCTTGTGGGCGGCGATGGGACCATCCGGGGCAAGGCGGCGCTGCGCGCCTACTGGGAGGAGGGGCTGCGGCGCATCCCCGACCTGCGGTTCGAGGTCCTCGGCTCCTACGTCGGCGTCGACTGCCTGGTCATCAACTACCGGAACCAGAAGGGCGGCCTGGTCAACGAGGTGCTGATCTTCGACGGCCCGCTGGTTGTCGACGGGTATGGGACGTATCTCGGCGACGACGCGAACCCCGCCGGTGCGACAGCGGGCTGAACGCCCCCGCGGTCATTCCGGAGCTCCTGGGTCGACCTGGTCCACCCGCCGCACACGTGCGATCGGCGATCAGCTGCCGGGCGCGACCCACAGGCGGACCGCCAGGCCGAGGCCGATCAGGGCGACCAGCCAGCGCAGCAGCCCGGCCGGCAGGCGCCGGGTGACCCGGGGGCCGAGCGTGGACCCGGCGAACAGGCCCACGGCGAGAGGGGCGACGGCGGCCCAGTCGACGGGCCCGAAGACGGCGAATCCGGCGGCGGAGACCAGGGCGCCGGCGCCGAGAAGCATGTTCTTCAGCGCGTTGGCGGCGGGCAGCCGCGGCTCGGCGGTCACCAGGAGGAGGGCGAGGATCATCACCCCCGACCCCGCGCCGAAGTACCCGTTGTAGACCGACAGGGCGGTCAGCCCGAGCGGAAGCACGGCGTCAGGTGAACCGCGCCGCTCGTGGCGTACGGCGAGCCGGGGCTGCGCGAGCAACGCCAGCGAACCCGCGGCCACGAGGAACGGCACGACGCGGGCGAAGACATCGGACGGGGTGGACAGCAGCAACGCCGACCCGGCCGCCCCGCCGAGCGCGGACAGCGGCACCCACCGCCGCAGCCACGGCCCCTTCCCGCGCAGTTCGGGCTGCGAGGCCAGGGCCGATCCGGGCCAGCAGGCGACGATCGCGACGATGTTGGCCACGTTCGCCGCGAGGGCGGGAAGGCCCGCCGCGAGCAGGGCCGGATAGGAGATGAGCGAGGTGATGCCGCCCGCGGTGCCGACCACCCCGGCGAGCACCCCGGCGGCGGCCAGCAGCGCGACGTCCCCGAGGCCGGTCACGCCCCGGTGTCCGGCGGGGGCGCCTCGACCGGGAACAGGATCGGGCTGAGCAGGTGCCGCCTGCGGTGCGGCGCGGGCTCGTTCCTCATCCGCGCGACGATGACCGCACGCAACTCCTCGATCATCGCGGCGCGTTCCTCCCGGCTCAGCCAGAGCACGTGCTGCCGGTAACCCACCTCGTCGGCCACCGGATCGGCGCCGTCCAGACCGAGATAGGCGTCGAACTCGGAGATCAGCGCGGCCATCGCCGTGGCGAAGGTGCGCCGGTGGTCCTCCGGCGACATCGCCGCCACGGTGCCGGCGTCGATCACCACGCGCTCGCGCAGCCGGTAGCGCCGTTCCACCGCGCCGCGCACGCGGTGCTCGCCGTCCACCTCCAGCACGCCGGCGTCGGTGAGCGCGCTCACGTGGCGGTAGACGGTCGCTTTGTGCACATCCGATATGCGCTCGCACAACTGCGAGGTCGTGAGAACCCGCCCACCGGCGAGCGCCTGCACGACGCGCAGCCGCACCGGATGCGCGAGCACGTCCATCACGTCCATGGTCCGAATGATCGCACGTGTGCTACCGTTCGCAGAAATGCGAACGATCATTATGGGAGGGACCGGCATGGGACGACCGTCATCGGGGACAACGGCGCCGCCACTGGGGCGCCTGTACGACGTCGGAGAACGGCGGCTGATGCTGCACCGCTCGGGCTCGGGCGGGCCGAGCGTGGTGTTCCTGCCCGGCGCGGGCCTGGTGGGCCTCGACTTCCTCAACGTCCAGGAGGGCGCGGCGGCGTTCGCCACGAGCGTGCTGTACGACCGCGCCGGCACGGGCTGGAGCACCTCCGTGCCCCTCCCCCGCAGCGCGGCCGAGGTCGCCGCCGAACTGCGCGACCTCCTGCGGGCCGCGGCGGTTCCCGGGCCGTTCCTCCTGGTCGGCCACTCCCTCGGCGCCTTCTACGCGCGCCGGTACGCGCAGCTCTTCCCCGGCGAGGTCGCCGGTCTCCTCCTGCTGGACCCCGGCCACGAGGACATCCTCGACCACATGCCGGCGCAGGCCGCCGAACTGGCGGAGCAGATGCGCCCGGACCCGGCGCGGATGCCGGAGCTGACCGACGAGCAGCGCCGGGCCGCCCGCGAGGCGTACGCCCGCCTGTACGCCGAGTGGCCCGCGCCGGTGCGCGAGGCGCTGATCGACCACCACCTGGCGTCGTGGCGGACGAGCCTTTCTGAGACGGAGAACTTCGAGACCGAGATCTACGGCGAGCTGCGTGACGGCGGACCGCTGCCCGACGTCCCGCTGATCGTGCTGACCGCGGGCGGCGTGAACCCCTACTGGGCGAAGTTCATGCCGGAGGAGGTGGTGCGTGAGGCGCACGACGGGGTGCGCGCCCTGCACGCGGGGATCGCCCGCTCGGTGCCCGCGGGAGAGCAGCGCGTGATCGAGGGCGCCTCCCATCAGCACCTCCACATCGAGCGGGCCGAGGAGGTGCTGCGGGCGATCCGCGACCTGACGGCAGCCGCCTGAGTCCCGGCGTCACCCGACGGCCCGGATCTCCTCCAGCAGGACCACGACGCCGACCGCCGAGGGCGGGGAGCCGGCCCCACCACGTGCGTCAGGGGCGCGCCGACCGCCGCCAGGCGTCGATCACGGCCCGCTCCTCGGCGGGGTCGAGCCCGGGCGGGAACTCGGGGGTCTCGCCGGACCCGGTCAGCCACGCCCACGTGTCGGCGACGGTCTCCACCACCGGACGGCACCGCAGCCCGGTCGCCAGGGCCCGGCCGACGTCGGTCCGGATGAGCCCGGCCTGCGCCGGACCGGGCGGGATCCATCCCGGCAGCGCCGCCCACCGGTCGATCCCGGCGGCCTCGATCGCCTCGGGCTCGACCCAGACCAGCTCCGTCAGCCCGCCGGTCACGGCGACCGCGGACTCCAGCAGGTCCCGGGTCGTGGCGTGCTCCTCCGGGTTGACCAGGTTGACCTGGCCCGAGACGCCGCCCTCGGCCGCGTCGAGGAGCCAGGCCACGAGGTCCCGTACGTCCACGTAGCGGAACGGCTGGCCGGCCGGGCCGGGGGCGAGCATCTCCCCGCCCCGCGCGGCTCGCAGCAGCCAGTGCGGCAGCCGTCCGGGGAGCTCGTACGGCCCGAGGATCAGCCCTGCCCTCGCCAGCACGGCGCGGTCGCCGAAGGCCTCCTCCACGGCGATCTCGCCGCCCCGCTTGTTGGGGGCGTAGTCGATGTCCCCGGCGTCCGCGGACGCCTCGACCGTGGGCCAGTCCTCGTTCAGGCCGGCCGGCGTCGGGGGCGCGTACACCGCCCTGCTGGAGACGTACACATACCTGTCCGCGCACCCGGCCAGCGCGCGGGCGCTGTCGCGCACGGCCCGGGGCGCGCCGGCCCAGGTGTCCACCACGGCGTCCCAGCGGCCCTCGGCGAGCGGGGCCAGGTCGGCCGGGCGGAGCCGGTCACCGGTCACCGCCTCGGCCCCGGGGTGGGCCCATCCCGCGAGCCCACGGGTGAACGTGGTGACGTGCCAGCCGCGCTCCACCGCGGCCGTGACCACCCATCGGCCGACGAACGTCGTGCCGCCCAGCACCAGCAACCGCATGCCGCTCACCCCTGCCTCCGGATCCGGTACAGCACGTGTCGGCGCAGCGGGTGCCCCTCGGGAAGCACCGGGTGGTCGAAGTCCCCGGCCGGGTCGTGGGTCATCCCGAGCCGTCGCATGACCGCCTGCGAGCGGACGTTCCGCACCGCCGTGAACGAGACGACCTCGGTCAGGCCGACCCGGCCGAACCCGTCCTCCAGCGACGCCCGCGCCGCCTCCGTGGCGTACCCGCGCCCCCAGGCGGAGCGGGCGAGCCGCCAGCCGATCTCCACGCACGGCGTGAAGTGGGCGGTGAACCTCGGGACCGACAGCCCTGTGAAGCCGATGAACTCCCCGTCCGCCTCGACCGCCCACCACCCGAACCCGCGCTCGTCGAACCCGGCCTCGATGCGCTCGACCAGCGCGTCGCTCTCCTCGCGGGAGAGCGTGGCCGGGAAGTGCTCCATGACGACAGGATCGGCGTTCAGAGCGGCGAAGGGCTCCCTGTCCTCCTCGCGCCAGCGCCGCAGCACGAGCCGTTCTGTTCTGATCGAATTCGCCACCCGCCGACGATAGTGCACCCAGGCTTGGCCCGCTGATGACGGACCCCGATGCGGTGGGCGGGAGAAAGCAGGGGCGGAAGTCGGCTAAAGTCATCCATGGCCGATGTGGTTTGTGTCCCCCGGGCCGCAATCACCGCCTTCACGGAATACCGTTCGGCTGGAGCCGTGTTGTGCATCTCGCCGAGGAGGCGACCGCCACATCGGCCCTCGACGTGGGCGCCCCGCGAGACTCGTTCTCGCGGGGCGTCGTTCTTTTCCCGCCCTGCTCACCAGGCCCGGCCCCGGGGCAGGCTCGCCAGGCCGGGCGCGGACAGGTGCAGCACCTCGTAGCGTTCCGCGCCGGCGTGCGCGGCGGGCACCTCCCGCTCCCACAGCGCGAACGTCACCAGGCGCCAGTGATGCGGGTCCACGGCGAGGGCGGCGGTGTGCAGGCCCTGCGCGCCGCCCAGGTCACGCAGCTCGGCGAGGGCGCCGGCCACCTGCTCGGCCGGGTCGGCCGAGGCGGGCATCGGCGTCAGCAGGCGCGACGCCGCGAGGGGCGCCGCGAGGGGCGCCGTCCTCCTGGCCGGGCCCGCCTCGACGGCCAGGCCCGTCCAATGCTGGACGACCGGCCGGCCGAAGTCGCCGACGATCCCCTGGAAGCCACCCCCGCCGACCAGGAACTCGCCCATCCTCCCGGCGTCGTGCCAGAGGTAGAACGGCGCGTACTGGTTGACCGGCGACCCGGCGGCGCCCCGCTCGCGGATCAGGTAGGCCTTGAGGCCGAGCCCGGCCCGGTCGTCGAGGGCGTGCCCGCGAGTGGCCACCCGCTCCCGGATGATCGACATGTCGTAGTCGGCGGGCAGGGTGATCTCGTACTGCATCGCGTACACGGCGCGGGTCTCCTGGGACGCTCAGATGCGGGACAGCAGGGCGAGCACACCGTCGACGGCCTGATGGAACGGCTCGGGTGAGCCGGCCGCGCGGGCCAGGACGTATCCGCCCTGCAGCACCGCCACGACCGTCGCGGCGGTCGCTCCGGGATCGAGACCGGCGCCGAGTTCGCCCCGGTCGCGCCCCTCGGCCAGCACCGCCGCGAGCCGGTCGCGCAGCCACGCGAACGTCTCCTCCACCGGCCGCCGCAGCGCCGGATCGGCCATGACGTCGGGGTCCTGGGTGAGCCGGCCGATCGGGCAGCCCCGGAGCACCTCCCGCTCGCGCCGCAGGTAGGCCGACACGCGTTCGAGGGCCGTGCCCGGACCGTCCAGGATCTCCTCGACCCCGGCGCGCATCTCCTCCGCCGTACGGCCGATCGCGGCCAGCGCGAGGTCGGGCTTGCCGGAGAAGTGGTGATACATGCTGCCCTGACCGGCTCCCGCCCGCTGCTGGATGGCCCGCGGGCTGGTTCCGACGTAGCCGCGCTCCCACAGCAGTTCGCGGGTGCTCTCGATCAGGCGGTCCGGTACGCTCACGCTGTACATACTAGTAGGTACAGAGAACCGTTGGTGAAGCCGTACAAAACACGAGGGAGTGTGTTGCAGGGGTTGTACACCTGAACGGTGGTCCGGGCGGCCTAGGGTATGTCCGTCGGACCGGAGAAGGAGAGGCCGTGCTCTACCCCGCCCTGAAGTTCGTCAGCGTTCCCGTCATGCACGCGCTGTGGCGGCCGCGGATGGAAGGACGTGAGCACGTCCCCGCGCACGGGCCCGCGATCCTCGCCTCCAACCACCTGTCCGTGCTCGACTCGTTCTTCATGCCGGCCGTGGTGCCGCGGATGGTGCGGTTCGTGGCGAAGAAGGAGTACTTCACCGGCAACCCCCTCGTCGCGGCCTGGATGCGCGCGATGGGGGCGATGGAGATCGACCGGGAGAACGTCTCCGCCGCCCAGGACATGCTCGACGCCGCGGTGGAGGTGCTGAAGGCGGGCGAACTGTTCGGCATCTATCCCGAGGGCACCCGCTCCCCCGACGGCCGGCTGTACCGGGGGAAGGTGGGCGTGGCCTGGCTCACGCTGACCACCGGCGCCCCGGTCGTGCCCGTCGCCATGCTCGGCACCGAGAAGGTGCTGCCGCCCGGCACCACGGTGCCGCGCCTGCACAGCATCGGCGTGCGGTTCGGCGAGCCGATGACCTTCACCGGCGACCCGGGCAGCGCCCGGGACCGGCGGCGGGTGACCGACGAGGTCATGGCCGCGATCCAGCGCCTGTCCGGCCAGGAGTACGTCCCCCGGTACGGCGCCAGCGTCAAGGGCGCCGGCGAAGCCGGAGTGTAAATAACGATTTGGCCCCGCTAGGCTCTGGTCCCGACCACAGGGCCGTCATTGG
This sequence comes from Microbispora siamensis, assembly GCF_016863095.1. GTDB lineage: Bacteria > Actinomycetota > Actinomycetes > Streptosporangiales > Streptosporangiaceae > Microbispora > Microbispora siamensis. The sequence goes on along the minus strand of NZ_BOOF01000033.1, from coordinate 140,346 downwards.
GGGTGTGCGTGCCACGAGGACGTACCATCGCGATCTCGGCCGCCGCGGCCGTCGTGCTGGCGGGGGCGGCCGCGGGTGGCGCCTACTACGTGCTGCACACACGCGGCACGCCGCAGGAGACCGCGGCCCGGTTCACCGCGGCCTGGTCGAGGGGCGACCTCGCGGCGATGAAGGCCGAGCTCGCCTCACCCGCCGCCGGCTTCGACGCGGCGTACGCCGAGCTCACCAAGAACCTCGCGGTCACGAAGGTCGCCGTCCGCGACGTACGGGCCGGCGCGGCGAAGGACGACCGGGCGACCGCCTCCTACACCGCGACCGCCACCGTGAAGAACGTCGGCGACTGGACCTACAAGGGCTCGCTCAAGCTCGTGGTAAAGGACCACTACTGGAAGGTCGACTGGTCGCCGTCCGCGGTCCACCCCGCGCTCGACGGGACCAACCACCTGGCGCTGAAGACGTCGTGGCCGCAGCGGGGGGCCGTCACCGCCGCCAACGGCGACCGCATCGACGGCGGCGACGTGGGCGGTTCGGTGCAGCAGCTCGTCGGCTTCCTGGACAAGGCCAAGGACGAGGACGTCGAGAAGCTGGGCACCGCCTACAAGAAGGGCGACGCCGTGGGCCGCGGCGGCCTGCAGGAGACGTTCCAGAAGCAGCTCGCGGGCACTCCCACCACCGAGATCCAGGTGGTGGGCGAGAGCCGGAAGACCCTGCACACCGTCAAGGGCTCCCCCGGCAAGGACCTGCGGACCAGCCTCGACCTGAAGGTGCAGAAGGCCGCCGCCGACGCCGTACGCGATCTGGACAAACCCGCCTCGCTCGTCGCCGTCAAGCCTTCGACGGGCGAGATCCTCGCCGTCGTGAACAACCGGGGCGGCTTCAACCGGGCGCTGGACGGCAAGTACGCTCCCGGATCAACGTTCAAGACGGTCACGGCGGCCGGGCTGCTGGCCGAGGGACTCACCCCGTCGAGCCGGGTGACCTGCCCCAAGGAGGCGGTCGTCGGCGGGCTGAAGATCCGCAACTCCGACCACGAGGCGTTCGGGTCGCTGTCGTTCCTCGACTCCTACGCCCACTCGTGCAACACGACGTTCGCCCCGCTCGCCGCGCAGAAGCTGGGGGCGCGCAAGCTGTACGACCTGGCGACGGACCTGGGCTTCAACCAGCCGCTGCGCATCGGCGTCCCGGCGACCCCCGGCAGCATGCCGAAGGCCACCAGCGACGCCGAACTCGCCGCCGAGTCGTTCGGGCAGGCGAGGATCACCGCCAGCCCGCTGGTGATCGCGACCGTGGCGGCGGCGGTGGCCGACGGCTCCTGGCGGCCGCCCACGCTGGTGCCTTCGCTGGAGCAGAAGACCGCTCCCAAGAAGCTGCCGGAGGAGGTCGTCAAGAACCTGCGGTCGATGATGCGGGCGGTCGTCACCAAGGGGACCGCCCACGCCGCCGGACTGCCCGCGGGTACGGCGGGCAAGACCGGGACCGCCGAGTTCGGCACCGGGCCCGAACTCGACTCGCACGCCTGGTTCATGGGCTTCCGCGGCGACCTGGCCTTCGCCGTCGTCGTGGAGGCCGGCGGCATGGGCGGCGAGGTGGCCGCCCCGGTCGCGGCGCACTTCCTCAAGTCCCTGTCCTGACCTCAGGTGCTGAGGATGCCGGGCGAACAAAGTCTGCGCGCTCGGTGAGCTCAGGTGCGGCGGGCGGCCCAGACGGTGCGTTCTGTGCGTACCGCGAGGTCGCCGCGGCGCAGGATGCTGTGCGGGCTGCCGGTGTCGAGCAGCCGGTCGAGCGCGGCGAGATCTTCGGGTGAGAGCGCCTGGGCGGCGGCGCCACGGATGCGCTGCAGGGCGCTGAGGGCGTAGCGGCCGATCGCCTCGTTGCGGGAGCCCTCGATGTGCACGGTGATGGTGCGTTCGCCTTCGAGAGCGAATCCGGCGGCGGTCAGCATCGGTCCCCAGTCGGCGCCGCGGTGGGGCAGGTGTTCGGCGTGGAGGTGATCGGTCGCGGCGTGGCAGCGCTCTTCCAGGCCAGGCCGGTCCTCGGGTGCGTCGGCGGGCAGGAAGCGGGGGACGCCGGCCAGTTCGACGACGGTGAACAGGCCGCCGGGCGCGAGCAGGTCGTGGATGTTGCGTATGACGCGGTCGGGGTCGGCCATGTGGTGCATCGAGGCCGACGCCCAGACGAGGTCGGGCGTGCCGAGGTCGGGCCAGTCGGCGTCGTCGAGGTCGGCCTGCACGATGTGCACGCGGTCATCCATGTCACGGGCGCATGCCTTCTCTCGCAGGCGCCGCAGGTGCTCGGGTGAGGTGTCGACGGCTGTGACGCGCGCATCGGGAAAGCGGTCGAGGAGGGCGAAGGTGCCCGCTCCGGTGCCGCAGCCCACATCCACGATATGGCTCGGACCGGTGGCCAGGGGCAGCCACTCGATGATGGCCCTGAGGTGCTCGGCGAGGACTTCCGCGTCCAGGTCGAGGATCTCCTCTTGGCTGCCGGCGCCGTGCTGGTGGTCGTGGCCGGTGTGCAGGTGTGTTCGGGTCATGACGTCACATTACGAAGCCCATGCGCGATCGGCATAATCTCTTTCGCAGAACGCAAGACGATGGCCGCCGGCGCTGCCGGACGCGCAAGACGGCCACCCTTGCGCGTTCAGCGGCGTCAGGCACCTTTCGCATATCAGTCATGGGCCTCTCGGTCATCGCGGCCGCCGTCCTCGCGCTGGTGTCCGCGCCGCGCCTCGCGGTCGAAGATGCCCAGGATCTCGCACGGTCCGCCTTCGGCGCCGATGGCGTGCGGCATCATCGTGGGGAACTCGGCAGCCTGGTTGGCCTCGAGGCGGAAGCGGCGGTGGCCCAGCATGAGGATCGCCGTGCCGGACAGGACGACAAGCCATTCCCGGCCCGGATGGGCGCGCATGCGGGCGGGATTGTCGGGCGGCGGCTCGGTCATGCGCTGACGCATCACGGTCATGCCGGGGTCGCCCTTGATCGGCCAGCGCATCACGCCGTGGGTGCCGTCGATCATCGGGCTGGTGACGACGTCATCGGTGGCGGTCTCGACCAGCTGGTCGAGGGAGGTGTCCAGGGCGCGGGCGAGGGTGACGAGCTGATCCAGCGCGAGGCGGCGCTGGCCGTTCTCGATCCGGCTCAGTGAGGACTGGCTGAGCCGGGCGCGGGTGGCCAGCTCTTCCAGGGACCAGCCCTGTGCGACCCGCAGGGCGCGGATGCGTTTGCGTACGAGGCTGTCCAAGTCTTCATCTTCTTGCTTCATAGGCAACATCATATGCCCCTCATGCAAGGCATGGATATCGTCGCACGTGGATGGCCCTGATCCGCTGGGCCATGCACCCCTTTCGACCTGCCTTTTCCGAGAGGAAATTCATGAGCACGAACCAGCCCGCAGAGGGGGCAACCGCCGAAGCGAGCGGCAGGGGCGCGCCGGACGCGCGCCAACTGCGCTCCATCCTGATCGCCGTCTGTGTCGCGTTGATGGCGGTCATCGCCTCGGTGACCGGGTTGAACGTCGCCCAGCCTGACATGGCCGTCGAATTCGGCGCCTCGCAGAGCACAATCCTGTGGATCATCAACGTCTACACCCTCACCCTGGCCGCGCTGCTGCTTCCGCTCGGCGCGATCGGTGACCGGCTGGGCCGCAAACCTATGCTGATCACCGGCCTGATCATCTTCGGATTCGCCGGCGCGCTGGCGGGCCTGGCCCCGTCATCCGAGGTCATGATCGCCGCCCGGGTGCTCAGCGGTGTGGGCGCTGCGGTGATCATGCCGATCACCCTCGCCGTGATCACCTCGACCTTTCCCGACGAGCAGCGTGGAAAGGCGATCGGCGTGTGGACCGGCGTCGCCGGAGGCGGCGGCATCATCGGCATGTTCCTCTCCGCCTTGCTCGTGGACGTGGCGGACTGGCGGTGGCTGTTCGTGCTGCCCGTCGTCCTGGTCCTCGTCTCGCTCGGCATGATGCGGTCCGTACCCAACTCTCGCGAGCGCTCCGGGCACTCCTTCGACACCATGGGCGCACTGGCCTCCGTCGTCGCCGTGGTAGGCCTCATCTTCGTCCTGCAGGAAGGCCCGGAGCGCGGCTGGGGCGACCCTGTCACTCTGACCAGTCTCGTCGCCGGTCTGGTGGCCCTGATCTTCTTCGTGGCCTGGGAGCTGCGCCGCAGGGACGCGGCCCTGCTGGATGTGCGCCTCTTCCGCGAGCGCGGCCTGTCCGGCGGCTCCATCACCCTGCTGGTGGTCTTCGGTGTCCAGGCGGGTGTCTTCGTGGTCCTCTTCCCATTCCTGCAAGCCGTCCTCGGCTGGTCGGGACTGCTGTCCACCCTGGCGATGATGCCCATGGCCGTGCTGATGATGATGACCTCCGGCTTGGCGCACAAGTCGGCCGCGCGTATCGGCGCCCGCCCGACCATGGCGGCGGGAATCGCGTTGTTCGGCGCCGGTCTGGCCCTCATGGCCGGCATCGTCTCCGTCGACGGCGGCTACCTGTCCATCCTGCCCGGCATGCTCGCCATGGGCATCGGCATGGGCCTGTCGATGACCCCTTCCACCGAGGCCATCACCAGCTCCCTGTCGCGGGAGAAGCAGGGTGTCGCCTCCGCGCTCAACGACATCACCCGCGAGTTCGGCACCGCACTCGGCATCGCCCTGCTCGGCGCCCTCCTGGCGAGTGGCTACCGCAGTGCCATCGATGACAGGCTCGGCGGCATCCCTCAAGGCGCGGCGGACGCCGCACGCCAGGGCGTCGCCAACGCCATCGAGGCCGCGGGCACTGCCGGCTCCCACGCGCAGGCGCTGGTCGATGCCGCCCGTCAGTCCTTCGTCGACGGCTGGCAGCAGGCCATGTGGGCAGGTGTCGTCGTCATGGGCCTCCTGTTCGTCTACACCGCCGTCCGCGGTCCGCAAAACAAGCTCTCCACGTCGGCGGACGAGGAGAAAACCCCCGAAGACCGACACCCCCAAGTGACCGCGTAAGAGCTGAACCGGCTCGCGCCGGGCCTTCTTCGGCCGGTGGTTGGGTGCCGAGCACGCCTGGCACCCAACCACGCTCGCATTACACGACCGCTACCCGATCATCCGCGTCCAACCTGATCGGCGGGGGGTGTGGGTGCTCGGCGAGGTCCTGAACGCCGTTACACCGGGAGAGCCGCGGCGTCGTGCCGCAGGGCCATGACCAGCAAGGTCGCGATCAACGTGGCGATGAGCAGCCAGCTCACCGCGATGATCACGGTGGAGCGGCCCGGCCGGCGACGGCCCGCACCCCGCCCCTGCCGCCCGCGCCCCGCACGGTGGTTGAACGACTCGAGTCTGGCCGCAAGCTTCGGATCCTCGTCGGTGAGGTGCCGCTCGATCATCGCCAGCATCCGCTCTTCGTCCTGCGACCAGGCCATCGCGCAACTCTCCCAGAACGCAAGGTATGTGCCGACGTTCTGCCCAACGATGAAGATCGTTAGCCGTTTCCAGGGCCGCGATTTACGACGCGTTGCACGTTGCGATCTCCATCGAACCTCTGTTCTAATCGAAGAGTGCGGTGGGACGGGCTACGCCTCGACGTGGGCATGGACACGGGGGACGGCGGGCAAGACGGCGGGCCGGGCGAGACGACGCCCCTGTTCGCTCGGTCTGCCGTGACGCGGACCTTCGACACCCCGGAATTCCGCGGCGTGACGTTCTACGAGATCCACGCGCGGTCGATCATCAATCGGGTCCCCTCGGCCAGCCGGGTCCCGTTCGAGTGGACGATCAATCCCTACCGGGGCTGCACCCACGCGTGCACGTACTGCTTCGCCCGCAGGACGCACGAATACCTCGACCTGGACTCCGGCCGCGACTTCGACTCGAAGATCGTCGTGAAGGTCAACGCCCCCGACCTCGTACGCAGGGAGCTGGCGGCGCCTCGATGGGGCGGGCATCCCATCGCAATGGGGACCAACGTCGACTGCTACCAGCGGGCCGAGGGCCGCTACCGGCTGATGCCGGGCATCCTCGCGGCCCTGCGGGACGCCCGCAACCCGTTCTCGATCCTCACCAAGGGCTCGCTGATCCTGCGCGACCTCGACCTGCTCGCCGAGGCGGCCGAGGTGACCGACGTCAGCACGGCCGTCTCGGTGGGGTTCACCGACGAGTCGCTGTGGCGGGCCGTCGAGCCCGGCACCCCGTCGCCGCGCAAGCGGCTGGAGGTGTGCGCCACGCTGAACGAGCACGGCATCCCGTGCGGCGTGCTCATGGCGCCGATCCTCCCCTATCTGTGCGACTCCCCGGCGGCGCTGGAGAGCACCGTGTGCCGCATCGCCGAGACCGGCGCGACGCACGTCACGCCGATCGTGCTCCACCTGCGGCCGGGCGCACGCGAGTGGTTCATGGCCTGGCTGTCGCGCGAGCATCCCCGGCTCGTCCCCCGCTATCTGGAGCTGTACGGCCGGGGCGCCTACGCGCCCAAGGCGTACCAGGAACGGATCAGCCAGGCCGTGCGCACGCTCGCCCGCGAGCACGGCATCGGCCGGTCGGCCACGCGCGGGGGTGAAGCAGCAGGAGCGCGCGGTGAGCGAGCAGCAGGGGCGCGCGGCCCCCGTGCTGGGCAGCGGCCCGGCGAGCGGCCGGTCTCCCCGCCCGCACCGGCCGCGACGCCCGAACAGCTCACGCTCCTTTAGGTGGCCGCCTTCCACCCGCAGGGTTCCGTGCACCCGGCCGCGCGAACCGCCACACGTCGCGTACCCGGATCGGCCGGGGCTGCCCGGGCCCGTCAGGTGTCGCCGGCCGATGAGGGCGTGGTGAAGGCGTCGGCGGATGCGGCGAGGGCGGCGGTTCTGGCCGCCCGGCCGGGCAGGCCGGGGTCGGGTGGTGTGCGGAGAAGCACCAGTTGGTGGTACACGGGTGCGGTGGCGGCGATGAGCAGTGGCCGGGCGTCGGTGTGCGGGGGGAGTTCGGCGCGCCGGATGGCCCGGTCGACGATGACCTCACAGCGGGCGTAGCGATCCTCCCAGAGCCGCCGTTGGGCGTGGTCGGCCTTTTCGGAACGGAACGAGGCGGCGATCAAGGCCGCCACGATCGGCGGCTGTGCGGTCAGCGCGTCCTGGATCTCGCGGTTCAGCGCCGCCAGGTCGCCCTCCAGGGAGCCGGTGTCCGGGGGTTGCCAGGCGTCGTCACTGGCCGCGTCCAGGACGTCGGCGAGCAGCCCTCCGACATCTCCCCAGCGCCGGTACACCGTCGCACGGTGCACACCCGCGCGGGCGGCGACGGCGTCCATGGTGAGCCCGTCATAACCGTGTTCCCCGAGCTCCGCGAGGACCGCGTCGAGCACCTGCCTGCGAATACGGGCGGTACGGCCGCCGGGGCGGGGCCGGGGCGCCGGCACGGGCCGGGCACCCTCGGGTTGTGGCGCTGAAGGAGTCATCGCTGGTGGTCCGGTTGCTCGGTGGGACGGGTCGTGGCAGTATCTTAATGCACCAACCGTCGCAATAGTGGAGTCATCGATGCTCTTCCGAAGCGCTCGCCCGGCCGTGCGGCCTCTGCCGGCCGCCCTGTCCCGAGTGCTTCGGATCGCCTGAACGCCTGCACAGATCACCGCTCTTGCGGTCGCCGCGTCCTTCGACCGCAGGCTCGCCCGTGACTCGGTGACCTGCTCGCTCGCCGCGGGTGAGCGCACCGGGATCGCCGGTGAGAACGAATCAGGACACCCCGCCGCGTCGGTCGGCTGTCCTGTGCACTGCGGCAGCCTCTCGCCCTGGCGCGCATGCTCGGCGAGCCGTCAGAGGTCCTCAACGCCTGACGCGCCCAGGCCCGTGAACGCCCCTTGGAAGGAAACAACGTGATGCCGACCGTGCCCGCCGACCCGACCGTGCTGCATCCGATGCCCGAGCAGCCGCGGGTGGTGCTGCTCAAACCGCTGATCACCTCACCGCTGATCGAGGTCGGAGAGTTCTCCTACTACGACGACCCGGACGAGCCGACCGGTTTCGAGACCCGCAACGTGCTGTACCACTACGGGCCGGAGAAACTGGTCATCGGGAAGTTCTGCGCGCTGGGCGAGGGTGTGCGGTTCATCATGAACGGCGCCAACCATCGCATGGACGGCCCCTCGACGTTCCCCTTCCCGATCATGGGCGGCTCCTGGGCGGAGCACTTCGACCTCATCACCGGCCTGCCCGCACGGGGCGACACCGTGGTCGGCAACGACGTCTGGCTCGGATACCGGTCCATGGTGATGCCCGGCGTACGCATCGGCCACGGAGCGATCATCGCCTCCGGGTCCGTCGTCGTCGACGACGTCCCCGACTACGGCATCGTGGGCGGCAACCCCGCCCGGCTCATCCGCCGCCGCTACAGCGACGCGGACATCGAGCGTCTCCTCGCGGTGGCCTGGTGGGACTGGCCGCTCCAGCACATCACCGAACACCTCCGCACGATCATGTCCGGAAGCATCGACGAACTGGAGACCGCGGCGCCGGCGCCCCCGCACCGTTGATCCACTCGCGTTTCAGCACTTCAGAGTTCCAGCACTTCGGAATCGAGCCAACGCATGCCCGCTTCGTTCCACCACAACCCGTTCGCCGGCTGGCTTCACCGCCATGCCGTTCCGCTCACCCACCTCGATCCGGGGGCGCCACTCGATGATCTGGAGCCGCTGCGCGACATGGTCGGCGACGCGCGCGTCGTCGCGATCGGCGAGAACTCTCACTTCATCACCGAGTTCTCTCTCATGCGCCGGCGAATCCTGCGGTTCCTGGTCGAACGCTGCGGCTTCACCGTCCTGGCCTTCGAGTACGGCTTCAGCGAAGGCTTCCCCCTTGACGCCTGGGCTCAGGGGGAGGGCACCGACCATGATCTGTCGGCCCATCTCGCCGCGTCGATCCCCGTGGGGGTCGAGGAGCCACTGCGCTGGATCCGCCGGCACAACGCCACAGCCGCGGTGCCGGTGCGTTTCGCCGGGATCGACATCCCGGCGGCCGGCGGGTCCCTGCTTCCCGCCCTTGCCCCGGTCGCCGACTACCTGCGCCAGGTCGACCCCGAAGCCCTACCGGCGGTCCAGACGGCGATGCGGATCGCCGGATCGTTCGCCGGTGCCTCCGCGGCCGCAGCCGCGCCCGCATGGACCCGCCTGACCAGCGCCGAACAGGACGCCCTCAGCGCGATCCTGATGCGCCTGCTCATCCGGTTCCGGGCCGTCGAACCGTTGTACGTCTCCCGCGCGGACCAGCGCAGCTACGACATCGCTTTGCGCCGCCTGGAAGGCGCCTGCCAAGGCGACTACACCTTCCGCGCCATGGCCGACCTGTACGCCGGAAGCGGCCTGACCGCCGACACCTCGGCCCGGGACGTCTACATGGCCGGGTCGGTCCTGTGGCACCTGGAGCGCCTCGGCCCCGGAACCCGCATCGTGCTGGCGGCCCACAACGCCCACATCCAGAAAACGCCGGTCTCCTTCGACGGACACCTCACGGGGCTCCCGATGGGACAGCATCTGCACAACTCCCTGGGCGATGACTACGTCGCCCTCGCCCTGACCAGCATCACCGGGTACACCGCCGACATGCGTCCGGACGAGAACGCTCGCTTCGGTTTCGCCATCGACAACACCGCCCTGGAGCCGCCCGAGCGTGGAAGCGTCGAAGCCGCCTTCGCCGACGCCGGTCTCGGACTCGCCATCGCCGATCTCCGCCGGGCGCGCCACGAGATCCCCGGCCCCGACCGCATCCGGATACAGAGCGCCTACGTGCACACCCCCGTCCTCGACGCGTTCGACGGCATCCTCAACACTCCGGCCTCCACTGTCGCCGACGACGTCCAGATGTGAGGCCCCCCGGCCTGCGCCGCCGATCCTCCTCGCGGACTCGTAGCCCGGACACGTGTCCGGGCGGCTACGATCGGCGGCCGTGGAGGACGACGCCGAGGACTTCGTCCGCGCGCACACCAAGCTCGCGGCCGTGCCGTACGTGCCGGAGATACGGCTGCGCCTGATCACGCCGGCCGCCGTTCCGGGTGCCGTGCCGGACGCGGGCGGGGACGACCACGTGTACGAGCTGTGGGAGCGTGCCGGGCGGCTGCCCTTCTGGGCCTGCCCCTGGGCCGGCGGGCAGGCGCTGGCCCGGCACGTGCTCGACCACCCCGAGATCGTGCGGGGCCGCACCGTCCTCGACCTCGCCACGGGCTCGGGGCTGGTCGCGGTCGCCGCGGCGCTGGCCGGCGCCGCCCTGGTCGTCGCCAACGACGTCGACCCGTACGCGCTGGCGGCCGTCCGCGTGAACGCCCGCGCCAACGGCGTCGCGGTGCGGGTCGCCGAAGGCGACCTGCTCGACGGAACGCCGTCCCAGCAGGTCGTGCTGGCCGGGGACGTCTACTACGAGGAGCCGCTGGCCCGGCGGGTCACCCCGTTCCTGTCCCGAGCAGGCGGCGATGTCCTTATCGGAGTGCCCGACCGCGCCTGCTCCTATCTCCCCGAAGGCGTGTTCGAGCAGGTCGCGGTGCACCAGGTGCCGGCCTTCCTGGAGGACGCCCCCAGCAAACGGACGACCATATATCGGCTTTCCAAGCACGATGTGACCTAGTTCACAACAACGGAACAACTGCCGGTTACGTCATAGGGAAAGGGGATCTTCATCTGACGCGAAACGGGGCGTGACTGTGGCTTCTCTTCATCGCAGGGTGGCAAGGAAAGCGGCCAGGGTGGTCGTACGGGCGCTGGAGGCCCGTGACCGCCAGCGTGCCAGGTCGGCGCCGCCGCCCGACGGTCGCGAGATCCGCATCCTGCTGCTGCACGCCAACGGCATGGGGGGCACGATCCGGACGGTCTTCAACCTCGCCGGATATCTGGCGCGCACCCACGACGTGGAGATCGTGAGCGTCGTACGGGAACGCGAGGAGCCCTTTCTCCCCGTGCCCCCCGGAGTGCGCGTCCGCTACCTCGACGACCGGCTGCCCCGCCGCAAGGGCCTGCTGTCGCGGTTCCCGAGCAGGCTGGTGCCGAAGGACGAGGCGGCCTACCACTGGTTCACCCTGCGCACCGATCTCAAGCTGGTCCGCTACATCCGCTCCCGCCGCCGGGGCATCCTCATCGGGACCCGGCCCGGCCTGAACCTGATCGCCGCGCGCTTCGCTCCCCCGGAGATCATCACGGTGGCCCAGGAGCACGGGAACCTGTCCTCGCACCAGCCGCTGGTGCGCAAGCAGATCATCCGCAGGTACGGCAGGCACGACGCGGTCGTCACCCTCACCCAGGCCGACCTGCGCACCTACGAGCGCTCCTTCGGGAAGGCGCGCAAGGACCTCCCCGCCGTGCTGGCGCAGGTGCCCAACGCGACGCCCCGCCTGAACGGCGGCGTCTCGCCGCTCACCGCGAAGACCGTCGTCACCGTGGGCCGCCTGACCTGGGGCAAGGGCTACGACCTGCTCATCCGCGCGTGGGCGCACGTGGCGGCGCGGCATCCGGACTGGACGCTGCGGATCTACGGCGGCGGCCCCCGGCAGGAGAAGCTCCAGGCGTCGATCGACAAGCGCGGGCTCTCCGAGCGGGTGTTCCTCGAAGGCCCGGCCGAGGACGTCGGCGCCGTCCTCGCGGACGCCTCGATGTTCGTGCTGAGCTCCCGCCACGAGGGCATGCCGATGGTCATCCTGGAGGCGATGAGCAAGGGCGTCCCGGTCGTCAGCTACGACTGCCCGACCGGCCCCAAGGAGATGATCACCCACGGCCACGACGGGCTGCTGGTGAAGCCGGAGAAGATCCACGCGATGGCCGACGCCATCTGCGCGCTCATCGAGGACGAGGACCTGCGCCGCGAGATGGGCGCCAACGCGCTGAAGACGGCCGCCCGTTACGACCTCGACGTCATCGGCGCCCGGTGGGAGGACCTTTTGTCCGACTTGGTGGCCCGGCGGCGCGGTCTCCCGCCCGGCGGCCCGCTCGCGCACGAACCGGCCGGGGCCGGCGAGCACGACGCGGGAGAACGGCCGGGCCCCCTCGGCGCCGCCGTGTCCGACGTCGTCCGTACGCCGGACGGAACGACGGCACGCCTCAGCCAGAACGCGTGAACCACCGGCGCGCGGGCCGCGTCACCGGCGATCAGGAGAGAGGCCGCGCCTGCTCGCCGCCCTCGGCGGTCAGCGTCTCGGGACCCTGACCGGCCCACTCCTGCAGGCGACGGGCGAGCGCCCGGACCTCCTCCCGTAGTTCGGGCGGCCCGACCACGGTGAACGGCACGCCGAGGCCGGCCAGCACCTGGGCCATGCCGTCCAGCCGCTCGGCGCGGCCGGTCATCCGCACGCCGCCGTCCGCCGGAGCGAGCGCGGCCACCGTCGGCGGGATCCGCCGCCGCGCCTCCTCCATCGTCGTGGCCAGCACCACCTCGACCTCGTACCGGTACGGCACGGAGGCCAGCGACGCGATGACGTGGGCGACCGCGTCGAACTCCCCCGGAGCGGGGAACTCCTCCTCCGTCGTCTCCGCCCGGCCGATCCGGTCGAGCCGGAACGTCCGCACCTCGCCCCTGCGGTGGTCGTGGCCGGTCAGATACCAGCGGCCCGAGTGGAACACCAGCCCGTAGGGATCGACCGTCCGCTCGCTGTCCTGTCCCCGGTACGACCGGTAAGCCAGCCGTACGCGCAGGCGGCGGCGGGCCGCGTCGGCCAGCGTCAGCAGCGTGGTGCCGCTCGGCCGGGCGGTCGCGGCGGAACGGGTGGTCAGGCCGACCATGTCCTCGACGGCACCGACCCGGTCGCGCAGGGCGTCGGGCAGCACCCGCTGGATCTTCGCGAGCGCGCTCTCGGCCGCCCCCTCGCCCACCGTCAGGCCCGCGCGGCGGCCCGCGAGCAGCCCGAGCACCACGGCGGTCGCCTCGTCGCCGGTCAGCATGAGCGGCGGCAGCCGGTATCCCGGCATGAGCCGGTAGCCGCCGTAGCGTCCCCGCTCGGCCTCCACCGGAATGCCGAGGTCCTCCAGCCTGCGCATGTAGCGGCGCACGCTCCGCACGTCGACCTCCAGGCGCTCGGCCAGCTCGGCACCGGTGAGCCCGGGCCTGGCCTGCAGCAGCTCCAAAAGAGCGAGAACGCGATTGGTCGACATATCAGGACCGATTTTGCCCTGATTCGGCTTTAGTGTCGACGCATGACGACATACGTACTCGTTCCCGGTTTCTGGCTCGGCGCGTGGGTGTGGCGGGACGTCACCGCCGCCCTGCGGGGAATGGGGCACGAGGTCCACCCTCTGACCCTCACCGGCCTCGCCGACCGCGCCCACCTCGCCTCCCCCGATCTCGACCTGGACACCCACATCCGCGACATCACCGGCCTCGTCGAGGCCGAGGACCTGCACGACGTGGTCCTCGTCGGCCACAGCGGGAGCGGCGCCGCGATCACCGGAGCCGCCGCCCGCGCGGCCGGCCGCGTGAGCCGGGTCGTGTACGTCGAGAGCGGCCCGGTGCCGGACGGCATGGCCCAGATCGACCTCACCGGGCGGGAGTTCGTCGAGAAGCGCGTCGAGGACGGCTGGCGCTACCCCATGCCCTCCTGGGACGAGCTACAGGAGTCGGGCGCGAGCCTGGAGGGACTGGGCGAGCGCGAGCGTGCGCTGATGGCCGCCCGGGCCACCGACCAGCCGCTCGGCACGATCACACAGCCCCTCCTCCTGGGTGACGACGCCGCCGCGTTCGCCGCGCTGCCGAAGACGCTGGTGAGCTGCTCGTTCCCGCTCGCGCAGGTCAAGGAGCTGATCACGACGGGCCATCCGGCGTTCGCGCCGCTGGGCGGGCCGGAGTGGGAGCTGCGTGAGCTGCCCACCGGTCACTGGCCGATGCTTTCCCGTCCCGGCGATCTGGCCGTTGTCCTGGCCGAGGTGGTCTGACAAGCCGACGCCTTTACGTTGTAGATTCCCTGGGTGGGACATTTGTCCTGCCCAGGGCCGTATCGATGGATCTACCTGGGCCGACGGCACCCGCCTACCGTCGTCCGCATGACCGCGAAATCCTCCGACGCCGTGTCACTGACCTCGGCGACCAAGCGCTTCGGCCCCGTGCGGGCCGTGGACGGGCTCACGCTCGCCATCCCCCGCGGCCAGACGGTGGCCCTCCTCGGCCCCAACGGTGCGGGCAAGTCGACCACCATCGCGCTGCTGCTCGGGCTGCTGCCGCCCGACTCCGGGCGGGCCGCGCTGTTCGGGCTCGACCCCGAGCAGGCCGTACGGCAGGGCCTGGTGGGCGCGATGCCGCAGGAGGGCGGTCTGATCCCCCGGGTCACGGTCCGCGAGTTGCTGGCCTTCGTGGCCGGGACCTACGCCGCTCCCCTCCCCCTCGACCGGGTGCTCGCGCTCGCCCGGATCGGGGACCTGCGCGACCGCCGGGTGGACCGGCTGTCGGGCGGGCAGGCGCAGCGCGTGCGGTTCGCCATGGCGCTGTGCGGCGACCCCGACCTGATCGTCCTCGACGAGCCCACCGCGGCGCTCGACGTGGAGGCCCGGCGCGAGTTCTGGGACGGCATGCGCGGGCTGGCCAGCCAGGGCAAGACCATCCTGTTCAGCACCCACTACCTGGACGAGGCCGACGAGCACGCCGACCGCGTCGTCGTGCTCGGTCACGGCCAGGTGATCGCCGACGGCACCAGCGCGGAGATCAAGCGGGCGGTCGCGCTGACCACGGTGAGCGTGACGGCCGACGGTGAGTCCGCCTGGCTCGCGACCCTGCCGGGCGTGCGCCACATGGAGATCAGGGGCGGCCGGGTCCACCTGCGCAGCGGCGACCCCGACGCCACCGTCATGGCCCTCGCCCGCGCGGGCGCCGTACGCGGGCTGGAGGTCGTCCCGGCCGGCCTGGAGGACGCCTTCGTCGCGCTGACCACCGGGAAGGAGAGCGTGTGATGCTCGGATACGTACGGCTCGAACTGACCAGGACCATGCGCGACGGCGGCTACGTGATCTTCGGGATCGTGATGCCGGTCGTCATGTACCTCGTCTTCACCAACCTCGGCCTGGCCCCCGGCGACCGGCACGACGCCGCGATCTACACGATGGTCAGCATGGCGGCGTACGGCGCGCTCGGCGGCGCGTTCAACAACGGCAGCGGCATCGCGGAGGACCGCGCGGCGGGGTGGCTGCGGCAGTTGCGGCTCACCCCGCTGACCCCGGCCCAGGTCGTGGCCGGGAAGGTCGTCACCGGGGTGGTCGGCGTCGTGCCGAGCATCGCGGCCGTGCTGCTGGCCGGCGTGCTGGTCAACCACGTCACGCTCCCCCCGCAGCGGTGGCTGGCCGTCGTCGTGCTCCTGTGGGCGGGGACCGTGCCCTTCTCCCTGCTCGGTCTCGGCAACGGCTACCGCCTGTCGGGCCAGTCGGCGGCGATGGCCAACATCGCGACCATGCTGACGCTGGCGATCCTCGGCGGCCTGTGGGTGCCGGTCGAGAACTTCCCGTCCTGGCTACGGGCGATCGCCGAGTGGACCCCGTCGAACAGCTACGCCGGCCTGTCCTGGCGGATCGCGTTCGGCGACGTCCCCACCCTCCGTCAGGCGGTCCTCCTGTCGGCCTGGCTGCTCGTCTTCGGCGTCTACGCGGTGTACGGCTACCGCCGCGCCGGCCGCCGGGCCTGACCACTAATGTGACGTTCCCGATGACGAGCGAACGCGACACCTGGCTGGACCCGCTGCGTGAGGGCGAGCGCGGCCCCGACGCCAAGGGCATGTACATGTGGGTGGCCGTGACGGCGGCGCCCGTGTGGGACATCGCGCACGGCCGGTCCCATCCCCTCTGGCTGGCCTGGCCTGCCGTACTGGCCACCGCCGGGCTCTACGTGGTCACCACGCACTACGCCTTCACCGACCGGCGGCGCGCCCTGCCGGTGCTCGGACTGCTCGCGGCGGTGGTCCTGGCGTCCGCCGCCGGGTTCCGGCACAACTGGCTCTACCTGGTCGTCATGCTGGCCGTCGCCACCGGGATCACCGTGCGCGGCAAGGTCCTTCCGGTGGTGCTGTTCGCCGAGTGCGCCGCCGCTCTGGCCGTGGCCGCAGGGGCCGGCACCGACCTCACCGGCATCCTCGCTCTGGTCTGGGGCACGTTCACCGCGGGCCTCATCCCGGCGATCATCATCCGGTTGTGGGAGGCCATCCACGAGCTCAAGGCCACCCGCGAGGAGCTGGCCCGGGCCGCGGTGACCGAGGAGCGGCTGCGTTTCTCCCGCGACCTGCACGACCTGCTCGGGCACACCCTCTCGGTCATGGTCGTCAAGGCCGAGGCCGTACGCCGGCTGTCGCGGGTGGACGCGGACGCGGCAGCCGGGCAGGCGGCCGACATCGAGCAGATCGGGCGGCAGGCGCTGACCGAGGTGCGGGCCGCCGTCACCGGCTACCGGGGCAAGGGGCTCACCGCCGAACTCGACTCGGCCCGCGCCGCGCTCGCAGACGCCGGCATCGAGGCGACCGTCCGCACCTCCTCCGTACGGCCCGGCCCCGAGACCGACGCCCTGCTCGGCTGGGCCGTGCGCGAGGGCGTGACCAACGTCGTACGGCACAGCCGCGCGTCGGCCTGCGAGATCGGCCTGCGCGACGAGGGCGGGCTCCTGGTGCTGGAGATCCGCGACGACGGCCCGCCGAAGAAGGCCCACGGGCACGGCAACGGGCTGATCGGCCTGCGCGAACGGGTGAAGGCCGCCGCCGGCACGGTGGAGACCACGGCCCCGCCCGACGGAGGATTCCTGCTCCGGGTGGCCGTGCCGTACGCGAAGGAGGACGGTCAGTGATCAAGGTGCTGCTGGCCGAGGACCAGGGCATGATGCGCGGCGCGCTGGCCCTGCTCCTCGGCCTGGAGGAGGACATCGAGGTCGTCGCCCAGGTCGGCCACGGCGACGAGGTGGTGGAAGCCGCCCTGCGCACCCGGCCCGACGTGGCCCTGCTCGACATCGAGATGCCGGGCCGCGGCGGGCTGGAGACCGCCGCCGACCTGCGCGAGCGCCTGCCCGGCTGCGCCGTGCTCATCCTCACGACGTTCGGGCGGCCCGGCTACCTGCGCCGTGCCATGGAAGCCGGGGCGCGCGGGTTCCTGGTCAAGGACGGCCCGGTCGAGGACCTCGCCGACGCCGTCCGCCGGGTGCTGCGCGGTGAGCGGGTCATCGACCCCGCTCTCGCGGCGGCCGCGCTGAGCACCGGCCCGAGCCCGCTGACCGACCGGGAACGGGACGTCCTGGCCGCGGCGGCCGACGGCTCGACGATCTCCGACATCTCGGCCCGCCTCCACCTGTCGGAGAGCACCGTGCGCAACTACCTGTCGTCCGCCATCGGCAAGACCGGCACCAGGAACCGGATCGAGGCCGCCCGCCTGGCCCGCCACAACGGCTGGCTGTAGAGGGTCACTGCACGTCGAACTCGTTGCCCTCGGGGTCGGCCATGGTCACGTGGTGACTCCCGGGCTCCCGTACGGTGCGCAGCACGGTGGCGCCCAGTGCCTTGAGCCGGTCCACCTCGGCGTCCCTGCGCTCGGGGCCCGCGTGCAGGTCGATGTGCAGGCGGTTCTTGCCGGCCTTCGGCTCGGGGACCGCCTGGAAGAGGATCCGGCGGCCGAGCCCGGTGCCGCTGTCCGGATCGAACGGGTCGTCCGGGTGCCGTACCGCCCGCAGCGTCCGGAAGGCCGTACGGTCAGGGGTCACCGCCTCCTCCCCCACGACGCCGGCGGCCAGGAGCCGGCCGACCAGCACGCTGTTGTCCTCCACTTCGTAGCCCAGGGCCTCGGCCCAGAACGCGGCCTGCGCGTGCGGGTCCGTGCAGTCGATGACGAGCTTCCAATCGAGAGTCATGTAACCATTTATAGTGGTTACATGAGCCTGACGCTACATCCGCGCGACGGGGCCTCCTTCCGCTTCGACCCGGGCGCCCTGTGCCTGGAGTTCCTGGTCAGCGGCGGCGTGGGGGTCTACGCCCACTACGAGACGCTGCACGAGCCGGCGGACCTGGCGCGGTGGGCCGCGGTGTCCCGGCTCGGCCTGGAGGAAGCGGACACGACGGCCGCCGACATCGACCGTGCGAAGGCCCTGCGTACCGCCCTGTGGGGGCTGGCCGGCGACCGCGTCCACGGGCGCACGCCGCGGCAGGCGGACGTGGACGCCGTCAACCGGGCGGCGTCCGCCCCGCCGTTGACGCCCGTGATGACGGCGGACGGGCTACGTTCCTGGGCCACTCCGGCGACCGGGAGCCAGGTGGTCGCGACCGTCGCGAGGGACGCGATCGAGCTGTTCACCGGCCCGCTGGCGGACCGCGTGCGGGAGTGCGCGGGGGACAACTGCGCCCTCATCTTCGTCGACACCTCACGGCCGGGCAGCAGGCGCTGGTGCTCGATGGAGCGGTGCGGCAACCGCCACAAGGTCCGCGCGCACCGCTCCCGCGAAGGCTAGACGCGTCCCTGCCGTTCCGCACCGGCATGTGGTCGTGCCGGCGGACGCCCGCTCGGATGTCCGCATGTGACAGAACCCCGTCATGGCGGCCACGGCGCCGCAATAGCGACAATAGGGGCATGCCCGCTCCGCACCGTGTCGTCATCGCCGTGTTCCCCGACGTCGATCTCCTCGACGTCACCGGGCCCGCGGAGGTGTTCGCGGTCGCCAACCGGGAGATGTCCGACCGGCCGCCCTACCAGGTGCTGCTGGCCGGCCCGGACGGCGGCCAGGTGCGCACCTCTGCCGGCGTCCGGCTCGCCACCGACCTGACCTTCGCCCAGGTCGGCGACCGGGTGGACACCCTCGTGGTGCCCGGAGCGGTGGACCGCGACGGGGCGCCCGTGATCGATCCGCACGTGGTCGGCTGGATCGGCGAGACCGCCCGGCACGCCCGCCGCGTCGCCTCGGTGTGCGTCGGCGCGCACCTGCTGGCCGCCGCGGGCCTGCTGGCGGGCCGGACGGCGACCACGCACTGGGCCACCGCCGACCGGCTGGCGGCCGACCACCCCGACGTCGTCGTGGACCCGGACCCGATCTACGTCCGTTCGGGGAAGGTGTGGACGGGCGCGGGGATCAGCGCGTGCATGGATCTCGCGCTGGCCCTGGTCGCCGAGGACCACGGCGAGCGGCTGGCGCTGGCGGTGGCCCGGCAACTGGTGATGTACCTCAAGCGCCAGGGCGGGCAGAGCCAGTTCAGCGTCCCGCTGTGGCGGGCCCCGACCGAGCGCCGCGACCTCGACGAACTGCGGGCGTGGATCACCGAGAACCTGACCGCCGACCTGTCCGCCGCTGCGCTCGCCGAACGGATGTGCCTGAGTGAACGCCACTTCACCCGGGTCTTCCGGAAGGAGACCGGCGAAACCCCGGCCGCGTACGTCGAGGCGGCGCGGACGGAGGCGGCGCGGCGGCTGCTGGAGAGCACCGACGAGCCGCTGGAGCGGGTCGCCGCCGCGGCCGGCCTGGGCTCGGTGGAGACCCTGCACCGCGTGTTCAGGCGGCGGCTGGCGACCACCCCCGCGGCCTACCGGCGGCGCTTCCGCACCGCCGCCTGATCTTTCCCCCTTTCGCCCCGGCCCGGCAGGGCCGGCGCCTCGTCCTGCCCTTTTCCCTCTGTTTTCCCCTCTGTGCAAGGAGACCCGTGATGACCGTTTCGACGACCCTGCGTGACGTGATCGGCCTGGACAGCGCGCTGCCGGCGCTCTCGGCGAGCACCCTGATCATGATCGATTTCCAGAACACCTATCGCACCGGCGTCATGGCGCTGCCGGACGCCGACCGCGCCCTGGACGCCGCCGCCCGCCTCCTGGACCGCGCCCGCGCCGCCGGCGCCCGGGTGGTGCACGTGGTCAACGACGGCGGCGAAGGCAGCCCGTACGACATCCGGGCCGAGATCGGGCGGATCGACGCGCGCGTCGCGCCCCGGGACGGCGAGCCGGTCGTGGTGAAGAACTTCCCGGACTCCTTCCACGGCACCGACCTGCTGGAGGTGCTGCACGGCCTGGACGCCGGGCCGGACCTGGTGCTGGCGGGCTTCATGACCCACATGTGCGTCCAGTTCACCGCCCAGGGCGCGTTCAACCTCGGTTACCGGCCAACCGTGGTGGCCGAGGCGTGCGCGACCCGGCCGCTCGCGGGCCCGGACGGCGCGCCGATCCCGGCGCAGGCCCTGCACGCCGCCGCCCTGACCACGATCGGCGACCTGTTCGGCCCCGTCGCCGCCCGGGTGGCCGACCTGCCCGCCTGATCGGCGGTCTACAACCGGCGCAGCACCTGCATGGCGTCCCTCTCGATGCGCGAAAGATCGTGGAGGATGACGCCGGCCTGCTCGAGGCACCCCGCGTCGCCGCTCTCCCCGGCCTTCGCGATCAGGGTGGACACGTGCGTCCACAGGACGGCGGCCTCGGCGTACAACCGGTGACCGGCGCGGAGGTTGCCGTCGTCGATCAGCCGGGTGCACTCGTCGAGGAAGTCGCGATAGAGGGCGCGAAACAGGGCGCCGCCGGTACCGCCCTTCTCCATGAGGAGGGCGGCCTGCGGCAGGTCCTGCCGCGGCTCGGCGGCGCGCAGCAACCACCTGGGCACCTGTTTGCCGGCCTTCTCGATGCCGCGGTGGCCGAGGTTCGCGATGGGAGCGGCGAGGAAGGCCTCGGCGCAGTCCTTGATGGCGGGGACGATCCGGTCCTGCCAGGAGACCGGGTGCGCCGGCAGGGAGATGGTGAAGGAGCGGTTCCTGGCGGTCATCGGGCCGCGTTCGGCCCGCGCCGTGGCGAGGCCGGCGCGGCTGGTGCGCACCGCGCCGCCCTGCTGGTCGGTGTCCACAAGGTGGACGTCGTGCTCGTCGTAGCCGTACATGGCGACGACATGACCGCCGAAGTGCACCTTGGTGCGGAAATAGTCCAGGTGGTAGCAGTCGAGCTGGAGGCCGACCGGCCGGCCGGAGTCGATGGCGGCGGCCACGTTCTCCCACGCCTTGCGTGGTGAGGTGGTCTCCTCGACCGTCAACGTCAGCCCCAGCCTGGCGGCCAGGTTCCTGGTGAGCTCGAACGGCTTGACGCGTCCTCCGAGAAAGGGGAACGGCATGCCCTTGCCGTCCCAATAGATGAAGGACAGGCCCGAGCCCAGCCCGAACAGCATGGGCTCGGACAGATCGAGCCCCTCATGCCGCAACAGCACGCCCAGCGCCGTCGTCTCGCAGTGGTGCATGCCACGGGCGTCGATGTCCTTCACGATGGTCATGCGTCGCTCTCCTCATGCTGACGCGGCGTACGGTCACCCACTGGGGAGACCACTGGGAACAGCATGAGGCCTCCCACAGTGGGAGAGTCCAGACGGTCGCTCCCGTCAGGGTCTGTATCGGCGGGGCCGGCGACCTCCCTCGCGAATCGGACCGTCGTCGGCCACACTGAGTCCGTGCAATACGTCGGCCGGGTGCCCTCGCCGCCGCTCGACCAGTTCATCGACGACATCTACTGCCTGACCGGTGTGCCGCGCCACCGCCGGATGAACGTCCCGCCGATGCCGTCGGCACACCTGTTCGTCAACCTGGGCGAACCCGTCCGCCTGTGGGACTCCGACCCTTCGGTGCCGCCGGCGATGCTCATCGATGCGTGGTTCATGGGTGTATGGACCAGGCGTTTCCTCTTCGAGTACCCCGCACGAGTGCGGCTCGTCGGGGTGCACTTCAAACCTTGGGGGATGTCGCCATTCGTCGGCATGCCGGCGATCGAGCTGCGGGACCGATGGGTGCCGGTCGACGGCGTCTGGCAACGGTCGTTGGACCGGTTTCGCGACCAGGTCGGCGACATCGCATCGGCCACCGAGACACTGCGGGTGCTGGAGGAGGAGCTGCGATCGCGGTTCGCCGAGGCACCGTCGCGCGGCCTCGGCCTGGTCCGGCACACAGGCGGGCGTTTGGAGACTTCCCACGGCGCGGTCCCGGTCGGTGCGCTGGCCGATGCCGCCGGGGTGAGCGGCAATCACCTGGCCACGCAGTTCAAGTCTCACGTCGGGGTCACCCCGAAGCGGGTGGCGCGGATCTACCGCTTCGCGCGGCTGATCCTGTCCGTGGACGCCCTGCATCCGGTCGACTGGTCGGATCTCGCCCAGACGGCGGGCTACTTCGACCAGGCCCACTTCAGCAGGGAGTTCAAGGACTTCACCGGCCACACCCCGACCGAATACCTGGCCCTGCGGCGCCGATTCCCCGCCGAGCAGGGGTTCCCACCGGACAGCGGTCCGATGCCCGCTGATTGATTTTCTACAAGCCAGACCGCCCACAGGACCGACAAGATCGGGGGCGGATGTGCAAGGAGCGTCGAGGAGAACCTGTGGGCACAGTGATCATGCACAGCGCGGTGTCGGTGGACGGTTTCATCGCGGACGAGAACGACAACGTCGGGCCGCTCCACGACTGGTACTTCACCGGGGACACCCCGATCATCGAAGACGGCGACCAGCGATACGACCATTCCGGAGCCGGCAGCGGCTTCAAGGTCTCACATGCATCGGCGGAGTACGTCCGGCCGATGTGGGAGGCGGTCGGCGCTATCGTCATGGGCCGCACCTTGTTCGACCTGGTGAACGGCTGGGAAGGCCGGCCGCCCGCGGGTGACCACGTGATCGTGGTGTCCCACCGGCCCAAGCCCGAGGGCTGGCACCCCGAGGCGTCGTACCATTTCGTCGATGGCGTGACGGCTGCGATCGACAAGGCCCAGGAGCTCGCCGGGGAGAGAACCGTCGCGGTGAACGCCGGCGAAGTGGGCGGCCAGATCCTCGCGGCCGGTCTCGTGGACGAGGTGGCGATGGACGTGGTGCCGGTGGTGTTCGGGTCGGGCAGACGCTACTTCGGCAGCATCGCCGGGCAGCACCTGCTGGAGGATCCCCACGTGGTCATCCAGGGCGACCGAGTGCTGCACCTGAAGTTCAAGGTACGCCGCTGAGGGCCTGTATCAGCGATCGCCGCCCTGGCCGCCTGGGTGCCGGCAGCGGCGGCGACCAGCCCGCCCACTGCGCATCGGGTCAGGTCGGACAGTCACCGCCGAGGAGGCCACGAGGTCTCCGGTGTGGGGTTCGTCCTGGTCGATCGGCCCCTGCCGGAGACCTCGTTCGCCGCCGATTTCCTATGTCCCCGTGTCCTCAGCCGGCGAGGGCGCGGTTGACGGCGGCGAGCACCGCCCGGGCGGACGCCGTCACGGCGTCGGCGTCCTCGCCCGCCCCCCAGACGGGCGTGTCACCGACACGGCACCGGGCGTAGGCGACGGCGCCGCCCTCCACCGGATGCCCGCCCTGCCAGAGCACCTCCACCGCGATCCCGGACGCCTCGAGCGCGGCGGTGAGGGCCGCCGCCGGGTCGGCGCCGCTTCCCTCGCTTTCGCGCCCGTCCCGACGGACCAGGCAGTGGAACCCGTCGCCGCCGGCGGAGCACGACGACAGCGTGACCGGCCCGTCCTCCGCCACGTACGCGTCGCGGAACAACTGGAGCAGGTCCTTCGGCGTGGCCTCCCGCCCGCTGCGGTCCGTCGCGTCCTGCACGACGCGGGAGAACTCGGCGCGCAGCGCCTTCGGCAGGTCGAGCCCGTGGTGCGCCTGGAGGAGGTGGGCGATGCCAGCCTTGCCCGACTGGCTGTTGACCCGGATGACCGCCTCGTAGGTGCGCCCGACGTCGGCAGGGTCGATCGGCAGGTAGGGCACCGACCAGGGCGCCTCCCCCACCGCCACGCCCTGCTCGGCCGCCACCCGCTCGTGGTGGGCGAGCCCCTTGCTGATCGCGTCCTGGTGGGTCCCCGAGAAGGCCGTGTAGACCAGGTCTCCCCCGTACGGATGCCGTATGTGGACCGGCAGGCGGTTGCACTCCTGGACGGTCCGCCGGATGAGGTCGATGTCGGAAAAGTCGATCATCGGATCGACGCCCTGCGCGTACAGGTTGAGCGCGAGGGTGACCAGGTCGACGTTCCCGGTGCGCTCGCCGTTGCCGAACAGGCAGCCCTCGACGCGCTGCGCCCCGGCCAGTACGGCGAGCTCCGCGCAGGCCACCCCCGTGCCCCTGTCGTTGTGCGGGTGGACCGAGAGGATGACCGCGTCACGCCGTTCGAGATGGCGGTGCATGTACTCGATCTGGTCGGCGTACAGGTTCGGCGTGGCGATCTCGACGGTGGCGGGCAGGTTGTGGATCACCGGCCGGTCGGGCGAGGCGTCCCACAACCGGGTGAGGCCGTTGCAGACCTCCAGGACGAAATCGGGCTCGGTGCAGTTGAACACCTCCGGGGAGAACTCGAACCGCACCGCCGTCTCCGGCATGGCGTCGGCGAGTCGCGCGATGTGCTCGGCGGCCTCCCGGATGAGCGCGTGCAGACCGGCCCGGTCCTGTCCGAGCACGACGTCGCGCCAGACCGGCGCGGTCGCCGTGTACAGGTGCACCACCGCCCGCGGCATGCCCTGGACGGAGGCGAAGGTCTGCTCGATGAGGTCGCGGCGGGCCGCCGTGAACACCACGGGGGTCACGTCGTCCGGCACCGCGCCGCTCGCGGCCAGGTGACGGACGAAGTCGAAGTCGGTCCGGCTCGACGACGGGTAGCCGACCTCGATCTCCTTGAACCCCATCGCGACGAGGAGGTCGAACATGCGGCGCTTGCGCGGGGTGTCCATCGGCTCGGCCAGCGCCTGGTTGCCGTCGCGCAGGTCGACGGGCACCCACAGCGGCGCCCGCTCGATCCTGCGCCCCGGCCAGGTGCGCGGGATCTCGGGAATCTCGACCCGCTCATGCGCGGGCCGGTAGCGGTGGTACGGCATCGCGCTGCCCCGCTGGGGATTCCAGGCGGGAGCGTCGGCGGGCACCGGACCTTCTGGCGTGCGAAGCGTGGGGAAGGGAGTGGAGACGGTGGTCACAGAGATGATCCTTCGGTCGGTCTTCGGGCGACCGGCGGCACGGCACCCCGCGGCGGGGCGCCGGTCATCGGATCAAACCCCGCCGCGGCGGCCGAGAAGCAGGCCGGAAAGACGGCCGAGGGACCAGTGCGACGACATGGCGGTTAGACTAACCACAGGACAACTCCTCAGACAACCTGAGAGGTGAAGCTCGATGGCGCTCGGTGCGCTCCACCGCAGCCCCCTCGTCGACCAGGCCGTCGAGAGCCTGCGCGAGCAGATCGCCGAGGGCCGCTGGCCGGTCGGCACCCGGCTGCCGGGCGAGACGACCCTGGCCGCGACCCTGGGCGTGGGCCGTTCCACCGTCCGCGAGGCCCTGCGGGCGCTGGCCGGAGCCGGGCTGGTCCAGGCGCGGCAGGGCGCCGGGGTCTTCGTCATCGCCACCAGCCCCGCCGAGGACTGGACGGCCCGCCTGCGCCGGGCCGCCGTGACCGACGTCTACGAGGTGCGCATGCTGGTCGAGGTGCAGGCCGCCCGGCTAGCGGCGCTGCGCCGTACGCCGGACGACGTGACGGCCCTGCACGCGGCACTGGAGGCCCGGCGGGCCGCCGCGCGGGAGAGCGACGCCGCCTTCGTCGACGCCGACATCGCCCTGCACGCGGCCGTCGTCGCCGCCGCGCACAACCCCGTGCTGACCGACCTGTTCGCCGAGTTCGTCCCCCGGCTGCGGGAGGGTCTGGTCGCCCTGGTGGACCTGCTCGACCTGCGGGCGGGCGACCCGAACCCGGGAGACGAGACCCACGCGGCGTTCGTCGGCGCCGTCGAGCGCGGTGACGCCGAGGCCGCGGGCCGCGTGCTGCAGGAGGAACTGGAGCAGACCCTCGACCGCCTCCGCCGGGCGGGCTGAGGACCGGGCTCAGGGCGCGATCAGGGCTCGACGTCGGAGAAGAAGCCCGCGTCGAAAGTGATCTTGGCGAGTGCCTTCTGGCCGTCGGCGTTGGGGTGGAAGTAGTCCCACCCGCTCACCTGCTTCAGCGTGAAGGGATAGGAGAAGACGGCACCCCCGTCGTGGCGGCAGGCCGGACCGTAGCTCTCACACGCCTGCCTGAGCTGCTCGTTGTAGTCCATCACCCGCTCGCGCACCCGGTCGCGCCTGGCCTCGTCCTTCTTCGCGGTGGACTTCGGGTTGGCCAGCATCGACTGGCAGATGTGACCGATTCCCCAGAAGACGCGCGCCCATCCGTTGTCCTTGCCGACCCGCCACAGGCGCTTGACGTCCGGGATGCTCGCGACGTAGATCCGCGCGCCGGTGGGCCGCAGCACGTCGAAGGCCTGGTCGATGTTGCGCCGGAACGCCCCCACGGGGGTCATCTCCTTCTCGGTGCCCACACATGCGTCCTGCGCGCCGATCAGCACGGTGACGTAGCCGGCCCCGGCCTGGGCGGCCCGCCGTGCCTGCCCGGCCAGGTCGGCGCTGGTCGCTCCCGGGACGGCGAAGTTCAGGTTGTGCCCCTTGATCGCGCTCCCCATGGCGAGCAGGCGCAGATAGTGGCTGTTCACCGACGGCGAGTCGCCCGCGGACCACGAGCGGGACGTGCAGGCGACGTACCAGCCGCAGGCGTTGAACCCCGCACTGATCGAGTCGCCCAGCGCCGCCATCACGGCGGGCGTCGTACGGGCGTGGGCGCCGGTCGGCACGAGCAGGACAGCCGTGGCCAGGACCGGCGTGATCTTCTTGATCATGGGCACCTCCGGGAGATCAAAGGTAGGGATCGCATGGAGGTGCGCTCTATCGCCACCAGGGAAGGCGAGCCTTCCATGACCAAGTTCCTATCGCGGCTTGACAGAGGGAGCCCGGGGCCGCAAGGGGGGGCTCTTGTCGAACATGTTCAGATCCTGCGTAGAGTGAGTCGGGTGAGTGTCGCTCTTATCCGGCCCCTCGTGGTTCGCACGGTCGCGGTGAGCGACCCTGACGACCTGCTGGCGCGTCTGCCCGACGCCGCGCCGTACGCCTGGATCAGACACGGTGAGGGACTCGTGGGCTGGGGGGAGGCGGCACGTGCCGCGGTGCCGCCCGGCCCCGGCCGGTTCGACTGGGCGCGCGGCTGGCTCTCCTCGCTGTTCGCCGGGGCGCTCATCGAGGACGAGGTGGGCGTGCCGGGCTCGGGACCGGTCGCCTTCGGCTCCTTCACCTTCGACGGCGACGCCCAGGGGACCGTGCTGGTCGTCCCCCGCGTGGTGCTCGCCCGGCGGGACGGCCGCGCCTGGCTCACCACGATCGGCGACGACGCCTTCGACCTGGTCACCCCGCCGAGGGAGCCCGGCCGCATCCGGTACGCCGACGGCTCCCTCACGGCGCCCGAGTGGGAGCACCGGGTCGCGCGTGCCGTACGGCGGATCAAGGACGGCGCGCTGGACAAGGTCGTGCTCGCCCGCGACCTGACGGCCGTCGCCGAGCGGGACATCGACCCCCGCGTGCTGCTGGCACGGCTGGCCGAGCGCTACCCCGAGTGCTACACGTTCTCCGTGGACGGGCTGGTCGGCGCGACGCCGGAACTGCTGGTCCGGCACACCGGCCAGGCGGTGGAGTCGCTGGTCCTCGCGGGCACGACGGCGCGGGGCGGCGGCGCGGCCGACGACGCCGCCCGCGCCGCCGCGCTCTACGCCTCGAAGAAGGACCGCCACGAGCACGCCTGCGCGGTCGCCTCGGTCCGGGAGGCCCTCGGCCCCCTGTGCTCGGAGCTCCACGTCCCCGACGAGCCCGAACTTCTGGTGCTGCCCAACGTGCAGCATCTGGCCAGCCGGGTCACCGGCCGGCTGTCCGACGGCGCGTCGGTGCTCGACGTGGTGGCCGCCATGCACCCCACGGCCGCCGTCGGCGGGACGCCCACCGGCGCCGCGCTCGGTGTCATCCGCGAGCTGGAGGGCATGGACCGCGCGGGCTACGCCGGGCCGGTCGGCTGGATCGACTCGCGCGGCGACGGCGAGTGGGGCATCGCGCTGCGCTGCGCGTACGTCTCGGGCAGGCGCGCCCGGCTGTTCGCCGGCTGCGGCATCATGGCCGGGTCGGACCCCGCCGCCGAACTCGCCGAGGCGCAGGCCAAGCTCCGCGTGATGCGGTACGCCCTGGAGGGGTGACCGCCTCTCCCCGTCTCGGGGCTTGAGCAGCAACCGAACGGCCAGTGGCGTCAAGGGGTTGCCCGGCGGGGCAACGGGTCTTCACCGCTCCGATGCGGGTGAAGGTGTTGCGACCTGCAAGCGATGACCGTCACCTGGATGTGGTGTGCACCGCTATCTCCTTGGCGGGGTCCTGGCCGGCCGGGTCGGCTTGCGGGCGCGCGCTGCGCAGTGCGGCCTCGACGCGGCGATTGCTGGTCATGGTCGCGGTGACGGCGGTCATGGCGAGGAGGAGGCCTGCGGCGGCGTAAAGCGGGGTGCGCAGGTCGTAGGTGGTGGCCAGCCAACCGCCGAGGAAGGCGCCGGATGGGGCGGCTGCGGTCTGGGCGCCGCGCAGGCGAGCGTGGGCGCGCTCCAGGGGCGCGGGGTCGCGGCCGAGCAGATCCGGCAGGTACGCCGTGGCGGCCGTGTCGAATAACAGCCCGTCGAGGGCGAGCAGGAACGCGAGGGCCGCCACCAGCGGGATGCTCAGCACGTCGAGCGCCGCAGCAGCGGCAGCGTCAGCGTCAGGCGGCCGGGGCCGTGCGGCGGCGACCTCCGCGCGGGGTCAGCGCCCGGGTGCGGCCGGGGGTTGGCGTATTCCGGCTGCCCCCTTCCTGGGTTCCTCGACCCCGTACATGGTCAAGCAGTGGCGGCGCGAGCACCCGGGCAGCCGAATCCCGGGCACATTTTCGTTCGTCCTGGCCCTCCGTTATGCGAGCCGGGGCGAAGCGACCCACGCTCAGAGATCTCGCTCCGGGGAGGTCTCCGGTAGACCTTCGAGTTCGCGCACCCGGTCAACCATGTCGGTGATCGCGTCCAGGCTCTTGGGGGACAGGCCGGAGGCGCGCAGGGCGATCCGCCGGACCGAGGCGTCACGCAGCGCGCTCAGGAGCTGGAGCTCGGCGTCGATGCGCTGCGTCGCCGCGTCGTCGAAGAAGTAGGCGGGTGGGACTCCGAAGAAGTCGGCCAGGGCTTCCAGATGGCGCTTGGTGGGGTTGTCGCGGATGCCCTTCCGTAGCTGCCAGACGTAGGTGGCCGAGATCGTCGGCCCGCCCTTTTGCCGGATGGTCTCGGCGACGTCTTCGAGGCTGTACTCGCCGCCGCCGCGCGGGCGGACTGTGGCGAAGAGATGGTTCAACTTGTCCGCCAGCGTCCGCTCGGCCCTCGGCTCGGTGTCAGCCATGGACGCTCCTCTCGGTGCTCACCCGGGGACTCCTCCCCAGCGTACCAGCCGACGTGAATGACCATCCGGCTGCCCAGTTCACAGCAGTTGACACCTCATTTATATGGGTTTATATTCGTGTCGTCTAGATGAACTGAGATTAAGGCGACGGGCACCGCACCCCGACTGTCCCCCGCCGCCGGAATCTCGCACGGCCAGATCACGTGAGTCCGCTTTTCGTTCCGATTCTCGCGCGCGCTCGAAATCGTTCCCGAAATACCGCGCACCTGCGAATTTGCGCTGCCAAATTCACCCCCCGAAAGGAATCTCCCATGAAAATGCGCACCGGTCTCGCCGCAGTCACCACGGCCGCAGCCGCACTGGGCACCGTTGTCGTGGCAGCCCCCGCCGCATCCGCCGACCCCTACGACCCCAACCTGTACGCGGTCGTGACCGACAATTTCCTCTTCAACATCTCGATCAGCTCGTTCCTGGACTACCGCAACTCCAAGGTGTACTCCCCCAGTCTCGACTGGAGCTCGGACGGCTGCTCCTCGCCGCTGCCCAACGGCAACAAGCCGGGCGGGTTCGATTTCCTGCCGTCCTGCCAACGCCACGATTTCGGCTACCGCAATTACAAAAAGCAGGGCAGGTTCACCGAGTACAACCGCGGGCAGATCGACAACAACTTCCGCTCGGACATGTACAACTACTGCAGCCGATTCTCCGGACTGAAGGCGGCGCTGGGCGTGGCGTGCCGCCGGTACGCCGACACCTACTACGCGGCCGTGCGCAACTTCGGTGCCTAGTACTCCAGTGACACTTCGCGATCTTCGCGGTCCTGGTCGCATGAGAACGGCCATCACGTGATCATTCGGAGTTTGTGAAGACATCTGAAGATCGCGTGATGGCCGTGGCCGGCAGCGTAGACCCTGACCGCTGGGTCGTCACCCTCAATGAGCTGATGACGCGGATCGCGCACCGGTTCAGCCGCATCGAGCCGCGTCGCGCGGCCAACGCGTACGTCCGGGGCCTGCTGTCGGACGTCGAGCGGAAGAACTGCTGGGCGTTGACTGGCAGGCCGCCCAGGTCCGCCGCGCACGTCCCTGACGATCACTGGCATCTCCACAGCGCCGGGCGCGGCGCCAAGGGGCACCGCTGGTACGCCTGGGCCTGGACACGCATCGACACCCACCGGCCCGGCCACCGGGGAGCTGGCCTTCTACCGCTGCTACGCGCCCCGGCCGACACCACTGGCCGCCCTGGTGCGCATCGCCGGCATCCGCTGGACCATTGAGGAGTCCTTCCAGGCCGCCAAAGGCCAGGTCGGGCTGGACCACTACCAGGTCCGCAGCTGGGACGGCTGGTATCGCCACATCACCCTGGCGATGCTCGCCCTGGCCTTCCTCGCGGTCCTGGCCGCATCCCAGCCCGACGGCGACGAAGCGCATCTCCCCTTGACCATGCCCGAGATCCGCCGCTTACTGGCCGCCCTCACCCTCACCCGACACCGCAGGATCGAGGAGATCCCGCACTGGTCACACTGGCGACGTCGCCATCAAGCCACCGCCCGCCGATGCCACTACCAGCGCAGATCCCAACCATGATCTCAATGTGTCACTGGAGTACCAGTCCCGTACTAGTCCGGCCAGTCAGCACGGCTGGCGGCGGAAGGCTCGGGCGACATCCTCGAGGAAGGCGATGTCGCTGTCGAGATCGCCGCCACCTGGAACCAAGGGCGGCGCCCACGAACCCACCGGGTCGGCGCCGCCCGCCTTGGCCCGCAGCGCGGCGCTCAGCAGGGCCGCCTCGGCCAGCGCGTCCAGCTTGCGGCCGGACACGCCGGTCGCGGCGGCCCGGCCGTACGCTGCTGCGGCCGCATCGACGTCGAGGTAGGGCAGCAGGGCCAGCCGGCCGTCACGGATCTCGACGACCCGCCGGTACAGGCGCAGCCCGAGGTCGCGCGGCCACAGCAGCTCGACCAGCCGGGACGTCGGCGGTGCCAGCGCGATCTGCGGCGCCGCCCGGTACAGCGCCAGCCACAGCGGCCCGAGCCCGTGGTAGACGCGATACTGCCGCAACCAGGCCACCATGTGGGGCATCCGCGGTCCCCACACCGGCATGGTGAAGCCCGCCACGATGAGGACGTGCGCGAGCGGCGGCAGGAACATCTCCACGAGTGCGCGCGGGCCGGGCCCCAGGTAGGGCAGGTCGAACCTGTGCTGCACGAAGAACAGCATCCGGTGCACGTGGTAGGCGAGCGCGTCCACCGTGCCGATGACCGCGAGGCGGACTCCCCAGCGCAGAGCCGGGCCGTTCGCCAGGTTGGAGTAGCGCCAGCCCAGCCGCACCCACCGGAAGCTGGCCGGGGCCATACAGGCCAGGTAGACCAACCAGTATTCGAGGACCCAGGGCGTGTCTGCGTAGCGGCTGGCGAAGCGTACGTCGTTGACCGGAGTGGGGGCGAGGACGAAGAAGACGGTCATCGCCGCCACCGCGCCGGCCAGCCACCCCACGGTGCGCACCGCCCGGGCCCGCGCCTGCGCCGGCGGGTAGGTCATATGGAACAGGAACGCCTGCAGCGCCCCGATCACCAGCAGCATGCTGGCGTGGCAGAGCAGCCGGGCGAGGTTGGGCACGCTGGTGAACCGCCCGATCCATTCGTAGGCCACC
Source organism: Microbispora siamensis (assembly GCF_016863095.1). Lineage (GTDB taxonomy): Bacteria > Actinomycetota > Actinomycetes > Streptosporangiales > Streptosporangiaceae > Microbispora > Microbispora siamensis. Next base: position 108,592 of record NZ_BOOF01000033.1, on the reverse strand, counting down.
GGTGTGTTCACGGTCTGGGAGACGGCGAGCCCGCTCAGCGCGAGCAGAACCGCGATACGCATCGGATCGCGCGACAGCCGTCGCGTGGAGAAGATCCGCCACGCCAGGAAACCCCAGGTCAAGGTGGTGGGCCCGTACAGGCGCAGCCACGCACTCATGCGCTATCGCGCCGCCGGGCCTGAGGGCCCCTCGGACCACTCCAGCGCGGCCTGCAGCCGGTCGGATATCGTCCCGCCCTGCCCCGGGGTCATCGGCTCGGCCCGGGCCCGCTGCCAGATGAGCGAGGCGAGCAGCTCCGCCTCCTGCTCCTCCACCGCCGAATAGCCCGCGCGCTCCAGGACCCTGCGCACCATCTCCGGATCCAGGTCCGGCAGCAGCCACCGGGTGTCCTCGGCCGCCGAGTCCGGAGCCGGGTAGTGGTCGCACAGGATGTGGCACAGCTCGTGCAGGATGATGTGCTCCTGGTGCGGCGTCGTGGTCGCCTGCTCGTAGAAGATCAGGTCGGCCACCTCGGTCGCCACCCACAGGCCATACACGCCCGCTCCGCCGGTCAGCGGCCGCAGATGGATGGGCCGCCCGCGCTGCTCGGCCACCACCGCGCACAGTCGCCGCACGTCAAACGGCGAAGGCAACGGCAACTGCCGCGCCCTGGCCTCGCACGCCCGGCGTAATTCCCTGAGCCTGCTCGCCACGCGACTCACATCCTCGCGAGGACAGAGAAAACAGAATTGCGGCCCGGCTCGGCTCCGCTCACCCACGCCGTCGTGCAAGTCATTTGCCCTCCCGTATGAACTACGTGGCGCAAGCTCGCAAACTCGTAAATGATACCCAAAGGCAGATCCCACATCGGTATCGATCGCGGCTCCTGCATATAAAGCAGGAACACCACGACCGGACCGACGGAAGAACACCGCTCCAGATCGGCCTGCGACGGCGGCCCCGCGAACCGCCCGTACGCAGCCGCCTCATCATCAGTGAGAAACTCCACCGGCATACGCCGCAAAGCATGACTGGTCCACAAGTAGCCAACCCGAAGCGATCAAAGCGGTACAGACCATTACCGGTCGCCGTCCTCGCCCGCATCGGAACGGCCAGTGGCGTCAGCGCGAGCCCCCGACGGCTCCTCAACGCAGCAACCGAACGGCCAGTGGCCCCGCGTCAGCGGGCGAGGTGGACGGTGCCGCCGAGCGCCGTCCGGGCCCGCCCGGCGGTGACCGCCGCGATCCACTCCTCGAAGACGGGCAGCCGGTCCTCGGCCACCGCCACCTCGAAGGCGACCCGCGCGCCGTAGTCCACACCGCGCAGCGCGTACGGCGAGGCGCGCAGGTCGCTTTCCAGCCTCCCGGCCTGCGCGTGGCCGACCGACACGGTCACGACCGCCGCGGGGACCATCTCGACCACCTCCGCCCGGTCGAGCGTCTCCCCCACCGCGCCGCCGTACGCCCGGGCGAGGCCGCCCGCGCCCAGTAGCACCCCGCCGAAGTAACGGGTGACGACGGCGGCCACGTCGGCGAAGCCGCGCCGGGTGAGCATCTCCAGCATCGGCGTGCCGGCCGTGCCGCCCGGCTCCCCGTCGTCGTCCGCCCTGCGCACGCCTTCGCCGACGACGTACGCCGAGCAGTTGTGGGTCGCGTCGGCGTAGAGCCGCCTGCGCTCGGCGACGAACCCGCGCGCGGCCTCCTCCGTGGCCGCGGGGGCGAGCGCGCAGATGAAGCGCGAACGGCGGATCTCGATTTCGTGCTCGACGATGTCCCTGATCGTCCGGTACGGCGCTGCCACGGGATCAGCTTATTCAGCGGCCCGCCTTTACAAAGTAATGTGAGGTCTTTGGACGGATGGACGAAGATTGCGCCGTTCTTTGGTAAGAGCGGATGAATTGCCCCGCTCCCTCCCTGCCGTACCGTCAGCGGGGTGTCAGTCGAACTCCCCTCCCACCTCCACCATCGCGCGGTCGTCGCGGACACCCACAACGACCTGCTGATGGCGGTCGCCGAACGCCCGCCGGCCCGGTGGGCGGAGTTCTTCCGCGAACGGTGGCTGCCCCAGTTGCAGGACGGCGGAGTGGACCTCCAGGTGCTGCCGGTCTTCGTGGACGACCGCTACCGCCCGGAGGGCGCGCTGCGCCAGACCCTGCGCATGATCGAGTGCGCGCACACGCTGGCCGAGGGCAACGCGGACGCCGTACGGCTGTGTCTGGACGGCGCGCAGGTCGACCGGGCGCTCGACGACGGCGTCATCGCCCTGGTCCTGGCGATGGAGAGCATGCCCGGCCTGGACTCCTCCGTCGAACTGCTGCCCACCCTGCACCGGCTCGGCGTGCGGGTCGCCTCGATCGCCCACTGGGGGCGCACGCCGCTGGCGGACGGCAGCGGCGAGGACGCCACCGGCGGCCGGCTGACCCACGCCGGAGTGGCGGCCGTAGGCGAGATGGAGCGGCTCGGCATGATCTTCGACGTCTCCCACCTGGGCGCGCGCGGGGTCGAGCACGTGCTGGAGCTGGCCTCCCGCCCGGTGATGGCGACGCATTCGGCCGCCCGTGCCCTGCGCGACCACCACCGCAACCTCACCGACGACCAGATCCGGAGCGTCGCCGCGACCGGCGGGGTCGTCTGCGTCAACTTCTTCCCCGTCTTCCTCGCCGAGGATCCGGCCGGCTACACGGTGGACCGGCTGGTGGACCACATCGAGCACGTCGCGGAGGTCGCCGGGATCGACCACGTGGGACTGGGGCCGGACTTCGTCCGCGAGGTGCTGCACGACGTCACTCCCCCGTGCTGTGAGGACTTCGGCTTCGACGGGATCGACCCCGGCGCCGCCCTGCCCGGCCTGGACGGGCCACGCGGGCTGCCCCTGGTCACCGAGGCCCTGCTGCGGCGGGGTCTGCCCGGCGACGACATCGTGAAGATCCTCGGCGGCAACGTGCGGCGGCTGTTCCGCGCCGAGCTGGGCAGGCCGCGGTGAACGCGACTGACATGCTCGCGGACCTGGAGGAGCTCGTCCGCTGCGAGTCGTTCTCGGCCGACCACGAGGCGGTGGCCCGCAGCGCGGCCGTGGTCGCCGCCCAGGGACGCCGCCTGCTCGGCGTGCCTCCCGAGACGATCGTGGTCGACGGGGTGACGCACCTGCGGTGGAGCTTCGGCGAGCCGCGCGTGCTGCTGCTCGGTCACCACGACACGGTCTGGCCGATCGGCTCCCTGCGTACGCGGCCCTGGTCGGTCAGCGGCGGGATCGCCCGGGGGCCCGGGGTGTTCGACATGAAGGCCGGACTGGTGCAGATGTTCCACGCGCTGGCCGCGCTGCCCTCCCCGGACGGCGTGTGCGTGCTGGTCACCGGCGACGAGGAGGTCGGCTCGCCGTCCTCCCGCGCCCTGGTCGAGGAGACGGCGCGCGGCTGCGCCGCCGCCTTCGTGCTGGAGGCGAGCGCCGAGGGCGGCGCGCTGAAGACCGCGCGCAAGGGCATCTCGGCGTACGAGGTCGTGGTGCACGGCCGGGCCGCCCACGCGGGCCTCGACCCAGGCAAGGGAGCCAACGCCGGAGTCGAGCTCGCCCACCAGATCCTCGCCGTCGCCGCGATGGCGGCCACCGACGGCACGGACGGCACGACGGTCACGCCCACGCTGCTGTCCGGCGGCACCATCATGAACACCGTGCCGGCGTTGGCCCGCCTGGCCGTCGACGTACGCGTGCCCACGGTCGCGGCCCAGCTCCGGGTGGACGCGCTGATGCGGGCGCTGTCACCCCGGACGCCCGGAACCCGCCTGGAGGTTCTCGGCGGCCCGAACCGCCCGCCGCTCGAACCGGCCTCGTCGGCGGGCCTGTTCGCGCTCGCCAAGCGGGTCGCCGCCGAACTCGGGCTCCCTCCCCTGACGGGCGCCGCCGTCGGCGGCGCGTCGGACGGCAACCTCACCGCCGGGGTGGGCTGCCCCACCCTTGACGGTCTCGGCGCGGTCGGCGGCGGCGCGCACGCCGACGACGAGCACGTGGTCGTGGCCGAGATGCCGGGCCGCGCGGCGCTGCTGGCGGGCCTGGTCGAGGCGGTGCGGCGATGAGCGGTCTCGGCGACCTGCGGCTGCGTGAATTGCACACCATCGAGGAGTTCGAGGACGTCTGGCGCCTGTTCGGCGGCATCTGGCGGCCGGACCCCGGAGGCGAGCCGGTCACGGTGGAGATGATGCGGGCGCTCTCGCACGCCGGCAACTACGTCGCCGGGGCCTTCCGGCACGACCGGCTGGTCGGTGCGTCGGTCGGGTTCGTCGCGGCCCCGCCGCGGCGGGCGCTGCACTCCCACGTCACCGGGACTCTCGCCGGGCAGCGCGTCGGCTTCGCGCTGAAGCTGCACCAGCGGGAGTGGGCGCTCGACCGGGGCCTGGAGACGATCACCTGGACGTACGATCCGCTGGTGCGCCGCAACGCCCACTTCAACCTCGCCAAGCTCGGCGCGCGGCCCGAAGAGTACCTGCCGGCCTTCTACGGCACCATGGGCGACGCGATCAACGCCGGGGACGAGTCCGACCGGGTGCTCGCCGTCTGGCCCCTGACCTCGCCGCACGTCCTCGCCGCCGTACGGGGTGAGCCGTCCCCGGTGGAGATCCCGCCGGACGCGGCCACCGGGCTGGACGACGACGGCGGCCGGCCCGTACGGGGCCACACCGACGCCGAGACCGTGCTGGTGGCCGTGCCCGCGGACATCGAGACCCTGCGCGTGACGGATCCGGCCGCGGCCAGGGCCTGGCGGCTGGCCCTGCGCGAGGTGCTCGGCGACCTGCTTCGCGAGGGCGCGCGGGTCACCGGATTTCACGACAAGTCCTGCTACGTCGTCCGCCGGGGCGCCCGCGACGAAGGGAGAGGCGGCGACGGCCGCGCACTGTCATGAAAACCACGGGCATGAAAACCACGGGCATGAAAATCACCGGTATCGAGCTGCGGCGGATCGCGATGCCGCTGGTCGCGCCGTTCCGCACGTCCTTCGGCACCGAGACACGGCGTGACGTGCTGCTGCTGCGCGTCGTCACGCCCGACGCCGAGGGCTGGGGCGAGTGCGTGGCGATGTCCCAGCCGCTCTACTCCTCCGAGTACGCCGAAGGCGCGGCCGACGTGCTGCGCCGGTTCCTGATCCCCGCGCTGCCCGCGCGGCCCGGGCCGTACGCCGTGAACGAGGCGCTGCGCCCGGTCAAGGGGCACCGCATGGCGAAGGCGGCGCTGGAGACGGCCGTGCTGGACGCGCACCTGCGTGCCGCCGGGCAGTCGTTCGCCGACTTCCTCGGCGCCACGAGGAGCCGGGTGGCCGCCGGGGTCTCGGTCGGCATCATGAACTCCGTCCCCGAACTGCTCGACGCCGTCGCCGGCTACCTGGACGAGGGCTACGTCCGTATCAAGCTCAAGATCCAGCCCGGCTGGGACCTGGAGCCCGTACGGGCCGTGCGCGAGCGCTTCGGGCCCGAGCTGCCGCTGCAGGTCGACGCGAACGCCGCCTACACCCTTGCCGACGCCCCGCACCTGGCGCGGCTGGACGAGTTCGGCCTGCTGCTCATCGAGCAGCCGCTGGCCGACGACGACATGGTCCAGCACGCCCGGCTGGCCGCCTCGATCAGCACCCCCGTGTGCCTGGACGAGTCGATCGAGTCCGCCGACCACGCGGCGGCGGCCATCTCCCTCGGCGCCTGCTCGGTCGTCAACATCAAGCCCGGCCGGGTCGGCGGCTACCTCGAAGCCCGGCGCATCCACGACCTGTGCCGCGCCCACGGCGTCACGGTCTGGTGCGGCGGCATGCTGGAGACCGGGATCGGCAGGGCGGCCAACGTCGCGCTGGCCGCGCTGCCCGGCTTCACCCTGCCGGGTGACACCTCCGGCTCCCGCCGCTACTACAGCACCGACATCACCCCGCCCTTCGAGCTCGAGGACGGGCATCTGACCGTGCCCACCGGCCCGGGCATCGGGGTCGAGCCGATCCCGTCACTGCTGGACGAGGTCACCGTCGCCACCGAGTGGATCCCACTCTGACGCCTGCCGGCACAGGCGCCCGCGGCTCACCCGGCGGCCACGTCCTCGGGGCTGGCCGCGGGCGGGAATCCCGTGCCGGCCCCCCACATCTCGGCGAACCGGCCGTCGTCGATGCGGAAGATCTCGAACAGCATGGGCCGCACGTCGCCGTCCGGGCCCGTGATCCCCTCGACGGTCGAGCGTACGGCGGCCTTGTCGCCGTCGACCAGGATGTCCTGCGCGACGACACGTACGTCGGGGAACCGGGCGACGAGCGCGCGCCAGGCGGCTTTGCCCGCCTCGAACCCCGGGACGCCGAGCGGATGGCTGAAGAAGTCCGGGGTGTGCAGGTCGGCGGCCTGGTCGAATCGCCGGCTGTTGAAGCACTCCTGCATCCGCCGCACCAACTCCACCTGCACCTGCTTCACCTGGGCGGCCGCGTTCTCGCGTGTGGTCATCGGCGTGGTCTCCTCGTGGCCGGCGCTTCTGGTCATGACGAGCGGCGCGAGCTGCAATCGGTGCGCCGCCCCGGTTATGGCCATACTATGCGGTGCGCCGCCCCGGTTATACTCATATCGACATGTCCAGCCAGCCACCTCGATCAGTCGCGGCGAACCCGACGGCACCGCACGGGAGCGACCGGGAGCTGCGGGCCGACGCGCGCCGCAATCGCGAGCGCGTCCTGCGGACCGCGCAGCAACTGTTCGCGACGGAGGGTCTCGGCGTCTCGCTCGATGAGATCGCCCGCCGTGCGGGCGTCGGCCCCGGCACCGTCCACCGGCACTTCCCGACAAAGGAAGCGCTGTATCTCGCCGTCGCGACCGACCAGCTCAGGCACCTGGTGGCGGAAGCGGAGACGCTGGCCGCGACCGGCGATCCCGCGGCCCTGTTCACGCTGCTGTCCGCGATGATGGCCAGCGGTGCGGAGAACGTGGCGGTGAAGAGCGCCCTGGTGGCCGCCGAGTTCGACCTGCGCACCGCCGCCCCGGATGTGGCGGCGGATCTCACGCGCCATGTCGCGGACCTGCTGGAGCGCGCGCACGCGGCCGGCGCCGTGCGCCCCGACCTCACCGTCGACGAGGTGATGGCACTGGTCGCCGGCGCCTTCGCCGCGATCCGCCACGCCGGCGCGGAGACCAGCCGCGAGCGCTCCGGGCACATCGCCCAGCTCATCCTCGACGGGCTGCGCCCCCGGTCCCGCTGAGCAAGACGTGCGCCCGGCTCAGTGCCAGTCACTGATCTGCACGTCCCGGGGCGCCGGTGCGCCCTCGCCGGTCTCCACCAGGGACTTCAGGCTCATCAGGAACGTGGCCCACTTGGTGCTGCAGTGGTGCATGAACTCCACGGGCTCCTTCCAGCCCCGGTGCTCGAACAGCACGATCGTGTAGTCGCCGTCCTGGCGCAGATTCCAGTCGATCGTCGTCCCGATCCATTCCGCGGGGCCGTCGACCACCCGCCACGCCACCCGCTCGGACGGCCGCAGTTCGACGACCTCCATGTCGAAGCCGCCGACCGGAAACCGGAACTCGAGCACGCCACCGGCGTCGCCGCTCCCCTTCGTGTCGTCGGTCCACCAGCCGGCCAGGCCCTCGACTGTCGTCAGCGCGTCGTACACCTTCTCCGGCGTCGTGGTCTTGACGCCGATCCTGTGCAGGATGTCCGCCATCTTCGGCTCTCCTTGGTCTCGTCAGTCCTGTTGGGTGCGCTGGATCGCCTCGGCGATCCGCTTGATCCGCCGCAGCCGGGCGTCCCACGCCGCCCCGACCGAGGACAGCTGGGCCACCGCGCGGGCGAGCTGGACGTCGTCCACCCGATAGCGCTTCTCCCGGCCCGCCGGCGTCCCCCGGACCAGGCCGACCCGGTCGAGGACGCCGAGGTGCTTGGCCACCGCCTGCCGGGTGACCGGGAGCCGCTGGGCCAGCGAGGTCGCGGTGCCCTCGCCCTCGACGAGCAGCAGGTCGAGCATTCGGCGCCGGGTGGGGTCTCCGATCGCCGACCAGAGGTCGTCGTCGACGTCCTCGGCTGCCGCGGCGCTCACGGCCGCACCCACAGCGTCGCGACGTACGGCGCCAGCCGCGGCAGGTAGAAGTCCCAGCCGGTGACATGCTCGCGGTACTGCTGTTCGAGGACCGCCGCCTCCCAGCCCATCTCGCGGAAGCCGGACTCGGTCATCTTGAGCAGCGTCCCGCCGCCCGAGGGGGTCAGGTCGAAGGTGACCAGCAGCGAGTTGCCCTCGGCCGCCACCTCGCCGGCCGGGTGCGTCCAGCGGAACGAGAACGTCCGCGGGGGCCGCACGTCGACGACGGTGAACGACACCACCGCCCCGCCGGCGTCGCGGTCACCGAAGACGATCTCCCCAGCCGCTCCGGGCGCCGGCTCGTACCTGGCGTCGTCCGGCCACCACTCCTTGAGGTGGTCGGGACTGCTCACCACCTCGAAGACGATCTCCGGGGACGCCTCGATGTAGATCTCGCGCTCGATGGTGCCGAACTCCACGTCAGCCTCCTGCAACGTTTGGTTGCACATGAGGCTATCCGGAAGGCCGCCTTTCACGCAACCATCGGTTGCGCATTTGCCGATCCCGCGCCGGGCGATCGATTCACCGAGCTCCCACGGCACAGACGTCCCGGTACGGCACGCCCGGGAACCGGGCGCGCCACTACGCCCTGGCCGCCATGCCGAGGCGGCGCGCTATCGGCCGAAGATCCGCATCTGGAGCATGACGCCGAGCCGCGCGTCGGGGTCGGCCAGGTCCAGCCCGCCGATCTCCGTCAGCCGCTTGAGGCGGTAGCGGAAGGTGTTGGGGTGCACGTGGACCCGCGCGGCGGCGGCGTTGACATCGCCGAAGGCGTCCAGGTAGGCCCGCAGGGTGGCGACCAGCTCGCTGCCGTGCTCGGCGTCGTACGCGAGCAGCCGCTCGTACGGCCCTGTGGGCGCCTGCTTGTCCGCCCTGACCAGATCGGACAGCTGGAGCAGCAACGCCTCGAAGTGCACGCTCGTATACCCGGCCACCTGGCCGGAGGCGCCCCTGGCGCGCAGCACCCGCAGCGCGCGGTCGGCGTCGGACCGCGAGCGCGCCACCTCGGTGAGGTCGGCCGCCAGGCGCCCCACGCCGATGTTGGCCGCGTGCCGGGGGCCGACCCTGGTCAGGAAACTCTCCGCCACGCTCACGGCCCGCGTCTCCTCCTGCCCGCCGGCCTGCAGAGGCAGCACGGCGTAGGCGACGGAACCGACCAGCGCGGCGGCGGCCTTCGGGTGGATGGCCCCGACGTGCAGGGCGAGAGCATCGCAGAACCGCTGCCGGTCGCCCTCCAGCCGGGCGGCGTCGTCGTACGTCTCCTCGGTGAGCTGGGCCGCGAGCACGCACAGGTGCTCGCTCGCGACGCCCAGCCGGCCCGCCGCCTCCGCCGCGTCGCGCCCGCCGGCGAGCACGGTCGACAGCAGGTCGGCGCGCAGCCGCCTGCTGGTGTCGGCCCCGGCGCGCTGCCGCAGGAGCTGCAACGCGACGATCTTGGCGGCGTCGGCGAGGGCGCGCCGCCGCTGCTCGCTCAGCGGCTCGCGCACCGCGGCCCAGATGGAGCCGAGGATCTCGTCCCCCGAGCGGACGGCCACCGCCGCCCGGTTGATCCCCTCGTCGTCGAGTTCGATGTAGATCGGCTCGCGGCTCTGGTAGAGCCGGCGGAAGACGCCTCCTTCCTCCAGCATCCGCCGATACCGCTCCGGCACCTGGCGGCCGAGCACGGTCGCCACCCGCCCGGCGTCGGCCTCCTCCTGCCGCTCGGAGTACGCCAGCACCCGCGAGGAGCGGTCCTCGATGGTCACCGGCGCGTCCAGCAGCGCGCACACGGCGTTGGCCAGCGAGAACAGGCCGTCCGGCGGGGGCTGTCCTGGCTCCGCGAGATCGCCTTCGCCCCGGAGCTCGGCCAGCAGGGAGCGCAGCAGCGCGGCCACCTGGGCCCAGGAGGCGGCGCGGGTGAGGCCGAGCACCGCGACGCCGGTCTCCAGGACCTTCGCGCGGAGCGGCTCGTCCACCTCCACCGGCTGCTTGACGACGACGCCTGCCGCCGGACCGGCCGCGTCCAGCAGGGCCCGGACCCGCTCGGCCGAGTCCACCCCGACGGCGAGCACGAGAGCCCCCTCCTGAAGCAGCGGCTCGTCCAGGGGGTCGTAGATGTGCACCCCGGTGACCTCGGCGTCGAGGTCACCGGGTGAGGCGGCCACGTCGAGCACGGTGCTGCCGAGGTCCTCCAGGACCCGGCGCAGGCTGGCGCGCGGCCGTGCGGTCATCCCCCCGCCTCAGCCGATCCTGGGCGTGGCCCGCGCGCCGAGGTGGACGTACGGCGTGCCGTCGGCGAGCCGGAAGAACACCGCCGACCACCAGTCGGGCTGCCCCTGCGGGCGGCCGACGAAGGTGACGTCGTCCACCGGAACGAGGTCGACGTCCATGGGCGGCTGCGCCCCGGCGAGGGCCCCGGTGGCCTCCATGTGCGTCGCGAGCACCCCGTCGCGCACGGTCATCGTGATGCGCATGCCGGCCCGCTCGTAGACGCCGGCGTACCGCTCAACGTCGGTCTCGTACGGCTCGGCCGGCGGGCCGAGCACGGGCGGGACGGCCAGGCCGAGCAGGTCGGCGAACAACTCGGTGGCCACCGCGTGCTGGAAGGCGGAGGTATGGCCGCCGTTGGCCAGCACGCACACGGCCGTGCCCGAGTCGGGGACCGCCCAGAGCATGGCCGCCTGGCCGATCGTGTTGCCGCCGTGGGAGATCACCCGGTGGCCGTCCCACTCGTCCAGAATCCAGCCGATCCCCCACTGCCTGCCCAGTGTGTGCGGGTTGGGGACGTCCACCTGCGGCTCCCACATCGCCCGCGGGTCGGCCAGCAGGCCGCCTTCGAGATGGGCGCGGGCGAAGGCCACGACGTCGGCGGCGCGGGCGCAGATCAGCCCGGCGGGCCCGGCCGAGCGCATCAGGCCCCACATCGGCGCGGGCGCGCCGCCCATGTGGCCCATGGCCGCGCGGAAGCGCAGGACGTCCTCCGGCAGAGTCCAGGTGTGGGTCAGGCCCAGCGGCTCGACGACCTGCTCGCGCAGCGCGGCGTCCCACACCTGACCGGTCAGGCGCTCGACCACCCGCCCCGCCACCGAGAAGCCGGAGTTGCAGTACGACTGGGTGGCGCCGAGCGGGTGGTTCTGGGCGAGGTCCGCGCACGCCTCGACGTACTTCTCCAGGCAGTCGTCGCCCCGGCCGGTGTCGAGGAACAGGTCGCCGTCGATGCCCGAGGTGTGCGACAGCAGGTGCCGGAGGGTGACCGTCTTGGTCACCTCCGGGTCGGCCACCTTGAACTCCGGCAGGATCTCCCGCACCGGGGTGTCGAGGGTGACCCGTCCCTGCTCGACGAGCAGCATGATCTGCGTCGAGGTCCACAGCTTGGTGATCGAGCCGATCTGGAAGAGCGAGTCGGGGGTCGCCTCGACGCCGGTGGCGACGTTGAGCACCCCGGCGGCGAACTCGTGGACCTCTCCCTCGTGCAGGTAGGCCAGGGTCGCTCCGGGGACCTCGTACTCGGCGATCAGCTCACCGAGCCGGGTCTGCCATCGTCCTGCCACGTCAGCCATCGGAGGGGTCCTTTCGTCGCCGGGCCGTTGCCCGAACGCTAGGCGTCCTTTCCCGCCGCTGCTTCGTTCACCTCAACGAACCGGCGCGCCGCTCGTAGTGGGATTCTCCAACACGCCGCGCCGTACCTCGAACAGGAAACAGCCGAACTCCACGGCCCGCACGTGGACCACCGCCGTCTCCGGGTCCTCCAGCAGGGTGTCCAGCAGGATCGACGCCGCGACGGGGTCGGCCGACTGGTGCGCCTCCACGAGGTGCCCGTTCAGAATGGAGCCGTCGGCGCGGTAGGTGCGGAAGACCCGCCGCGGGCCGCCCATGGCCGCCGGATAGCCGGGCTCCGGTCCCTCGCACGGCTCCTCGTGGACGAACACCGGCCCGACCTCCTCGTACGCCCCGGGGTCGGCGCCGGTCTCCAGCGCCCAGCGGCGCAGCGGCGCGTAGGCCGCGAGCAGGACCGCCTCCCCGGGCCGGGAGCGGCGCAGGCAGCAGCGCAGCGGGTTGCCGCCCTCCTCCTCGACGATCCGGCGCGGCCGGCGCCCGGCGTCGTCGGTCTTCCTGAGCTGGTCAAGCACGTCGGGCTCGATGGCCCTGATCTCGAACGCCATGCCCTCATCGTGGCCTTCCGGCCGTCCGGAAGGCTGGCGGAAAACGGACGGCGCGTTACGAGGCGCTGACGGTCTCCGGCACGCTCTCCTCCTCGCCCACCGCCTTGGCGGCCTTGCGCTTGAGCCACACCGTGGTGCCCAGGCCGACCAGGACGGCGATCACCAGCCCCACCCACGAGAAGCCCTTGAGCCACTTGTCGGCCACCATGCCCAGGTAGTAGATCGCGGCCGTGGTCCCGCCGGCCCAGGCGACGCCGCCGAGGACGTTGGCGACGAGGAAGCGCCAGTAGGGCATGTGCAGGGCCCCGGCCAGCGGCCCCGCGAGGATCCGCAGCAGGGCGATGAAGCGGCCGAAGAACACCGCCCACATCCCGTGGCGGTTGAACATGTGCTCCGCCTTGGCGATGTGCGCGGGGCCGAAGTGCTTGGGGAAGCGCCGTCCCAGCCGGTCGAACAGCGCCCGTCCGCCCTTGCGGCCGATCAGGTAGCCGATGGAGTCCCCCACGATCGCGCCGCCGCTCGCGCAGAGCCCGAGGACCACGGGGTCCACGACCCCTCTGGACGACAGCAGCGCGGCGCTCACCAGCACGATCTCACCCGGGAGCGGGATGCCCAGGCTCTCCAGCCCGATGACGGCGCCCACGAGCACGTAGACCCATACGGACGGGATGGTCTGCAGCCACTCGTCGACGTGCATCTCACTCCCTCAACGCGGTAACAGCACCCATTCTGCCGTCGCCCCGGGGGTGCGGCATCCGCCGAAAGGACCAAGGCCGGTAACCCGTTAGGAGGACGGGCCCGCCCCGCCTCCGACCGGAAGACGATCAGTCGCGCATCGCCGCGCGTACGGCGTCGCGCATCGCGACGTGGACGGCCGCGTTGCCCACCCGGTCGGTGCGTGCCTCCACGATTCGCAGGCCGTCCCCCTTGATCGCCCTGGACAGCTCCTCCGGGTCCTCGACCAGCGCGTACGGCAGGCCGCTCGCGGCGGCCAGGTAGCCGAGATCCACCCCGTGGGGGGTGCCGAAGACCCGCTCGAACGGGTCCTCGAGCGCGGCCTGCGGCAGCAGCGAGAAGATCCCGCCGCCGTCGTTGTTCACCACCACCAGGCACAGGTCGGGCCGGGGCTCGCGCGGGCCGAGGATCAGGCCGTTCTGGTCGTGCAGCAGCGTGAGGTCGCCGATCAGCGCGTACGCCGGGCCGTTGTGGGCGAGCGCGGCCCCGACGGCGGTGGAGACCAGGCCGTCGATGCCCGACGCGCCCCGGTTGGCCATCAGCCGCAGCCCCCGCCGGGGGCGCATGGCCTGGTCGAGGTCGCGGATCGGCATGGAGGACCCGCAGAACAGCAGCGAGCCGTTGGGCAGCACCTCGGCGAGGTCCCTGGCCAGCCGCGGCTCGGTCAGCCCGGAGGAGTCGAGCACGGCGTCGATCGCCTCGCGGGCCACGTGGTCGGCGTGCCGCCAGGCACGCAGCCAGGCGTCCCCACCGGCCGCGATGGGGATCTCCACGGCCTGGGCCACCTGGGTCGCCGAGCGGGTCGGGTCGGGCCACCGGGTCAGGTCGGGGGCCACCACGATGTGCTCCTCGGCCCGGCGCAGCCACGACAGCAGCGGGCGCGACAGGCCGGGGCGGCCGAGGGTGACCACGACGTCGGGCCGGTGGGCGTCGGCCCACTCCTGGTCGCCCAGCAGGAAGTGGTAGGTCGAGATGGCGTGGTCGCCGTACCGGCCGCCGCCGTTGGGCTCCGACAGCACGGGCCAGCCCGCCATGCCCGCCGCGGCGACGTATCGCCGCACGTTGGCGGCGCCGTCGCCGACGATCAGCACCCCGCGCCGGGTCGGCGGGATGTGCAGGGCGGCGGAGGGCGGCGCGACCCGCGCCCGGAACCACGCGCCGGAGGCGTCGCCGTCCAGCGGCTCGCACCAGCTCGCGTCGCCGTCGGGGATCAGCGGCTCGCGGAAGGCCACGTTGAGGTGGACGGGCCCGGGATCCGGCGGCCCGGCGGCGCGCTGGCAGGCCCGGCACACCAGCGACCGCCAGTAGGCCACCTGGCCCGGCCGCTCCTCCGGCACGCCGACCTCGGCGAACCAGCGCACGGCCGAGCCGTACAGCTTGATCTGGTCGATCGTCTGGTTGGCGCCGGTGCCGCGCAGCTCGGGCGGCCGGTCGGCGGTCAGCACGAGCAGCGGCACGCCCGACTCGGACGCCTCGATCACGGCGGGGTGGAAGTTGGCCGCCGCCGTGCCCGACGTGCAGATCAGGGCCACCGGGCGCTCGGACCGCTTGGCCAGGCCGAGCGCGACGTACGAGGCCGACCGCTCGTCGACGCGCACGTGCAGCCGCACCCGCGAGTCGGCGTGCGCGGCGAGCGCCAGCGGCGCCGACCGGGAGCCCGGGGCGAGCACCACGTCGGTGACCCCGCAACGCACCAGTTCGTCGATCAGGACGGTCGAGAGGGCGGTCGCCGGGTTCACCGCCGCGCCTCCAGAACGCCCAGATTCAGAACGCCCAGACCGGCCCGGTTCCTGTCCACCCGCCCGTCTCCTCCCGTTCCCGCAGCCGCAAGCGTACGGCAAAACGGAGAGGCCGCCGTCATCGCTCGCCCTTCTACGGGCGGCGGGGGAACTTCGAGAAGTCCGGCTTGCGCTTCTCCTTGAACGCGTCGCGGCCCTCCTGGGCCTCCTCGCTCATGTAGTAGATCAGCGTCGCGTCGCCGGCGAACTGCTGCATGCCGGCCGCGCCGTCGGTCACCGCGTTGAGCGCGCCCTTCAGCATGCGCAGCGCGAGGGGCGACTTCTCCAGCAGCTCGCGGGCCCACTGGACGGTCTCCTCCTCCAGGCGCTCCAGCGGCACCACCGCGTTGACCAGGCCCCACTGGAGCGCGGTCTGGGCGTCGTACTGGCGGCACATGTACCAGATCTCGCGGGCCCGCTTGAGGCCCACCGTCTCGGCGAGCAGCCAGGAGCCGTACCCGCCGTCGAACGAGCCCACCTTCGGACCGGTCTGGCCGAACCTCGCGTTGTCGGCGGCGATCGTCAGGTCGCAGCAGACGTGCAGCACGTGGCCGCCGCCGATGGCGTAGCCCGCCACCATGGCGATGACCGGCTTGGGGCAGCGGCGGATCTGCACCTGCAGGTCCAGGACGTTGAGCCGGCCGATGCCGTGGGTCTTGTCGTCCACGTAGCCGTCGTCGCCGCGGATCTTCTGGTCGCCGCCCGAGCAGAACGCCTTGTCCCCGGCACCGGTGAAGATGATCACACCGACCTCGGTGTCCTCCTGGGCGCGGTTGAATGCCTCGCGGAGCTCGAACAAGGTCGTGGGCCGGAAGGCGTTGTGCCGCTCGGGGCGGTTGATCGTGATCTTCGCCATCCCCTCCGCGGTCTCGTAGATGATGTCCTCGTACTCGCCCGACCGCTTCCAGTCGACCCCGCTCGTCACACCCGCTCCTTCGTCGTCACCAACCAGGCGCCGTCAGCAACCAGGCGCCGTCACAGACCAGGCGGTCGCCTCCGGCCACCGCGCCGGGACTAACCTTACGACCGTGCTCAGCAGTCCAGGACACCACCCGGGACGCCGCCCGGGACAGCGACCCGTGCACGCCCTCGTCCTGCCTCCGGGGCCCGCCCTGTCCGAGGCCGTACGGCAGGCCCTGACCGGCGACGGGCCCACCGTGCTGCCGCTGTCGCCCGACCTGCCGCGGCCCGCGCTGGAGGCGACGCTCGCCGCGCTGCGCCCCACCCACGTCGTCACCGCCGACGGCGTCCGGCGCATGCCGGACGGAGAGCCGTCCGACGCGGCGCTGATCATCGCGACCTCCGGCTCCACCGGCACCCCGAAGGGGGTGGAGCTGACGGCCGAGGCGCTGCTCGCCTCGGCCCGCGCCTCGCTGGCCAGGCTCGGCGCCCGCGAGGGCGACCGCTGGCTGTGCTGCCTGCCGCCGTCGCACATCTCGGGCGCGCAGGTTCTCATCAGGTCGCTGCTGTGCGGCACCGAGCCGATCGTCCACGCGCGCTTCTCCCCCGCCGACGTCGCCGCGAGCGGGGCCGACCACGTCTCGCTGGTCCCCACCCAGCTGCGGCGGATGCTGGACGCGGGGGCCGGCGTCGCGGCCTTCGGCACGATCCTGCTCGGCGGGGCCGCCGCCCCCTCGGGCCTGCTGGCCGAGGCCCGCGCGGCGGGAGCCAGGATCGTCACCACGTACGGGTCGAGCGAGACGAGCGGCGGGTGCGTGTACGACGGCGTGCCGCTCGACGGAGTCGAGGTCAAGATCGGCGGCGACGGACGGGTCCGGATCGCCGGCCCGGTGCTGTTCTCGGGTTACCGCCTGCGCGAGGAACGGCCCTTCGAGGGCGGCTGGTTCGTCACCTCCGACCTGGGCTCGATCGAGGACGGACGGCTCACCGTGCTGGGCCGGGCCGACGACGTGATCAACACCGGCGGCCGCAAGGTCGTGGCCGGCGCGGTCGCCGAGGTCCTGGCCGGGCACCCGGCCGTACGCGACGTCGTGGTGGTGGGCAGGCCCGACCCCGAGTGGGGCGAGATCGTGGTCGCCGTCGTGGTTCCCCGCGACGGCGGCGAGGTGACGCTCGGCGAGCTCAGGGACTTCGCCAAGGAGCGGCTGCCCGCCTACGCCGCGCCGCGCGCCGTCGAGCTGGTGTCCCAGATCCCGCTCCTGCCGAACGGCAAACCCGATATGGTCGAACTCAAGAACCGGAACCGCGGATGACCTTCGTGCGTCTGTAAGAGCAGGGGAAGGGGACGCCGCATGCAACCGATCCGCCTCACGCCGGCCCAGAAGACGATGGCCTCCGCCGTGCTCGTCGGCGTCGTCATCGTGGGTGGAGCGTCGATCACGGCCGCCGCCTTCGCCGGCCGCCTGGACGACGTCGCGAAGGTGGGCGACGCCCCCGCCGCCAAGCTCGGCCCCGCGACGGGCGGCCACGGGCAATCGGTCGAGGTCTCCCCCGACGCTTCCGGCCGCGACCTCACCGGGGCGCGGTCCACTCCCGAGGCCGACGACTCCGGCGTGACGTCCAAGGTCCTCACGGACGACCCGGACGGGGTCGCCGAATACTGGACGCGCGAGCGCACCGAGGGCGCGGACCCCATGCCGGTGCCCGAGGTCAGCGTCATCATCCCCGAATGACCGGGCCGCTCCGCCGAATCCGGCAGACCTCCCCCGCGGGGTGAGGGAACAAACCAGGCGCGAGAGCGTTATTGATACTGGTGCGCTGAGCCGCCGGACGCCGCGCCCCGATCGCAAGCATCACAAACCTCGAACCAACCATGAACTCCGCAAGGAGGAGGTGTCCTCATGCCCCGGACCGCCGTGGCGGACTCGCCCGAGCGCGAGGCGACCCCGACGACGCTCGACCTGCTGCTGGAGCGAGGCCGTGCACAGGGTCGCCTTTCCCTGTCGGAGCTGCGCGAGGCCTTCGCGAAGGCCGGCGTCAGCCCCGTCGAGGGCCGCTCGATCCTGCGCGAGCTCACCGAGGCGGGCGTGAACCTGGCCGCTGACAACGGCACGGAGAACGAGCCGGGCGCGCAGACGACCGCCGAGACGGGGGCGCGGACCCCGGCCAAGGCGCCGGCCAGGAAGTCCCGCCGGGCCGCCCAGGCCGCGGCGCAGGCCGCCAAGAGCGCGCCGGCCTCCAGGAGCGCCGCGAAGAAGACGGCCAAGGCCGCCGACGAGGAGCCGTACGAGGAGGAGCTGCAGGCCGACGAGGCCGAGGCGGAGGACGGCGAGACGCTCGACCTCGACGACACCTCCTCGGTCATGGGCGACTCGGTGCACACCTACCTGAAGTCCATCGGCCGCCGCACCCTGCTCACCGCCGCCCAGGAGGTGGAGCTGGCCAAGCGCATCGAGGCCGGTCTGTACGCCGAGTACAAGCTGGAGACCGCGCTCGAGAACGGCGAGCACCTGCCCCCGCACGTACGCGAGGACCTGGAGTGGGTCATCGAGGACGGCAGGCGGGCCAAGGACCACATGCTGGAGGCCAACCTCCGCCTGGTCGTCTCGGTGGCCAAGAAGTACACCGACCGCGGCATGGCCCTGCTCGACGTCGTGCAGGAGGGCAACCTCGGCCTGATCCGCGCCGTCGAGAAGTTCGACTACACCAAGGGCTACAAGTTCTCGACGTACGCCATGTGGTGGATCCGGCAGGCCATCCAGCGCGGCTTCGCCGACTCTGCCCGGACGATCCGGCTGCCCGTCCACGTGCTGGAGATGCTGTCGAAGCTGTCGCGCGTCGAGCGTGACATGCACCAGCGGCTCGGCCGGGAGCCCACGCCGGAGGAGCTGGCCGTCGAGCTGGACAAGACCCCGGACCAGATCGAGGAGCTGCTGCGCACCAGCCGGCAGCCGATCAGTCTCGACTCGACCATCGGTGAGGACGGCGAGACCCGCATCGGCGACCTCATCGAGGACGTCGACTCCCCCGAGGCGTCCGAGGTCGTCGACCGGCAGCTGCTGGCCGAGCAGCTCAAGGGCGTGCTGAGCAACCTGTCCCCGCGCGAGGCCAAGATCATGAGCCTGCGCTTCGGCCTGGCCGACGGCAAGCCCCACACCCTGGACGAGATCGGCAAGCACCTGGGCCTGACCCGGGAGCGGATCCGCCAGCTGGAGAAGGAGTCGCTGTCCAAGCTGCGCCACCCGAGCAACACCCGCCCGCTGCTCGACTGGGCCAGCTGAGAACTGGGCCAGCTGATTCACATATCCGTACGGCCCGCACCCTCAGGGGGTGCGGGCCGTACGGCTTTTCAGCCGGCCTGGTGGTCGTCCCTTCTTCCGCCGCGGAGGCGGTGCAGGAACGCCCACAGCGCGGAGCGGGCGGGCCTGCGTGGCCTGCTCCTGCCTAGTGGTGCGCGGCGGCCAGGCCCTTGCGCACGTCGCGCGGGGTCAGGCGGGCGGGGTCGCCCGTCTTGGAGGCGCGCGGCACCCGGGGGATGCCGCTGAGGCGGTGCGCCTCCCGCAGCGTGCGCAGGCGGTTCACCTCGTCGGTCCACAGCGCGCCATCGGGAGTGGCCTTCGCCTTGCGCCGGGCGATCCTGCTGTCGTAGGACTTCACGCCGAACGTGGCGCGCTGGCCCGCCTCCGCGGCGCGCAGCGCCTCGGTCAGGGCCGCGTCGAGGCCCAGGGCCGCCTCACGGAGCTCGGGGAGCGGCGCGCCCGCCGCCTTCGCCTCCTGGAACCGCCGCTGCGCCACCCGGACCTTCTCCAGCACCTGGTCGAAGTTCTTCCGGATCTCCAGATCCGCGTGGTAGCGGACCTCCGCCTCCCGGCTCACCCGCGGACGGAAAAACGCCATCGTCAGCCCCTTCGGTATCGAACTCGCGTCGCAACCGGTAGCGTACGCGCTCCGCGCGGGGGCCCGCACCGCAGGGTGCGCCGCCCTTTACGAAGTAAGGCCCAATGTGGCAGCATGATCGCCGTGCCTGCCAAGCGACCACCCGTCCCCCTGTCCCGCGAGCGGATCATCGACGCCGCCCTGCACATCGCCGACGGTCAGGGCCTGCGCCGGCTGACCATGCGCCGCCTCGGCGACGCCCTCCAGGTGGAGGCCATGGCCATCTACCACCACCTGCCGCGGGGCAAGGAGGCGCTGATGGACGCCCTCGCCGAGCACGTGACGACCGTGGAGGTCGATCCGGCCACCGCCGCCACCTGGCAGGACAGGGCACGCGCCTGGGCCCGCGCGAGCCGTGCGGCGCTACTCGAGCACCCGGGCGTGCTGTCGCTGGCCCTGACCAAGCCGCCGAAGGGGTCGGCCCTCATCGCGATCGGGGAGCAGACCGAGCAGTTGCGCGAGGCGGGGGCGGGCGACCCGGCCGGAGCGGTCCGGGCGCTGCGGGCCTACGTGTTCGGCAGCGTGGCGGTGGAGGTCCAGCAGTCGGGATGGGCCGACCCGGACGCCGAAGTGCGCGACGCCCGCACCGCCGAGGGCGAGCGCGACTTCGAGCACGGCCTCGACGCGCTGATCGCCGGCCTCGGCGGCTGAGACCTGGGGTTTCCGGGTCGTCCACAACGACCGCTTCCGGTGACCGGAATCTGTGATCTCTCGGTTACCCGGCCGTCGGCGTGTCGAGGCCGGACCGTTGCCTCCAATGGGGCATTCTTGTGTACTAGGTCACATCAGTGCGCGTGAGCCTGCTCGGGGTGCGGCCGGGTCCCCTGCCCGACCGGCGGAAATGCTCCGAACTGACTATGTCGTACGGATGCGGCCGAGCCGCAAACTGGTGTAGTCCAGTGTGGTGTGCGTCATACCCCACGGACACCCGGAAGACAAAACGAGCGAACGATAAAGACACGGAGCCCCGGCGATGTGCCCTCATGAACCGGCCTGTCCCAGCGCGGACGCGAAGGACCGAGAAGCCGCCCGCACGATAGCCTGTCACCCCGAGCAAGGCTGGAGCCTGCTCTGCAACGGCGTCGTGCTGTTCGAGGACACCGGCGAGCTGCTGCCCGACGGCGGCGTCATCGCCCCGCACCGCCCCACCGACATGGCCATCAGCGCGGCCTAGGCGAACGCAGCCACCGCGCCACCACCTCGCCCACCCGGGCGGGGTCCTTCTTGAACTCGTGCCCCTCCCCCGGGAGGACCACGAGACGTGCGGCGTCCTTCTCGTCCGGCACGCCGAACGGATCCCGATCCCCGTTGACCACGAGCACGGGGGTCCCCGCCTGCCGCAGTTCTTCCGCCCGTGACCGTTCCGGCTTGCCCGGCGGGTGGAGCGGGAACGCGAGCGCCACCACCGCCTCGGCCCCGGCGGCACGCGCGGTGCGGCAGGCGACCCGCGCGCCGTTGCTCCGCCCGCCCTGGACGAGCGGCAGGCCCGGGTGGCGCTCGCGGAGCGCGGCGACGATCGACAGCCACGCCTCGTCCTGCTTGACCGCCGACCCCGGCGCCCGCGCGCCGCGCAACCGGAACGGCTGCGTCACCCGGGCGACGGTCCCCCCGTCCGCCAGCACCGCGTCCCGTACGGCGAGCAGGTCGGGGGCGTCCACACCTCCCCCGGACCCGTGGGTCAGGACCAGCAGCAGCCGGGGATCGGCCGCCTCGTCCACCTCGGCCAGGGCACGGCCGTGCGGGGTCTCGATCTCCATGCCGGTGACGGTAGCGGGTCCGACTGAAGCGGGAGGAGGCGACCCTCCGTTCGGAGGATGGCACGCCCCCGTGAAAGGGGCCAGAATGTCATGGTGACGGACATCGCATCGCAGCAGCCGCCCGCGCCCGGGCGCCCCGTCCCTCCGCCGCCGGCGGCCTCCTCGACCCGCGAGGACCTGCGCGCCGTCATGGCGGCCCGCCGCGACCTCGGCCCGGATTACGAGGACGCGCTGGTCGACTCGTTCCTCGACAAGCTCGACGTCGAGATCGCCGCGCGGGTACGCAACGAGGTGGCGGCCCAGCTGCACCACCAGCCCCCGGGCAACCAGCCCAAGCAGAAGGACGGCGCCGTGGGCCTGGCCCTCGGCTCACTCGGCATCGGCATCCCGCTGACCGCCATCGCGGCCGGAGCCGGGCACTTTCCGGGGCTCCTGCTCGCCTGGGGCGGGATCGTCGCGGTCAACTTCGCCTACGCCATCAGCCGCCGCTCCCAGCGCTGAGCCAGTCCGGCGGTTCAGCCCTCGACACCCTCCATGGCGGGGCGCACGTCCCGCCCGAGGCGCAGCCGCACCTGGTCGGCCAGCGCCTCGTCGGGGTGGTCGAGGCCGTAGCGCCACACGGTCTCCGCGTCGGCGTCGCGGCCCCGCAGCGGCAGCGTACGGGCCAGCAGCTCGATCGCGAGCGCCCCGGTGCCGGCGTCGGCCCCCTCCTGGCGGCTGTCCTCCACGGCCCCGGCGAACTGCGCGCACGCCATCTCCAGGTGCGCCATGCCGAGCAGCACCCGCAGGCGTGCCGGGTCGGCCACCGCGCTGACCGACAGCGCCTCGAGCAGCACGTCGGCGGCCCTCTCGGGCTCGCCGTCCTCCAGCAGCCGCTCGGCCATCCGCTCGACCACGACGGACAGGCCTTCGCCGGCCTCGCCGCGGTCCGGCGCGTCCTCGTCCGCGGCGAGTTCCGCGAAGATCGCGGCCGCGCCGTCGAGGTCGCCGCCCTCGGCGAGCCGGCGCGCGTGGTCGAGCCGGTCGGACCGCCGCCCGGAATCGATGGCCGTCATACAGGGGCCTCGCATGGTCGCAGGTGATGAGAAACGATCACCGCGATCTTAACGAGACCGGCCGCCGGGCGGGGCCGACATACCCAACTGATCAGTCCTCGTACGCCTCCAGGGGCGGGCAGGAGCAGACCAGGTTGCGGTCACCGTACGCCTGGTCGATGCGGCGCACCGGCGACCAGTACTTGTCGTCCCGCAGGCCGGGCACCGGGTAGGCGGCCACCGCCCGCGAGTACGGGTGGGTCCACTCGTCGGCGGTGAGGCACTCGGCCGTGTGCGGGGCGTTGCGGAGCGGGTTGTCGGTCTTGTCGTACTCGCCCGACGCCACCTTGGCGATCTCTTCCCGGATGGCGATCATCGCGTCGGCGAAGCGGTCGAGCTCGGCCAGGTCCTCGCTCTCGGTCGGCTCGATCATGAGCGTCCCGGCGACGGGGAACGACATCGTGGGCGCGTGGAAGCCGTAGTCGATCAGCCGCTTGGCCACGTCGTCGACCGTGACGCCGGTCTCCTTGGTGATCTGGCGCAGGTCGACGATGCACTCGTGGGCGACCAGGCCGTCCCGGCCGGTGTACAGCACCGGGTAGTGCGGCGCCAGCCGCCGGGCCAGGTAGTTGGCCGACAGGATCGCCTGCTCGGTGGCCTGCCGCAGCCCGTCGGCGCCCATCATCCTGACGTACGCCCAGGAGATCGGCAGGATGCCCGCCGAGCCGTACGGCGCGGCCGACACGTGCGCCGGCAGGTGGTCGGCGAGGTGGGCCTTGACCGCCACCGGGCCGACGCCGGGGCCGCCGCCGCCGTGCGGGATGCAGAAGGTCTTGTGCAGGTTCAGGTGGGAGACGTCCGCGCCGAACTCGCCCAGCTTGGCCAGGCCCACCAGCGCGTTGAGGTTGGCCCCGTCGACGTAGACCTGCCCGCCGGCCTCGTGGACCCGCTCGCAGATCTCGACGATCGTCTCCTCGTACACCCCGTGGGTGGACGGGTAGGTCACCATGATCGCGGCGAGCGCGTCGCGGTGCTTGTCGATCTTGGCGGCGAGATCGGCCAGGTCGACGTTGCCGTTCGGGTCACAGGCCACCACGACCACCCGCATGCCCGCCATGACGGCGCTGGCGGCGTTGGTGCCGTGCGCGGATGACGGGATCAGGCACACGTCGCGCCCGTCCTCACCCCTGGATCGGTGGTAGGACCTGATCGCCAGCAGCCCGGCGAACTCGCCCTGGGAGCCCGCGTTCGGCTGGATCGACACCCGGTCGTAGCCGGTGACCTCGGCCAGCCAGCCCTCCAGCGTCGAGATCAGCTCGGCGTACCCCTCGGCCTGCTCCGCCGGCGCGAACGGGTGGATCGAGGCGAACTCCGGCCAGGTGACCGGCTCCATCTCGGTGGTCGCGTTGAGCTTCATCGTGCAGGAGCCCAGCGGGATCATCGAGCGGTCGAGCGCGATGTCCTTGTCCTGCAGGCGCCGCAGGTAGCGCAGCATGGCCGTCTCGGACCGGTGGGAGTGGAACACCGGGTGGGTGAGGAAGTCCGAGGTCCGCTGCAGGTCGGCCGGGAGCGCGTCGGAGGTCACCCGGTCGAGGTCCTCGACCACGAGTTCGGACGCGCCGAACGCCGCCCAGACCGCCCGCAGGTGCTCCGTGGTGGTCTTCTCGTCGCAGGCGACGCCGACGTGGTCGTCTCCGGCCAGGCGCAGGTTCACGCCCCGCTCCGCGGCGGCGGCCACGACCTGGGCGGCCCGCCCGGGAACGCGGGCGAGCACGGTGTCGAAGAACTCGTCGTGGACGACCTCCACGCCGCCCTCGCGCAGCCCGGCGGCGAGGACGGCCGCATGGCGGTGCACACGCTGGGCGATCCTCCTGAGGCCCTCCGGGCCGTGGTAGACGGCGTACATCGACGCCATCACGGCGAGCAGCACCTGCGCGGTGCAGATGTTGCTGGTGGCCTTCTCCCGCCGGATGTGCTGCTCGCGGGTCTGCAGGGCCAGCCGGTAGGCCGTGCGGCCGTCGGCGTCCACCGAGACCCCGACCAGGCGGCCCGGCATCTGCCGCTGAAGGCCCTCGCGTACCGCCATGTACGCCGCGTGGGGGCCGCCGTAGCCCAGCGGGACGCCGAAGCGCTGGGAGGAGCCGACGGCGATGTCGGCGCCCTGCTCGCCCGGGGCCTCCAGCAGGGTCAGCGCCAGCAGGTCGGCCGCGGCCACCAGCAGCGCCCCCTGGGCGTGCGCCCGCTCGGCGACCGCGCGGAAGGACGCCACCCGGCCGCTCGCGCCCGGATACTGCACGAGGACGCCGAAGCACTCGGGCAGCTCACCGGCGAGGTCCGACTCCACCAGCGTGATGCCGAGCGGCTCGGCGCGGGTCGCCAGCACGGCCTTGGTCTGCGGCAGCGCGTCGGCGTCCACCACGAACACGTCGGTCTTCGCCTTGCTCGCCCGCCGGGCCAGCGTCATCGCCTCGGCCGCGGCCGTCGCCTCGTCGAGCAGGGACGCGCCGGCGACGTCGAGGCCGGTGAGGTCCGACACGACCGTCTGGAAGTTCAGCAGCGCCTCCAGCCGCCCCTGCGAGATCTCCGGCTGGTAGGGCGTGTACGCGGTGTACCAGCCGGGGTTCTCCAGCACGTTGCGCAGGACGACGCCCGGGGTGATCGTGTCGTAGTACCCGAGGCCGATCATCGGGGTCAGCACCCGGTTGCGGCCGGCGAGGGCGCGCAGTTCGGCCAGGGCCTCGGCCTCCCCCACCGCCTCGGGCAGGTTCAGCGGACCGCGCGTGCGGATCGCCTCGGGCACGGCCACGGCGAGCAGGTCGGCCACCGACTCGTAACCGACCACCTCCAGCATCCGGGCGCGGTCGCCCTCGGAGGGGCCGATATGGCGGGTGGCGAAGGGCGGGGCGGAAAGATCGCGAAGTGTGGACCGGTCGCTCATGACAGGGGCCTCCTGGGCGGGTCGAGACCTGCGGCGACCGCCCGGCGCCTGCGGTGGCGCGGCCGGTCGTGAAGCGGTCTCCCCCTCTGTCATCGGACCTGAGAGCTTCACCGGGCCGTCGAGCCCGGCTTTCCCCTTCGGTGAGGCACCGCCTGGCCGGCGGGCCTGCTTTTCAGAGTCGCCTCGTCCGTGCGGTACGGGTGCCTGAGAGATTCCGGGGAGGTTTGCTCCTTCGGCGCCCCTGAAGGCCAGGGGTCTCTCCCGCACGAGGTCGTCGGCCGTGTCCCACTCTACCGGCTACCCCGGATCGCCCGGTTCGCACCCCGCTCGAGATCGGCGCCGAGTCCGCGGCGCGGGCGCGATCCGATGGTTCGCCCTGCCGTTCCTGGTCGGGCTGATCCCGGCCCAGCGCTCGCCGGGGCATCCGCTCAGCCGGTCCTGCGGGCCTTTCTTCGACGGGCCAGCTCGTCCGCCGGATGGTCCCCCTCCGCATCCGGAGCGGCCTCCGCGCGCTCGCCCGGAAGCTCGGCCAGCGATCCCTCGACCTCCCGCCAGACCCGCCCGAGCGCGATGCCGAACACGCCCTGGCCGCCCTGCAGCAGGTCGATCACCTCGTCGGCGCTCGTGCACTCGTAGACGCTCACGCCGTCGCTCATCAAAGTGATCTGGGCCAGGTCGTTGACGCCGCGGTCGCGCAGGTGCCGTACGGCGGTGCGTATCTGCTGGAGGGAGACCCCGGTGTCCAGAAGACGTTTGACGACCTTCAGGACGAGGATGTCGCGGAAGCTGTACAGTCGCTGGGACCCGGATCCCTGGGCGGCCCTTATCGTCGGGAGCACCAGTTCGGTCCGGGCCCAGTAGTCGAGCTGCCGGTAGGTGATCCCGGCCGCCGCGCACGCCGTGGGCCCGCGGTATCCGATGCCCTGAGGCAGCGCCGTCGGCTGCTCGTCGAACAGCAGACCCTGTTCGCCGGCGCGCTCGCGCGCCGCCTGCCGAACCGGGTCGTGCTGGCCGGCCGACTTACCCTCGCCGCTGCTGACCGCCACTGCGGACCTCCGGCTTTCTCTCATCCCACGGTCTGATCTGGGGGTTCGTGAATTACAACCGTGGTTTCCCTTGCACCGTAGGACCGGGGCCATCGTCAGTCAACGACCCCGTCCGGCGCGTCGTGAAGCGTAATCTCCCGAAATCGTCCGGCACGTCAGCCCGCCCGGCCGAAGTCTTCCGGTGTGATTTTGTCCAGGAACTCGCGGAACTTTTCCACTTCGTCTTCCTGGTCGTCGGGCATGCTCACGCCCGCCTCCTGGATCACGTCCTCACTCGCGTAGATCGTCGCACCCGTACGCAACGCCAGCGCGATCGAGTCCGAAGGACGGGCGCTGACCTCCACGCCGTTGGAGAAGACCAGATCGGCGAAGAAGATTCCATCGCGGAGCGCGACGATGTTGACGGTGCGCAACCGCACCCCCAAGGCCTCAAGAACGTCACGGAACAAGTCGTGGGTCAGCGGCCGGGGCGGCGGCTCCTCCGCCTGGGCCAACGCGATAGCGGTCGCCTCGGTCATGCCTATCCAGATCGGCAGATACCGATCACCGCTCGTCTCCTTCAGGAGAACGATCGGCTGGTTGGTGGGCATCTCAACGCGAACCCCCACGACCTCCATCTGCAACACGGGCGGCTCCGTCTCAAGCGTCGCGGCATATCACCAGGCATTCAACGTAACACCCACGGAGGTGCGGATGTGCCGGTCACCGCCCCAGAACGCCGCGAACACTCCCACGCAGTAACGCATTGTGCAGTTCCTGGAGAAGTCCGGAGATCTCCCTGGCGGTCTCGTCCGCCTCCGCAATCGCCCCCGGCGCCTTGCGCCGCAGCAGCGGGGCCACCGCCTGCTCGATCAGACCGGCCTCCCGCTCCACCGCGGCGCGGATCGCCCTCAGGTGCCGCGCCTGCAGGCCGAAGCGCGCCAGCGCCCCCACGCTGCGCGCGACCTCAAGCGCCTCCCCGTCGTACCGGCGCGCCACGGGAGCGACCAGGCCGAAACTCTCCATCTCGGCCAGGGTCTCCTCGTCGATGCCGGCGGCCTCGATGAGCTCCTCCCGGCTGAGGCGCACGGGCGGAGCGCCGTCGGACACCGCGTGCGGGCGGGCCGCCTGCTCGTCCAGCTGATCCTTGATCACCCGGAGCGGCAGGTACTGGTCACGCTGCGCACGCAGGATGTACCGCAGGCGTTCGACGTCGTTGTAGGTGAACTTGCGGTACCCCGACGGGCTCCGCTGGGGCTCGATCAGCCCCTCACCCTCCAGAAACCGGATCTTGGAGACGGTCACGTCCGGGAACTCGCCCTGCAGCAGGGCGAGCACCTCCCCGATGCTCATGAACGCCCGTACGGCCTGCGCGCTCATGACTCCTCCTCCTCACCGATCACAGCCCTCCGGGACCACGTGTGAGGAACACCAGCCGGAACTTGCCGATCTGCACCTCGTCGCCGCCCTGCAACGGGGACTCCTCGATGCGCTCCCGGTTGACGTAGGTGCCGTTGAGGCTGCCCACGTCCCGCACGGTGAACTGGCCTCCGCGCCGGTAGAACTCCACGTGCCTCCTGGACACGGTCACATCGTCCAGGAAAATGTCGCTTTCCGGGTGGCGACCCGCCGTAGTGAGGTCGCTGTCGAGCAGAAATCGGCTGCCCGCGTTCGGACCCCGCATGACCACCAGAAGAGCCGTGCCGGGCGGCAACTGCTCGACGGCGGCTCTGTCCGGCAGAAGCGTCTGGCCCGTCTCCGCCTCAAGCGCCTCGAGTGAGATCGTCGAGGTCGTGTCGGCTGCGACGGGCGCCGGAGCGCTCAGCGGCGAACCGCATCGTGAACAGAAACGGGCATCCTCGGGGTTGGCATGACCGCACTGCGTGCAGTAGACGCTGGGCATCGAACGGCTCGGCCTCTCTCACGACTTGCTCTAGGACTAGCTCAAACTGCGAATGCCGCAACTTACGCTGATCAGGCACAAAGGTCAAGACCGCGGCTGGGCGTGGACTGACCAACGCTACAGCCAGCGGAGGTTCAAGGTCCATCCCGCCACACAGTGTTTGATTGCGCTCGCTCCGCTCGCGCGGCTCGGGGCGCTTTCAGGCTGTGTCTTCCCTCCTCGCTCGGGACGCTCGTTCCTCGCACCCCTCGCTCGTCAGTCCAGACCACGGCCGCGCCCCTCGCGTGGCGGTTGCGCGCCGTAAACCTCGCAATGGGGTAGCCGCTTCGCGGGACGGTCGCGCGGCGTATCCGAAGGGATATCAGTGGGCGCCGGCGGCTTGTTCGACGACGTGGGCCCAGCGCTCCAGGAGGGCCTGGGCGGTGTCCATGTCGTGGCCCTCGGCCCACAGATGGGTGACGGCCTCGGCGGGGTCGGGCAGGACGAGGGCCCAGCTTCCGTCGTCCTCCACGACGCGGACGCCGTCGGTGGTGTCCAGGCGGTGGCCCTCGGCCGCCTCGACGACCGAGCGCATCACGGCCCCCTTGTGCGCCCAGGGCGTGGGAACGGTCCGCTTGAGCAGCTTGGCCTCCGGGATGCGGGCGTCGATCTGGCTGAGCGACAGCCGCGTGCGCGCCACGAGGCCGAGCAGGCGCAGGAACACCGCCAGGCCGTCCACGGTGGGCGCGAACTCCGGGACGATGAAGCCGCCCCTCCCGTCGCCGGCGAAGATCGTGTCAGGGTGCCTGGCCGCCCGCGTCAGCGTGTCGAGGCTCGTGGCCGTCCAGTCGACCTGCACGCCGTGGAATCGGCAGACCATCTCCGCCACCCGGGTCGTGGTGACGGGCAGGGCCACCCGGCCGCCCCGGCGCTCGGCCGCCACCAGGTCGAGCACGACGAGCAGCGCCCGCTCCTCGCTGATCAGCTGGCCCATCTCGTCCACCAGGGAGACGCGCTCCCCCACCGGGTCGAACCGTACGCCGAAGGCGGCCCGCGCCGAGGCCACCAGCTCCGCCAGGCGCTGCAGGTCGCGGCGGCGCTCGGCGAGCGTCTCGGTGGGCGAGGCGTCGTCGAGGCGGTTGTTCACGGTGAGCACGTCGACCCCGGCCCGGCCCAGCAGGCTCGGCAGCACGAGCGAGGAGGTGCCGCCCGCGCAGTCGACCACGACCTTCATCTCGGTGTCCTTCACCCCGGACATGTCGATGCAGGCCAGCAACTCCCTGGCGTAGGTGTCCACGGCGCGGGCGGGGAAGGTCAGCTCGGCGATCTCGCCGGGGAAGGCGCGCCGGTACTCCTGCCGGGAGAAGACCCGCTCCAGCTTGCGCTGGGCCGCCTGGGACAGGTCGGCCCCCGTCTCGTCCATGAACACGATGTCGACGCTCTGGGGGTCGCCCGACGTGGTGCGCAGGGCGATGCCGCCCCTGACGTTCTCCCGCGAGGTGTTGAACCTGGCGACCGGCAGGGCGGCGGCCTCCAGGTCGACCACGTTGATCGCGCTGGAGTTCAGCGCGCTGATCACCGCCCGCTTGAGCGCCCGCGCCGCGCGCGAGGCGTCGCGGGAGGTGACGACCGTGTCGCCCTTGCGCAGCGTCGTGGCGTACGCGCTGGCCAGCCGTACGCACAGCTCGGGGGTGATCTCGACGTTGACCAGCCCGGAGACCCCGCGGGGGCCGAACAGGCTGCGCTGGCCCCGCGACTCCCAGATGACGCTGGTGTTGACGACCGTGCCCGCCTCGATCGTCTTGAAGGGGTAGATCTTCACGCCTGAGGAGACGTACGCCTCGGCCTCGATGACGCACTCGTCGCCGACGACGGCGTTCTCCTCGATCCTGGCGCCGGTCATCACGTCGGTGTTCTTGCCGATCACGCAGCCGCGCAGGTGGGCGGCCGGGCCGACGTACACGTTGTCGCTGACCACGGCGCGGTGCAGGAACGCGCCCTCCTTGACGACGGCGTTGCTGCCGAGCACGGTGTACTCCCGCAGTTCGGCGCCGGCCTCGACCTTCGCGTAGTCGCCGATGTAGAGGGGGCCCTTGAGCACGGCCTCGGGGTCCACCGAGGCGCCCTCGGCGGCCCACACGCCGGGGGCCAGCTCGAACGCGTCGAAGTCGACCTTGACCTTGCCCTCCAGCACGTCGGCCTGGGCCTTGAGGTAGCTCTCGTGCGTGCCGACGTCCTCCCAGTAGCCCTCGGCCACGTAGCCGAACAGCCGGCACCCCCGTTCGAGCATCTCCGGGAAGATGTCGGACGACCAGTCGACCGACTGGCCGGGGGCGATCTCGTCGAGGACCGACGGCTCCATGATGTAGATGCCGGTGTTGACCGTGTCGGAGAACACCTGGCCCCAGGTGGGCTTCTCCAGGAAGCGCTGGATGCGGCCGCTCTCGTCCACGATGATGATCCCGAACTCCAGCGGGTTGGGCACGCGCTTGAGCCCGATGGTGACCAGCGCCCGGTTCTCGCGGTGGAAGCGGAGCATGTCGGTCAGGTCGATGTCGGTGAGCGCGTCGCCGGAGATGACCAGGAAGCGGTCGTCACGGAGCTTGTCTGCGGCGTTCTTCACGCTGCCGGCCGTCCCGAGGGGGACCTCCTCGGTGGCGTAGTGGAGGGTCATGCCCAGCTCGTCGCCGTCGCCGAAGTAGTTGCGGATCAGCGCGGCCAGGAACTGCACGGTCACCACGGTCTCGGTGAACCCGTGCCGCTTCAGCAGCCGGAGCACGTGTTCCATGATCGGCCGGTTGATGATGGGGAGCAGGGGTTTGGGCTGGTTCGCGGTCATCGGCCGCAGCCGTGTCCCCTCCCCGCCCGCCATGACGACGGCCTTCACGGGTCACCCCTTCGTTAGCTGGCGCACCTGTACGACATACAACACCCCCGCCCACCAATACAGACCAGTTCCCCAGATGGCGAAGGCCCATCCGAAGATCGCGGCAATCTCGGCGTACCACCCCTCGTGAGAGGCGAGGAACAGCAGCGGGAACGCGTACATCAGGGCGGCAGTGCCGGCCTTGCCGAGGAAGTGGACGGGCAGCGCCGGGCCGTAGCCGTGCCGCCGCAACACGGGCGGCATCCACAGCAGCAGCACGTCGCGCAGCGGCACCGCGAGCGCCAGCCACCAGGGGACGGCGCCCCGCAGCACCAGGCCGATCAGGGTGGCGAGGATGTAGAGCCGGTCGGCGAGCGGGTCGATGAGCCGGCCCAGCCTGCTGATCTGGTTCCAGGCGCGGGCGAGCTTGCCGTCGAGCCAGTCGCTGAAGCCCGCGAGCGCCAGGAGCGCGATGGCCCACCCGTCGGCGTGGGGACCCAGCACGAGCCAGAGGAAGACGGGGACGCCGAGCAGCCGCAGGGCGCTCAGCAGGTTGGGCACCGTCCAGATCCGGTCCTCGGCAGCGTTCACGCCCCAGACCCTACATGCCGCTCTCCCGGTCGCTCCGGGCAGGAGCCACGGGGTTGAACCCGTTGCCGACCACGCCGAACCGGTGCGCCGTCACCGCGGCCCGGCCGCGGGTGCGCGGCCTCAGGCCGTTTGCGCGGCGACGAGCCGGGTGTAGCGCCCGCCCAGGGCCAGCAGCTCCTCGTGGGTGCCCCGCTCCACCACCATGCCCCGCTCGACGACCAGGATCAGGTCGGCGTCCCGCACCGTGCTCAGCCGGTGCGCGATCACGATGCGGGTCTGCGTCAGGCGGGACAGCCGGGCCTCGATGCCCGCCTCGGTCGCGCTGTCCAGGTTGCTGGTCGCCTCGTCGAGCAGCAGCACCTTGGGGCGGGGCAGCAGCGCGCGGGCCAGGGCGAGGCGCTGGCGCTGTCCGCCCGACAGGCCGCCGCCCTCGACCAGGATCGTCTCGTAGCCCATCGGCATCGCCATGATCTCGTCGTGCAGGCCCGCGAGCCGGGCCGCCTCGGCGATCCGGTCCATGCCGGCCTCGGGGAAGTTGAGCGCGATGTTCTCGCGGATCGTCCCGGTGAACAGCGACGGCTCCTGGGTGACCACGCCGAACTGGCGGCGCAGCGATCGCGGGTTGAGCTCCGCAGCGGGAACGCCGTCGTACCGGATCTCCCCGGCCGTCGGCTGGTACAGGGCGAGCAGGAGGCGGGCGAGCGTGCTCTTGCCCGACCCCGAGGGACCGACCAGTGCGACCTTCTGCCCGGGCCGTACGACCAGTGAGACGTCGCGCAGCGTCCACGGGCCGCGCGGGTCGTGGCGGAAACCCACCCCGCGCAGCTCGATGCCGCCGCGCAGCCGCAGCACCTCGATCCCCGTGGACGGCTCGGGCTCGGAGGCGAGGATGTCCGACAGCCGGTCGAAGTGCGCCCCGGCCTGCTGAAGGCTGCGCAGGGTGGTCATCAGCGAGCCGATCGGGGTGAGCGCGGCGGTGGCCAGGGCGTTCAGCGCGAGCAGGGTCCCGAGGCTCAGCGACCCGTCGAGCACCCGCCACGCGCCGACCCACAGCAGCCCCAGCGGCGCGAGATAGCGCACCGCCCCGAGCACCGCCTCGATGAGCCCCCGGACGAGCCCTCCCCGCACGTCGGCGTCGAGTTGCCGGGCGAACAGGTCCGACCACCGCTGCATCGCCCGCGGCTCGGCCCCGGACGCCTTGAGCGTCTCGATGCCGCCGACGGCCTCCATCAGCCGGCCCTGCGTGACGGCGAGAGCCGCCAGCTCGCGCCTGGTCAGGTCGCCCACCCGGCGGGCGGTGCCGAGCAGGAGGGCGGCCTGCCCTCCGGCGAGCAGCGCGAGGAAGCCGCCGAAGACCGGGTCCCGGGCGAAGACGAGCAGCAGGTAGACCAGGGCGAGCGGCCCGTCGAGCAGCGACGAGAGAATCTGCCCGGTCAGCGTCTCGCGCAGGGCGATGACGCTGTTCGATCGGTTCACCAGGTCGCCCTTGCCGCGCACCGCGAAGTACCGGTACGGCAGTGCGACAAGGTGCGACACCAGGTTCCGCGTCACCTCCCCGTCGGTGCGCGAGCGGAGCGCGACGAGCAGCACCGAACGCAGGTAGCCCACCGCGAACTGGGTGACCACGGCGACCAGCACGGCCACGCCGAGCAGCGTGAGAAGCCCGGAGTCCCCGCGCGGGAGGATCCGGTCGACGACGATCTGGAACGCCGTCGCGAGCCCCAGGCCGAGCACCTGGAGCAGCACCGAGGCCGCGAGCACCTGGGCGAGCAGGCCCTTCCTGCGGAACACCAGCGTGCGCAGGAAGTCACGCCGCCACGCCCGCGCGGCGCTGGACCGTACGCGGCGGAACCCCGGCTCGGGCTCGAACGCCAGCAGCACGCCGGTGAAGCCGGCGTCGAACTCGGCGGGCGTGAGCCGCCTGCGTCCCTGGCCGGGGTCCACGATGTCCACGTGGTCGGGCGTCCACCGCTCCACCACCACGAAGTGCTGAAACTCCCAGTGGACGATCGCGGGCATGGGCACTCGCCCGAGATCGGCCGGCTCCAGCGAGAACGCCTTGGCGTTCAGGCCGAACTCCCGCGCGGCGCGGACGATGGCCAGCGCGCTCAGGCCGTCCCTGCCCACCTGGAGGTGGTCGGCGACCTCCTGCACGGTGGTGCGGTGGCCATGGAAGGACAGGATCATCGCCAGGCAGGCCGCGCCGCACTCGGTCGCCGAGTTCTGCAGAAAGACCGGGACCCGTCTCACCCGCCACCCCTCAGGACCAGAGCGGTGAGGACGGCCAGCCCCGCGGTGAGCACCGCGACCGCGCACCAGAGCAGGACGAGCGTACGGTCGCCGACCTCCTTGACACCGGCCGCGGCGGGCGGCGGGGCGGCATGGCGGCGCAGCGCCTCGGCGCGGAAGATCTGCCGGTTCACAGCGTGCCGGTCCGCGCCGTGGTTCCCCAGAACCATTCGATCTTCGCGGAACGGCGGCGTTCATCGATCCACAGGTCGAAGACCCGCCGTTCGACACGGCGGCGCGTGTCCGCGTCGAGCTCGGCGCCGGCCACGGAGATCACCTTGAGCAGGACGTCCGGGGCGGGCGAGACGACGTCGCCGGGGCGGGCGGTGCCGATCTCGGCCGCGGGCACGTCCTCGACGACCAGCCGGGCGCCGCGCGTCCGCTCCGCCAGCGCGAAGAAGCCGGCTCCGGCGTCGATCTCGGCCGCCGCCCGCCGGGCCGTCTCCGAGTCGGGGAAGGTGAGGCGGGCGACCCGGGCCGTCGCGAACTCCTCCCGGTGCTCCTCGAAGTACGGCTCGACCCGTCCGGCCGTCACCCGCTCGCGGACGCGGGCGGCGGCCACCTCCCCCGCGACCAGTTCCTGGAGGTCCACCAGGGTGAGGGAGCGGCGGTCCATCCACTCGCGCGTCCGTTCCGCGGTGAGCAGTCCCCGGGCGCGCCGGAACGCGTCCACCGCCTCCTGGATCTCGTCGTCGGACAGCTCGACCGGCGCCTCCTCCATCTCGGCCTGGACGAGGGCGGCGGCGACGATCCGGTCCACCAGCCGGGCCTCGTCCCACAGGAAGTCGAGCCAGGCGACCGCGTCGACCACCTTGACCCCGACTCCGTCGATCCGCAGCAGCAGCATCTCGCCGGCCCGCTGCACGCCCCGCAGGGGCCAGGGCAGGGCGCGGTCGGGGCACCAGGACAGCGAGACGGTCCCCTCCCCCGGCCGTTTGATCAGGAGGTCGTAGTGGAGCGAGTCGTCGTAGTCCTCCCGCTGCCACAGCAGGCGGAAGCGCACGCCGGGATGGCGCTCCCGCAACTCCCGCAGGTGCTCCTGGGCCTCGGACGGGTCGACGCCGTCCAGGCCGCGGAGGGTTTCAAGGGCGTCCGGCAACATGCGCGGTCTCCTCTCCGACCGTGCCGTACATCAACAGATCACACAACGCCGCGCCGATCGGCAGGCCCGTGGCCTTCTCGATCCAGAGCCACTGGCCACTGGGGTTGACTTCGAGGAAGACGTAACGCCCGTCGGGGGTCAGGATGAGATCGATCGCTCCGTAGCGCAGGCCGAGCCGCCGCACGATCCGCGTGCAGCGCTCGGCCACCTCCGAGGGCAGCTCGTGCACCTCATGGCGCGTGCTGCTCGGGTCGTAGCGGCGCCAGTCGAGCCTCGTGTGATTGCTCTCCTGCGAGTGGATCTCCGCCGCGAAGACGGCCCGTCCCACGACGGTCACCCGCAGTTCGACCCGCTTGGGCACGTACTCCTGCATGACGACCGGGCCGAACCTGATCGCGTCCGCGTACGCCGCATCCCGGGTGGACACCGGTTCCGACATCCGGGCCACGCCCTCCCCGTCGGCGCGGACGCTCGTGGGAACACCCAAGGGCTTGGTGATGATGCGGCCCTGGTGCCGGTTGTAGAAGTCCAGGAACTCGTCGGGGTCGTTGGTGATCAGTGTCTCCGGCAGCTCGAATCCGAGACGACCGGCCAGGAGCAGCTGGGACGACTTGCGCTGGGCCAGCCTGACCCGTTCCCTGGGCGCGGGAACCATGCGGCAGTCGAGCTGCTCCCACAGGTCCCCGGCGAACACCGCGCACTCCTGCTCGATGTGGGCACGTGCCACCGGGTCGGCGATCTCGGGATGCGCGACGGGAGCCTGGGGCCGGCGGAACCACACCGCCGTCAGATGGTCGAGATCGACGTCCGCCGTCTCCGTGCGCAGCCGCCGTCGCACCCGCCCGTCACGGTGGTAAGCCGCGTCGAGCACAGCGCGGACCGGATAGTCGGCCGGGTCGAAGATGACGGCTTTCGCCCCCCGCGCGGCCAGCAGACGGGCCACGTGCTCCGCATGGAGGTCTCCGTCGATCGTGAGGATGAGTATCTCGCCGGACATCCCTCGTTCTTCCTCGTCTGGCTTCCTGATCCGGCTTCCTGGTCGGGCTTCCTGGTCGGGCGCGGGGCGCCGGAAGGGCGCCCCGCGCGGTCACTCGGAAGCGGTCACTCAGAAGTCGAGGTCCTTGGCGTCGACGCTGCCGTCCGGGGTGATGACGTGGCTCGACCACTCGAACTTCCGGCCGCCGTTGACGAGACGGAGGTCTCCCTCGTCGAGCTCCGGCCCGGCCGCCGCGATGTCGTCGATCCTGATCTTGGACATTGTGATCCCTCCCGCCGTCCGAGGACGGCGCGGTTCTCGATGTGAGGGCACCCGGTCGGGCACCGGGCACAGACACTAGGAGGGCCCTCTTGGCGTCCACTTTGGACGATCTGGGGATCGGCTGAACGGGCGCTTAAGCCGGCGTCACGGGTGGCGGTAGGAGCCGGAGGCGCCGCTCCCCCGGTCGCTCCGGGCAGGAGCCACGGGGTTGAACCCGTTGTCGACCAAACCGAACCGGTGCGCCATCACCGCCGCCTGGGTGCGGTTGCGCAGCCCCAGCTTCTCGATGAGCGCGGCGACGTGGCTCTTGACCGTCGTGACCCCCACGTGCAGCCGGTCGGCGATCTCGGCGTTGGACAGGCCCACCCCGACCAGCGTGAGCACCTGCGCCTCACGCTCGGTGAGGCCGGGCGGGAGCGTCACCGCCTGCCGCTCGGCCGCCAGGGCCCGTTCGACGACGCGCCGCAGCACCGACGGCGCGAGCGGGGACTCCCCCGTCGCGGCCCGCCGTACGGATTCGACCATCCGGGCGGGCGGGTCGTCCTTGACCAGGAACCCGAGCGCGCCCGCGCCCAGCGCGGCGTAGAGGTTCTCGTCCTCGGAGAACGTGGTGAGCACGACGATCCGGGCGGACGGCTGGGCGGAGAGGATCCTGCGGGTGGCCTCCAGGCCGTCGACGCGCGGCATCCGCAGGTCCATCAGCACCACGTCGGGGCGGTGCCGCTCGGCCAGCCGTACGGCCTCGGCCCCGTCGGCGGCCTCCCCGCACACCTCCATGTCGCCGGCCGCCTCCAGCATCATCCGGACGCCCGCCCGCACCAGGGCCTGGTCGTCGGCGACCACGACGCGGATCACGCGAACCTCCCCGCCACGCGGCACTCCGACCGGCTCTCACGCGGGACCGGCAGCGAAGCGGTCAGCCGCCAGCCGCCGCCCTCGGCCGGGCCCGCGGTGATGTGCCCGCCGAAGGCGCGGGCCCGTTCCCGCATGCCCGCGATGCCCTGGCCGTGGGACGGCAGCACGTCCGGGGGACGGGACGTGCCGGGGCCGTTGCGCACCTCGACCGTGAGCGCGTCCGGGCGCATCGCCACATCGACCTCCGCGCGGGCTCCCGGCCCGGCGTGTTTGAGCACGTTCGTCAGCCCTTCCTGGACGATCCTCGCCGCCGACGCCCGCACCACCAGCGGGGCCCGTTCCGCCTCGGGCGCGAGACGCAGGTCCACCCGAAGGCCTGCCGACGACATCCGGGACACGGCGTCGCGCAGCACGTCGCCGGGGTCGGCCAGCATGTTCGCGAGCATGAGATCGGAGCCCAGCGCCTCGTCCGGGTCACGCAGCACGGCCAGCAGTCCGCGCAGGTCCTCCAGCACGCGGTGGCCGGTGTCCCTGATGTCGGCCAGCGCCTCGGCGGCCGGGCCGTCGGCCCCCGCGTACTGCGCCGCGCTCGCCCGCAGCACCATCGCCCCCACGTGGTGGGCCACGATGTCGTGGACCTCGCGGGCGATCCGCTCCCGCTCCGCGAGCCGGCCCGCCCTGGTCCGCTCCGCGGCCAGTTCGGCGGCGTGCCTGGCCTGGGCCTGCCGCACGCCGGCGTACCGGCCGATCGCCACGGGCGCGGTCACCATCGTCATCAGCGCCACCACCCGGAACGGGGTGACGTCGCCGGGGTCGTCCACGACCACGATCGCGGCGACCGAGCAGGTCAGGGCGTACGCCGCGGCGACCCACGGCCAGGTGGCGCGGGTCGCGAACACGCCGAGCGCCACCAGGGCGAGCAGTTGCAGGCTGTTGCCGGTCCTCGGGACGTACTGGTCGGCCACGATCAGCGCGAGGCTCTCCAGCAGCAGCACCGCGCCGGGCAGGTGCCGCACGACGCCGAGCGCGAGCCCCGCGAGCATCACCCCGAGCGCGACCGCCCACACGGGCGGCTCGCCGCCGTGCCAGTACGGCCAGGTGGTCAGCACCGACAGCGCCACCCCGCCGCCGGCGAGCAGCACGTCGAGCAGCGGCGCGGGGTCCTCCTTGCGGCGCCCCTCCTGGCCGCGCAGGTAGCGGCCGACCAGCACCGGAGCCGCGATCAGGCCGACGGAGTAGAACCAGGTGTTTCTCGTGAGGGCGATGCCGGGGTCGGCGAGGTTCACGGCGGTCGCGGCGGAGGCGAGCACGGCCGCCGGCGCCGTCCAGCCCCAGCCGCGCGACCTGGCCAGCACGCCAACCGAGATCGGCAGCAGGACCTGCAGGGTGTTGACGGTGAACGCGCCGATCTGGTCGCAGACCACCAGCAGCACGGACAGGTAGACGGCCACCGGGCCGGGCCATCGGCGCACCAGGCCCATCGGCAGCCCGGCCAGCAGGGCGAAGCCCATCCCCACCCATACCGGGGCCGG
Source organism: Microbispora siamensis (assembly GCF_016863095.1). Taxonomy (GTDB): domain Bacteria; phylum Actinomycetota; class Actinomycetes; order Streptosporangiales; family Streptosporangiaceae; genus Microbispora; species Microbispora siamensis. The sequence goes on along the minus strand of NZ_BOOF01000033.1, from coordinate 69,916 downwards.
GCCGCTCCCGCCACTCCAGGAACCGGCGCTGACGAGCACGTCGAGCCCGGTCCCGCACAACGCCAGGCCGATGTCGAGGGCCGTGCCGCGCGGGAGCGCGAAGGGCCTGCCACTGAAGGGACGCTGAGCGACGAGCCGGCGCGTCGAGGGCCACCGCATGAGGGGAACGCTACCGCCCGCCCGCACAGAGGCCGGTCCTCCGTCGGGAGGACGCCTCTCCTCCTTCTGGCCGGACCCGCCCGTCCAAGGGCCGTACGCGGTGATCCACCCGGCCGCCGGGTCGGTCCGGACGGCGGGCGGTCCGGGCGGTCGCGCGGCCCTAGCGTCACCACATGGCCAACGAAACAGCGATCTTCTTCGGGCAGTTCCTGCGTTCCCCCGCCGTGACCGGTGCGGTCGCACCCAGTTCACGGCGGTTGTCGGAGGCGGTGTGCGTGCCGGTGCCGGAGCGCGGCGACCCCGTCGTGGTCGAGCTGGGGCCGGGCACCGGCCCCTTCACCGCCGAGATCCAGCGTCGCATCGGCGGGCGGGGGCGGCACCTGGCGGTCGAGATCAATCCGCGGCTGGCCGGCCACCTCGGCGCCCGCTACCCGGGGGTCGAGCTCGTGGTCGACAACGCCGCACGGCTGCCCGAGCTGCTCGCCGCCCGGGGCGTGGCCGCCGCCGACGTGATCGTGAGCGGGCTGCCCTGGGCGGCGTTCCCCCCCGCCCACCAGGCGGACCTACTGCGGGCCGTGGTCGCCTCGCTCGCGCCCGGAGGCGCGTTCACGACGTTCTCCTACGTCCACGCCCGGGCCCTGCCCGCGGCCCTGCGGTTCCGCCGCAGGCTGGGCGAGGCGTTCGAGGAGGTGGTGGCCGGGCGCACGGTGTGGCGGAACCTGCCGCCCGCCTTCGTCTACCACGCGCGCCGCCCCCGCCGGTGATCTCGCAGCCCGCCGAACGGCGTTCTAGAGTGGCGGGCATGGACTTCACGCTGCCGGAGAGCGCGCAGGCGGTGCGCCGGGGCATCGCGGACATCTGCTCGCGGTACGACATGGACTACTGGCAGCGCTGCGAATCGGAAAAGCGCTGGCCCGAGGAGGTGTGGGCCGAGCTCGCCAAGGGCGGCTGGCTCGGCCTGGCCGTACCCGAGGAGTACGGCGGAGCCGGGCAGGGCCTGCTGGAGCTGGCCGTGGCCACCGAGACCCTGTCGGCCTCCGGCTCCGCCGGCGGTTCCGCGTTCATGTACGTGCTGACGCCGGGGTTCGGGGCGCTCACGCTGGCCAGGCACGGCTCGGCCGAGCAGAAGGCCGCGCTGCTGCCGAAGCTGGCGACGGGGGAGATCGAGACCTGCTTCGCGCTGACCGAGCCCGACGCCGGGTCCAACTCCCTGGCGATCTCGACCTTCGCCCGCAGGGACGGCGACGACTTCGTCGTCAACGGCCAGAAGATCTGGATCACGGGTGTCCAGCGGGCCGCCTGGATGCTGCTCGTCACCCGGACGATCCCGGCGGCGCAGGCCAAGCCGCGCAGCGACGGGCTGACGGTGTTCCTGGTGAACGTCCCTGAGGCCGTGGCGGCGGGACGGCTGTCCTACCGGCCGATCCCCAAGATGGGCGCGAACACCACGCCGTCCAACATGGTCTTCATCGACGACCTGCGGCTGCCCGCCTCCAGCGTGGTCGGCGAGGTGGACCGGGGAGTGGCCGTGCTGTGGGACGTGCTGAACCCCGAGCGGATCCTGCTGGCGGCCAGCGCTCTCGGCGGGGCCGAGGTGGCGCTGCGGGTGGGCGTGGACTACGCGAAGCAGCGGGAGGTCTTCGGCCGGCCCATCGGGGCCAACCAGGCCATCGCGTTCCCGCTGGCGCAGGTCAAGGCCAAGATCGAGCTGGCCAGGCTGATGCTCTACAAGGCGGCCTGGTCGTTCGACAACCGGCTGCCCTGCGGCACGGAGGCCAACATCGCCAAGCTGACGGCCTCGCAGGCCGCGTGGGAGGCCGCCGACGCCGCGTTCCAGACCCACGGGGGCATGGCGTACTCGCTGGAGTACCCCGTCGCGCGACTGCTGGCCGACGCCAGGATCGGCCGGATCGCGCCGGTGACCGAGGAACTGCTGCTCAACTACCTGGCCACCCAGGTGCTCGGCCTGCCCAGGAGCTTCTGACCGCTTCCGGCCGCTTGCGCGCCGCCCCGGCGGGGCACTTACCTGAGGCAGCGGAAGGGAGTCACACATGCGCGGTCCGTACGCCAGCACGGTGATCAGCGCGGACGCCGGGGACGTCTGGGGGTATCTGCGCGAGTTCGGCAACCTCCACGAGTGGCTGCCGGGCGTGGCCACCTGCGAGATCGAGGACGGCGCACCGCTCGCCCCGGGGGTCGTGCGGCGGGCCGAGGGGGCGGGCGGGGTGTTCCGCGAGCGGTTGCTGACCCTCGACGACGAGGCGCGCACGCTGACGTACACCGCCGTCGAGTCCCCGCTGCCCATGCGCGACTACCACGCGACCTGCCGGGTCGCCCCGGTGACGGACTCCGGACAGGCGTTCGTGGAGTGGTACGCGAGCTTCGAGGCCGACGACCCGGAGAAGGTCGCCAAGATCCTCACCCGGGGCGTCTTCGTCCCTGGCCTCGAATCGCTGCGCAAGCGATTCGGCTGAGTCGTCTCTGACGAATTCAGCTCTGAACGCGTCGGTCGTACTCCATTTGATGCCTTTGGATTTCGTCCGCGTTGTCGACCGTCCAGTCGTACAACCGGCCGAACGGCTCGCGCAGCGATTCGCCGAGCGGCGTGAGTGAGTACTCGACCCCGACCGGCGAGGTGGGGAGCACGCGGCGCGTGATCATCCCGTTGCGCTCCAGGCGGCGCAGGGTCTGGGTCAGGACGCGCTGGGTGACGCCCTCAAGGCGGCGCTTGATGTCGTTGAACCGCCTGGGCTCGTTCAGGACCGCCATCACCATCATCGACCACTTTGTCGGCGATCTGATCGAGGTGAGTTCTTCATCGCCCACGTCGACATGTCGCTTGGTGACACGCCGGACGCGCTCGACGAGTTCGCGCACGACCTTCCGGATGGTGTCAACGTTTTCCAGGCTTTGGGGGAACTGCTGCGGCACCAGCCCCAGGTGACCATCATCAAGCTCGCCGGGATGGCGCGCGGCGGCGGGGCGGAGTTCGTCGCCTCCGCGGACATGACCTTCGCGGCGATCGGCCGTGCCGGGATCGGCCAGGTCGAAGCCCTCATGGGCATCGTGCCCGGCGGAGGGGGCACGCAGTATCTGGCCACCAGGGTCGGCCGCAACCGCGCGCTGGAGGCGGTGCTGAGTGCCGACCTGTACGACGCCAAGACCGCGGAGCGCTACGGCTGGGTCAACCGGGCCGTCCCCGCCGACGAACTCGACGACATCGTCGACCGACTCGCCCGCAACATCGCCGCCCTGCCCGAGGGCGTGATCGCGGCGGCCAAGCGCGCCATCCCGCCGGAGGATCTGGCCGAGGGGCTCCTGCGGGAGAACGACGCCTGGACGGGACAGATCATTCGCCCTGCTGCCGCACAGCTGATCCGCGACGGACTGGCCCACGGCGCCCAGACCCCCGACGGCGAACGCGACCTGGAGGGGCTCCTCCGGCGACTGGCCGGTTAGGACCTGAAGGGACGACACGGCCCCGGTTCTTCGCCCGGCACCTGGAGTCAGGCCGGGCCGTCAGGCCGACCCCGGCCGGAAGCGGGGCGGGCGCTTCTCGCGCAGGGCCAGCACGCCCTCGGCGGCGTCGGGGCCGGTGAAGCCGAGGAACTCCATGGCCAGCGAGGCGTCGAACGACGGGCCGGCCATGCGCAGCCAGTTGTTCAGCGCGTACTTGGTCAGCCGGATCGCCTCGGCCGACCCGGCGGCCAGCCGTGTCGCGATCTCCAGCGCCCGGTCGTGGACCTGGTCGTCGTCGACGCACAGGCTCACCAGCCCCATCGCCTCGGCCTGCTCGCCCGTGACCGGCTCGCACAGGAGGAGGTGGTATTTGGCCTTGGCCATCCCGCACAGCAGCGGCCAGATGATCGCCGCGTGGTCGCCCGCAGCGACGCCGAGCCGGGTGTGGCCGTCGATGATGCGGGCCGTCCGCCCGGCCACCGAGATGTCGGCCAGCAGCGCGACGGCCAGCCCCGCCCCCACCGCCGGGCCCTGGATCGCCGAGACGACCGGCTTCGAGCAGTTCAGCACGTTGTAGACGATGTCGCGGGCCTCGGCGAAGACCTCCAGGCGGGTGGCGTGGTCGCGGGTCATCTCCTCGATCATCGACAGGTCGCCGCCCGCCGAGAACGCCTCGCCCTCACCGCGCACGACCACCGCCCTGACGTCGTCGTCGCGGTCCACGTCACGCCAGATCTCGGCCAGCTCGCGGTGACCCGTGCGGTCCACGGCGTTGCGCCGGGACGGCTCGCTGATCACAACGCGTAGGACGCCGTCCGCCGCCCAGTCGACCTTCAGCTTCTCGTACTCCCTCACGACGCGACTCCCAGCGCGTCCCTGATCCTGGCGGCGAGGTAGTCGCGGCCCTCCAGCGCCTGGTCGAAGAACCCCGGCAGGCCGAGGAAGCCGTGCAGCGCGCCCTCGAAGCTGCGGTGCTCCACGGGGACGCCCGCCTCGGCGAGCGCCCGCGCGTAGGCGGCGCCCTCGTCGCACAGCGGGTCGCACTCCGCCGTGATCACCGTCGCGGGCGCCAGGCCCGACTTGTCCGGCAGGTGGAGCGGCGCGAGACGGGGGTCGCGGGGGTCGGCGCCGGCGGCGTACTGCTCGATGAACCACCTCATCTCCGCCGCGTCGAGCCCGAACCCCTTCCCGTACGCGCGATAGCTGCTCGTGTCGGTGGCGACGTCGGTGACCGGGCAGATCAGCGCCTGGTGGGCGAGGCGGAGCCCGGCGTCCCTGGCCAGCCAGGCCGCCACCGCCGCGAGGTTGCCCCCGGCGCTGTCGCCGACGACCGCCACTCTGCGCGTGTCCGCGCCGTAGAACGCGGGACGGGCGTGCACGTCGCGGACCACGCCGAAGGCGTCCTCGGCGGCCGCGGGAAACGGGTGCTCGGGCGCGAGGCGGTAGTCCACCGAGACGACGACCGCTCCGGTTTTGTGGGCGAGGTCGCGGCCCAGGGCGTCGTTGCGCTCGACGCTGCCGAAGACCCAGCCGCCGCCGTGGAAGTAGACGAGCGCCGGCAGCGGATGCCCGCCCGGCTCAGGGCGGTAGATCCGGACCGGCACGCCGGCCGCCGTCTCGTCCCTGACCACCGGCAGGCCGATCCTCGGCCCGCGCTGCTCGGCCATCCCGTCCAGGGACCGCATCTCGGCGATCTGCTCGCGGGTGAGGGAGTCGAGGTCGACGCCGAGATCCGAGGGGAACAGCTTGAGATAGGCCTCCGCCTGGGGATGCAACGCCATGCCCCGCACAGTAACAGCGCGCGCCGACACAACCGCCGAGGCGGCCGCGGCGCGCGCTCCCGGCCGGCGAGCCGCCTCCCGGACACCGGCCCGTACGGGTCAGGGGCGGGCCGCGTCCACCAGGGCCTCGAAGAGGCGGTTGTCCGCGCCGCGCTCGGGGTGCCACTGCACGCCGACGGCGAACCGGTGCCCCTGGAGTTCGACGGCCTCGACGATCTGGTCGTCCGCCCACGCCACGGCGATCAGGCCGGTGCCGAGCCGCCGCACGGCCCGGCGGTGCGCGCCGGTCACCTCCGCGCGGTCGCCCACGGCCTTGCCGACCCTGCTCGACACGCTGACGGTGACCACGTGCGCGGCCGTCTCGTGGCGGTCATGGCCCACGGCCTCACGCAGGGACGTGATCAGCGTGCCGCCCTGGGCGACGTTGAGCACGTGCATGCCGCGCGAGATCGCCAGCAGCGGCACGCCCGCCTCCACCGCCGCCTGTGCCAGCGCGGTCTCGAACCGGTCGCGCTGGGGCTGCGGGCCGCCGAGCCCGTCGTCGTCCTGCTCTCCCGCCGGGACCTCGCCGTACAGCGCCGGATCGACCTCGACGCCCCCGGCGAGGATGACCGCGTCCAGGCGGCGCACGTAGTCGCCGGCGGACACGGGGCTCAGCGGCGGCAGCAGGACGGGCGCGCCGCCCGCCTTCTCCACCGCGCGCGCGTACGCCTGGGGCGAGACCGCCGCCTCACGAACCCACGTGCCCCAGCGCGCGGCCTCGAGATAGGTGGTGATGCCGACGATGGGACGCGCCATGGCCATCTCCTGGGGGTGTGCGAGCAGGCAGGCCCATCATGGCGCAGATCGTTTTCCTTTTGGCAATTTTCTCACCAGTCACATGAGTCACAGCAGCAACATCACGAAAAATAACGAAGTGTTCACAGTCGGTTGCCTTGCGGAGAATCGGTTGTGACGCCCGAGAGCGAGTGGAACACTCCCCGTTGAGCGATCGGTCGAGCCGGGGCCGCCGGCGCTCGTCACCCGGAGCCGTCAGGGAGGTGGATCGACAGACCGGAGCACGATTCCGGTCCCTAGGGTGGGACACAACTGATGCCGCTGAATCCGCGCCTCGTCAAGGAGAGCTTCTCGGTCGTCGAGCCCGTCGCCGAGAAGGCCGCGGGGTATTTCTACGGACGACTGTTCACGCAGTGCCCGCACATGCGGGGCATGTTCCCGCCGGGCATGGAGGTGCAGCGCGACCGGCTCTTCAACGCGCTCACGAGGGTCGTCTGGATGCTCGACAGCCCCGAGGGGCTGGCGTCCTATCTCGCCCAACTGGGGCGGGACCATCGCAAGTACGGCGTGTCCCCCGAGCACTACGGAGCCGTGGGAAGCGCACTCCTCGCCACGATCAGGCACTTCGCCGCCGAGATCTGGACCGACGAGATCGAGGCCGCCTGGACCGAGGCGTACGCCATGGCGGCGAAGATCATGATCGACGCCGCCGCCGCGGAGACCACGCCCCCCTGGTGGCTCGCCGAGGTGACCGACCACGAGCCGCGCACCCGGGACATCGCGGTGCTCACACTGCGGCCCTCGCAGCGGCTGGACTTCGTCCCCGGGCAGTACGTCACGGTCCAGACGGCCAGATGGCCGCGCGTGTGGCGGCGGTTCTCCATCGCCAACGCGCCCCGCCCGGACGGCTCGCTGCGCCTGCACGTGCGCGCCGTGCCGGGCGGCTGGGTGAGCACGGCGCTGGTCCGCCACACCCGCATCGGCGACCAGCTCCTGCTCGGCCCGCCGGTGGGCACGATGACGCCGCCGGAGACCGACCGCGACCTCCTCTGCGTCGCCGGAGGAACCGGCCTCGCGCCGCTCAAGGCCGTCATCGAGCACGTCATCGCCTCCGGCGCCCGCCCGAACATCCACCTGCTGTTCGGCGTCCGGCGCGCGTGCGACCTGTACGACATACCGGACCTGGCGAGGATGGAGGCCGCATTCCCCTGGCTGCGGGTCGTGCCGGTGGTCTCCGACGACCCGGCCTACGACGGGATGCGCGGCCGGCTCCCCGACGTGGTCGAGAGGTTCCACTCGTGGGCCGACCACGAGGCGTACGTCTGCGGGCCGCCCGCGATGGTGAACGAGACCGTACGGCGTCTGCAGAGCTCGGGGGTGCCGCTCGCGCGGATCCACCGAGATCCGGTGCAGAGCGAGGCTTGACCGGAAGGGCGGGCGACGGCGAAGGTTTCCTGGCAGGATTCGAATCGAAAACATAATCGAAATCGGCACAGGGAGGACATATGACCGCACTGCTCGCGATCGGCACCCGCAAAGGATTGTTCCTCGCGCGCTCCTCGGACGGCGGCTCGTTCGAGGTCGAGCCCGTGCGGTTCTCCACGATCGCGATCCACTCGGTCGCGATCGACACCCGCGGGACCACGCCCCGTCTCCTCGCCGGCATCGAGTACGGCCACTTCGGCCCGTCGGTGATGTGGTCCGACGACCTCGGCGAGACCTGGGAGGAGGCGACGACCCCGCCGGTCGCCTTCCCCGAGCGCACCGGGGCCGCACTGGCCCGGGTCTGGCAGCTCCAGCCGTCGCCGGCCGAGCCGGACGTGGTCTGGGCGGGCGCCGAGCCCGCCGCGCTGTTCCGGTCGGAGGACCGCGGGGCCACCTACACGATGGTCGACGGCCTGTGGGACCACCCCACCCGGCCCCAGTGGCAGGCCGGCGGCGGCGGCCTGTGCCTCCACACGGTGATCCCCCACCCCTCCGACCCGCGGCGCATCGGGGTCGCCGCCTCCGCCGTGGGGTTCTTCCGCAGCGACGACGCGGGGGCCACCTGGCGGCCGTCCAACAAGAACATCCGCGCCCCCTTCCTCCCGGAAGGCGCACAGTATCCCGAGTTCGGCCAGTGCGTGCACAAGGTGGCGCAGCATCCCGCGGCGCCCGAGCGGCTCTACCTGCAGCACCACTTCGGTGTCTACCGGTCCGACGACTTCGGCGACTCCTGGACCGAGATCGGGTCGAGCCTGCCCTCCGACTTCGGGTTCCCGATCGCGGTGGACCCGGACCACCCCGACAGGCTGTACGTCTTCCCGCTGCACGGCGACGTCGACCGGACCCCGCTCGGCCACCGCTACCAGGTGTTCCGCAGCGACGACGCCGGGGAGACCTGGCACGGATACTCCGCCGGGCTGCCCGAGGGCCCGGTGCACGCCTCGGTGCTCAGGGACGCGATGTCCGCGGGGCCCGCCGGGGTGTTCTTCGGCACCCGGGACGGCGAGGTGTACGGCTCGGCCGACGCGGGCGAGACCTGGTCGCTGATCGCCCGTCACCTGCCCGACGTGCTGTGCGTGCGGGCGGCCGTCCTCTGACCCCCCGCCGCCGTCCCGCGGCGCCCTTCCGGGCGACCGCGGGCCGGCGGTCCAAGACCTCGGTGACTCGAACCTCGGCGGCTCAGACCTTGCGCCAGCCGGGAACCCAGGCGCCGTCCTCGACGACGTAGTCGCCGAACAGGGCCGGGGCCTCCTCCCGCATGATCTCCCCGATGCGGTTGAAGATGAGGCGGATCTCCTCCTCGGCTCCCGCGGCCGTACGGGCCTCGATCGTGTGCCGCAGGGTGCGCACGTTGGCCGTCCAGACCAGGCCGGTCGCGACGCCCTCGGGGGCGAAGCGGCGCATGAACGAGGTGCGGTGCTTCTTCTCCGCGAACGGCACGCCGTCCTCGTCCAGCCCGAAATGGGTGGCCATCCAGTTCTGGAACTCCTCCATCCGGTCGAGCATCTCGGTCGCCCGCTTCATCAGCTCGGCGTCCTCGCGCGCCCACTCGGGGAACCAGAACGGGATGTCGCTCAGCCGGACGAACCGCAGCGACTCCTGCGAGATCGCCACCCCCGGCCGGTGCCGTACCAGCTCGTGGGTGAGCACCCGCGAGACGTTGTGCAGCACGAAGCTGAAGCTGAGGTGCTCAAGCACGCTGCCGTGCGCGCTGGCCAGGATGTTGCGCAGGTACGCCTCCTGGTCGGTGCGCACCCTCGTGACGTTGGGGTTCAGGCCCGGCTCGAACGACCGGTAGCACAGCCGTCCGGCGAACTCGGCGAGGTTCTGGGCGTCGAACTCGCCCCGCTCCAGCCGCTCAAGCCAGCTCTCCCCGCCGATCTCGTGGAGGTAGCGGGCCAGCTCGTCGTAGTCGACAGAGGGTTTGGCGACGAGGAAGACCTCGGGCTCGACGCTGCGCATTCACATTCCCCGTGAAGTGGTTGCCGATGGGTGACCGTCCAAGCAAACCAGCTCGGCCCCACGATCGCGACCCGGCCCCATGTCATGGCCCTCGGGGCTTCCGGATTTCAGAGGCGGTAAACGCGGCGGGCGTTACCCGAGCCGATCATGTGGGCGATCCGGGCGGCGTCGGCCGGGCTCCACTCGCCGTCGGCGATCCGGTCGGCGAGCACGCGGGCCAGGCCGCGGCGATGGCAGAGCGCGGCCAGGAAACACAGCTCGGCGGCGCCGTGGCAGCCGGAGCCGTACATCTGCTTGTGGAACGGGACGAGTTCGAGCAGTTCGCGCAGGACCTGCGCGGAGCCGGCTGCGGTGTGGGCGACGGCGGGCCCGGCGTCCACGTAGACGTGCGGGAAGACGGCCGCCAGGTACGCCGCCTGGCGGTGGTAGGGATAGCAGTGCAGCAGGACGACCGGCACCCCGAGCGGGGCGAGGGCGCGGACGAACCCGGTCAGCAGCGCGGGATCGGCCAGATGGCCCACACCGACGCCCGACGGACCACCGCCGGGCAGACCCCAGCCGGACAGACCACCGCCGGACGAGCCCCCGCCGGACAGACCACCGCCGGACAAGCCCCCGCCGGACAAACCACAGTGGAACTGCAGCGGCAGGCCCCGCTCCCTCGCGACGTCGACCGCCGCCCACAGCAGGTGCCGTACGAGGACGGGGTCGTCCAGGCGCGACTTGGGGTCGGCGAGCCTGCGGCCGGCCGCCGCGATCACGCTGCCGCGCGAGGGCCGGGAAGGGTCGAAGCCGAGGCCGCAGCGGTGCGCCGCGACCGACTTGAGCGCGGCGGCGCGGGCCGCGCGGGCCGCGAGCTCGTCCCGCAGCGTCCCGGCGTAGTCGGCGGCGGGCAGCCCGGCCTCGGCGACGTCCTGCTCGACCTGCTCCAGCCGGACGATCTCGTCGGCGGCGGCCGAACCGAGGCGTCCCATCTCGGCGGGTGAGAGCAGCCCCGGGACGTCGGGTCCGGTGTCGACCAGGAAGGCCGACACCCCGGCGCCGCGCAGCAGCCGCCGGTTGACCTCGGCCGCCCCGAGTTCGGCGCGGCGCGACAGGTAGACGGTGGCCGAGGCGTGCGGCTCCAGGCCGAGGACCGGCGCGCACCAGCGGCGGATGGCGGCGCCGGCCGGGGTGTCGAAGTGCGTGGTGCCGGGCGGCGCGGGCGTGCCGCCTTCGCCGATGAGCTGCTCGAACCCCGACCTGGTGGTGTCGTCGCGGCGCACGCCGTGGCAGTGCTGGTCGACCACGGGCGCGAACAGGGCCGCCCGCACCGCGTCGGGAAGGGGTACGGGCAGCATGTCGTGGGATCTCGGCTCCGGCACGGCAGTGGACTCTACGGCTCCCCCGCCGTGCCGGCGCCGCCCCAGACGGCCTCTTTACTCAGCCATGACGTGCGCAAAGCCGCAGGACGTTGGCGATGATCCGGGCCCCGGCGCCGCCCTGCGTGGTCAGGATCGACTCGGGGTGGAACTGCACGCCGAAGCGCAGGTTCTCGGCGTCCTCGATCGCCATGGCCGCGCCGTCCGGCGTGTACGCCGTGACCCGGAAGCCCTTGACTCCCTGCTCCTTGGCGTGCAGGGAGTGGTAGCGGGCCGCGACGAACTCGGCGGGCAGCCCGTCGAGCAGCACGCTGTCGCCCTCGCGGCGGACCCGGCCGCGCTTGCCGTGCTCCGGGTAGGGCAGCAGTTCGAGCGTGCCGCCCGCCTGCTCGACCATGGCCTGCAGGCCCAGGCACACCCCGAACACCGGCAGCCTCCGGGCGTACAGCGCCTCGACCAGCGCCGAGCAGCCGAAGTCGGACGGCCAGCCGGGGCCGGGCGACAGCACGACGAGCGTGGGGGCGATCTCGTCCAGCTTCTCCAGCGGGAAGCCGTGCCGCAGCGTGACCACCGACGCGCCCTGCTGCCGGAAGTAGTCGGCGAGCGTGTTGACGAAGGAGTCCTCGTGGTCCACGAGCAGCACGCGGTGGCCCTCGCCCGGCAGGTCGGCCCGGGGCTCCGCCGGTGCCTCCTCCCGGGGGCGGGCGGACGCGGCGAGCGCGCCGAGGAGGGCGCTGGCCTTGAGCTCGGTCTCCCGCTCCTCGGCCTCGGGGTCGGAGTCGAAAAGCAGCGTGGCCCCGGCGCGCACGGTGGCGACGCCGTCGCGGATCTGCGCGGTGCGCAGGGTCAGGCCGGTGTTCATCGAGCCGTCGAAGCCGATGAAGCCCACGGCGCCGCCGTACCAGCGCCGGGTGGTCTCCTCGTGGTCCTCGATGAACTGCATGGCCCACGTCTTGGGGGCGCCGGTGACGGTGACGGCCCACATGTGGGTGAGGAACGCGTCGAGGGCGTCGAACTCGGGGCGCAGGCGGCCCTCGATGTGGTCGACGGTGTGGATCAGCCGGGAGTACATCTCGATCTGGCGGCGGCCGATCACGCGGACGCTGCCCGGGACGCAGATCCGCGACTTGTCGTTGCGGTCAACGTCCGTGCACATGGTCAGCTCCGACTCCTCCTTCACGCTGGACAGGAGCGTGCGGATGGCCTCGGCGTCCTCGACGGGGTTGGCCCCGCGGGCGATGGTGCCGGAGATCGGGCAGGTCTCGACGCGGTCGCCGGTCACCCGGACGTACATCTCGGGCGAGGCGCCGACCAGGTGCTCGCCGTCGCCGAGGTTGAGCAGGAACTCGTACGGCGCGGGGTTCTCGGTGCGCAGCGAGCGGTAGAAGGCGGACGGGTCGGTGCAGGCGCCGTGGAAGACCTGACCGGGGACGACCTCGAACAGGTCGCCGCGCTGGAACTTCTCCTTGGCCTTGGCGACGACCTCGGCGTAGGTCCCCCTCACCGGGTTCGGCGGGATCTCCCGGGGCGCGACCAGGGGGATCGTCTCGCCTGCGCGCTCCAGGCCGCTGGTGGAGGCGCCGTCCACCGTGAACTCGTAGCAGTACTCCACGCTGGTCTCGCGGACCCGGTCGATCACCACGAGCCGGTCGGGCAGGTGCAGCACCAGGTCACGCTGGTCGCCCGGGCGGGTCAGGCGGTAGCGGATCGGCTCGAACTGGAAGGCCAGGTCGTAGCCGAAGGCGCCGTACAGGCCGAGGTGCGGGTCGTCGGACCGGAAGGCCGCGATGATCTCGCGGATGGCGGTGAAGACGGTGGGCCTGCGGCTGCGCATCTCCTCGGGCAGCAGGTCCTCGGACTCGGGGACGTGCACCTCGACGTAGCCATGGGTCGGCTCGGACACCGGCTTGCCGGCCGCCAGCAGGCAGGAGGCGACGACGGGCAGCACGACCTGGCCGCGCTCGTTGAGCGCGCGGGCGGAGATCCGCCGTCCCCGCGCCACGATCTCCAGGCAGGGATCGACGTAGCCGAACGCCCATCTGCTGTAACGGCCCGGGTAGTCCATGCCGGACGAGAAGGCCCCGCCGCGCCGCTCCCCCAGCGACGTGACGATCTCCTCCAGCGCCTCCTCGGGCACCTCGCGCACCCGGCGCTCGACCGCGATGCCGCCGGCCGTGGTATATCCGCTGATCTCCACTGTCCACGCCCCTTTTTTCGTATGCCCCGGGGCGGACACACAGAAGGCCGCCACTCATGGGGCGGCCGGTCTATTCGACGCGAATGCGAAAACGCCGCCTGTCAGCGGCGCCACCACTGGGAGGGTGCATGAGTTCGCATGCGTCAAGGGTAGCGGCGGGAGCCGCGATCATGCAACGCGGCATGACTGGAAGGGCGAATAGCGGATAGATATTCTGTTACTGGTCGGGAAACCTCACTCTCGGCGCGGGGCCGTCGGCCCGAGGCCGGGGAAGGAGGGGCCATGGTCCGCGTGCCGGTGCACCGCCGCCGCCCGGGAGAGCCGGGCGGGCCGAGAGGCACGGGCGGGGGTTCGAGCGGGCCGCAGGGCCGCCGGGTCCGGGTCCGCCGTGACGTGCCCGTGCCGATGCCGGACGGCGTGACCCTCCTGGCCGATCACTACGCGCCCGTCGGCGCCGACCGGCCGCCGACGATCCTGATCCGCACGCCGTACGGCAGGGGCGGGGTGATCGGCTGGATGTACGGCTGGACCTTCGCCCGGCACGGGTTCCAGGTGCTGCTGCAGAGCTGCCGGGGCGGCTTCGGCTCCGGCGGGCGGCTCGATCCCCTGGTCCACGAGCAGGAGGACGGCCTGGCGACGGTCGAGTGGATGCGGGCGCAGGCGTGGTACGGCGGCAGCTTCGCCATGCACGGGCCCTCCTACCTCGGCTACACGCAGTGGGCGATCGCGGCGGAGACCCCCGACCTGCGGGCGATGTCCATCCAGGTGACCGCCTCGTGCTTCCGCGACGCCGCGTACGTCGGGGGGTCGTTCGCGCTGGAGTCGACGCTGATCTGGACGACGCTGACCGCGCACCTGGAGGGCAGGCTGGGCGGCGTGGCCGCGTTCATCGCGCCCCGGCGCACGCGGCGGGCCGTGCTGTCGGGCCGCCCGCTGCACGAGCTCGACCTGCTGTCGGCGGGCAGGCCGCTGCCGTTCTTCCGCGAGCTGCTGGCCCATCACGGCGAGACCCTCTGCACGTACTGGGACAAGGCGGACTTCTCCGCTTCCGTGGGGCAGGTCGGCGCGGAGATCACGATGACCGGCGGCTGGTACGACGTGTTCCTGCCCTGGCAGCTCAAGGACTACGCGGCGCTGCGGGCGGCCGGGCGGCGGCCCTACCTGACGATCGGGCCGTGGTATCACGCCGACATCCGCCACGGGCGGGCCGCCAACGCCGACGCCCTGGCCTGGTTCCGCGCCCACCTGCTCGGCGACCCGTCGGGGCTGCGCCCCTCCCCCGTCCGGCTGTACGTCACCGGCGCGGACGAGTGGCGGGACGAGCCCGACTGGCCGCCGCCCGGGATGCGGCGCGAGCGCTGGCACCTGCAGCCGGGCTTCGCCCTGTCGCGGGACAACCCGGCGGGCGGCGAGCCGGACCGCTACCGCTACGACCCCGCGCACCCCACGCCGGTGCTCGGCGGCCCCGTGCTGATCGGCAACTCCGAGCCGAGGGACAACCGGCGCCTCGAGGCCCGGCGTGACGTGCTCGTCTACACCTCGGACGTGCTCGCCAGGGACACCGACATGATCGGCCCGGTGAGCGCCGAACTGTTCGTCCGCACCGGCAGGGAGCACACCGACTTCGTCGTACGGGTGTGCGACGTGCACCCCGACGGCACGTCGATGAACGTCTGCGAGGGCGTGCGCCGCCTGACCCCCGCGGACCGCGGCGACGAGGACGGCGTGCGCCGGGTGGAGATCGACCTGTGGCCGATGGGTCACCGGTTCCGCCGCGGCCACCGCATCCGGGTACAGGTGGCGAGCGGTGCCTACCCGCGCATCGCGCGCAACCCGGGCACCGGCGCGCCGCTGACGGCCGGCACCCCCATGGTCGCCTCCGACCAGGAGATCCTGCACGACCCCCGCCATCCCTCCGCGGTGATCCTCCCCACGCTGCTCTGACCGATCGGCACATGATGAGCCGCGAGTAGCTCTCACGGCACCGGCCCGCGGTGACGGAGGAGGTCGGTGACGGCCTTGCCGGTCGCCGGGCTGAGCGGACCGGTGTGCTCCAGGCCCAGGTCACCGGCCAGGGCGGCGGTGCGCAGGCGCACTGTCGCCTCGACCAGCGCGGCGTAGGCGTCGACGGCCGTACGGGCGCGGCGCCATCCTGTGCCGAAGACGACGGCCGCGATGAGCAGGCCCGGCCACCACAGCGCCCCCACCGCCGCGTAGAGCAGCCCCCACCCGGCCAGCGTGGTGGCCCGGCCGAGCGTCTCGCGGGCCGCGGTGATCTCGGCGCGGACGGTCTCCGGTACGGTCAGCCACAGGTACGGCCAGACCGTGGCCAGGTCGAGGTCCAGCTCCCGGTCCAAACGGGTCGCGACCGCCTGCATCCGGTCGCCCATCCACGTGGGCCGCTCCGGTTCCTCCGTGCCGATGTGCCGCAGCCGCCGCCGTGCGGCGTCGAGCCCCGACGGGGGCGCCGCGCGGCCCGGCACGCCGGAGACCGGGTCCTCTTCCAGGCGGGCGCGGGCCAGAGCGGCGGCGGCGTCCTCCCTTGCCTGGTGGTACCCCTTCACCGCACGGGACCAGCGGGAGCGCCGGCGCCGGGTGAGCCGGGCGGCGGCCTGCCGCAGCGGTGACGGCCAGGAACCCCATCCCTCGGCCAGCCAGAGCCGTTCGACCACGGCGGCCAGGGCCTGCGCGGCCACCCCGGCCGCGGCCGACCCCAGCAGGAACGTGGTGAGGAGCACCGCGGCACGCCCGGTGCCGTACGGCACGGTCCACTGGTCCAGCCGGGTCGTCATGAGACGTTCGTCGAACGGATGGGCATGCCCGAGCGTCGCCGCGGTGACCAGGGCGGCGAGGTACAGCGCCCCGGGCAGGACGAGCAGGGTCAGCCAGCGCTCGGCCAGCTTCTTCCCGAGCTCGGCCAGCAGGCCGCCCATGTCAGCGCAGCCGTTCGCGGGTCATCGGCGTCCCGCCGATGTCGCAGGACGGCGCGGCGCCGGAGCCGGGAGAGGGCCAGCGATACCGCGCGCACCGCCGCTGCGGGCACAGGTAGACGAACTCGCCCGGGTCGGGTTCGACGGCGAGAGGGTGCAGGCCACGCCCCGCGTTGCCGTACACCCCGAGCACGTCGCCGCCCGCCACCAGCGCCTCGTGCAGCCGGTCCAGCGGTCCGGCGACCTCTTCCCCGGAGCGAACGGCGGCCAGCAGCCGGTCGAGCGGCCCGGTGTCTCCGAGTGCCTCCAGATGCTCGCGGATGCCGGCCAGGTGGCCGCAGACATAGCCGATCGCGGCGGCCGTCCGATCGCTCATTCTCACCTCCGGGCGAGTCCCGGCGGAGCCGATGACCCACCAATCTGTAAGCGGCTCGGCCCGCACGGACGTTACGCTCGCACGGGTCCGACGCCGGGACAGGGGCCGTCATGCGGGAACAGCACCTCGCCGCCGTCCAGGCGCATCTGGCACGCATCCGGACACCCCGGGACGCATTGGCTCCCGAGGTGACGGCGGACATCCGCCGGCTGACGGAGGCGCTCGGCGACGACGAGGACCTCGACGCCGGGTTCGCGCTCGGCTGGCTGCACTGGTACCGCTACAGTGCCCTGCCCGAAGGCCAGGACCGCGACGAGCTGCGGGCCGCCCTGCGTGCCTTCGTCGGCTGTTTCGTGGCCGGCGCAGAACCGCTGCCCGAACCGCTGCTGCCCGTCCTCGCCGACATCGCCGAACCCGTGGCGATCGCGATGACCCAGCAAGGGCTGCAGACGCCGGGGCCGGACGGCCTGGAGGCCGCCGCCCTCGTCTGGCAGCGCATCGTGGCCGCGGCCGCGCCCGACGGCGCCGCCCGGGCCCGGTACATCGGCGGCTGGGGCGTCGCCCTGCAGATGCTGGCCGAGCGGACCGGCTCGGCCGATCTCTTGGACGAGGCCGTCGAGACGCTGAGTCTCGCGGTCACCGTGGCCCTGTCGCGGGACGGCGACGTGCCCGAGCAGCGGCACCGGCTCGGCCGCGCCCTTCTGGACCGGTTCCGCCGTACAGGCGCGCCGGGTGATCTGAGCGCGGCGATCGAGGCCGCACGGCTCGCGGCCGACGCCGTCCCCGGGAACGGCACCTACCAATGGCTGCTCGGCGCGGCGCTGCGCGCCAGGTTCGACGTCACACAGGCGCCCACCGACCTGGACGAGGTCGTCGAGGCGAATCGCCGGGCCGTGGCCGCCGCCACGCCCGGCCACCCCGACCACGCCGGCTTCCTGGGCAACCTGGCAGGCGCGCTGAACACGAGGTTCGAGCGCACAGGCGAGGCCGCGGACCTCGACGAGGCGATCGCCGCCTTCCGGACCGCCGGGTTCTGGTACAACGCGGGCGTCCTGCTCGTCACACGGTTCCGCCGTACGGGCGACGTCGCCGACCTGGACCTCGCGATCGAGGCGTACCGGCAGGCCCTGACGACGCGGGACGGGCCGGCCCACCACGTCCTCGGCAACCTCGCCGTGGCCCTGCGGACCAGGTTCGACCAGACGGGAGACACGCACGATCTCGAGGCCGCCATCGAAGCGGGCGGCGAGTCCCTGGCCCGCACCCCCGGCGACGACCGCGGCACGCCGCTCACCAATCTCGGCATCTCCCTGCTCGACCGCTTCGGCGTCACGGGCGGACGAGAGGACCTGGAACGAGCGCTCGCCCTCAGCGAGGAAGCCGTTCGCGCCGTCCCGCCGGGGCGGCCGGAGCGCGCCGCCGCGTTGAACAATCTGTGTCTCGCGCTCCTGCGGCGCCATGAGACGGACGGCGCGTCGGACGACATCGAGCGCGCCGTGTCGGCCGGCCGGGAGGCCGTCGACGCCACCCCGCCCGGTGATCCGGAGCGCCCGGCCCGGATGAGCAACCTGGCTCTCGCCCTCCGGCTGCGGTTCGAACTCCGCCGCTCGTCGGCCGACCTCGACGCGGCCGTCGAGATGGGCACGCAGGCCGTCGGCGCGGTCCCCGCCGGCCACCCCCGCCGCGCGACCCTGCTGTCGGACCTGGGCACGGCACACCATGTGCGCTACCGGCGTACGGGTGATTTCCACGACCTCCAGGCCGCCGTCGAGGCCTTCCAGGGCGCCGCGGACGCGATGCCGGCAGGGCGCCCGTTCCGGGCGGGCGTGCTGCACAACCTCGGCGTGGCACTGCGGGACCGCTTCACACTCACCGGCGACGTCTCGGACCTCGACATGGCGATCAGAGCGGGACGCGAGGCGGTGGACGCGACCCCGACCGGCTCGCCGACGCGGTCGATCTTCCTGGCGACGCTCGCCGAGGCACACGGCGACCGCTCCAAAGCGACGGGCGCACCCGATGACCTGCACGCCGCCGTCGCCGTCGCCCGGGAGGCCGTCGAGGCGACCCCTGACGGCTCACCACACCGAGCCGTGCACGTCGCCTTCCTCGGCAATGCGCTGCGCGCCCGGGCCGAGCGTTCGGGCGAAGGCGCCGGAGAGGCGCTGGCCGCCTACCGGAGCGCGCTCGGCGACCCGTCGGGCCCGCTGGACCTCCGGATCTCCGCCGCCAGGGCCGCGGCGGACCTGGTACACGACACGCGGCCGGCACTCGCCGCGGACCTGCTGGAGGCCGCGGTCGCCCTACTGCCCGAGACGATTCCGGCGGGCCCGAGCTGGAGCGACAGGCAGCACGAGCTGAGAACCTACGCACGGCTGGCCGCCGACGCCGCCGCGCTCGCGCTGTCCGTCCCCTCCGCCGGGCCGCCGCAGCGGCGGGGCGGGTCCGAACCACCCGCGCTGCGGGCCCTGCGCCTGCTGGAATCCGGCCGGTCGATCCTGCTGGGCCGCATACGGCAGAGCCCGCCGCTGCCCGGCCTGGCCGAGCTGTGCGCCGCCGCGGAGGACGGCCCGATCGTGGTGTTCAACGTCAGCCGCTACCGCAGCGACGCGATCCTGCTCACCCCCGACGGCGTCGACCACCTTCCGCTACCCGGTCTCGCCGCCGCGCCCGAGCGGTTCCATGCCTTTCTCACCGCGTTGCAGGGTGCCGTCGACCCCGAGGCGGGATGGCGGGAGAGGGTGGCGGCGCAGGACGACATCAACGCCACCCTGGAATGGCTGTGGGACGCCGCCGCGGCTCCGGTGCTGGACGCGCTCGGCTGCCCGGCGCCGCCGCCGGACTCCGGCACCCCGTTGCCGAGGGTCTGGTGGGTGCCCGGCGGCATGCTGAGCGTGTTCCCGCTCCACGCGGCCGGCCACCACCGCGCCGCCGACAGCCGTACGGTCCTGGACCGGGTTGTCTCGTCGTACGCTCCGACGGTCCGTACCCTCCTCGACGCACGACGTCCGCCCCCGGCCGCCGGGGCGCGCGGCCCCGGCCGGGCCCTGGTCGTCGCGATGCCGCAGACCCCGGGTGCCGCGCCGCTGCCCTATGCCGCGGAGGAGGCCGAGCTGCTCCGTGCCGTGTTGCCCGGCTCGCTCGTGCTGACCTCCCCTGCCCGCGACGCGGTGCTGGCCGCGATGGCGGACGCGCCGATCGCCCACTTCGCATGTCACGGCGTGAGCGAGGCCCTCGATCCGGCGAGGAGCAGGCTGCTGCTGGCGGACCACGAGACGGCCCCGTTGACCGTGGCCGATCTCGCCGCGGCCGGTCTGAGCGGCGCCGAGCTGGTCTACCTGTCGGCCTGCAGCACCGCGCAGATGAGCGTCGTCACGCTGGGCACGGTCGAGCTCGCCCAACCGGCCCGGACCGAGCTGCCGCAGCTCGCCGCCCTCGTCGGGCGGCTGAACCGGGGACGTGACCTGCTCGACGAGGCCATCACGCTCGCCGCGGCGTTCCAGGCCATCGGCGTCCGCCACGTCGTCGGCACGCTGTGGGAGATCGACGACGCGATCACCCTGGAACTCGCCGACGCCTTCTACCAGGGCCTTCGCACCGAGAACGGAGCCCTGGACCTCGGCCGGTCCGCGCAGGCCCTGCACCACGCGGTGCGCGCCGTACGCGACCGGCTCCCGCGGACGCCCTCGCTGTGGGCCCCCTACCTGCACGCCGGAGCCTGACGGGCGGAAAGTCGCCGGGGATACCTCCTAGAGGTCCTCGGCGAGCGCGAGCAGGCGGGTGACGGTGTTCCAGTTGCGCATGGTCGCCGGGCCGGTCGAATGCTTCTCCAGGAGCGGCGGCAGCTTGGGACGCCGCAGCCCGTCGGGGAAGTAGATGTAGAGCTCCCGCTCGCCCATCCGCATCTCCTCAGGGGCGTACGCCGCCGGATCGATGCTCGCCAGCCCCTCCCGGTCCGGCGGCCGGGCCAGGAAGACCACGGCGAACCTGGCGGGGTCCCGGACCTCCAGGGGGTTGCGCTCAACCACGCCGCGAAGCTGCTCGGCCGTACGGACGATCACCGCCACGGACAGGCCGAACTCCTCCCGGAGCCCGCGCTCGATCGCGGTGGCGATCGACTCGGCGTCCCCGTCCGCCATGAACAGGGCGTTCCCGCTGCGCAGGTGCGTGCGGACGTTCCCGTACCCGAGCCGTTCCAGCAATGCCCTGAGGTCGGCCATCGCCAGCGTGGTGGCGGGGTTGACGTTGATGCCGCGCAGCAGCGCCACGTAGCGCATCGCATCGCCTCCTTCCGGCGGGAGGCTACCGTCCGTTCCTGTCAGACGGCGTCAGGTATCGGGCCGGCATGTGGCCGGGGGCCTCCCCCGCGATCGTCGCTGGGCGCGCCAACAAGACCGTTCGGCGATTGGTGATCCCCCTGTTACCCATGGGTCCTTACGCTGCCGCCGAGTAACCGTCCCGCTGGTCCGCGCGACGGCCCCGTCACGCGGATCCGCCGGTCACGCCTGGTCCGTGTCCGATTGGAGAACGTGTGACGACCCCCCGCGCCGACCGCGGCCGCAACCCCGACCGGAGCCCGCTGAACTGGCTGCTCCTGCTGCCGATCGCGATCCCGCTCATCCCGCCTCTGTTCAACGCCGACGAACCGCGGCTGTTCGGCATCCCGATGTTCTACTGGCTGCAACTCGCCTTCATCATCCTCGGCGTGACCACGACCACCCTCGTCTACCGCGCGACGAGGAGGAACCGGTGAAGACCACCGAGATCGTCATCTTCACGCTCCTGTTCCTGGTCGTCAGCGGCCTGGGATTCGTGGCTGCCCGCTGGCGCCGCCCCGGCGACCTCGCCACCCTCGACGAGTGGGGCCTCGGCGGGCGCAGCTTCGGCAGCTGGATCACCTGGTTCCTGATCGGCGGCGACCTCTACACGGCCTACACGTTCGTGGCCGTGCCCGCCCTGATCTTCGGCGCGGGCGCCATGGGCTTCTACGCCGTGCCGTACACGGTGGTCGTCTATCCGATGGTGATGCTCGTGCTGGTCCGGCTGTGGTCGGTCTCGCACGTGCACAACCTCGTCACGCCGGCCGACTTCGTCCGCGTGCGCTTCGGCTCCCCCACGCTGGCGCTGCTCGTGGCGATCACCGGCATCGTCGCGACCATGCCGTACATCGCCCTTCAGCTCGTCGGCATCGAGGCGGTGCTGAAGACGATGGGGCTGACGGGCGACCTGCCGCTGATCATCGCGTTCGCGATCCTCGCGGCCTACACCTACCAGTCCGGGCTGCGCGCCCCCGCGCTGATCGCGTTCGTCAAGGACTCGCTGATCTACCTGGTGATCCTGGTCGCGATCATCTACATCCCGGCCAAGCTCGGCGGCTGGGCGTCGATCTTCGACGCCGCCAAGGCGAAGTTCGACGCGACCCCGAACCCGGGCGACGGCCCCCTGCTGAACGCCAACAACCAGCTCCAGTACGTCACGCTCGCCTTCGGCTCGGCGCTGGCGCTGTTCCTCTACCCGCACAGCGTCACCGGCATCCTGGCCTCGCGCAACCGCAACGTGATCAAGCGGAACATGTCGGCCCTGCCGGCCTACAGCCTGCTGCTCGGCCTGATCGCGCTGCTCGGCTACATGGCGATCGCGGCGGGGGTCAAGCCGATCGGCAAGGACAGCAACACGATCGTGCCCCAGCTGTTCGACAACGTGTTCCCCGACTGGTTCGCGGGGGTCGCCTTCGCCGCCGTCGGCATCGGCGCCCTCGTGCCCGCCGCGATCATGTCGATCGCGGCGGCCAATCTGTTCGCCCGCAACATCTACCGGGAGTACCTCAACCGGAACGCCACCGCGGCCCAGGAGGCCACGGTCAGCAAGATCGCGTCGCTGGTCGTGAAGATCGGCGCGGTGCTGGTCATCCTGCTCATCGACCCGCAGTTCTCGATCGACCTCCAGCTCATCGGCGGCGTGATCATCCTGCAGACGCTCCCGTCGGTCGGCCTCGGCCTCTACACCCGGTGGTTCCACCGGGGCGGCCTCATCGCGGGCTGGGCCGCGGGCATGGCGGCCGGGATGCTGCTGCTGTACAACATCGCCAACCCGGCCACCAACCACGCCCACTTCGGTGGCTCGGCCTTCCCGCTGTCGCAGCTCGGGTTCGACACCAAGATCACGGTGTACGCCGGGTTCCTCGCGCTGATCGTCAACCTGGTCGTCGCCGTGCTCGGGACCTTCGTGGCCCGCGCGTTCAAGAGCGCCGACGGCCCGGACGGCACCAGGCCCGAGGACTACTTCGCCGACCAGGGCGACCCGCGCGTCCACGAACTGGAGACGACCGCGCCCGCGTCCTGAGGATGCGTACGGACTTGTGGCCGGCTTGACGGGGCGGCGCGCGCCGCGTCAAGACGGCCACAAGCGTGCGGTGGCACAAAGAGGCATCACCTCGAACATCGAAGGAGCGAAGGATGCCTCTCACCAACGACCTGATCGTCACCGGCGGCCACGTGATCGGCATGGACCCGGCGGTGCCGGACGGCCCGGCCGACGTCATCGTCCGCGACGGCGTGATCGTGTCGGTCGGCCCCGCCGCCGAAGCGTCCCCGGAAGCGGAGGTCGTGGACGCCTCGGGCTGCGTGGTGATGCCGGGCCTGGTCGACACCCACCGCCACACCTGGCAGTCCGCGCTGCGCCACATCGGGCTGGACTGGAGCCTGATGGACTACCTCGGAGCCGCGTTCCTCCAGCTCGGGCCGAACTTCCGGCCCGAGGACGTCTACGCAGGCACCCTGCTCGGCGCGCTCGGCGCGCTGGAGGCCGGGGTCACCACGCTCGTCGACTGGTCCCACATCCAGAACACCCCCGAGCACAGCGACGCCGCCGTGGCCGCGCTGCGCGACAGCGGGATCCGCGGGGTCTTCGCCTACGGCTGGCCCCAGGTCGACCCGCTCACCTGGGTGGGCGACCACAGCGACGCGGAGCTTCCCGCCGACGTCCGCCGAATCAGGGACGTGCTCCGCGACGACACCGCCCGCGTGACGATGGCCCTGGCGGCGCGCGGCCCCGAGATGTCGGCCCCCGCCGCCGCCCGGCGCGACCTGCTGCTCGCGCGGGAGCTCGGCCTGCGGGTCACCATGCACGTCGGCTCCGCCGACAGGGCGGGCAGCGTCGGATGGCTGCACGACGAGGGCCTGCTCGACGAGACGATCACCCTGGTGCACGCGAGCGCGACCGGCGACGACGAGCTGAAGGCCGCCGCCGACGCGGGCGTGACCGCGAGCGTGTCGCCGTTCATCGAGATGACCATGCCCGGGCTCGGCACGCCCGCGACCGGCCGGCTCCTGCGGGCGGGCCTCGTCACCGGCCTCAGCGCCGACACCGAAGTCGCCACCTCGGGAGACATGTTCACGCAGATGCGCGCGGCCCTGGCCCACCACCGGTTCACGCAGGACCCGGCGCCGCTGGCCGCCGCCGACCTGCTGCGCATGGTGACCGCCGACGGCGCCGTGGTGGCCGGGCTGTCCGCCGTCACCGGCAGCCTCACGCCCGGAAAGCGGGCCGACCTGATCGTGGTCGAGGCGGGCACCCCCGCCATGGCGCCGTTGCTGGATCCGCGCGCCGCCGTCGTCCTCGCCGGCCACCCCGGGCTGGTCCGCACGGTCGTCTGCGACGGCGTGGTCGTCAAGCGGGACGGCGTGCTCACCGGGCCGGTCGGGCGGGCCATGGACGCCGCGGCCGCGAGCCTCGCCCACCTCCGCGAGACCGTGCCCGCGCTCTCCGTCTGAGGGCTCAGTCTCGTCGGGATGATCGTGGCACAATCCCGGCATGGCGGTCATGTTCCGGGTGCTCGGCCCGGTCGAGGCGTACGTCGACGGCGTCTCCGTCGACCTCGGCGGGCCGCGGCCCCGGTTGCTGGTGGCCCGCCTGTTGATCGCCAGGGGCGCGACGGTGTCGGTGGACGCGATCCTCGACGACCTGTACGACGGCACGCCGCCGCCGCGCGCCCAGAGCACGCTGCACAGCTACATCTCCAACCTGCGCCGGGTGCTCGAACCCGGCCGTGCTCCCCGCACGCCCTCGTCCGTGCTCGTCAGCCGCCCTCCGGGGTACGCGCTCGGGCCCTATGAGGTGGACGCCGACGAGTTCGTCCGCCTGGCCCAGGCCGGCGAGCCGGAACGCGCCTTGGCCCTGTGGCGCGGTATGCCGTACGAGGAGTTCGGCGACGTGCCCTGGCTCCGGCCGGAGATCGAGCGGCTCGCCGAGGCGCATCTGGTGACGCGGGAACGGCTCCTGGCGGGGCGGGTGGGCGACCCGCACGTGGTGGGCGAGCTGGAGGCCCTGGTGGCCGCGCACCCCCTGCGCGAGGGGCTGTGGGAGCTGCTCGCCCGCACGCTCTACGCCCTGGGGCGGCAGGCGGACGCCCTTGAGGCGCTGCGTACGGCCCGGGCTCACCTGGCCGAGGATCTCGGCCTCGACCCCGGCCCGGCGCTGCGGCGCCTGGAGGAGGCGATCCTCACCCAGGACCCGGCCCTCGACGGCCCCGCCCCCGGCCGGCGGGACCCGGCGGCGCGGATGGAGGCAGCACAGGCCGGGGCAGCACGGGAGGACCGGCCGGAGCGGCGCGCCGTCGGCCGGGGGACGCAGCTCGACCGGCTCGACGAGCTGGCGCGGGAGCTGGTCCGGGGAGTGGCACGGCGCGCGCCGAGGATCGCGGTGATCTCCGGCGAGCCGGGGATCGGCAAGACGTGGCTGGCGGAGGCGTTCGCGGAGCGGCGGGCCGCCGAGGGCTGGCTGGTCGCCTGGGGCAGGTGTCACGAGACCTCCGGCGCGCCCGCGCTGTGGCCGTGGCAGCAGGTCGTCAGGGACATCGCCGCCCGGGTCCCCCCTTCCCCCGCGCAGGCCGCCGCCCTGCGGGTGCTGCTCGGCGACGCCGCCCCGGAAGACGACCCCGCCCCGGGGCCCGGACGGCCCGCCGAGGCGAGCGAGGCCCGGTTCCGGCTGCACCAGGCGACCGCGGCGTACCTGGAGACGGCCGCGGCCGACCGGCCGCTGCTCGTGATGATCGACGACCTTCAGTGGGCCGACAAGGCGTCGCTGGGCCTGCTGTCCGACCTCGCGTTGCTGCTGCGCGGCGCGGTCGCCATCGTGATCACCGTGCGGTCCGGCGAGGGTCCGGCCGCGGTGTACGACACGCTCGGCCTGCTCGGGCGGCACGACGCCCTCCGCCTGCCGCTCGCCGGGCTCGACCCCGCCGCGGTCGCCGAACTGTCGGGGCTGCGCGATGCGGCGAGCGTGGCGGCGCTCGCCGAGCGCACCCGGGGCAACCCGCTGTTCATCCGCGAGACCCTCCGCCTGGCCGAGGACCAGGGCTTCGAGAGGGCGCTCACCGGGGTGCCAGAGGGCCTGGCCGACGTCCTGCGCCGCCGCCTGCTCGGCCTGCCCGCCCGGCACCGCCCCGCCATCGACGCGGCGGCCGTGCTCGGCACAGGCGCGGACCGGCGGCTGCTGGCCGAGGTCGTCGCGGACGCCTCGGGCGCGGACGTGGACGAGGCGCTCGACGCCGCGACCGCCATCCGCATTCTGGACGAGGACCTGCGCTTCACCCACGACCTGGTCAGGGAGACCGTGTACGGCGACATCCCCCCGCGCCGCCGCGCGGGGCTGCACCTGGCCGCCCTCCGGGCGCTCGAACTACGGCCGGTGGCGGACCTGGCGGCCCTCGCCAGGCACGCGCTGGCCGCCGGGCCCGCCGCCGTGGCCGACGCGGTGCGCTGGGCCTCGGCCACCGGGGTGCAGGCGGCCGGGCGGCACGCGTACGAGGACGCCGCGCAGTGGTGGCGCCGGGCGGCCGAGGCGCACGGGACGCTGCCCGGCGCGGACCCCCGCGAGCACGTCGAGCTCCTGCTCCAGCTGGTGCGCGCGCAGCTCGCCGCCGGTCACGGCTTCTCGGCCCGGCAGACCCGGGCGGAGGCGGTGCTGGCGGCCGACAGGTCGGGCGACCCGCTGCTCGCCGCGCGGGCGCTGACCAGTCTGGACGCCCCGGGTTTGTGGAAGTTCTACACCTACGGCGACATCGAGCTGCACACCGTGCGGCGCATCGAGGACGCCCTCGCCGCGCTGCCGGAGGGGGACTCGGAACTGCGCTGCAGGCTGCTCGGGTGCCTGGGGATGGAACGTTACGACGGCTCGGCCGACCCCCGCTGCGACACCGCCACGGCCGAGGCGCTGGCGATGGCCCGCCGTCTGGCGGTCTCCGGGGAGGCCGGCCCGGAACTGCTGGCGATCACTCTGAACGCGCGGTATCTGGGCGTGCAGCTCCCCGAGTACATGGCGGAGCTCGACGCGATCGGCGAGGAGCTCACCGGGCTCGGGCTGCCCGGGTTCGAACTGCTCGGCTACATGATCAGGGAGCGGACCCGGATCGACCTGTTCGACATGGCCGGCGCCGACCGGGCCGCCGAGCGGGCGGGAGTGCTGGTCGAGCGGCTCGACCTGCCCTGGCCCCGGTTCCAGCACCTGATCTGGACCGGGACCCGGCGCCTGCTCGACGGCGACTTCGAGGGCGCGGGCAACGCGTACGCCGCGGCGGCCGAGGCCGGGGAACGGCTCAACCTGTGGCACACGAGCAGCACGCTCTCGTCGGCGCTGCTCACCCGGCACTTCGCGATGGGGGACTTCGACGGCGCCGAGGAGTTGATGGCGCACTACTCCCCCTTCCCCGCCCACCGGCAGGTGATGGGCGTGCTCATCGGCGACTGGCGGGGCGACCGCACGGCGGCCGAGGCGGCGCGTGAGCAGGGCTGGCACCCGCTGCCGCGCGACTTCGGCGAGCTGCCGGGACTGTGCCTGCAGGGCGAGGCCCAGATCGTCGCGGGCGACCACGAGGCGTGCGCCCGCACCTACCGCAGGCT
The DNA here is from genome assembly GCF_016863095.1 of Microbispora siamensis. Taxonomy (GTDB): domain Bacteria; phylum Actinomycetota; class Actinomycetes; order Streptosporangiales; family Streptosporangiaceae; genus Microbispora; species Microbispora siamensis. The sequence goes on along the minus strand of NZ_BOOF01000033.1, from coordinate 42,531 downwards.
CCTGCCGTACGAGGACAGGATCGCCTTCGGGGCGGGGACGTTCTGCGCCGGGCCCGTCGGCTACTACCTGGGCCGAATGGCGCACCTCGGCCGGGCGGCCGGGCCGGAGACGGCGCGGGCGCATCTGGAGGCGGCGCAGAAGCGCTGCGCGGCGAACGGGCTCACCTGGTGGGCCGCCCGCATCGCCCGCGAACGCGACCGGCTCGCGCGCTGACCCGGCGCGTCCGGCCTCAGCCCGCGGCCGGGGACGCCGCAGGCCGCGCCGCGACCACCCCGCCGCCGCGGCGATCCTTCCGTACGGCGTCGCCGCCGGGAGTGGGCCGCAAGTGGCCGTTGAGTGGCGGTGAAGGCGGCGGCTCCATCGTGAAGCCATGACAACACCGACGCAGACCCGGCGCCGACCGGGCGACCCCGCTCCCGACCTCGTCACGTTCCTCGTCTTCCACGCCGGCCTGCGGCGCGAGTTCGGCAGGCTGGCCGAGGTCCTCGACCGCTGCGACCCCCGCGACGAGCGGCGCCGCGGGATCGTCGACGAGCACCTCGCGCTGCTGCTGCGCGCCCTGCACCATCACCACACCGAGGAGGACGAGGCGATCTGGCCGCTGCTGCGCGGTCTCGTCCCGCAAGCCGCCGCGACGCTGGACCGGCTGGAGGCCGACCACCAGGAGATGGACACGGTCATCGGCAGGCTCTCCGGCGGCGGCAGGCCGGCCCCCGAGGTCGCGGCCGACCTACGCGCGCTCGACCGGTTGCTGAACACCCACCTCGACCTGGAGGAGTCCGAGGTCGTCCCGCTGATCAGGGAGCACGTCAGCGCGGCCTGGTGGGAGGAGTCGGGCAAGAAGGTCACCAAGAGCCACGGCCGCGATCTGCCGATGCTGGCCGCCTGGCTGCTCGACCTCGCCACCCCCGCCGACCGCGACCACATCTTCAGGACCGCTCCGGCCATCATGCGGATCCTCTACCGGCTCTCCTGGCGCCGCGCCTACGAACGCCGGGTCTCCCAGGTATACGGGTGACAGGTGTACGGGTGACCCGGCCGGCGGCCTCCGCCACGGCGGTGCGGAGGCCGCGCCCGGGGACCCCGGTCAGTCGCCGGGGAGGCAGACGGTGCCGGGCGGGGGCAGCGTCAGGTCCGTGAGATACCGCGTGGCGTGCCCGATCGCGCACCGGTTGCCGGAGAGGTAGAGCACGTGGCCGGGCCCGTGGTACCGCACGGTGGCCGAGCCGGGGACCCGCCGGACCAGGCTGTCGGTCCACGCGAAGTCGCCCCAGGTGCCCGCGCCGAGCAGCGGCGGCAGACCGCGGACCGGCAGGGGCCGGGACGGGTTCGCGATCGGCAGCGGCCACCCCGCGCAGCCGAGCGCGTCGGGGTCCGCGCCGCCGAAGTTCGGCGAGACCCTCCGTGCCTCGCGGCGTACCCTGACGTACTCCTCGTACCCGTGGTAGCCCCGGTCGTCGGCGCAGGTCATGCCGAGTATGAGGGGCATCGTCCAGACGCGGGCGTTGCCGAGGGCGGCGTCGGCGAAGCCCGAGCCGTCGCCGTGCCGGGCCTTGTCCACCGCCTCGGCGAACGCGAGCCATCGGGAGTCGCCGGGCCCGGGATCGGGGGCGAACCCGAACCACCGTAGGGAGGAGCCGGTCAGCTTTCCCCGGCCGAACCGCTCCGAGGTGACCGGGATCGGCGACCTGTCGGCCCGCGCGATGAGGTCGCGCCAGACCTTCCCGGCGTCCTCGCCGTGCAGGGCGCAGGGGGCGGTCTGCGCGCACCAGGCGGTGAAGCGGCCGAATATCCGCTGCAGGTCCCGGTAGCCCAGCAGGCTCTGGTTCGTCCAGCCGGCGGTCTGGTCGACCACGCCGTCCAGGTACATGGCGCGGACGCGTTCCGGGAACAGCCGTAGATAGGCCTCGGCCGGCACCCCTCCGGCGGACTCGGTCATGAAACTGAGCCGTGGCTCTCCCAGGGCCACGCGGATCGCCTCCGTGTCGCGGGCCACCGACACCGAGTCGAGCCTGCCGTACAGCCCGCTGCGGTCCTCGGCCCGGCACCCGCGGATGGCCGCGGCGATCGCCGCGGCCTGGGCATCGTACTCGGCCCGGTCGCGGGGCTCGGTCAGAGCCGGCACCGCCGGCTGCGCGCAGGACTCGGGCAGTTTGGCGGCGAGCCCGGTGTTGCGCGGATCGTAGGCGATGAGGTCGAAGCGCTCCCGGATCCCGGCGAGGTCGCCCGCCGCCTGTTCGATGTCCTCGATCCCGCTGTTGCCGGGGCCGCCGGGGATGTGCAGCACGCTGCCGATCCGGCGGGCGGGATCGGTGGCCGGCAGCCGCGCGATGCGCAGGGTCGTCGTCCTGCCGTCCGGATGCGCCCAGTCGAGCGGCACGTCGAGCGTGCCGCACCGCGTTCCCGCCGGGAACCCGCCCTCGGCGCAGGCCGTCCATTCGATGACCGGCCGGTCGCCCGCGGCCCGCGCCTGCGCCGGGACGAGCCCGGCCGTCATCGCCGCCGTCGCGAGCCCGGCGGCCACGAGTCGTGTTCTGCCACGCATGCGTCGTGCCCTCCTTCGGGTTGTGCCGTTCTCCCTCACGCTCGTCGAGACGCATGCCGGGCGAAATCCGAGAGGCCCCCCGATGGGGCGTAGGGACATCCCCCCGCGGGCAGGAGGGAGCGCCGGAACGGACAGTGCGCGATCATCGGGCACCTGCACGAGCGGGAACCGCGCCCGCCCGAGCGGACCGTATCCGCGGTACGACTACCGCCCGGCCGACGGCCCCACGAGGAAGCGGGTGATCGCGTCGTCGATGAGCGCCTCGCCCTGAGACATCGTGATCCGCCGGGACGTGACGAGCGCCGAGATGCCCTGAAAGGTCGCGGCCAGCAGCAGCGTCAGCCGGCCGACGTCGCCCGCGTCATAGGCGCCCGCTCCGACACCCGCGCTCATGATGCCGGTCATGGTGTCGAACAGGCGCTCCGCGGCGCTTAGGACCGCCTGCGACGGGGCGTCCACCTTCGCCGCGAACATGAGATCGAGCAGTGCCGGCTCCCTCACGGCGAACCTCACGTACGCCGAGGCCGCCGCATGAAGGGCGCGTGCGTGGTCGTCGGGCTCGCTCGCAGCCGCCTCGCGAATCTCGTCGGCGAGCCGGACGAAGCCCCGTTCCGCCAGCGCGTCGAGGAGCGCACTCCGATCGATGAAATGGCTCCGGGGGGCTCCATGACTGACGCCCGCCTCACGCGCCAGTTCCCGGAGGGACAGGGCGTCGATCCCACGCTCGCGCAGCACCGCCTCCGCCCGGTCGAGCAGCACGGCACGGAGATTGCCATGGTGGAAAGGCCGAGCGGTCACGACCTCATCGTACTGAATCTAGACATTGACTAGATACTAGACACTGTCTAGTCTGCGGGTGCGGCTCGCGCGATCCGACGACGCGGCCCAGCGATCGCCCCAGAGGAAAAGAGACCTTGAGATGAGCGAGCAGAACGTCGCACTGTGGCTGCCGAAGCGAGGCGCACGCTTCGAGGTGGGACCCGCCCCCTACACACCCCCGGGGGCGAACGAGGTCGTCGTCCGAGTGCGGGCGGTCGCCGTTAACTTCATCGACGGCATACCGGGCTTCCTGTATCGGGTGGTCATGCCCTGGCTGACCTTCCCGGCCGTGGTGGGCTCGGATGTCGCCGGCGAGGTCGTCGAGGTCGGCACAGGCGTCACGCGGCTACGACCGGGCGATCGCGTTGTCGGGCACGCGTTCGGCGTCGAGAAGTCCCAGAACCGCGCGGCGGAGGGCGCCTTCCAGCACTATGTCGTGCTCATGCAGCACATGGTCTCCCCGATTCCCGACTCGCTGTCCTTCGAGAGGGCCGCCGTGCTGCCGCTGGCGCTTTCGACCGCGGCGACCGGCATGTTCCAGCAGGACCACCTCGGGCTGGCGATGCCCGGCGCCGACCCCGTCGAGCGGTCGGAGACGGTGCTCGTGTGGGGCGGTTCGACGAGCGTCGGGAGCAACGCGATCCAGCTCGCCCGTAACGCCGGCTATCGCGTGGTGGCGACCGCCTCTCCGCGCAACTTCGACTACGTCAGGTCTCTGGGCGCGGCCGAGACGGTCGACCGCCGCAGCCCCGCCGCGGTCGACGAGATCGTGGACCGGATCGGCGACAGCCCGCTCGCCGGCACGCTCGCCATCGGATCCGGGTCACTCGCACCGGCGGTCGCGATCGCGTCCCGCACCACGGGCAGCAAGCGCGTCGCGTCGGCGCAGCCCGAGCGGCTCGTACGCATACGGCCCCCGTGGGCACGGCGACCCGGGGTGCGGGTGAGCGGGATCTGGGGCGGCACCCTCAAGGACAACGAGGTCGGACCCGCGATCTACACCGGCTTCCTCCCGGCCGCGCTCGCCACCGGCGCCTACCGGGCCGCACCGGACGCGACCGTCGTCGGCCACGGACTCGCCCGCGTCCCCGACGCGCTGCGGCAACTCCGGGGAGGCATCTCGGCGACCAAGCTCGTCGTCACCGTCTGAGCGCGCCGCCGCAGGCGTGGCGCGGCCCACCGGTCCTGAGCCGGAGCGGGCCGCGCGTCGATCGGCGAATGCGGATCTATGCCGGGGACGGGAACGGTCCCTAAGCTCTCCTGGAAATGGTGCGTTTATGGGTTCTCGGCCAGCTCCGGGCCGAAGTGGGCGGGCGTCCTGTCGATCTGGGGCCGCCGCTGCAGCGGGCGGTGCTGGCGCGCCTGGTCTGCGCCGGCGGGCACGTGATCTCCACCGACCGGTTCATCGACGACCTGTGGCAGGGCCAGCCCCCGCCGAAGGCGCTGGGCGCGCTGCAGGTCTACGTCTCCAACCTGCGCCGTCTCCTCGAACCCGGCCGCGCGCCGCGGACCCCGGCGAAGGTCCTGGTGACCGCTCCACCCGGATACGCGCTGCACCTCGACGCCGAGTCCGTCGACGCGTGGCGCCTCCCCACGCTCGTGAACACCGCGTCGGCCCTCCTCGCCGAGGGAGATCCGGCGGGGGCACTGCGGGTGGTCGACGAGGCCCTGGCGCTGTGGAGGGGGGCCGCCTTCGCCGAGTTCGGCGACGAGGACTGGGCGGTGCCGGAGGCGGCGCGGCTGGAGGAGCTGCGGGTCCTGGCGGCCGAGTATCGCGCGGAGGCGAAGCTCGCGCTCGGCCGGCATGCCGAGGTGGTGCCGGAGCTGGAGCGGCACGTCGCCGACCACCCGCTGCGTGAGGACGCCGTACGGCTCCTGGCCCTCGCCTACTACCGCTCCGGACGGCAGGCCGACGCCCTGGCGGCGCTGCGCAGGACTCGGGCCAGGCTCGCGGAAGAGCTGGGCATGGACCCGGGACCCGCCCTGCGGGCGCTCGAAGCCGGCATCCTCGCGCACAGCGAGGCCCTCGACGCGCCGAAGACCGTCACCGCGCCCGCATCTCCGGCCCTGCCACCCGCCGCACAGGCAGCGGCCGCGCAGTCGCCGCGTGCTCCGTCACCGGCCGCGCCGCCGCCCCGGGTGATCGGCCGTACGGCGGAGCTCGCCCGCCTGGTCTCGGCCGCCGGGCAGGCCGGGCACGGTTTTCGCGTGGCCTGGGTCGGCGGGGATCCCGGCGCGGGCAAGAGCACGCTGGCCGACGCCCTGCTGCGCCGTCTCGGCGACGAGGGCTGGCAGGTCGCGGTCGGCCGGTGCCCCGAGACCCTCGGCGGAGTGCCTCCCGCGTGGGCGTGGACCGAGGTTCTGCGGACACTGTTCTCCGCCCATCCCCCGGATCCCGCGACGGAGGCGCGGCTCGCGCCCCTGTTGAAGGAGGACTCCCCCGGTGCCGGTCAGTTCCGGCTCGCCCAGGCGGTGGGCGACTACCTGGAGAGCGTGCCGGGACCGCTGCTGCTCGTGCTGGAGGACGTGCACCGCGCCGACGACACGACCCTCGAGTTGCTGCGCCACCTGGGGGCCAGGCTGGCGGGCACCGCGATCCTGGTGGTCCTGACCCACCGGCCGTCCGAGGCCGGCGACGACCTGATGGCGACCGGAGCCGCCCTGGCCGTGCAGACGGCCGAGAACGTGACCCTGCAGGGGCTCGGGGAGGACGACGTCCGGCGCCTGCTGGTGGAACGATCCGGCATGGAGGTGGACGCCGGCACCGCCCGGACGGTCGCCGAGCGCACCGGAGGCAATCCGCTGTTCGTGGCCGAGACCGGCCGGCTGCTGGCGACCGAGGGGGCAGCGGCGGCGCGCTCGCTGCCGCCAGGGGTCCGCGACCTCATCCGCAGGCGGATCGCCCGTCTGCCCGCGACGGCGCAGACGACGCTGCGCAACGCCGCCGTCATGGGCCGGGACGCCGACATCGATGTGCTGGTCGCCGTGCAGGACGGCGACGAGGAGACCGTCCTCGACGGCCTGGAGGCGGGAGTGCTCGCCGGGCTGCTCACCGAGCCGGCCCCCGGCAGGGTCCGGTTCACGCACGTCCTGGTCCGCGAGACCCTCTACGAGGACATCTCCCGGCTGCGCCGTACGCGGCTGCACGCGAAGGTCCTCACCGCGCTGGAGCGGGTGCACCCGGGGGACGTCGGCGCGCTCGGCTACCACGCGCTCGCCGCCGCCACTCCGGCCACGGCGCGCGCGGCCGCGGAGTACGCACGCCGGGCGGCCGAGCAGGCGTCCGGCGTGTACGCCCACAGGGAGGCGGCGACCCTGCTCGAGGGCGCACTCGAGGCCCTGGACCTCGCGACCGAGCCCGCGGACGACCTCCGGCTGGACCTGCTGTGCCGCCTGGTCTCCGCGCAGGCGAGCGCGGGTGACCTCGTACGGGCGGCGGCCACGCGCAAGCGTGCCCTGGCGATGGCTCGGCGGCTCGGCGACCCCCTCGCCGTCGCCCGCGCCGCGGTCGCCAACGACGCGCCCATGATCTGGAAGAACGACCCCGCTGCCGACCCCAACCTCGTGGACGCGATCCGCTCCTGCCTGCCGGTCGTGGCCGGCGAACCGCGCTGCCGGCTGCTCGCCGCCCTGGCCTACGAGATGGGCGGTCACGACGAAGAGCTCGTGGCGACCGCGAGCGCCGAGGCCGTCGAGATCGCCCGCGGCCTCGGCGACCCTCGCCTGCTGTGCCTGGCGCTCAACGCGCGCTACTGGGCGACGTTCGTGCCGGGCCACCGCGACGAGCTGGAGGCGATCGGGCACGAGCTGCTGGAGATCTCCGCCCGGGACGGGCTGCTCGGCTACCAGACCGTCGCTCACCACGCGCTGAGCATGGTCGCGCTGGGGCGCAACGACTGGGCCACGGCCCAGACGCACGCCGCGCGGGCGGTGGAATACTCCACCAGCGGCCAGTTGGGCCTCGTCCTGGCCATCATCGCGTTCCTCGACGCCCTTCGCCTCCTGGTGGAGGGAGAGTTCGAGCAGGCCGAGGCGGCCTACACGGTGCTGTCCGGCCGGATGGGAGAGGCGGGGGGCCAGAACGACGTGGTCTTCGGGAGCCTGGCCCGGTTCGTCGTACGCCTCGCCTGTGGCCGTGCGCACGAGTCGGTGGCCGAACTGGCCGCCGCCCGCGAGGCCATCCCCGATGAGATCGACGAGTTCTACGTCGGCGCGCTGGTCGCCGCCGGGCGTCTTGAGGAGGCCCGGTCCGCCTGGCCGGACCGCTGGCCGACCCGGTGGGTCTATCACACGATCAACGTGGCGCTCCGCGCCGGCACCGCGATGGCCCTCGGCGCGCGGGAGGTGGCCGAGGAGTGCTACCGGCTTCTCCTTCCGTTCCGGGGTGAGATGGCCGGCCTGCACACCGTCGCGATCACGCTCGGCCCCACCGGCCTCGTGCTCGGGCGGCTGGCGGAGTTCCTGGGCGATCCCGCCGCGGCGGCGGAGCACTACGCCACGGCCGCGGCCGTCGCCGGACAGCTCGGCTCGCCGCACTGGCGTGAGGAGGCGCTGCGGGCGCTCGACACGGTGAATTCGTGAGGACAGCGCCGCCAAGTGGCCGCCAAACAGGCGTTTAGCGGGCGGGGCCACCGTGGTTTCCGAGACCGATTCGGACATCATGGAGGCTCACTTGGACACTCCCGATCTCACCGGGATCCGCATCATCCACCGCGCCATGCGCGGCGACCTGCACCGGCTCCGCGCGCTCGCCGAGGACCTCGACGCGGGACGCGGACGGGCGGACTCCGCCCGCGCCGCCGCCGTCGCCCGCTACGCGGAGGACGTCTGCGCGGCGATCCATCACCACCACACCAGGGAGGACGAGGTCGTCTGGCCGGTGATCGAGCGGTCGGCGGGCGCCGCCGTGGACCTCGCCGACCTCTCCGACGACCACTCCGAACTCGACCCCCTGCTCGACCGGGTCCGCACCACGGCACGGGCCTTCGCGAGCGGCCGGGGCGTCGGCGACCTGGCGACCGCGCTGCGCACGCTGTCGGAGCTCATCGACGAGCACATCGAAGAGGAGGAGCGCAGGATCTTCCCGGTCATCGAGAAGTACGTGCCGGCAGCCGAATGGAAGGAGATGGAGAAATCGCTCAGGGGCGGCGACCCGCGTTTCGAGCTCGCCTGGGTCGACCGGTACGCGAGCCCGGACGAGATGGCGCACATCCGCAAGCTCGCCGGGCCGATCCTCAGCCTGCTGCTGATACTGCTGCGCCCCGGCCACCGGCGCCGCCAGCGGATCGTCTTCGGGAGCTGAGCGGACATGGCACGACGCTCCCGCCTGTTCAACCTGGCGATCAAATGCATCTGCGACTGGCACGTGCGCACCTACCGCAGGACCGGCGGGCGCAGGCCCGCCACCATGCGCGGCATCCCCGTTCTGCTCCTCACGACCCGGGGCCGCAGGACCGGCCTGCCCCGGACCCGGCCGGTCGGCTACGGCAGGGACGGCCGGCGCTTCGTCGTGATCGCCTCGAACGGCGGCGACGACGCCACTCCCGCCTGGTGGCTCAACCTGCGGCACGACCCCTTCGCCGAGATCGAGGTGGGCGGCGCCGGCGGGCTCACCGCGCTCAAGGTGCGGGCCATCGAGGCCACGGGCGAGGAGTACGAGCGCCTGTGGCGGATGATGAGCCGGCGGCACCCCGTCTACGAGGGGGTACAAGGGCATGACGCCGCGCCACATCCCGGTCGTGGTGCTCGACCCCCTCGACGCCCTTCCGGCGTGACCCCGGCTGCCGGTACGCCGGGATGGCGGCCGGCCGAGGACCGGCACGACCCGCCGCGCCTCCGCCCCCCGTGAGGACGAGGTGGGGGACGCGGCGGAGCGTCAGGGCTTGGTCGTGTCCGGCGCGGCGCGCTGGGCGTCGAACTCCTCGTCCGGGACGACCAGCTCGTTGCCGGCCAGGCCGGCCTCGCCGGAGACCGCGGCGAGTTCGGAGCCGAGCGACTCGTGGGCGGCGGCGCGGTGCCTGCGGCCGACGCGGTCGGTCAGCAGCGACGACAGGGCGGCCACCAGGCACGCGGCCACGGCGAACCAGAAGGCGATGACCAGCCCCTGGTGGAAGGGGCCCGCGATGAGGTGCGGGAAGAACTCCTTGCTCGTCAGGTGGGCGCCGCCGTCGGGCAGCCGGTCCAGGATGCCGCCGAGGAGCTGCCGGAACGGGTTGTATCCGAGGAACGCCGCGAACAGCACGGCGATCGGCGGCAGCTGGGCGATGCCCTCGGCCTGCGCGGCGGGCACGCCCTGGGCGACCAGCTCGTCGTGCATCGTGTGCGGCAGCGACTGCGCCAGACCCGCGATCATCAGGCTGAAGAACACGCCGATGGACAGCACCATCGAGGAGTTCTGGAAGGTGGCGGTCATGCCCGCGCCGACGCCGCGGGACTCCGCCGGGACCGAGTTCATGATCTCCGCACGGTTGGGCGAGGAGAACAGGCCGGAGCCGACGCCGTTGATCAGGATGAGCAGCGCGAAGACGCCGTAGCCGAAGTCCGTCGGCAGGGCCATCAGGGCGTAGAAGCTCGCCGCGGTGACCAGGGCGCCGCCGACCGTGAACATCCGCGGCCCGAACCGGTCCGACAGCCAGCCGGAGACCGGCGCCGACAGCAGGAAGCCCACGGTCAGCGGGATCATGTAGATGCCCGCCCACAGGGGCGTCTCCTCGAAGCTGTAGCCGTGCAGCGGCAGCCAGATGCCCTGCAGCCAGATGATCAGCATGAACTGCAGGCCGCCGCGTCCGAGGGCGGTCAGCAGGCTGGCGACGTTGCCCGCGAGGAAGGCGCGGTTGCGGAACAGCGCGAGCCGGAACAGCGGCTCGTCCACCCTGGTCTCGATCCAGGCGAACAGCGCGAGCAGCAGGACGCCCCCGCCGAGCGCGGCGATCACCCAGGGGTTGCCCCAGCCCATCACGCCGGTCCCGTACGGCTGGATGCCGTAGGTGATGCCGACCAGCAGCGCGATGAGGCCGACGGCGAAGGTGGCGTTGCCCCACCAGTCCATCCGCGCCCGGCGCCGCAGGCCGTTGTCCTTGAGCTTGACGTACGCCCAGATGGTGCCGAAGACGCCGAACGGCACGGAGACCAGGAAGATCGCCTTCCAGTTCACCGGGGCGAGGACCCCTCCGATGACCAGGCCGAGGAAGGAGCCCGCGATGGCGGCGATCGAGTTGATGCCGAGCGCGGTGCCGCGCTGGCGCACGGGGAAGGCGTCGGTGAGGATCGCGGTGGAGTTGGCGAACAGCAGCGCGCCGCCGATGCCCTGCACGATCCGCCATCCGATCAGCCACATCGCCCCGGCGTCGCCGTCCATCCAGGTCAGCGACAGCATGATCGAGCACAGGCTGAAGACCGCGAACCCGAGGTTGTACATGCGGACCCGGCCGAACATGTCGCCCAGACGGCCGAACATCACCACCAGCACGGCCGTGACGACCATGAAGCCCATCATCATCCACAGCAGGTAGCCCGTGTTGCCGGGATCGAGCGGGTTCAGGTGGATGCCGCGGAAGACGTCAGGAAGGGCGATCAGCACGATGGACTGGTTGATCGTCACCATCAGGACGCCGAGGGTGGTGTTGGACAGCGCGATCCATTTGTACCGCGAGGACGGCGCCGACTGCGGCGACGCCCCCGCCAGGGACTGGTTCGCTACGGCCACGGAGTGATTCCCCTCCTCTTGGTCCGCACAGCGCACGGCCTGTTTCCGCGCAGCGCGCGACGGACGGACAGTTAGTTAGCGCAACTAAATTACCCCGATCGGATGACATCGATGTTTCGCGGGCATGCGCAATGAAGGCCCCCATAGGGCCCTTAAACGGATTTGGGCGTTATCTGACCTGATGTGAGGCGGCGGGAGGAGGCCGCGTCAGGACGTGAGCGCCCCGGCGATCACGTCGACGAGGCTGTCCACCACCGTGTCCCGGTCGAGCCCGGGGTTCTCCAGCCACCAGTCGCCGATCGCCCGCACCATGCCGACGAACGCGTGGCCGAGCACCCGGGCGCGCACCGGGTCGGCGACGCCCTCCTCCGCGAGCACCGCGCCCAGTTCCTCGCCGACGCTGCGGACGATGGCGGCCATCTGCGTGCGGGTGCGGCTGTCCTCGGCGCTGGCCCGATGGAACAGGAAGCGGTAGAGGTTGGGGTTGGCCGAGATGGTCTCCAGGTACGCCTCGATGGTGCCCCGGGCGCGGACCCGGGGGTCGGCCATGGCCCTGGCGAACTCCGGGCGCAGCAGGTCGATCACGACGCGCGTGTGGCGTTCCGCGAGCGCCTGGTAAAGGCCGCTCTTGTCCCCGAAGTGGCGGTAGAGGATCGGCTTGGTGATCCCCGCCTCCGCCGCGATCGCGGCCATCGACGCCTGCGGGCCCTCTCTGCGGATCACCCGGTCGGCCGCGTCGAGCAGGTCCCTGCGCCGCTCCGGGCTCCGGCCGCCCGTCGTGCCTCCCGTGGTGGTGCCTCCCGTCGTGAGCCCCGTCATGAGCACAGCATAGGTGCCGATTCCGCGTCGCCTGGATCAAGACCGGGCCCTATGGGCGATCACTCCGGTAATGTGCCGGACGCGGGTTTCCGGTCCGGAATTTTCCGGTCCGGGATTGTCTGGTGAACGGTTCCGCCGGGTCCTCTGGAGGTGCGGGGTGGGCGAGGCGGGCGGGCCGCTGGTCCCGGGTTACGAGGTGCTCGGCATCCTGGGCCAGGGAGGCTTCGGGGTCGTGTACCGGGCCAGGCAGCTCGCGGTGGGCCGCGAGGTCGCGCTCAAGGTCGACAACCGCGTGCTCGTCTCCGACCGCGACCGGCGCAGGTTCATGCGCGAGGTGACGTCCGCCGGCGCCCTGTCCGGACACCCCCACGTGGCCGACGTGTACGACGCGGGCGTGCTGCCCGACGGCCGGCCGTACATGGTGCTTGAGCTGTGCCCGAACGGCTCGCTGGCCGACCGGCTGCGCGACGCCGGCCCGCTCGGCCCCCGCGAGGTGCGCGACATCGGCATCAAGATCGCCGACGCGCTGGCCGCCGCCCACGCCGTGGGCGTCCTCCACCGCGACGTCAAGCCCGCCAACATCCTGGTCAACTCGTACGGCATGGTGGCCCTGTCGGACTTCGGGCTGGCCACGATGCCGGGGCAGGGCGGCGCGGCGCGGGGCGAGGTGTCGGTCACGCGCGAGTCGCTCACGCCCGCCTACGCCCCGCCGGAGGCGTTCGACCTCACCGAGCCCACGGCCGCCGGGGACGTGTACGCGCTCTCGGCCACGTTGTACGCCCTGCTCCAGGGCAGGCCACCGCGCTTCCCGGACAGCGGCGTGGTGAACATCGCGGCCATCATGGCGCTGCACCGGCTGCCGATTCCCGACATCCCCGGCGTGCCCGCCGCGCTCACCGCCGTCCTGCGCCACGGCATGGCGACCGATCCGGCCCAGCGGATCGGGACGGCCGCCGGGTTGCGGGACGCGCTCGCCGCCCTGGCACCGGACGGCTCCGCCTCCGGGGATCACGGGCGCTCCGGCACCCCCGGGGGCCCGGCCGGTGACGTCTGGAGCGCTCCGTCCCCCTCCGGGCCGGTCGCGGCGCTCGGCCGGCCCGCCGGGGAGGGGCGGCCCGTCCAGAGCCGCGACCCCGCCGCGCCGGGGCACTCGCTCACCGGCCCGGCCGGAGGCGTTCCCGCGAGCGGTCAGGACCTGCGCCGCGCGGCGACCGCGCCCAACGCGGTGCCGGGCACCAGGCCGAATGACCTGAGGCCAAGTGATCACAGGCCAGGTGGTCATCAGTCGAGTGGTCACCGGCCGCAGGGCCCCCGGCAGGGGTCGGCTCCTCCGCTCCCGCCGCGCACCGGCATGTCCCGGCAGTCGATCGTGTTCGCCGTGATCGCCGCCGTCTTCGCCCTGCTGCTGACCGCCGGGATCGCGGCGCTGGCCCTGGGAGACGGCGGCCTGGGGACATGACCGGGGACACGGCCTGGGACGCGGCCTGGGACAGGGCCCCTACCGTCCCCGGCTCCACGGCCGGCCTCGGCGCGGACCACGCCGGACCGCACACGACGGACGACGCCCTCTCCTGACCTGCGGGTGGCCGGTCGTGGGCCAAGGTGTGCCGAGGACCTCAGGCGGGCGGCGGCTGCGGAGGCTTGCGCGTCCGCCTCGGCTTCGGCGCCGTGCCCGGCTCCTGCCGCGGCTCCTGCGGCTCCTGCGGCTCCTGCCGCGGCTTTTGTCGCGGCCCCTCGGCCGCCCGCGCGCCGCGTGCCGCCGCCGCGCCCGCCTTCGCCGTCCTCCTGGGCTTCGCGGGCTTTCCCGGTTCCGCGCGCTTTCCCGGCTTCGCGCGCTTCCCTGGCTCCGCCGTGCCCGGCTCGGCCGGGGCCGCCAGCGCGCCGTACTCGGCCAGTGAGTCCCGCAGATAGTCGATGAGGTCCCACACGTCGGGCACCATGTCGCGGTCGGTGACGATCCCGAAGCCGAGCCTGCCGTCGTAGGAGAACACCGTGATGTTGATCCCCCCGCTGACGTCCGTGATCACCGACATCGGGTAGAGCGCGGTGACCCGCGCCCCGCACACGTAGAGCGGCGTCTGAGGCCCCGGCACGTTGGAGACCAGCAGGTTCATGGCAGGAGCCGCCCGCGAGGCGATCCGGAAGGCGGACCTGGCCGCCAGCGCGCTCAGCGCGGCCGGCATCGCCTGGCTGAACTCCAGGAGCCAGGCCGCCGGCGCCGCGGCGATCCGTTCCTTGATCAGGCCCATCGAGCGGTTCACCGACAGCAACCGGTCGCGCGAGTCGGCCACGTCCGTCGGCAGGGTGGTCATGGTCAGCATCACCTCGTTGGCGGCCGAGCCGTTGGCGGCCTGCCCACGGGTGGAGACCGGAATCCCCGCGACGAGCGGCTGGCGGGGCAGCTCGTCGCGCTTGGCCAGCCAGCGCCGCAGCGCCGTCGCGCACATCGCCATGACGACGTCGTTCACGGTGACGCCGAAGGCGTTCTTGATCCGCTTGACCTCGTCCAGGGGCAACTGTCCGAAGGCGAAGCGGCGGTGCCGCGAGATCGGCCCGGAGAACGGCGTGCGCGGCACCACCATGCGCGGCAGCTCGGGCAGGGGCTCGGCGTCCCCGCCGCCGATGCCCCGGACGAACCGCGAGACCAGCCCCGCCCCCGGGAGCTGCGCCACGAACGGCACCTCGTCCAGCCGCGGCACCGCCTCGGCGATGAAGCGCAGCAGGGCGAACGGGTTGTCCAGCACCCGCGCGACGCCCCTGATCACCATCTCCACCGCGTCGGGGGCCGACTGCGGCTCGGCCGCGGCCTCCGGGGCGGGAACGGCGGCCGGCTCGGGCTCGAAGTCCATCACGGCGGCGAGCACCTCGGCCCCGGTGACGCCGTCGACGGCGGCGTGGTGGACCTTCGTGTAGATCGCCACCCGGCCCCCGGCCAGACCGTGGATCAGGTAGATCTCCCACAACGGCCGCCCTCGGTCGAGCCGTGCCCCGTGCAGCCGGGCGACCTGCTCGGCGAGCTTGTGGTCGTCGCCGGGAGGAGGCAGCGCCAGGTCCCGTACGTGGTAGTCGAAGTCGACCTCGCGGTCCTCCGCCCAGTAGGGATGGTCGAGCCCGAAGGGCACCTCGACCAGCCGCCTGCGCAGCGGCGGCGCGAGATGCAGCCGCCGTTTGAGCAGCGCGATCAGGTCCTCGCGGGTCAGCATGCCGCCGGGCCTGCCGGAGGGGTCGAGAATCGTGAGCGCCGCGATGTGCGCGAGGTTGGTGCCCGTCTCGAAGTTGAGGAACTGCGCGTCGAAGGCGCTGACTTGCTGTGCCATGCCTACTCACGTGCCCCGAAACGCCGGGGTCGGACCGCCCGGGAGCCTCTCGAACCGGGGATTTCGCTGGTCAGTGCCGGTGGTCGGCGTCGGGCTGGGCCGGGTCGGCCGGATGCTCGTGCCCCGGCGTGAGCACGACCGCGTCGGCGTGCCGTGCGTCGAGCCAGCGGGCGAAGGCCCGCTCCCCGCTCTCCTTCGCCAGCTCCGCGCGGATCCGCTCCCGCACGGCCGCGTACGGCTCCCGCCGCGCCGTCTCGATCCGCTCGACCACCAGGGTCCAGGGGCCGCCGGGGCCCTCCACGGGCCCGACCGTCTCACCTTCGCGGGCGGCGAAGACCGCGTCCTCGATCGGCCCGGCGATCTGCCCGCGCCGGACCCGCCCGAACGGACGGACCCAGCGCGTCTCCGGCGTGGCGAACCGGTCGAGGTTGCGCCGGTAGTAGTCGCGCACCTCGTCCTCGGACGGCTCGCGGCCGGCGGCGAGCGCCCGGCACACCGCCCTGGCCGCAGGGCTCGTCACCAGGACGGCGGCCGCGACGCCGCCCGTCCGGAGCGCGACGGCCGGCGTGAGCGCCACCTGCGGCCGTGGCGGTGCCGAGTGCCCGGCCGGCAGGCCGAGGCGGGCCGCCTCCTGCTCGGCCAGCGACTCGGCCACCATGACCTGCACCAGCCAGCGGCGCAGGTTGCGGCCCTCGGCGGTCTCGGGGCGCGGCAACCTGGCCGCGAGCGGGCCGCTGCGCATCAGGCGCAGCCGCCGGTCCACCTCGGCGACCGTGATCACCCGATCCCCCACCGTCGCCGCGGCTCTCGAGTCGGGGTGTGTGCGACCGTCCGAGCGCCGCATGCCGTCCTCTGCGCGGGACGCCGGTGCGGCGACGCCGGTCAAGGGCGCGCCCGGGCCGTTCACGGCTCGACCTCGACCTCGATCGTGTCCGTGTAGTGCAGCCACCCGGCGCTGGCGATCTTCACGAGCGCCCACCAGCGGCCCGGGCGAATGCCCGGCGGCACGCGTACCGGGAAGCGCACCTCCGCCTCGCCCTCGGGCGGCACGACCGCCCCGCCGTTCCACTCGGGGAACATCTCGAACGTCTGCCACGGGCTGACGAGCTGTGCCTGTGCGGAGACCGGCGACCACGCCTCGGACCGCAGCCGGACCACGACCTCCGCCCGGCCGCCGGGCGTCAGCCGCAGGTGTGGCGGGTGGCCGAGACCCTCCAGCGTCACCTCCAGCCCCGGCGACCGCCGCCCGCCCTCGCCCGGCCGGAACGCGTGCAGCCGGGTCACGTCCTCGTACGCCTGGCCGCCGAACTCGGTGCGCGCGGTGAGCAGGTGGAGGCCGCCCTCGGCGCCGGGAGGCGGCGTGAGCCGCACCGGCACGGTGGCGTGGCCCCCCGGAGGCAGCACGTACGGCCGGACGGCGGGCGCCACCGACCAGCCGTCGGGGGCGGTGAGCGTGACCACGCCCTCCGCCTGCTCCTTCGTGAGGCCGGAGGCGATGGTCAGGGTCAGGTCCACAGGCCCCGCGACGTCCAGGTCGGGTGGGTACAGGTGCACGGCGACCGGCAGGTCCCCCATCGGCGCGGCCCCGGTGTTGTTCAGCCAGTAGCGCGTGTGGACCGGCTGGTGCGGCTCGGTCTCCGGCACCGGCGGCGCACTCCCGCAGACCACCACCCGGCCGCCCGCCGCCCCGCCCGCCTCCAGGTCGCCGGCCCGCTCCCCGCCCACGTCGGCGGCGTCCGGCGCGGACGTGGGCGGGGGACGGAGCAGGGCGACCAGCGTGACGATCTCCATGCCGTCGAGCGTGCCGGGGGCGTCCCCGGTGGCGTTCTCCAGCAGGTCGGCCCGCCGCCACGGCCCCAGAGGCAGTGTCGTGGCGATCGACAGCGGCACGGTGCGGCTGCCGGCCTCGTACACGCGGGCGGTCAGTGCGGTCACCGCGCCGGGCGTCCGGCCCGAGGCGATCGGGTTCCCGGCCGCCTTGAGCGCGGTGAGGACCAGGCCGGGCCCGGTCTCCAGGAACGACCGCGACTCGCCGGCCGGCCCGTCCTGCCAGTCCCGCCCGTCAAGCCCCGTGGTCGCCGCCAGCGGGTGGTTGACGTCGTGGCCGATCCGCACGAGATCGGCCGCGCGCCAGTCGCCCGGGGCGGCCACCAGGGAGCACTCGAACGTGTGGGTCCAGTGCTGGAGCTGGAAGCCGGAGCCGTCGGGCGCGGTGCGGCGCGGCGGGTCGATCCACACGCCGGACGGCCAGCCGGTGCACGACCGCATCAGCGACACGTGCAACGCCCCCGACGGATCGACCGCGAAGCCCGGGAGGCCCCGGTTCACCAGCCCGATCGTGTAGTCGTCGAGAACCGCGTCGGCAGGCTCGGCGTCCGTCACCACCTCCACGGCCGCGTCGGCGAGGTCCGCGGCCAGTTCCTCGACCGCGCCCTCGCCGCAGACCACGAGCACCGGAAGGTCGCGGGGGCCGGTGAGGTCGGCGCCCGGCACCCAGACCTTCTCCAGCGGCTCGTCGGCGGGCACCCACAGGCGGGCCCGGCCCTCGGCGTCGAGACGCGCGCGCAGCTCGGCGGCCTCCGCGTCGTCCAGCAGCGCCGCGACGAACGGGTTCTCCTCGGGCGTGCCGACCGCGATGCGCACGTCGGGCAGGTTGGAGTCCACGGCGAGGTTCCCGTACCGGGGTCCGGGCCCGGTGGAGCACGTCGAGGTCACGCCCTGCCCTACGAGCGCCACGGCGAGGTCTCTCAGGTCGGCGGCGGCCGCGTCCGGCGGCGCGATGATCTCGGCGACGCCGACGGCCCGCGCGCCGAGGGGGCGTCCGGCGGGCGAGCGCAGCACGACGCGGGCCGTGGACGACAGCGCGAACCAGTTGTGCGCCGGGTTGTCCAGCGTCCACGGGTGCTGCGCGGAGTCCACGTCGATCAGGCCGAACCCGCGGCCGACGACGGCGCCCGCGACCTCGCTGACCGGCAGCGCCCCCGGCACCCGCACCGGCCAGCGCAGCCGCACCAGCACGTCGGAGCCGTGGAACTCGTCCACGTGGGTGGTGAGGTCCACCCGCGGCAGCCCGTCCCAGAGCGTGATTTCCTGCGTGTAGACGACCGGGCCGACCCGGCTGCCGACGACGATCCGCCGCCCCGCCGGGCACTCTGCGACGGCGACCTCGGCGGGGGCCGCGGCCGAGCCGCTCATCCCTCCGCTCGGCACCAGGTGCCAGGGGCCCTCACCGAACCGGGGGTGGGCCGGGTGCTCGTCGTAGACGAGCAGTTCGTTGCCCACCCGGTCCTGCTGCAGCAGTTCGCGGCCCTCGACCGTGAGGCTCGACACCGTCCCGCCGCGCTCGGGGTCGACCTCCACCGCGTGGGTGGCGTTCTCGATGCGGGTCCCCTCGCGTACGGCCCAGCCGATCGGGGCGGGCGCGGCGGTGGGCACCAGCCGGAACGTGCGATACCCGAGCGCGGGCACGTCGTCGGCGACGAAGACCGCGTCCACGGCCGCGAGGCTGCCGTCGGGGTGCCGCTCGGGATGCTCCAGCAGCAGACCGCGCGCGGGCGGGTCGAGCGCGACGCCGTACGATCCCGGCGCCGGCAGCGTCAGCCGTACGCGGACGAGGTCGGTCCTGGGCCAGGAGGAGGGGTTCCAGACGGCGACGCCGGTCAGCCCCTCGCCGAGGCGGCGCAGCGACGCGTCGAGGACCCGCCCGCCCAGGTCGTACGCCTCCCGCCAGCCCGTCATCAGGTCCAGGTAGACCTGGTCGGACTCCGATCCGGTGATGCCGTCGTGGTGCGCGCCGTACGCGATCTGCCGCCAGGCCTTGTCGAGGGCGGCGTGCGGGTAGGGCGCGCCGAGGGTCGCCGCGGCGACGGCGGCGAACTTCTCTGCGTCGGCGAGCCGCGTCTCGGCGTGCCGCTGCGCCTGCTTGGTGTCGATGTACGACACGTCCTTGCCGGTGTAGATCGGGTTCATGTCCCGCGTCTGCGGCGTCAGGCGGACGCCCTCGTCCCGCACGGCGGCGAAGAACTCCCTCGGCAGGCCGCAGACGAACCGGGGCGAGACGTAGCGCCGGTTCCAGTCGCGCTGGATCTCCATGACCCATTTGTTGGGCGGGGTGTAGTCGGTGCCGACGGGCAGCAGCACGTTGCGGGTCGCGGCGACCTTCTTGAGCAGCGTGAACAGCTCGTAGACGGCGGCCTCGGCCTGCTCCAGGTCCGGCGCGGAGTCCATCCACCACCCGGCGCTGTAGTGGGCCGGCATGTAGTGGGTGGTCACCCCGCGCCCGGACGGCGACAGCCACTCGAACTCCGAGGGGAACTGCATGACCGACGGGTCGCCCCAGCCGCCGCCGGCGAGCATCGGGCCCCACTGGTGATAGGGGCCGCGCGCCCACGAGCTGGACGTCAGCCCCGCCTCGGCGATCAGCCCGGGAAACTGCGGGTCGTGCCCGAACGCGTCGAGCTGCCAGGCCGTCGCCGGATCCCCGCCGAGCACGTCGCGCTGGAAGCCGATCCCGTGGACGATGTTGCGGATCGTCGCCTCGGGACCGGTCAGGTTGGTGTTCGGCTCGTTGTAGGTGCCGCCCATGATCTCCAGCCGGCCCTCGGCGAGCAGGCGGCGCAGGTATGCCCGGTCCTCGGGGTGGGCGTTCCAGTACGGCTTGAGGTAGTCGACCTCCGCGAGCACGAACTTGTAGCCGGGCTCCCTCCTGGCGGTGTCCAGGTGAAGGCGGACGAGGTCGAACCCCGCGTGCTGGAACTCCTGCCGGTTCGCCTGCGCCAGGCCGCCCGCGTGGTCCCAGGTGGCGGTGTAGGCGGCCTGGGTGTTCCACCAGACCGGGTCGTAGTGGAAGTGGGGGATCATCCAGACGGTCCACCCCGGCTCGGCCACGAGCAGTTCGCCCTCGGCCGTGCACCGCTCCCGGCCCGCGGCGGCCCGCACGGTGATCGGGACGCGCGCACCGGGGACCGCGGCGGGCGCGGCGGCCTCCACGGGCACCTCCACCACCAGGCCGGGGGGCCGGCCTTCCGCCGTGTGCTCGCCCCGCACCTCGGGACCGGTGACCTCGACCACCGCAGACGCGTCGTCCGGCACCTCGTCGAGTACGACGCGGACCACCTGGCGCGGGCCGTCGCCGGTGGCCGTGCGGACGAACAGTTCGGTGGATTCGACGGCGGCGATGCGCATGCGCACCCCTAACTGCGGCTCCCCACGGCGGCCGCTGGGGGGACAGGTGACGGTCGAGACATCCCCCGTCCGCACCGGCCTCACCCCTGCGATCTCGGCCGGCCGTCCCGCTCCGGTACCGCTTCGGCGCGCGCGTGCTCCACCGGCAGGGCACGGACACGTTCATCATCTACGAGAAGTATGCGGACGAGGCCGCGCGCGAGGCCCACTTCGCGATGCCGTACGTCTCGGGTTTCGTGGCCCGGTTCGGAGAGCTGCTCGTCGCCGAGCCCCAGATCGAGTTCGCCGAGGAGCTGGCCGGCTTCATCCGGTGAAACGGGCCGCGGCGTCCCTGATGAGCCCGGACGCGCCCTCGGTGACGGGCTCCCCGTGACCGAAACAGGCGATCTCGACGTCGAGAGCCGCCTGCCGCGCGAACGAGGCGACGGCCGCGGGCGGGTCGGCGTTGAACACGCCGAGGATGACCTGCCCGTCGGGAGCGCGGGCGATGGTGTCGCCGGTGAACAGCACGCCCGGCCCGGGCAGGTGCACCGCGAGGCTGCCGGGGGTGTGACCGGGCACGGCCAGCACCCGCGCCCCGCCGCCGAAGTCCAGCGTGTCGCCGTCCCCCAGCTCGCGGTCCACGCGTACGGGCGGCGCGGGCACGTGCGGCATGCCCGCGTGGACCCGGTCCCACAGCTCCCGCTCCCAATCGGAAAGGACCGGCGGGGGCCCGGCTGCCTCGCCCCGGATGAAGGGCGCGTCGTCGCGGTGGGCGTACACGGTGACGTCGCCCCAGGAGACGATGTCGGCGGCCGAGCCGGTGTGGTCCTCGTGGAAGTGCGTCAGCACCAGGCGCCGTACGTCGGACGGCGTGTGCCCGAGCGAACGGACGGCGCTCTCGATGAGCGGCGCGGAGCCGGGAACCCCGGAGTCGATCAGTGTGAGCCCGTCGGGGTCGCGCCACACGTAGACGTGCCCGACGGGAAACCGCAGGAAATACAGGCTGGGCAGAAGTTCGACGACATCCATGCCGCGACGCTAGAACCGGCGGAGCGGCCCTCGGCGCGGTCTTCGCCCGGAGCGGATCCGCCCTGAGCCGAACCCCGCTGCCGAACCGTGCTGCCAAACCGTGCTGCCAGACCCTGCTGCCGAACCCGTGATCGAGCCGAGCGTGAAAGTTTCGTGGTGCGCGGCTGGTGGCGAGTGTCCGGGAGTCACATCGTTTGACCCGAATTCCGGCGATTCCTACGGTCGGCGGGAACATCGAGGAGGACCTGATGACATCCCGGCTGAGACCCGTCTGGGTCACCACGCTCGTGGCGCTGCTCGCCGTGGCGCTGGGCGCCGTCTTCACCGCCGACCGCGGGGTCGCGCGAGCGGCCGACGCCCCCTACAAGGATCCGAGCCTTCCGGTGGCGGCGCGGGTGGACGACCTGCTGTCCAGGATGTCGCTGGACGACAAGGTCGGGCAGATGACCCAGGCCGACCGGTCGGTCCTGACGTCGGTCTCCGACGTGGCGACGTACCGGCTGGGGTCGATCCTGTCCGGCGGCGGCTCGGCGCCCTCCCCGAACACTCCGTCGTCCTGGGCCGACATGTACGACAACTTCCAGCGGCAGGCGCTGTCCACCCCGCTCGGCATTCCGATGATCTACGGGATCGACGCCGTGCACGGGAACAACAACGTCGTCGGCGCTACGATCTTCCCGCACAACATCGGACTGGGGGCGACCCGCGACCCCGACCTGGTGGAGCGGGTCGGGCGGGCGGCGGCCGAGGAGGTGTCGGGCACCGGGATCGACTGGACCTTCGCCCCCTGCCTGTGCGTGGCCCGCAACGACCGCTGGGGCCGCACGTACGAGTCCTTCAGCGAGGACCCGCAGCTCGTCACCCAGATGACGACGATCGTGGACGGCTTCCAGAAGGCCGGGAACGCCTCCATCCTCGCCACCGCCAAGCACTACGTGGGCGACGGCGGCACCACGGGCGGCAAGGACCAGGGCAACACCGAACTCAGCGAGGCCGACCTGCGGGCCATCCACCTCGCGCCGTTCAAGGCCGCCGTGCAGCGCGGCGTGGGCTCCGTCATGGTGTCCTACAGCTCCTGGAACGGCGTCAAGATGCACGGCAACAAGTACCTGCTCACCGACGTGCTGAAGGGCGAGCTCGGCTTCACCGGCTTCGTGGTCACCGACTGGGCGGGCATCGACCAGCTCGACGGCCAGACCGGCTTCACCGCGAACGAGATCACCACGGCGATCAACGCGGGCGTCGACATGGTGATGGTGCCGACCGACTACAAGAAGTTCATCTCGCTGCTCAAGCAGGAGGTGCAGGCCGGGCACATCGCGATGTCGCGGATCGACGACGCCAACCGGCGCATCCTGGCCAAGAAGTTCGAGCTGGGGCTGTTCGAGAGGCCGCTGACCGACCGGTCCTACACGTCCACGGTGGGCGGCGCGGCGCACCGCGCCATCGCCCGCGAGGCCGTGCGCAAGTCGCTGGTTCTGCTGAAGAACGCGGGCAACGTGCTCCCGCTCGGCAAGAGCGGCGGCAAGATCTTCGTGGCCGGCAAGAGCGCCGACGACATCGGCAACCAGAGCGGCGGCTGGACGATCAGCTGGCAGGGCTCGTCCGGGAACATCACGCAGGGCACCACGATCCTGCAGGGCATCCGCGACACCGTCGGCTCCGGCACGCAGGTCACCTACAACCGCGACGGCAGCGGCATCGACTCCTCCTACCGTGCGGCGATCGCCGTCGTGGGCGAGACGCCGTACGCGGAGGGCCAGGGCGACCGGACCGGGTCGATGGGCCTCGACTCCACCGACCTGGCCACGCTGCAGCGACTCAAGGCGTCCGGCGTGCCGCTGGTCGTGGTGCTCGTCTCCGGCCGGCCGCTGGACATCGCCGGCCAGATCGACCAGTGGAACGCGCTGGTGGCGGCCTGGCTGCCGGGCACCGAGGGGCGCGGCGTGGCCGACGTGCTGTTCGGCGACTACGCGCCCACCGCGAAGCTGCCGATGACCTGGATGCGCAGCGCCGACCAGCAGCCGATCAACGCCGGGGACGGCAAGCAGGCGCTGTTCGAGTACGGCTTCGGGCTGACCTACACGGGCTCCAGCCCGTCGCCCTCCCCATCGCCCTCGCCGTCCCCTTCCCCGTCTCCGTCGGTCTCTCCGTCCCCCAGCCCCTCGCCGAGCGCCAGCCCGTCGCCCTCGCCGTCCTCCGGGGGGTGCGTGGTGACGTACAAGGTGAACGACTGGGGCAGCGGGTTCACCGCCGACGTGACGATCACCAACAGGTCGTCGAGCCCGGTCAACGGCTGGCGGCTCCAGTGGACCTACGCCGGCGACCAGAAGGTCACCGGCTACTGGAACGCGACGATCATGCAGTCGGGCCAGCAGGTCACCGCGTCCAACGCCACCTGGAACGGAACCATCGGCGCGAGCGGCGGCACGGCGAGTTTCGGCTTCCAGGGGTCCTACAGCGGCGCCAACCCCGCCCCCACCGCATTCACCCTGAACGGGACGGCCTGCACGACCGGATGACCCATGCGCCGGAGGGGCGGGGACGGAACGCCTGGGCTCAGAACGTCTGGGCCAACGCCACCCCCGCCCCCGCGGTGAACAGGACGATGCCGACCGCGAGGAAGATGCCGCCAAGGAGCGTGCCGCTCCCGGCCGCGCTGTCGATGCGGATCCGTGTCGGCCTGGCCGGGTCGTACAGCACCGTGACCTCCTCACCCGGCCGCGCGGGCGGCGGGTTGCTCCCGTAGGTGGTCTCGGCCTCGACCTGCTGGCCGTACAGGGTGGTGAAGCGAATGGTCGGGTAGTACGAGGTGCCGTCGTCGGACCGGCTCGCCCGCAGTCCGACGACCAGGCCGCGGGTGCGCTGCGCCCGGCGGCGGAACTCCCGGGCGTTCATGGTGATGCCGCCGCCGATGAGGCCGAAGACGAGCCCGAGACCCGAGAGGATCAGTGTGATGAGAGCGGTTTGTGACACGCTCGGACCTTAGGGCCCCGCGCTTGCGATCGGCTTGCACCGTTCCCAAACCGCGACGCGCGCACGGATCAGGGGCGCATCCGCATGAGCGTCTCGGCCACGTCGACGACCGGCTCGCCGAGGTCGAAACGGCTGAACAGGTGGATCTGCTCGCCGGCGTCGATCTCCAGCAGCTCGGTCGTCAGGCCGTAGCGGCGGTGGGAGTCCACCCGGATGCGGTCCACGTCGTTCCAGGAGATGCGTTCCCGGCCGGAGAGCCCGGTGACGACCAGACCGTCCTCCCCCGCCGCGAGCCGCACCGGCGCGACCAGGTCGCGGCCGGTCAGCAGGCCGAACCCCAGAGTGGCGACGCCGGCGAGGAAGAGCTGCGCGCCGTCGCCCGCGACGGCCAGCACACCGCACAGCACCGTGCCGGCGACCTTCAGCGCAACGATCCCGCGCGGCACCCGCCATTCGTGCCGCGGCTCCTCAACTCCCGCCATCGAGGCAGCGTAACGAATGCGAGAGCCTCTCGCGGCTCCTTCCCGGCCCCTCACGCCGCGCGGCGGCGGCCCGATCGCACGGCCGCCGCCGTCTCCCCCTGCCGGCGTCTCGTCCTACGGCGTCTCGTCCTCCACGCGCATCGCCTGCTCCTCCGCCGTGTAGCCGCCGAAATCCGGCCCCACGTCCTCGGCGATCAGGTCCTTCTCGGTGTCCACGCCCATGCCGCCGTCCGGATCGACGAGCCGGCCGGCCCTGCCCGGCTCCGCGGTGCCGTACCTGCCGGGCTGGGCCGGGTTGGCGGTCGCGTAATCGGCCGGGTCGCCGGACCCGTAGCCGCCGGCCTCGTCGCCGGTGCCGGTGTCGTACCTCTCGTACGGCTGGTCGCCGCTCTCACCGAGGACGTCGGCCTCGGCCGCCTTCTCCTCGCGACGGCCACCCGCCGTGCCGGGCTCCGTGCCGAACCGGACGTCCACGTCGGGGACCTCACGGGACAGGCGGCGGCCGAGGGACTCGCCCTCGCGCATCTCGTTGGGCGTGGTGCCGTACTCGTCGAGGCCCAGAGGCCGGTCGCCGGGCAGCGGCATCTCCTGCGGGTCCTCGGCCCACTGCTGCTCGGGCGTGCCCTCCTGCAGGTCCGGAATGCCTTCGTCCTCGAACCGCGAACGCGGGTCGGGCTGTGGTCTGTTCTCTCTCATACCGGCCCCATGCCCCGCCGTACGGCCCTTAGGCAGGTCAGGTGACGGGGACGATCTCGGCCCGCCGCAGCACGCCGCCCTCGACGTCGAGGATTCCGATGGTGCCGTGCGGCTGGCGACGGCGGTCGGTGGGCGAGCCGGGGTTGAACACCCGCACCCCGTCGCCGGTCAGGTCCATGGGGATGTGCGAGTGGCCGAAGACGACCAGATCGGCCTCGGGGAAGCGGCGCCGCATCCGCGCGGTCCGCCCGGTGGCCTGGCCGCTGTCGTGGATCATCGCCACCCGGAGCCCGCCGAGGTCGAGTTGGAGCGTCTCGGGCGCGCCCCAGGCCGCGACGTCCGGGCCGTCGTTGTTGCCGAGCACCGCGTGGACCGGAGCGTACGCGGACAGCTCCACCAGGACGTCCGCGGTGCAGACGTCACCGGCGTGCAGGATCAGGTCCGCCCCTCGCAGGTGCTCGGCGACCGCGGGCGGGCAGGACTTCCAACGCCGGGGAGCGTGGGTGTCCGCGAGCACGACGACCTTCACCGTTCCATCTTCCCCGCAGAGAAGAGGTGCCAAATCACATATTCGGGGAATAGGGATTCAGGACCCGCACGACCCTCATGCCCTGCACCCCTACACCGGTCTCCCCCGGCCGGTCCCGCTCGGGAGGAACGATGAGCAGGCAGATCGCCGACGGCTACCAAGCCCCCACCCTGTCCGAGCTCGAGGCACGCGTACGCGGGCTGGAGACTCAGGTCGCCCGCCTCACCGAGCTGGTCAAGACGCTGTCCGGGCAGAGCAGGGAGAGCCGCTGACGGCGGCGCCGTCCGGCAGCGAAGCGCCCGGAACGACGGCGTCCCCGCCAGGAAGTTCCTGACGGGGACGCTGACGCCGGTGTGGGCCTCGCTAGCGACGTGCGGAGGCGGCGACGGCCCGGACCTGCCGGTCCGCGCCCCTGCCCGGGGGTCGCCCGTTCACGTGCCCGTTGCCGGACACGTTGACGGGCGCTTTCCCGGACCCCTTCACGGGTGCCTTGCCGGACCCGTTCACGAGCCCGATCGCGGGTTCCTTGCCGGACCCGCTCGCGGGTGCCTTGCCGGATCCGCCGGCGGGCGCACCGTTCTCCCCGGCCTCGGCGGCCAGGGAGTTCCGCGCGCGCCCGTCCGTGCCCGTGCCCGCCGGGACGGGTGCCGCCCGCCCGTAGGACTCGCGCCCGGTGCTCACCGCCATCGCGCCCAGCCAGACCAGGGTCACGATCGCGATCACCACCACGGCTCCGAGCACCAGCACCGCCACCGCCGCCAGGGAGACCACGGCTCCCAGCAGCTCCACCATTGAGATTCCTCCAGAGGTCGACCCCGATTACGGCACTCCGGTGGCCGGTGGAACATCACCCGCCACGTAGAGGAACGAAATTTGCCGGTTATTGGTGCCTGCCCCGTTTGGATGACCTTCATACCTTACTGATCGGCCAGCGGGGGCCCACCCATGGGCAGGCCGTCTAGCCTGCGCAGGATCACGCCCTCCCGCAGCGCCCACGGGCAGATCTCCAGCACCGGCAGCTCGAACAGGTCCATCGCGGCGTCCGCGACGACCGCACCGGCGAGAAGCTGCGCGGCCCGCCCCGCGGACACGCCGGGGAGCTCCGCCCGGCGGGCCGCCGGCATCGTGGCCAGCCGGGCCGTCCACTCGACCAGGTCCTCGTGCGTCAGCGTCCGCTTGACGTACGGGCCCTCGCCGGACGACGCCGCCCCCGCGATGCGCGCGAGCTGGCGGAAGGTCTTGGACGTGGCGACCGCGTGGTCCGGCCTGCCGTACCTGGCGACCGCCCCGACCGTCCGCGCGATCTCGGTGCGTACGTGCCGTCGCAGCGCGCGCACCTCCTCGGGATCGGGCGGGTCGGCGGTGAACCAGTCGCGGGTGAGCCGCCCCGCGCCGAGCGGGAGGGAGACGGCGACGTCGGGCTCCTCGTCGATGCCGGAGGCGATCTCCAGCGAGCCGCCCCCGATGTCGGTCACCAGCAGCCGCCCGGAGGACCAGCCGAACCAGCGGCGTACGGCCAGGAACGTCAGCCTGGCCTCGTCGTCCCCCGACAGCACCTGGATGTCCACCCGGGTGTCGGCCTTGATCTGGGCCAGCACGTCCTCGCCGTTGACCGCGTCGCGGACCGCCGAAGTCGCGAACGCGACCAGGTCCTCCACGCCCTTGTCCTCGGCGATGCGGGCCGCCTCGCGCACGAAGGCCCCGAGCCGCGCCGCGCCCTCCTCGCTGAGCCTGTCGCCGTCGACGAGATGCTCGGCCAGCCGCAGTTCCTCCTTGTGGGAGAACGCGGGCAGAGGCCGGGCACCCTGATGCGCGTCCATCACCAGCAGGTGCACCGTGTTGGAACCGACGTCCAGGACTCCGAGTCGCATGCCCCCGACGCTACCGCCCGCGCGGAAAAGATCCATCGCCCCTCCCGGCCCCCGGACTCACCTGGGGCTCACTCCGGCGCGACGTCCACGAGCACCTTGCCGACCACGCCCGACTGGACCGCGTCGTGGGCGTCGGCCGTACGCTCCAGCGGGAAGTGGTGGAGGGGCAGCCCGGCCTCCTCCCCCGCCCGCAGCGCCCCCGCCTCGACCGCCGCGCGGACATCCGCCACCGCGGCGTCCTTGGCGGCCTCGGGAACCGTGTAGACGAGCACGAACTGGTAGCGGATGTTGCGGGTGAACAGCTCCCACACCGACAGCTCGACGTCGTTTCCCCCGTCGGTCGAATACACCGCGACGACTCCCTGCGGCGCGGTGACCGCCGCGTCGAGGGCGGCGTTCGGCGCCGGCGCGACCTCCACCACGATGTCGGCGCCCTCCGGGGCCACGGCGCGGATCTCCGCCGCCGGATCCCCGATGCGGTAGTTGATCACGTGGTGCGCCCCCGCGGCCCGGGCCAGCGCCGCCTTCTCCGGCCCGCTGACCGTGGTCACCACGGTCGCCCCGGCCCAGCGGGCCAACTGGATCGCGGCGTTGCCCACGGCCCCGGCGCCGCCCGCGACGAGGACGGTCCTGCCGTCGAGCGCGCCGGGGGCGAGCCGGTCCGGCCCGCCTTCGCGCACGGTCAGGCAGCGATGCGCGGTCAGCGCGGGAATGCCGAGGCTCGCGCCGAGGTCGAAAGAGGCGCCGTCCGGCAGCGGCACGACCTGCCGCTCGGGCAGGACGACGTACTCCTGGGCGGTGCCGTCCGGCCGTCCCCAGGCGGCCTCCCAGAGCCACACCCGGTCTCCCGGCGCCACCCCGGTCACGCCCGGTCCGGTCGCGTCCACGACGCCTGCGCCGTCCTGGTTGGGCACGGCCTCCGGATGGCGCAGCGCGCCGCGCCGCGCCTTCCAGTCGGTGGGGTTGACGCCCGACCGCACCACCCGCACCCGTACCTCGCCGGGTCCCGGCTCGGGCACCGGCCGGTCGGTCAGGCGCAGGACGCCGCTGTCACCGGTCTCGGAATACACGATCGCTCTCATACCGGCTCTAAGCCGCCGGGTCCCTGAGGCTATTCCGGTTCGGCCCTTTCCGCTCGGGTAGTTGCAGGCCGATCGGGCGAGGGGGTGCGGTGGAATGAGCGTCAGGCAGAGGTACGGGGGCCTGTCCGGCGGACGGCCCGGTGACAGGCTCGGCGGCACGGGGGGCGGCTGGTCGAGGGACTGGTCGGGAAGCTGGGCCAGGGGCTGGGCGGGAGGCCGCTTCGGCCGGCATTTCGGGCGCCGGGGCAGGCGCCTGCGGGCCACGGCCAGGGAGGCGTTCGGCTGGCAGCAGCTGCGTCCGGGCCAGCAGGAGGCGATGGAGCTCCTGCTGGCGGGGCGCGACGTGCTGCTGGTGATGCCGACCGGCGGCGGGAAGTCGGCCGTCTACCAGGTGCCCGGACTGCTCCTGGAGGGCCCGACGGTCGTCGTCTCTCCGCTCATCGCCCTGCAGCGCGACCAGGTCATGGGCCTGCTGAAGGCGGGGGCGGCGGGCGCGGTGGCGGTGAACTCGGCCGGCTCGGTCGAGGCGGGGCTCGACCAGGTCACGGCGGGCGACGCCGAGTACGTGTTCCTGTCGCCGGAGCAGCTCGCCAAGCCCGAGGTGGTCGAGCGGCTGGCCCAGGCCCGGCCCTCGCTGATCGCCGTGGACGAGGCGCACTGCGTGTCCGCCTGGGGCCACGACTTCCGGCCGGAGTACCTGCGGCTCGGCAAGGTCATCGAGCGTCTTGGCCATCCTCCGGTGATCGCGATGACGGCCACGGCCGCGCCGACCGTGCGCGAGGAGATCGTCGAGTCGCTCGGCCTGGTCGGCGCGCAGCAGATCGTGCGGGGATTCGACCGGCCCAACCTGCACCTCGAAGTCCACCGGTTCACGAGCGACGACGACAAGCGCAGGGCCCTGGCCGACCACGCCGCCGGGCTTGACGGCGTGGGGCTGATCTACGTGGCGACGCGGCGCCAGGCCGAGGAGTACGCGGAACTGCTGAAGGAGCGCGGCCGCCGGGCCGAGGCCTACCACGCGGGGATGAAGGCGAAGGAACGCCGCCGCATCCACGAGCGGTTCCAGGACGACGACCTCGACACCGTCGTGGCGACCTCAGCCTTCGGGATGGGCATCGACAAGCACGACGTGCGCTACGTGCTGCACGCCGCGCCCCCCGAGTCGCTCGACGCGTACTACCAGGAGATCGGCCGGGCTGGCCGGGACGGCAACCCGGCCGACGCCGTGCTGTTCTACCGGCCCGAGGACCTGGGACTGCGCAAGTTCTTCACCGCGGGCCGCGCGGACGAGGCCCTGATGCGGCGCGTCGCGACGCTGGTCCACGAACACGGCGGCGAGGTGGCCGCCGCCGACCTGCGCGAGCTCCTCGACGTCGGGGCCGCCAGGCTGACCTCGCACGTCAACCTGCTGGAACGCGCGGGCGCGGTCGAGGTCACCCACGGCGGCGCCCTGCGTTACGCCCCGGACGGCCCGCCGCC
Source organism: Microbispora siamensis (assembly GCF_016863095.1). Classification (GTDB taxonomy): domain Bacteria; phylum Actinomycetota; class Actinomycetes; order Streptosporangiales; family Streptosporangiaceae; genus Microbispora; species Microbispora siamensis. Next base: position 12,015 of record NZ_BOOF01000033.1, on the reverse strand, counting down.
GGACGAGGCCGCCGCCCACGCCGTGGAGATCGACGACCTCCGGCACCGGATGGAGGACTCCCGGCTGGAGATGATGCGCGGCTACGCGGAGACGACCGGCTGCCGGCGCCGCTTCCTGCTGGAGTACTTCGGCGAGCCGTACGAGCGGTCGTGCGGCGACTGCGACACCTGCCGCTCGGGGACGGCGACCCCGCCGGAGACCGGCGACGGGCGGTTCCCCATGCACGCGGACGTACGGCACGCCGAGTGGGGGCACGGGATCGTGATGAGCCGCGAGCAGGACCGGATCACCGTGCTGTTCGACTCCGTGGGCTACAAGACGCTGGCGCTCGGCCTGGTCGACGAGCTGCTCGAAGTGGTCTGACGGATCACGAGAAGCACTCACCCCGGCTGGGCAATCATTACCGATCGTGGCCTTGGCACCACTTGCAGTGGTTTCACCCTGTGTTGAGACTCGTAGGCGGAGGTCGTGAATTCGGGGGTGGTACCGGTGCGGGAGGGAACCAGCAGCACGGAGACGTGGCCGTTCGAGTGCCTGTACTGCCTGCGGGTCTGGGAGGAGGAGTACGTCGTCCACCGCGTGCGCGACGAGCAGGGCATCGACGTCGTGGTGTGGATCCGGGACGACGTGACGGTCGAGCCGCCCTGGTCCGGGACGACCTGCCCCGGATGCGGTTGCGGGACCGTGACCACGTTCCCCACCGGCTACCTGGCCCACCACCCGGAGACCACGCTGGGCCGGACCGCACTGCAGGATGCGGCCGGCGAGAGGCCCGCCCGGGGCGCACCGTTCGCGTCGCACGCGCTGCTCACCCTCACGCTCCTGCTGCTGACCAGCGCCGGCCTGTACGAGCGGCTCCACGCCCGCTGAGCACGCGCCGGGCACTCCCGGCGCCGGATCGCCGCTGTCAGCTCACGTGGACCTGGGGGCGCCGGGCGAGGTCGGGTTCGGCCTTGCGAATGACCTCACGAGTCAGCGGCGGCACGTCCCCGCCGCCGAAGACGAGGTAACGCAGCAGGGCCCCCACCGGATTGCCCTCGGCCCAGTGGAAGTACACGTGCGGCCGTTTGCCCGTGAGGTCGCGCAGATGGAACAGGATCGCCGCGATCGTGTTCGCCACGGCGGGGCTCCGCACGGTGAGCACCCGGTAGCCGTGCCGCTCCTCCCCCGCGACGCGCAACTCCGACTCGAACTCCGAGGCGTCGCCGAGGGTGACCTCCAGGAAGATCATCGGCTCGTCCTCCGGGAGGTGGTGGTACTCCCGCGTCTCCCGGTCCTTGTCGGCGTACTCGGCCGGATCGCGCGCGTCCGGCTCGTTGGCGATCAGCCGCAGCTCCCCCCGCACGCCCAGCACGATCGCGCGGGCGGTCTCGTCGAGCTCGACCTTGGTGGCGCGCAGCTCGGTCGAGCGGGTCGCCCTGGAGATGAGCGAGGTGACGACGATGGCGACGACGAACAGCAGCGCGATCTTCAGGCCGTCGGGCCGCTCCCTGATGTTCTCCACGGCCGCGTACAGGAGCACGACGGAGATCACGCCGAAGGCGATGGCCGGGCCCTTCCTGCCCTCCTGGGCGGCGTTGATCGTGACGGCCACCGCCGCCGAGAGGATCAGCGCGAGCACGCCCGTCGCGTACGCGCCGCCCTGCGCCTCCACCCCGGCCCGGAACAGGATCGTGATGCCGAACGCGATCGCGGTGAAGACCAGCACCAGGGGCCGTACGGCGCGGGCCCAGTCGGGCGCCATGCCGTATCGGGGCAGGTAACGCGGCACGATGTTGAGCAGGCCGGTGAGCGCCGAGGCGCCGGCGAACCACAGGATGGCGATCGTGCTCAGGTCATAGGCGCTGCCGAACCAGTCGCCCAGATACTGGTGCGCCAGGTAGGCCAGCGCACGCCCGTTGGCCCTGCCGCCCTCGCGGAACTCGGCGGCCGGGATGAGCACGCTGGTCGCCACGCTGCTGGCGAGCAGGAAGACGCTCATGACCAGCGCGGCGGTGGTGAGCAGGCGCCGGGCGCCGCGGACCCGCTCGTCGAGTTCGCCCCTGATCTGCGGCATCACCGCGACACCGGTCTCGAAGCCCGACAGTCCGAGGGCCAGCTTGGGCAGCACCAGCAGCGACATGCCGATCATCGCGAGCGGGCCGGAGTGGTCGGCGGTCAGCGCGCCCCGCCAGTCCGCCAGCAGGTCCGGGTGGCCGACCACCTCGCGCAGCGCCACCACCACGACCACGGTGTTGAGCGCGAGGTAGACCCCCACGAGGACCACGGCCAGCCCGATCGCCTCGCTGAACCCGCGCAGGAAGATCACCCCGAGGACCGCGATCAGCAGCAGCGTGATGGGCACCCGCTGCCCCGACAGGACGTCGGGGAAGAACGGGTTCTCAATCAGGTGCGCGGTCGCGTCGGACGCCGACAGGGTGATGGTGAAGACGAACGCGGTGGCGACGAAGCCGAGCAGCACGAGCACCAGGAGCTTGCCCCACCAGTGCGGCAGCAGCCGCTCCAGCATGGCGATCGACCCCATGCCGTGCGGGCTGCGCGCCGCGACCGCGCGGTAGGTGGGCAGGGCGCCGAACAGCGTGAGCGCCACCAGCATCGCCGTCGCGATCGGCGACAGCGCCCCCGCGGCCAGGGCGGCGATGCCCGGCTGGTAGCCGAGCGTGGAGAAGTAGTCGACACCGGTGAGGCACATCACCTGCCACCACGGGTGGCGCGTGCCCGGCTGGCCGGCGTGCGGCCCCGTCGCACCCGGGTCGCGCTGGAGGCCCTCGAGCAACCAGGCCCGGAATGCCCCGGCCCCGCCGCTCCGGGTTCTGTCGCCCCCGCTCGCGTCGCCCCCGGTACTGTCGTCCGCGGCCTCCCGCCGCGTGGACGTCGTCACCTCGGCTCACTCTCCTCGTCGGCCCTCGTCCCTTCGAGGGCGGCGGGACAGACGATAGCGGTGGCGACCGACATCGGGGGCGCCGCACGGGGTTGTCCACAGGCGGGGCGAGGGGGCCCGGGGGATCCGGCAGAATGAGAGCCCCCGGAGAGGGCGGACCCGGAAGAAGGCGGATCAGGATCGTGACGACGTCCATTCAGCAGCGGATCGCCGAAGAGCTCGGCGTGCGCGAGAGCCAGGTCACCGCGGCCGTCGACCTGCTCGACGGCGGGGCGACGGTGCCGTTCATCGCCCGCTACCGCAAGGAGGCCACGGGCGCGCTCGACGACGCCCAGCTGCGCACGCTGGAGGAGCGGCTGCGGTACCTGCGCGAGCTGGAGGAGCGGCGGGCCGCCATCCTCGACTCGATCCGCTCCCAGGGCAAGCTCGACGAGGCCCTGGAAGCGCGGATCATGGAGGCCGACTCCAAGGCCCGGCTGGAGGACATCTACCTGCCCTTCAAGCCCAAGCGCCGCACGAAGGCGCAGATCGCCAGGGAGCTCGGGCTGGAGCCGCTGGCGGACGCGCTGCTCGCCGACCCGTCGCTGGACCCCCAGGCGACCGCGGAGGGGTACGTACGCGAGGGCGTGGCCGACGCCGCCGCCGCGCTGGAGGGCGCCAGGGCCATCCTGGTCGAGCGCTTCGCCGAGGACGCCGACCTCATCGGCGACCTGCGGGAGCGGATGTGGTCCCGCGGGCGTCTGATCTCCCAGGTGCGGGAGGACAAGCAGGAGTCCGGGGCCAAGTTCTCCGACTACTTCGACTTCTCCGAGCCCTTCACCCGGCTGCCCTCGCACCGCATCCTCGCGATGTTCCGGGGCGAGAAGGAGGAGGTGCTCACGCTCACCCTCGACCCGGAGGCCGAGGAGCCGAACGACTACGAGGCGCGGATCGCCCGGCGCTTCGGCATCGCCGACCTCGGCCGCCCGGCCGACAAGTGGCTGCTCGACACCGTGCGCTGGGCCTGGCGGACACGCGTCCTCGTGCACCTGGGCATCGATCTGCGCACCCGGCTGTGGCAGGCGGCCGAGGAGGAGGCCGTGCACGTTTTCGCGGCCAACCTGCGCGACCTGCTGCTGGCCGCCCCCGCCGGGACGAGGCCGACCATGGGCCTCGACCCGGGGCTGCGCACCGGTGTGAAGGTCGCGGTCGTGGACGGCACGGGCAAGGTCGTGGCCACCGAGACGATCTACCCGCACGAGCCCAAGCGGCAGTGGGACCAGTCGCTCGCGGTGCTGGCCCGGCTGGCGACCGAGCACAAGGTGGAGCTGATCGCCATCGGCAACGGCACCGCGTCGCGGGAGACCGACAAGCTCGCCGGTGAGCTGGTCAAGCACATGCCGCACCTCACCAAGATCGTGGTTTCGGAGGCCGGGGCCTCGGTGTACTCGGCGTCGGCCTACGCCTCACAGGAGCTGCCCGGCCTGGACGTCTCGCTGCGCGGCGCGGTGTCGATCGCGCGGCGCCTGCAGGACCCGCTGGCCGAGCTGGTCAAGATCGACCCCAAGTCCATCGGTGTCGGCCAGTACCAGCACGACGTGTCTGAGGTGAAGCTGTCGCGCTCGCTCGACGCGGTGGTGGAGGACTGCGTGAACGCGGTGGGCGTGGACGTCAACACCGCGTCCGCCCCGCTGCTGACCCGCGTCTCCGGCATCAGCGCCGGACTCGCGGAGAACATCGTCGCGCACCGGGACTCCAACGGGCCGTTCCGCTCGCGGAGCGGGCTGAAGGAGGTGCCGCGGCTCGGCCCGAAGGCGTTCGAGCAGTGCGCGGGCTTCCTGCGCATCCCGGGCGGCGACGACCCGCTCGACGCCTCCAGCGTGCACCCGGAGGCCTATCCGGTGGTGCGCCGCATCCTCGACTTCACCAAGAGCGACCTGCGCACGCTGATCGGCAACACCTCCGCGCTCCGCTCGCTGAAGCCGTCGGACTTTGTCGACGACACCTTCGGCCTGCCGACCGTCACCGACATCCTCAAGGAACTGGAGAAGCCGGGTCGCGACCCCCGCCCGGCGTTCAAGACCGCCACGTTCAAGGAGGGCGTCGAGAAGCCGTCCGACCTGTCGCCCGGCATGATCCTGGAGGGCGTCGTCACCAACGTCGCCGCGTTCGGAGCGTTCGTCGACATCGGCGTGCATCAGGACGGCCTGGTCCACGTGTCCGCGATGTCCAACTCGTTCGTGAAGGACCCGCGCGAGGTGGTCAAGCCCGGCGACATCGTCCGCGTCAAGGTTCTCGACGTGGACCTCCAGCGCAAGCGCATCTCCCTCACGCTGCGCCTGGAGGACGAGACGGCGGGCAACGGCCGCAGGGGCGGGCCGAACGGCGAGGCCCGCGAGGACCGCCAGGGTGGCCGGCGGGGCCAGCAGCGCCAGAACCCGTCCCGCCAGAACCAGGGTGGTCAGAACCAGAACGGCAGGGGCGGGTCGGGCCGCGGCAACGGCCGGGGCTCGGGCGGCGCGCCGCTGGGCGGGGCCATGGCCGAGGCCCTGCGCCGGGCCGGTCTGGCCGATCCCGGTTCCGGCGACCGCCGCTCCCGCTGACGCATCTCACCCCGATCCGCCGGCCGCACGCACCCGGCGCCCGCCTTCGGTGCGCCGGGACCGCGTGCGGCGCGGAACATGCCCCGCGAGGCAGTGGACGCGGGGCCCAGGGTTGATCAGGCACGACGTCCGGCAGCTCGGCGTCGACGGCGGCGCCTTACCGCGCGTCAGGTAGTCGTGCACCTGGCCGGACCGCTGCGCGGACGGTCATTCGGTCACTGCTGCTGCTGTTGTTGCTGCTGTTGCTGACCGCCACGGCCGTGCTGTTGCTGTTGTTGTTGTTGCTGTTGCTGACCGCTGCGGCCCTGTTGTTGTTGCTGCTGCTGCTGTTGCTGACCGCCGCGGCCCTCCTGTTGTTGCTGTTGCTGTTGCTGTTGCTCGCGATGATGGCGGTGGTGACGGTGGTGCCTCTCGCGGCATCTGCCTCCCGGGCAGTCCCCCGTGGTCGACGGCCGGATGACCTGCTCGGTCGTGCCGGCGGCATTGGCGGGCTGCGTCTGCATCGTGACAGGGACGACGAGGGCCGAAGCCGTCATGACGGCGGCAGCCAATGCTTCTTTGAACATGGGTATCCCCCCGTTCGGCTCCGCGACGAGAAAGCGGACGACGTCCGAATTCACGGAGCTCGAATCGATCCGTCGAACCTTGGATCTGGACCCTGATTCTCACGCTAGAGGCAGCAAACGCCTCAGTCACCCATCAGGGTGCAATAAGCCTTTTTGCCAGCAAAAGCCCATAAGCACGGGAGTATGGAGATATCCGGCCCCATTCGAACAGTTCCGCGATTGCGGCTTTGCCGAAACCCGGAATGAATTCCACCTGACTTGGGATTCCGATTGTTGCTTCGGGGGCCTTGAAGGTCGTCGCGAGCAGGGCCCGTGCCCGGCCGCCCCACCGCCTGCGCGCTCAGTGAGCCGCGCCGGGGCCGTCGGCGGCCGTCGCGAGCAGGTCCTCGAGAACGGCGGCGAGGGCGGCGACCCCTTCGAGGCAGTCGGCCTCCTCGGCGTACTCGTACGGCGAGTGCGAGACGCCCGTGGGGTTGCGCACGAACAGCATGGCCGCGGGAACCTCGCCGGAGAGGATGCCCGCGTCGTGCCCCGCTCCCGTGGGCAGCACCGGCGCGCCACCGAGGACACGCGCGACGCGGTCACGCAGGGGCACGTCGAAGTTCACGACCGCCGTGTAGGACTCCCGGGTCACCTCGGCCCCCTCGGCCGCCCGGGCCGTCTCCTCGACGAGCGTGTCCAGCAGGGCGGCGTCCGGCGCCCGGCAGTCGAGCCAGGCGCTGACCAGCGACGCGATGGCGTTGGTGCCGTTGGGCTCGACCCTGATCCTGCCGAAGGTGGCCAGGGCGCCGAGGCGCTCGGCGTTCGCCCGGGCGGCCAGCACCGCCGCCGCGTACGCCGGCATGGGATCGCGCCGGTCCTCCAGCCGGGTGGTCCCGGCGTGGTTGGCCTCCCCCCGGAAGTCGAAGCGCCAGCGGCCGTGCGGCCAGATCGCGGAGGCGACGCCGACCGGGTGCGGCGTGGCGGCGAGGTGGCGGCCCTGCTCCACGTGCAGTTCCACGAACGCGCCGATCCGCGCGAGGCGCTCGTCGTCACGCCCGGCGGCCCCCGGGTCGCGTCCCGCCCGTTCCATCGCCACAGCCAGGGTGACGCCGTCCGCGTCGTGCAGCGCCCCCGCCGTCTCTGGGCGGACGGCGCCGGTCATCAGCCGCGATCCCAGGCAGGCCAGGCCGAACCTGGCGCCCTCCTCCTCGGTGAAGTTCACCACCGCCAGCGGCCGCTCCGGCCGGAGCCCGCGCGCCAGGAGTGCGTCGAGCGCGGCGAACGCCCCCACCACACCCAGCGGGCCGTCGTACGCGCCGCCGTCGGGCACCGAGTCCAGGTGGGAGCCGGTCACCACGGCGTTCCCGGCCCGGGGATCGCCCAGCCAGGCCCACTGGTTGCCGTTGCGGTCGGTCTCGTACGCCAGGCCACGCTCCCGGGCCTGTTCGGCGAACCAGGCCCGGCACTCCGCGTCCGCCGCCGTCCAGGCGTGCCGGCGGTATCCGCCCGTCGCGTCGTACCGGCCCACCGGGAGCAGGTCACGCCACATCCGGCGGAAGCCGTCCGCCACCTCCTCCGGCAGGACCCGCGCCGTCCCCTCAGACATCGGCGTCGGGGCCGGCGGGCTCCGCCCCGGCCATCGGAACCCGTACGCCGCGCTCCACGGCGACCTCGGCGGCCCGGTCGTATCCGGCGTCCACGTGCCGGATGACGCCCATGCCGGGGTCGTTGGTCAGCACCCGCCGGATCTTCTCCCCCGCGAGCGGTGTGCCGTCTGCGACGGTGACCTGTCCGGCGTGGATGGAACGGCCGATGCCGACTCCGCCGCCGTGGTGGATCGACACCCAGGACGCGCCGGAGGCGACGTTGACCATGGCGTTGAGCAGCGGCCAGTCGGCGATCGCGTCGGAGCCGTCCAGCATGCCCTCGGTCTCCCGGTAGGGCGAGGCGACCGAGCCGCAGTCGAGGTGGTCGCGCCCGATCACGATGGGCGCGGAGATCTCCCCCGAGGCCACGAGGTCGTTGAACCGCTCGCCGGCCCGGTCGCGCTCGCCGTACCCCAGCCAGCAGATCCGCGCGGGCAGGCCCTGGAACCGCACCCGCTCCCCCGCCATCCTGATCCACCGGGCCAGCGGCTCGTTGTCGGGGAACAGATCGAGGATCGCGCGGTCGGTCGTCGCGATGTCGGCCGGGTCGCCGGACAGCGCCGCCCACCGGAACGGGCCCTTGCCCTCGCAGAACAGCGGCCGGATGTAGGCCGGCACGAACCCGGGGAAGTCGAACGCCCGCGCGTACCCGGCGAGGCTCGCCTCGCCCCTGATCGAGTTGCCGTAGTCGAACACCTCCGCGCCCGCGTCCTGGAAGCCGACCATCGCCTCCACGTGCCGGGCCATCGACTCTCGGGCCCGGCGGGTGAACCCCTCAGGGTCCTTGCGCGCCAGCGCGGCCATGTCCTCGAACGCGACGCCCAGGGGCAGGTACGCCAGCGGGTCGTGCGCGCTCGTCTGGTCGGTCACGACGTCGATCTCCGCGCCCCCGGCCAGCAGGGCGGGCACGGCCTCGGCGGCGTTGGCCACGACCCCGATGGACAGCGGGCGGCGCGCGTCCCTGGCCTCGTAGGCCAGGCGCAGCGCCTCGTCCAGGCTCTCGGCCCGCACGTCGAGGTAGCGGTGGCCGATGCGGCGCTCGACGCTGCGCGGGTCGCAGTCGACGCAGATCGCCACGCCGCCGTTCATCGTGACCGCGAGGGGCTGGGCGCCGCCCATGCCGCCGAGCCCGGCGGTGAGGGTGATCGTGCCGGCGAGACTGCCGCCGAACCGCTTGGCCGCGACCGCCGCGAACGTCTCGTACGTCCCCTGCAGGATGCCCTGGGTGCCGATGTAGATCCACGAACCGGCCGTCATCTGGCCGTACATCGTGAGTCCGAGTCGCTCCAGCCGCCGGAACTCGGGCCACGTCGCCCAGTCGCCGACGAGGTTGGAGTTGGCGATCAGCACCCTGGGGGCCCACTCGTGGGTGGTCATCACGCCGACCGGCCGCCCCGACTGCACCAGCAGCGTCTCGTCGGCCCGCAGGGTGGTGAGCTCGCGCACGATGGCGTCGTACGACGGCCAGTCGCGGGCCGCCTTGCCGCTGCCGCCGTAGACGACGAGCCGCTCCGGATGCTCGGCGACCTCGGGGTCGAGGTTGTTCATCAGCATGCGCAGGGCGGCCTCCTGCTGCCAGCCGCGCGTGTTCAGCGTGCCGCCGCGCGGGGCCCGGACCGGCGCCCGGTCGCCGGAAGCCCGGTCGTGGGGAGCCCGGCCGTTGGGGGCCCGGCCGTTGGGGGCGCTGCCGCCGTCGTCAGCCACGAGTCCTCCTTCCACCCGCGCCCGCGGCGCATGGTCCCATTCAGTGAGTCCCATCCATCCTGGGTGAATGAATAGATTCAGTCAATGAGGAACACCTCACGGGCGGCGGCCGACGCCTCGAACGCCTCCAGACGGGCCTGCGCCCCGGGCAGTTCGTCGCACATCGCCTCAAGCAGCACCCGGCCGAGCATCATCGGCGCGCACGCCGTGTCGAACACCAGGTGCGTGCCCACTGCGGCGGTGAGCAGAACGTGCGACAGGCCGGCAAGGGACGGCACCCGACGGTCCGCGACCGTGACGACGCTCAGTCCGGCCGTGCGGGCGGCCCGGAGAGCGTCCACCAGTTCGGCCGGGTAGCGGGGCAGGGCGAAGCACAGCAGGGCCGTCGCCCCGGCCGCCGCCGCCTGCTCGATACGGTCGGCCAGGAGCGACCCCGCCTCGTGCAGGGGCCGTACGTCGGGGTGGACCTTCGCCGCGAAGTAGGCGAACCCCGCGGCCTGGGCCGCGGCGGCTCGCAGGCCCAGCACCGGCAGCGGGCGCGAGGCGGCGAGCAGGCGGGCGGCCTCGGCGACGGGCCCGGGGTCGTCCAGCGACCGGGCGAGGGCGCGCAGGTTCTCGATCTCCGCAAGCACGGCCCGCCGGTATTCGCCGCCCGGTCCCGTCGCCCGATCCGGTCCGTGATCGGGGTCCGGGTGCCCGGCATCCTCGGGCGGGGAATCCAAGGGCACGGGATCCTGAGGCGCGGGGCGCGCGGGTGCGCCGGGTCGCGACGACGGGCGACGCGGATCCTCCGGCGTGGCCTGAAGCGTCTCCGCCGGCCCCTGCTCCCTGCCCGCGGCCCGCCCGGCCGCGCCGCCGTCGGAGAGCCGGTGGGCAGCCGTGTGCGCGGAGGCGCGGGCATCGGGCCCGGCGTCCTCCCCGTTCCGGCCGGGCCGTACGCCGAGCTCACGGAACCTGCGCCGGAGGCCGGGGTATCCGCTGTAGCCCAGCGCCATCGCGAAGCGGGTCACCGACGGCTGGCTGACCCCGGCCAGTTCGGCCACTTCGATGCTCGACAGGAACGGCGCGTCCGCGGCGTGCTGCGCGAGGCAGTGGGCGATCCTGCGCTGCACGGGCGTCAGGCGGTGCCCCTCGAACAGCCGCAGCAGGCGGGACGCCGCGTCGCCATCACGGTCGTCACGGTCGCCGAAGACGTCACGGTCGCCCCGGCCGCCCCGCTCGCCGAGAACATCACGGTCACCGGCAACATCACGGCCGCCGAAGCCGGCGAAGTCGTCGCGGTTGCCGGCCGGGCCGTCGTCCGCGTTGTGGCCGGTGTTCATCGTCCCCCCGCCTCGCCTGGCCCGCGCCGGGCCGGTCGGTCTGCATGCTTTCATTCACCACGCAGTCTCCAGGGAGGGTTGTCCACAGGCAAGGCGTCGTCGGCGCGACCGGCGCGGAGATTGCCTAGTCTGATCGGCAGAACTCAGCAAGGAGATTGCCGTTGAAGACCGGTGGTTTGAGAAGTAGTGACCTGGGCCGTCGCGTGGGGCTCCTCGCGGGAGCGGCCGCCCTGGCGGCGGCGGTGTGGGCGGTGCGGGACGTCCCCGCCGCGCTGGGGGCGCGGCCGTCGGGCGAGCGGGCGCTGCGGGTGCGGCGCTCCAGACAGTTCCGCGACGGCGCGTTCCGCAACACGACGCCCAGTCCCGTCCTCCCGCCGGGGACCAGGCAGCAGGTCGCCCGCGAGTTCCTCCGCCGGACGCAGCGCAAGCCCCGCCTGCCCGTTCCCCTGATGACTCCCGGCTCGTCCGGGGGCGGCGACCTCGACGCCGTCTGGTACGGCCACTCCTCGGCGCTGATCGAGATCCAGGGGCGGCGGGTGCTGCTCGATCCGGTGTGGAGCGAGCGTTGCTCCCCTGCGTCGTTCACCGGGCCGCGTCGTCTGCACCCTCCGCCGGTGCCGCTGTACGAGCTGCCCGAACTCGACGCGATCGTCATCTCGCACGACCACTACGACCACCTCGACATGGACACGGTGCGCCTGCTGGCCCGCACGCAGTCCGCGCCGTTCCTGGTGCCGCTCGGGGTCGGCGCCCATCTCGAACGGTGGCGGGTGCCCGCGTCCCGGATCATCGAGCTGGACTGGAACGAGGAGGCCACGGTGTCCGGCCTCCGGTTCGTGGCCACCCCCGGCCGTCACTTCTCCGGGCGCGGGTTCCGCAGGGACCAGACCCTCTGGGCCTCGTGGGTCATCGCTGGCGAGCGCAGGCGGGTCTTCTACACCGGCGACTCCGGCTACTTCGACGGGTACGCGGCGATCGGCGAGGCGCACGGGCCTTTCGACCTGTCGGTGATCCAGATCGGCGCCTACAGCAAGGGCTGGCCGGACATCCACATGACGCCGGAGGAGGCGATCCTCACCCACCTCGACCTGCGCGCCCGCGTGCTGCTGCCGGTGCACTGGGGCACGTTCGCGCTCGCCCCGCACGCCTGGAACGACCCGATCGACCAGCTGTGGCGGGAGGCCAAGGCCCGCGACGTGCGCCTCGTGGTGCCGCGGCCGGGCGAGCGCGTCACGGTCGACGACCCTCCGCCGGTGGACGGCTGGTGGCAGACGATCCTTTGACTTCCTCCCGGCCCTAATGGACCGGGATTCCCGCCCTCACAGGTGAGG